>NZ_JBVJDW010000002.1:0-155987 GCF_055582085.1 Streptomyces sp. NPDC042259 | reverse complement strand
CTCCTTCCCCCCTCTCCTCCTCTCCTCTTTTTTGTTTTTTTCTTTTTTTTTTTTTCCCCCCCCCCCCCCCCCCCCCCCCCCCCGAACCCACGGACACGCGAGGGCGATCGCCTCAACGCGCGCTGGCGGCATACTGCCTTCGTCCCGTACGGATGGCCTGTCGGTCCTTCTCACTCGTACCGCCCCACACCCCGTACTCCTGACCGGAGTTCATGGCCCACCCCAGGCACTGTTCCATGACGGGGCAACGACGGCACACGGACTTGGCGTCCTCGGTCTGCGTGACGGCGGGGCCCGTGGTGCCGACGGGGAAGAACAGGTCGGGGTCCTCTTCCCGGCAGGCGGCGTCTTGTCGCCAGTTCACGTGGCAACTCCCTCGGTCGCGGTCGGATCGGCTTCTTCCTCTTCGCGTTGCCGGGAAGCCCCGGCGTATTCCTCATCCCGGGCGCCGACCGCGAACCGGGGGCGTCAGCCGTCCAGCAGACGACGCACCACCCTGCCGAAGATCAGCCGGCCCGAGCAGGCGATCAGTGGGTCGAACAGCCGCGGCAACCCATGGATGCGGAGGTCTTCTTCCCAGACCACCCGCGAACCCCCGCCGTGCGCGCGTACCTCCAGCTCGGCCCAGCCGGTGACCACCGAACCCCGCTTCTCCAGCCGGCAGCGGCCGGGGACGGCGGCGGAGGGGAGCTGCCAGCGGACGACGTCCATGGTGTCGTCGAAGCCGACGGGTCCCACCCCCGTCCGGGCCACGAACCTCGTCCCCACCCCGAGCCGGTGCGGCGTCACCACCACGATCCGCGTGCACGGGACATGCGCCGCGTGGTCCTCCCAGCGGGTGAGCCGGCGCCACGCGGCGTCAACGGACAACCGTGACTGGCGTTCGATCAGGAACGTGGCCATGACGGCATCGTAGGCGGCCACACCACGGCGGGCCGCCGGCCACCGCGGGCGAGTCCGGCGCCGAGGCGGAGGGACGGCCACGGGGTGCCCGCGTCAGCCGACGGCGGACTCCACCACGATCGCGACGGTCAGCAGCACCCCGAAGAAGACCGTCACGCCCCCGCAGCCGCCGAACAGCACCGTGCGCGCCCGCAGCCGCCGCCCCTCGGCGGCGCGGCGCCGGGCGAGCCGGGCCAGCAGACCGGCGGGGACGATGAGAGCCGTCACCGCGAGCCACCACCACAGGTAGACGTGCGGCGCCGCCACGTTCCCGCACCACCCGGCCCACGACCCCACGACGGCGATCACGGCTGCCGACACCACCGAGGCCGCGGCGGGTACCCACCACCAGGCCCCCGCTCCACCCCACCGCCCGCCCGCCAGGCGGGCCAACGCGACCGTGGGCATCACCAAAGTCAGCGCGAGGACCAGGGCCACCCCGGCCACGACCGGCAGAAGGACGGGCAGGACCGCGACGACGACCAGAGCACCGCTGTCCTCCCCGGGCCCGGGGTGGGCCGCTCCCCAGGACCACAGGGCGGCGGCCGCGAACCCCAGCTCGGCCAGCAACGCCGAAACCGTCACCCCGAGCCCATACGACTCGTGTCCGCCGATGCCCGCTGTCCCTGTCCGCACACCCCGATCATCCCCCGCCCCCGATCGCGCGTAGGTGCGGGGGCCGGGGCGCGGTGGTTCGATGTCAGCGTCGGGCCGAGGTATTCGCCTCCAGGTGCCGATCATGTAATGTTGTCGGCTCCAGTACGGAACGACCCAGGAGGTGAGACCCATTACCGCTGTAGCAGGCTGGGTGCTCTCATCTCACGGCTGTACGGTCCACTTGACACAGTGACCGGGAGAGCGCCCTTCGGTATCCCGAAAGGCTTCCCATGTCGGTCTCCCCGTCATCGCTCTCCCCTCTCTCCGGTCTTACCGATCTTTCCGGTCTCTCCCGCTCGGTCATCATCACCAGGCTCCGCGCCGGCGGCTGTGTCTTCGCCGAGGACGAGGCGGAACTGCTTCTCTCCACGGCACGGACCTCCGCCGACCTCGCCGCCATGGTGGACCGCCGGGTCGCCGGCCTTCCCCTCGAACACGTCCTGGGCTGGGCGGAGTTCCACGGCCTGCGCATAGCCGTCGACCCCGGCGTCTTCGTACCCCGCCGCCGCACCGAGTTCCTCGCCGAACAGGCCGTGGCCCTCGCCCGGCAGGCCACGGCCACCGCCGCCGGGACCGCCCACGGGGGCCGGGACCACAACCGTCCGCGCGCCGTCGTCGTCGATCTGTGCTGCGGCTCGGGCGCGGTCGGCGCCGCGGTGGGCGCGGCCCTGGACGAGGTCGAGTTGCACGCCGCCGACATCGACCCCGCCGCCGTGCGCTGCGCCCGCGGCAACCTCGCCGCGTCCGGTGGCCGGGTCTACGAAGGCGACCTCTACGACGCCCTGCCCACCACCCTGCGGGGCCGCGTCGACGTCCTCGTGGCGAACGCGCCCTACGTACCGACCGAGGCGATCGGCCTGCTGCCCCCGGAAGCCCGCCTGTACGAGCCCCTCGTGTCGCTCGACGGCGGCGCGGACGGGCTGGACGTCCAACGACGGGTGACCGCGGCGGCACCGCTGTGGCTGGCATTGGGCGGTCACCTGCTGATCGAGACGAGCGAGCGTCAGGCACCGCGAACCGTCGAAGCCTTCGCCGCCAACGGCCTGGTCCCACGCGTGGTCGACTGCGACGACCTCGACGCCACCGTCGTCATCGGAACCAGGCCCACCACCGCGTCCACGGAGGAGCGACGGCCCCGGTAGGCGTACCGGGGCCGTACCGCCCCACGAGCCGACCGGTACGGCCCCGGCCTCCGGTGGGTCAACCGCCGCTGCGGGCGCCACGGGCCCGCAGTGGCCTACCGCAACTCACCCGCGGGGCCGGCGGCGCCAGGCGCCGGTCAGTTGGGCGCCGACGTAGAGCGCCGAGAGGGTCGCGAGCAGCGGGCGCAGGAACATCACGTCGTCCGACGTCCAGCCCCAGACCGCCATCGTGATGCAGAGCGGCAGGAACAGCAGGCGCGGCGTCCACCAGTGCCAGGGCTTGCGCACGGTGTAGACGCGGTGGGGTGCCTGGCCGTCGGTGGCGGCCTTCTCCCAGTCGCCCATCGCGCCGGGGCGGGTGAGGATCCGGGCGTCGGGCAGCTCGGTGAGCGCCTCCGCGCGGGACCCGAAGGCCGCGGGCAGAGGCGGTATGCGCAGGGCCGTGAGGAGGTCCGCCTCGCGGCGCGGGGCGTCGTCGGAGCCGCGCAGCAGGGCGATGAGCGGACGGACGTCCGCGAGGTCGTAGGTGGTGGCCAACGCCTGGGCCGTGGCCGTCACCCGGTCGAGGTCGGGGACGGGGGCGGCCGGGTCCCAGTGGTGTTCGGCCAGTCGCTTGCCCTGGTGCACCAGGGTGAAGCCGTGCCGGTCTCCCGACCGGTGGACTATCAGGGCGGGCCACCGCTCCCGGGTGGTGAAGGTGCCCGCCGCGGTGAAGAGCCGGTCCCGGGTGTGTGGTGAGCCGCGGCGCGCGGGGTCGGGATGGAGCGCTATCTCCACCAGGGTGTGCCAGCCGTTGGCCGCCGTGGCCACGCGCAGGGGCGGCCCCGAGCTGAGGTTCGCCTCGGCGACCGTGTCGAGGGTCGCGGAGACCACGGCGAGGGAGCGGTGTTCCGCCGACGGGTAGGACCCGTCGGCGGTCCGCGTCCCGGCGGTCATCGCACCGGCCGGGCCGGGGGCGGGCACCGCGGCCGGCTGCGGGGGCCGGCCGAAGAACGGGGTGGCTCCCGCGACCCGCATCCGTACCCCGGTGCGGAATTCCAGGAACTCCTGACGCGGGTCCCCCACATAGGCCCAGGGAAACTCGGTGGCGTGCACGCCGATGGCCCGGAACTGCTCGAGCGACTCCGCCCAACGGCCCGCGTTCGCCAGCATCAGGGCCAGGTGGTTGCGCACGTCGGCGACCTCCGGGTCCCCCGCCTCGTAGTGCGCGACCATCTCCAGGGCCCGTTGGATCGCGGCGTCGATCCGGGCCGGGGCGATCGGCCCGTCCGCGACGGCGGAGGCCACGACGACGTACTCGACGGCTGCTTGCAGCGGCAGCGATCTCAGCTTGGACGGGGGCAGTGCCTGATCGGCCGCGCGCTCGGCGAACGCGAACATCTCCTCGTGCGAGCCGTACCACTTGTCGCACAGGTACTGCAGGGCCGTCGAGTGGCAGCCGAAGTGATGGGGGGAGCGGGCCGTGGCCTCCTCCCAGTAGCTGTCGAAGATCTCACGCGGGGCCTGGCAGCCGCGCGCGTGCGTGAGCGCGACCCGCCAGGGAACCGGGTCGGCGGGGTTGAGTTCGACGGCCGCCCCGATCACCGGGACGGCGTCCTCCAGCAGTGCGAAGAAGCCGCGGAACCGGTCCTCGCTCACCTCGTCGGCCCGCGCCGAGCTGCGGATCTCCCACGCCTGCTGGACGCACAGGTCCGCCTTCACCAGCATGGCGTCCGGGTCCCCGGGCACCGCCGTCAGCCAGGCGTCCAGCCAGCCGGGGTTGTGCAGCGCGAACGAGGCCAGGTCCGCGACGCAACGGTCGCGGCGCTCCCACCGCATGTCGAGGCGGGTGGCGGCGAGCAGGTCACGGGCCGCACCGAAGTCGCCGGAGGCGGCCGCGACGAGCGCGGAACGCAGCGGCGCGTCCGGGGCGTCGACGACGACGGCCTCGTCGGGCGGCAGCCCCACGCCGAGCGCGGAGGCGTGGCGCACCATGCGCGGATATGTGATCAAGGAACGCGGAGAGAACATAAGGTCCCTATTAAAGGACGTACTCCCGCATTCGCCCAATCACACCTCACAGGCGGCATCAGGACCGTTCTTCGCGGCGGCGGGGTGAGGACACCACCCCGGCGCGGGCCGCCGTCGCGCCCCGCGCCGGGACGGGCCGTGTCCTTCCCGTCGGCTGTGGACACCGGGGACCGGATGGACGGACAATCACCCCATGACGTCTCCCGATTTCCGTACGCAGGTGAGCCGGCGACCGTCGGAGGCGGAGCGGGATCGCGCGCTCGACGTGCTGCGGGCCGGCACCGGCGAGGGCCGGCTCTCGCACGACACGTTCATGCACCGCATGCAGATCGTCCTCACCGCCCGCAGCCGGTCCGAGATCGACGTCATCGTGGCCGACCTGCCGGCCCGCAGAAGCCTCTCGGACGCCATCGTCCGTGCGGTGGCGCGTTGTTCGGCCCTCGGGGTCCGGCTGCGCGAGGCATGGCACACGGCGCGCCTGCCCGGGCTGCGCCTCCCCGCGCCGGACACCGAGCCGTTGTGCATCGGCCGTTCCCCGCTGTCGGATCTGCGCTTCGACCATGACACGGTCTCCCGCCGGCACGCCGAACTGCGGTATCTGAACGACTCCTGGCGGCTGTCCGACCTCGGCTCGCGCAACGGCACGTACGTCAACGGGCTCCGTATCGCCGGCACCGTGCTCGTCCGCCCGGGCGACCACGTCGCCTTCGGCAGTCTTCACTTCCGCCTGTCCGCGTGAGCCCGCCCCGCGCGCCGGTCAGACGGGCGGCTTCCACAGCGTCAGCGTGCCGGCGTACGTGGGCGGGTCGAGGTCGCGTCCCGTCGGCGTCACCTCAGTGATCTTGAACATCGAGAGGTTCCCCTTCGAGGTGACCGTGCACAGCACGTCCCCCTCCTTCAGGACGCCCTCCTCGACGAGGCCCTTGCGGGTGAGTTCCGAGGGCAGCGGCGCGGTGTCCACCGCCTGACGGCACTCCTCGGGCGTCGTCCCCTTGCTCTTGGCCGTCGCCTTGCGGAACGACAACCACTGCGACATGTACGTGAGTTCGACATCGTGGTCGGGGATGTCACCCCGCGGTGACACCCTCGGCGCGTCGAGATCCACGCCCACCAAAGAATTGGCGGGAGTGGCGATGGTCAGCGGACGGTCGGTGAAGAGGGCCTCGTAGCGCTTGGGGGCCTTGGTGGCGGGCGCCGCGTCCGCGCTCTTGCCCTTCCCCTCGGGAGCGGGCCGTGCGCTCTGATGGGCGCTCTTGTCCGCCGCCTCCGCCGTCGACCCGGACGTGCCGTCACCGCCGGACAGCGCCCACGCGGTACCGGCCACGACGGCCAGCGTCACCGCGAGGGCGATGGCCGTCGGGGTCCGCCGCCGCCACAGGGGCGCAGGGGCCCCTGTCGCGGGAGATGCGGGCGGCGCGGACGGCACGGGCGGTGCGGTGTGACCCGCGCTCGCGGCCCGCGTCGGCGCGCTGTGCACGAAGTCACCGGGCCGGTGGCCGTCGGCGGGCGCCGACGCCTGCGTGGGTACATAGGTGGCCGTCCGCCGCGGCTCGCTCTCCGGCGGGGCCGACGGCTCCGGCTCCGCGCCCGTGAGCAGCAGTTCCACCTCGCGCTCACGTGCCGCCACGGCCGTGGTGACATCGGCCGGCAGCCAGCCGTCGAAGGCACGCGCCTGTCGGCCCGACGCCCGCTCGCACAGCTCCGCCAGCTCACCCGGCGTGGGCCGGGCCGCCGGGTCCGCGGCCAGACAGCGCTCCAGCACCGCCCGCAGCGCTTCCGGATAACCGGACAGATCCGGCGGCCGCTGGGCGGTGTTGGCGATCTGGGTGGCCACCGTCAGCGGACTGCCCGAGCCGTAGGGGTGACGGCCCGTGGCCGTCACGGCGGCGATGAGCCCGAGCGAGAACACATCGGTGGCGGGTGTGAGTTCGGCCCCGATGCCGTGCTCGGGCGACATGAACTGCGGGGTGCCGATGAAACCGCCACTACGCGTCAGCCGGGTGGCCTCCGCGGCGCGCGCGATGCCGAAGTCGATGACCCACGGGCCGTCCGCGCCGAGCAGGATGTTGCCGGGCTTGAGGTCACGGTGGATGACACCGGCGGCGTGCACGGCGTGCAGCCCCCGGGCCACACAGCCGACGAGCTGGAACGCGGCGGACAACGGCAGCGGCCCGTACGTCTTCAGCGCGTCGTCCAGCGGGAGCCCCGGCACGTACGCCGTGGCCAGCCACGGCTGCGCACCGTCGGCGTCGTGGTCCACGACGGGCACCAGGTGGTAGCCCCGCACCCGCCGCGCCGCCCGCACCTCCTGCTGGAAGCGGCGCCGGAACTCCACGTCGCCCGCGTACTCCCGGCGGATCATCTTGAGCGCGACCGGCTGGTTCCCGCGGCTGCGCGAGAGATAGACGGACCCCATGCCGCCTTCGCCGATCCGGGCCAGCAGCCGGTAGCCGGCTATCTCCCTCGGTTCGTCCGCTGTCGGCGGGCGCAGTGCGCCGGCTTCGCTTCCCTCGATGGAACCCACCCCCGTGTGATGCGGTCAGATTGAAGATCGTCATCCTAACGAACGGAATGACACCATCCGCCGCCGGAAGCGCGGGGCGGGACCGCCTTCGGGCCGCCGGGATCCGCGCCGACCGGTCCCCAGGTGGCCGGTCCAGAACGAGAGTCACAACGCCGATCATGACGCGGAGCCGGGGCCGTCCCACCGGATTTCGCCGGTGTGCCGACTCGGTGACTTGAGACGGGAAATCGCGGGCACCCGGTCGTGGACCGACCCATTCCGTCCGGCTCGCCGAGCCAGGACGCCGAGGAGGAGACGCCATGTCGCAGATCGAGGAATCCATCGAGGTCGCCGTCCCGGTCACCACGGCCTACAACCAGTGGACCCAGTTCGAGGAGTTCCCCCAGTTCATGCAGGGTGTCGAGCGCATCGAACAGCGCACGCCGACCCTCACCCACTGGGTGACGAAGGTCGACGGCGTCACCCGGGAATTCGACGCCGAGATCACCGAGCAGATCCCCGACGAGCGCGTGGCCTGGACCACCGTCTCCGGTGAGGTCCGCCAGGCGGGTGTGGTCACCTTCCACCGCCTCGACACGGCCCGTACCAAGGTCATGCTGCAGTTCGACCACGCCCCCGAGGGCCTCGTCGACACCGTCGGTGACAAGCTCGGCTTCGTCCGCCGCCAGGCCAAGGGCGATCTGGAACGCTTCAAGACGTTCATCGAGTCCCGTGGCTTCGAGTCCGGCCAGTGGCGCGGCACCATCGTCTGACCCGCCGGGTCAGGAACGACTTCGCGGACACGGGCTACGGCCGCGTCCCGGACACGGCCCACGGCCGGTTTGCACCAAGGAGGGCCGGGTACTCGACCGCTCGGCCTTCCTCTGGGCGGGCCGAGCCCACGGGTACGTGGTGATCAGGAGGAACGAATGGACCGGGGAAGCAGCAAGCACGGCGCCAAGCGCGATGACGAACTGAAGAAGGAAGTGGAAGGGCTGACCCGATCCGGGAGGCCGACACGCGCCCAGGAGTGGCGCGAAATCGAGACACCGGCCGCCGAGGAGATGCCGGGGGAGGAGGGGACCGCCCCGCCGGAGGGCAAGCGCGGCGGGTGAACGCCCCCGGGCCCCGGCCCTGACGACTTCAAGTCCCGGCCGTGCGCCCCCAAGCCCCCGGGCGGCCCCAGGCCCCCGGGCGGGGTGCGGCAGGGCCGGGCAGCCGGGCCTCAGAAGAGCAGCTTCTCCGGATGGAGAGGCAGGTCACGGACCCGCACACCCGTCGCGTGGTGCACCGCGTTGGCGATCGCCGCGGCCGTGCCCACGATGCCGATCTCACCGATGCCCTTGCTGCCCATGGGGTTCAGATGAGGGTCGTGCTCGTCGATCCAGTGCGCCTCGACGGAGCGGATGTCCGCACAGGACGGCACGTGGTACGAGGCGAGGTCCCGCTCGGCGAAGTCACCGAAGCGGGCGTCCAGGGTGCTGCCTTCGAGGAGCGCCATCCCCACGCCCATCACCATTCCGCCGATGAGCTGGCTGCGCCCGGTACGGGCGTTGAGGACGCGGCCCGCGGCGAAGACGCCCAGCAGGCGGTGCACCCGGACCTCGCCGGTGTCGGCATCGACCCGCACCTCGGCGAACTGCGCTCCGAAGGCGGACTTCGCGTGGCGTGGCTCGGACTCGATGTCGTCCGAGGTGTCGGCACCGGCGGTGAGACCACCGGGCGGGACCGTACCCCCGTGTTCACCCATCAGATCCGCCAGGGCCCGGCAGGCCTTGTGCACGGCCCACCCCCAGGAGGCGGTCCCGCAGGAGCCCCCGGCGAGCGGGGCGGCGGGCAGCGCGCTGCTGCCGATCTCGACCGTGACCCGCTCCATCGGCACGGCCAGCGCCTCGGCCGCGATCTGCGTCAGCACGGTACGGGCGCCCGTACCGATGTCCGTGGCGTTGACCAGTACGGAGAAGCGGCCGTCCGCGTCCACCCGCGCCCGCGCCGACGAGGGCGACACATAGACGGGGTAGCAGGAGGAGGCCACGCCGGTGCCGATCAGCTGACGGCCCTCGGCGCGCGAGCGCGGACGCGGGTCACGCTCGTGCCAGCCGAAGCGTCGCGCGCCCTCCCGCAGACACTCCACCAAGTGCCGGCTGCTGAACGGTTTCCCGCTGTCCGGCTCGGTCGCCGTGTCGTTGCGCACCCGCAGTTCCACCGGGTCCACCCCGGTGGCACAGGCGAGTTCGTCCATCGCGCACTCCAGCGCGTACATCCCCGAGGCCTCGCCGGGCGCCCGCATCCAGGACGGACTGGGGACATCGAGCGCGACCACCCGATGGGTGGTGCGACTGTGCGGTGAGAGGTACATGGTGCGCGAGGGGGCGGCGGCCTGTTCCACGAACTGCCGGACGGTGGAGGTCTGGGTGGTGACCTCGTGCGCGAGGGCGCTGATCGTGCCGTCCCCGCCCGCGCCGAGCCGTACGCGCTGGACGACCGGCGGGCGATGCCCGACGACCGCCGCGAGCTGCGGCCGGGGCAGCGCGAGTTTGACGGGCGTCCGCACGTGCCGGGCGGCCATCGCGGCCAGGACCAGCTGGGGGCGTGGCGTGCCCTTGGAGCCGAAGCCGCCGCCCACGTGCTCGGCGACGACGGTGATCCGTTCCTTGTCCATCCCGAAGAGTTCGGCCAGGGTCTTCTGGACGGTGGTGGTGCCCTGACTGGAGTCGTGCGCGAAGAGCCGGTCGTCCTCCCACCAGGCGGTCGTGGCGTGCGGCTCCATGGGGTGGTTGTGCAGACCCGTCATGGTGTACGTGGCGTCGACGCGCACGACGGCGGCCTCGTACGCCGTGTCGAAGTCACCGCGCTCGCGGCTGCCCGGAAAGCCGCCGTTGGCCTCGTCGGGGACGTACAGGCCCGGGTGGGACGCGGTCAGTACGGCGTCGTGGTCCTCGGCCGCGTAACCGACCTCCACCGCGGCGGCCATGGCGCGCGCGGCCTCCAGGCTCCGGGCGACCGCCAGCGCGACGTACCAGCCGCGGTGCGGCACCCGGTCGTTCTGCAGGACGAGCAGCGTGGCGTCGTCCACGTCCTTCAGCCGCGGGGCGTTCTCGTGGGTCAGGACGGCGAGGGCACCGGGCTCCCGCATCGCCCGGCCCGCGTCGACGGAGACGACCCGCCCCAAGGCGATCGTGGCGGGGACGGGCCAGGCGTAGGCGGTGCCGGGCGGGGTGTGTTCGGCGGCGTAACGCGCCGCCCCCGTGACCTTCTCGCGCCCTTCGACGCGGACGGGGCCGGGCGTGCTCGTGTCGCTCATGGGGCGGTTCCCTCGGTGACTGCGGCGGTGCCGTCGGCACCGGCGAGCCCGCTGAGGACGCGCACGGCCAGATCGCGCGCGAGACGCACCTTGAAGGCGTTGTCGCGCAGGGGTTCGGCGGCCGACAGCTCGGCGTCGGCCGCCCGGGCGAAGGACTCCTCCACCGCCCGGGCCCCGCGCAGCGCGCTCTCCGCCGTGCGGGCCCGCCACGGTTTGTGGGCGAGACCGCCGAACGCCAGCCGCACGTCGTGGACGGTGCCGTCCCGCACGTCGAGCGCCGCCGCGACGGAGGCCAGGGCGAAGGCGAACGAGGCGCGGTCACGCACCTTGCGGTAGGTGGACCGGCCCGTCGGAGGCGGTGGCAGCTCGACGGCGGTGACGAGTTCGGCGGGGCGGATGACGGTGTCCAGGTGCGGTGCGTCGCCGGGCAGCCGGTGGAAGTCCGTGAGATCGACCGCCCGTTCCCCCTCGGGACCCCGCAGCCGCACGACGGCGTCGAGCGCCGCGAGGGCCACGGCCATGTCGGACGGGTGCGTGGCCACGCAGGCCTCGGAATGGCCGAGGACGGCGAGGTCGCGGTGGACACCGTCACGCGCCGGGCAGCCGCTGCCGGGAACACGCTTGTTGCACGGTTTGCCGATGTCCTGGAAGTACAGACAGCGGGTGCGCTGGAGCAGGTTCCCGCCCGTGGTGGCGGTGTTGCGGATCTGCCCGGACGCGCCCGACAGCACCGCCTGGGACAGCGCCGGATAGCGGGTGCGGACGGCCGGGTGGGCGGCGAGGTCGCTGTTGCGGACGCCCGCGCCGATCCACAGGCCGCCGCCCGCCGTCTCCCGGATCTCCGCGAGCGGCAGCCGGCTGACGTCCACCAGGAGACCGGGGGAGACCACGCCCAGCTTCATCAGATCGACGAGGTTCGTGCCGCCGCCGAGGAACACCCCGTCGGGGCTGTCGGCCAGGGCGGTGATCGCCGCGTCGGCATCGTCGGCACGCGTGTAGGCGAACGGCCTCACCGGGTCACGTCCTCGATCGCGCCGACGATGTTCGGGTACGCGCCGCACCGGCACAGATTGCCGCTCATCCGCTCGCGGATCTCGTCGGGGGAGAGGGGGACGGGCGGGCCGGAGGGACCGGCCGTCAGGGGGGTGACGTACGACGGGTGGCCCGCCGCCGCCTCGGAGATCGCCCCGACCGCCGAGCACAGCTGCCCCGGCGTGCAGTAGCCGCACTGGAAGCCGTCGCGGTCGACGAACGCCCGCTGGAGCGGATGCAGCGTGTCACCGTCGGCCAGCCCCTCCACGGTGGTGATGTCCGCGCCGTCGTACGCGACCGCCGGCAGCAGACAGCTGTTGGCCCGCCGTCCGTCGACCAGCACGGTGCACGCCCCGCACTGCCCGTGGTCGCACCCCTTCTTGGCACCGGTGAGATCCAGGTGCTCGCGCAGGGCGTCGAGTACCGTCGTCCGGTGGTCGAGGGCCAGCCGCCGGGGAACGCCGTTGACCCGCAGGGTCACCGTCGAGGAGGTGGACCGGTCGGGGTCGCCGGCCCGGGCCGGACCGGTGGACCGGTCGGGGGCGGGTGGTGTCACCACGGTGCCTGGCCTTTCGCTGGGGTCCCATCAGCACCGTGACGAGGTCCCCGGTTCCCCGGCGCCTAAACGCACCGGGGCGCGACGGCACCCGTTCGGCCCGCCCGCACCCAGGTCACTTGGCCCAGCCGCGGAAACGGCCTAGGCCGCGTCCGCGGCGGCCCGCAGCGCGGCCACGTCCAGCTTCTTCATCCCGAGCATGGCCCTCATCGCCCGCTGGGAGCGTCCCGCGTCCGGATCGGCCAGCAGCTCCTCCAGGGCGGCGGGGACGACCTGCCAGGACAGCCCGTATTTGTCCTTCAGCCAACCGCACGGGCCCTCCTCGCCCCCCTCGGAGAGCCTGGCCCAGTAGTAGTCGACCTCGTCCTGACCGGCGCAGTCGATCTGGAACGAGACGGCCTCGTCGAACGTGAACTGGGGACCGCCGTTGATCGCGGTGTACGCCTGGCCGTCGAGCACGAACTCGACCGTCATGACGGTGCCGGCCGGCCGTGGGCCGGCCTCGCCGTAGTAGGAGACACGCCTGATCCCGGAGTTCGGGAACACCGAGACGTAGAACTCGGCGGCCTCCTTGCCCTCGGTGTCGAACCAGAGACTGGGGGTGATCCGGGGCATGACGTCCTCCTGAGTCCTCGTCGGTGTCGCGGGCCCGGTGCCTGCCCTCACGGTGGCACCGGACGGCCCCCGTCGCTACCGCGCGTGGCAGCGGGAGATCACTTCAGCGCGCTGCGCTGGTGCCACTGCTCCCAGTTCTCCTGCCACACCTCCAGGCCGTTGCCGACATCCGTCTTCTTGGTGCTGGTGGTGCCCTTGACCTCGACGGTGGAGCCGATGGACAGGAAGTCGTAGACCTTCTTGGCGTCACCGGTGGTCATGCCGAAGCAGCCGTGACTGTTGTTCACCACACCGACGGAGTTGTTCCAGGGCGCCGAGTGCAGGAAGGTCCCGGAGGCGGTCAGATGGGTCACCCACTTCGAGTCCAGCATCCACTCGTTGCCGTGACCGATGGTGGCCGAGTCCATGGTCTCCGCCGCGTTCTTGCTGCGCACCGTGTGCACGCCGCCGCGCGTGGGGTCGGTGGGGGAGCCCGCGGAGCCCTTGATGTCGCCGACGGGCTTGCCGTTCTCGTACATCGTCAGGGTGTGGCCGGGGACGTCGATGACGGCCTTGCGGTCGGCGCCTATGGTGAAGCCGAAGTTGTAGTTCCGCGCGAACCAACCGCCCTCTCCGGAGTCGATCCCGGACAGCGAGCCGTTGACGGAGACCTTGGTCCCGCTCGGCCAGTAGTCCTTGGGTCGCCAGTCGATCCGGTCCTGGCCGGACCAGTCCTTGACCCATCCCCAGGAGCCTTCCACCTTGGGCGTGGTGGTGACCTTGAGGGATTTCTCGATCTCGGCCCGCTTGCTCTCGTCCACCGGCTTGTCGAAGAGGATCGACACCGGCATGCCCGTCCCCACGGTCTGCCCGTTGCTCGGCGTGTTGGTGAGCTTGTTGACCGCGGGGGCCTGCCGTGTGGTGAAGATGGCGGTGGAGGAGGACTCCTTGCCCTTGCCGTTCTTGCCACCCTTCGCCGTGGCCCGCACGGTGTAGGTGGTCTGCGGCCCGGCCTTGCCGTCCGAGGCCCACGAGGATCCGTCGGCCGCCAGCCGCCCGGTGACCTCGTTGCCCTTGTCGTCCTTGACTTCCACCCGGGTGAGCCGTCCGCCGTCCGCCTTCACCGCTATCGGCGAGCCGAGTGCGACGTCCTTGCCGCCCGCCGGGCTGACGGTGATTCTGGCTTCCCCTCCGGCATCGGAACCGGAGCCACCGGAGCCCCCGCACGCGGTGAGCAGCATGGAGCCCGTGAGAGCGGAAACCAACAGAACGGAGCGACGGCTCGATCCGAGGTGCACGTCAGTCGACCTTTCCAGCAACAGGAACAAGGCGGCGGGCCACAGCCTCGGCGGCCCGCCAGCGCGGCGGCTGACGCCGTCCACAGCTCTACAGATGAGCTGCGGGCTTGTGCGGTTGCATGAGGAAAGAACGTTTGTGCGGCGGAACGTCCGACTCCGGCTATCTCGGGGGCCGACGGCGTCCGGTCACCGACGGCCGACGGCCGTCATACCCGCTACGCGGCGAACTCCGTGAGGTCGATGGCGTGGACGACCAGCGGGAAACCGTACGCGGGAGGGGTGATCTCGCGCTCCCGCGCCATGCCCAGTTTGCGCAGTACGTTCCGGGAGGCGTCGTCGCCCGGCCGGGACAGGGCGATGACACGGTCGAGGCCACGCTCCTGCAATGCGAACTCCAGCGTCGCCTGGGCCCCTTCGGACGCGTACCCCTGCCCCCAGAACTGCCGTCCCAGGCGCCAGCCGATCTGGACCTCGTGCTCCAGACCGGGCAGCGCGTCGGGCACGGACAGGCCGACACATCCGGCCAGTTCACCGGAGGCGAGCAGCTCGACGGCGAACAGCCCGAAGCCCTCGTCGTCCCACTCCTCCTCCCACCTCTCGATGTCCTCGGCCGTCTCCTCCAGATCCCGGACCGAGCCGTCACCGACCCAGCGCATGACCTCCGGGTCGGCGTTGATGTCGGCCATCGGGCCGAGATCGTCCTCGCGCCAGCGGCGGAGCATGAGTCGGGGCGTTCGAATCTCTGTCACGGCGATCATCCTGCCGACAGGAGGCGGACAAAGCCAACCGGGACGCGCCACCCTCACCGGAAGCCGGCCCCGTCCCGCCTTCCCCCCGACCCGTGGGCAAGCGCGGCCACCCGCGTATTTTCCTGGAGATCCGACACCTCATGCCCACCTCCTTCAACCAGTCCGTCATCGAGGAGTTCCGAGCCAACGACGGAAAGGTCGGCGGCCCCTTCGAAGGCGGCGACCTCCTCCTTCTCACCACCACCGGCACGCGGTCGGGAGCGAAGCACACCGTTCCGCTCGGTTACGTCCGCGCCGAAGGCATCCTCCTCGTCATCGGCTCCGCCGCCGGCGCGCCCCGTCACCCCGCCTGGTACCACAACCTGCTCGCCCACCCGCTGGTGCGGGTGGAACTCGGCACCGAGACGTTCGAGGCGATAGCGGTGCCCGCCGAAGGCACCCGCCGTGACCGGCTGTTCGAGCAGGTGACCCGGGTGGCACCGGGATACGCCGCCTACCAGGCCGGCACCGGCCGAACGCTGCCGGTCATGGCACTGGAGCGCCCCGGGCTCGCCCCCGGGGAGGGACCGGACGAGATCGCCAGCCTCGCCGACAAGCTCCTGGAGGTCCACACCTGGCTGCGCGCACAGCTGCGGCACGTGAGCGCCGAGGTCGACGCCCACTTCGCCGCCCGGGCGGCCCACACCGGGCCCGGAACGCCTCCGGTGCCCGGGCTGGCGCTGCAGATCCGGCAGCACTGCCTGGCGTTCTGCCAGTCACTGGAGTTCCATCACACCAGCGAGGACGCGTATGTCTTCCCCGCGCTCGCGAGCCGGCACCCCCACCTGGCCGCCGCGCTGGACCGCCTCCGGGACGAACACCGCACGGTCGCACACCTCCAAGGCGAGCTGGCCGCCTTGCTGGCCGACATCGACGGCGCCGTCCCCGTGCGCTTCCGTACCGAGCTGAACCGTATGGCGCGCGAACTGACGGCACACCTGGACTACGAGGAGGAGTCGCTGATCCCCGTCCTCGCCGAGATCCCGTTCCCACCGGCCCCACCGGCCGCCACGGCCTCCTGACGGATGGCCGTCACCCCAGCGGGTGCGCCGCCCGGAAGCCGTGCAGATGGATGAGGACATGGTGCCCCCTGCCCAGGGCGAACGGGCGGTAGGGGTCTCCGGGCGGCCCGATGTCCCGGGTGGGGCGGGCCCGCGACGACCACTCGCGGGCCGCCAGGGGCGCGGTCCGCAGGTCCACCAGGAAGTCGCGGTGCCGCGTCCGGCGGCCCACCCGCTCCAGGGCCTCCTCGCTGCTGCCCGCCCTGGGCGGCCCGTACGTGTCGGTCCGCCACTTCCCGTCGTCGCCCGGCACCGTGGCGGTGCCGCTTCCGAAGGTCGTGCCCACACTGAGGTAACCGTCGTCACCGAGCAGCTTTCGCAGGTAGGCGCCTTGGGTGACGGGGTAGTGGGCGGGATCGTAGGTCTCATAGGCGGTATGGCCGTTGTGCGCGGCCAGCAGGACCTTGTGACCGGTGTGCCGGTACCACCAGGCGGTGTTCCTCGCCATGAGTTCATCGCGGTACCGCATGGCCTCGGGCTGCTTCGCCGGGTCCTTGAGGTCGAAGGCCAGCAAGGTGGCCGTCTGCTCGATGACCCGCGCGTGCTGCACGGCCCAGTCGTGGGCCGTGCGGTCGCCACCGGGGCGCAGCCCCTCCAGGAGGCGCACGGCCTGCCGGGCCAGGCCCGCCAGCCGGCGGCGCTCGGCGATCGGCAGTGCGCTGAAGTCGGCTTCGGCCGCATGGGCCCACAACGCGTCGTAGAGCCCGTCGAACCTCGCCCGCAGCGCCGGATGCCGTCGGCCGACGTACCCGAGGACCCGCTCGAACAGCAGGTCGTCGATGCGCGGGTAGGCCAGGTCGTTGCCCATGAACCGCACCGGTGTCCTCGGGTGGCGCACGTTGTGCTCACGCATCCACGTGATCAGGTCCAGATACTCGCGGACGTGCCACGGCCACTTGCCCTGCCCGAACTCCGTCTCCATGATCGCGCGCGGATCGCCGGTGCCGTGCCGCACGTAGGCGTCGAGCCGCAGCCCGGCGCCCCAGCCCGCCTCCAGCGCGAAGGTGGTGAACCCCTTGTTCTCCACCAGGTACCGGAACACCCGGTGCTTGAGGGTGACCAGCTCGTGCGACCCGTGCGCCACCTCGCCGAGACCGACCACCGGCACGTCACCGATCATCGCGCCCAGCGGACGCAGATCGCCGAGGTCGCCGGAGGGCTCCGTCGACCGCAGCGGCCGGCAGGCACGGGCCAGCGCGGCGACGGCCGAGCCGGCCCGGTCGTCCGGCGGTGCCACGGCCCGCGCCGGCGGAGCGGTGACGGACAGCCCCAGGGCGGGCAGTGCGGCGAGCAGCGACCGTCGTGAGACGGGTGACATACGGGTTCCCCCTACGGGTGGGGCCGGGCGAGCGGTGCGGAAACAGTTTTCCCCGGCCGCGCCGCACCGGCGATCCCGCCACCACCCGCCTCGATGGTGGGGACAGCCCCACCGGGGAGCGTCAGCTCGGCTTGAGCGCCCGGATCCGATGGTCGAGTTCACGCTGGTAGAAGTCGATGAACCCCTCCGGGTCCGGGCCGGCGTTCTGCATGACCAGATGGTCGAAACCGGCGTCGACGTACTGCTGCGCGGCCTCGACATAGCGGGCCGGGTCGGGGCCGCAGGCGAACTGTTCGAGGATGTCCTCCTCGCGGACGGTGGTCGTCGCGGCGGCGAAATTGGCCGGGTTGGGCAGCTCGCTCATCACCTTCCACCCCGTCACGGCCCAGCGCGAGGTCTCCAGCACGGCTTTGGCGGCGGTGTGCTCGTCGGGCGCCCACGCCATGGGCACCTCGGCGTAACACGGTCCGCTGCCACCGGCCTCGCGGTAATGCCGGACGAGTTCCGGCTTCGGCTCGGTCGCGAACAGCCCGTCCCCGAGTTCGGCGGCGATGCGGGCCGCGGCCGCCCCGCCGGCCGCCACCGGGATCAGCGGCAGTTCCTCCGGCAGGTCGAAGACCCGCGCGTCCTCCAGGCGCAGGTGCTTGCCCTCGTAGGAGCGGTAGCCACCGCGCCACAGCGAGCGGATGATCTCCAGGGCCTCCCGCAGCATCTCGTGGCGCACCGGCACCGAGCCGGGGAATCCCGGTCCCACGACGTGTTCGTTGAGCCGTTCCCCGGACCCCACGCCGAGGGTGAAGCGGCCGTCGCAGACCAGGGCGAGCGTGGCGGCGGCCTGCGCGATGATCGCCGGGTGGTAACGCACCGTCGGACAGGTCACGCCCGTCACCAGACCGATCCGCTCGGTCTTCACCGCGATCGCCCCCAGCACCGTCCAGGTGAACGGCGAATGACCCTGGTTGTCCAGCCAGGGATGGAAATGATCACTCATCTCCACGAAGTCGAACCCGGCCCGCTCGGCCGCTACGGCCTGCCGGATCAGCTCGCCCGGTCCGAAGGACTCCGTCGCCAGCTTGTAGCCGACCTTCATCTGCCTCACTCCTTTGGCTCGTGTCATGTCGATGGGTCGCCGTCGCCCTGACACGTTCCCCGAGCCGCGCGCGGTATGGGCCGGGCGCCGCTCATGGCCGGGCGAGCCCCCCGGCCGTCGCTGCTCGCGCCGGCCGGGGGCGGGGGAGGAGCGGGTGCCTAACGGCCGTTGCCGTCCTTGTGCGTGTCGTGGCAGGTGCCGCCGTGGACGAGTTCGAGGTGCATGACGACGGTGGGCCGGAGCTTCTTCGCCAGGTGCCGGACCTTGTCGTTGTGGCCGTACTTCAACTCGTGGTCGATCAGGCCCAGTGTCTTCTCGTGCCCGGCGGCCTGTGCCTTGAGCCACGCCATGTCGTACGCCTTGGTGTGGGCCTTCGTCCGCAACTTCGCGAGCTGCTTCTTCTGCTCGGCCGTGGGGGAGCCGGGCAGGGAGACGTCCAGCTTGTCCGCCACCCTGCGGACCTTGGCGTCCATCTTCGTGTGGTCGTGGACGAGGACCTTGGCGACCCGCTTCACACAGGACGTGGTGGCGTTCTTGCCGGCGTCCATCGCGGTGGCGATCTCGGCCAGGTTCCCCTGGTGCGCGGTGCGCAGGAAGGTGTCGTCGGCCGAGCTGGTGCGGGGACAGGTCGCCAGGGCGGGGCTGATGGCCGTACCGCTCGCGGCCAGTACCGCCACGACGGTGGCCAGCTGGTGTCGCATACGCATGGGTTGCTCCGTTCGTTCTCGGGCTGACGGCCACGCGCGTGAGGATGTATGCCGGGCAGGCCGCCGTGTGGTGCCGGGTCCCACGGAACGCTGATGCGGCGGCCCGGCCACAACATGCCTGCCACCGAGCCGGGCCCGCGCGCGCAGCATCCCGCGAACGGCGCAGCGCCCGCACCCGGCTGGCCCAGCCGACGGCGCCCGCGGCCGGCCGGGCCGGTCACCGGGCGACGTCTACGGCCCTCCCCGCACCCGCCCGCACGGCCGGGCGGCCGGCGGGTGCGGCGCCGTTCCTGGGGCGGCTCAGTCGCGGTCGACGTGCTCGCGCAGGATCTTGCGATGGGCCGCGTCCACGTCGAACGTGGTCTTGTTCCAGTCGCCGGTCGTCACGACGTCGACGGACCAGATGCCCGCGCCGCTGTCCGTGTCGTCGAGTTCGACGGAGGTGACCGTGCCCTTGGCCCGTCCGACGGCCGTCGCGGCCGCGTCCCGCGGCGACACCTTCGCCTTGCCCAGCAGGGTGGTCAGCTCCCGCCTGTCCCCGTCGTCCTGGTCCGCCTTCACCCCCGACTGCAGGACCTTGCCGGAGACGGCGTCGACACGGACGACATGGGCGGTGCCGTCCGGGGCCGCCACCTCGGTGTACCACTGCGGACCGGCACTGCCCGAGCGCTTCAGTTCCACGGAGACCAGCCTGCCGCCGGGGACCTTCTCCGTCGCGGCGTCCACGGCACGTTCGTAGCCGACCTTCGCCGCCGGCACCAGCGCCTTGCGCTCGGCCTGATCCTGGGTGAGCCCTCCGGTGGCCGTCGACGCGCCGGCGGACGGCGTCGAGGACGTGGCGTTCCCCCCGCCGCCGCTCCCGCCGTCGTCCCCGCATCCCGCCACCAGGGCGAGCGAGAGGGAGAGCCCGCACAGCACGCCGACAGCGCGACGGAGCCCTGCGCGCGGGCCGCTGTGCACTTCGGATTCGGATGTATCGTCCATGGGCACACGTCTTGCCCCGGTCCGCCCCGATCATGCCCCCTCGCGCCCGGAATCACCCGAGGGGCGAACGGGGGAGGAGCGGCACGGGCGGGCCCCACGGACCCCGCCCCGGCCCAGGAGCGCGGACTCATCCCGCGTTGTCGACATGGAGGCGCACTTGCTCCTCCAACCGCTCCAGACTCCGTTCCAGCGCGGTGCGCACGGCCTCTTCCCCGGGGTCGTGCCGTTCGTCGAAGAAGGACAAGTGCACCGTCACCTCGCTCGCGCCCCCGCCCGCACCGGTCACCTGGAGCCACCCGGCATAGCCGGCGTCGTCCCGGGTCCCCCACTCCACCCGCAGCCGGTCCGGCCACGTCCGGAACAGCGCGGCCGCGTCCTCGCCGGTGCGGTCCTCGTGCACCGTCACCTCCGGGAGCCCCCGCGGGGCGTGCACATGCAGGTCCGAGGGCAGCCAGCTGTCGAGCCGGCTCACCATGGCCGCCTGGTCGAAGACATGCTCGGGCAGCGCGGGCATCGTACGGGAACGCTCGTATTCGCTCATGCCACACCCATCGTCGGTCCGAAACCCTCCATGACCCGCCTGCCCCGTCGGCGGCCCCCGAGGCGTGAAACCACCCGTTCGCCCCGGTCCGTCCATCCTTCGGCCCGCACCGGTCACGGCCGGATTCGTGACGCGACCGTCTTCCTCGCGCGGAAATGTAGGCGATACTGGCCACCGGCAGAAGCTGGGGGCGAGTCCATGGATGGGCCACATACGGTGCGGTCGGGCGGTGACGCGCCACGGCAGGGCGCTCTCGACATCCGTCCGTGCGCGGATCAGTCGGGAATGTCCGCTTCCGGCGAGATCTGCCTGACGACGCAGACGGAGTGGGAGGGCGCGTTGGAGCGTCTGCTCGCCCGCGGCGGAGACGCCTACCTGGAGCTGTCGGCCGTCACCTTCGTCGACGTCGCGGGCGCCTCCGCCCTGGCCCTGGCGGCCCAGCGGATCGGCCGCGCCGGAAGACGGATCGTCGTCCACGAACCACCGCCGTCGCTACGTCGTGCGTTGGAGATGTTCTGGTCCGATCTGACGATGATCGAGGTGACGGGGTGACGGGCGTGACAGTCAGCGGTGAGGCGTTCGTACACCCAGCCCTCTTCTACCGTGGCGATACCGAATACCTGGCCGCCACCGTGCCCTTCATCCGGGACGGACTGGCCGCGGGGGAGCCGGTGGCCGTGGCCGTTCCCGAGAGGAACCTCACGCTGCTCCGCGACGCCCTGGGCGAGCAGGCCGGCTCGGTGCGCCTCATCGACATGCAGCAGGCCGGGCGCAATCCGGGCCGGATCATCCCCCGCGTCCTGCGCGCCTTCGCCGATGCCCACCAGGACCGTCATGTGCGGATCATCGGCGAGCCCATCTGGGCCGGCCGCACCGCGGACGAGTACCCGGCGTGCGTGCAGCACGAGGCGCTCATCAACTACGCGTTCACCGGCCGAGACGTGACCATCCTGTGCCCTTACGACACCGGCCGGCTGTCCGCCGCCGTGCTCGCCGACGCCGAGGCCACCCACCCCGTCGTCAGGGACGGCGGCCGGGAGCGGGCCAGCGACGCCTACGCCCCCGACCGCGTCGTCGCCCGGTACAACGAGCCCCTGTCCCCACCGCCCGGGGTGTCCGCGTTCACCTTCGACGCCAAGAGCCTCCCCGACGCCCGGCACTTCGCCGCCGGGCTCGCGGCGGGCTTCGGGCTGCCCGACGGCCGGCACAGCGATCTGGAACTGTCGGTGGCGGAGCTGACCACCAACAGCGTGGTGCACGGCGGCGGTAGTGGCACCCTGCGGGTCTGGGCCGAGGGCGAGCACCTGGTCTGCGAGGTCGAGGACCGCGGACACATCAGCGCCCCCCTGGCCGGCCGCTGTCCGCCCCCGCCGTCCCAGCCCGGCGGCCGGGGGCTGCTCATGGTCCACTACGTCAGCGACCTGGTCCGCACCCACACCCACCCCCAGGGCACCACCACCCGCTTCTACCTCCGGCGCTGACCGGCCACGACGCGAGCAGCGTCGGTAGGTGGCAGCAGCGGTGTCCTCGCGCGCGTCCCGGTCGGTGCGTCGCACGTCGCCCGTGGAGCGGGCCGTGGCCGTGCGGGGCCGCGACCGTGCGGGGCGGTCACCCCGGTGTTCTCCCCACCGTTCACAGCCGCCCCGGGCTGCCCCTACCGGCGTTCATATGATCACTCCGGTGCTGCGGCGACGACCCCGCACCCACCCCGTGGCGGCGCGAGCCCCAGAGGCGCCAGCGCCATGCCGTGCGCGCCGTGCGCACGAGCAGTGCGCCGCGCGCTGGATCATGCACACGGGGTGTCTTTTCCCCTCGCGTCCCCCTCGTGCGTCCCACAAGGCGACCCCCGCTGCAGATTTCCCCGAGGAGATCCACTGCGACCCTACTGTCTGGACATGGGACACACCGCCTCGGGACCGGCACATCCCGCCGGATACCGCGAACTCGTCACCCGTCCCCTGCTGATCTGGGCGGCGGTCATGACCACCGCCCGACTGCCCGTCGCCATAATGCCGCTGGCCTGCGTCTTCCTCGTCCGCGAGGAACCCGGGGGCTACGCACTCGGCGCGTTCCTCGCCGCGGCGTTCACGCTGGGCGAGGTCGTGGGCGGGGCTATCCTCGGTCCACGGCTGCGCCCCAAACGCGTCGTCGGCCAACTGGCCTGCGGACTGGGCGGCGGAGCCGTCGCCTTCGCCGCGCTCGGCATGCTGCGGGGCGCCCATCCGGTGCTCCTGGCAGCGCTCGCCGCTCTCGCGGGCGCCGCCCCCGCCGCGAGCCCCGCGGGTCTGCGCACGCTGCTCACCACCCAGGTGCCCGCACAACTGCGCCCCCGCGTCCTGAGCGCCGAGACCATGCTGGCCTACACCACCTCGGCCGTCGGCCCGGCACTCGTGAGCTGGCTGGCTCTGGACTTCGCCTTCTGCGCCCCCTTGTGGGTGGCCGCCCTGCTGGCCTTCACCGCGGCCAAGGCGCTGCGCGCTCTGCCGATGCGCTGGGAGTCCGAAGAGGTGGTCCGCACCGGCCCCTCCCTCCTGCGGTGCGTGCTCCCCGCCTGGCCCGCCTATCTCGCGGGAGCCGCCGCCCTGATCCTGTTCGCCCTGTCGGAACTGGCATTGCCCGCGCTGGTGGAGGAGTGCGGCGCGCCCATCGGCTGGGTGGGGCCCATGCTCACCATGCAATCGGGCTTCGCCGTGCTGGGCGCCATGGTCTACGGGCTGCGGCGCTGGCCGGGCCACCCCCAGCGGCAGGGACTCGTCCTGGTGCTCGGCATCGCGTGCTGTGTGATGTCCGCGGCCCTCGGCCACTGCCTCGCGGCCATCGTGGCCGCGCTGTCGGTCGCCGGCCTGCTGTACGCCGGCGCCCAGGTCACCCGGCACATGGCGGTGCGCGAGAGACTGGAGCCCGCCGCATTGGCCGCCGGCTACTCGGTGATGGGGGCGATCGCCGCCATCGGCTACGCGGGCGGCGCGACCCTGGCGGGCGCCATGCTCAGCTCCACCACCCCCACGTTCACCCTCCTCACCGGGGTGGCCGTCGCCTGCGTCCTCCTCGCCATCGGTGCACTGGGCGACCGGCGCCGCCGTGACCCGCCCGCCCAGGAGTTCACCGCACCGGATACGGAAGAGCCGAGAGTGCCACGCCAGGCGCTGGGCGGTTCCCCGGACACCGCACGGACCCACCACGACCCGTGATCCGGGGCGGGGCGCGCGGTGACCGCGACCGCATCACGTGCCGAGCAGGTCGAGGATGTCGTCGGCGTGCTCCTCTTCCTCCTCGAGGATGGACTCCAGCAGTCGGCGCGTGGTGGGGTCGCGGTCACCCAGCCAGCGGACGATCTCCTGGTAGCTGGAGATGACGATCCGCTCGGCGAGCAGATTGTGCTCCAGCATCTGCTTCAGATCGTCCGGTGACGGGGTGGTGTAGTCGGTGTGCGCCCGCCGGGCCAGCGTCGCCGGATCGAAATCGGGCTCGCCCCCGAGCTGGGAGACGCGCTCCGCCGCCCTCATGGCGTGCTGCATCTCCTGCGTGGCGTGCTCGGTGAACTCGGCGGCCACCTGCGCCCGGTCGATGCCGGTCGCCGAGATGGCGTGCCGGGTGTAGCGCAGCCAGCACACCATCTCCGTCGCGATGACGTCGTTGAGGATATCGATCACGCGTTCGCTGTCGACGCCGTACGAGTCGGTCACGGGTCCCGCCTCCATCTTCCGCCGTGCGTCCTCGCGGATCCTGGTGACATCCAGCACGAAGTCGTCGCTCATGCCCGGCCCTCTCTGTTCGCGTCGCGCCCGGCTTCCGGCGCTCGGGAAGAAGAGGTTCCCCCGGGGCGGGGCACCGCCACGCGGGCCGCCCCAAGATGACCGGTTCGCCGCAACGGAAGGCGCCGTGTCAGTCGCGCGGGGGGACCTTGTGGGCCACCGCGGTGACGTGGAGTTCCCCGTGGTCGACGATGTCGTCCAGCGCGATGGTGCGGTAGGTCGTGGCGCCGGGCGGCGTCACCCGCAGATGGCCGGCGCGCCGCGCCTCGGTACCGGAGTGGGTCCAGGCGACGTTGGCCTGCGCGGCCTCGCCCGGACGCAGCCGGACGACCTTGTTGCCGGGGTCGTCCGCGTACCAGGTGCTGCCCCGCACCGTGCGGGTGGGCAGCGGGGCGTGCCGGGCGTTCTCCAGGCCCAGCCCGGGGTAGCCGCGCAGCGCGCAGGGACGGCCGGAGGTGTTCCGCAGCTCCAGCGTGCCGCCGGCGTGGTTCATCCCGCCGCCGAGCCGGTCGTGGAAGGAGATCCGGAGGTCGGAGGTCTTGCAGGTGGCGACCGCGTGCGGGGCGGCGGTCCCCGCCGGGGCCGCCTGCGCGGCCCCCGCCCCGGCCGTCATGAGGAGCACCGTGCCGATCGCGGCGGCGGTGTGGACGAATGTGGTGGTCTCGCGACGTATCACTGGTGTGTCCTTTCCACGGACGCCGGACAAGCGTTGCCCGGGTGAGACCCGGCGCACGCCGGGCCAACTGGCCGCCTACCCGCGGGCGCACGGGCGGACACGGCCGGGCGGCACCGCGCGCCGGCCGTCACGCCGAACGCGTCTCTCCCGCCGCACGGTGCGCCGTCGACCGGCTTTCCGCACCGCGCCGGGGCTACCGCAGGATTCCCTCCAGGAAGTCGCTGCTGAGCCGGGCCACCACGGTGATGTCGAGCTGGTACATGACGTACCGGCCGCGGCGGCGCGTGACGATCAGGCCGGCCTTCCGCAGCACCGCCAGATGGCGGGAGACCTCGGGTGCGCTGATGCCGAGGATGACGGCCAGCTCTCCCGTGGTGTGCGGGGCCCGGGCCGTGTTGCGGCACAGCTGTATCCGTACGGGGTGGGCCAGGGCTTCGAGCCGCAGCGTGAGCAGCTCCACCGAAGTGGGCGCCGGGAGTTCGGGTCCGCCGACGGGGTAATGGACGACCGGACGCCACCCGGGCCGGTGCAGGATCATCAGATGCGGCCAGCCGAAGTGGGACGGCACGAAGGTGAGACCCGCCCCCACCTCGGGATCCACCGCCGTCGCCTGCCCCTCCGACAGCTTGTCGGCCCGGATCCGCCCGCCCCCTTCCTCCAGGATCAGGGCCGTCGAGACCGCGCTCAGTGCGTGCCCGAGCCCCTTGCGCCGCAGCAACTCCGTCTTGTGCCGGGCGTCGGCGGCCAGCTTGCCCCGCACCCGGTGCCAGGTGTCGGCGAAGAAGGCGGAGTCGCAGTCCTCGACGAGACGACGCATCCACACCCGCACCGAGCCGGGGGCCCGCAACAGCCGTGCGGTGAACTCCCTTTGCTGGGGACCGCGGGCCGCCGCCAGATCCAACGCCCGCGCCCGCGCCACGGGGTCGCCGAGCGGTGAAGCGCCGCCCGTGTCGTAGGAGTCGAGACTGCAGAACTCCAAGGCCGTCGCGACGAACTGCTCGTCGTCCAGCCGGTCCATGAGAGCCAGCTCCTCGGCGAGCGTCGCCCGGGTCCTGCCGTCACCACCACGCACACCCGCGAAGGGCATGAAGAGATCGGAGAACGTATTGCGCCAGAGGAAGTCGGCTTCGCGCAGGCGCCCCGCGAGACCGGGCTCCAGCGAGGCGGCCGTGGCGGTGGCCCAGCCCGCCAGCCCCGGGTGGTGCCCGGGCTCGGACAAGGTGTGCAGGGCGAGGCCCAGCTCGGCAAGCGGGGACAACTCGAAGACGATGTCCGTGGTCGCCAGACCCGCGATGTCGATGAAGACGCTCATGCCACCATGGTGCCTGCCGCCGTCCCGCACCCCTGACGTGCGGCCGCCCCCGGATCCCGGACCGCCGCGGTGCCGCCCCGGTTTACGGGTAGACGTCCCGAAGACGCACCCCGCTCGGCCTTCCGACAGTGATGAGGGGACGACAGATGACCGTCGCGAAAACGAGTGTGCTGGTCCTGGACTGCGCCGAACCCGAGGCGTTGGCGGAGTTCTACGCCACGCTGCTGGACGCGCGGACCCAGCCGGGAGCCGACCCCGATTTCATCGAGGTCGTCGGCCTCGACGGCGCATACCTGGCGATCCGCAAGGATCACGGCCTGGCGCCGCCCAGTTGGCCACGACCGGACGATTCCCAGCAGGCACACCTCCGTATTCTCGTCGCCCGGGACGACATGGACGAGGCGGAACGCGAAGCCATAGGCCTCGGCGCCCGGCCGCTGGACACGAAGAACAACGGCGGCCCCGACGATGTGCGCATCTACTCCGACCCGGCCGGGCACCCGTTCTCCCTGGCCGCGCGCCGGGACCGGCCCAAGTGCTGAGCCTGGCCCTGGCCCGCGTGGCCGCCCCGCTGGTCCCGTCGCCGTCACGGTCACTCGTGGGGACGCCGCGCGTGCCGGCCGTGGCCCGGTTGGAACATCGACTGCAACCGCCCGAACAGCCCCCGGTCGGTGCGGGCGCCTTCCGTCTCCCGGACCGGATGCCCACCGGGGGCCGGACCGACGGGAAGTGACGGGCCGGTCGCGGCCGGCGGGGTGGGCTCCAGCTCCCGCCCCGTCGGCACCGAGGGCACGCGCTGGTGCCCGGTGGCGGGCGACGGGCTCCGCGGCGGCACCAGCAGTGCCCACCCGTACACCGTGCGGGGTGTGCCCTGCGGGGGAACCGCCGCGCCGGCCCCGGGCGAAGGCCACGGATGCGGCCACGGCACCTCGGGCTTGCCGAGACCGTATGGATGGGCGTATTCGAGCGAGTCCACGGGCGAGGCGGCGAATCCGGTGGAGCCGCCGTAGCCACCGTAGGAATCGGTGTCGTAGGTGACGGGGGAGTCGTACGGGGTGGGCCCGGTCATGGGGCTGAGGTGGCCGGCGGCCGAGGCGACCGTGGCCTCGGCCTCCTTGAGGGTGGCGAGGGCGTGTGCCTGGGAGGTCTCCGCCCGGGCCGTGGTGAGTTCGCTCTGCAACGAGGCCACCCGGTCCTGCAGCCGTCGCACCTGGTCGGCGTTGACACGCAGGTCCGTCCGCAGTCGCTCGGCCTCCCGCAGCGCGGTGGACTCGTGCAGCCTGACGCGCTTCAGCTCGACCTGGAGCCGCTCGGCGTCGCCCGTCCGCCGGAGGGCGAGGGAGGTACCGCGGGCCGCCCGCTGATCGGTCTCCCGTAATTCCCGCCGCAGCGCCCGCACTTCCTCCTCGAGCGCGCTCGTGTACGCGTGGCGGGCCGCACCCTCGTCCTCCGCCAGGTACTCCTCGTACCGCGCGGGTTCGCTGTCACGGAGGGCGGCGAAGTAGGCACACATCAAGGCCTGCCGGCCCCCGGGGGAGAGGCCCGGGCCGTCGGGCAGCAGCGCGAGCAACCGATCGATCTCGGCCCGCCCCGGCACGCGCGCGCCCCGGGCGACGGCGGTCAGCGCGGCCGGTGAGACCGTATCGGCCGGTGCGCCGGGGAAACGCATCCGCAGCGTGCGGCTGACGGCGTCGAGGTCGGTGCCCAGCCGGGCGACGACCGTGTCACGGAACGCCGAGGCGAATGCCTGTACGGACTGGGGGAGGGGGCGGCGCTTCTCCTGGTCCGCCTGCGTCCACAGGGCCTTGATCTCCGACCAGACCTCGTCCTCCGGCCGGCGCTCCTCCCCGCCGCCCCCGCTCATCCGCAGCAGCTGCAGGACGACGGCGTGCAGGGTGTCAGATCCTGTCAGACTCCGGCCGGTCAGGATCTCCCCGACGGTGGTGTGCGAGGCGGTGGCGGGCAGCGAGTTGTCCCGATTGACGGCCTGGGAGATCGTGCGGTACGAGGGGGTGCCCGCGGCCTCGCGCAAGGCGCACATCGCGTCGCGTAGCCGGAGCAGGGCGCTGTCCGGCCCCCGCCCACCCCGCGTCTGTGCGGGCATAGCCGAGGCTCCCTGCTGTCAGATCGTGTCAGAGGAAGTCGATCGTCCCATATCCCGGTGAACCGCCGGGGATTATCTGACAACTCTCCGCACGGCAGATGCGTCAGCCCCGCCGGGCCCGGGTGTCGACTGGAGGGGCCGACGGTGTTCGCCGCCGGTTTCGCTACGACCGGGCCGCCGCAGACCAGCGGGCAGCAGGAGCGGCGGCCCGGTCCCCACCCCGACGAGGGGCGTCATGAACCACTGTAAAGAGCACGACTTCCGCGACCGCCTTCATGGCCAAAGCCGCCACCGTGCGGCACCGGTGCGCTACCGTGCCCGCCACGCGGTCATCGCGCTGACCTTCCTCGTGGCGGCGCTTCCCGCCGTCCCCGCCGCCGGGGCCGCTACCCGGGCCACCGCCCAGGCGTCCCCGCCGGCGGCCATCCCGTCGGCGCCGCCCGCCACCCGTCCGCCCGCCCGGTCCGACGGGGTGTCCGGGGAGGAACTGTGGCGCTCCAGCCTGCCGCCGTTCCTCGCGTCCCTGGGCTCGGGCACCGTGCTCGCCGTCACCGGGTGGGGCATCAGGCGGATCGTCACGCGCCGGTCCGCCCCGTAGGACGGCTCCCGGGGCCGGAGGAAACGACCGGCGCGGGTACCGGTACTTCCGGCCCCGGCCGTGCCTGTGTCAGACCCGCTGCTCGCTCTTGACGGCCGCCGCCGGCGCGGCACGCGGCGGCCGGACGGCCAGGGCCAGCACGGGGACGATCGCGAGCGCGAGGACGGCCCCTCCCACCCCCAGCACCGGGAATCCGCTCGCCGCCACGACGAGGCCCGATGCCATCCCGCCGGTGGCACCGGCGATGGCGATGCCCACGTCGACCGTGCCCTGGGTCGCGGCACGCCGGGCGAGCGGCACCGCGTCCGTGACGATCGCGGTGCCGCTGAGCAGACCGAAGTTCCACCCCAGGCCCAGCAGGACGAGGGCCGCCGCGAGCGCGGCCACCGAGTGCGGCGGTGCCACGGCGGCGAGGACTCCGGCGGCGAGGAGCGTCAGGCCCGACATGGCGGCGACCCACAGCCGGCCCAGGCGGTCGACGAGCATGCCCGTGAGCGGGGACGGCATGAACATCGCCGCCACATGGAGGGCGATGACGAGGCCGGCCGCCTGTGTGCCGTGCCCGTGGGCCCGCATATGGACGGGCGTCATCGTCATGATCGCGATCATCACGAGCTGGGTGACGACCATGACCGCCGCACCGGTGGCGACGGCGCGGGTGTCCGTCCGGGCGGCGGGAGTGTCACCCGCGCGGCCGGCGTCACCCGGCGCCCCGCCGGCCGCCGCGAGGTCACGCGCCAGCAGCAGCGGGTCCGGGCGCAGAAAGGTGCCCAGCACGGAGGCGGCCGCCGTGAACGCGAGGACGGCCAGCATGAAGGGCCCGGCGAGACGGGGGATGCCCCACGCCTGGGCGACGTCTCCGGTGGCGCTCACCAGGAGGGGCCCGACCACCGCGCCGAGCGTGGTGGCGAAGAGCACGGTACTCACCGCACGGCCCCGGCGCGAGGGCGACGCGAGGTCCGCCCCCGCGTACCGGGCCAGCAGATTGGTCGCCGTGCCCGCCCCGTAGACGAAGAGGGAGAGGAACAGCAGGTACACGCTGTCGACGACGGCCGCCGTGACGACGCCGAGACTGCCGAGCGCGCCGACGCCGTACCCCAGGGCGAGCCCCGGCCGCCGCCCCCAGCGCTGGCAGAGGCGCCCGACCCCCATGGCACCGAGCGCGGCCCCGGCGGTGAACAGCGCGCTGGGCACCCCGGCGAGGCCGGTGGAGCCGAGCATCTCCTCGGCGAGCAGCGCGCCGACGGTGATACCGGCGGCGAGCCCCGCACCGCTGAGGATCTGGGAGACGACCAGGACGGTCAGGACCCGCCGCTGCTGCGGGACTTCCGGAACGGCACGGGCCCCGGCGGAGCCGGCGGCCCCCGGACCGCGGTGCGTGGCCGCCTTGCCGGACCGAGCGCTCACGATGTCTTTCCCCGTCCCCCGGTGTGCCAGTTCTTCCCGGACGCCACGCCGGGTGGTGCCGCGGGCGCCGTGGCCCCGCCGGCGAAGCGAACGCACACGGCGTGCGGCTCAGGCCGCTCCCAGCGGTTCGAGCGCGGCGATCTCCTCCAGTGACATGTCCAGCCGCTGGTGGAGGAAGCGCACGATCGTCCAGTGCGGCAACGCCCCCGCGTCGAAGGGCCCGAACTCCCGGCAGTACAGCGGGATCCAGCGCAGGGCTTCCTCGATCGCCTGCTCACGGCCGGGCTCCCGCTGGTAGTCCTCGTAGCCGATGCTCCGGTGATGGATGAAGAACCGGCCGGGCAACTTCTCCTCGCACAGCTCACGGTACTCGCGCGTCTGCAGAATGAGGTAGTGCCATATCTCGTCGATGTCCTGCTCGACGGGCAGGAAGAGCCCGCCGAGCCGCTCGCGGTGGCGTGAGATGAGGTAGAGGTACCGCAGACACTCGATGACCTGGCGCTCGACGTGGTCCGGCGCGGCGGCGGTCTTGGCGGTGAAGTACGTTACCACCTCGTCGTGGAGTCGGCTGCCGAGGAGGTCCTTGAGGGCCTCGGCGGAGACAGTCGGCTGTGGGGTGGTCACACCATGCTCCCGTCGGGTCGGTCAGAGGTCGTGCGCGAGCCAGGCGTACTTGCCGGACTTGCCGATGGCGATGTGGGTGCGGTGCTCGGCGCGGCACCGGCGCCCGGTCAGTTCACCGACGCCGTGCTCCAGCGCGGCGGCCTCGTCCGGCTCCAGTGGTGCGCCGTGGAACGTCGTGTACCGGAGCACGGCTTCCGCCTCCCCGGTGGGCCGGAGCTGGTGGAGGAAGACGTGGGGTGACGCGGCACCGACGCGGTCGTCGAGGTCTCCCTGTGCGACGGGCCCGTCCGGCGCCGGCAGCAGTTCCTTCTCCCGGCCGCAGAACCGGGAGATCTTGGCCGGGTCCGGCGTGCCGTCCACGGTGCGTACGCAGTCCCCCGAGCGGTAGCGGACCAGCGGCATATGGGGATTGCGCACACTCGTCACAATGAGGTTGAAGAGCTGACTTCCCGGGGCCACCGGAAGCAATTCCACCTGCATCTCGTCGAGGTACGGCCAGTACCGGCCGTCGCGGTCGCTGTAGTAGAGGTAACCCAGCTCCGTACTGCCGAACAGGTCGATGACCGGGCAGTCGAAGTACCGCCGGAGAAAACGGCGGACGTTCACCGGAGTGTATTCGTAGGCGTGGATGATGCTGGCGGGCTGCGGAAACCGGTCCCACAGGCCCCACTCGTCCACCTTCCGTACGAGGTGTGCCAGGTGGTAGCCGGAGCAGTCGAGGTGGTACCAGCCCCGCGGATGGGCCTGCCGCGCCGTACGGATCTCGGCGAGCATGCGCTCGGCCTCGTCCCGCTCCCAGAGTGCGGGGTCGAGCCGTAGGTTGAGGTAGCGGGTGCGGGCGTCGAGCCGCCGGTCCTCGGGCCCCGGTACGGGGTCCGGTTCGGCGCCGCGCTTCCTCGCGTTGACGCGGGCGACGTGTTCGGTGGCCAACACCGTGGTGAGGGAGACCCGTTGGCAGCCCTGCTCCCATGTGGCGGCGATGTCGGGATGCTCGCTCCACAGCCGGTAGTAGGAGTCGAGCAGAAAGTACGGGGGCCGGATGATCTGCATCCGGGCGTGGTTGGTGCCCGTGGACAGCACGAACTCCGCCTCGCCGGCCGCGAGTGCCCGCGCGAGCCGGGGTGTCATCCAGTTGTCCGGGAAACCCCGTGCTATCTCGGGCTTCTCGAGTATGGGGAAGTGCCCCCGCTCGATGGACCGTTGGTAGATCGGTATGTCCCTGATCCGATCGATGACATCGGCTGTCGGCTGACCGTTCATTCTCACCCTCGGGGTCTGCTCGGGGAACGGGAGCCCCGTGGACGACCGGGGCCGTGTGCCGGGGGAGCGGGCCGCGGTCGCGACCGAAGCGGACGGGCTCGCTCCACCGGGTTCAGCGGACGGTCCTCAGGAGATGCAACCGGCCTTGGGGGCCGCGCTGATGCAGCCGGACTTGGCCACGCTGATGCAGCCGTCCTTCGCGGCGCCGCGCGCCGAGTTGGCGGCGACCCAGCCCTTCCAGACGTTGTCCTGGGCCATCTTCTTGATGAGCTTGTCCATCTCGACCTCCGAAAACGGTGACGTATGCGACGGGGGGCCTGCTCTTTTGTCGCCCCGTCAGACCGTAAAGGCATTCCCAAGAGAGTGTCAACGTTGAGTAAGGTGATGATCGCTTCCCTGTTGGCCGGCAGACGAGTTGACGTCGTGGGGCGGATGGCCGTGAGGCGGGGGCGTGGCGTGGCGGAGAAGTGGTGCGGGGGGCCGTCGATGGCGCGAAGTGACCCCAGGGGCGCACGCCCCCAGGACGCGCCGCCGACTGCGCATCCAACAACCAGTTAAACGCATTATTGAGCTGCCTCAGCGTGCCAAGCTAAGGTAACGTACAGGCAAAAGACGGTTGTGGCCGCAGCGCGGAACCGCGCATATGGTCGTCGGTGCTCCGGCCGCGGCGTGGCTTTTATGACGCGTGGTCAACCATGCACGTGCTCAATAAAGTTCGTGTTCACGCGACGCGGCACGCGTTCAAAGAAAGCAGCGCAATTCAACCAAGTGGGGAAGCCGGGACCATCAGGCCGCCTCCGGACCGCACGCTCTTCCAGCGCGACACCCCTGTGGTGGAAAACCCGTGCGGCGCTGAGCACGTACTCCAATGCTGACCTTGAACACACCGTGCCCGAATACCGCGGGCACAGGAGGCGGGCCAACATGAAGTCCCTGATAGCCAATGCGCGATCATTCGCCACCCACGTGACCCGACGTGCCGAGGAATTCCGTGCCCTGGAAGCCGGCCAGCACCCGGAAGCGTTGTTCATCACCTGCTCGGACTCGCGTGTGGTGCCCTCGCTGATCACCGGTGCGCGCCCCGGTGAGCTGTTCGAGCTGCGGACCGCGGGCAACATCGTCCCGGAGTACTGCGGTCACCACCCCGCGGGCGAGACGGCCACCATCGAATACGCGGTGCGTGTGCTGGCCGTCCGCACCGTCATCGTCTGCGGACACTCCCACTGCGGCGCGGTCGGAGCCCTCGTGCGCGGTGACGACCTCTCCGGCGCGCCGGCGGTGCGGGGCTGGCTGGAGCGCGGCGCGTCCGCCGAACTGAAGGCATTCGCCGACGACCGTGACGACCCGGTCGTCGCCGTCTCCGCGCAACGCCACGCCCTCGCCCAGCTCGACCGGCTGCGCGCCTACCCCTGCGTCGCCGAGCGGCTGTCCGACGGCCGGCTGACCTTGCACGCCTGGTACTACGAAGTCCACACCGGGTCCGTTCTCGCCCATCGCACCACGGGCGGCGAGGCGGCGTTCCGGCCCCTGTGACCCGCGGCTCCTCGCACACGGTCGCACCAGCTCATCCTTCCCCACCTCACGTGAGGAACCCATGCGCTCCCTACCCCCTTCCGAGGTCCTGCGACGGGACTTCACCGCCTCCCTCGTCGTCTTCCTCGTCGCCGTACCCCTGTGCGTCGGCATCGCCGTCGCCTCGGGCGTGCCCGCCGAACTCGGCCTGGTCACCGGTATCGTCGGCGGGCTCGTCGCCGGTCTGCTGCCCGGCAGCTCCCTCCAGGTCAGCGGCCCGGCCGCCGGACTGACCGTCCTCGTCTACGAAGCCGTCCAAGTTCACGGGATCGGCACCCTCGGCGTCATCGTCCTGACCGCCGGGCTCGTGCAACTCATCCTGGGCCTGCTGAAGTTCGGCCGCTGGTTCCGTGCCATCTCGGTCGCCGTCGTCCAGGGGATGCTGGCGGGAATCGGGCTTGTCCTGATCTTCGGCCAGTGTTACGCCATGGCCGATCTCAAGGCACCCGGCACCGGTCTCGACAAGATCACCGGGCTTCCGGCGCTGGTCGCCGACATCGCCGCGGACGAGCAGTCACTGATCGCACTCGCCATCGGATCCGGGACCATAGCCGTCCTCGTGTTCTGGAAGCGCATGCCGCAGCGGCTCTCCGGGGCGCTTCCCGCGCCCCTGGCCGCCGTGGCCCTCGCCACCACCGCGACTGCGGCCTTCTCCCTGCCGATCGCCAAGGTCGAGGTGCAAGGACTGCTCGAATCGATCCAGCCACCCGCTCTGGACGACTTCACCGGCCTCGGTGGGATCGCTCTGCTCGGCACCGTCCTGGCCTTCACCCTCATCGCCTCCGCCGAAAGCCTCTTCAGCGCGGCAGCGGTCGACCGCATGCACGACGGCCCGCGGACCGACTACGACAAGGAACTCATGGCCCAAGGCGCCGGAAACGCGGTGTGCGGATTCCTCGGCGCCCTGCCCATGACTGCGGTCATCGTCCGCAGTGCCGCCAACGTCCAGGCCGGCGCCCGCACCAAGGCCTCCCGGGTCCTGCACGGCGTATGGCTCCTGTTGTTCGCCGCCCTGTTCCCCGCCGCGCTCGGGGTCATCCCCCTCGCCGCCCTCGCCGGTGTGCTGGTGCACGCCGGGTGCAAGCTCGTCCCGGTCCGCGAACTCCTCCCGCTGTGGCGCGACCACCGGGGTGAAGCGGTGGTGCTCGGCGTCACCGCGCTCGCCATCTTTACCACCAACCTTTTCGAGGGCGTCCTGCTCGGTCTGCTGCTGGCCGTCGCCAAGACCGCGTGGGCCATCTCCCACGTCCATATGAACGTCAAGGACCCCGGCACCGGCCCCATCCATGTGCGCCTGACCGGAAACGCCACCTTCCTGCGGCTGCCGCTCATCCTCGACACCCTCGAAGCGCTCCCCAAGGACCGCCCCATCGAAATGGACCTGTCCGGACTCCGCCACCTCGACCACGCCTGCCAGACCGCCCTCACCAACTGGGCCGACCGTCACAACGAGGAAGGCACCGAGCCGGTACGGATGAGCGGGCGCGAACACGGCCAGGTGTGAACGACAGGGCGCGCCCGGCATCCAGCACGGGCGCGCCCTCCGCTCGGCGGCCTAGAAGCTCCGCCAGCGCACCATCGCCAAGGAGAACAACCCGAACAGTGCCAGCCCGACCGCGACCACGGCCAGCAGCCACGGGCCGACGGGAGTGTCGGCGAACGTGCGCAGCGTGTCGTCCAGCCCCTTGGCCTGATCCGGGTCGTACGTGACGGCCGCCTGGATGGCGAAACCGCCCGCCGCCGCGAACACCAGCCCCCGGCTGACTCCGCCCGCGACGCCGAGGACGTCCACGACCCGGCGCGTGGCGGGGGACATCTGTGCCTGCTTCAGATGCCGCCGGTACTTGCGCATGACCGCTCTGACCGTGATCCAGACACCGGCCGCCGCCACCCCGGCCCCCGCCACGGCCACCAGGGCCTGCCCGCCCGGCCAGTCCAGCACGCGCGCGGTGACGTCCCGCGACTGCTCGTCGGTCGAACCGGCACCGCTGCCCCGCTCACCGGCCGCGAAGGCGATCACCGAGCCGGCGGCGATGGAGTAGAACACGAAACGCACAGCGGACAGCAGCCGTTTGCGGGCCTTCGAGCCGTCGGCACCGGCCCCGCCGAAGACCGCCTCAGACAACCGCCACAGGGCCATGCCGATCAGCCCGACGCCCACCGCCCAGACCAGCACCCGGCCGAAGGGCCGCTCGGCCAGCTCCTGCACCGCTCCACCGCGGTCGGCCTGCTCGCTGCCGTCGATGAGGGCGATCCGCAGCGCGAGCGCGGCGATGAGGAGATAGAGCACCCCCCGCGCCGCCAGCCCCGCACGGGCCGCCACGGCCACACCCGTCCCGCGGGCCGCTCGTGCTTCGCCGCCGTCCGGCCACCATCTCATCGTCTCGTCCTTCGCGTCAGACCCCGCCCACACGGCTCAAGGGATGACCGTCTGCCCCGCGGGAGCCGGGGAGAAACGACCGTGGGCCGTGGCCGGAGCCCGCCGCCCGCCCCGCGAGCGTCGCGGCGGCATCTTCAGGATCACGCCCGGACCGATTCCCGGCACGCCGGGCGCGGGACGGGCGGCGGGGACACTAGGCGCCCCGGCTGCTCGCGGGCCGGGGATCAGCGCCCGCTGCGCGGCGGTTGTCCTCAATCGCCGGACGGGCTGGTTTTGGCTGAGCCCGTCCTCATCAGCCCGTCCGGGCGGGGTTGGGCTGAGCCCGGCCACTTCAAGCCCGTCCGGCGTTTGAGGACGCGCCCGCGGGGCGCTCGCCGGGATCCGCCGGCCAGTCGGCGGCTGCCCGAGTGCGCGCCACCCGCCCACCGCGCGTTCACCCGGGCGGTCATCGCGTTGAAGGTGCGCACCGCCGACGCGGCCGCGGCCCGGGGCACGGGCCTCCCGCGTGCCCCGGCGCGCCCTTCCGTGCCCGCCGCGATCCGGGAGCGGCGCCCAGCACCAGCGCGATGATCCCCAGGACCAGCGGCAGCGGGCCCGCGCGACTGGGGCGCGTGGTATACCGAACGCATCTGACCGAGGTGGGAGCACCGGGCCGTCGCGCACCGCGCGGCGGCCTTCGCCCACGCGGTCGTTCGACACGCGGGCCGACCGGCGCGGTGCTCCGGTGACGCCCGGAGCACCGCGCGGGCGATCGGCCGCGCGGCGGACGGCCGCACGGGTGCCCGCCACCTCGGCCGCCCCCCAGCGTCCGGAGGTTTGATGAACAGGCAGTCACATCCGCAACGCCCCTACGACGTCGTGCTCTTCGGAGCGACCGGCTTCGTCGGGCAGCTCACCGCCGAGTACCTGCTCGCGCGGGCACCGCGAGGGTGCCGGTGGGCGCTCGCCGGGCGCAGCCGGGAGAAGTTGGAGCGGCTGCGGGACCGGCTGGCCGCGCTCGACCCGGCACGTGCCGCGGAAGTGGCCCTGGTGACCGCGGACGCGGGCGACCGGGCCGCGCTGCGCGCGCTCGCCGAATCCACCCATGTCGTCGCCTCGACCGTCGGCCCGTACATCTGGTACGGCGAGGAACTGGTGGCCGCGTGCGCGGAAGCCGGCACCGATTACACCGACCTCACCGGTGAGCCGGAGTTCGTGGATCTGATGGGGGTGCGCCACGACGCGCGCGCCCGGGAGACCGGCGCGCGGATCGTCCACGCCTGCGGTTTCGACTCGATGCCGCACGATCTCCTCGCGTACTTCACCGTCCGGCAACTGCCGGAAGGAGTGCCGCTGACGGTCGACGGATTCGTACAGGCCTCGGGGATCATCTCCGGCGGGACACTGACGACGTCCCTGACGATCGCCGCGCGACAGCGCCAGGCGAAGGCCGCGGCCCGGGAGCGGAGCCGGCACGAGTCGCGGTCGGCCCGGCGCCGGGTACGGGCCCCGCTGGGGGTGCCGCGGTTCAGCAAGGAGACGGGCACGTGGGCGCTGCCGCTGCCGACGATCGACCCCCAGATCGTGCGACGTTCGGCCGCCGCGCTGGAGCGGTACGGTCCCGACTTCCGCTACCGCCACTACGCGTCCGTCAAGACGCTGCCCATGGCCCTGGGCGCGCCGATCGGGTTGGGGGCGCTGGCCGTGGCGGCGCAGGTGCCTCCCGTCCGGTCCTGGCTGATGAACCGCTACGAGCCGGGAAAGGGACCGGGCCCCGAGCGGCGGGCCCGCGCCTGGTTCCGGGTGCGGGCCGTGGGCGAAGGGGGCGGCCGACGCGTGTTCACCGAGGTCTCGGGCGGTGACCCGGGTTACGGCGAGACCGCGAAGATGCTGGCCGAGGCCTCGCTGTGTCTCGCACTGGACGATCTGCCGGCCACCTCGGGGCAGGTCACGACGGCCACGGCCATGGGTGACGCGCTGATCGAGCGGCTGGGCGTCGCCGGCATCCCGTTCCGGGTGCGTCACACCGACTGACGACCGCCCGGCTCGGCCGGTGCCGAAAGTGCCGAGGGCGCCGGGGTACGCGAAGGGAGGGGTGGTGGCGCGGCAACCTCCGGCGAAATCAGGCGCGTTGAGCGGCATCAACGCGGGCGGCACGGGCATACGGGAGGGTGCCGGGCTCCGTCGCAGTGGCCGGAGCCGGCCAGGACCGGGAGGTGGACGATGATCTGGTGGGGGTGGCTGATCGTCGCGGCCGTGATGCTGCTCGTGCTGGCGGTCGTGGTGGCGGGCGTCCAGGCACGCAGGCGGGCCGGCACGGTGATCGCGGTGCAGCGAGGACGCCGGTTCCACAAGGGAGGGAACCGGTGAACACACTGTTGCTGGCATCGGAGTTGACCAAACGGCCGGTGGTCACCCTCGGCGGGGAGGCCGTGGCGCAGATCAAGGACACCGTCTTCGACGGCCCCGCCGGGCAGATCACCGGCTTCACCCTCAACGGGCGGGGCCTGCTGGCCGGTCCCCTCAAGCAGAGCCTGCCCTGGTCCGCCGTGCACGCCCTGGGCCATCACGCCGTGATGATCCCCGGCCGGGACGTACTGACCGAGCCGGCGGCGGTCGTCGCCTCCGGCGAGGCAGCGGGCGGCGGGGTCCTGGGCGTGCGGATGCTGACGGACGAGGGCACCGACGCGGGCACCGTGCTCGACGTGGTCGTCGACGCCGACGGCCGGGTGGCGGGGTTCCAGGTGGCCGCCATCGAGCCTCCCGAAAACCGTCGCCGCACCGTGTTCATCCCCCGCGGCGAGGGGCTCGCGGTCTCCGGCCAGGCCCTGGTCGTCCCGGCAGAGGCATGCCGCTTCGTGGCCGACGACCTGCCGAGCTTCACCGCCCAGGTCGAGATCTTCCGCACCCGGCAGGCCGCCGCCCGGCAGAGCGGGATCGGCCAGGAGGGAAGGGAACGCGCATGATGATGTTGTTCTCCCAGGCCCGCGGCCTTCCGGTCGTCACCGTTGGCGAGGCCACCGAACTGGGCACCGTCGACGCGCTGACGATCGACGCCTCCGCGCGGTCCGTCAGCCACGTACGTCTCTCCGGCTCCCGGGCCAAGGGGCATCCGGTCCTGGCCTGGAACCTGGTGCGGACGGTCGGCCAGGACGCGGTCATCGCCCACTCCGCCCCCGACGGCGAAGCGGCTTCCGCCCACGCCCCGGCGCACCAGGAACCCCTGGGCAGCCGGGTGCTGACGGACCTCGGTGACGAGCACGGAACGGTCAAGGACATCGCCTTCGACCCCACCACCGGCCACATCCACACCCTCTACACCACACTCGGGCCCGTACCGGGAGCACGCCTCGTAGGGCTCGGCGACTACGCCCTCGTGGTCCGCGCCCACTGACCGGCCACGACCGCCCCGACGGGCACTCAGATCAGCCCGAGCGGAACGGCCTTCCGCACCGCGTCGGACAGGCCGGTGAAGAGGCCGAACTCGGCGTCGCCGACGTACTTCGCCGGCACGGTCACCTCGACCCATGCCTCCCGCTTCTGTGCGCGGGAACCGAAGTTCCGCCCCCGTACGCGGGCCGTGCGACGCGCCCGCCGCATCACGCTTCCTCGCCGGTTTCCGTGCCCCCTCAGGGCGTCCGACCCGCTTCGTGCAGCTCGTGGACCGCGCGGAGCCAGAGGGCGGGCAGGCGTTCGGCGTGCGGTAGGCGATCGGTGTGGGCCAGGTACAGATAGGCCGTGTCGTGATAGCCGGTGAGCAGGCTGTAGCAATGATGGCCGGGCGCGACCGGGCCGACTGTCACCGCGTGGAGCACCGGTGCGCCCCGGAAGGACAACGGCTCGGCGCTCATCCGCAGATTGCTCGCGGCCATCACCCCGCAGCGCGGGCGCAGGCTGCGGTGGGCGACCCAGGAGGCAAGGGGGAACGACAGCCGGTCGTACGCGGCTTGGGCGGCGGCGCGCCGGCGGTCGGAGCGCAGCAGGGCGGTCTGCCGTGTCACGGCCCGAAGGCGCCGGCCCGGATCCGGCTCGGAGCAGGGCAGCACCACCCGTTCCGAGATGACCCGGTTGCCGATGAGCGGGGAGGGCGGCCCGAGGTGCCGGGTGGACACCGGCATCCGTACCGGCAGGTCTTCCGGCCCGCCACCGGCCACCGCACGGGATTCGGCGCGGATCTGCTGCCAGTACCGCAGCGCCCCCGCCCACCCCGCGAGGTAGACGTCGTTGACCGTGGCGCCCGCGGGGTGCCCGGCCGCGCGCAGCAGGGACAGCGGAAGCCGTGCGAAACCGAAGCGGGGGATGCGGCCGGGCCTGTCGTCCGGGGCCGGCCACGCGACCGGCGTGCGGTACCCGCGGAGCAGGTCGGCGGCGGCGCCGGTGGCGGCCGTCGCGGAGACGTCCGCCGCGGCGGGCCCCGCCGGTCCGGGAGCCGGACCGGGGGAGGGGCCCCCGGAGCGTCGCGGTTGAAGGCCGAGCAGCTCGGCGACCACGCGCGTGGTGGCGACGCCGTCCAGGAGGGCGTGGTGGGTCCGGAAGAACAGCGCGTAGTGTGCGGCGTCCTGCGGGCTGCGGACCAGCCACAGGTCCCACGGCGGCCGGCGGTCGGCGGGCAGTGGCCGCGACCACAGCGGTTCCAGCAGCCCCGGCCAGTCGGTAATGCGGTCCACTGTCGCCTGCCGCACATGATGGTGTGTTTCCGGCCGGCCGACATGCTCGAATTCCCGTGCACCGCGGTAGGGGACCGGCCAGCGCCGTGTCAGTGCCGTGACGTTCTCGATGCGGGGAGCGAGCCAGTCACGGAGTTCCGCGACGTCCGGTGGCCGGCCGGCGAGGGTGAGGAGGCAGCCGACCAGGGGCGGGAGGCCGCCCGTCCCCGAGAGGTAGTGCGCGTCGGCGGGGCGGTACGGCACGCCGGCCGGCCCGGAAGCGGTATCGGACAGCAGCACCGGTGTTCTCCTCGCGCACGGCAACGTCGGCCACCCGGCGGGCCCCGGGGGCTGCCGTGCCCACGGACGGCGGTGGAACGTGGGAGGAAGCTAACATCGCCGTGACGGGCCGTCAGGGAACGGCAGAGGCCCACGTCGCTCGACCCCGACGGGATTCACCCGGTCGCCCCTTCTCGCCGCCCGCCCCCGCCCGGATCCGACCACCGGTACGACGCGGCTGATGTGGCGCAGGACACACCGCCGTTCCGCCGGCATGGCCCCGAGCGGAACGTACCGACGCCATCGCTCCCGGCGCCGATCGCACCGAAGCCTCAGGCGGCGCATTGTGTTACCGAATCAAGAAACGATCACATACCCGAAAAGCGGAACTTCGTGCGAAGATTCCGTCCCCCGGTCCGTCCGGACGGGGTGACAAGGGGAAACACAGTGAATCCATCCACGTTCAGATCCGCGGTCGGTGCGGCACTGACGGTGGCCGTCTCGGCCGTGCTCCTGCCCGCCTCCGCGGCGAACGCGGCGACGAACAGCACGCCGGACAGCGCCACGGCCGCGTCCTTCGGCCGCATCGCCGACGCCGTCCTGACCGAGCGTACGGCGGCCCTGCTGGACACCGGGTCGACGCGACGGGCGCCGCTGCTGCTCGACAGGAACGTGCGTCTGTCGACCGGTCTCGCGCGGGCGGAGGACACCGCGCTGTCCTCGCTGCGCACCCGTAAGTCCCGCCTCGCCGCCCTGGGCGAGGCGTACACCGCCGCCGAGACCAAGGTGACCACGGGCAAGCCGCGCGTCAAGAACGGGCGGGCCACGGTCGAGGTCACCGAGACCACGACGCTCACGTACAAGAAGATCCGCGGTGACGAGCCGGCGACGACCGGCTTCCAGGCCCACCACGAGATGAACTTCGCCGTGGCGCCGGGCGGCAAGTGGGAACTGACGGGCATCAAGCCCAAGGACGACGGCCCCCGGGCGATCAACCAGCCCGTGACGGCTGCCGTGGCGAGCGTGGGAGCCCCGCCCAAGGGCACGCCCGCCGCCACGTCCTGGCCGGCGCGGTCGGTGCCGAAGACCTCGGGTACCTACGACTACCGGGCCATGGCCGCGTACGCGGAGAAGTACTGGAAGAACTACAACCCCGCCTACCGGAAGTTCAACGACGCCGGCGGTGACTGCACCAACTTCATCAGCCAGGCCCTGAAGGCGGGCGGCTGGAAGAACGACTCCGGCACGTACTCGGACTACCGCAACTGGTGGTACGACTCCTCGAACCAGACCATATCCTGGGTCGGCGCCAACGAGTGGTCGTGGTTCACCCTTTCCTCCAAGCGGGCGACCAACCTCTCCAACGTGTACCAGCTGGAGGTCGGTGACGTCCTCCAGATGGACTTCGAGCGGGACGGTTCGAAGGACCACTCCATGATGACCACCTACCGCAGCAGGAGCGGTGTCCCGTACCTGACTTACCACTCGACCAACACCTACCGGAAGTCCGTGGCGAGCATCGTGGCTTCCAACCCCGGTTCGGTCTACTTCGCCTACCGCACCTGACCGTGCCTGGAGGAGGGCCGTTACCGCCCGCCTCACACCTGTGGGCCCCGCCGTGAGGCGGGGCCCACTGTGCGTTGCGCGCGCCTCTACCGGACGGCGCCTTCGCGCACGTCACCGAGGTCCCGCGTGTAGGAGATCCCCGGCCGGCCGCCGAGGCGGACCTCGCCGGTGGGCACGAACCCGGTACGGGCCAGAACGGCTCGGGAGCCGGCGTTGTCGACCGTCGTGGCGGCCCGCAGGGCGGTCAGACCGTACGCGGTGGCCGCGAGGGCGCACGCCCACCGGACCGCGGTGGTGGCCAGGCCCCGCCCCGCTGCCTTCTCGGCTATCCGGTACCCGAGTTCGGCGCGGCCGTCCGCCACGTCGACCAGGTTGATCCGCCCCAACACCTCACCGTGGTCGTCCACCAGCACATGGAAATGGATGAGTCCGGCGCCCTGCTCCGCGAGCAGAGCGCTGTGCCGTGCGTCGAAATCGGTGAAGTAGTCGTCACCACGGTCCGGGACCGAGGCGGCGAAATAGGACCGGTTCTCCCGCTCGAACGCGAGCAGGGCGGCGGCGTGGCCAGGACGAAGGCGCTGGAGGGAGGGCATGGGGCAACGGTACGCACCACCCCAGTCCCAGGGGCCCCCGGCTGCCGGCCCGCCCGGCCCGCCGTGCGGGTGCGTCCGTCCCTCACCGGTCCTGGCTGAGTGTGTACAGCTCCTGGAACAGCCCGCCGGCCTTCAGGAGTTGGTCGAAGGACCCGTTCTCCGTGATGCGTCCGTGTTCCATCACGACGATCCGGTCAGCGATCTTCGTGTTGTCGAGGCGGTGGGTGACGACGATGGTGATGCGGTCGTCGGCGATGTTCTTCAGCTCCTGGAAGATCCGGTGTTCGCCGCGGGCGTCCATCTCGCTGGTCGGCTCGTCGAGCACGAGCACGGCCGGCCGCCGGTACAGCGCTCGCGCGCAGGCGATGCGCTGCCATTGGCCACCGGACAGATCGCTGCCGCCCCACAATTCCCGGGCGAGCAAGGTGTCCAGCCCGTCGGGCAGCTCCTCGACGGCCGCGCGCATCCCCACCTCGTCGATCGTCCGCCACACCCTCTCGTCGTCCCAGGTCACCGGCTGGCCGAGGGTGATGTTCTCCCGGACGGAGAGCGGCCAGTGCGCGAAGAACTGCGTCACGACACCGGTGCGCTCCCACACGGTGTCGGGATCGGCCTTGGCCAGGTCGACGTCGTCCCAGCACACCGTGCCCTTCTCGGCGGTGAACAGCCCGGTGAGCAGCCGGGTGAGGGTGGACTTCCCCGACCCGTTCTCGCCGACGACCGCCACGACCTCCCCACGGTTCAAGGTGAGCGACAGCCCGTCGACGGCGGGGCGGGTCTTGCCCGGGTAGGAGTACGACACCTGGTCGATCCGGATCCGCTCCGGGCACACCGGGGCCACGGCCGTGCCGCGCCGGGGGGCCAGCGAGCGCGCCTTGTCCACGAAGCGCCGCCAGTCCCCGAGGTACAACGTCGTCTGGAACAGGCTGGTGGCGTAGTGCACGACGTTCGACAACGCCAACAGCGCGGTGCGGACCGCGACGACGGCGGTCGCGGAGACGGCCAGCGAGACCCGTCCGGTGACGGTCAGCCACACGAGCATGGCCCACGCGCCCAGCAGGCACACGCCGCCGATCGCGGAGGACAGCAGGTTGATGCGCAGCATCCGGGGTGCGGCGCCCATGACCTTGGCGTCGATACGGGCCGACATCGTGCGGTACCAGAAGATCAGGTACGAGCGCATGCTGTTGCCGCGCACCTCGTCCGCCAGCCTGGAGGTGGTGACGTGCCAGCGCATCATGCCCTTCACGTTGCGGCCGGAATTCGTCGCGAAGTGCACCTGGTACTCGACCTTCGCCTCGGCCACCGCGCCCGCGCCCGCCGGCAGCACCGCGAGGACGAGGACGGGCAGCATCAGGGGATGGAGCACGGTGAGCACCCCGCCGGCGGCGACCAGGCGGATGAGCGAGGACATGAACAGCTGCGCGTCGTAGAGCATGCGGTCGACGCGCACGGCCCCGGACTCGGCGGCCTCGTGCTCGTCGGCGAACACCGGATCGTTGAAGGCGGACAGCTCGACCGAGCACATCGCCTCCACCAGTGCGACGTCCGCCGACGTCACGAGCCTGGGTTTGAGTCGTTGCTCGGCCCACTGCGCCAGCGCGTAGGTGAGGCGGGCGGTCGAGGCCGCGGCCGCGACCACCACGAGCGCCGGCAGGGCGTCCCGCACCCGGTCGGGTACCAGACCGCCGCCCAGGATCGGCACCATCGCCTTCGCGGTGGCGGCGAGGACCACGGCGGCCGACACCCCCGACACCACCTGGGCGAAGATCATGATCAGCACGGCGCGGGGATCGATCTCCCACGCCATACGGCCGATGCGCCCCACCAGTCGGGGAATCTTGCCGCACAACCGAAGGAACGACGTCTCCTCGAACGCGTTTCTCGTCCCCGCCCCCCGGTAGGCGATCTCCTGCGGTTCCGGCGGCGGTGGACGGCGCCCGGCCCGCCCGTCCCGGGGTGAACGCGGATCGTTCGACATGGGGTCTCCCTCACTCGTTTTCCGTGCCAAGTCGCAGGCACCCGGTGTCCAACCGGCCGAAGTGGGCGAAGGACACGTATTCCCGGCACCACACCGGACGCGGTGCGCGCCGAGAGGGGGCGCGCGGAGAGGCGAATGCGCCCGTCTCTGAAGCGTTCCTGACACGGACTGCACGATCGGGCCGCGTTTTCGCTTAGCTGGTCCATGAGGGCCCAGCGGCCCCCGGGCGCCGAGGGGGTGGCGCTGCCGACCGGTGAAAGGGACACGTCCGTGAAAGACCACATGCCGCCGGACCGGAGGAGGGCCCACCATGGCTGACCAGCCCCGCCCGGTCCTCGGAGAGGAGGTGTCGGCCGCGTTACCGGCCGACTTCGTCGCCTTCTTCTCCGCCCACCACCAGGCATACCTGCGGTACGCCCACATCCAGCTCGGCAGCACCGCCGACGCCGAGTGGGTCGTGGAGGAGGTCTTCGGGCAACTGGCCCTGATCTGGGGGGAGGTGCTGCGCAGACCGAGTGTCCCGGCCTTCGCGCTGGCCACGCTCCGGGAGGAGATCGCCAAACTGCTGGCGGCCCGGGGACGGGACGTGGCCCTGGTCGAGACGGCCGCCTTCGCCGTCGTACGGGAGGCGACCCGGGCCCGCCTGGGCGTCCTGGAATCGGCCCTGGGGCTCTACGCCGCGATCACCCGCCTCCCCGACCGCCAGTACGACGTCATCGTCATGCACTTCGTGCTGGGCTACCCGGTGCGGCGAGTCGCCGGGATCATGGGCCTCTCGCCCGCCACGGTCCGCTCGCACGTGCGCGGAGCCCGTCGGCGGCTGGCCCGTGACCTACGGATCGACTGGGCCGCCGACGAGGAGGACTGAATGATTCACACACCTCACAAGAGCGGCCACGGACAACTCGCCTCGATCGGAGAGCTGTTGGCCCACGCCGACGTGCTCACCACACGGTTCGACGACTACGACGAGGAGGCCGCCCTGCGCCGCATCGCCACCCGAGTCGTCCTGGACCGGGCCAACGCCCTGGACCGCACGGCCCGTGCCATCCGCCACGGTCTCGTGGGCGGCCGCTGGACCCCACCCGACGGTCTGCCGCACGGCCAGCGCACGGCGCTCCACGCGCGCGCGGCCGACGAACTGGGCACGCTGTCGTCCAGGGTCGTGCACGACCGCTCCGCCATCGCCTCCATGGCCCTGCTGGTCGACGACCCGGCCAGGATCGAACCCGTCGGCGCGCTGACCTTCGCCTGCCTGCTCCACCTCGCCGACCGCCAGGAGGGCGCGGTGTTCTGGTGGCAGTTCGCCGCCGGAGCCGAATCCGCCACCGCCGCCCACTGTCTGTATCTGCACCATCTGCGGCACAGCGAACCCGAAGCGGCCCGGCACTGGTTCACCCAGGCCACGGAACTGCACGCGCGAGGAGGCGACGTGTTCGAGGGCGAGGCCCCCGTCCGCGTCAAGGGCGACGCCCCCCCGAGCCGCTACGGAGTGCCCGACCCCGGCCCCCGGCCCTTCTGGGCGGAAGGGCCCGGCCGGCCGGCCGACGGCACCCGGGTCTATCCGCCCGGCGCCCGGTGGCGGACGCACCCCGCGCATCTCACCGACGCGGTGCGGCGGCTGGAGAGCGGCAGCGACACCGACTTCGGTACCGTTCCGCGCCCCGCCCCGGAACTGGCCGCCGAACTCGAGGACACCACCCGGCCCCTGCGCCCGCGTCCCTCCACCCTCGACGGACTGCCCACGGGCCTGCCGTTCTGACCGGGGGCGCCGTTCGCCGGCTGCCGACGGGCGGCCGGACCGAGCGCCTCGTCATGCGGTGCCGGCAGCGACTACTCCGGGCCGCCTGCGACGAGTGCGTCGAAGAGGGGCCAGCCGTCCGACTCCGTCTCCCCGGGGGAGGCGGGGAGCAGTCCCCTCGCCGCCGCCTCGTCGAGGATCCGGCGGACGACGCCCGGTTCATGGAGGTTCAGCAGACCGCCCCGGCCGTCGCCGACCGAACCCGAGTACCAGAGCCCGTCGGCCACGTATCGGCCCGGGCCGGCACGGAAGACGACGCGCAGGGCCGCCCCGGTGCCCTCCCGGTGAAGGGCCAGGACTTCGCGGCAGGGCCGGTGCCGGTGGCGCACGGTCCACAGCCAGGTCTCCTCTCCGACGACGAGGCGCCGGAGACGACGGTCATTTCTCACACCACGACGGTACGAGACCGGGCGCGGTGACCGACATCGCCCGGCAGAGTGCGGCTGGGCCCCGGCGCGCGCCAGGGCCCAGCGGATGTGCGGTGGTCGGGGCCCGGACCCGGCGGGGAGGCTCCCAGGGCCTCAGTGCGCGGAGGCGGTCCGCTGCCGCAGGAAGCCGGTGAGGGCCAGGGCCAGTGCCAGGCCACCGGTGAAGTACACCTGGACGCGGGTGTCCGCGTCGAGGGCCATGAGGATCAGCACCCCGGTGACACCGGCCAGCGTCACCCAGGTCAGATACGGGAAGCCCCACATCCGGACCACCAGCTTCTCGGGCGCCTCGCGCTCCAGCCGGCGGCGCAGCAGCAACTGCGAGGCCGCGATGAAGCCCCACACCACCAGCACGACCCCGCCGACCATGTTCAGCAGCCAGGCGAAGACCGTGGTGGGCCACCAGAACGACAGCAGAACGGCGAAGAAACCGAACGCGGACGAGGCGAGCACCGCGCGCCGCGGCACCCCGCCGGTGACCTTGCCCAGGGCCTTGGGGCCCTGGCCGCGCGCGACCAGCGAGTAGGCCATCCGGGACGAGCCGTAGATGTTGGCGTTCATCGCGGACAACAGGGCGATCAGAATGACCACGTTCATGATCTCGCCGCCGGCCGGGACACCGAGCCGGTCGAGCACGGCCGCGTACGGGCCCTGCTCGGGGACGGACCCGTCGTTCCACGGGATCAGCGTGACGATCACCAGCATCGAGCCGACGTAGACGACACCGATGCGCCACATCGTGGTGCGCACGGCCTTGGCCACGCCCCGCACGGGGTCCTGCGACTCGGCGGCCGCGATGGTGACGGTCTCCAGGCCGCCGAAGGCGACGACAGAGGCCAGCAGCCCGGTGAGCAGCCCGTCCGTGCCGTTGGGCAGGAAACCGCCGTCGTGGAGGAGGTGCGCGGTGCCGGGGGAGTCGCTGCCGGGCAGGAGACCCAGGATCGCGAGCGTGCCGAGGCCCAGGAAGAGCACGATGGCGCCGATCTTCAGGGCGGCGAACCAGAACTCGAACTCACCGAAGTGTGCGACCGCGCCCAGATTGGTTCCGCAGAAGAGCGCCATGAAGACCAGCACCCACATCCAGGACGGGGTGCCCGGGAACCAGCCCTGCATGATGCGGGCCGCGCCGATCGCCTCGACCGCCACACCCACGACCAGCAGGGTCCAGAACATCCAGCCGGCGGTGAAACCGGCCCACGGGCCGATCGCGCGTTCGGCGTGCACGGAGAAGGAGCCCGAGGCCGGATTGGCGGCGGACATCTCGCCGAGCATCCGCATCACGAACATCACCAGAAGACCGGACGCGGCGTACGCGAGCACGATCGACGGGCCGGCCGCGGCGATGCCCGCGCCGGAGCCCACGAAGAGCCCGGCGCCGATGACACCACCGAGGGCGATCATCGAAAGGTGCCGCTGCTTGAGTCCGTTCGACAGCGGGGAACCCTGCTGCGGGGAGTTCTCGGTCCGCGGGGGAGGGGAGTGAAGTGTCCGGCTCATGGTCGTGCCTGTCCATTATGCGAGATCGGGAAGTCACGAGTATGAGCACGCGGAGAACGGTCCGCCCCGCTCGTCCGGTATTCGGACACTTGATTCACGCAACGTGACCGCCGTGCGGCATGCCCGCCGCGGACGAGCCGCCCGGGCCGCCCCGGCAGAGGCGGCCCGAGCCCTCGGCAGGAGGGCGCGGCGGACCGGCACTCCGGGCGCGGCGCGCCGCGCCCCTTGTGTCGCGCTGCGTCACCGGATGAGGCCGGTCATCAGGTGGGGAGCCGGGTCACCAGGTGTGGGCGACGTCTACGATCAACCGGTCGCCGGACTGTGTCACCCGGAAGGGCAGCTTCGCGCGGACGCCCAGACCCACCTGCGTCTGCCCCTCGAAGCTCGCGCCGAACCTGGTGTCCTTGAACGTCTTGTAGCCGGTGATGTTCACGCCCGGCAGCGGCGCTCCGGCCTTCCCGGGGTAGGTCGGCTTGCCGGTCGCCGGGGAGTAGCTCGGAGCGTTCACGTACACCTGCAGGATGGCGCCGCCGCCGACCGGGATCCGGTCACCGGAGCCGTCCTGGTGGAACGCCTTGACGTACCCGACGTGATAGCCGAGCTTGCCGGTCGCACCGCCGATGTCGAAAACCATGCGGTCGTAGCACGCGTTCCGGCTGGTGGTGATGTTTTTCAGCGGCTTGGAGCCCGAGTCGCGGGCCGTCTTGTCACCGCTGCCCCAGGCGGTCGAGCAGGTGGCGGCCCCGGGGGCCGTGCCCGCCCGGCCGGTCGTGGCGTCGGCCGTACCGGCCGTGCCCGCCAGCCCGGCGCCCGCCAGTACGAGCGCCGCGGCCGCTGTCGTCAGCCGTCGCATGACTTACCTCCCATATGAACTGAATACAGTTACACAGGGGAGGACGGTGCCGAGGGCGGCGGAGTTGCGCAGGGGACGCCTTTCGGTCAGCGGCGGGACGAGGTTGTCGCGAAGGCGGGGGCCGGTGGTGCGTTCCCGGCGTTTCGTGGCGGTGTCAGACGACCCAGTGCGGCCGTCGGCCGGCGTTCGAGGGCGCGAGGCCGTCGGCGAGGACGGTGGCCATGCGTCGCACGGCCTCGCGCAGGGTGTCCGCCGGCATCGTGTAGGGGAGGCGAAGACGCTGCTCGAAAATGCCCGGGTCGGTCGCGAAGAAGGCACCGCTCTCGATCCGCACCCCGTTGTCCAGCGCCCGCTCGGCCAGCGCCGAGGCGACCGGCTCGCCCAGGTCGGCCCAGAGCGACAGGCCGCCGGGCGGCAGCTGCCAGGCCCACCGCGGAAGGTGCGTCGCCAAGGCCTCGGCCAGGGCGGCGCGCTGCCCGCGCAACTGCTCCAGCCGGGCCGACAGGAGTTCCCCGCCCCCTGCCAGCAGGTCGAGGGCCAGGAGCTGATCCAGGACCGAGCCGCCCATGTCGGTGGCGACGCGCTGCCCGGCGAGTTCGGTGACGAGCTGCGCGGGCGCGCGCAGCCAGCCGATGCGCAGACCGCCCCAATGGGTCTTGCTCATCGACCCGATGGTGATGACCTGGCCGGTCCCACCGGGTGTGGTGTGGGACGCGAAGGGCGCCGGCGCGGGGACGTCGAGGGCGAGTTCCGCCAGCGTCTCGTCGATGACCAGCCAGGTGCCGGACCGGCTCGCGGCGCGCAGGACGCGGCCGCGTTCGTGCGCGGGCATGAGACAACCGGTCGGGTTGTGGAAGTCCGGTATCAGATAGCCCAGTTGGGGTACCGCCTGGCGCAGCGTGGACTCCATGATCCCGACATCCCAGCCGGCGTCCGTCACGGGGACCGACACGGTGCGGAGCCGGGACCGGCGCATGGCCTCCAGGGCGTTGGGATAGGAAGGGTTCTCGACCATGACCCGGTCGCCGGGGCGGCACAGCAGCCCCAGGACGAGCGTGAGCGCGTGCTGCGCGCCGGAGGTCACCAGGATCTGTTCGGGCACGGTGGTCAGACCTCGCCGGGTGAACCGCCCGGCGATGGCGGCGCGCAGTTCCGGCAGCCCGTAGGGGTGGTAGCCGGGAGTGTGCGCGTGTTCGGCCGCCTGCGGGGTGATGCGGGCGAGGGCGTCGACGAGTATCCGTTCCGGCAGCCCGGGGGCCGCCCTGGCCAGGTCGATCGCGGTGTCCCGGGGGCCGAGTAGCCGGCTGACCCCACGGGGGGCACGGCCCTCGGGCAGGGCCGTCCAGGTGCCGGATCCCTGGCGGCTGCGCGCGTAGCCGCTCTCCCGCAGCAGGTCGTACACGGCGGTGACGGTGTTCCTGCTGGTGTCGAGGGCGGTCGCCAGTTCCCGTTCGGCGGGGAGCCTGACGTGCAACGCGATGCGTCCGTCCAGGATCAGCGCGCCGATCGCCTGGGCGAGATGACGGTACACGGGCCTCGCACCCGCGGGGTCGGGCAGCATCGCCGCCAGCTGCCGGCTGCCGAGGGTCCGGTCCGCGCGGCCCACCCTGTCCGCACGCGGGAACGGATTCGTGTCAGCCATACCATTCTCCGGGGATTGGCCATGTCATCTGGGCCAATCACTGTACAGAGTTGCCCCCGTGGCCCTGAAGGCACGCATCCACGCACACGGCGGAGGCAACCCGGCATGCAGCAGGACATCACGGACCGCGGCGAGGACACGCAGCCCTCCGGGCACTTTGAGCCTGAACTCCCGTGCGGCCGCCACGGTCGGTCCCCGGTCCCGCCCGGCCCCCGCACGAGGCCCTCCCCGCCCCCACTCGCCTACGTACCGCTCGGTGAGCGTCCGCTGCGGCGTCTGCCCCAACTGTTCACCGGCCTCGCCCTGTACGGATTCAGCCTCTCGCTCATGGTCCGGGCCGGGCTGGGCGTCAACCCCTGGAGCGCCCTGAACGAGGGGCTGGAGAAGCACACCACCCTCAGCTTCGGTACCACCAGCGCCCTCGTGGGCGTTCTCGTGCTGCTGTTGTGGATCCCTCTCAAACAGCGACCGACGTTCGGCACCGTGGCCAACGTCGTCGTCCTGGCCTGCTCGTCCGACCTCGGTCTGCTGCTCCTCCCCGCACACCTCGCGCTTCCCGCCCGGACCGGCCTGCTCCTCGCCGGTGTCCTCCTCAACGGATGGTCCGTCGCCCTCTACGTCGGCGCGCGCTTCGGCCCCGGGCCACGGGACGGCCTGATGACCGGTGTGGCCGCCGCGACCGGGCGCTCCCTCCGGCAGGTCCGCACCCTGATGGAGATCACCGTGCTCGTCGTGGGCTGGCTGCTCGGCGGCGGCGTGGGGGCCGGCACCGTGCTGTACGCCCTGGCGGTCGGCCCGGTGACCCAGTTCTTCCTGCCCTGGTTCGCCTACGGGAGCCGGGGCCGCCAGGTTCCGTCCTGAGCTGCGCCGTTCGGGTCCATGATCCCGGGACGTACACGGCGTTCCGTGGAGCGGGACGGTGCCTGCCGCAGACTGAGGGCGTGCAGGCCGGCGGGAGAAGCGCCTGTGCGGCCGCGCGTGCGAGGGAAGGGTCGTCGTGGTGACTCAACGGGAGTGCGGAGCACATGGGCCCCTCCGGTCGGCAGACTGTCCGTGCGGGTTCCGCGCTCATCGGTACCTGAGCGCGGGCAAGCGCCGCCTGTACGCCGGGGTGCTCGCGGCGGGCCTCTTCTGGACCCAGAACCCGCAGGCCGGTGTGGCGTCGGCCCGCAGCGGGGAGGAGCGTCCGCGGTATCCGGTGCGGGTCGCCGCGTACGTGGCCGTCAGCGGTGCCGGGACCGTCGCCGTTTTCGACGCCCGGCTGGACAGACCGGCGGGCTCGGTCAAGGTCGGTGCCGGACCGACCGGCATCGCGGCCGCTCCCGACGGTGACACCGTCTACGTGGCCAACGGACTGTCCGACACCGTGTCCTTCCTCGACACCCGCAGCCAGAAGGTCACCTCGACCGTCCCCGTGGGCCGCTACCCCTTCGCCGCCGTGCCCACCGGCGACGGGAAGCGGGTGCTGACGGCGAACTGGGGGTCGGACTCCGTCTCCGTCATCAGCACCGCGACCCGCAAGGTGACCGCGACGACCCCCGTCGGCAACCTCCCCCACAGCATCGCGACCCTCGCCGACGGACGGGCCTATGTCACCAACAGCGGTTCCAACACGGTCACCGTGCTGGCCCCGGACGGCAAGGCCCAGGCCACCATCACCGTCGGTGACTTCCCCAGTGGCATCACCAGTACCCGTGACGGCAAGCGCGTCCTCGTCTCCAATACCGGTTCGGGCACCGTCTCCGTCATCGACACCGACACCGGCAAGGTGACCGCGACCGTGCCCGTGGGCACGGCACCGCTGGGCCTGGCCGTCGCCCCCGACGGACAACAGCTGTACGTCGCCGACTCCGCCAAGGACACCCTCGTCATCGTCGACCTGACGAAGTCGAGCGTCACCGCCCGTATCCCGGTCGGCAGAACCCCCCAGGGCGTCGCCCTGACCCCCGGCGGCCGCAGAGTCTGGGTCACCAACGACGACTCCGACACGGTGACCGTCATCGACCCCACGACTGCCAGCGTCCGCACGACGACACCGGCCGGCAAGCACCCCGAAGGCATCGCCATCACATCGCGCTAGCACGGCGGAGGTGCCCTCAATCGCCGGACGGGCTGCTGTGCTCTGTCCTCAATCGCCGGACGGGCTCGTTATGGCTGACCTCAGCCGAAATCCAGCCCGTCCGGCGATTGAGGACGCGCCCGCAGGGCGCTCGCCGCCGCAGGCGGCAAGGACGGCCAGGTAGCCGAAGGAGCCGCCGGCCAGGCGAACGGCGCTCGCCGCCGCAGGCGGCCAAGACGGCCCGCAGTCAAAGGCCCGCCGGCCAGGCGAACGGCGATTGAGGACAGCCCATCGTCAACATCCCGGCCACGCCCTAGTTCTGCACCTCGTGGACCCACGCCGACAGCCCCGCCAGGAACCCCGCCCGCTCGCTCGGTGACAACCCGTCCAGAGCGCGCAGCAAAGGCTCGCCCCGGCGGGCGACGAAGTCTTCGAGCGGCGCGCGGAAATCCTCGGCGATCGACACCAGGATCCGGCGGCGGTTCGCCGGATCCTCGGTGCGTTCCACGATGCCCGCCCGGTTCAGACCGCCGACCAGTTCGCTGGCCGTGGGCAGCGACACATGCAACCGGCGGGCGATCTCACTGACCGACAGCGGCTGCCCCGCCAGCAACTGTGGCAGTACCGCGCCGTGGCGCGGCGTCAGCCCGTGCGTCTCCATCGCGTCGCGCAGCGGAGCCGGCATGAGGCCCCGCACCACCGGCCCACGGAAGAACGGTTCCAGCAGCGGTACGAGGCCGACGACGGCGATCTCGTCGGGGGTCGGTCTCCGGGGGGCCTTCCCGGCCTCGTCACTGTGCGGCATACTGCGAGTGTAGATGGTTTGGATTTCCAAACTATTACCATTTTCGAAGGGTGGGTTCCGTGTCCTCGGTCAGCTACATCGACGCCGTCAACGACGCTTTGGAACGGATGGACGATCTCGGGTACGAGCGCGGGCAGGGCGCCGATCTCGCCAATCACGGCCCCATGGGGGCCGAGGCGCTCGCGCTGCTCGGGCAGGAGGACGAGGTCGCCACATGGGTGCGGCGCTACCGGCGTGCGATGGAGCATCACGAGCCGCCGGCCGCGCGCTTCCCCCTGGACGCCTCGGACGAGAGCTCCTGGCGTCCCGCGCTGGGAGCCTTCGACAGGGCCGGGGACTGGGAGCTGCTCTTCGTCCGGGAACTGGCCGAGGCGCACTGGCGGGAGGTCCTCGTCCGCTGGTGGCCCCGGCTGATCCCGGGCCTGTTCGCCGGTCTGACCCACGGCCTCATCCGCACCGCCCACGCGGTGCGCGGGCTGTACGCGGCCGGCGACAAGCCCACGCCCTTGCAACTGCGGGAGCTGGCGCGAGGACTGGCGTACTGGGCCGCCCGCTACGCGGAACTCCCCGGCCGCCCGCGGCTGGCCGGCCCGCGTACCCTGTCCGCCGCGGTCGCCGCTCTGCCCCGCGTGGCGCCGGACGGCCCGATGGGGCCGGACGCGGCCCGCGGCCGCCTGGAGTCGCTCGCCACGCTGCCCGGCTACGCCGAGTCGCTGGAGTGCCTGGCGCCCGAGCAGGCGCCCCGGATGCTGAGCGAGATGACGCTCCAGTTCGCCGACGTCTACCTCGGCCACCCCGAGGTCTTCCCCGTCCCGCTGGTCCACGGCGTCACCGCGCCGGCCGCCGCACGCCTCGTACTCCCGCACCTGCCGCACGAGTTGTACGAACCGACGCTGGCTCAGCTGTGGCAGGTCCACGCGGCGTTCCTGCTGGTCTTCACCACCGACCGGCGCGACGAGGGCACGCGGGCCTGGCGGTCGGAAGTCGCGGAGCTGCCCCCGATGGCCGAACTGGGCGCACGCGCCGCCGAACACGGCGACGAGCATGTCATCAAGTTCACCGAGGCGTGCCTGCGGGAATACGCCCTGTGTCCCGACCCGCGCTACCCCGCCGCCGCGTTCGCCGCGCAGCGGCGCATCTCTCGCCTGGACTCCGGCGGCGCCATCGGCGACGTACGGACCGGCACCCCGTAACCGGGCCGGGCGCTCCTCCGGCCGGGGCGTGGGCAGGGCCGGGGACAGACAAGGGCTGGAGGTGCGCGGGTTCCCAGCGCGGCCGCATGCCTGCCCCCGGTTATGAGATCGCGTACCCACCGAAATGCCCGCGATGCGTCGTGTCCACCGCCGCCGCACGGACGCGCCCGAATCGGCGCCGTCGTCGGACACATGTGTGGGCCGGTCCGGATCCCCACGGATCCGGACCGGCCCACACGACGAACAGGGTCAGGTCACCATCGATACCACCGGCCACGGCCGCCACCCGCGCTGGTGGAGCGCATCAGGAAGCCGAGGAGCCAGATCACGAGCACGACGACCGCGACCCACCACAGGATCTTGAGTGCGAAACCCGCACCGAAGAGGATCAGGGCGAGCAGCAGGACCAGAAGCAAGGGAACCATGTCATCCACCTCCAAACGAACGTGTGCCCCGTGAAAAGCCGTTCACGCCTGGCGGTTCTCCCGGCCCGTCCCCCGGGGTGACGGCAGCGGTACCGTGGCGATCGCGCGCTCCACGAGGCTTCCCAGATACAGCGTCCCGTCGTGTTCCAAGGCGCTGGTGGTCAGGTGATAGTGGGGAGCGCGGCGCCGCAGGTCGTGCACCAGACGGCCCTGGGCGTCGCGGCCCTGTGCGTGTGCCGTGCGCCGGGGTTCGGGCAGCAGCGCGCCCGGCAGCGCCCACAGCGCCTTGCGCAGTGCGGGGTGGTGGCGGTGCAGAGCGTCGAGAAGGGCGTCGCGAGGGCCGGCCAGGGCCACCCAGACCAGACCGTCTCGGCTGGTCGTCAGGTTGTCGGGGAACCCCGGCAGGTCGTCGGCGAAGACGTCGGTGGTACCCGCCCGGTCACCGGTGAGCCACAGCCGCCGCAGCCGGTACGCGCCCGACTCGGATATGACGAGGAACGACTCGTCGGGAGCCAGACAGAGGCCGTTGGCGAACTGCAGCCCGTCCACCACGACCTCCGCGGCGCTTCCCGGCACCCAGCGGATGACACGGCCGGTGCCGGAGTGCTCGAGGATGTCGCCCTTCCAGTGCCGCAGGCCGAACCGCCGGCTGGAGTCGCTCACGAAGACGGTGCCGTCCCGGGTGACGGTGACGTTGCTGCACAACCTCAGCGGTTCGCCGGCCGCCTCGGACAGAACGGTCTCCACCGAGCCGGTCGCCGGATCGGCCCGTAACAGCCCGTTGTCGGCGTCGCAGACCAGGAGCCGGCCGTCCGGGAGCCGGTGCATCCCCAGCGGACGGCCGCGTATGCGGGCCACTTCCGCCACGCGCCCGGAGGCCGTTTCCACCCGCAGGACGCGGCCGTCGGCCACGCCGGTCAGCAGGTTCCCCGAAGCGTCGAGCACGAGGTGCTCGGGGCCGGACCCGTCCAGCGGCAGCAGCCGCAAGGGCGGCATCGTGGGGCTTCCCGCTCCGGCCGGCGGCCGGCGGGGCCGCGGCGGCCGCCAGACGACCGGCTTCAGACGTGGCTTACCCGGCATGGGCGAGCCGTCCCCGCCGGGCCCGTACGCAGCGCAGCATCTCCTCCGCGTAGGGCAGGGCGATGAAGAGACCCACCGCCGCGCCGACCGACGCGAGATACGCCGCCGGAAGCGGCTGGTCCTTGGGGACGAGCTTCCAGTCGTCCGGAGCGGCCTTCTCGCCGCCGCGCAGGCCGGCCCGCACCTTGTCCCAGTGCAGGCAGGCGGTGAAGGCCGCCGCCGACAGCGGCAGCACCTCCAGGAAGCTGTGGATGTGCTGCTCGACCGGCCGCACTTCCCGGTCGTGGGTGGCGATGGTGACGTCCCACAGCGCGGTCGCACCGTGCGCGACGGCCGCGCCGCCCATCAAGGAGAGCACCAGCGGGTTGACCTTCGCGACCAGGGCCGCCACGACCGGGATGCCGGCCTCGGTCATCATCAGCGCGTGCACCGCCGACTCCCGTACGCCGCTGGTCTCCTCGATCCGGGTACGCCGGTGCATCACCCAGTCCGCCACGGCGGGAACGAACCACAACGGCAGCACTCCGTACATGAGGAACCTGCGGCTGGCGTTCTCCACGTCGTCCGCGTCCGGGGGAATGCGCAAGGCGGGCCGGTCACGCCACCGCAGCCACCGGCGTGCGGGGCCTGTCCGGGATATACGCATGGAAGTCCTCCCTCGTGGTGATGGTGGCGGCAAAGCCGGCCTGGCCGCCTGGAGCGGACTCGTTCGGGCCGGGTCCGGGGGTGAGCGGCTCGCATGCCCGCTCGATGTGACGTGGCGCCGGGAGGACAGGGGCGGCTCGCCGGGTGTGCGCACGCCGGGCCCGGCGGGCCTTCCCGCCGGGCGTGGCTCTGTGCCCTGTTTTCCGCGGTGTTCCGCTTCCTGCCATGGCGCCCCTTCACTGTTGCCGCCGCGTGGCCGGGTACCCGGCCACGCGGCGGGTATTCCCGCGTCTCACCCGCCGGACGGGTGAGACCGTGGCGAACCGGTGGGGCCGGTGGGACCGGCGGAGGACCGGAACCCGGGCCGCGCGAAGGCGGTACGGGAGCCGTGGGCGTTCCGCCCGTGTGAGGGTGTGCCGCCCGGGTGCCCGCCCTGTTCCAGGGGGCGAGCGGCCATCCCACCGCCACTCCGACGGCGCTGCCGGAAACCGCAACGTCCCTGCGTAATGGGCGTGTCGGCCGATTCGCGAACCGCTGTCGCCGACCCTTATGCCCAACGCCCCGGGTCGCTACGATGACGGCGATGGTCACGGCCCGGAGCGCCTTCGGTCTGCCGCGGACTCGCCCTGTGGGCGCGGGTCCGCGGCGCCTGTTGTTGCTGGCGACGCTTTTGCTGGGACTGCTGTACACCCACGGTCTGAGCAGTGAGGGGGCCGGCGGTCACGCGGTCACCGCCATGCTCTCCGGGGTGACCGCCACCGGATACACGGCGGAGGCCGAAAGCCTTCCCGCGGCCACTCGTGCGGCCGCGGGCCCCGGCGCCCACCGGCAGGAGCCGGCTCCCCACGGCTCCGCCGGACACGGGGTGGAGGACTGTCTGTCCGGTCAGCCCCAGCAGGCCTCGCCCTTGCCGATTCCCTGTGCCGCACGGCCGGTCCTGGTGCCCGTACGGTCCCTGCCGCAGGCCGTCACCACAGCGGCCGAGGCCGCGTCGGCGCCCCCGCCGTCGATCGATTCCGCGATTCTGATCATCTAGGCCCCGCACCGTAACGAACGGCCTCCCCTCCAGCACGCTCGGCCGCGCTGCCGGAGAGACCGCGTCGCGGAACGCCTTCCCGGGGATTCCTCACGGGTCCTCGCGGCTTCCCGTAGGTCCTCGCAGGCGAACGGCGTCCCCCGAGGGCTCCCCCGCTGTTCGTCCGTCCGCCGCCCCGCCCGTCGTCACGCCTTGTCGTGCCGCGCGCGGTCCGGCCGCCCTACCGGCTGTCATACGGAGCACTGGTGACGTACGACCCCCCACCCTTTCGCGCCCTCCGCAACCCCGCCCCGTCCTCGGCACACCACGCGGGCGCGCGGCGTCCCCCGGTCGCCGCCCCGGCACCCCGCCCACGACGGTGGCTTCCCGTTCTCGGCCTCGCGGCCGTTCTGCTCCTCACCCTCTTCGGCTGTGGCCCCGCCGCCTGCGGCCAAGGCCCGGCCCAGCCCCCGTGGCAGGCGACGGCGGCCAGCGGCCCGCCAGGCGGCAGCCTCCAAGGCGGCAACTCTCAACGCGGCAGCCCGCACGGCACCCGGCCCGCGCGGCCCGAGTCGTCACACCACCACGGGCCGGTCTGTCACGGGCCGGCCACCACGGACCGTTCCGGGCGAACCGGGCGCCGGGCCCCGGAGCCGGTGCCCTCGGCCCTCGTCGTCACCGGCTTCACGGCCCTCTCCCCGCCCCCGGTCGTCCCGGGCTGCCCGCCGCACGGCGAGCGGGCGGGGAGGAGGACGGGGCGGGCGACACTCCTCCGCCTCTGCCGGTGGCGGACGTAGGCCCGTGCGACCACGGCCGAGTGACACCACCTCGGCCCTCCGCACACACCCGGCCCCGCACCGCCCGCATCCCACACGAGAGCGAGACAATGACGCCTCCGCAGAGCCCCAAGGCACCTTCTCCCCACCCCGAAGACGTGGCGCAAGCCCCAGTGAACCCCGCCCACCCACCGGCCCGGGGTGTGTCCGGGCTGGTCGGCAACACCCCGCTCCTGCGGGTGTCCGAACCGCTCGCCCCCGCGGGACGCGGCTTCTGGGCGAAGCTGGAGGGCTTCAACCCCGGCGGGATCAAGGACCGTCCCGCCCTGCACATGGTCGAGCGCGCCCGCGCCCGTGGCGACCTGCGCCCCGGCGGCACGATCATCGAATCCACCAGCGGCACGCTGGGGCTGGGACTCGCCCTGGCCGGCATGGTCTACGGCCACCCCGTCGTCCTCGTCACCGACCCGGGCCTGGAACGGTCCATGACCCGGCTGCTCACCGCCTACGGCGCCCGGGTCAACGTGGTCGCCGAACCCCACCCCACCGGCGGTTGGCAGCAGGCCCGCAGAGAACGCGTGACCCAGCTGATGGAGCGGAACCCCGGCTCGTGGTGCCCGGACCAGTACAACAACCCGGACAACGTCTCCGCGTACACGCCGCTCGCCCTCGAACTGGCCGCGGGGATCGGCCACATCGACGTCCTGGTGTGCAGTGTGGGCACCGGCGGCCACTCCGCCGGCGTCTCGCGGGTGCTGCGACAGCTCTACCCCCGGCTGAGGCTCGTCGGAGTCGACACCATCGGGTCGACCATCTTCGGCCAGCCCGCCCGCACCCGGCTGATGCGCGGCCTCGGCTCGAGCATCTACCCCCGCAACGTCGCCTACGGCGACTTCAGCGAGGTGCACTGGGTCGCCCCCGCCGAGGCCGTGTGGACCTGCCGGGAACTCGCCTCCTCGCACTACGCGACCGGCGGCTGGAGCGTCGGCGCCGTCGCGCTCGTCGCCGGGTGGCTGGCCCGTACCCTGCCCGCCGACACCCGGATCGCCGCGGTCTTCCCGGACGGCCCGCAGCGCTACCTCGGAACGGTCTACGACGACGACTACTGCGCGGCCCACGGGCTGCTGGACGCCCGGCCGGCGGTCGAGCCGGATGTCGTGGGAAGCCCCGACGAGAAGGAAGTCAACCGCTGGACGCGGTGCGGGAGGGTGATCGACCCGCTCGCCTTACCCACCCCACCCCGAGAAGCCTTGGGAGTCCGGCCGGCCGCGTCGGCGGCCCCGCCGGATGTCACCGACGACGACAACCGGCGGACGGCCCCCGGCGTCCGGGAGCGGAAGCGGTGAGGAAAACGATCACTCAGGTGCGCTCCTTCGAGAGCAGCGTCCAGTTGCTGATGGTGAACCAATTCACCATCAATCTCGGCTTCTACATGCTGATGCCCTATCTGGCCCAGCACCTCGCGGGGAACCTGGGCCTGGCCGCGTGGCTGGTCGGATTGATCCTGGGGGTGCGGAACTTCAGCCAGCAGGGCATGTTCCTCTTCGGCGGCACCCTCGCGGACCGGCTCGGCTACAAACCGGTGATCATCGCCGGGCTGACACTGCGCATCGTCGGTTTCGCCGTCCTCGGACTCGTCGATTCCCTGCCCGCGCTGCTGACCGCGTCCGCGGCCACCGGACTGGCCGGGGCACTGTTCAACCCGGCCGTCCGGGCGTATCTGGCCCAGGACGCCGGCGAGCGCCGGGTGGAGGCATTCGCCCTCTTCAACGTCTTCTACCAGGCCGGGATACTCCTCGGCCCGTTGGCCGGCATCGCGCTGACCGGCGTGAGCTTCCGGCTGACCTGTGTGGTGGCCGCGGGTGTCTTCGCGGTGCTGGCGCTCGTGCAGATCCGTGCCCTGCCCGCCCGTACCGCCCCGCCCGACCCGGACAAGCCGGCGGTGTCGGTCCTCTCCCAATGGCGGACCGTCGTGACCAACCGGCCGTTCCTGCTCTTCTCCCTCGCCATGATCGGCTCCTACGCGCTGTCCTTCCAGATCTACCTGGCGCTGCCCCTGGAGGTGAAACGCGTCGCCGGAGACGGAGAAGTCAACACCGTGGGCGTCGGGCTGTTGTTCGCCGCGTCCGGCTTGGCCACGATCTTCTGCCAGACCCGGCTCACCACGTGGTGCAGGAGGAAACTGGGCCCGGGGCCCTCCATGGTCGCCGGGCTGGGCTGCCTCGGCGTCGCCTTCCTGCCGCTCCTGGCCGCCACGGCGCTGACGGTGCCGGGCCAGGGGCCGGCGCGCTGGGCCCTGGCCGTCGGGCCGCCCTTGGTCTCCGCCCTGTTCATCGCCTTCGGCACCATGCTGGCCTACCCGTTCGAGATGGACACGATCGTCGCGCTGGCGGGGAACCGGTACGTGGCCACGCACTACGGCCTCTACAACACCATCAGCGGTATCGGCATCACCGTCGGCAATCTCCTCACCGGTATGACGCTGGACGCGGCCCGCACCGCCGGAGCACCGGCTCTGCCCTGGGCCGTCCTCGCCGCCACCGGCGGTGTCTGCGCCCTGGCCGTCCTCGGCCTCCACCGCACCGGCCGCCTCGGCCTGGCCACACCAACGCGACCGCACCCCGCGACGGTCTGATCCGCCCGGCCGCCGACGGGTGGTTCCCCCAGGGGATTGATCAGCCGGGCCCGCAGTACCTGTCGGGCCCGGCCTCAATCACCGGACGGGCTGGAAACGCGCTGGATGGCGACGAGGGCGACGTCGTCCCCGAGGGTGCCGCCGGTGTGGGCGAGCAGGTCCGCATGGACGTGGTCGACGAGATGCTGCGGGCCGGTCTCCTCGCACGCGGCCAGACGTTCCGCGAGAGGGTAGAAGGCACCTTTGCCGTCGCGTGCCTCGATGACGCCGTCCGTATAGATCAGGATCAGATCGCCGTTCCGGTAGTCGAACGACTCGGAGACGTAGTCGTCCTCGGTGACGTCACCGCCCAGGCCGAGCGGGAGGGCCGGGTCCTTCACCGCGAGCGCGGTGACCTCGCCGTCGCGCAGGAGCAGGGGGGACGGGTGGCCGCAGTTGACGAGCCGGACCCGCTCGCCCTCGTCCGGGATCTCGAGGACGGCGGCGGTCACGAAGCACTCCCCGGCTTCGGGCCCGGTGGCCGGTTCGGCCGTGTCCCAGTAGACGGTGTTGTGGAGGTGGGCGACCAGCCGGGGCAGCGGAGGATGGCGGTGGGCGGCGGCGCGGAAGGCGCCGAGGAGCAGGGCCGCGTGACCGACGGCGGCGAGGCCCTTGCCCCGTACATCGCCGATCATGACGCGGGTCCCTTGCCGGGTGCGGACCGCCGCGTACAGGTCGCCGCCGATACGGGCCTCGGCGTCCGCCGCGATGTAGAGGGACGCCACCCGCAGCGGACCGATCCTGGACGGCAGCGGTCTGAGCAGGACCTTCTGAGCGACATCGGCGACCAGCCGGGTCTGGCCGAGGGTCCGCTCGTGCCGCTCGTGGACGATGCGGAAAGCGACGATGAACAGGGAGACGGCGAGGGTGGCCCCGATCTGCGTCTGCTGGTCGGCTGTGTCCAGGCGGCCGAAGACCACGCTGAGTACGGTCTGGGTGCCCACGGCGAGAGCGCCGATGAGGGCGGTCAGCCGGGGACCGCCGATCGCCGCCGTGATGGCGGGTGCCACGACGAGGAGCGGCCCCAGATGGATGTCCGCACCGGTCGCCAGGTCGACCGCCGCGATCACCGCGATGAGCCCGAGCGGCACCGCGATCAGTCCGGGGCGGTCCCGCCACGGCTGGCCCTGGCCCAGCGGACGGTGCGGAAGGCGCATGGTCCCTGCTTACCCTGCCGACGGCGCCCGGGTCTCGTCCGACACGTCCGGTGTGCGGTGCACGCGGACACCGTCGCCGGCACGCCGCCGTGCGCACCCGCGTGAGATTGGCGTCCTACGGCTTCCGCGCGGGCGGCGGCCGAGGCGGCACCCCCGACGTGCCGGGGCTGCCGCCCTTCGGGACCGCCGGTCAGGTGACCCTGGCGGGAAAGAGGTGCCATCCCCGCGGATCGCTGGAAGACAACCAGGAGACGACATTACGCACGGCACACGGCCGGGCGGACACCAGGGACGGACCATGCAGACCGACACCGTGAAACGGTTCCTCAACGCCCTCAGCCCGGCCAGCCGGGACGACGTACAGCGCATGCCCGCCGAAAAACAGGAACAGATGGCCGCGGCGTGGGAGAAGTACCTCAGCGACGACACCTCACTGCTGACCCTGAGCGAACTCGACCCGCCCACCGCCGAACACCGAGCCGCCGAACACGTCGTTCAAGACCTCCCCTGACGACTCCTCAGCCATGGGGCGGCCCCGGCCGGAGCATGGTGGGGGCGTACGGCCCGAGGGGTCAGGACCCGGTGGTGAACGGCACCGTCCGCCACGGGCTCTCCGGGTCGGTGGTCAGCGCCCGGTGTGCGTCCAGGACCGTCGTGTACCAGGGCCCGAACTCCTCCTCGTCGAAGTGCAGACACCGGCCCAGGACGTATCCGGCGGAAAACTCCTCCCACGAGTCGTACGAGGCCTGCGCGGCCACGGCCGCGCGCTCGATCGCCGTGAGCATCTCGGCCTCCGTGGCATACCGGGCGCCCCGGCCCCAACGGGCCATCTTGGAGCCGCGCCCGATGTCCCAGGCCGCGATCGTGCGCACGAAACCCTCGGGCGGCAGCAGTCCGTCGGCGCGGAAACGGGCCTCGTAGCGCAGCACCTTGCCCACGAGGGCACGCAGATGCGCCACGAACGCACCGAACTCGGGGTCGTCGTCGCCCGTGCCGTTTCCCCCGGCACGCTCGCGCAGCGCCGACTCCACACCGTCGCGCCACCGCCCGGGATCGACACTGCGGGCCCCCGCACGCAGCATGGCCGTCCGCGCCTCCAGCACGAAGTCCCAGTACCAGGGGCTCACCTCGCGGTCGAGAAGCCGCTCCTGGACCCCGAGCCAGTCCGCACGGCCGTGCACGCCCCAGGAGTCGGCGAGCCGTTCGGTCTCGCCCCGGTAGCCCATGCCGTGCCAGTGCGGTGTGTTCCACGCGTCACCGTTGCGGAAGCACAGGTGTGCCCCGCAGGCCAGCCCGTGCAACAGCCGGCCGGAGGGGGCGCCGGTGCGCCGGGTCACCACACGGTCCATCAGCGCGTCCGGGGAGAACAGCTCGTGGTGCAGGCCCAGCCACGTCTCCCGTTCGTCGTCGTCGGTCAGGAAGTACTGCTCGCAGGGCGTGGCCGCGTTGACCGCCAGAATGTCGGCCTCGTCGGGGACGATTTCCGCGAGTGCGCCGAGGGTCGCGTACTCGTAGACGAGGTACGGATGGGGGCGCGGCAGCAGACCGGGGGTGTAGACCTGTGCGATGGTGCGGCCGTCGGGCGTCTCGGTGGTCAGCATGGGGCAGGTGCCCTCACCGGCCGCCTGTGCCTGGTCGAGGCGCACCGGGTAGTACACCCCCTCGATCGCGAGGGTGCGCAGATAGGCGTACGCGTTGTCCGCCCGGCACAGCTTGTACAGGTACTGCTCCAGGTCGGTGGGCGCCTGCCAGCGACTGCCGTCCCGCGGCGCCGGGACCAGGGGGAAGAATTCGTCGTGGACCTCGTCCTCGGCTGCCGCGTGCATGGGGTTCCTTCCGCTCCGGTCCCGGCCGGGCTCCATCTCGAGATCGCGTATGTACGGTAACGGCTGTCCTGCCCGGAGCCGGGCCGGAGCGTGTTGTCAGCCCGTACGGCCCGGCACTCGCGGTGCGGGCTCCAAGGCGGGGGCCTCCGCGCCGTGTTCGGCGCCTTGTTCGGCACGGAGCCGAGCGGCCATCGCGTCCGTGCGTTCCCGCAGCGCACGCACCCGCTCGGCGGCCGGCGTTCCCAGCTGGGGGGCCTCCGCGGGAAGGGCGGGCACGCCGTGTGCCTCGGCGGTGCGTACCAGGCTGCGCATGACCTCCGCCTGCTGGGCCAGCAGGGCCGTGGTGAACATGTTGGCCCGCAGTGTCTTCCGCAGACCGAACGCCCCCCGATAGGTGATCTCGCAGGCGACGGCCACGGTCTCCAGCCGCTGTTCGGCCGCCTGCTCCAGTGCCGCGAGCATGACGGACGCGAGGCCCTCGACGACCTTGGTGACCACCCATTTCCGTCCCGGAAGCGGCGGCAGCAGTTCCCGGATCCGGTCGATCTCGGCGTCCAGCGCCTCCGTGGTCATGGCGCTGAACGCGTCGTGCAGCTGAAGGCTGACGACCTTCGACCACGGGATGTCCTCGCCGTCGAAACCGACCGTCTCGGGCCCGAACCGCAGGGCGCCGATGCTGTCCAAGGGGCGCAATGCCTTCGCGGTGATGGCGGGGACCTTGGGGTGCCGGCAGATGAGGGCGCCGAGCGAGAACTCCCACGGCACGTGCGTGGGCGCGGCGGGGGCGGGCAGGGAGCGCAGGACGGACAGCACCCAGTCACCGGAGGCGTTGGTGCCGGCCCGTCCCGCGTCGGCACCGCGCTGTACGGCGAGTGCGACGTCTCTTCCCAAGGCGGTGGCCGCGGCGCCCACCGAATCGCCCAGACTCCGCGCCCGGTCGAATATGCCCATGCCCTGACCCTGCCTCACCTGCGATGTTCTTGTGGCGGCGACACTCTACCCAGAGTTCCGGCGGGGTGATCACCCTCGTGCGCCGGCGGTGTCAGACACCGGGCCTGCCGATGACGCCATCTCGTCCCCGGCGGGCGCGGGCGCCGGGACCGGTGTGACGGAGTGCGGGGACCAGGAGTGCGCGGAGGGAAGAACGAGCCTTTGCCCCCAGTGGGCCACCGTCCCCTGAGGACGCAGACAGACGGCGGCGGCGAGCACCCACAGCACGCCCCCCACGAGGTTGCCGAAGACGTGCAGGCTGAGGGAAGCCGTCACGGCCAGGGCGAGGCAGGGGCCGAGGAACAGGCCCAGCGCGATCGCCGTCATGCGCAGGCCCCACCACCACGCCGGGACCGGCTGATCGCGAAGCCCCCGTGTGTGGTGCCACGCGTTCATACCGATCAGCGCCGGGAAGAACACGAGGCCCATGCACAGGAGGGACACGGCGATGGGGGAGTGAAGCCAGCGGACGGCTTCCTCGCTTCCCGGCGCACCCGTCGGCCATGGTCCCCGTGGTCCCGTCGTGACGGCCAGGAACCGGTGGATCCCCGTGCCGTCCCAGCCGTGGACGAGGACGAAGAACGACGCGACGTGGGGAAGCAGCAGGTGCAGGACGGCTCTCCGGGTCCTGCCCCGCGTCAGGAGCCGGTAGGTGATCAGACAGCCGAGCGTGCCGAACAGGGTGACGCCGGCGCTGAGGACGGCCGTGCCCCACGGTGGCATCGTCTGGGCGGCGTACATGGTTTCCCAGCCGGGGAACCGGGCGGCCAGCCACATGCCCATCGGGGTGAACACCAGCCCGAGGAACAACAGGGCCCGCAGCAGGGACCGGTCACGGATGCCGCGGATGCGCATGGGGTCACCATCGGCCAGGCGTAGCTGCTCGGCGGCGGCGAGCGCGAAGCCCGCGCCGATCCCGTACGACCAGAACGCGTCGATCTGAACCATGGGAATGCGAGGCCTTTCGCGTGGGTGGTCTTCGGCTGCGCAGCGTCCTGGCCGCCCGCGGCGGCGGGCCCCGCCGGCCTGACCGGCGCTTGAGGGATACGACCTAGACGCCGGCGAGCGACGGTTGTTCCGGGTGCCCCTGCGCGCCCGCTCCCTGTGGCGCCCCGGTGGGCGGAAGGAAGGAGGCGTACGCGGGCGGGAGCGTCACCCCGGCGAAGCGGAGTTGTGCCAGACGGCTGTGGTAGGCGGCGCCCCGCAGCAGGCCCCGGGCGATGTCCGCCGCCCTGCGGTTGCCGGGCGCGGCCCACGGCGTGCCGTGGACCCAGGCGTTGAACGCGCCCATGGCCGGGCCGCACCAGATCTGGAAGTCACCGGCCCGGTCCGCTTCCCCGTGTGCCGCCCAGCGGGAGGACAGCCCCAGATACCAGCGGAAGACCAGGGCCATCCGGAGCTTGGGATCGTGCTCGGCGCGCTCGGCCCGGTCGGGCCGGTTCGCCCGCAGGTAGGCGGCCACCTCGGGCCACACCTCGTCCAGCGGACGGTGGAAGATCTGGGCCTCCAGCCGCTCGCGGTCCCGCGGGGACAGTTCGTGCAGCCCCTCGTGCTCGCGGTAGAGCCGGTACAGCCAGGCCGCCCGGCCCGGAAACAGCGTGCCGCGCTTGAGTACTTGCACGTCGACGCCCATCTCGAACATGTCGGCCGCCGGCGCCATGGCACAGTCGCCGATCTCCGCTTCCGCGAGAAGGGCCTTGGCCGCGGCCGAGGTTCCGGCCTCGACGCAGGCCTGGTTGACCGATCCGGTGACGACGTAGGCCGCCCCCATGGCGAAGGCGGCGAAGGCGGCCTGGGGGGTGCCGATCCCACCGGCGGCGCCGATCCGCACCCCGCCGCCGGGGCGTCCCGCGAGTGCCTCGCGGTCGCGCAGCGCGGTGATCAAAGGCAGTTGGGTCACCAGGGGCCGCCGGTCGGTGTGCCCGGCGGAGTCGGCCTCCACGGTGATGTCATCGGCCAACGGGACCCGCCCGGCCAGTTCCGCCTGGTCGGCGGTGATACGCCCCTCGCGCACCAGCTGGGCGAGAAGTTCGGCGGGGGCCGGCCGCAGGAAGAACTCGGCGGTCCCGGCCTGGGAGACCTTGGCGATCACCCGGTTGTCGGCGTGCACCGCCGTGTGGGGACTTCCCCGCAGCCCGGCCGCCCGGTACCGCACGAGGTCGGGGGTGGGCTGGAGGAACGCGGACGCCTCGACGCGGCGCACCCGGTGGCGCAGGTACAGGTCGACGGCCTGCCGTTCGGCCTCGGGAGCCGCCGGGCTGTGGATGAGGTTGCAGGCCCAGGGCAGGCCGGGGGCATCCCGGCCGAGGCGGATCACGGCCTGTTCGACGCGTCCGGCGGGCAGGCCCGCCGCGCCGAATGACGCCAGGTGGCCGGTGCGCACCAGCGCGAGGACCAGTTCCTCGGAGGAGATGCCGCCCGCCATGGACCCCGCCATGTAGGGCTGTTCCGCCCCGTGGTCACGGAGGAAGGCCGTCGACCCCAGTTGCCGGGTGGCCATCGGCGGCACGGCGGCGAGGACGTGGACCGTGCTGCCGGGCCGCGGGGGGTGGGAGGTGGCGCCGACGCGTCCGCCGGCCCGGACCACGTAGCACGGCTGGTCGAGATCGCCGAGTACCTCGCGGACCCGCGCGGGGTCGAAGTGCACGCTCATACCGTCACCCGCGTCCGGTGGTCGGTGTCGTCCCCAAGGGCGATGTTCTCCACGGCGTAGACGCGCAGCCCGTCCCGCCAGACACTGCCGTCGGCCCGGGCCACGAGCCGGCCGGATTCCCGGCGGACTTCGCGGATGTGCACCTCGGCCTGTACCTGCCGGTGGTGCGGCAGGATCTGTCCCCGATAGGTCCACCGCAGTTCCTCGCCCGGGTGCGGTGCGAGCGCGTGGAGCCGGTCCTCGGGGACGGCGCCGGTGTGCGCGAGAAACACCTTGACCATCTGGGAGAGCATCTCGATGCCACAGGAGCCGGGCATGACGGGGTCGTTGAGGAAGTGCTGGGCGAAGTACCAGTCGTCGGCGTCGACGGGCTTGGCGCACAGCAGATAACCGGCCCCGTGTGTGCCCCCGTCCGGTACCAGCTCGGCCTCGGCCCCGGCCAGGAAGTCGAGCCGGCCGCGGCCCGGCCGGTCGCCCCGGTCGAGGTCGAGGGTCCGGGCGGTGCGCGGCGGTGTCTCCTGGCGGTGCAGCCACGGTGGGACGAGGCGCCCCGCGTCCATGCCCTGCTGCTGGGCCAGGGCGGATTCGGTGAGGAAGCCGTGGACGGTCTGTCCGCGGTAGAAGACGTCGTCGCCCAGCATGAGTTCGACCCCGTACCGCTGGAGGATCGCCCCCGGCAGGGGGGTGTGGGAGAGCAGCGTGGTGTGCTGGCGGATGGTGCGTCCGGGCAGTTCCACGGCTCGCAGCAGGCACGCCTGTCCTTCGAGGTTACGGATGGCGAGGTCCTCTCGCGGGTACTCCAGGCCGGCGCCCATCGCGGCTCCGACGAACCCTGCGGCCTGGAGCGCCGCCTCCAGGTAGAGCAGGTGGGGGACCGGGCCGGCGTTCTCCTCGACGTACCACGGGTCGTCGGGTACGTCGTATTCGGTGGTGTACGTCACTCCGGTGGGGTACTCGCCTTGGCGGTAGGGGACGGTCAGCATCCGGTCGAGCAACAGCAAGTCGCCCCGGGGCAGACGGGGCCGGATCCGCTGGCGCGAGGCGTCTCCGGCCGGGCCGAAGGCGACGCTGAGATCACCTTCGGCGGCGTGCGCCGTGTGCAGTTCGTGGACGTAGGCCGGTTCGCCGCCCGTGGTGTGCCGAAGCGTGTGCGCGGGCTCGCGAGGGATGACGACGGCGCCGGGTTCCTCGCGGAGTACCGTTCCCACGCCGTGCAGGCGCGCCACGAGGCGCGGTCCGTCGAGCACGCGCAGGTCCGCCACCACATGAGGCCGGGGCACGAGGCCCACCGTGACGATGTCGGCCTCCAGGGTCAGCGGCCCGCCGAGCCGGGTGCGGTCCGCGACCTCGACACCCGCCTCGCCGTCCCAGGGATGGAAGCGCGGGGCGGGCAGGCACAGATGCAACCCGAGGTACAGGGCGTAGACCTCGAGGGCCTGCCGTGCCGCTTCGAGGAGAGGCGCCGAACCGGCCCGGTCGCCCGGCCGGGCGGGCCGGGTCGTGGCGGTCAGCCGCCCCTGCCGGTAACGGCCGGCGCGGAGACCGGAGAAGGCGACCTCGTCGAGGAGCCGGAAGCCGTCCGGCCCCGCCGGGGCCGGGTGGTCGCCCCGTGGCCGGAAGGCGGGGCCGAAGACTTCGGCGGCACGTCCGGCGGCCAGCAGGGCCAGGTCCGGCGGCCCGACGCGGTGGCGGGTGGTACGGGCCAGGGGCCGGACCCGGCGCGGATGCTCCGGCAGTGCCCGTCGGGGCCGTGACGGTTCGGCTTCCATGGAGGCCGAACCGCTTGCGGGAACGGCGAGCGGTCCCCGGGGCCGGTCGTCCCCGCCCCGGAGGGAAGACGGCCGGCCGGCGCCTTCGAGGATCCACTCCTGAAGAGCCTGGTGTGCCCGGAGCGTCAACCGGTGTGCCGTGCGGGACATATGGGCGATGTCCTCGGTCAGCTGGGTGACATCGCCGGGACGGTACGGGGTCGCCCGGGTGCGGGGGAGGACAAGGGCGGGCGGGGCGGCGGGGGTACCCTGCCCGGCTTCGGGCCACCAGGGGGTGACGAAGTGCGGGCCGTCGAATCCGAGGTCGTCCATGGTCTCTGCCTGCTCGGGGGAGTCGGGGAAGTCGCGGAGGTCCGGCATCACGCACTCACCGGCTCAGGGTTTCCGGAGCCGGCCATGCGGCCCTGCTCGCCAATTCGGGCGCCACCACGATTCCCTTCAGGCCGTTCCAGCGCTGCAGGACCTCACCGTCGGGGGTGCAGGCGGTGACGGCGCAGGTCAGTTGCAGCGGGTCGCGGTCCATCAGCGTCACATGGATGACGAAGGGTTCGTCGTCGGGCAGCGGGGCGAAGAGTTCCACGTGTTCCACGGCGACCGGCAGGCAGCGGTGCCCGCACAGCCGCCGCCCGAGGAGCGCCGCGCCCTGGAGCAGCAGATCGGCCAGGGCGGGGCTGTAGGACATACCGGAATACGCCCCCTCGGCCAGCGCCGGGTCCCGGAGCCGTGCGGTGACGATGAGCCGTGTGTCGTCCTCGGCCAGCACCGGGCCGAGACCGCGCAGCAAGGGCCCGTGGAAGAGGTAGCCGTCGTCGTAGGCGGAATGGTGGCGGCCCTCCTCGGCTCGGCACGAGGGAAGATCCAGCCGCTTCGGCGCGGTGAGGCCGGCCGCCGACGACTGGAACACGCCTTCGTAGCGCGCCGCCGCCCCGCCGTCGTCGCCGATCACCACATGGACGCCGGTGGTGTCCTGGCCTGCCCGCGGGCGCATCGTGATCCGTCCGCGCGAAGGCTCGGTGCCGTCGAGGACGAGCCCCCTGAGGACGCGGAAGTCACGCACCTCCGTCACCGGCCGCCCGGGGCGGGTGCGTTCCACCGCGTTGAGGCCCCAGCCGATGGCGGCGGTCATCGGCAGCACGGGACGCCCGTCGATGCTGTGGTGGAGCAGCACGGGCTCGGCGGCCAGACCGTCCAGGTCACGCAGCAGGTCCGCGCCCCGCGAGGGCAGCGGAGGTGCCTGGAAGACCGATTCGACGGGTCCGAGGACGGTCACCAGGTCGTCGCAGTGCTCGGCGGCCATCTGCTCGACGAAGTACGCACAGCCTTCCTCCCGGCTGAGCAACGGCAGCCCCAGCCGGAGGAAGAACTCCTGGGCCTGCGCCGAGGCCATGCCCCCGCGCCACGGCCCCCAGGCCAGCGCCGCGACCCGGCAGTCCGGGTGCCGGGCCTTCCAGGCGCACGCGAACCGGTTGAGGGCCTCGTTGGCCATCGCGTAGTCCGTCTGGCGGCCGTTGCCGTAGATGCCGGACACGGAGGTGAAGACGACGAGGTGGCGCAGCCGGTCGGCCGGAAGACAGGCCAGGACGTTGGCCAGCCCGGTGAGTTTGGCCCCCACGACCCGCGCGACGTCCTGTGCGCTCTTTTGCCGCACCGGTTGGTCGGCCAGCACACCGGCGCCGTGGATCACACCGGTCACCCGCTCGGCGTAGGGCGACAGCACGGCCCGGACCGCGGCGGCGTCGCCGACGTCTGCGGCGACGTAGTCGGCTTCGGTTCCGTGGGCGCGGAGTGCGGCGAGGGTGGCGTGGATCTCCCGGTGCTGGTCCAGGCGCCGGGCCCGCGCGTCCAGGGACTCGCGGACGCGCGGGTCGTCGGGGTCGTGGCCGTCGGCCCGGGCCCGCTCGGCACAGGCGTCGCGCAGCGCCGCCTCGCTGTCGAGCCCGGCCGCCCAGGAGGGCAGGTCCTCCAACGGCGTGCGGCCCAACAGCAGGAATCCGCACGGGCGATGGGCCGCGAGGGCGGTGAGGCACCAGGAGGTGATGCCGCGCGCTCCGCCGGTCACCAACAGGAGGTCGTGCGGCTCGGGAGCGGTGGGAACGGTGGTGGCGGGCAGGAGGGGCGAGGGGGCGCCGGACACGGTGAGGGCGTGCCGGGTGGTGTCGTCCCACGCGATCTCGCGCAGGGGCGCGGCGTCGGTGATCTCGTGGAGGAACCGGTCGGCCACCGTGGTGGGGGCCAGACCGGGAGCGAAGTCCACGGCGCGGCAGAACAGGTCGGGTTCCTCCACGGCGAGGGCTTTGACCAGGCCGCCCAGCCCGCCGGTCAGCGCCTGCGGCAGATCGCCGCCGGAGCCGGCCAGTCCCAGGGCACCGTCCATCTGGGTGACGGCCACGAAACCTGCCCGGTGCCCGGCGGCCGCGGTGTCCTTGAGGGCGGTGGTGAGGTGTTTGGCGACGAGGACGGCGTGGCTCAGCCGGGTGATCACCGAGGTGGTGTCGAGCGGCTCCCCCCGGCCGACGGGCAGCACGCACAGGTCCAGCCGCTCCACCGTCGCCAGCGCGTCGCCGATCCGCTCACGCAGCGTCTCCTCCTGCCAGTCGCCGAGCGCCCACCGGTTCGCACCGGCCGCCGCGAGGCCGGGCAGAGTGAGCCGCAGAGTCCGCCAGCCCTGTGTGGTCAGGCCCTGTGCGAGGGCGGTGGCCAGTGTGCTGCCGTCGTCCAGCAGCAGTGCCGTGGGGTGCGGTCCGTAGGCGTCGGCGAGGGCGTCGGGCCCGGGCACGGGCCGCAAGGTCACGAACGCGCGCCCCAGCGGTACCGGTTCGACGGTGTTCCCATGGTCGCCCTCCGGGGTGGCGATGTCCGTCAGGAGGAGGACGAGGTCACGGACCGTACGAGCCTGTGCGAACCGGTAGATCTCCTCACGCGGCAGGAACGGATAGCGGCGCCACGCCTCGGCGGCGATCTCCACCTGCTTGAGGGAGTCGATGCCCAGGTCGGTCTGGATGTCCAGGTCGGGCTCCACCATGTCGACGGTGTATCCCGTCTTCTCCGCGACGAGTTCGCGCAGCACCCGCTCGATGTCCGCCGGGTCCGTGGGGGGTGCGCCGGCGTCCGGCGCGCCGGCCTGCTGGGGGATGGTGTCCGGTGGGCCGTCCTGCCCGGTCGCCGGTGTATCGGGTCCGGTGACGGCGGGGCGGGGCGCGGGCACGGCCAAGGCCTGCGGGAGACGGTCTTCGTCGGCCGGGCCGGACGCGCCGGGTGTGACCTCGGCCGGGGCGTGAGCGGGGTCCGACTGTTGTCCGTCCAAGGGCGCGCTCATGCCGTTCGCGTCCACCGGGCCCGTCGACGGGGTGACCTCATGGCGCAGGCGGGCGAATTCGAGCATGATCTCGTGCGTGCGGATGTGGGCCTGGCTCAGGGCCACACTGTGGTCCCTGACGGCCTCGACCCGGGAGAGCAGGGCGGGGTCCGCCTCCTCGTCGGGACGGGCGCTCAGCAGGTCGGCCAGTCGCCGTGCGGTGTGCAGCTGACTCTCCATGTACCGCGCGTGGAGGTCGAGTTGCTCGGTCGCGGCGCGCGCCAGCTCACCGTCCGACCGGTCCGGGGGCGCCGTCTCCGGCGTGGGTACGGGAGCCGTATCCGGTGCGGGGAGCGCGGCGGCGCACTGATACCCATTGGCCAGCTCCGCCTCGTAGCGCGGCCGGCAGGCGTTCACGGCGAAGGCATGGCTTTCCAGCAGGCGGGCCACCGCGGACGGCTCGGGGCGCCGTGGCGGTGCCGGGGCGTCGTAGCGGTCGATGCCGGTGATCTCCACACCCAGCACGGCCAGCCGCAGAGCGGCGTTCTTGAGGGCCGCCGCACTGTCGGTACCGGGGCCGAGGTCGGTGGGAACGGCCTCCACCGTGCCCTCGCCGAGGGTACGCAGCACCAGCCGTGTCAGGACCTGCTTCGGCCCGAATTCCACGAAGACCCCGAAGCCGTCGGCGTGCAGCTCCCGTACCCGGCCCGCGAAGTCCACCGGGTTCAGCAGCTGCTCGGCGAGGACGCGGCGGTTGGCCGCCGTGTCACCGCCGTAGACCGCGCCGGGGGTGTTCGCCAGGACCGGCGTCGCCGGGGGACACAGCTCCACGCCCTCGACGGCCTCGGCGAAGGCGGCCGCGGCGTGCCGGACCAGCGGGGTGTGGAACGCGGCGGCGACCGGCAGCCGGTGCACCGCGACACCGTCCCGGGCGCAGGCCTCGGTGAAGCGCTCGACGGCCGGGGTCGGGCCGCCGATGACCAGCTCGTCCGGCGCGTTGCGGTTGCACAGCGTCAGCTCGCCGTGGTCGGCGGCCAGCTCCTCCCAGGCGCCCTCGGACATACGCACCGCGGCCATGGCCCCGGGGTCGTAGCCGTCGACGGCCGGCGGTTCCATGGCCTGTCCGCGCTTGCGCGTGAGCGTCCGACACGCGTCGTCGGTGAGGCTCCCGGCGGCCCACAGCGCGGTGAGTTCGCCGCAGCTGTGCCCCAGCAGTGCCCGCGGGGCGAAGCCCAGCTCGGACAGGAAGCGGTACTGGCCCATCGCCAGGGCGCCGATGGCGGGCTGGGCGTAGGAGGTCCGCCGCAGCCTGCGTGCGCTCTCGGGCGCGTCGTACCGCCCCGGCGCGGGGTAGACCACCCGGGCGAGGGAGTCCTCCTCGTCCGGCCACAGTGCGTTGGCCTCGTCGAAGGCCTCACGTACCGGAGGGACACACAGGGAGGCCTCCAGCCCCATGTTCACGTACTGACTGCCCTGCCCGGCGAAGAGGGCCGCCACCTTCGTGCCGGCGGGCAGCGCGGCGCGCCGGTAGTGGACACGGCCGGACAGGCTCCAGTCCGGCAGGCCGGGGTGCGCGTCGAGATGGGCGACGGCCTCGGCCACCAGGGCCGCGCGGGTGTCGTCGTCGGTGGCGAGGACCCCCAGCCGGGCGTGGTCGGCGGGGATCGCCCCGGCGGGCTCGGGGGCGGCCCCTTCCCGGAGCCGCTGCACCAGGGCCTCGGGGGTCGGCGCGTGCCACAGAAACGCCTTCGGGGTGCCGTGCAGGGCTTGCGCGTGGGTGTCGGAGGGCTGGTGTTCCTCCAGGACGGCGTGGAAGTTCACTCCGCCGAAGCCGAAGGCGGACACCCCGCCGCGGCGGACCGGGCGGTGCGGGTCGCGCACCCACGGCCGGGCACGGGTGTTGATGTACAGGGCGCCGTTCCCGGCCACCTTCTCGTTGGGCGCGTCGACGTTGATGGTGGGCGGCAGCAGCTTGTGGTGCAGCGCCAGGGCGGTCTTGATGAGTCCCGCCGCACCGGCGGCCGCCTTGGTGTGACCGATCTGGGACTTGACGCTGCCGACCGCCACGTTCCCGGCTCCCTCACCGGAGCCCTCCAGGAAGGTGTTGAGGGCCGCGAGTTCGGTGCTGTCCCCCACCGTGGTGCCGGTGCCGTGGGCCTCGATGAGTTCGACGGATCCCACGGGCGCGTCGGCGTCGGTGTAGGCGCGCCGCAACGCCTGCAACTGCCCCTCACCGCAGGGCGCGTAGATGCTGTTGGTCCGCCCGTCACTGGAGCCGCCCAGCCCGCGCAGTACGGCATAGACCCGGTCACCGTCGCGCTCGGCGTCCGCCAGGCGCTTGAGCGCCAGCATGCCGATTCCTTCGCCGAGCAGCGTGCCGTCGGCGGACCGGTCGAAGGGCTTGATGTGCCCGCTCGGGGACAGCGCGGGCGTCTTGCTGAAGAACATGAACTGGAGAACCGAGTTGTCCGCGTCACAGCCACCGGTGATCATGAGATCGGCGCGGTGCTCCACCAGTTCGCTGACAGCCATGCGCACCGCCGCCAGGGAACTCGCGCACGCCGCGTCGACGACGCAATTGGCGGCCCCGAAGCCGTACCGGTTGGCGACGCGTCCGGCGACGACATTGGCGAGGCTGCCGGGAAAGCTGTTCTCGGTCCACGGGGGTGAGGCCGCCTTGAACTTGCGGGCGATCTCGTCGGCGTCCCGTTCCGACAGCCCGCAGCTCAGTGCGGACTCCCGGACGATCGGGGCGTAGAGGCGGCTGCCCAGCGGCACGACGTTGCTGCTCTGGCCGCACACTCCGAGAATGACGCCGGTACGCGCCGGGTCGTACCAACCGGACCCCTCGCACCGGGCGTCCTTGAGGACCTCTCCCGCCACCCGCAGGCTCAGCAGTTGGACCAGCCCGATGGAATCCAGGGTCGAGGGGGGCATGGAGAATTCGATCGGATCGAAGACCGTGGGCGGCAGGAAGCCACCACGGCGGCCGTAGGTCTTGTCCTCGGCGAACATGTCCGGGTCGTAATGGTCCGAGACCCGCCATGCCGTCTCCGGTACCTCCGTGATGCAGTCCCGCCCGGACACCACGTTGGACCAGAATTCGCGCACGTCATGCGCCTGCGGAAACATTCCGGCGACGCCGATGATGGCGATCGGGTTTCTGGCCAGCCGGAATTCGTCTGCATCCAGCATACGAACCTCATTATTGTCGGACAGGTGGGGCGGGCGGCGGCAGTGGGCGACAGACCGCTCTGCGGTACGCCCGGCACGGTGACGGCCGAATGCCCCGATGAGAGTGCCTCAGAATGCCACAGGAGGTATGCACCGACTCGGCGCCACGGACGCGTTTTTCTCCGGCTGCCGGCACTCCGCGTGTGGCACAGGGAATTTTCGCCCGCTCCGTAAACACCACTGCCGGTGAATCACCCGTTCGGGAAAGGTGTCGCCTCGATTGACGCAGGGCAACACAGCAACCCTTGGCCGGCTCCTCCGTCGGACGGCAGACGTGAGTCCCCCGTACGGGGGACTTCACGGGTGCGGCCCACCGTCCGCGGGAATCGTCGGATCAGCCTGACAACGGGGCCGGGGTCGGGGTAACGGCCGAAGGACGTAGGGGCGCACCGATGACGACGACCGATTCCGGGCCAGGTCCGCTACCGGCACACGACTGGGCAGTCGACGACCTGCCGGCCCTGGAATTCGACCCCTTCATGACCCGCTTGCTGCACCACGAGCCGATCGCCCGGATCAAGCTGCCCTATGGTGAGGGCCACGCCTGGCTGGTCACCCGCTACCAGGACGTCAAACTGGTGACGTCCGACGCCCGTTTCAGCCGGCAGGCGCTGATCGGCCGGTCCGTCACCAGGCTGTCCCCGCATACCGTCCCCCAGGACGAGGCCGTGGGCTTCGCCGACCCGCCCCGCCACGCCCGGCTCCGCAAGGCCGTCGCCCGGGCCTTCTCCACGCGCAGGATGGAACGGCTCCGGCCCTTCGTGCGGCGGACGGCCGACGAACTCTTCGACGCGATGGAGCGGCACGGCAGCCCCGCGGACCTGATGGAGCACCTCAACGGCCCCCTGCCGCTGACGGTGATCAGCGACGTGATGGGAGTGCCACCCGCCGACCGGCCCCGCATGGCGCACTGGACGGGCATGCTCCTGACCGCGGCGCTCACCCGGGAGGAGAGCGAAGCGGCCAAGGCCGAGGTCCGCGCGTACTTCGCCACGCTCCTGCGCCACCGGCGCGCCGAACCGCGGGACGATCTGGCCGGCGATCTGTCCGCGGCGGTGGCGAGCGGCGAACTCAGCGAGCCGGAGGCGGTCGCCCTGGCCGTGCTCATCCAGATCAGTGCCACCCACGCCGTCCGCAACAACAGCGCCAACATGGTCTACGCGCTGCTCACCGAGCCCGCTCTGGCCGCCAGGCTGCGGGCCGAACCGGCCGCCCTGTCGCGGGCCCTGGAGGAGCTCTTGCGCTGGGTTCCGCACCGCCGCGGGGTGGGCATCGCCCGTATCGCCACCGAGGACGTGGAGGTGGGGGGCATCGTCATCGCGGAAGGCGAGGTGGTGTACGCCTCCTACCTCACGGCCAACCGCGACCCGTCCGTCTTCGAGCGCCCGGACGAGCTGGACATCGACCGGCCGCGCGTCCCGCACCTCTCCTTCGGGCACGGACCCCACTTCTGCCTGGCCTCGATGCTCGCCCGGCTGGAGACCGAGATCATGCTCTCCGGGCTGCTCACCCGGTTCCCGGACCTGCGGCTGGCCGTGCCGGCGAAGGAGATCGCCTGGCAGCGCGCCGCGCTGATCCGGGGGCCGGAGACCCTGCCGGTCGCCTGGTGAACCGTGGCGATAGGCGGCACGGCGCACGGCACAGGGGTGGGCCCGCCGGACTGCCGGCGGGCCCACCCCTGTGTGCTGTTCCGCACGCGGTACCGCCTCAGGTACGGGGGCTGCCGTAGTAGCCGCCCACCTGGTCGTGGTACCCCGGGTCCCCGATGTGCTTGTCCTTGTCGAACTCGGGGGCGTTCTTGATCTCGTCCTTGGTCCGGCCCACGTAGATCTTCTGTTCCTCGGGGTCGATCCGCACGATGGTGCCCGCCGGCAGCAGGACGTGCTTCCCGAAGATCCATACGCCGGTGTCGACGACCAGGTACGCGGAACCCACCTCGTCGCTGTGCTTGTCGACCTTGCCGATGCTTCCGTCGGTGGCCTCGACCTTGTACCCGACCAGGCTGGTACCCGCCGTGTGGCCGGCCGCCGGCTGGTAACCCCAGATGTTGTCGTACATGAAAGGACTCCTTCATCGACGATAAAGCCGTCAGAAAGCCGTCCCCGCAAGGGGGCGACCGTTCCTCGATGCATCGCGTGCCCGTGATTCGCCGGTCGACACACCAGCCGCCAGACCATTTTCAAAAAATTATCCGAGGGGGCGGAAGGCTGGCACGGCTGGTGCCACTGGTCGGCGAGAGAAGGTTCTTTCGAATGGCCGCTCACGGCTGACGAGTGGTGGCGGGGGAGGGCACGCAATCGTTTCCCCGGCCGTCACCCGGGGAACGCGCCTGGTATGGATCATTCGAAAGCGCCTGTCCTGGAAGCATTGGCCGCCTATCACGCGCAAGGGCAGTTGCCCTTCACGCCCCCCGGGCACAAACAGGGGCGGGGCGCGGATCCACGAGTGCGGGAGGTGCTCGGGGACGCGGTCTTCCACTCCGACGTCCTGGCGACCAGCGGCCTCGACGACCGTACGTCCTCCCACAACGTCCTGGAGCGTGCGCAGGCACTCATGGCCGACGCCGTGGGCGCCGAGCACACCTTCTTCTCGACGGGCGGCAGTTCCCTGTCCGTGAAGGCGGCCATGCTCTCGGTCGCCGGCCCGCACGAGAAGATCCTCGTGGGCCGGGACGCCCACAAGTCCGTGGTCTCCGGCCTCATCCTGTCCGGCATGCGACCGATCTGGGTCGAGCCCCAGTGGGATCCCGACCTGCATCTGGCCCACCCGCCGACGGCCCGTTCGTTCGAGGCCGCGTTCGAGGAGCATCCGGACGCCCGGGGTGCCCTGGTGACCAGCCCCACCCCGTACGGCACGTGCTCGGACCTCGCCGCCATCGCCGAGAGCTGCCACCGACGGGGCAAACCGCTGATCGTGGACGAGGCGTGGGGCGCCCATCTCCCCTTCCACCCCGACCTTCCCACCTGGGCGATGGACGCCGGAGCCGATGTGTGCGTGACATCGGTGCACAAGATGGGGTCGGCGCTGGAGCAGGGGTCGGTCTTCCATCTTCAGGGCGACCTCGTCGACCCGGCCGTGCTCAAGTCCCGTGAAGACCTCCTGGGCACCACCAGCCCGTCCTCCCTCATCTACGCGGCGCTCGACGGGTGGCGTCGCCAGATGGTCGAGCACGGGCGCACCCTCTACGACGACACCCTGGCCCTGGTCGGGCGCGTGCGGGAGCGGGTGGAGGGCATCGAGGGCATGCACGTCCACGGGCGGGCCGACTTCTGCGGGCCCGACCGCGCCGCGGACATGGACCCCCTCCAGATCATCATCGACATCACCGCCCTCGGCGTCGTCGGCTACCACGCGGCCGACTGGCTTCGCGACCGGCACCGCATCAATCTGCACTTGAGCGACCACCGGCGGATCAGTGCCCAGTTCACGCACGCGGACGACGAGAAGTCGGCGGAAAGGCTGTTGGAGGCCCTGCACGACCTGGTCCGGCACGCCGGAGAACTGGACCCCGGCCCGCGGGTGCTCGTGCCCTCTCCCGCCGAGCTGCGGCTGGAGCAGGTCATGCTGCCGCGGGACGCCTACTTCGGTCCCACCGAGCAGGTGCCCTGGCAGAAGGCGGTGGGACGCATCACCGCCGAGATGCTGACGCCCTACCCGCCGGGCATCCCCGCCGCCCTTCCCGGCGAACGGCTTACCATGGAGGTGCTCGACTACCTCCGCAGCGGGATCGACGCCGGAATGGTCGTACCCGACGCGGTGGACACCGACGTGACGAGCGTGCGGGTGGCCATCGAGCCGTAACGGCCCCGGCGCCGCATCGGCCACGGCCCGCGTGGCGCGGAACCCCAGGGGAACCGCGCCACGCCACCACCGGCGGTGCGGTGGGGCCGTGAGCGTCGCACCGCCGGCAGTCGTACCTACGGCAGGGGAGTGCCACCGGTGGCGTTGAGGATCTCGGCGGTGATGTAGCTCGCCTGTTGCGAGGCGAGGAAGACATAGGCGGGTGCCATCTCGGCGGGCTGGGCGGCGCGTCCCAGAGGGCTCTGCTTCCCGAAGCCGGCGGTGTCCGGCAAGGTGGCGGGGATCAGCGGGGTCCAGACCGGCCCGGGGGCGACGGCGTTGACGCGGATGCCCCGTTCGGCGAGCTGCCCGGCCAGCCCCTGGGTGAAGGTGACGATGGCGCCCTTCGTGGTGGCGTAGTCGAGCAGGTGGGGGCTTGGCTGGTACGCCTGCACCGAAGTGGTGTTGATGATGCTCCCGCCCTCCGGGATGTGCGGGAGGGCGGCCTTGCAGAGCCAGAACATCGCATACAGATTCGTCCGCATCACCCGGTCGAACTGTTCCGTCGTGATGGCCTCGATGCCCTCGGACTGGGCCATCTGGTAAGCGGCGTTGTTCACCAGGACATCGATCCGGCCGAACTCGCTCACCGCACGGTCGACCACCCGCCGGCATTCGCCTTCCTCACGAAGGTCACAGGGGAGCGCCACGGCCCGGCGTCCCGCCTCCTCGACCAGACGGGCGGTCTCCTGGGCGTCCTTCTCCTCCTCCGGCAAATGGGTGAACAACACGTCCGCGCCCTCGCGGGCGAACGCCAGGGCCACCGCGCGCCCGATGCCCGAGTCACCACCGGTGACCAGCGCCCGGCGGTCCTGAAGCCGGCCGCTGCCCCGGTACGACTCCTCCCCGTGATCGGGCCGGGGCCGCATCGGTTCGGTGTGTCCCGGATGGGCCTGCTCCTGCTGGGGAAACTCCGGCCGCGGGTAGCGCTTCGCCGGGTTGTCCGGGTTTTCCTGCGACATGCTGATCACCTACCGCTTCTCGTGTCCGTCCCGCTTCTTACGTCCGCTCCCGCCGCGTGCGGCCTCCTCCTGCGCCCGGGTACTGGGTGTGATCGCGTCACCCGCCTCGCCGTCGGGCCGTTCGTCCGGCCGGGTCCCGGCCTCCGCGAACTCCTTGATGACCTCATCGACAGCCGTCTCGGCCTTCTCGCCGTGGCTCATCTCCTCCACCTCCCGTGTCACGGAACCGGGGCGGGCCTCGGGGCCACGCCCTCTCACAGGTTGTCTCCGTTCCCCTTCCGGAGCGGGTCATTCCTGGTGAGGGCCCCGAACGAGGGGCTGGGCCCCCGGCCACGGCGCACATGCCCCCGGTTCGCGTCTCACATCCCCGCGGCTGCCTTCCGCCGCCAGCACGCCCAGGACCGTTCGCTCAACCCCGGCTCCACCAAGACGTCCGCGGCGGTACGGGCCAGCGCCCGGGCCGCGGCCAGCATCGTGCGGCGACCCCGCTCACTCGCGGCGGCCTCGGCGAACTCCGGCGTGTGGTCGGCACCGCCGGGGCCCATGACGGCCACGAAGGGGTGGATGGCCGGAACCACGGCGCTCACATCGCCGATGTCGGAGGACCCCAGATACACCCCCGCCTCCGGCGGCCCCAGCGTGATGCCCGCCGCGGCCAGATGCCGGGCGAAGCGCCCGGAGAGGACCTCGTTGTCGCGGAAATGCCGGTAGCCGCCGGTGGAGCGGTCCACTTCGCAGCGGGTCCCGGTGGCGGCCGCGATGCCCTCGGCACAGCGACGCAGTTCACCGACCAGGTCGTCGCGCGCGGTCGTGGTCGCCCCGCGCAGCCCGAACACCCCCCGGGCATAGGCGGGCACGATATTCGTGGCCCGCCCGCCGTCGGTGACGATGCCCTGGAGGTGGGAGCCGGGGGGCAGCCGCCGTCGTAACACGTCGAGTGCGGTGAACAACTGGATCAGGGCGGCGAGGGCGTCCACGCCCTCGGTCGGGTTGCCGGTCGGGTGGGCGGCCCGCCCGTGGAACGCCACCGCGACCTCCACCTGGGCGGTCAGTGGCGCCCACGACCAGTCGTGGACCCCCGGGTGGAACATCAGCGCGGCGTCGAGGTCGTCGAAGACACCCGCCGCCACCTCGGCCACCTTGCCTCCGCCGCCCTCCTCCGCGGGGCTGCCGACCACGGTCAGGGTGCCGGTGCCGGTGCGCCCGGTCTCCTCGCCGAGCGCGGCGCGCAGGGCGAGCGCCGCACCGAGCCCGGCCGCGGCGATCAGATTGTGTCCGCAGGCATGGCCCAGCTCCGGCAGCGCGTCGTACTCCAGCAGGAGAGCCACACGGGGGCGGGGCACCGATCCGGAGTCGGCCACGAACGCGGTGGGCATGCCCGCGACGCCCCGTCGGACGGTGAACCCGGCCCGTTCCAGCTCATCCGTCAGCAGGGCCGCCGCCCGGTGTTCGTCGAAGGCGAGTTCGGGTGTGGCGTGCAGGCGCAGCGCGATGTCCCACAGCTTGGTCGCACGGGCCCGCACCGCCGCGTCGATGCGCTCGTACAGGGCCGGTGCGGAGACCGTGGCCGGTGACGGGGGCGATGGCTGGGGCGGGGGAGCGGGGGGACCGGTCCGCGGGCCGGGCGGGTGGTCCATGGGTTCCTCGGGTCCGGGCACGCTGCCTCCTCCCGGCCGCGCACGGTCGCGCGGCGCCGACGGGTTGTCGTCTACCCGCGGGGCGGCGGACAAGCGCGCGTCTTTCCGGGGACCGGGCCCGGTTGCGGTTGCAGTCGCGGCGAGGCGGCAGTCGGGCGGTGCGGAAGTCGGCGGTAGTCCGCCGCCTCCCGCACCGCCCGGGCGGTCAGTCCCTGTCCTCGTAATGGGCCAGCGCGAGTCCCAGGGCGAAGAAGGTCGGGGCCCACTCTCCGACGAAGATGCCCCAGCGGTCGGCCCGGGCCATACCCGCCGGTTCCGTCTTCAACGAGCCTGCCCACGCCACTACCGTCAAGCCGATGGAGGCGAAGGCCGCACAGTAGGCGTGTTCACTCTTCATTCCGGCCTCGTGAAGCTTCTGGACGATCACGAAAACTCACCCTTTCGCGCAGAGAACGCTTCTAGTGGTCGTCGTTCCAGCGTGCGCGGCCCGGGCGTCCCACGCATCCCGGGGCGCCCTCGCCGACGCCCCCGGTTCACCGCGGGGCGCTCTGCGGTCGGTTACGCACCCAGGGGGGACGCCGGGATTGGCCTTCCGACGTGCGGGTACGGGTAGCTGAGTGATGACCATTGGTGTGGAGGAGGAGTACCTGCTGCTCGACCCCGTCACCGCCCTGCCCGTGCCCCTGGGCGAGGAAACGCGGGCGGCGGCCGGGCTGCAGAGGATCGCGGGCGAAGGAGAGGTCCAGCCGGAGCTGTTGCAGGCCCAGGTGGAGGTGGCCACGCCCGTCTGCGAGGACCTGGCCGAGGTCGGCGGGCACCTGCTGCGGCTGCGCCACGCGGTCAGCGCCGCCGCCGCGAGCGTGGGCTGCCGGGCGGCGGCCACCGGGGCGGCGCCGCTCACCGGCGGGGTCCCGGTCCCGGTCACCCCCAGCCCCCGCTATCTGGCGCTGCGCGCGGAAGGGGTGCGGCTGGTCGACGAGCAACTGGTCAACGGCATGCACGTGCATGTGGCGGTGCCCGACCGGTCGGCGGGCGTGGCGGTCCTCAACCGGGTCCGTCTGTGGCTGCCGGTGCTGGTGGCCATGGCGGGGAACTCACCGCTGTGGCGGGGCCAGGACACCGGCTTCGCCAGCTGGCGCACGGTGGTCTTCGGCCGCTGGCCCGTCAGCGGGCCGCCCCCGCACTTCGCCGACGCGGCCGACTACGAGCGGCGGGTGGACGCACTGGTGAAGGCCGGGGCGATCGCGGACACCGGCCAGGTCTACTGGCAGGCACGCCTCTCCGACCGGTACCCCACCCTCGAGGTGCGCTGCTTCGACGTCCAGCTCCGGGCGGAGGAGGCGGCGATGTTCGCCGGCATCGTCCGCGCGCTGGCCACCACCGCGCTGCGCGAGGAGAGCGCGGGAGTCCCCGTGCCCTCGTGTCTGCCGGAGGCGCTGTACGCGGCGAACTGGCACGCCGCCCGGCACGGACTGGAAGGCAGGCTCATCGACCCCCGGGGCTGCCAGCAGTCCGCCGGAGACCTGGTCTGCATGCTGCTCGACCACATCGCTCCCGCACTCGAGGACAGCGGGGACACCCGCGAGGTGACCTCCCTGCTGCACCACTTCCTCCAGCGCGGTACGCCGGCCGACCGGCAGCGTCAGGCCCTGGCCGACGGCGGGCTGCGCGCCCTGGCCGACCTCGTCACCCTCGAAGGCACCGCGGACTGAGCGGCGGGAAACACGCGGCCGCGCCAGGGCGTCCGCTCCCCGGGACGCGACCCGCGCGGGCCGTGACGTGCGGGTAACCGCCGATCAGATGGCCGGGGAGCGGCCGGCCTGGGGCGAACGAGTGAGGATGCGCAACTTCCACGGTGACGGCCAGTTACCCCGGTGAACCCCCGGCAGGAAACCACTCATCGCTCGAAAGGTCACCGGACGTGCTGAAGAGAGTACTCGCGACGGCCGCCCTCACGGCGTCGGCAGCCGGTCTCGTCGCCGCTCCCGCGCTGGCGGTCGGCAACGACGGCGGGGACACCGCGAACGGCAACGCCGCCCGGACCGGGTACGGCAACACCGTCACCGGCGGCGACCAAAGCCCGCAGATCAGCGCCGTGCAGGGGACGCTCAACAAGCTGTGCCTCGGTGTCGGGAAGGCCGGCATCCAGTCGATCGCCCTGCTGGTGAACATCGGACTCCAGGACATCCCCGTCCTCACCTCGCAGCAACAGCAGCAGTGCGCCGACAACTCCACGATCAGCGACGGGGACGACCAACTGTCCCACCTCGTCGAGGAGATCCCGCTGCTGTCCGGCAACGGTTCCGCCAACCACTGACGGCCGGCTCCGCCGGGCGCGGAGCCGCCCGGCGGAACACCGGACCTACGGGGTAAGCCCCCGGCCGACCCGGCCGGGGGCTTCAGACCACGCCACCGCCCCGGAACAGCAGCAACCCCACATCCACCGCCGCGACCACCACCGCGGCCGCGAACGGTGCCCGGCCCCCACGCCGGCCGAGTGCCACACCCGTTACGGCGGCCGCCGACGCCACCACCAGGGCCGCCACCTCCGGACCACCGGGCGGCCCCGGCGGGCCGAGCGACAGGACGACGGTCGCGGCCACCAAGGGGACGGGCAGCGCCCAGCGCGTCCCGGCGACACCCATCCGGTGCGGCAGTCCGCGCACACCGGTCGCCAGGTCGCCGGGGATGTCCGGCAACGTGTCGGCCAGGTGTGCCCCCACCCCCAGCAGGGCACCCGCCGTCATGATCCACCAGGCCGGCCAGGCCGGGACCGGCAGACTCAGCGTGACGAAGGCCGGCAGGCTCGTGAAGCCCACGGCATACGGCAGCCACGACCACACCGTGGCCTTGAGCCACAGGTTGTACGCCCATGCGGCCGCGACCCCAGCCAGGTGCACCGGACCGGCGAGCAGACCGCACGCGGGTGACAACACCGCGCACACCGCCAACGCGAGGTATGCGGCGGCCCACACCACACCCCGGTGCACCGCACCGACGGCGACCGGCTTCCGTCGGCCCGCGGCGGCATCACGCCGCGCGTCGAAGGCGTCGTTGCACCAGCCGACCGACAACTGCCCGCTCAGCACCGCGGCCGCGATCAGCGCGCATCCCGGCCCCGTATGCCCGGCGCAGACGGCCAGGCCCGCGGCCAGCACGGTGACCGCCACCGCCGGCCCGAGGTGACACGACCCGGCCAGCGCCGCCGCCGACCACGCCCACCGGGCGCCCGGGGCACCCCGTCGCAGCCGCTCCTCGCTCTCCACCCGGTGATCGTAGGCCGCCGTGCCACGCCACGTGACCTCCAGACGGGCGATACGGAGTACTACAACCGCACCGATGGGGCACTCGTCACCCATGGCCCCACGGGCCCCACCAACAGCCTCAAGGCGGGACATACATGACGACCTCGATCGCAGCCGTCCACGGCGCCCTCGCCCCGTACCGCCACCCCCAGCAGGACATCACCGACGCCATCGCCGGACTCTGCCTGCGCCCGGGAGACGACCGCCGCGTCCTGGACCGCCTCCACGCCAGTACGACCGTCCGCAGCCGCCCGATGGTGCTGCCTCTGGACCAGTACGCCCGACTGGACGACTTCAAAGCCACCAACGACGTCTTCATCGAGTCGGCAACCGACCTGGGAGCCCGGGCGATACGCGGCGCGCTGCGTGCCGCCGGACTGCGCCCCACCGACGTCGACATCCTGATGTTCACCTCGGTCACCGGTCTGGCCACCCCCTCCGTCGACGCCCGGCTCGTCAACCGGCTGGGGCTGCGCCAGGACGTCAAACGACTGCCGGTCTTCGGACTCGGCTGTGTCGCCGGCGCCGCCGGACTCGCCCGGCTGCACGACTACCTGCGCGGCTGGCCCGACCACGTCGCCGTGCTGCTCTCCGTCGAACTCTGCTCCCTCACGTTCCAGCGCGACGACCCCTCGATGGCCAACCTCGTCGCCTCCGGGCTGTTCGGCGACGGCGCCGCCGCCGTCGTGGCCTGCGGCTCCCGACGCCACCCCCGCCCCTCCGCGCCGGCGATCGTGGCCACGCGCAGCCGTCTGTATCCCGGCACCGAGCACGCCATGGGCTGGGAGATCGGCGCCTCCGGCTTCCGGGTGGTCCTCGACCCGGCGGTCCCGGACGTCGTCCGCGAGCATCTCGCCGACGACGTCCACGACTTCCTCGACGAACACGGGCTCAAACCCAAGGACGTCACGGCCTGGGTGTGCCACCCGGGCGGCCCGAAAATACTCCAGGCCGTCACCGAGACACTCGACCTCGCCGAGGGGGCCCTCGATCTCACCCGGCGCCACCTCCGAGACGTCGGCAACCTGTCCTCCGCCTCGGTACTCCACGTACTGCGCGACACCCTCGCCGAACGCCGCCCGCCCGCCGGATCCCCGGGACTCCTCCTGGCCATGGGCCCGGGCTTCTGCTCCGAACTCGTCCTCCTGCGTTGGTAGGCACCCACCCATGACCTGGTACACCGCTCTCGTGCTCGCCGTCGCGGCCGAACGCCTCGCCGAACTGTTCATCGCGCGCCGCAACGCCCGCTGGAGCCGGGCCCGCGGCGCGCGTGCGGCCGACGGCCGCCACTACCCGCTGATGGTCGCCCTGCACACCGGGCTGCTGGCCGCCTGCCTGCTGGAAACCGCCCTGGCCCACCGGCCCTTCCCGCCCGTCCTCGGCTGGGTCATGCTGGGCGTCGTCGCCCTGGCCCAGGCACTGCGCTGGTGGTGCGTCCACGCACTGGGCCGGCAGTGGAACACCCGGGTCATCGTCGTCCCCGGCCTGCCCCTCGTGACCGACGGGCCCTACCGGTGGCTGCGCCACCCCAACTACGTGGCCGTGGCCGCCGAAGGGCTGGCCCTGCCCCTGGTCCACGGGGCATGGGTGACCGCGCTCGCCTTCACCGTCCTCAACTCCGGGCTGCTGGCCGTGCGTATCCGCTGCGAGGACGCCGCCCTGACCGCCGCGGCCTCCACCGCCCCGGCCACCGCGCCCGCGAACCGCACATGATCGACGTCCTGGTGGCGGGCGGCGGACCGGCCGGGCTCGCCGCCGCGATCCACGCCGCGCTCGCCGGCTTCGAAGCCGTGGTGATCGAACCCCGCCCGGCCCCCGTGGACAAGGCCTGCGGAGAAGGCATCATGCCCACCGGCGTCGCGGCGCTCCGTACGCTCGGTGTCGAGGTGCCCGGATACGCGCTGAGCGGTATCCGGTACGTCGACGGCGCCCGCAGTGCCCAGGCACGGTTCGCCCGACGCGGCGGGCTCGGCGTGCGGCGCACCGTCCTGCACGCCGCGCTGCACCGGCGGGCGAACGAGCTGGGAGTGCGGTTCGTCCAGGGCCGGGCCGACACGGTCCGCCAAGGCGCCGAGAGCGTGACCACCGCGGGCCTGACCGCCCGCTGGCTGATCGCCGCGGACGGGCTGCACTCACCGCTCCGGCGCGCCCTGGGCCTGGAACTGCCCGCCGCCGGCCCCGCCCGCTACGGACTGCGCCGCCACTACCGCGTCCCGCCATGGACCGACTTCGTGGAAGTCCACTGGTCACGGCACGGGGAAGCGTATGTCACCCCCGTCGCGGAGAACCTGGTGGGCGTGGCCGTGCTGAGCCACGAACGCCGCTGCTACGACGCCCATCTGACGGCCTTTCCCGCCCTGGCGCCCCTGCTGGACGCACCCACCGACAGCACGGTGCGCGGCGCCGGCCCCCTGCGCCAGCGGGTCCGCCGCAGAGTGGCCGGCCGGGTCCTGCTCGTCGGGGACGCCGCGGGCTACGTCGACGCGCTGACCGGCGAGGGCGTCGCCCTCGCCATGGCGACCGCGCGCGAGGCCGTGCACTGTCTGGCCACCGGCCGGCCGCGCGCCTACGAAGCGGCCTGGGCCCGCCGGACCAGACGTCACCGACTGCTGACCGAAGCGCTGCTGCGCACCTGCCGCCACCCCGCCACCGGCCGGCTGATCGTCCCGGCGGCCGGCCGGCTGCCCCGCGTCTTCTCCGCCGCCGTCCACGCCCTGCAATGACCCCGCCGCCGACGGCATCCGCCAGGTCAGCGCAGGGTGTAACCGCCGTCCGGGTAGAGGGTCGAGCCGGTCGTGAAGCCGTTGGTGAACAGGAACGTCACGCTCTGGGCTATCTCGTCCTCCGTGCCGAGCCGGCCGAGGACGGTGTCCCGGCGGTACTGCGCGAACGCGGCCTCCCGGTCCGCCGCCGGCCGGTTGGCCCAGAGGTTGCCGTCGATCGTGCCGGGGGAGACCACGTTGACCCGGACCGGTGCCAGTTCCACGGCCAGGCCACGCCCCAGCCCCTCGATCGCGGAATTGCAGGCCGCGTAGGCGGGCGCGGCAGCCGGTGGACGTGCCCCCGCCGCACCGGCCATCAACACCACGGACCCGTCCTCGGCCAGCTTGGGCACGGCGCACCGGACAGCGTGGTACTGCCCCCAGAACTTGGAGACGAACGGGCTCTCCGCGTCGTCGTCGTCCAACTCCATCATGGGCCCCACCCGGTAGGAGGCCGCCGAGGTGAACAGGTGGTCGACGCGATCGAGTGCGGCGAAGAACGAGGCGAGTGAGGAGCGGTCCGTGGTGTCCACGGCCCGCCACGTCACCCGGCCGCCCAGCTCCCGCGCGGCGGCGGCCAGACGCTCGGGCGTGCGACCGCCGAGAACGACATGGGACCCGGCCGCGACCGCGTGACGGGCGACGCTCAGGCCGATGCCCGAGCCGCCACCGATCAGGACCACGGTGCGTCCTTCGAGGGCCCCCGCCCCGGGGACGGAGGTGCGGGACTGCTGTTCACTCATGACGGTCGGCTCCGTGTGCTGTGAGAACGGCGGACAGGTGATCCGCATGCCTCAGCGCCCTGATGGATCATGGTATTCCCCGCCCCACCAGGCCCTGTACGCAAGCGATTCGCTCCCGCCCGGGGCAACTCACCGGTTTCGCACCCGGCGGAGTGGTTACTCGCTGGGTATGGGGAGCACACCGAAGCGGGGGAGCCGAGCAGGAGTCCCACCGATACATCAAGAAGACAACGCACGGGACGAGGAGCACGGCGAGGCCCCGACTGAGCCGCATGGCTGGCGGGCGGCGGAACGACGGCTCACCCACCACATCGCCTCCTGGGACAACGTGTTCGTCCGCCGCGTCCTGCCGGCCGTGGAAAACGCGGCCGAGCACACCAAACTGTGGTGGGGCGCCGCGGCGCTGATGGCCGGACCAGGCGGCTACCGGGGGAAGAAGGCGGCACTGACGGGCCTGGCGGGCATGGGGATCGCCGAGCTGGCGTCCAACGCCCTGTGCAAACAACTGTCCCAGCGCCGCAGGCCGCCGGAGCACCTCATCCCACATGACGGTGTCTACGACAGGCCCGACAGCTCCTCCTTCCCTTCCGGTCACACCGCCGCCGCCGTCGGCTTCACCGCCGCCGTGGCGGGGGCCTGGCCCGCGGCGGGGGCGGCATGCGCGGCACCGGCGGCCCTGGTGGCACTGGAGCGGGTGCACAGCGGCGCGCACTACCCGAGCGACGTCGTCGCCGGCGCGGCCATCGGTCTCGGCTGCGCCTGGCTCGTCCGCCGCGCGCCCCGACTGCTCCTGCGCACGGTGCTGTGACCGCACCCACCGCTCCGATGGCGGTAACGGGGAGTGGGCCACCGGGCGCGGGGCAGACGGTGCGTGAACGCTGAGAGCCACGACCAAGTGGAGGTGGGCCATGACAGCCCGATACGACTCCCGGGCGGTCGAACCCGGGGCCAGGAAGGGCGAGTGACGGTGAAGAACCCGGCTGATCACGATGTGTCCGACCGGCCCGTGCGTGGCCGCGCCGAGGACTCGGTGAGCGAACTCGTCTCCCGGGCGTCCCAGCAGCTGTCCCAGCTGGTGCGCGAGGAGATGCAACTGGCCCTGGCGGAAATGAGGCAGAAAGGCAAGCGGTTCGGCACCGGCGGCGGACTGCTGGGCGGCGCGGGAGTGGTCGCGTTCGTCGCGCTGCAAGCGCTGGCGGCCACCGCGATCGCCGCTCTCGCCCTCACCCTGCCGGTATGGGCATCGGCACTGATCGTCACCGGCGTCCTGCTCGCGCTCGCCGCGGTGATGGCGGTCGCCGGCAAGAAGCAGGTGCGCCAGGGCACCCCACCGACGCCCGAACGGGCGATCGACGGAGTCAAGGCCGACGTCGCGGAAATCAAGGAGAAGGCGAAACGATGACCAGCAAGCCGCAGGAGAACGACGACCCGGCCACCCCCGAGGAGCTGCGCGAACAGGCCGCGGCGACCCGCGAGCAGTTGGGGCGGACCGTGGAGGAACTGGCAGCCAAGACGGACGTGAAGGCCCAGGTGAAGGGGAAGGCCGCGGCGGTCACGGCCCAGGTGCAGGACACCGCCGCCCAGGTGAAGGGCCAGCTTCAGGAGAAGGCGGCACAAGGGGCCCGCCTCGCCCAGGAGAAGACCCCCGAGCCGGTCCGGGAGAAGGCCGCCGTGGCAAGGACCAAGATCTCGCAGGCCGTTGGGACCACGGCGGCCACGATCGCACAGAAGGCTCCGGAGCCGGTGGGGGAGAAGGCCGGTCAGATCATCGAATCCTCACGGCGGCACCCCGGCCCGGTGCTCGCCGCGACAGCGGCCGCACTCGTCGTCTGGCTCGGGGTGCGGCGCGGCAGGAGGAACCGGTGAAGGCGTCGAAGGTCGCCTACAAGCCGGTGGGGCTCCTGTTGGGAGCGGCCAGCGGCATGATCGCCGGAATGGTGTTCAGAAAGGCGTGGAAGACGCTCGGCCACGAGGAGGAGGCCCCCGACGCCACGGACGAAGAGCGCACCTGGCGTGAGGTGCTGCTGGCATCCGCGCTGCAAGGCGCGATCTTCGCCGTCGTCAAGGCCGCGGTCGACCGCGGCGGCGCGACCGCCACCAGGCGCCTGACCGGCACCTGGCCCGGCTGAGACGAGGAGCGCCCCACACGGTCCCAGGACCCGCACGGTCCCGGGCGACCGCTCGGAAAGGGCCCACGGCAGGGAGGGTGGCCGTACAGCAACCGGCTGTACGGCCACCCTCATGTGCCGCGTCGCCCCGTCTCACTGACGAGGCCGCTCCTCCGGGGCCGTGTCGGTGGGCCGGAGCCGGCGGGTGAGCCGACGGGCCTCCGCGAGCAGCGATCCGAACAGCTCGATCGTGGCCGTGTCCGGCAGCGCGCGTTCGGCCAGCCGTCCGCGCAAGGCGCTGTGTGTCGACTCCAGCGCGCCCAGCCGGCTCTCCAGATCCCGCCGGGCGGCCTCGGTGTCCTCGTCCGTCACCGTGCGTCCGTAGGCGTCCAGGGCCCCGGCGACCTCGTGGAGAAACGACGTGTAGGGCCGCATCACCTCGGGGTTCGGCATGGGGTTCTCAGCGGCGGAATCCGCCGCTTCCACCAGGGTGCGGGTGAGCCCCTGCAGATGGTCCGCCACATGCTCCAGCGTGTGCAGTGTTTCCTCGTACGAGGGCCTGAGCCGGTCGAGCCGCCGGCGGCTGGGGTGCAGACGCGTGCTCTCCTCACTCCACTCGAGCGCCGAGCGGACCCCGCGGAGCAGCCGCGGCAGCCTGCGCACCCGCTCCTGCCACTCCAGAGCCTGTTCCAGGCCCCAGGAGCCGCCCGCGCCGTCGGCGATCATGTCGAGGATCTTCCGGCACTCGGTGACCACTCCGCAGATCGACTCGTGCGCACTCCGCAGATACACCGGTGGCAGGACGAGCGCGTTGACACTCACCCCGACCGCCGCGCCCAAAAGCGCCGCCAGCACCCGGTCGAGCGCGATGCCCGCCGACCATTCCCCTCCGGCCAGGGTGAACAGCGCGGACGTCGCGCCCGCGATGCCCTGATCGCCGAAGTGCTGCCAGTTGCCGATCAGCAGGGCGACGGGCAGGACGACCGCCATGGCGGCCACGGGGTTGCCCAGGACGATGCCGCCGACGGTCGCCAGCACCGTTCCCACCGCGATGGCGACCGTCTGCTGGGCCGCCCGGGCGAGCGAGCGGTAGACCGTGGTCTGCACCAGGAGGACCGCGACCCACGGAGCCATGAGGGCGAGCGTGTTCTTCAGCAGCCACGAAGCGAGTGACCAGGCCAGGACCGCGGCGAGCGTGGCCTTGAGGGCCAGCACCGTCAGGTCCCGTTCGCGGCCCGGCCCCCGCCACGCCTGCCGTACCGACCGTCCGATCCCGGCCGCTTCGCCGCGAAGCCGCCATCCCGCCGTTGCCACTGCTTGTCTCATACATGCTCTGTGCCACGTGAGCGCGGTTCCATGTCCGCGGACGCCGCTCCCGCCGGGCGGGCCCGACGGCGCGCGGGACACAGCCGAGAAAACCACGGAGGGTCTTTGCCACCGCCGCCGTCAATGGGCAGGCTTCTCTCGCGACAACCGGAACTCTGGCCAAGCACGAGTCGAGCACGAGAGGTGCCGTATGAAGTTCATCCTCCGGACGGGTATCGCCGCGGCGATGGCGGCCGCGGCGGTCACCGTGGCCGTGATCCCCGCCTCCGCCGCCTGGAGCGGGACGGACGCCCCCACAGCGGCCGTCGGCCGGGCGGCAGTGGCGAACCCCAAGAAGATCAAGCCGGCCGCGTACAACCAGGCGCGGAACATCCTGTCCCACGCCGGCAGCGTGACGGCGACCAGAGCGCAGCCCCTGCCGGGGAAGGCCCCGGTGCCGGTCGGCTACGGTATCCGGCTGCTGGCCACGGCGCGTGACGAGTTCCGGGGGCTCGACCGGCACCTGCCACCGAGGCAGCGGGTGCCCGACATGTCGATTCCACACCACCACGCGCTCCACAGCGCGGCACAGGTGATGGGCATCGACCGGTGGTGACACGGTAGAGACGCCGGTACGCGGCAGGGTCGGCGGGTTCTCAGCCGCCCGTACGGATCGAACAGTTCGCGTCCGGCGCGCGCCCGTCGGGCCACGCCAGGCGGTCGAAGACGGCGGACTTGGTGCCCGGGTCCAGGTGCACGATGGCGACGGCCTTGTTGTGCGGGTTGCCGTACTGGTCGAGACAGATCCAACCACTGGCGCCGTTGACCCGGTTGCCCCCGTGCATCCGCAGCCAGCTGTTCGCCACCTCGCCCAGCGTGGGCAGCTCGATCTTTCCGACGGTGTCGTTCCGGATCCCGCTGATGGCGGTGGTGACGGAGTCGTACGTGATGATGCTGCGGGAGTCCGAGAGCGAGGTGGGACCGATCCCGGTGGCCGATTCGTTACCGAACTTCCGCGCCAGGGAAGCGAGTTCCTCGTACGCGGCCCTGGATCCGCCGGCCTTCTCCGGCCCCGCCCAGGTGTCCGGGTGGGCCAGCGCCGCGTAGCGCACGGTGATACCGGAACCCGCGGTGAGCGACCCCCACTTGTCCTGGAAATTCCTGTCCACGGTCAGAGTGGAGACGTGCGAGCCGCTGATGACCGTGTAGTGCTTGTGACAGTTGCGCTTGCCCAGTTCCACCAGGAACTGGCGCAGCTGCACGGGCCGGCCGGCGAAGTAGATGGTCTTGGCGTCGGAGGAACAGATGTCCGGCACCATCTGGTGGAAGTCGTTGGCCAGGTTGCCCTCGTCGTTGAAGTCGGGAGGGGACCGGAAGGTCTCCGGGGCGTTGGGCGCCCCCTTGGAAAGCCGCTCGAACGTCTGGCGCAGGGTGGACAGATAATTGTCGCCCTCCCGGATGTCCTCCACCACCATGGCCTCGGCGGGTTTGATCTCCGACCCGAAAGAAGCGAGAGCGGAGGCCTGGTCGGAATTGCTGGGGGCGATACGGGCGAGACCGGGATAGGCGTGCGGCCTGGCCGCGGTGTTCATGATGTCGTCAGCGGTCATGGGCCCGGCGACCACCGGAATGCCCTTGGTCCGGGTGAGGTAGGCGACGGCCTGCTCGGTCTCCTGCAGGCTGATGTTGATGCCGGTGACGGCCCGCAGGTTCTCGGATGCCGACGTGGCCGCCGCGGCGAGCTGCTCGGCCACCGGCTTCCAGAACGCGTACCGCTGACCGGGGTTGGCGAGCAGCAGCCGGATGGGCGGCCGCTGCCCGTTGCCCTCGTGGTTGGCCCGGTACTGGGCGAGATAGGCGCCTTGGACCTGCTCGGTGAACTCGCGCTGCTCGGCCGGATTGTCCGAGATCATGGGGATCATCAGGGCGATCGTCGCCGGCTTCTTGCCGGCGACACTGTCGTTCTCGGCCTTGATGCGCCCGGAGACCCGTTTCAGCGAATCGGAGAAGGCGAATCTGCCGTCGGTGACCCCGACGCACTCGTTGTCCGTCCCGCGCTCCGCCACCCCCGGCGCGCACGAGGGATCGTCGACGATCACACGGGTGACGGCCAGATAACCGCCGAGGCCGAGCGCGATGGCCAGCGCACCGATCAGCAGAGCGCGGTAGAGCCTTCCTTCGGGCAACAGCTTCATGTGCCGGACTCCCCGTATGTCTGCAGGTTGGGTGCCTGGGTCCAGTGGCGCAGTTCCTTCGGCCACTCCTCGTGGGCGCGGAAGAAGACCCGCTGGGCCTCGGGGCCGCTGTTCTGGGCGAGGGTGAGCAATTGCAGCCCGATGCTGCTGATCATGTCGGGCCGGGGTACGGCGAGCGGCTGTGACAGGACCCACAACTGGTTCACCAACAGCTCGACGGCTTGATGGACGGGGTCGTTGGCGGACGCGCAGGCCGCGCACGCCACGATGCCCTGGGGTGGCGCCGGCAGCGAATCCGGTGGGCGCGGAGCCGCGCAGACGAGGTTCACCACCGTGAGCCAGCCCGGAGCCCGCTGTTCCGTGAACCGGTGGTGCAGGGCGCGTACGACGAGGTCCACCTCGCCGAGAGCGAGCGAATGGTGGAGATACCTCGGGTCGGGGCGGCGGGCCGCCGCCCCCTGGCCGCCCGGGTCGTAGAGCGACCGGAGGCGCAGATGGATGTTCTTCCATGGCTCGGCCCCGGCCGCCCGCCCCGTGCGGCGGCTCAGCTCGTGCAGCAGCAGGGGCCGCAGGGTGGGGTCGCCGACGAACGGTCCGTCGAGGCCGGGCCACGGCAGCCGGGCCCACTGGTCGTCCCGCAGATGCGCGCTGCTCTCCTGGACGGGCACACCGCCGGGGTCCGACGGCGGGTAGTGCGTGCTCAGCCGGTGCGCCGCCGCGTCGTCGAGGGCCGGCGCGTAGTGGACGAGCCGGTCGCGGGCCACCTCGTCGGGCACCAGCCGCTCCAGGAGCACGGTCCCCACCGTGCGCTCGGGATCGGCGGCGGCCGGTGTGTCGAGGAGCGCGGCGAGACTCACCCTCTCGTGGAGTCGCACACGTCGCACCACGGCTTTGACCAGGGCGTGGGCGATGCCCGCCCGCCCGCCGCTGAGCCGCAGGATCAGCCGTGCGGTGCCGAGGGGCGGGTGGTCCGCCTCGAACATCTCCTTGATCTCGTCGAGCTCCAACGGTACGAGCGGGAGAGAGGCGATCCAGTCACCCGGCGCGGCGGGCCTGGTCTCCCGCCAGAAGGACCCGGTCGCCCGCCGGGTCGACGGCATGCCCACGGCCTCCCGCGTCCAGGAGGTGTCCCGCAACGCGGTCGTGACGACAACCGGCCGCATCAGACGCCGGGCCCCGGCCGCCTCCTCATGCCAGACGCGTACCAGCTCCCTCAGGAACACGCGGCCCAGCGCGCTGTGGGCGTTGTCGAAGAGTAACAGCGGGCGCGGTACGCCGTTGGCCGTCCGCAGAAAGCCGTAGTGATCCGCGATGTCCGCAAGCAGGGCCGCGATCAGTTGCCGCTCGGCCGACTGCCGGTCCTCGGGGTCCCCCCGGAACCTCATGGCCAGTTCGGTCAGTTGGTCGTGGGCGTCCCCCTGCTGGCTCACGTGCCGGGAGGCCCACCACGCCAGGCCGCCGCGGTGGGCGCGAGGGCTGAAGAGCTCGGCCGCGACGATCCGCATCAAGGCCCGCACCATCGCGTCCATGCCCGCCGGCAGCCCCGACAGCGGCCCGACCGCGTCGATGACCTCGTTGACCCAGTCGGCCGCCTTGTCCCTGCGCCGTTGCTGGTCCGGCTGGCTCGCTCTGAGCAGCTCCGCCAGCCGTCGTTTGGCGGCCGCCAGCTCCTCCGGGCTGACCGCGTGCCCGGGGCCGCCATCCCCCTCCGCCTGCCATCCGCTGACCGCGAGCAATCCCTGGGTCAGCCGCGGTAAGCACATCTGCTTGCCGAACCGCGCCGGCTTCCGGCTCAGCCGGTCGTTGAGATAGAAGAGCAGGTCCGACGTGCGTGAGGCGTTCGCCGTGTCGTCCTCGGCCAACGCCGCCAGCCCCGGCTGCCCGAAGTCGTGCGCGCCCAGATCGGCCCTGGCCTGGGGTATCCGCTGTGCGTACTGCTCCGACAGTGCCGTCAGCACGGCGCTCTTGCCCGTGCCCCGCCCGCCGACACACGTGATCAGCAGCGGATACCCCCGCCCCGGTGCCCCGATGCGCCCCTTGCCGTCCGCTGTGAGCCCGACCAACGAGGGCACAACGGTCTCCAATAACGCCGCCCGCCCGTACAGCCTCGGCATGAATCCCCCCAGTCACCCAGCTCCATGATGCGGAGCTGCGCTGGAAGGAGGATAGGAGCCTTCCTTGGAGAGTGGATGGGATAACGCTATTGACGCACGGTCAGTTACGTATTTGTGACTCGCAGTGCCGTGGGAACGATCGGTTCCCGGGCATGTACGGACCGGAACTGCCATCGCGGGGGCGCAAGGGCGGCTCGGGAGCGGACCGGGTGTCCGGGCCGGCCGGGGGACCGGCCGGCCCGGACACCGGGGGCAGCCGCTGTGCGCACCGGGCCGGTCGCGCCGGTGCTCAGCGGACGACGCGTATCAGCTTGTGGTTGGCGAATTCCTCCATGCCGTACTTGCCCAGCTCACGGCCGAAGCCGGATCGCTTGACACCACCGAACGGCAGTTGCGCGGCGGTTCCGGCGGGGCCGTTGATGAACACCATGCCGGTCTCCAGCCGCTCGGCCACCCGTCGTGCCTGCCGTTCGTCGTCGGTGTGCACGGACGCGCTCAGACCGTAGGGGCTGTTGTTGGCGAACGCCACGGCTTCGTCCTCCGAACCCACCTTGTAGATCATGGCAACCGGCCCGAACAGTTCCTCCTGGTACGCCCGCATCTCCGGGGTGATGCCGGTCAGGACGGTGGGCTCGAACCAGCTGCCGGGCCGGTCGACGCGCCGTCCGCCGGTCAGCACCGTGGCCCCCTTGGAGACCGCGTCCCGCACCTGCTCGGAGAGCGTTTCAACGGCCTTCTCCGAGGACAGCGGCCCCATGAAGGTCTCCGGGTCGGTGGGGTCACCCGGCCGCAGATCCGCGACGGCCGCGGTGAACCGCTTCACGAACGCGTCGTAGTGCTCGTCGAGGACGATGATGCGCTTGGCCGCGTTGCACGCCTGCCCGGCGTTGCCCATGCGGCCGGTGAGGGCGTCGCGCACCACGCGCTCGAGGTCGTCGGTGTCGAGGACCAGGAAGGGGTCCGATCCGCCGAGTTCCAGTACGACCTTCTTCAGATGCCGGCCCGCCGTCTCGGCCACGGCCGCACCGGCCCGTTCCGAACCGGTCAAGGAAACGCCGCGCACGCGCGGGTCGGCGATGAGATCCGCCACCTGCTCGTCGGTCGCGAAGATGTTGGTGTACGCACCGTCCGGCAGGCCCGCCTCGATGAAGACCCGCTCCATCTCCAGGGCCGACCGGGGGCACTGCGGGGCGTGCTTGAGCAGGATGGTGTTGCCCAGCATCAAGTTGGGGGCCGCGAAGCGCGCGACCTGGTAGTAGGGAAAGTTCCACGGCATGATGCCGAGGAGTGTTCCGATCGCTTCCTTCTGGATGACGGTCCGGCCGCCGGAGGCCACGTCCAGCTCTTCCTCGGTGAGGAACCCGGGGCCCTTCTCGGCGTAATAGCGGTAGATGGAGATCACGGTGTCGATCTCACCGAGCGCCTGGGTGACGGGCTTGCCCATCTCCTCGGTGATGACGGCAGCGAGTTCGTTCCTGCGCCGGTCGTAGAGGTCCGCCACCCGGCCGAGGACGGCGGCGCGCTCCTGAGGGGAGAGCGCGCGCAACTCGGGGGAGGCGCCGTCCGCGCGTTCCAGGGCGTGCCGGATGTCCTCGCCGGTCGCCTCCGGGTATTCCCGGAGCGTCTCGCCGGTGGCAGGGTTGGTGACCCGGTAGGCAGTCATCAAGTGATCCTTTCCTGTCCCCTCCCGCGATGAGGCAGGGGACAGCAGTCGCTTGGCTCGTGGGACGGCGGGAGAACGCGTCACAGCGCCTCCCAGCCGATCTTGAGGGTGCGACTACCCGAACCGACACAGGTAATTCATACGCATTGGCGGCGTTTGGCCGAGGCGGGTGGAGCCGGCCTCGGCGGAGGGCTGAGCGGCTCCCGCCCGGGCGCCGGACGACGTGCTCGCCCCCTGTATGGCGGCGGCCCCCGGCGTACGTCGCTCTTCGCGCGTACGCCGGGGGCCGCTCGGCCAGGGGCCGCCGGATCAGACGGACTCCGCTCCCGCCGACTGCTCCGACGGAGCGGCGGGGCCTCCGCGCAGCGGGGTCTCCTTGAGGAACCAGGCCAGCACGAAGCCGAGGACGCTGATTGCCGCGCCCCAGACGAAGACCAGGTGGGTGCCGCTGGAAACCGCGTGCATATACGCGTCCTTGACCATGGCCGGCAGCTTGTCCAGGCTCTTGGGATCGAGCTGGGCGTTGCCCATCGCGGCACCGCCGTCACCGGCCCGCTCCCGCATCACGTCCTGGACCTTGTTGGTGAAGATAGCACCGAAGACCGCGACACCGACGGAACCGCCGATCGTGCGGAAGAGGGTGGACGACGAGGAACCGACGCCGATGTCCTTCATCTCGACGCTGTTCTGCGCGATCAGCATGGAGGTCTGCATCAGACAGCCCATGCCGGCGCCGAGCACCGCCATGTAGGCCCCCGAGGTGAAGCGCGTGGTGCCGGTGTCCATCAGGGACAGCAGCCCCAGTCCGGCGGTCATCAGCGCGGCGCCGCCGACCACGAGGATCTTGTACTTGCCGGTCTGGGTCGTGTAGCGGCCCGCGACCAGCGAGACGGCCATCATCGAGCCCAGCATGGGCAGGAGCAGCAACCCGGAGTTGGTGGCCGAGGCACCCTGCACGGCCTGCTGGTACAGCGGCAGGAAGGTCATCGCACCGAACATCGCGAAGCCGACGAGGAAACCGACGACGGTGATGAGTGAGAAGTTGCGGTTGCGGAAGATGTGCAGCGGCAGGACCGGCTCGCTGACCTTGCGCTCGACGAAGACGAAGGCCGCGATGGCGACGAGGGCCAGCGCGCCGAGCCCGATGATCTGCGCCGACGCCCAGGCGTACTCGGTCCCGCCCCACGTGGTCATCAGGACCAGCGAGGTGATGCCGACGGTCAGCAGCGCGGCGCCCACGTAGTCCACGCGGGCCTGCGAGCGCTTCTTCGGCAGGTGGAGGACGGCGGTGATCGCGATCAGCGCGATCGCGCCGAGCGGCAGGTTGATGTAGAAGCTCCAGCGCCAGCCCATGTGGTCGGTGATCGCACCGCCGGCCAGGGGCCCGCCGATCATCGCGACGGCCATGACGCCGGCCATCATGCCCTGGTACTTGCCGCGCTCCCGGGGCGGGACCAGATCGCCGATGATCGCCATGACGCCGACCATCAGACCGCCCGCGCCCAGGCCCTGAACCGCGCGGAAGCCGATGAGCTGGCCCATGTCCTGAGCCATGCCGGACAGCCCGGAGCCGATCAGGAAGATCACGATGGACGTGAGGAAGACGCCCTTGCGCCCGTACATGTCGCCGAGCTTGCCCCAGATCGGGGTCGAGGCCGCGGTGGCCAGGGTGTAGGAGGTCACCACCCAGGACAGGTGGCTCATTCCGCCCAGTTCACCGACGATCGTCGGCATCGCGGTGCCGACGATCATGTTGTCGAGCATGGCGAGCAGCATCGCGATCATGAGCGCGAACAGCACCGTGCGCACGCTGGCGGGCTTCTTGCCGCCCTTGCTCCCGCTCTGCTCCGGTATGCCTGCTGGAGCCGCTTCTGTTTGCGACGTCCTCATCCTTTGAATCTCCTACTTGCTTGGTGCCCGGTCGAGCGCCAGGGCGCGATGTCCGTCGAACTTCGGTTATACGCTGTCGGGTTGCCCGTGCGGTGCGGTACCGCGCCGTAAGCCGGGGTGGCCGGGTGGCCTCGTACCGCGGGGGCCCGGGTGCGCGGCCCGCCGCGTGCCGATTTCCGCGATGTAAGGGGAGCGGTGCGGTCGGCGCACCGACCGCACTCAGTGGTTGCACTCATTGCACTCTTCCGTTTGACTGTAGCCTGGACAGTGCACCGAGTGCAATATCACGGCCTTCGGAACAGCATGAGCTGCGGGGACTCACTGATGACGGGCGACGATGCGAAGAGAGTAGAGAGTGAGGACGCGGCGGTGAGCGAGCGGCACGACCAGGGAACGGGCCAGCGCGAGTGGCGGAAGCGGGCGACGAGGGCGCGCCTGCGGGAAGCCGCCCACGTGCTGCTCCGGTCGCACGGGCCGGCCCACGTCACCGTCGACGCGATCTGCGCCGAGGCGGGCGTGTCCCGGCGCACCTTCTTCAACCACTTCGCGACCAAGGACGAGGTGTTCTTGGCCTGGGACGAGACGGACGACGCGCGCTTCATCGAAATGATCATGGCCAGGCCGCCGTCCGAGAGCGCCGTATGCGCCGCGCTCCGCGCCTTGGCGGCCACGGTCTTCGAGGCCAGCGAGGGCGGCTACGCCGACATCGTTCGCGAGGTCACCTGCCGCAATCCCGGTCTGCACCCGCAGGCGACCCAGATGTACGCCCGGTTCGTCCACGCCATCGCCTCGGGCATCGCGCGACGCCGTGGCCTGCCCGAGGACTCCTACACCGTGCAGCTCAGCGCGGCCACCGTGACCGCCGCCCTCAGAGTGATGGCGCACACCACCGCCGGCACGGACAAGGCGGAGCGCGAACGGTACCTGGAGGAAGCCTGCCGCACGCTGGACCAGGGCTTCCTCGCCGCGGAACGAGACGGCCGGTGAGCACCGACTCTCCCCGGCGCCGCACCGGCGCGGGCCGCGGTCCGGAGCCGGCCGGGGTGCCCTGGAGGCACCCACCGTACGACCCTTCGCTCTGATCCTGACTTCCACGTGCCTCATCGGTGACATCCACCCCGACCGCGGCGCCGGGGGTTAGCCCCACCCGGGGCCGGGCGGGTAGCCGGATCGTCCCAGGCGGCCGCCTCCGGACATGCTGGGCCCGGCACCACCGCCGGTGTCCCAGCGATTCCCCGGGAGTTGACTCGTGCGCGAGCAGGCATGGCAGAGGTTCCGTTCTCACAGGGGGCGGGGCGGCCGGCGCAGAGCCGTGCCGGTCGCGGCCGCGGTGGCCGTCGGCGTGCTGACGGCGGGTGCCCTGGCGCCGCCCGCGGCGTTCGCCGCCACCGGGCCTGACACCGTCCGGCAGGGCCTGAACGCGCTGGTCCACTCCGACGGCCTGCCCGCCGCGCTGGCCGACGTCACGGACCGCGACGGCCGCACCCATACCTACACCGCAGGGGTCGGGGACCTGGCCACCGGCTCGGCGGTGCCCAAGGACGGTCAGGTGCGGATCGGCAGCAACACCAAGACGTTCACCGCGGTGGTCATGCTGCAACTGGTCGGCGAAGGGAAGGTCGACCTCGACGCCCACGTCGACGACTACCTTCCGGGCCTCGTACGCGGGGAGGGGATCGACGGAAACCTCATCACGGTCCGTCACCTCCTGCAGCACACCAGCGGGCTTCCCGACTACGTCCCCCACCTCGGCGACGACATCCGGTACTACGCACCGGGCGAACTCCTCCGCATCGCTCTCCGGCACAAGGCCGAATTCGACCCCGGCGGGAAGTGGAAGTACAGCAACACGAACTACGTACTGGCCGGGCTGATCATCCAGAAGGTCACCCACCGCACCGTCGCCGAGGAGATCGACCGGCGCGTCATCCAACGCGCCGGGCTGCGCCACACCTACTTCCCCGCCCCTCATGACGTGACCATCCGAGAGCCCCACCCCAAGGGTTACTACCAGGAGACAGCGGACGGGCCGCTGCGTGACGGCACGGAAATGGACCCCTCCTGGGGATGGGCGGCAGGTCAGATGATCTCCACCAACTCCGACCTCAACCGGTTCTTCACCGCCCTCCTGACCCCCGGCCGTCTCCTCCCGAAGGCCCAGCTCGCCCAGATGCGCACCACCGTCCCCGCCGGATTCCCCTTCGCCTCCGGTGCCCGCTACGGACTGGGGCTCGTGAGCACACCACTGTCGTGCGGCGGCGTCTACTGGGGCCACGGCGGCAGCACGACCGGCTACGAGACCCGGGGTGGCGCCACCGGTGACGGCCGCGCCGCGAACGTCGCGGTGACCCTTCAGCCGAGCGACAAGACCCCCATGAAGCGTGTCGAGCGGATCGTGGACAGGGCCTTGTGCCGCTGACTGCGCGGTGTCCTCAAGCGCCGGACGGGCTGCTGTGACGTGTCCTCAAGCGCCGGACGAGCTGGTGGCCGAGGCCGGCCACTTCAAGCCCCCGGAGGTATCCGGCGAGACTACGGCCATGGATCTTCTTTCCCTGCGCTATTTCCAGGCCGTGGCCCGTCACCAGCACATCAGCCGGGCCGCCGAGGAACTCCGCGTCGCCCAGCCGTCGGTGAGCCGGACCATCATCCGGCTGGAATCGGAGCTAGGTATTCCGCTATTCGACCGTCAAGGGCGGCGGATACGCCTCAACGAGCACGGCGCGGCGTTCCTGCGACGGGTCGAGCGGGCACTGGCCGAGCTGGACGACGCCCGCCGGGAGATGGCCGATGCCGCCGGTGACGGGCCGGGCCGGGTGGCCGTCGCCGCCGAGACCCTGGTGCAGCTGGCGGTGGTACTGCCCGCCTTCCGTGCGCGTCGCCCCGGGGTGAAAGTGCGGCTGTTCCAGGCTCCCGTGGACGCAATGCTGCGTCATCTGCGCCGCGCCGAGGTGGACTTCGCGCTCGCCTCCCAGCCGTTGGCCGGGCCCGGACTGTGCTCGGTGGAGCTGGCACGGGAGGAGGTGCTGTTGGCCGTGCCGCCCGGGCATCCGCTGGCCGACCGGGAACACGTCACGGTGGCCGAGCTGGCCGGCGAGGAGTTCGTCAGTACGAGCTCCGGCCACTGGCAACGCGCCCTGCTGGAACGCCTTTTCGCCCGCGAAGGGCTTGTCCCGCGGGTGGTCTGCGAGGGTGACGAAGCCGCCGCCACCTCGGAACTGATCGGCACCGGGCTGGGCATCGGCCTGATGCCGGCCGTCGCCCGGCGGACCCTCGGCGAACGCAGCCCGGTGGTCTGGCTGCGGCTGGACGCCCCGGACTGCCACCGGACGCTGACCCTGGTGTGGCGTCAGGACGCCCATCTCTCGCCCGCCGCCCTGGAATTCCGCGGGCTGGCCATGGAGCGAATCATGCCTCCGGAGGCATGAGCATATGGCGAAACCGGTCGTGGAAGGCATGAGCGGGCGGCACTAGCGTCAGCGGAGACCACCGGCTTCTGACAAGACCGGGATTCCGGCAAGGGAGAACAGCGATGAGCCAGCGCCACGCCACTACGGACGGAGATTTCCGCTGTTACGTGGAAGCCGTCCTCGATGTGCTGTCCGTCGAGCCGGGGCGGCCGGTCCTCACCACCGCCGAGGGGCTGGTGATCAGCGGCGCGGAGTTCCGGGACCGGATCTACCGGCTCACCGGAGAACTCGCGGAGCAGGGGGTGGGCCGCGGCACCACCGTCACCCTGCTCACCGGCAACACCGCCGAAGCGCTCGTCGCCCGCTACGCCGCCAATCTGGCCGGTGCCCGGGTGGTCAGCCTCTACGAAGGCACGAGCCCTTCCACCATGGCCCACATCATGGCGAGCGTGGACTGCTCCTTCCTGCTGGTGGACAACCGGCGGCACACCACCGCCGGGGAACTGCTGCCGCTCACCAATGTTCCCCGGGTGCTCTCCCTGGGGCCGAGCGACTTCGCCGAGGACGTAATGGCCGCCGCCGCCCGCCGCCCGGCACGGCCGGTCGGCGGCCTGGTCGGTCCCGAGGACGACTGGTGCGTCCGGCACACCGGCGGAACCACCGGCATCCCCAAGGGCATCCGGATGACCCACGACTCCTACCGGCAGGGTCTGGACCTCCGGCTCACCGACGCCGGCGAACCGGCCCGCTTTCTGGCCTGCACCTCACTCGCCCACCTCGCCGGAATCCTCACGGACGTCACGCTCTACCAGGGCGGCTCGGTGGTCCTGCGGCACGGCTTCGAGCCCGGTGACGTGCTGGCCGCGATCGAACGCGAGCGCATCACCCACACCTGGCTGCTGCCGCCGCTGCTCTACCGGCTACTGGACCACCCGGACCTGGCCGGCACCGATCTGTCCAGCCTGAGCCGGGTCACCTACGGCGGCACCGCGGCCTCGGCGGCCAGGCTGCGGCAGGCGGCCCGGGCCCTGGGGCCCGTCCTGTACGGCTGGTACGGGCAGGCCGAAACGCAGTCCATCACCGAAGCGGGGCCCGGGGAGCAGGAGCTGACCGGCCGCGGCGGGCATCCGACGGTCGGCCGGGCCCTGCCCGGGGTGGAGATCGCGATCCGGGACGCCGACGGCACCACCCTGCCGGCCGGGGAGCGCGGCGAAGTGCGGGTGCGCTCGCCCTACGTGATGCCCGGCTACTGGAAGCAACCGGAGCTGACCGCCCAGGTGTTGCGGGACGGCTGGGTGCACACCGGTGACGTCGGCTACCTCGACGAGGACGGCTACCTCTACATCGTGGACCGGATCAAGGAGATGATCGTCGTCGTGGGCGGCCACGTCTACCCCGCGGAGCTGGAGGACCTGCTGCTCAGCCACCCCGCCGTCGCCCAGTGCGTGGTCTTCGGCAGCCGGGACCGGGAGTCGGTGGAACACGTCCACGCCGCCGTGGTGCCGGCCGCCGGACAGCGGCCCTCGCTGGAGGAGATCCGGGCCTTCGTCACCGCCCGCAAGGGACGCCTCTATGCGCCCGACGCCCTGCACCTGATGTCCGCCCTCCCGCTGACGGGGGCGGGCAAGCCGGACAGGCGGCTGCTGGAGTCCCGGCTGACCGGCTGAGGCGCGCCGACGGCCTAGGGGAGCCGCCGGAACAGCAGGTCGTAGGCCGTGGCCACCAGGGCGTCGTGGTTGCGGAGCCGGCGCGTACAGAGTGCGACCAGTGCCGTGCCGGTATCGGGCCGGAACCCCAGAAAGGCCTGCTGGCCACTGGTCGCTCCGGCGTGGAAGTACAACGGCCCCAGGCCGGTGGGGTGCTGGAACCAGGTCAGCGTGTGTACGTGCTGATGCCTCAGCCCGCGGCGCAGCACGGGGCGGCGTACCTCGCGCAGTGCGGCTGCCAGCGGCCCGGCCGGGCCGGGGCACAGATGCGCCTCGAGGAAGGTGAGCAGGTCGCCCGGAGTGGCCCGGACGGCTCCGGCGGCGGCGAATCCGCCGATCCGCAGGGCGGGCACCGGTGTCCGGCCGTCGACGCGGTGGCCGGTGGCGTCGGTGCCCGCCCCGCCGGGGTGCGGTGCGGTCGCGGTGCCGGTCAGCCCGAGGGGAGCGAGGACCCGATGGGTGAGGAGGTCTTCCCACGGCGTGGCGGTGGCGGCGGCCAGGCAGTGGCCGAGGACGGCGACCGCGAAGTTCGAGTAATGCCAGCGGGTGCCGGGGCGGTGGCGCGGGCGGTGGCGCAGGAAGGCACGCACGACCCGCTGTGGCGGGTAGTGGGCGTAGGGGTTGGTGGACCAGCGGGGCAGGCTCTGCGGGTAGAAGTCGGCGGGCAGCGCGGGCAGGCCCGAGGTGTGGGTCATCAGGTGCGTCAGCGTGATCGCCGATCGCCTGCCGCACACTTCGCCGGAGCCGAGCCGGGCGGCCGCCGGATCCGTCCGGGACAGCACACCGGAGCCGGCCAGCTCGGCCAGCAGCAGTCCAGTGTAGGTCTTGGAGGCCGACCCGATCTCGTAACGCAGCATCTCCCGGGGGACGGGCGGGGGCGGTGCGGTGCCACCGGACCGGAGGATGCGCCGGCCGTCGCGCGAGCAGGCGAAGACCACGTCGGGGGCTTCGACGGTGCGGACGGCCTCCTCCAGCCGCGCGGCCACCGCCGTGTCGTCCACCGTGTCGCCGTCCAGTGGGGTGGTGGTCACGCGGAGGCCATCCGGGTCAGGGCGCGGGAGGTGGCCAGGACGGAGGCGAAGGCGGCGATCAGGGTGGAGTGGTAGACGATGTCGAAGACGTCCTGGGGGTCGCCCTCGGGCATCTGGCGCACCGCGGGCATGGCCCCATCGGCCTGCTGGGCGGCGGCGAACCCTTCCCAGGCACGCTCGTCCAAGGTGGGGTCGGGCAGGCACGCGTCGACGACGAGAAGCTCGCCCAGCAGGTCCCAGCGGCGCAGGTCCAGCCAGTCGTCCAGCCAGGCGGGCATCCAGGCATCGAGGTAGGCGGCCACGTCGGCCGGCAGCCCGTCGAGCCGCGCGCCCCAGTCGGTGAGGTGGAAGACGGTGTGGGTGATGTCGTAGCCGATCCGCGCGTCCACGCTCCAGGGCTCGGGGGTGCGGCCCAGCCACGTCCGCCGCAGGGCCTCCGGTTCGGGCAGGGCGGGCTCCAGCCCGAAGCGACGCTCGCACGCGGACATGCCCAGCCGCCGCACGGGCAGCACCTCAAGGGCCTTCCGGCTGTCGAACCGGTGGCTGACGCGTACCCACTCCTCCAACTCGGGGCACTGATAACCCAGTTCACGGAACGGCAGGTACGTCTCGAACGGAATGGGCGACAGCGGCTCGATGCGCTGCCCGCGGAGCAGCATGCGACCGCCGTCCAGTGCCACCCGCCAGGCATGGTCGAGCAGCCGGCGCACGAGGTCGGTTTCCCGGGAGCCGGAGACACCCTCACGGAACAGCACCCTGCCGATCACGGCCAGTTCACCGATCGGTTTGAAACGCTCCAGGAACCCGGTCTCCGGGTCGGCATCCGGCTCCAGCCGGAAATCGTCGCGGTGCGCGTACAGCCACTCGACGGCACCCAGGCCGACGTTGTGGATCAGACGAGTGCTGGTCATGACACCACCCTCTGTCCGTCCATGGCGTCGCAGGCGAGACGCGCGCGGGTCAGCGCGGCGGCATAGGCCGCCATCAGCGTGGAGTGGTAGCAGTGAACGAAATCGTGCGGCGGCTCGGGCCGGTGGGGCGCGGGGCGGGTCTCGGCCAGCGCACCCGAGGGTTCCTGCGCGTCGGCCACCGTGGCCCACGCGTCCCGGATCATGCCCTTGTCCGGTGGGTTCGGGAGGCTGGCGGCCACGGCGAGCAGTTCGCAGCTCAGATCCCACTGCCCGGCATCCAGGCAGGTGTCCAGCCAGGGCGGAAGCCAGGTCTCCAGGTAGTCGGCGAGCGATGCCGGCACCCGGTGGACGGCGCGGCCCCAGTCGGTGAGATGAAAGACGACATGGGTGGCGGAGTAACCCGCACCGTGTTCGAACATCCACGGCTCGGGCAGCGAACCGAGCCAGGTGCGGCCGAGGACCGCCCGCTCCTCCTCGTGAACCGGCAAGCCGGTGCGTCGTTCGGTGTTGAGCACGCCCAGCAGACGGTTGGGATACTGCTCGGTAGCCCGCCAGCCGTGGGTGCGGGCGATCGTCGCGGCGAACTTCTCGAACCCGCGGTGCCGCAACCCGGCGGAGGCGAACGCGGCGTAGAACTCCAGCGGGTAGGTACCGGCCGGCTCCAAGCGCTGCAGTTCGAGGAAGAGCGCACCGCGATCGGTCTGCTCCCAGGCGAACGCGAGCAGGTCGGCCGCGAGCCGGTGGTCAGGGGTGCCGGGGCGGGTGTGTCGGCACACGCAGACACACACCTGCGCCAGTTCACCCAGGGGCTTCAAGGTGCGGTCGACCTCGGTGACGGCGTCCAGGACGTCATCGGCGAGGCGGAAGTCCGCCCTGTTCCGCGACAGCCAGCGCAAGGCCGCCTCTCCCGTCCGCGCCACGTCCAGGGTCTCCCCGTTCACACCAAGGCTCCGGTGCGCAGTGACCGGGCGGCCCGCAACTGCAGGGCGACGCGGGGGTCGTCACCCCCCATGAGGTTCACGAACTCAAGGCCCTCGGCCAGCCCCAGGCTCTCGGGGACACCGTCCACCAGCGACAGCCAACGGCCTGCCCCGGCCGCCTGCAGCCAGTCACGGCGGCGCACCGCCCGGACGAAGCCGCGGGCGACGTCCACCGGGCGGGCAGCGGCGGACTGCCGGACGCCGCAGTCGGCGCCGGGCACGGCCAGGGCCGCCAGCACGGCCAGTTGCCGCGTCAGAACCTGCCAAGGCGCCGCGTCGAGCCACCGCGTGTCCGGCTCGGCGGCGTCCTCGCCGAGTGTGCGCCGCATCGCCCAGTGGCTCCACACCGAGGCGGGACCGGCATCCGCGGCGGGTGGGAAGGCGGAGACCGCCTGCTCGAACACGACCCGGTCCTCGGGGGCGACGGGGCCACCCAGCAGCACACTCGGCAGCAAGGAGTCGGCGCCCAGGACCCGGACGGCGGCCACCGCGGCCTCATCCCCGCCCGGGCCCGCTAGGGCCCTGCTCAACACACCGTGGTGGTCTCCACCGCCAAGGGCGGAGACCACCTGCGATGCGAGCTCCTGCACCGCGTCCGTCAGCGGGGTGGACGTGTCAGGTCGCTCCATTCAGCCCCACCTCAGCCCTTGTCCTTCTTGGGCCGCGGCGTCGGGGGCGACAGCAGGGCATGTCCGGTACCGGACACGAGGGCAAGCCCCGCGCATTCGCGCGTGTCCCGGTACGTGCCTTCCATTTCCACCGGGTCGAGGGCTGATTCGACATCGGCGGCCGAGAGCTTCTGGTCCTTTGTCACAGGATCGACGAGTGACATGTCACCATCCCTTTCTAGCCGAATTTACGCTTCTCCTACCAGTGGAACCCAATTCGGGTGATGCCGCAAATAGGTTGAAACGCAAACAGGGATGCGGCGGAGCCCACCACGCGGCACCGGGCCACGGGCGGGCTCCCTAGCATGTCCTCCCATGGACATAGCGATATTCATGGTCATCCCTCTCCTCGGCGTTCTCGGCTGGAGCTTCGAAACCCGCATCGAACGCGTCAACCGCAAGGTTGCACGCCTGGAATACAAGATCGACCTGATCGCCGAGCACCTGGGCATACGCGAGGAGGACCCCGAGTTGGCGCGCATCGCCGAATTGGCCCTCGGCGGCGAGAAGCTCAAGGCGATCAAGGCCTACCGAGAGCACACCGGGGACGGTTTGAAGGAGTCCAAGGAGGCGGTCGAGCGCTTGGTCGCGCCCAAGTAGCGCCGGTGGCCGGGCCGGCCGGTGACGGACGACCCGGCCCGAGCGTCAGAACTTGCATTCCCACCCCTCGTCGTCGTCCTTGCAGATGGTGAGGTAGGGACCGTCCCAGCCGTATTCGGGCCTGACGGAGGCGGCGGTGAGGTCCACCGTGCCGGGACCGCACTGCTTCTGGGGGGACTTGTGCCACGTCCCCCTCGGCCGGCCCGGGACATGGATACCGACGGAGATGGTGTAGCAGGCCTTGGGGTCGGTGACGGTCAGCTTTCCCTTGGCCACCGCGATGCCGCCTCCGTCCCCCCAGGGGTTGCCCACGGTCGTCAGCGTGCCCGAGCCATGGGCTCCGGCGACGCTCAGGTTCCAGGTCTGGGGATCAGTGGTCGCGGCGGTACTCGCGGTGGCGCCGATCATGAGTGCGGCGCCGGTGGCGGCGGTAACGGTCAGGAGCTTTCGCATGACGCAACGTCCCTTCGTGAGGGTGGACTTGCACGGGCGGCAAGACCCTACGGAAGGGGTATATCCCCGCGATATCGAGCCGTCCCCGCTGGGCCGTTGCCGCGGCCGCGGCCGCGTCGGCCGGCCCGGCGCCGGGCGCCCTCCGCCGCGCCGATGGTCCGGCGTCGGCCGGCCCGGCACCGGTCCGCGTCAGCCGTGGCCGCGGGCCGAGCGTCGCCGCGTCACCAGCAGCAGGGTGGCGGAGCCTGCCGCAAGGATTCCGGCGCCGCCTACGGCCAGTACCGTCGTCCGGCTGTCACCGCCGGTCTCGGCGAGACGCCCGCCCTGGGCGGCCGGTGCGCCCACGTCCTTCGCGGCGGTACGGGGCTCGTGGCCGCCGTCGACGGGCCCGCCCATCGTGTGCGGCCCTGCCGCGTGTCCACCGTCGCCGGGCCCGTCGCCCCCGTGTCCGCCGTGATCGACCGTCGACCTGGCGGCCCCGGTGGCGATCTGGGCGTCGCTGGGCGCCGACGCGGCCGGTGCCAGTGCCTTTGTCGCCGGGGCCTTCTTGCCGAAGTCCACGTCGGAGCAGGTGTAGAAGGCCTCGGGACTGTCGGAGCGCTGCCAGATGCTGTAGATCAGATGACGACCGGACCTCTTCGGCACGGTGCCGTCGAAGACGTAGCTGCCGTCCTTCAGCGTCGGATCGGTGACCTTGGCGAACGGCTTCGCTTCCAAATCAGCCCACTTCAGCGGCTTCTTCGGGTCGTAACCGGCCTTCGTGACGTACAGCTCGAACGTGCCGCGGTGCGGTGCCGTCGCCCGGTAGCGGAAGGTGTGCTTCCCCGCGGCCAGTTTCGTTCCCGGCCAGTCGGCACGCGGCAGGTCCAGGCCCTTGTACTTGTCGCGCCCGGCGCTGCACAGCTTGCCGTCCGGGATGATCCGGCGGTGGCGTCCGGCGGCGTCACCGATGTTGACCTCGTTCCAGTCGTAGAGCGGCTGGGTGCCACCGGCGGCGACCATCGCCTTGCAGGCGGCCGAGCGCGGGTGCTCCGGTCCCTCGGCGAAACAGGCGGATACCCGGCTGACGGGATCCGTCATGGAGCCGTGCGCCGCGGCCGGGGCGGCGGCCAGCGCGGCGAGTGCGAGGGGTGCGATACCGGTCAGGGATATCCGTACGGCCTGATGACACATGCGCATGGGGAATCTCCTTGTGGGTGGGGGTGCCCCGCACGCCGGCACGAGGTGGGGGGAGCCGGTCGTGCGGGGCGGTCTGGGGGAGCGGGATGGGGAAGGCGCAGGGGAAGGGGGATGTTGGACGGGGGGAGCTGGACGGGGCGGGGAGCGTCAGCCCCGGAAGGCGGCGAAGGACTTCGTGAAGGCGAACTCGTCCTGCCGGAGCGAGCTGCAGGTCGCGGAAGCGGAGTTCTGCGCACCGCCCGGGCACTGCTTGTCGCGCGTGGCGGACCACATCGACAGCCAGCCGATCCCCTTGGAGCGGGCGAACCGCACCAGCTGGTCCGCGTCGTCGACCTTGAAGATCTCGGTGGCCACGTCGTTGACGCCGATCATCGGGGTGACCGCCACGGCTTTCCACGCGGCCGTATCGCTCAGCTTGAGCACGCCCTTGACCTGCGCCTGCGTCGCGGTGGCGGCGTCGATGGCGTATTGCCCCATGTCGCCGCCGAAGGACGGCCCGTAGTCCATCGCCATGATGTTGACCGTGGAGATGGACACGCCGTTCTTCTTGGCGTTCTCCACCAGGTCGACGCCGTCCTGGGTGAGGCCCGTGGGCATCACCGGCAGGGTGAAGGACACATCCAGACCGGGGTGCTTCTTCTGGAGCAGGGCGATGGCCCGGGAACGCCGGGTGTTGGCGGCCGTGTCGGGAAGTGCGCTCCCTTCGACATCGAAGTCGACCTTGGTGAGCTTGAACGCGTCCACCACCTTGCCGTAGGCAGCGGCGAGTTCGTCGGCCGAGGTACAGACGAGGCCCAGTTCGGAGCCCGAGGCACCGCCGAAGGAGACTCGCACGTCGCCGCCCGCCTGGCGCAGCGCACCGATCTGCCGGGCCACGGGGTTCTCGCCGATCTCACTCACGCCGCCCCACTTGGGGGTGCAGCCCCCTCCGGAGGTGACGAAGGCGAGGTTGAAGTTCTTGACGCCGGTCTTCTCGGCTGTGCCCAGGAGGTCGTACGCGGGGTGGAGGAGGGTGTCGACGTACGGGGCGAAGGCGGCGCTCTTGCCGCCCGGGGCCGGTGAGGTCGCCGTGGGCTGGGGTTGCGACGGCTGGGAAGTCGGCTGGGAAGTCGCTTCGGGCGTCGGCGCGGATGTCGGTCCGGTGGGCCGCGGTTCGGGGGATCCGCCCACCGAGCAAGTGCCGTTGTCGATACGGCAGGCGACCGGGCCACCGGCCGCCCCGTCCCCGGCCGCGACGAAACCGACGGTCACGGACTTGCCGGGGGCGATGGTCCCGTTCCAGCTCTCCGGTTCGACGGTGACGCTCCGGCCGCTGACCGTGTGCTTGCCGTTCCACAGCGAGGTGACCTTCGTGCCTTCGGGCAGCTCGAACGTCAGCGTCCAGTGCGACAGCTCCTCGGCCGTGTCGTTGGTGACCACGAACTGCCCGGTGTAGCCGCCCGCCCAGGTATTGGTCCGGGAGAAGGCGGCACCGACCGACGCGGCGCTGGCGGTGCCGGTGAGCGTGAACGCGGCGCCCGTCGCCAGGGTCACGGCGATGCCGATACCGACCAGCTTCGCCTTGCGGCTCACTCGTCGGCGATGTGTGGAGGAACCCATCGCGTACCTGCCTGTCCTGTGTTGGGGTGACGCGGCAGCACGCTAGCGAGTACGAATCGGACCAATCGTCGAATGGTGCGCCGGGCCGCGCTATTTATGGCGGGCTTAAGAAACGCATGGGCGACGGTTAAAGAAGCCGAGGCGGCCGGGGCCGGCGGGGAGTTCAGGAGCCCCGGCGGCCGCCCGGTTCCCGCCCCGCACCGGTGCGACGTATCCGGCGGCGCCGTTCACGCCGTCGCGGCTTGCCTTCTTCGCCCAGCGAGAGCCACACCCGTACCTCCGTTCCGCCGAGCACCGAACGCCCGATGCGTACGTCGCCACCGGTGGACTCGGCGACCCGGCGCACGATGTCCAGTCCGAGACCGGTGGAGCCGGGGCCGCCGTCGCCATGGCCACGACGCAGCGCGGCGTCGGGGTCCGCGATGCCCGGGCCCGCGTCGGAGACGAGCACGATCACGGCTTCCTCGCTGTGGTGCACATCCACGGCGAAGGCCGTGCCCTCGGGGGTGTGCCGGAAGACGTTGCCGAGCATCGAGTCCACGGCGGCGACGAGTTCGGGACGGGCGACGGGGACGCGTACGGTCGCCTCGACCCCGGCGAGCCGTACCGCACGCCCCTCGTCCTCGGCGAGCGCGGACCAGAAGTCCATCCGGTCGCGGATAACTTCGCAGGCGTCACAGCCGAGCGCGGGCCCCTCCTTGCGTTCGCCTTGCTCACGTGCGGCGCAGATCAGCTGGTCGACCTCGCGTTCCAACTGCGCGACGGCCGCGCGGGTCTGCTCGGCGGCGGGCCCTTCGCCCAGCGATGCCGCGTTGAGGCGGAGAACGGTGAGCGGCGTGCGCAGCCGGTGCGAGAGGTCGGCGGCCAGCTCCCGCTCGTGGGAGAGCAGCCGCACGATCTTGTCGGCCATGGAGTTGAACGCGGCCGCCGCGGCGCGCAGCTCCGCCGGGCCGCCCTCGCGGACGCGCACGCCGAGATTGCCCTCCCCCAGCTCGGCGGCGGCCTTCGCGAGGCGCTCCGCCGGGCGTACCAGACGCAGCCCGAGGCGGTCCGCGGTGGCGAGGGAACCGGCGATCAGACCGAGGCCCACGACACCGAGAATCACCCAGGAAGTGGTGACCCCGTTGCCGACCGCGCGATGGGGCACATACACCTCGACCACCGCGAACTCGCCGGTACTCAGGGCCGTCGGCTGGAGCAGGGCGTATCCGCCGGGCACGGAGGTGACGGCGGAACGGCCCCGGCGGGCCGTCTCCACATCACGTGGGTCGGCCCGGCGCCGGCCGATGTCGTACGCCTCGTGCGTGCCGTGCGCGTCGGGGAAACCGCCGCCCGCCGTCTGCCGCGCGTCGTCGCCGCCCGGTACATGGACGGCCATCCGCCCGTCGCCACCGGCCTGCGAGCTGGCGACCGCCCGTTCCAACTGCTCGCGGTCGGTGGTGATGGCGAGCGCGGGGCGTATCTGGGCCGCCTGCCGTTCCGCGTCGGCGAAGGCACGGTCCCGGGCCAGCTCCTTGACCACCAGCCCGAGCGGCACGGCGAAGGCCAGCACCACCATCACCGTGACGGCCAGCGAAACCCTGACGAGCGCCCACCTCACGGTTGCTCCAACGACGCCTCCGGCGGCACCGGGGGGTGCTCCGGGGGCTCCAGTTTCACCCCGACCCCGCGGACCGTGTGCAGATAACGCGGCCGGGCCGCCGTCTCACCCAGCTTGCGGCGCAACCACGACAGGTGCACATCGATGGTCTGATCGTCACCGTAGGACTGCTGCCAGACCTCCGCGAGCAGCTCCTTGCGCGGTACGACGACACCCGGCCGTCCGGCCAGATACGCGAGCAGATCGAACTCCCGCCGCGTCAGGTCCAGTGCGGCACCGTCCAGTTCCGCCTGCCGGCGTAACGGGTCGACCGACAGGCCGCCGACCCGCAGTGCCCCGGACGACACCACCTCGCCCAACGCACCACCCCTGCCCGACCGCCGCAGCACGGCGGCCATGCGCGCGGTCAGATGCGCCACGGAGAAAGGCTTGACCAGGTAATCGTCGGCGCCGTCGGTCAGCAGCCGGATGATCTCCGCCTCGTCGTCCCGCGCGGTGGCCACGATGACCGGCACGTCCGTGATGCCACGCAGCATCTTCAACACCTGCGCCCCGTCGAGATCCGGCAGGCCCAGGTCGAGGATCACCAGGTCGAAACCGACCTGTGCCACTTCCCGCAACGCCTCCAGAGCGGTCCCGACACTGCGCACGGTGTGCGCGGCCTCGGTCAGCTGCCGGATGAGGGCGGAGCGCACGAACGGGTCGTCCTCGACGACGAGCAGTCTTGCCATGGGCCGCACCGTACGCCATGGGAGTGAGGCACTATGAGCCAGGTGAGGCGAGGAATCATGCAGGTCCTGCTGTGGGCGCTGGCGACCGCGGCGGCCATGGCCGGGTCCTGGTACGGGGTGCGTACGGTGCTGGCGGGCACGGCCTACGAACCGCCGCGCGCCCTGCCGATATCCGGCGTCGCGGCGCCGACGGCGGGGGAAGCGGCGCCCCCCTCCCGCGCCCCCGCCCCGTCGGCGTCCGCCACCCGCACCGCGACCCCGCCCACGCCGGACGTCACCCCCACCCCCACCCGCGAAACCGCGCGAAAGCCCGACGTCCCACCGCCGTCGGAAGCCGTCGAGGTGAAGAGCTACCCGGTCCGCGGCGGCCGGGCGGTCTTCGGCCTCGGCGCGGGCTCGGCCACGCTCGTCTCGGCTACTCCGGAGGAGGGCTGGCAGATGCGGGTATGGAAACAAAGCGCCTGGATCAGAGTGGACTTCGTGGCCGGCACGAAGACCACATCGGTGTTCGTCACCTGGAACGGCCACCCGCCGCAGGTCCAGACCGTGGAGAACTGACGTGTCCGGGGGAGGGGTCCGAGCGCTTCGACGACCGGGGCGACCGGCGCCAAGGCGGCCGTGCGAGGATCCAACGACCGTATACGGACACCGTGGAGGATGAGAATGTTCGCGATATCCCTGGGTGACGGAGCCGAGCTGCGGCCCCTGGAGCCCTGGCAGGCCGAGGAGTTCCTCGCCCACATGGACCGCGGCCGCGAATACATCGGCCGGTACGTCGGGCTCCCCGACGTCGCCGCCGACCTCGACTCCGCGCGGAACTGGCTGCAGGCGTACGCCGACAAGGCCGCCTCCGACACCGGACGGCTGTACGGCATCTGGCTTGACGGGCGCCTCGTCGGCGGCGTCCTCTTCAGGACCTTCGACGCGGCGGCGGGCAACTGCGAGGCCGGTTGCTGGCTCGAGCCGGCCGCCGCCGGACGTGGCCTGGTGACCCGCGCCGCACGCGTGATCATCGACTGGGCGGTCCAGGAACGCGGCATGCACCGTGTGGAGTGGCTGGTGGCCTCCGAGAACACACCGAGCATCAACGTGGCCAAGCGGCTCGGCATGAGCCTCGAAGGAGTCCAGCGCGAGAACGACCTCTACCGAGGCGTACGGCAGAACACGGAGATCTGGTCCGTGCTCGCCCCCGAGTGGCGTGCCGCGCGCGACACCCGCTGACGGAGGCTCGCGGAACCGCTCGTGAAGACACGACCGGGCAGACCGGCCGGTCTCGCTGATCCCGCCGCGGTCGAAGCCCGCCGGCCGACGGACGCCCCATGAGGTGACGGGGGAGCGCGTGCGGGCGGCGGGGCCGGCGGCCGGAGGCGGGGAAGGACTCCTGCCGGCTCAGGCCGGTGTCGCCTCGATGAGGTGGAAGACGTTCGGCTGGGGCATCGCGGTGATGCTGCCGAGCGTGAACCCCGCCTCGCTGCACAGAGCGGCGAAGTCGTCCGCCGTGCGTTCCCTGCCACCGACGTTCACGAGCATGTTGAGGTCGCTGAGGTAGGCCAGTTCGGTGGTCTCGGGAGACACCACGTCCGGCAGGACCGGTTCGACGATCAGCAGGATCCCGTCGTCGGGAATGACCTTCCTGATGTGCCGCAGGATGGTGACGCACTGCTCGTCGTTCCAGTCGTGGATCACGCTCTTGAGCAGATAGAGGTCTCCGCCCGCCGGGGCGGACGTGAAGAAGTCGCCGGTCGTGAGAGTGACACGGTCGGTGAGGCCCTCGTCGGCGAGCCGGGCGGGAGCCTGGGCGAGACCTTCGGCGGTGTCGTAGACGACGCCGCGCGGCCCGGGATGCGCGCGCAGGACCGCCGCCAGGAGCGTGCCGTCGCCACCGCCCACGTCCACGACGGTGCCGAAGCGGCCGAAGTCGTACAGGCCGGGCAGGGCTTCGGCCGCGATGAGCGTGGCCTGGCCCATCGCCGCGTTGAATTCCGCGGACAGCTCGGGATGCTCCTTGAGGTAAGTGAAGAAGTCCGTGCCGAAGGCCGCGTCAAACGTGGTCCCACCGGTACGGACGCCCTGCTCCAGGAGTTCCCAGCCGCGTGACATCAACGGATCGGTGAACATCAGGGCCACCGACCGCAGGGTCCCGGGCACATCGGAGCGGAGCAGATCGCCCGCGGGAGCGGTCGCGAAGGTGCCCGGCGCGGTCTCGGTGAGTAACCGCAGGCCGGCCAGCGCGCGGAGCAGACGATGGGTGGCCTGCGGGTGCGTGCCGAGATCACGGGCGAGACCGGCCGCCGTGCGCTCGCCCTCGCCCAGCCGGTCGAAGACTCCCAGACGGACGGCCACGCCGAGGACATGCGTGCCCATCTGCCCGAAGGCCAGCTCCATCACGATGCTGCGCTCCCGCCAACCCTCCGGCGTCCGCCGCGCGTCGCGCTCCGAACCGGTCATGTGCGTCCCCTTCCGTGGTGGCGCCGTCCGGCGCCTCGTCACCGGCGCACGGCAGGCACTGTCGAGGGGTGGGCACGGCGCACACCACCCCGTGGAACTTAGGGCAGCCTAAGTTGAAGGCGGCGGTGGTGGCAATGCCCCTTCCCGGACCGGCTCGGCGGCTCAGCGCGGAGGGAACAGCCGGCTGCCGTCGCTGAGCAGACCCGCCCGTTTGACGTGACGGAGCACCGGTACCACCTCCAGTTGGTGCACGGACTTGAGCGTGCCGATCCCCTCCGTCATGTAGGTGTACAGGTCGTGCTGATCCCGGCAGAGCACCGTGGCGGCCAGATTGGTGGTTCCGGTGGTCGCCGCCACGAACGGGACCTGAGGGTGATCGGCCAGCGCACGGCCGACCTCGGCCAGATCGGCGGGCGGCACGGTCAGGGCGAGGGCGGCCTCGGTCTGATAACCCAAGTGGACGGGAAGGATCTCGATGTCGAAGGAGAGGGCGCCGTGCCCGCGCAGGTACTCCAGACGGCGGCGGACCGTGGACTCGGAACGGCCGGTCGCCTTCGCCAGCTCGGGATAGCCCGCCCTGCCGTCCCGTGCCAGTACGGCCAGCATCGCCTGGTCGCCGTCATCGAGACGGATGATGTCATCGTGGCTCACCGCCGGCGGCAGCAGCGCGCTGATCTGTTGTTCGCTCAGCTCGGCCGGCCCCAGCCAACAGCCCGGACGGTTGGTGTAGCGATGGAGCAGATTGTGGGCCGACACCCCCGTGACCTGCTGGGTCCGGGGCAGCTTCTGCAGGAGGAGGGTCTCGTGGTCCTCCCGGGTGCGTGAACTGACCAGACACCCGACCTCGGTACCGTCGGAGTAGATCTTGACCCAGCCCGTGTCGGGGCGGCGGGCGAGCGCCTCGGCGATGGCCGGGGCGGCACCCGGTACGCACCGGATACGCAATCTGGATTCGAACAGACCGACACGGCTGCCGACCGGCAGCCCGAGGACGCGGAGCAGCCCCGCACCGTGCAGGCGGCGGTAGCGGCGGATCACCGTCTGATCCGTGGTCTCCAGGACGGTGGCGAGGCGGCTGAAGGTGGCCCGGCCGTCGATCATCAGTGCCTGCGCGAGACGGCGATCGAGGAGATCGAGCTCCTGAATATCCATGCTTCCCATCATTTCACGGCCGCTGACCACCAAGATCCGTCATTAAGTCGCGCTGGATTCATGGAACCTGCTGGACGTGCGAGGTTCTACCGCTGTGGGGCACGACCGGCCGGGCCATGAGGCCACCGCCCGGCCCGGGCCCCTTGCCGGTGAAAGACCTCTGGAGGTTCGAATGCGTAAGTGGCTGCCGCTCGTAGCGGTGTGCCTGGGGACGTTCATGCTGCTCGTGGACGTCACGATCGTCGTGGTGGCGTTGCCCGACATGGCCGAGAGCCTGCACACCTCCTTCGCGGACCTGCAATGGGTGATGGACGTCTACGCCCTGGCGCTCGCCGCGCTGCTGCTGGGCGTCGGCTCGCTCGCCGACCGCATCGGCCACCGGCAGGTGTACGTGGCGGGCCTGGTGCTGTTCGCGCTCGCCTCGCTGGCGTGCGGACTGGCGACGGGCCCGCAGGCCCTGATCGCCTTCCGGGGCGTGCAGGGCATAGGCGGAGCCGCGATGCTGGCGACCACGACGGCTCTGATCGGCAGCATTTACCACGGCCGGGACCGAGGGGTGGCGTTCGGCGCCTGGGGAGCGGTCAGCGGCGCGGCTTCCGCGGCCGGACCCGTCCTGGGCGGCGTGCTGACCCAGCACCTGGACTGGCGCTGGATCTTCTTCGTGAACCTTCCCCTCAGCGTGCTCGCCATCGCGATGACCTTGCGCTTCGTCGTCGCGACACCCGCCCGGGGCTCCCGGGGCGTGGATCTGCCCGGCATGGCGACCTTCACTCTCGCGGCGGGCTCCGCGACCTACGCGCTGATCAAGGGCAGCGCATACGGCTGGACCTCGGCCACCACCCTGGGACTCTTCGGGCTGGCGGCGGTGGCACTGCTCGCCTTCCTCGTCATCGAGACGCGTCGGCGGCAGCCCCTGCTGGACCTCACGCTCTTCCGCCGGGGATCGTTCACCGGGCTCATGATCGCCGCGGTGCTGTTGTCTGTCGCCGCGTTCTCCTACCTCGCCTACACCTCCCTGTGGCTCCAGTCCGTCCGCGGCATGGGACCGGTGGCCGCCGGGCTCACCTGTCTGCCGATGAGCGCGGCGGCGTTCCTCGTCGCGTCGCTGTCCGGGCGTTTTCTGCACGGCGCCTCCGCGCGGTGGATGGTCGGACTGGGCATGCTGCTGATCGGTGGGGGCGCGTTCCTCCAGGCCACGATCGACGCGGGGTCGAGCTGGACCGTTCTGGTGCCCGGCCTCGCGGTGACCGGCATCGGGGTCGGGCTCGCCACACCGATGCTGGCCTCCGCGGCGCTGGCCTCCGTCGGGCCCGAACGCGGGGGAATGGCCAGCGGCGCCGTGAACACCGCACGTCAGCTGGGAAACGCGCTGGGCATCGCCGTTCTGGGAGTGGTCTTCCACGCCGGGCTGACCGGCTCGCTCCGGGACAACGCACGGCACGCCGTACCCGATCCGGCCGCGACGGCCGACGCTCTGGCCGGAGGCCAGGCGCAAGCCGTGGTCGCCCACGCGGGCTCCCCGCAGCAGCGGGCCGTGGCCGGCCGCCTGGTGCACGAGGCGTTCGCCGCCGGCCTGCAGCAGACCTTCCTGGTCTCGGGGGCTCTGGGGGTGCTCGGCGGCATCGTCGCCCTGGTACTCCTCCGGCGCTCCGGCACACCGGCGGTGACGGCCCCTCACCGAGGCGACGCGAACCTCCCCGACCCGCGGCAGACCCCGTCTTCCTCGCCCCGGCCCCAGGCGATGGCGGCACCCGCCACCGGGGACGGGAACCCGTAGCACCTACCGGCGTCCACACCCGCCGGCCGGGCGGGACGCGATGAGGCCCGGCAGCCAAGCTGCCGGGCCTCACACCTGCGTAGCGGGGACAGGATTTGAACCTGCGACCTCTGGGTTATGAGCCCAGCGAGCTACCGAGCTGCTCCACCCCGCGTCGGTGAAGTGAACAGTACGTCATCCTCCGGCCCGGCCGAACCATGGGGCTCAGCCGTCGTCCCGGCCGCGGGTGACGGCGAGGAGGGCCATGTCGTCGGTGATACACCCACCGGCGTGCCGGTTCACATCCGTGAGGAGTGCGTCGAGCAGCGCGTCCGGGCCGGAGAAGACACGGCCGGCGAGCCGGGCACCGGGGTCGTAGAAGGCCCCCGCCCGGTCCCGCGCCTCCGTGAGCCCATCGGTGTACAACAGCAGCGTCGCACCCGGAGGGAACGGCACCGTGTCGCTCCGGCCCTCGCCAAGGCCCAGCTCCCCCAGCCCCCAGGGGAGCGCCGGCTCCCCGGGCTCCGCGCTGCGCACCCGGCCACCGTGGAGGAGCAGCGGCGCCGGGTGACCACGGTTGACCAGCCGCAGCTCGTCGCCGGAGTGCGGGATCTCGGCCAGCACGCCGGTGACGAACCCCTCGGTCCGCTCGAGCCCCGCCCGCCGCCGCGCTTCCCGCAGCACCGCCCGCTCCAGCCTGGCCGCCACCCCCATGAGTGTGGGCTCCTCCTCCGCGGCCTCCCGGAACACCCCCACCGCCACCTCCACGGCCTTGACCGCCTCCATGCCCTTGCCCCGCACGTCACCGACCACGCAGCGCACGCCGTACGGTGTGTCCTGCACGCCGTAGAGGTCACCACCGATCTGGGCGTCTTTCACAGCCGACTGATAGCGCACGGCGATCCGCAGGGGACCGATCGAGGCCGGGGGCCGCGGCAGCACGGCGCGCTGCACGGTGAGGGCGATGGTCCGCGCGGACTGCAGCCGTACGTCGCTGACGTACATGAGCCGGTTGACGACGACGGCGAGAGCCGAGACGGTCGCGACCGCTGCCAGCTCGCTCCGCCCGCCCGAATCCCCGATGAAGCCGAAATGCGTCAGCAACACGGCATCGATGGCGCAGGCGGCGATCCCCGCCAGGACCGTCGCGCGCAGGGACAGCAGTGCGGCGGCCGCCATCGGCGCGGCCGAGTAGAAGGCCTCGGCGCTGAAATGCGGGGACGTCCGGTAGTCGAGGAGGCCGCCTCCGACGAGCAGGAGCCCGGGCAGCAACCGCACATGGCGCAGGCACCAGCGCTTCACGCCGGTGCGCCCCGCGCTCGGTGCCCTCACGTCCGCTCCCGCTCTTTCGTGCCGGGCCGTACCGGCCCTACGACATGCTCCAGCATCCTCGGGCCGGATCCGGGCTGCCAGTCATGGGGCGGCCGTACGGGTACGTGGCGAACCGCCGCCCGCGCCGTCGGCGAAGGGGAACCGCGGGGCCGTGGCGCCGCCGGGGGAGCCGGCCCTCCCGGCCCCACCGTCCCGGGAACGCGCCTCGCCGGGCCGCGTCCGCCAGGGGCGCCGACCGGAAGACAGCCCCCGGCCCCGCGGTACGCGTTAATGCGTTGACGCCGTCGCCGGTGCCCGTCTACGGTGCTCCACGCCCCTGTTGCCGTTGATCGGAGAAGGACGTTGCTCGTCTGAGGTCCTTGAGACACCGCGCTCGCAGCCACGCTCGGCCCTAGTGCCGCCGCTGCCGGCGTTCCGTGTGCGACCTCGACGCGTTGAGCCGTCCCCCGGTGCAGGGGCATGCGTCCACCCCCCTTGCCGACCATGGTCGCCCTGTGGTGTCCCAGCACGTTGCCCTGGCCACCCCCCCAGTAACCATGTGAGGCCCGCATGACCGCGACCCCCGCTTCCGTCACCTGCACCGCGCTCTCCTACGTCTGGCCGGACGGCACCGCCGTCTTCGAGGACCTCCAGGTCGCCTTCGGACCCGGCAGGTCCGGCCTCGTCGGCCTCAACGGGTCGGGCAAGTCCACCCTGGTCAAGCTGATCGCCGGAGAACTCGCACCGACCGACGGCACGGTGCGCGTGGCGGGCGAGATCGGCTACCTGCCGCAGAACGTCACGCTCGACACCACCCTCCGCGTCGAGGACGTCCTCGGCATCACCGACACCCGCACCGCCCTGCACGCCATCGAGGCGGGCGACGCACGCGAGGAGCACTTCACGGCAGTCGGCGACGACTGGGACGTCGAGGAACGGGCCACGGCGACGCTCGCCGGACTGGGGCTGGGCCACATCGGCCTGGACCGCACCATCGGCGAGGTCTCCGGTGGCGAGTCGGTACTCCTGCGAATGGCCGCACTGCTGCTGCGCCGGCCCGATGTCCTCCTTCTCGACGAGCCCACCAACAACCTCGATCTCTCCGCACGCCGCCGCCTGTACGCGGCCGTCGAGGCATGGTCCGGCGTCATGATCGTGGTCAGCCACGACCGTGAACTCCTGGACCGCGTCGACCAGATCGCCGATCTGAGGGCGGGGGAGGTCACCTGGTACGGGGGCAACTTCTCCGCGTACGAGGAGGCGCTCGCCGCCGAGCAGGAGACGGCCGAGCGCCTCGTACGGGTCGCCGAGTCCGATCTGCGGAAGCAGAAACGCGAGCTGGCCGACGCCCACGTCAAGCTCGCACGCCGCAAGCGGTACGGACAGCGGATGTGGGACACCAAACGCGAACCCAAGGCCGTCATGGGCGAGCGCAAGCGGCAGGCCCAGGTCGCCGCGGGCAAGCACCGCATCCTGCACGAGGGCAGACTCGCCGAGGCGAGGGAACGGCTCGACGAAGCCGCGGAAGCCGTGCGCGAGGACGACGAGATCCGCGTCGACCTCCCGTACACGGCGGTGCCACCAGGCCGCTCCGTGTGCACGCTGCGCGACCTCCACCTCAGGTACGGGGCCCGGGTGCGGGGCGAGTTCGAACTGCGCGGCCCCGAGCGGATCGCGCTCGTCGGCCGCAACGGCGCGGGCAAGACGACCCTCCTGCGCACGATCGCCGGAGAGCTGGACGCCCTCTCCGGGACGGCGACGGTCCATGTGCCGCTGCGGTTCCTGCCCCAGCGACTGGACGTGCTCGACGACGAGTTGACGGTCGCCGAGAACGTGGGGCGCTTCGCCCCGGAGGCGACCGGCAACCGCGTCCGGGCCCGCTTGGCCCGCTTCCTGTTCAAGGGGGCGCGCGCCGATCAGAGGGCCGCCACACTGTCGGGCGGGGAGCGCTTCCGGGCCACCTTGGCGGCCCTGATGCTCGCCGAACCCGCCCCGCAGCTCCTGCTGCTGGACGAGCCGACGAACAACCTCGACATGGCGAGCGTGCGTCAGCTGACCACGGCCCTCGCGTCGTACGAAGGCGCGCTGATCGTCTCCAGTCACGACATCCCCTTCCTGGAGTCCATCGCCGTGACGCGCTGGCTGTGCCTGGACGGTGAGCTGCGGGACACGACGGCGGAGGAGGTGCGCACGGGAGGAGGCCACGCACCGAGACCGTGACGCGACGGGCCGCGGCGGCAGCCGCCCCGCACCGTGCGTGCCGTCCCGGGCGTGGCCGGATCTGCCAGAAACCCGTCATTGCCGACACGCGGCGGCGTGGTGAAGATGGGGACATGCCCCTCACCCACCGTGTCGTCATCGCGGTCTTCCCCGATGTCGACCTCCTCGACGTCACCGGCCCCGCGGAGGTCTTCGCCCTGGCCAACCGGGAATCGGCGGGCCAGGCGGGCTACTCGGTACTCCTGGCGGGCCGTGCGCAAGGGCCGGTGCGCACCTCGGCCGGGGTACGGCTGCTCACCGACACGTCCTTCGCCGAGGTCGGCGCGGCGGTGGACACCCTGCTGGTGCCCGGCGCGGTGGACATGCGTCCCGAAGGCCCGGTGGCCCGCACCGACCAGGACGTCGTGGACTGGGTCAAGGCCACCGCCCCGTACGCCCGGCGGGTGGCATCGGTGTGCGTCGGCGCGCACCTGCTGGCCGCGGCCGGGCTGTTGGACGGCAAGACGGCGACCACCCACTGGTCGACGGCGGCGCAGCTCGCCGCCGACCACCCACGGGTGACCGTGGACGCCGACCCGATCTTCGTGCGCTCCGGGCGGGTGTGGACGGGCGCCGGGATCAGCGCCTGCATGGACCTCGCCCTGGCCCTGGTGGCCGAGGACCACGGCGAGGACCTGGCTCTCGCGGTGGCCCGACACCTGGTGATGTACCTCAAACGCCAAGGCGGGCAGAGCCAGTTCAGCGTGCCGTTGAGCCGGCCCGCCGCCGGCCGGCGCGACATCGACGACATGCGTCTGTTCATCGCCGAACATCTCGACGCCGACCTCTCGGCGGCCGCGCTCGCGGCCCGGATGTGCCGGAGCGAGCGCCACTTCGCCCGCGTCTTCCGGCAGGAGACCGGCATCAGCCCGGCCGCCTACGTCGAGGCCGCACGGGTCGAAGCCGCGCGCCGTCTGCTGGAGAGCACCGACCAGCCGCTCGACCACATCGCTCGCATCACCGGCCTGGGCTCGGTGGAAACCTTGCACCGCGCCTTCCGTCGGCAGATCAGCACCACGCCGGCGGCCTACCGCCGCCGCTTCCGCACCACCACCTGATCCTTCGTCTCCCCACGGCACACACCTGCCACCGCGCCATTCGCCGCGCGCCGTTCACCGCTCTTGAAAGGGCCTCTTGTGATGACCGCTTCCCCCAGCCTGCGTGATGTGATCGGCCTCGACGGCCGCCTGCCCCGGCTCGGCGAATCCACCCTGGTGATGATCGACTTCCAGAACACCTACCGTGCCGGAGTCATGGCACTCGACGGCGCCGCGAGGGCCCTGGACGCCGGCGCACGCCTCCTCGCCTCGGCCCGCGCCGTCGGCGCTCCGGTCGTCCACATCGTCAACGACGGTGGCGCGGACAGCCCGTATGACATCCGCGCCGACATCGGTGCCATCAGTGACGAGGTCGCGCCCCTCGCCGACGAACCCGTCGTGGTCAAGCACTTTCCGAACGCCTTCCACGACACCGGGCTGGAGGAGATCCTGCGTAACCTCGGGGCCGGGCCCGACCTGGTCATAGCCGGGTTCATGACCCACATGTGCGTCACCTTCACGGCCCAGGGCGCCTTCAACCTCGGCTACCGGCCCACTGTCGTCGCCGAAGCGACCGCCACGCGCGCCCTCACCACACCCGACGGCGACGTGCTGCCGGCCGCCGCCCTCCAGACGGCCGCCCTGACCACCATCACCGACCTCTTCGGCACCGTCGCCCCGACCGTCGAGGACCTCCGGTCTTCCTAGGGACGCACGGCGCTGAGCGCGTCCGAGGCCGGGCGGCCGCCCTTCACCCGTTCCGGCGGCGTGCCGGGCGGCCGATCCGTGGGTCAGGCGGTACCGGTCCGCCTCGCGGTGACCGCCACGGTGGTGTAACGCGCCGTGAAGGCGCCACCGAGGGCGTCGACAGCGTCCCCGACGCCCTCCAGTACCACCGCCAGTTGGTCCGACGGAAGCCGGGTGAGGTTGCCATGGGTCGGCATCTGCTCCAGCCACGCGTCGCGGGTGTAGGACCACTCCCAGTCGAACTGCCACTGCTCCGGGTCGCCGAACCCTCCCGCTTCCCGGATCCCGTCGACGGCCTTGCCGAACAGCGCCTGGTAGCCGTCCAGGGCCGGCTGCGCCACTGCCGGGGGTGCGAACGGCGAGTCGGGCGCCACCGCCCGGTAGGCCGCGGCGAAGGCTTCCGATACCTCGGGCGGCAGCTCCCACACGTTCCAGAATGCCGCCAGCCGCCCGCCGGGCCGCAACACCCGCCCGGCCTTGGCGGCTCCCGCGACCGGGTCCACCCAGTGCCAGGCCTGGCCGGCGACGACCGCGTCGAATTCCCTGCCGGCCGGGTCCCAGGCTTCGAACGTCGCCACGTCGACCTCGACTCCGAGCCGCCGTGCCACCGCGGCCATCCGCGGGTCGGGCTCCACTCCGAGCACCGCGCAGCCGGCCGTCCGCAGTTGCCGGGCGGCGATCCCGGTGCCACAGCCGACATCGAGGACATCGGGGCCGGGACTGCCGGAGACGATCCGGGCCACCAGGGCCTCGGGGTAGCGCGGCCGGGCCCGGTCATAGAGTGCGGCGTCCGAGCCGAACGACTGTGCCGCCTGACGGTATCGATGCGGCGCGTTTCCGGGCGGGCCTGATCGTTCCGGAGGTAAAATGGGCATGCGCCCACTATGGTGGGCACGTGCCCACTCGTCAACGGGGTGTGCCTGCCGAGCGAGAAGGGACGCGTCATGCCGACAGGGGTGGCCATGCGCGACGCACGCGAGCAACTGTTCGACGCGGCGGAGCGCATTCTGCTGCGGGACGGGCCGAACGCGCTGACCAGCCGGGCGGTCACCGCGGAGGCGGGATGCGCCAAGGGCGTCCTGCACCGGCACTTCGCCGACTTCGACGCCTTCCTCGCCGAACTCGTGCTCGACCGCATCGCCCGGCTCGACGACGAGGCCGCCGCCCTGCGCGACTCCGCCGGGACCGGCACCGTGGCCGGCAACCTCACCGATGCGCTGACGACCCTATTCGGGTCGGTCGCGCTCGCGATCGTCGCCCTCATCACCGCCCGCGACGACCTGCGCGCCCGGCTGCGCCGGATCACCCCGGTCGGCGTGCCCGTCCTGACGGAGGCCACTGCCATGATCGCCTCCTACCTCGCCGTGGAGCGCGACGCGGGCCGTATCGCGGCGGACGCCGATGTCGACACGCTCGCTCTCACGCTGATCGGGACCGGCCACCTGCTGTTCGCCGGCCGCGAAGGCGTACCGCCGGAGCCCGGAGCCGTCCTCAAGGTGGTGACCACGGTCATCGCGGGCGCCGTATGACCAGCGCGTCGTGCCCAGCCAAAACCAGCCCGTCCGGCGCGTGAGGACGCGCCCGAAGGGCATCGACCGCTCCGCCCGTCGGCTGTCGTCTGTCCGGCGGGCTCATCGGACCACGTGCGAAGCCTGGGACACGAACGTCTCAATGGCCTGCCGCGCCCGGGCGTCGAGGGCGTCCCGTTCTCCTAGGTCCCGTGCCGTCGACACGTCCCGCGTGCACCGGTAGGCCTCCTCGGCCGCGAGGACCACCCCTTGATGTGCGTGATCACGGCACCCATGAGCGTGCCCCCGGACAGCAACGACGCTTGCCCAAATCGCTTCCACATGGCGGATCGATGCGGTGGGATCCATCCTGTAGTTACTCGCGCCGCTCGGACAGGAGGAACGGCATGAATGCTCAAGGCAACGAAAGCGTCGCCGCGGACCAAGTCCTCACCGTGGAGGAAGGCGCCGAACTCAAAAGGAGCCTCTCCGGGCGCAAGGCCGGCCCGGAATGGCACTGGATGGGCAACTACGGCGACCCGACCGAGGCGGCCAACGTCGCGAACCAGCCTCCCGCGTGCCCGGCCGGGGGAGTGATGTTCGCCGTCAACGGCAACCTGATCCCGGCGTGGATGTTCTTCTAGCGCCCCTCCCGTGGGAGCGACGCGCTCCGGTCCGGTGCGGCGGAGGGCGCCGTTCTCGGCGACCGTCGCAGCAATGAGGGGTCCTTGCCGGCGCGCGCCGGCAAGGACCCCTCGTCGGGCGTGATGGCTCAGTGATCGGAGTAGCTGAAGTCGCCCACGGTCCAGGCGCTGACGTCCTTGATCGCGACGCGGTACATACCGCCTGTTTCGGGGATCCCGATGCTGCCTTGCAGGATGCGGGCTACGTGGAAGTGCAGATGCGTAGGTGCCTTGCCTCGGTCGGGCCGGTCCTGGGCCCGGTCGGCGGTGAAGATGCCGGAGAACGGACTGAGGTGGGCCGAATCCGTCAGGACCTCCGACACACGCTCCCTCCACACGGCTTCGGGAGCCAGCCGTCCGGTGATGACGGCACCGCCGGTGACCACGGTCAGGGACATCTGATTGCTTTGCTCGGCCTCTACCATGGCGGCGACATCGACGAGCAGTTCGTCAGGGTTCGACATGAGAGCCGATTCTATCCGCCGGACGGGTCGGCCGGTTGGGCCGGTGGGCGACGAGGTGAGACGCGGCAAGCCGGCCCATGTACCGCCGGAGGGGCGGACGGTGCGGGAGAGCCGAAGTGGACTCCCGAGGCGCCCGAGGGCGGTGCCCGCCGTGAGCGGGACCCGGCAGGGATGAACCGGCGGATAGTAGTACAGGAAGCGATCTCACGTCGCCTGAGACCGGCCGGTCAGCTGGTCACCGAGAGGACTGCGGCGGTAGAGGACCTGGCGTCCGTCGCGCGCCCGGGTGACGAGGCCGGTGGCGTACAGCACACGCAGATGCTGGGACACGGCACTCGGAGTGACCCGCAGGCGCCGGGCGATCTCGACGGTCGGCAGCGGCTCGTCGAGGAGACCGAGCAGTCTCGCTTTGGGCGCGCCCACAAGGGACGCGAGGGCATGCGCGTCAGCGACCGGCGCCGGACCCCAGAGCGTCGCCACTCCGCGACTGGGGTACGCCAGCATCGGCGGCTCCTCCGGGCTCACCGGAGGCGCGGGCTTGTGGGCGAACACGGACGGCACGAGGAGCAAGCCCCGGCCGGACGACGGGACACGGTGTTCGCCGATCATCTTCTCGATGTGCAGCACACCGTTGTGCCACCGCAGGTTCGGGTGCATGTCGGCGAACAGCAGGCGGGCACCTCCCATGGCCAGTTGCCGTGCCCGGTAGGTCATGTCCGCCTCCAGCAGCAACCGCATCCGCGGCCACATCGGCATGATGGCGGCCTCCCAGTACTGCCGCAGGAGTGCGCAGATGGCATCACGGAGCCTGATGACGGGCGCGTCGCCGTCGGCGGTGACAGCAAGCAGCGCGTCAGGGAGCGGGCCCGGGGCGTGAGCGGCGAGTAGGTCACGTCGGACCAGATCCGGTGAGGTCAGGGCGACGAGGGCCAGTTCCTCCTCGAAGGCCGGGGCGAAGCTCGTCGGCCGCGGGGTCAGGAAGTCGGGAAGGGTGCGCCTCACCGCCACCAACGACATCAGCAGGTCCGTGTCGAGCGCCCCGAGCCCGCCGAGAACGGACCGGCGCCACGGCAGGTGCAGCGCGGACAACCCCGGCTCGCGCAGCACCCGCAGGCTGAGCACGGTCTCGTGCAAGGGGGAGACGGCGAACCGGGTGTCCGCGAGGTCCTCGACGCCCAGCTCGTAACTGATCATTAAGCCGTACGCTACATCGATTGGCGGCGGAGTGCCGCTGCCGTGAACTCCACGTATGACACACGCAGTTCACGCCCAGCGCGTAGTGAGCGCCACCGGAGCGGTCGGTCCGAACGCGGCAGGCCGTGCCGTCGCCGTGCTGCCACCGCCCGGCATGCGAGATGGGCGGCCCGAGCGATGCGGGCCCGGCCGGGACGGCGGGCCGCGGTGAGCCGCCGGTTGGTCCTGATGCTCGCTCTTACCTGCGCCGTCGGCGTAGGAAACATCTACTTCCCGCAAGCGATCAGTCCGCTGGTCGCCGCGGGACTGCACGAGTCCCCCGACTCCGCCGCCACCGTGGTGACCGCGACCCAGGTCGGCTACACAGCCGGGATCTTCCTGCTCGTTCCGCTCGGCGACCGGCTCTCGCACCGCCCCTTCCTCGTCACCTTGCTCGCCCTCACCGGCGTCGGCCTGCTGGCCGCGGGCTGCGCTCCGGCCCTGCCCGCCCTCGTCGCCGCCGGCACCGTGGTCGGCGTCACCACCGTCGCCGCCCAAGTCGTCGCCCCACTGGCGGCCGGGCTGGTGGCCGCCGACCGTCGCGGAGCGGTCATGGGTACCTTGCTGAGCGGCTCCATCGGCGGCATGCTGCTGGCTCGCACGTTCAGCGGGACACTCGGCGCATGGCTGGGATGGCGCGCCCCCTACCTGGTGGCCGCGGCCCTGGCCCTGCTTCTCGCCGCTGTCCTGGCGTGTCACCTGCCCGTGACCACCCCGCTCTCGCACCGGCCCTACCCGGCCCTCCTGGCCGAGCCCCTGCGCCTGCTCCGCACCGAACCGGACCTGCGCCGCTCCTGTCTCTACCAAGCGGCGGTCTTCGCCGGGTTCTCGGCCGTCTGGACCTGCCTGGCGCTCCTGCTCACCGGCCCGGCGTACCGCCTGGGCGCCCAGGCGGTGGGGGTGCTCGCCCTGGTCGGCACGGCGACCATGTTCTGCACCCCGTTCGCCGGACGCGTGGTGGACCGCAGAGGCCCTGATCCGGTCAACCTGGTCTGCATGCTCGGGGTCCTGGTCTCGGCCGCGGTCCTCGCGGTGGGTGCCCGGGGCGGCACGCTGGGCATGGCGGCCCTGGTCCTCGGCACACTGCTGCTCGACATCGCGATGCAGTCCGGCATGGTAGCCAACCAGGCCCGGGTGTTCGCCCTGCGCCCCGATGCCCGCAGCCGGCTCAACACCGCCTACATGACCTGCGCTTACCTGGGTGGCAGCGCGGGTTCCTGGGCCGGGGTACGAGTCCACGGGGCTGCCGGCTGGCGGGGCGTGTGCGCACTCGTGGCGCTGCTCACCGCCCTGGCCCTGGCCCGCCACCTGCTGCCGCCGTACGTCGGAGGGGCCCGGTCCGGCCCACGCCGCCGGAGCCGCCTCGGCCGGTGGTGAACACCGTTCCACCGGCAGGACCTTTCCCCGTACCCTTCGCGCATGATGGATCAGCGCTCGGTCGACGCGGGACGGATCCGGCTGGCCTACCACGTCTCGGGACCGCCGGATGGCACCCCGCTCGTTCTGTTGCACGCCCTGGGAGAGGACGCCACCGACTGGGACGCGGTAGCGCCCGCCCTCGCCGGCGGTAGCCGACGCGTCTACGCCCTCGACCTCCGCGGCCACGGCCGAAGCGATTGGCCGGGGGAGTACTCACTCGAACTCATGCAGACCGATGTGGTCCGCTTCCTCGACGTGCTGAGGCTTGACCGAGTGGATCTGATCGGGCACTCCATGGGCGGGATCGTGGCGTACCTGTTCGCGGCGAACCAGCCATGGCGGGTGAAGCGGCTCGTTCTGGAGGACGTTCCGGTCCCGCGCCCCCGGGAGCCGACCACACCGGCCAGGCCGGGCCAAGTCCTGCCCTTCGACTGGGAGATGGTGACGGCCATCAAGAGGCAGATCGACAATCCCGACCCCACGTGGCTCGAGCGCCTCGGCAAGATCACCGCCGAGAGCCTCGTGATGGCCGGCGGCCCGAGCAGTCACGTGCCCCAGGAGGGCATCACCGAGCTGGCTCGCAGGATCCCCGACGGGCGAGTGGTCACCATCCCGGTCGGACACCTGATCCACCGCACAGCGCCCGAGGCTTTCACCGCGGCAGTGCTGACGTTTCTGTCGGAGGAGCGGTAACGCGTCCCGTCCGGCACGCCCGCGGAACCAGGCAGTGCCTTCTTCCCGGTGCCGACAACCTGAGAAGATCTACGATCAACTCACCCCGTACGAGAGAACAACAGACATGACGGTCTTTTGCTGCGCGAAGTGCGGAGCGGAACTCACACCGGAGCTACAGGAACTCCGGACCATTCCCGATGTCTCCGTGCACGACAAGGACCGGGACATCAAGACCGGGCTCGCGGCCTCGACGGTGCCGAGAGGGAGCTTCGCCATTGATCCGGAGCCGTGGGGTGCCCCGTTCGAGAGGGCCGGGAGCGGAGGGCCGTCCGCCTGCGGCCCCCGGTCCCCGCTCATGCCTGCCGAGATGAGCGGAATGATCTCAGCGGGACCGCGCGACTCCGTCATCGTGCATCCGGACGACGCTCCCACCTTGCGAGTGGTGAGCGCGTCCGGCATCCACTGGGGATGCTGCGGCCCGCTCGGAACCGGGGGCCGCAACATGGCCTGCACCTGCGGCACCCTGATCGCCACGCTCGCCGCGGACTGCATGGGTCCGTACGAGCTGCATCTCGATCCGCTGCGTACCTACGCCCTAGAAGGCGGCGAGGCGAGGACGTGACCGCGGCTCGGACGGCTACGCCCCGCACCTACTCAGCGGTCGCGAGATCCACGATGCGCTGGATCAAGCCGGAGTACGTCCAGCCGGCCCCGGTCGCCGCGAGCGGCACCAGGCTCGTCGCCGTCATACCCGGGAGCGCGTTCACCTCAAGGCACATCGGCTCGCCGTCGGCGTCGCAGCGAAAATCGGTGCGCGAGTACGCGTCACTGCCGAAGCCCAGCGCATGATGCGCGCGCAGCGCCAACTCCCGCAGCCGGGACGCGAAGTCGGCCGGAATCCGCGCCGGACAGACTTCGCTGACCGCCCCGGGCTGGTACTTGGCGGTGTAGTCGAACAACGGCGTCGTCAGCTCGATCTCTACCACGGGGAGCACCTGGTCCCCGACCACGGCCACGGTGAATTCGCGGCCCGAAAGGAACGGCTCCACCAGCAGCTCGACCTCCCCGGAGCGCACCCCGGCCGCGACCTCTGCCAGCTGCGGGAGCGAGTCGACCCGGTGGACCGAAACACTGGAACCGTCCGCGACCGGTTTGGCCACCACCGGCCCGGCCGCCACCAGACGCTTCACATCCTGCGGCACGTCCCCTGCTCCGGGCCGCCACAGCACCCGCTCGGTCACCGGCAGACCTGCCGCGCCCAGCACCGCCTGCGCCCGCCCCTTGTGCCACGCCGCCGCACAGGCCGCACTGTCCGCGCCCGTGAACCGTACGCCGGCCATTTCCAGGACCGCCTGCACGTGCCCGTCCTCACCCCAGCCACCGTGCAAGGCCAGGAACACCACATCCGCGCCACGGAGCAGCTCCAGGACCGGCCCGCCGGTCAGGGCGGCATGCATCCGCGACCGCGACCGTCGCCGGTCCGCCAGGGACGGGGGCTCCTTCCCCACCGCGCACTCGTCGACCGCGTCACCGGGCCGCAGCGGCCCGGCCAGCACCGGCACCGCAGCGGCCGGGTCGACCAGCACCACCTCGTTCCCCCGCTCAAGCAAAGCCCGGGCAACCGACCGCCCCGAGGCCAGCGAGACGTCCCGCTCCGAGCTCTCTCCGCCGCACAAGATCACAACACGCATTCCGGCATTCTGCCGCACCCCTCCGCCCCACGCCCGGGCCGTACCGGTGCGGCCAGGTCGGCTACGATCCTGGCGCTTCATTCTCCGAGCGCGAACGACGCTCGTTCCTGCCACCTCGTGCCGTCATACACCATGAGCTCAACCGACGAGACACGAGACGTGATCGGGAGCCTGCCGGTGAGGTCGGCTTCGATCTCCTCCAGGACGGCGTCTTCCTGGCCTTGAGCGATGGTCAGATGCGGGACGATCTCGGCGAACCGGCCCCCGTACGGGGGAGCATCGGGCCATCGACCGACGACCGCCTCCGTGAGCTGCCGCAATCGCGTGTCAGGTCCGGGAACGAGATACCCCACTTCCGGGAACCGTCCACATCTCTCGAACCGCAGGTCAAAGGCCTGGTGCCCGCTCAGCACCTCCGCGAGGGCGGAGCAGACGCCCGCATCTATGCGGCTCTCGTCGAGAAACGGGAAGAGCACCGTGACATGTGCCGGAACCCCGGCCCGGGCCGAGGGATCCAACCGTTCACGCCACCTGCGAACGGCCGGCTCCGCCTCCGGTACACGGACGATGAGCCCCGTCTGGCCCGCCTCAAAAGCGCTACCGCTGTCGTCTGGCATGACACCGCATGGTGTCACCTCTGCCGCGTACGGCGCGGCACGCTTTCAGCTAAAAGGTCAGGACCGACCGCTGGGACAGCTTCCCTGCTGCTCAGCCCGGTTCGCCGGGCTGCCTGGGGGAGCGCTCCACCACACCGGCCAGGTTGCCGAGCATGCGGCGATGGCGTAGTTGCAGCACGGCGTCGAGAGCGGTGTTGTGCAACCGCGCGCCCGGCCCGCGCAGGGGATGCTCGTCCATGATGAGGAGACTGTGGATGTCCCACGGCTGGACCCGGATGGCGATCCGGGCCGTCCCCAATGGTCCGCTGTCCACTTCGAGTTCGAGGGTCTCAGGCGGCTCGCAGCGCCGCACATAGGTGTGGCCGCGCAGTGACCACGGACCGAGCCGGACGGTGTATTCGATGGCGGAGCCGACTTCGGGCCAGGTGCCCCGGGCGGGGACCGCCTTGGCGGTGCCCACCACCCATTCTCCGTAACGGAAACCGTCGGCGAGGACCGCCCAGACCGCCTCCGGGCTTCGCTTGATCAGTTGGTGCCGTACCGCCATGGGTCCTCCGGCGTCGAGGGGAGCGGAACTTCGTCACCTGGGCCACTCCAGCCTAGGCCCGTCGGCGATTCCCGTCCTGCCGAGCCGGGCCCCGCTCCCGTCGCGCTCACGGCGTGTGCTGAGGTGACGATGATGCCGGTACTCCCGCGGCGGCGGAAGGCGCGGAGGAGACGCCCCGGGCCAGGTGGCCGGCGGCCGACTCCGCCAGGGCGCGGACCGCCGGGTGCCAGGGGCGGGCGTCCGGCCCGGTCAGTACGAGACGACGTGCGGCGTGCGGGGCGAGCGGCAGCAGGACCAGGTCCGGGGGGATCAAGGGCTGGGAGACCTCGGACAGGATGGTCACCCCGAGACCGGCCTGCACCATGCTGATCAGGGTCGCCAGATCCCTCACCCGCTGAGCGGGTATGAAGGGCAGCCCGGCCGCGCTGTGGATCGAACGGATGCGGGCTTCGCAGCCGTTGGGCGAGATCAGGAACTGATCGTCCTCCAGGTCGCGGATGTCGACGAGCGGCTCGTCCGCCAGTGGATGGTCCCGGGGCAGCAAGGCCCGATAGCGGTCCACGGCGAGCGGAATGCCGGGACCGGGCGGCGGGTCGGCCAGGATGGCGGCGTCGGCCGTCCCGCCCTCCAGCCAGGCCGAGACTTCGGCGCTGTCGCCCTCGAAAACGCGCACCGTGATCTGCGGCTGATCCTCGCGCCAGTACCGGAGCAGACCCGGAAGCAGCCCCTGGCAGACCGTTGGTGTGGCGGCCAGCCGCACGGTGCCGGTCATGGTCGCGGTGGCATCGGCCGCGATGCGCTCCACGGACCGGGCCGCCGACAGCGCGAGGCGGGCGTGCGGCAGGACCCGCTCACCGAGAGCCGTGGTCCGCACCGGTGAGGCGCGCACCAGCAACGGGGCAGTCAGCTCGCGTTCGAGGGAGGCGACGGCGTGGGACACCGCCGACTGACTCATGCCCAGCTCGGCGGCCGCCGCACTGAAGCCGCCCGCGTCGACGACGGCGAGGAAAGCCCTCAGCTGAGGAATGTTCACGGTCATGCGACGACCTCATATGCGTATGACGAGTATGCGTTGGATCTATGGTGCCCGGTTGGCGACGCTTGCCTCACGCCGCCGACTCCGGCGGACGCACGACACGAGCCGAGGAGAGCCATGCCGTACTTCCGCGTCACCATCCCCGCCCCCGAGCTTCCCGCAGACGAACAGCGTGCCCTCGCCGAGGGGCTCACCCGCCTGGCGGTCTCGGCCCTGGGCAAGGCCGGCGCGCGCACCATCGTCCACCTCAACCTGATACCGGCCGGCAGCTACTTCATCGACGGCAGGCCTCTGACCGACGGTCGCGACGCGCACGTGGAGGCCGCCATCACCGCGGGCACGAACAGCGCGGCGGAGAAGGCCGCCTTCATCGCCGGGGCGGATCGGTTGCTGACGGACATCCTCGGCCCGCTGACCCGCTCCGGAGTCGCGCTGCACGAACTGCACCCCGAGAGCTACGGATACCACGGAGTGACCCAGTTCGACTTCTACCGCCAGGCCGGGAACACCCCGGCCGCCCCCACCGCCCCTTGAACCACCTGCCATCGGGCGAGGCCGCCCCCGCTCCGGCGACGGTCAGGCGACGCTGCCGGGGCGGAAGGTGAAGACGCGGTCCAGGCCGACGACGGTGAGGATGCGCAGGGTGTTGGCGGGGACGGCGGCCAGGGTCACGTCGGCGCCGACGGCTTGGGCGCGCTGGCGGGCGGCGAGGAGGGCGGTGATGCCGGTGGAGTCGCAGAAAGTCAGCCCGGACAGGTCGATGACCAGATTCTCTCCCGGGCCCAGGGCCAGACGTTCGACCTGTTCGCGCAGGTCGCCGGCCTGCTCGTAGTCGAGTGCGCCGACCACGTACAGAACGGGGCCGGTGGCGGCGTCGCGGTGGGTGATGTTCAGCGGGCTCATCATGGTTGCTTCACTGCCGGGCGGACGGGAGGACGGTCGGGTGGGCGGCGGGGACGCCGAGTGCCAGCAGGGCGGTGTCGTCGTCCAGGCCGTCGCCGAAGCTCTTGAGCAGCCCGGTCAGCATGGTGATCGCCTCATGGGCGGAGCCGGGGGCGTGGTCGGTGGTGAAGGCGCGCAGAGCGTCGTCGCCGAACAGACTCTCACGAGTCGGGCCGGTGCGGGCCTCGGTGAGGCCGTCGGTGTAGAGCAGGATCGTGTCGCCGGGGGAGAGGACGGTCTCCGCGGTGCTGAACGGAGCGCTGGGCAGGGCGCCGACGAGCAGCCCTCCGGGGGTGGGAAGGTAGTCGGCGTCGCCGTCGGACCGCATCACCAGCGCCGGGGGATGGCCGCCGGAAGCGAGACGGACGGTGGTGCTGTCCCGGTCACCGCCCGGCTCGATGACCCCGTAGATGACGGTGCAGTAGCGGGGATCACCGCTGGCGGCGTACCGCTCGTACAACACGGCGTTCAGCGTGGTCAGGGCCGCGGTCGGCTCCGGATCGTGGAGCGCCGCGGCCCGCAGGGTGTAGCGGGTCAGCGAGGTGAGAGAGGCCGCCTGGGGCCCCTTGCCGCACACATCGCCGAGGAAGAACGCCCACCGGCCCCCGCCGAGGGAGAACAGGTCGTAGAAGTCACCGCCGAGACGGTCGGGGGAGGCGGTGTGGTAGTAGACGGCCGCCTCCAGCCCCGGCACGGCAGGCAGTGAGGAGGGGACGAGGGACTGCTGCAGAACGGCCAGCGCGTCGGCCAGCCGTTCCCGGTCGGCCTCGGCCTGGCGACGGGCCTCCTCCGCCTCCGCGCGCGCCCGCTCGGCCTCGGCGCGCGCCTGCTCGGCGTCCTGGCGACGGCGCAGGAGTTCCTGCTCGTAGGCGCGCCGGTCGGAGGCGTCGAAGACGGTGGTGCGGATCAGCAGCGGCTCCCCCTCACTGCCGTGCTTGACCACGGAGGAGACCAGTACCGGCAGACGACGCCCGTCGGTGCCCTTCATCTCCAGGGCGATGCCGCGCAGCTCGCCTTGCATGCGCAGCAGCGGCGCGAAGTGCGTCTCGTGATAGAGCTTTCCGCCCACGGTGAGGAGGTCGGCGAAGTGGACCCGGCCCACCACCGACGCACGCTCCAGACCCAGCCAGTCCAGCAGCGTGGCGTTGATCTTGGCGATGGTGCCGTCCATCAGCGTCGACAGATAGCCGCAGGGAGCCGACTCGTAGAGGTCTTCGGCGCTGTCCTCCAGCAGCGCGGTGAACGCGGCATCTGTGTCCGCCCCGTCCCCGGTGTGCGCCGACTCCGGGTCCTCACTCATCCGGCACATCACCGCTGATCCGCCAAGAAGCCGACAATCGCTTCGACGGTGGCCTCCGGCGCGCTCAGCTGCGGGCAATGACCGGTGGCGTCCAGGGTCACCAAACGGGAAGAGGGGATCGCGGCGTGTACATACGCGCCCACCTCGCGGGGCGCGATCATGTCCTGGGAGCACTCCAGCACCAGCGTGGGCACCGTCACGGTCTTCAGATCCTCGCGACTGTCGGACAGGAACGTGGTACGGGCGAAGACCCGGGCGATGTCCGGGTCGGTGGCACAGAAGCTGTTGGTCAGCTCCTGCCCCAGCTCCGGCCGCTCCGGATTGCCCATGATCATCGGGGCCATCGCGGAAGACCAGCCCAGATAGTTCGACTCCAGCGAGTCCAGCAGCTCGTCGATGTCCGGCGCGCTGAAACCGCCCCGGTAGCCGTCATCGTCGATGTAGCACGGAGAGGGGGCCACCATCACCAGCGTCCCGATCCGCTCGGGAGCCATCCGCGCGGCCAGCACCCCGACCATGGCGCTGACCGAATGCCCGACGAACACCGCGCGCTCCACGTCCAGCTCCTCGCAGACCTCCACGACATCCTGGGCATAGCCCTCAAGTGAGGAGTACCGCTCCTGGCTCCAGGCCGACAGATCCGAACCACCGGAGCCGACGTAGTCGAACAGCACCACCCGGTAGTGCTGCGCCAGGACCGGCACGGCCAGCCGCCACATGTTCTGATCACAGCCGAACCCGTGGGCCAGCACCATCACCGGACCGTCGGCCAGGCCGAGGACCGTCACGTTGTTCCTGCTGCGAATATCCATGCGGGCCATCCTCCCACCCGGGCCGTTTCACCCGGCTCACCGGGCGGGCCGGCCGGGGGCCGACGATGCCGCCGTGCGGCCAGAAGGCCACCTCCGGCCGGTGGGACCACGCCAAGACCGGCCGGGCGGCGCCCGCTACGGGACGAGACGTGGTGACGCGTCGCCGGTGCCCTGCCCTGCCCGCGCCGTCAGCCGACCCGCTGGGCGAGCACCTGACCCGGCCAGTCCCCGGAGGCGAAACCGTCGGTGGGGACGAAACCGTTGCGCTCGTAGAAGGCGACCAGCTCGCCGCCGCCCCCTGCCCAGCAATCGACCCGCAGCAGCCCCACACCGGCCCGCCGGGTCTCCTCGACAGCGTGGGCCAGCAGGGCCGCCCCAATGCCGAGTCCGGCGGACCGTCGGTCGGAAACCAGCAGCCGGACGTACCGCTCGGGTTCCCCGGCCGGCGGGATCGGCATCTGCGGGCTGGGCCCGGAATCCAACACCATGGCCCCGACGGGCCTTCCGTCCAACTCCGCGATGTACGGGGTGCTTTCCGTGGTGTACCGCTCGACGCGCTCCACTCCGCCGGGCTTTTGCGAATACGGTGTCGTGCCCCACTGCTCGGTGTTGCCGCGAGCATTCATCCAGGCCACCGCGGAGTCGAGCATGTCCAAAATGGCCGGTGCGTCGGCCAGACCGCCCGCTCTGATCCGTATGCCATGCGTGGTGTCGTTCACGGCAGAAGCCTAAAGCTTGTCCTCTATGGTCGGCGGCTTCGCTGAGATCAGCGGCGTACGCGGGCGGTGTCGCCGTCCATACGGACGATGCACTCTTCGCGGAGAAAGCGTTGCAGTGGTGAGCGCAACGCACTCGTATGGGTGAAAAGGTGTCTGTCCCCTGTGGGTGACCGGCGGTATGCGTTCTTCTGGCCTTGACTCCCGTCTCCGGGGAGCTTCCACCCAAGGGAGGGGGCAGCCGTGTTTCGGTTGAGGACAATGGCGGGACGCAGGTCCGCTGTGGTGGTGGCCCTGGCATGTGCCGCCCGCCGGTCGGGGGCCACTGCGCGGCAGCATGTGCCCGCTCGTTGCTCAGAGCGAATGGGCCGAGGGCGACTTCGAGTGAGCGGGCCACGTGTGTCCAACTCGAACTGATCACCGCGCGTGAGCCGCACCTGTCCTCTCCGCCGGAGGACGGGTCGGGCGTCGGGGAGTGGGCCACTGGCGCGGTACGCGGCCGGGTCACCGGTCTGCGGGGCGTGTCGGGTTCGTCGGCCCCGCGCTTCGCGGTCTTCGACCTCGACGGCACGCTGCACCCGGATGCCATGGGCTTCTTCTACTTCGGGAACTGCGCGGCGCGGGGAGCTGCCACAGCACGCCGACAGAGCGGTTATTCGAGTTCCTGGGTTGTTGCGACCAGGACCGTCTGCATGAGCCGCACTCGGTCAGCACCGCCTACCAGCTCTACGCGCAAGCCTTGCGGGGCTGTGACCGGCACCGGGTCGAGGATGTCGGCCGCCGACTGTGGGAGCGGGAGGCCGGCAACGTCTTCGCCTATGTCACCCCGGTGCTTCAGGAACTGCGTGGCCGAGGCGCGAGGCTCATCCTCACCTCGGGAAGTCCACAGGAAGTGGTGGAACAGGTGGCCCTCACTTTGGGCTTCCACCAGTGGCGAGGCGCGGTCCTGGCCGCAGAGGACGGCCTCTGCACCGGGCAGTACTTTCGAACTCCGGCCGTAGCTGGGGAGAAACTGGCCCTCGCGGCCCACCTGGTCGGCGGACAGCAGCACCTGGCGCACCGCGCCGCCGTGGGCAACTCCACCTCCGACATCGAACTGCTGGCCACCGTGGGATGTCCGGTCGCCTTCGAGGCGGGGCCCCGGCTCGCCGATGCGGCCCGGCGCCACGGCTGGCCGCTCGCCGACCGCTCGTCCCTCACCACAGCCATGCTCGGCCTACCGTCCCGTTGACGCTTTCGGTCGCGAGGACCAGCACGAGAAGGGGAACCGATGACGGGACCACACAGCGGCAACGTCATTGTGGAAGCCGAAGGCGTTCTCATCCAAGGCGCCGGTCAGCTCACGGGCGCCTTGGCCGGCGTGCCTGCCCGCAGGATTTTCCTGACCGCCCCATGGCTGTGCTACGCCAGGGGAGAGCTGACCGAGCGGGAAGCATACGAGCACCTCTCCGCCACCCTCGGTGTCCGGGTCCAGCTCGTCGCCGAGGTAGGCGATGCACGGGGTGGTGCCTGGTTCTCGTTGCCGTCGTCTCGTGATCGACTGCGACGTCGTCGTTGTTCTGCAGGTCGTCCGCGAGGAAGGCAACGCCGCGCTTCGTCGCTTTCCTGGGCGGCTGGGACGCGGCCGCCTGCCGGAGAGTGATGGCCGTGGCGCCCTCGCCGACGTCGTCCTCCGCGCAGCTGACGGCCGCCTGTCCGCCCCGCTGGAAGACACCGCCAAGCTGCGTCCAGAACCGCGCCCGGCGTGTAGGGGCCCTCCACACGCGGCTGGACCGCCTCTCCGAACCCGCCCCGGCCGCCACAGCCCGGCGGGCCGCTCATGCGGTGTCGGCGGAGTAGTTGAGGAAGTTGGCAACGGCGGGGACGCCGCGGCGGCGTCCGAGTTTCTGCGTCAGGTGGTGCGGGGTGTTGCTCCCGCGTGCGGAGGTGGCACCGTCCGTGCGGGCTATGGCGGTGTGGGCGGTGTCGATGTGGTCCAGGGCGAGATGAGCCTCCGCGAGGCGCGCGAGGTGGATGGCGTGTCTGCGGGGGGAGGCGTCGTCGTTATGCGCTTCGCCCTCGCTATGGTGGGCGGTGGGGGTATCCAGGATGTGCCTGAGGGCTTGCCGGGGTTGAGGGCGGAGCTGCCCAGGAGCTGGTGGGTTTCGCCAAGGTTGAACCAGTAGACGCAGGCCGGGTCTACTTCCATCGGGCCGGCCTGCGCGTAGGTATCCATGGCCGCGTTGGCGGCCCGGTCGGTGGCGCGGGTGTCGCGCGCGTGGGCTCGGCAGGCTCGGGCGTGGAGCATGACGGTCATACGGGCGGAGCCGATCCGGGGAGCTCGGGCCAGTGCTGCGTCGATCAGGTCGATCGCCCCGCGCGGGTTGCCGGTGGGGTACTGCTGTATGGCCCGGAACGCGAGTGTGTTGGTGCCGGCGACCGGGTCGTCCGCGCTCGCCGTGCCCCGCATGTCGGTGACGTAGTGGCGTTCCGTGGCGGCGATCTGACCGCTGTCGTACGCCGTCAGCCGGCTGACCGGGGGGCTTCGGCCGCGGCCCGAACAGACGCCGTCCGACGCGTTCGCTGTAAGTGGAGTCCTCGAGAGTGCTGAGGATGAGGCGAAGTTCGGTGCGGGCGGCGTCGTTGGCCTCCCCGGGCCCCAGCTCGTTGTCCAGGTGACGCAGGTCTTCCAGACGGCGTTCGAAACGGTCGGGGATGCTGTCGTCGATGCGCCGGCCGTCGGTCGGCGCCCGTGAGGGTGGCCCTCGGGCCGCTGTTTTGTGGGGGTCCGGGATGCCGTATTATGTATGAGTTGCTGTGCCGAGTTATCGGTGGCGGCGACGGATTTCCTGTTCCTTCTGCGTCGATCTTGAGGTGACGACTTATTAACCGGGCCATGTAGTCGTCCGCGTTCCCCGCGTGCTGTTGTGTCGCACGTGTCCGGGGGGCGGACGCCGCGCTGGCCTGAGTTGCGTCACCCTTCCCTGCAGTTTTCCCGGGTGCGGCTCTGCCTGCTGCCCCGGGCTTCGTGTTTTCCGGCCCCGGTGCGGCTGTCGGCAGGGCTCCCCGATTCCCTTGGATCAGGAGTTTCCCGTCGTGTCTTCCTCCGCGCTCGAAAACGAGCCGAAGCACACCACCCAGCCCTCAACCCGCCCCGCACCCGGTCTGTCGAAGATGGGCCTGGCGGCCTGGATCGCCCTCTTGGTGCTGCTGGGCGCCGAGCTGATGGACATGATCGATCAGTCGGTCGTCCTGACCGCCCTGCCCGCGATCCAGGAGTCCACTGGCGCCGGACCGGACACGGTGCAGTGGCTGACCACCGGCTATTCACTGCCGATCGCCGTCGGGCTGATCACCGGCGGGCGCCTTGGTGATCTCTACGGCCGACGCAGGGTCCTGCTCATCGGCACCGTCGTGTTCACCACGGCCTCGCTGCTGTGCGGCCTGGCTGCCGGGCCGGGCGTGCTGATCGCCGCCCGCGCTCTCCAGGGCGTGGGTGTGGCCGTGATGATCCCGCAGATCCTGGCCACCCTCCATGTCACCTTCGAGGGGCAGAACCGCAGCAAGGTGTTCGGTCTGTACGGGGCCGTCATGTCGCTCGCCAATGTCCTGGGCCCGGTGATGGGCGGTCTGCTGACCGAGGCGGACCTGTTCGGGCTGTCCTGGCGGCCGATCTTCCTGGTCAACATGCCCGTCGGCCTCGCCGTGATCCTCCTGGGACGCAGGTTTATCCCCGAGTCGACCGTGAAGAAGGCCGACCGCCTCGACCTGACCGGCATGCTGCTGTCCGCGCTGGCCATCGTCCTGATCGTCTTCCCGCTCACCGAGGGGCACCTGCACCACTGGCCGCTGTGGTGCTTCGCCCTGCTCGCCGCGGGCCTGCTCGTCCTCGGCGTCTTCCTGCGCCACCAGCAGCGCAAGCAGGGCAACGCTCCGCTCGTGCCGCTGTCCCTCTTCCGGAGCCGGCAGTTCTCCGGAGGCATGGCCGCGCAGCTGATGCACGGCCTTCTGTGCGGGCTGTTCTTCATGACCTGGACGCTCTACCTCCAGCGCGGACTGGGCATGAGCCCCTTGCGCGCGGCCCTGGCCTTCGTGCTGCTCTCCGTCGGAGAGCTGGGCGGTGCGACGGTCGTGGCGAGGAGCGGCGGGCGTTTCGCCCGTCGGCTACCGCAGGCCGGAGCTTGCGTCACGCTCGCTTCGATGGCCGTCTACGGGCTCCAGATCGAAGCGAGCCAGGCGGACCTGACTCTCGTGGCGATGGCCGCTCCGGTGGTGCTGATCGGGTTCGGCCTCGGCATGGTCGGCGGCCCGCTCGCCGACATGTCACTGGCAAAGGTCCCGCACGAGGATGCCGGGTCCGCCTCGGGCCTGTTCAACACCGTCATGCACCTGGGCATCGCCCTGGGCACCGCACTGACCGCGCTGGTGTTCTTCGCCGCGACCGGCGGCTCAGCCGAGGCCGCGCTCAACCGCGACGCGTTCATCACCGTGCTGTGGTGGGTCGGCGGCCTCCTCGCCCTGCTGTGGGCTCTGTTGTTCTGCCTGCCCAAGCAGGCCGGTAACCAGGCCGGCTGAGCAGCCCCGGGCCCCGGGCCCCGGCCGCGACGCCGGCTGGGGCCCGGGGGCTTCAGCCTTCCCTGTCCTTGCTGTCTTCGGCATCGCCCGGGTTGCGGAAAGGATGAGGGTCAATCTCGACGGCACTTTCTGTACCGCAACTTCTCACACGCGTAGGCGCGAGGGGCGGCCTGGGCGGCCGACCGCCCGACTTTCGATCGCGCCGCCTGCCAAAACCGCACCACGGCCGGACGCCGCATCAGCAAGCTCAAGCGGTGGCGCGGCCTCGCCACTCGCTACGACAAGACCGCCGCCGTCTGCCTTGCCGGACTTCACATCACCGCCATCTGTATCTGGTCGGCGAGATGATCCAAACGAGACGGCCCGAAGCCGGTACGGCAGCGGCCGCGCATATCGTCACGCGTGGCCGCTGTCGCGTTGACGGGCCTGACCTGAGCCGGTGCCTGCCGGTGCGGGCCTCGGTGCGGGCTTCGGCATCGAGCCGGCCGATGTCCTGGCCGGCCTTGCCCGCGCCTCCCGCGCCTGTACTCAGGCCGGGCGGTGCCAGGGCGCCCGGCATCGCACTGCTGGACGCTGGGGAGGGAGCCCTCGAGAGGTCGGTTGCGGCCCGTTCGTACGCCGGTTCGTCCGGGGGCCTGCGCTTTCTCGGCGCGGGGGTTCTCCGAGGGGGCTCTTGCGGGCACTCGCAGGACGAGGTGGACTGCCCCGACGACCAACCGCACTGTGTACTTGATGGCCCGCGCTACGCTTCCCGCCTGGTCTCCCGGTCCTGATTCGTGCTGCCCGCCCGTCGTCTCCCGGCCCCCGATCCGCGCTGCCCGCCCGTCGCCGTCGTCTCCGGGTCCCGTTCCGTGCGGCCCAGGCTGGCGGCTGGGATGTCTGCCTGGTCCTTACGCCGTGCGCGTTCCGGTGGGCCAGTGTGGATGCCCCCGGCCGAGATGGCTGCCGTGGAGCGGCTGCCTGGGCACCTGGTCCGGTGGCGGTACAAGCTTTCCTGCCAGCCGGATGTGCTGCCCTCACCGGGCGCTGTCCTCGTGGCCCCTCTGACCGGACGGACACGGTCAACGAATGGGCCGCCGGTGTCAGCGACACCCTCGCCCTCGGACTCGTCACCGAGGCCACCAGGCTCAACCTGCCGATCGTCGCCCTGCCCTTCTGGAACGAGGTCCAGGGGTGACACCCGGCGGTGCCGCGCGGCGTGGAGACCTTGCGCGCGGCGGGTGCCACCCTTCTGCTGGGCGGTGACGGCTTCGTCCCTGCCAGTCCTGGCAGGGTGAATCCCGACGCGTACCCGTGGCAGGCAGCCCTCGGTGCACTGCCCGCTTGACCGGGGCCTACGGGCCAGCGGTGCCGGCGGTGCCGGCGGTGCCTACGGGGCAATACGGGGTCTGCTGGGCCCGGGCCCGTACGGCGTGTCGGCTGGGGTGGTCCCGGCAGTGGCAGCACACCGTGCCCGCCTCGTCCGTTTCGGTGGGCCGGGATCGTGAGGGCCCAGGCGCGGCCGGCGCCAACGGCAACGGCGGCAACGGAGGCGCCGGCGGCAACGTGCAGGGGTCTGCGAAGATCCCGGGTGCGGATGGCTACGCTGGTGCGCACGTTGGAGGAGGTCGCGATCGGTACGGGTGAAGGGCACGGGCCCGGACAGCCTGGGCGGGAGGATCCGCTCGGGGCCGGTTGGGAGCGGCACCGGCCTGCGGTTTTCGGTGTGGCCTACCGGCTGCTGGGGAGTGTGGCCGATGCGGAGGACGTGACCCAGGACGTGTGGTTGCGGGCGGCCCAAGCGGATCTGCACGGCGTCGGTGACCTGGGGGCGTGGCTGGTGACGGTGGCCGCGCGGCGGTCGTACGACATTCTCAAAAGTGCCCGTTTCCGCCGGGAGAGCTATGTCGGGCCGTGGTTGCCGGAGCCGCTGCTGACGGGGCCGGACGCGTCGCAGCCGGTACTGGTCGATGAGTCCGTCGGCTCGGCGATGCTGCTGATCATGGAGGAGCTGAGCCCGCCGGAGCGGGTGGCTTTCGTCCTGCACGATGTCTTCGGTTACGAGTTCGCCACCATCGCCGAAGTGCTGGACGTCTCCGTGCCGGGCGCCCGGCAGCACGCCTCGCGGGCGCGACGGCGGGTCGCCAAGGCCAAGCAGTCCGTTCCGCAGGCGTCGAAGGCGGAGCGCGAACGCGTCCTTGAGGTGTTCCGCGCCGCGTACGAGGCCGGGGACCTGGCCGGTCTGGTCAGGCTCCTGCACCCGGACGCCGTGTTCGTCACCGACGGTGGCGGCAAGGTTGCCGCGGCGCGCAAGCTCATCCACGGCGGCGAGCGCGTCGCCGAGGTCATGGTGCGTGTGGGGCGCCGGTGGCGTGCGGACCGTATCGTCTTCGCCGAGGTCGGCGGCGAGCTCGCCTTGGTGTCCTACCGCGAAGGCCGGGTCCACTGCGTGGACACGGTCCAGATCACCGGCGGTCTGATCACCGCGTACCGCAGGGTCGTCAATCCCGACAAACTCGTCCGCGTCTGAGCTGTCACACCCGCGGGGGCTGCCTCGTCTCCCTGATGAAAAGCACAAACGGGCGACGAATCGAAGGAACGATGAACGACCCCCAGCGCGTCAATATCGGCAAGCAGCACCCGGCCTCCTACCAGGCTCTCACCGCCTTGTCCCAGGAGGTGCAAGAGGCTACTGCCGCGGCGGGCCTCGACCCGCTCCTGGTCGAGCTTTTGAAGATCCGCGCCTCTCAGATCAACGGCTGCGCGTTCTGCTTGCGCATGCACACCCGTGACGCCCTCCACAAGGGCGAAAGCCCCGACCGGATCGCCGTCCTGCCCGGGTGGGAGGAGACCGGCTACTTCTCCGCGGCCGAGCGGGCCGCCCTCCGCCTGACCGAGGCGGTCACCCGTGTGCCGGACGGACACGTCAGTGACGAGGACTACAACACGGCCGCGGCCCACCTCACCGCGGAGCAGATCTCGGCCATCGCCTGGCTGGCCATCGTGATGAACGCGTTCAACCGCGTCGCGATCACCAGCCGCTACCGCGTCGACAACTGACCTCGACGCTGACACCGACGGTGACGGGCCGGCGAAGCCCCCCACCGTCATCACACCGACCGCCTCGCGCCGCGCCACGCGGCACGATCCTGCAAGGAGCCCTGCCCTCATGACCACCCCCGCCCCGGCCGCTTCTTCCGCCGCTGCCCTCCCGCCGGTCCTCGTCATCGCCTATCACTCGGGCTTCGGCCACACCTCGGTACTGGCCGAAGCGGTGCGCGAAGGCGCCGCCGGCACCGGGGCGACCGTCCACCTGGTCAAGGTCGACGAGATCACCGGCGAGCAGTGGGCGCTGCTCGACGCCGCCGACGCGATCGTCTTCGGCTCGCCGACCTACATGGGCACCGCCTCCGGCGCCTTCCACGTCTTCGCCGAGGCCACCTCGAAGCGCTGGGCGACCCGCGCCTGGCAGGACAAACTGGCGGCGGGCTTCACCAACTCCGGTGCGAAGAGCGGCGACAAGCTCAACACCCTGCAGTTCTTCTCCGTGCTGGCCGCCCAGCACGGCATGCACTGGATCAACCTCGGCCTGCCCTCCGGCTGGCACTCCACCACCTCCTCCGAGAACGACCTCAACCGCCTCGGCTTCTACCTGGGCGCCGGCGCGCAGACCGACACCGACCGGGGCCCGGACGGCGTCCACAAGGCCGACATAGCCACCGCCGAACACCTCGGCCGGCGAGTCGCCGCCCAGGCCGCGGTGTACACCGCCGGCCGCGCCGCGGTCACCGCCTGACCCGCCCCCGCAGGTGCCGGGCGCCCGTGGGAGGCGTACGCGCCCGCCCCGCCCGCCCTGTAGTTCGCCGGGGGAGTGTCCCAAGTCCCCAGGCCCTACACGCACGCCAGTGCGACGTCGCGGCTCAGAACCCCTGGGCATCGCTTCTCAGTGCGTGTAGGGCCTGGGAGCGGTGCCGCTGGCCCCGGACAGCGAAGGACCCCGGACCGCTCGTGCGCCCCGGGGTCCTGTCGTCGGTCTCACCGCCGCTCACCAGTTGTCGGGTGCGCTGCCCGCCCACGCGATCGGCCGGCCTTCGCTGTTGCGGCCCCCGTGCGGTTCCTCCATCGAGGTCTCGCGGCCGTCGTCCAGGACGCAGATCCGCCCACCCGGCTCAGGTGCCCCGCTGATGACCGATGCCGAAGCCGCCGACTGGCTCACCGCTGGCGGTCGGCGAGATCTGATCCCAAGACGCAACGGGCCCGGGGGATCTGCCATGACGTCCCGGGGCTCGGCTCGGGGGGACGCACCGTCCAACGATGTTGCGCCCCCCCCGCGCCGCCACGCGGTGGCCGGCTGCGGCTCCTCCAACACGTCGGCGACCTTCCTCGCCAGCTCCGCGACGGGCGGCGGCAGGTAGCTGCCTCCACGTCAGAGGTAAAGATCACGAACCGTCGGCGGGCAACCCGGCACCGTTGACAGACAGGCTCCTCCCAGGACTTAACCACCCCTGGTTTCGATCGATTTGAAGGAGCGTCATGACAGAGAAGCAGTTGGCGACCGGCGAGTTCGAAGTCAAGGTCCTTGCCGGAAGCACCCGGGTGCGGATCAGCGCGACGGTCAGCTCACCGCAGCAGCACCGGGTGACGCTCAAGCCGGACGGGGCCTCGACCCACACCTACATCTGGGCCGGGTCGGGGAACGGCACGACGATCGGTTCGACCGATGAGGACCGATCGACGGACAGGGTCTTCACCGGCAGGCTGGACTACAGCGTCGACGGCGGCAATAACTGGAGGCCGACGCCCGTCAAGAAGTCTGAGATCCACACAGCGAGCAAGCCGCCCATCACCATCGTGTCCCTCCGGGCCGAGAGCGACGGTGACGACGACTTCGACGACATCTGCGTCCACTTCATCTACTAGGACCTGCCCTGGCGATCTTCGGTCCGTCAGGGGTGCGAGACCGCCGTACAGGGTGGCGGCCAGCTCACGAGCCGCCGCCCGCCGGGACAGAAAGGCCCCGGGCCTCACACAGCACCCGGGGCCCGCCAGATGGCGGCCTACGCAGCCGCCCACTCCAGCCCGAGGCCGGCCAGCGCACTGAGCTTGCCGGCGGTCAGCTTGGCCCGGCGGCTCTAGCTGTTCGACAGGCCCCCCCCCGAGCTTCGCCTCGCTCCCGTCCTCCAGCCGCTCAACATGGTCCCTGTGGACCTTCACAGAGCCTTCCCTGGCCTTGTTCGCGCCAGGGCCGCCCCGGGGGGCGGCCACGCTCTTCTCGAAAACGCTCAGCAGCGTCGTGGACGGCTTCGCGAACGCTTCCAGCTCCGGGGCCGGGGGAGCGGTGTGATACCGAGCTGCTCCAGGCGCTCGCGTTGCCCCTCGTGGAGGGTCTGCCAGGCCTCGGCCTTGCGCTGCCGGGCCAGCCGCCGCCCGACGTCCATCCCGTGCACGGTCACGCCGGGCAGGGCCTCTGCCTGTTTCCCTTCCTCGGCCATCAGCTCCCGCACGGCGGCGTAGTGCCGCTGCCAGTCCGCCGGCCACGCAGGGTTCCAGTCCTCGTCCACGGCCTCCAACGCGGTCTTCCACCCGGGGTGGCCATCGAGGGCGCCGGGGCGGCGGAGGTTGGACAGCCACTGTCCTACCGGCCGATCCAGCATCGTGGCGGACCGGGGAGCGCACAGCGCCCAGTGCTGGTCGTCGTACGCCTTGGCGGCCCCCAGGTTCTCCTGGAACCGCGCATCGGCCAGCGACCAGACCATGCCGAGCTTCTCCACAGCCGCCGGGCACGCAGCCCGGTCATCTGCCCCGCCCCGTACGCCCGTCGCGGCTCCGCGACCCACTGCCCCAGCGGGTACGCGTCCTCCTTGTACCCGTACGGAACCCTCGCGTGAGGCTCGCGCTCGGTGAACTTAGGCGGGATTCCTCTGCGCCTTCCCCGGGCGCCGGTCCGACATATTCGGACGGTTGTACGACGCCTTTCTGAGGCTCCTGTGAAATCGCCAGAAATTACACGGCTTCTTCATCCGTGAGCGCGCAGATTCTCCAATACCTTCACCAAAGGCCGGTTCGATACCGAGACGAACATGTCTTCCGGCTTCTCCTCGGACTGGAGGATCGCCGTCGATGCACCCGGCTGCGACTTCATCGACGGGTCGCTGTCGGCTTTCGGCCGCGCGGCGTAGGGGCCTGGCGCTTTGGCCGGTCAGGCGGACGGCCCGTCATCTGTTCCCGGGCATTCCCTGGGCATTCCCGGGTCCGGTGTTCACTGCCGCGTTCACCGCCCCTGGAACGCAAAATCGATTTTAAAGCCAAAGTTTGATTAATTCGGCCATTTAAGGCTTTTGATCACTCTGTATGATGAATCGGCTGCTTCTTCCGCTAGGCTACGAGTTGTCAGCCGGAGAATTTCTCTGACTGGGCGAAAGGGAAGGCGTACCTCATGCGCTCCACGCGCACCACCCTCATTCCCCGTACGGTCTTGATCGCCGCGATCGCTGTGGTCGGCCTGGCCGTCACTCCCGCCCTGGCCACTGCGACGGGCCGGGCCGAGGCGGGCAACGCCCGCGCAGCCGCCGGTCTCGGCATCCTGGGACTGCCCGGAGCCAACGGAGCCAACGGCGTGGGCACCAACGGCGGTGCCGGCGGCCTGGGCGGTACCGGGGGCGCGGCCGGCGCCAACGGCAACGGCGGCAACGGAGGCGCCGGCGGCAACGGTGACGGCAGCGCGAGCACCGGAGGCGCGGGCGGTACGGGCGGCGCCGGCGGCGCCAACGGCAATGGCGGCAACGGCGGTTTCGGCGGTGCGGCCAAGCTCGGTGGTACCGGCGGCAAGGGCGGCGTAGGCGGCGTAGGCGACGCCGGCGCCGGTATCGCCGGCGGTAAGGGCGGCAACGGCGGCGCGTCCATCGTCGGTGGCGGACACACAGGCGGTAAGGGCGGCGCCGGCGGTGCCGCCAGCCCGGTGTGCCCCGGCCAGCCCGGCGGCAACGGCACCGCGGCCACCCTCACAGCCGATGGCACCACCGGTGCCACCGGTGCGGCCGGCAAGACCACTCTCCCCTGCTGAACGAATCGCCGGGCACACGACAAGCCTGCGCCCCGGCCCCTTCCGGGCCGGGCGCATGGCCCCGGCCGCACCACGGGATCCAGGACACACTCAAGTGCCGGATGCAGAACACCGGTCACTGAGATGTGGTGAACGGTTCAGGAAAGCGCCCGGCCGGGACACCCCGGCCGGGCGCTCTCATCTCCCCAGGCCGGGACGCACCTGGCCCAAGCGAGGGGGCCAGGGGAGAACTTTTCCGGATTCCCGCCCTTTCGTCAGGGGGCTTTGACGCGGACGTACCGCTGTGTGGGCGTCCTGAGGCAATGGCCTGTGCCGGCGTCTGCCCGGCCCACTCGGACAACGGGGAAGGTGCCCGCGAGTAACGTGCACCGTTGGCGGTGCGGTGCCGCCGGTGCCGCCCAGTCTCCCGCCGTCCCGCCTAGGCACGGCAATCAGCGCATGGACGTTCCTGAACTGCTGGAATCAGCCTGCCTGCTGGTTTCGCAAGGGACCGCCACCGAGAACGGCCTCACGGTGCGAGACGTCTGGGACCACCTCGCCCATGACGAGTGGGAGATCGTTCTGGGTCTGCTGGAGGAGTGCGGGGGCGCTCACCCGCTCCCCTTGCCGTTCTGGGAGAAGCTCGTCGTAGCGGCCGGGCAGCTCCGGTTCGAGCGGTGTGCGGTCTGGTGCCACTGGCGGTGTTCCGGGATCCGCAACGGCGTGGTCCGGGCCGGTCTGACGCTCCGCCCCGCCGGCGAGGCGCGGCGCACCACACCCCTCCCCGGCGCCGGTGTGCTGCGGCCCGTGTGGGACATCGGACTCCTCTCACCCACCGGTGGACGTGCGGCCGGTATCGCCTCGCTGCGGGGTGAGAACAGGCCCGTGCTGGAACCCGGCGGGCAAGCCGCGGTTCGCCTCCTGTCCCTCACCCCGGCCCGCTTCAGGCATCTCCGGCCCGGCCGGCACATCACCATGCACGAGGACCGGACCGTGGCCGGGGCCGCGGTCATCCTGGAGATCCATCCCCCTGCCGCCACGCCCGTCCGCCGCACGGTCTCCCAGGAGCCCGCCAGAGCTGCCCGACCCGCCCGAGCCCGGAGAAAACGAAACCGGAAGCCGAGCGGGCTCCGGCCGGCGCGGCCGTGCTACGCCACCTTGGGGCCGCAGCGCATCCCGATGTACACGCACCCGGTGCCGTCCGGCAGCGTGGAGAAGATCACGGGCATGTAGCCCTCGCTGAACGCCGCGCCCACCCCCGTACCCGCGAAGACCGTCTCGGTCACCGGCACCAGATCGATCTCCAGGGGTTCGGAGAAGTCCTTCATGCCGTCGACGAACTCGTACACCATGTGCCCCGCACCGTCCCGCTCGGTCACGGTGATGACCACGCCCTCGCGCCGGTACCTCCCCACGAGCGGGGTGAAGTCGACCACGGGCGGCCCGGCCGGCGGGGCGAAGGCGTCCGGCATCGTCACCCCGGCCAGTTCGGCGAGGAGTTCCCGGTAGAGCGCGGCGTACAGCTCACGCGCACCGCCGCCGTTGGTGAGCAGCGCGACCGCGACGCCCGCCGACGGGACGACGCGCAGATAGCCGTACTGCCCGACGGAGGCGCCGTCGTGGCCGTAGCCCTGGACGCCGTTCCAGTCGTAGAGCGTCCAGCCCAGACCCCAGCCGTCCGCACTGACCGACCACTTGTCGGGGGAGTCCACGACCCGGCGCTGCATCAGCGCGACGGCCTCCCTGGAGAGCACCCGGGTACCGTCCTGCGCCACTCCGCCCGCCAGGTGCATCCGCGCCAGCCGGGCGAGGTCCCCGGCCGTGGCGATGACCCGCCCGTAGGGGCCCGCCGAGCGCGGCATCAGGTCCCAGGCCGGCGCCGGGTCCGGGTCCTGGCCCGGCTCGCCCAGGTGGCTCATCGCCGCGCGGAACCGCAGCGCCTCCTCGGGCAGCGTCATCGTGTGGTCGAGGCCGAGCGGGGTGAGGAGCAGGTCCTTCAGTGCCTCGTCCCAGACCTTGCCGGTCAGCACCTCGATGATGCGGCCGAGCACGTTGTACCCGATGCTGCTGTACGAGAGCGCCTCGCCGGGCGGGCAGTCGAGTGCCACCCCCTTGGCGGCCTCGACGTATTTGGCGAGGCAGTCGTCGCCGCGCCCGTTGTCGTGGGTGAAGTCGCAGGTGAGGCCGCTGGTGTGGCTGAGCAGCCGGCGCGTGGTGATGGCCCTGGTCACCTCGGGGTCGGCGACCGAGAACTCCGGCAGTACGTCCGCGACCGGTGCGTCCAGGTCCAGTCGGCCCGAGTCGGCGAGCTGCATGATCAGGGTGGCGGTGTAGACCTTGGCGATCGAGCCCATCTGGAAGACCGAGTCGGTCGTCGCCTCCACGCCCGTTCCGCGGTGGAGCACGCCGCCGGCCAGTTCGTGGACGGTCCCGTCGACGAGGATCGCCAGCGACGCGGCCGGGACGTGGTGCTTGGCGCGCAGCTCGTCGAGCCGGGACTGCCAGTGGGCGAGGTCCAGCTTCCGGCCCGCCGAATTCCGGCTCCCCCATCCGCCCTTGGCCTCCCAGCCGCCCCGCTCGTCCCAGCTCACGTTCTTCGGCATGTCTGCTCCCATCCGATGCGTACGGTGTACTCCTAATGCGAACACTGTACGCAGAGAGAAACGATGTACGCAAGGTGCGTACGGTGTGCGCTACGGTGGTGGGGACCACGCGGGCCGAGCAGGGACGAGGGACGTATGCCAGCCGACGAGAAACCGATCACATCGGTATGGACCCGTCCGCGCCGCCCGCAACGCGAACAGCTGACCCGCGAGCAGATCGTGGCCGCGGCGATCGAACTGCTGGACATGGAGGGCACCGAGGCCCTCAGCATGCGCAAGCTCGGCACACGCCTGAACGCCGCGGCCACGTCCCTCTACCGGCACGTGGCCAACAAGGACGAGCTGATCGAGCTGGTCGTGGACGACGTCTACGGAGAGCTGGAACCACCGGCCGTCACCGACCGCACCGAGTGGCGCGCGGCCGTCACCCGCACCGCCGCCGGCCTGCGGGCGATGACCCTTCGCCACCCCTGGATCGCCCCCGAGCTGGGCCAGGTGGGCCTCGTCCACATCGGCCCCAACGCCATGCGGATGGCATCCGGGCTGCTCGCCCAGTTCGAGGTCGCGGGCTTCACCGCGGACGAGAAGAAACGGGCCGCGGGGACACTCCTGGCATACGTCATCGGGATCGCGACCTCCGAGGCCGCGTACCTCTCGCAGATCGCCCGCAGCGGCAAGACCGAGCAGGAGTGGGTGGCGGACCTGCGGCCGGCCTTCGACGAGGCCACGCGGGAGCACCCATCGCTGCGCGAGCGAACCTCCGCCCGGCAGGACGTACACCCGCAGCAGATCCGCGACGACGACTTCGCCTACGGCCTCGCCCGCGTCCTCGACGGCCTGGCCGCCCGGCTGGACACCTGAACCGGCACACCGAGACGCATGGGCGCACCACACTTATAGATCATCTCATTTGGCTGCACCGGTATTTTGTGGGTCATGGTGGGGATCGTTGAGCGGCTGGTGCCGGACGAGTTGTGGGAGTTGTTCCAGC
>NZ_JBVJDW010000001.1:918844-1156640 GCF_055582085.1 Streptomyces sp. NPDC042259 | reverse complement strand
GGTTGATAGGCCAGGTGTGGAAGACCGGTAACGGTTGGAGCTGACTGGTACTAATAGGCCGAGGGCTTGTCCTCAGTTGCTCGCGTCCACTGTGTAGGTTCTGAAGTAACGACCGTGTTGCTGTCCGGTTGGTTAATTTCATAGAGTTTCGGTGGTCATTGCGTTAGGGAAACGCCCGGTTACATTCCGAACCCGGAAGCTAAGCCTTTCAGCGCCGATGGTACTGCATGGGGGACCGTGTGGGAGAGTAGGACGCCGCCGAACAATTTTTAGAGTAGCCCCTGTGGGAGCCTTCGGGTTCCTGCGGGGGCTATTCTGCGTTTCCGGCCGGAATCAGCGGGCCAGGAGTGCCGGCCGGGAATACCGAGTCCCCGTCGTACCCCGTCGTCGCCCCCTGCTTCCCTCTTCCCCCGGCCCCGAGCCATGCACTCGGGGCCAGGGGCCCAGGGGAAACGAATCCGAATTACTTCGCGGCCGCTTGTGCCAGTTCGAGGTCGAGGGATTCACGACGGATGCGCTGATCCAAATAAAGCAGCGCGGTCACGCCGGCCGTGATCGGTGCCATCAGCGTCGTGCTGATGACCGCCGCGATGCCGGAGACGATCAAAGTGCCCCAGTCGAGGGTGCCGGAAGTGCCGCCCTCACCCGTGAAGATCATTTCAATGATGCCGACGGGAATGCCGATAACTGTGGCCACCACGAATACCAGGAATACGGCGAGCAGCTGTACGCCGAAGATTCGCCACCAGGAACCGCGTACGAGCTTCGCCGAACGGCGCAGCGACGCGAACACGCCTTGCTTTTCCAGCATCAGGGCGGGTGCGGCCAGGCTGAATTGAACCCAGAGCCACGCGGCCCCCGCCATCCCCGCGAGACTGCCGAACAGGGCGACACCCACGCCCACTGCCTTCGCTCCCGCCGCCGAGATCAGCAGGCCGGGTGCGACCGCGATGCCGAAGACACCGACGATCAGGGCCGGCAGCAGGAAGAGCAGACCGGTCAGACGGAGCAGCTGAGGCCGTGCGCTCCGCCAGGCATCGCCGACCGACGTCGAGCGGCCCAGCACGGCGCGGCTGACGACGACTGTCAGCAGTGCCGTGGCGACGATCGAGCCCAGCAGGCCCACGAGCGATGTCACCAGCGTGCCGGGCAGGCTCTCACCTATGGCGTCCAGGGTCTCCCCGGGCGACGCCGAGGCGGGGTTGTCGAGGTATTCGAAACCCGGGTTGTCGCGGAACCACACACCGGTGACCACGGTCGTCACGGCCTGAGTGGCCACCGCCACCGCCAGGGAGATGCCCAGGGCCGTCCGCCAGTGCCGGCGGAGGGTGCCGAACGCGCCCTCCAGGATCTCGCCCACGCCCAGTGGCCGCAGCGGGATGACGCCCGGTTGCGGCGCGGGCGGAAGCGGCGCCCAGTGGTGTGCGCCCCAGGCGCCCTGGTGGGGCGGGTACGGGCCCGTGGGGCCGCCGTTGCCGCCGGCCCGGGTCCGGGTGGGGCGGCGGGGTGCGGACGGGGAGCCCGCCGGAGGGGTGGACCACGGGCCCCCGGGGGGCTGCTCCCGGGCCCACTGAGCGGCGGGTACGGCCTCCTCCGCGCGTCCGGGCGGCTCTTCCGCGCGTCCGGCCCGGTCGTCCGTGGGGGAGGACTGGGCGGGGACGCCGTTGACCTGCTCGTCGGAGGGGGACCCGGGCGGGGTGCGGCCCGGAGAGTCGTTCATGGTCGTCGCTCCTTCTCGGTGCCCGTTCGCCGGTGCGGCGGCGAGCGATTGCTCGTCATCGTGTCACGCGGGTCCGGGGCGGCGGTGGGCTCGTGAACGACCCCGTGCGGGGAGGATGTCCGGGCGGCCAGGTGGGCTCGTAAGGGGGAGAGAGTCGAGGGCGACCTTCATTAGTCGGGGTGCGCGGGGCAGACTGGACCAATGGCTGATCAGTACGCGGAATCCGCGGCTCCCGGCGCGTCCTCCCCGACTCCCGCACTGCGCTGGGAGGAGCCCCCCGAAGGGCCCGTGCTGGTGGTCCTGGACCAGCGGCGGCTGCCCGCCGAGGAGATCGAACTCGTCTGCACGGACGTCCCCGCGCTGGTGGAGGCGATACGCACGCTCGCCGTGCGCGGCGCCCCGCTGCTCGGCATCGCCGGGGCCTACGGGGTGGCGCTCGCGGCCGTCCGGGGCTTCGAGGTGGACGACGCCGCCGAACTGCTGGCCCACGCGCGTCCCACGGCCGTCAATCTCGCGTACGGCGTCTCCAGGGCCCTGGCGGCCTACCGGGGGGCTCTCAAGGGCGGCGCGGACGCTCAGGGGGCCGCTGCGGCCGCCCTGGCCGAGGCCCGGGAACTGCACCGGCAGGACGCGCGGGCCAGTGAGCTGATGGCGGGGCACGGTCTGGCGCTGCTGGACGAGCTGCTGCCCGGCGGCGGTCTGCGGCTCCTCACCCACTGCAACACCGGTGCCCTGGTGTCCGGGGGCGGGGGAACAGCCCTGGCGGTCGTCAACGCCGCACACCGGGCGGGACGGCTGAGGCGCCTGTGGGTGGACGAGACGCGGCCCCTGCTGCAGGGCGCCCGGCTGACGGCGTACGAGGCGGCCCGGGCCGGGATGTCGTACACGCTGCTGACGGACAACGCGGCGGGCTCGCTGTTCGCGGCGGGCGAGGTGGACGCGGTCCTGATCGGCGCGGACCGGATCACCGCCGACGGTTCGGTGGCCAACAAGGTGGGCAGCTATCCGCTGGCCGTCCTGGCCCGCTATCACCATGTGCCGTTCGTCGTCGTCGCGCCGATCACGACGGTTGACCTCGAGACCCCGGAGGGCGCCGCGATCGAGGTGGAGCAGCGGCCGGGGCACGAGGTGACGGAGATAGCCGTGCCGCAGGTGCCCGGGGCCGGGGACGAGGCGGGTTCCGGGGTGCCGATCGCCCCCCTCGGGACGCAGGCGTACAACCCTGCGTTCGATATCACACCGCCCGAGTTGGTGACGGCAATTGTCACGGAAAACGGGGTTGTTTCGCCGGTAACGGAGGCTGGTCTCGCGGAGCTGTGTGCCAGGTCACGATCGGGTAATGGGATGATGTCGATATGAAGGGACGCGTCCTTGTCGTCGACGACGACACCGCACTGGCCGAGATGCTCGGCATTGTGCTGCGTGGTGAGGGTTTCGAGCCGTCGTTTGTAGCTGATGGCGACAAGGCACTCGCTGCTTTTCGTGAGACCAAACCGGATCTTGTTCTGCTCGATCTGATGCTGCCCGGCCGGGACGGCATTGAGGTGTGCAGGCTGATCCGGTCCGAGTCCGGCGTGCCGATCGTGATGTTGACCGCGAAGAGTGACACGGTCGATGTGGTGGTCGGACTGGAGTCCGGGGCGGACGATTACATCGTCAAGCCGTTCAAGCCGAAGGAGCTGGTGGCCCGGATCAGGGCGAGGCTGCGCAGGTCGGAGGAGCCGGCGCCGGAGCAGCTGGCGATCGGGGACCTGGTCATCGACGTGGCCGGGCACTCGGTCAAGCGCGACGGCCAGCCGATCGCGCTGACGCCGCTGGAGTTCGACCTCCTCGTCGCGCTGGCCCGCAAGCCGTGGCAGGTGTTCACCCGTGAGGTGCTCCTGGAGCAGGTGTGGGGCTACCGTCACGCGGCGGACACCCGGCTGGTCAATGTGCACGTGCAGAGGCTGCGCTCCAAGGTCGAGAAGGACCCCGAGCGGCCGGAGATCGTGGTGACCGTGCGCGGTGTGGGCTACAAGGCCGGGCCGAGCTGACATGTCGGGCAACGGTGCCGCCCCGGAGCGGGGCGCGGGGCGGCCCGTCGACGCGACGGGCGGCATATCTTTCTTCCGCCGGCTGTGGCGTGCCGCGCGGCTGCTGCCCGACGGCGCGGCCGCGGGGCCGGTGCATCCGGTGCTGAGGCTGTACGTGCGGTGGGTGCGGCAGCCGCTGCTGCCCGCGATGCGGCTGTGGCGGCGGAACATCCAGGTGCGGGTGGTCGCCACCACCTTGCTGATGTCGCTGGGTGTGGTCCTGCTGCTCGGCGTGGTCGTCATCGGCCAGATGCGCAACGGTCTGCTGGACGCCAAGCGGCACGCGTCGATGAGCCAGGCCGAGGGCGGTTTCAAGGCTGCCCGGGACGCCGCCGACGGGGCCGCCGACCGTAGCCAGGAAGCGACCCAGGCCGGTGGGCGCGGGCTGCCGGATTCCGGGGCCTGGCTGACCCAGCTGGTGCAGCAGCTCGCCAGTGGCGGGCAGGGCGTCTATCACGTGGTGGCGCTCAGCGCGGACGCCACCGACACCACCTCCGTGGGCACGCGCGGGCCGCGTGCCTCGGGGGACATCGACCCCGAGCAGAGCGTGCCCGCCGAGCTGCGCCGCAAGGTGGACAGCGCGAACGGTGCCTTCGAGACGCCCGCGTCGATCAAGCGCAACTCCTCGGACGAGGGGGCGCCGGCGCTGGCGGTCGGCAAGCGGCTCTACGACGTCAATGGCAAGCCGTACCAGCTCTACTACCTCTTCCCGTTCACCCAGGAGGAGAAGTCGCTGACGCTGGTGAAGACCACGCTGGCGACCGCCGGGGTGTTCGTCGTGGTGCTGCTCGGTGCCATCGCCTGGCTCGTCGTGCGGCAGATCGTCACGCCCGTGCGGATGGCCGCGGGGATCTCCGAGCGGCTCGCGGCGGGGGTGCTCCAGGAGCGCATGAAGGTCACCGGCGAGGACGACATCGCCCGTCTGGGTGAAGCCTTCAACAAGATGGCGCAGAACCTCCAGGTCAAGATCCAGCAGTTGGAGGAGCTGTCGCGGATGCAGCGGCGGTTCGTCTCCGACGTCTCGCACGAGCTGCGGACCCCGCTGACGACCGTACGGATGGCCGCGGAGGTCATTCACGAGGCGCGCGAGGACTTCGACCCGGTCACCGCGCGCTCCGCCGAGCTGCTGTACGGGCAGGTCGACCGTTTCGAGTCGCTGCTGTCCGATCTGCTGGAGATCAGCCGGTTCGACGCGGGCGCGGCGGCCCTGGAGGCCGAGCCCATCGATCTGCGGGACGTGGTGAACCGGGTGGTCGACGCGGCGCTGCCGCTGGCGGAGCGCAAGGGCAGCCGACTGCTCGTGCGGGGCGCCGAACAGCCGGTGATCGTCGAGGCGGATGCCCGGCGGGTGGAGCGGGTGCTGCGCAACCTCGTGGTCAACGCCGTCGAGCACGGGGACGGGCGGGACGTCGTCGTACGGCTCGCCGCCGCCGGTGGCGCGGTCGCGGTCGCGGTGCGCGACTACGGCGTGGGGCTCAAGCCCGGCGAGGCCACCCGGGTCTTCAACCGCTTCTGGCGGGCCGACCCCGCCCGTGCCCGGACGACCGGTGGTACCGGTCTCGGGCTGTCCATCGCCGTGGAGGACGCGCGGCTGCACGGCGGCTGGCTCCAGGCGTGGGGCGAGCCGGGCGGCGGTTCGCAGTTCCGGCTGACGCTGCCGCGCACGGCGGGCGACTCGCTGCGCGGCTCGCCGATCCCGCTGGAGCCGGAGGACTCCCGCCGCAACCGGGGGCTGAACGAGTCCGGGGTGCCGGTCACGGCCTCCGGCCGGGGTGCGCCCGGCCCCGCGCCGCTGCCCGCCGCCGTCCCGGCCCAGACGCGCAACGTCCGGGCCGCCGCCGACCCGACGGCGCTGCCGGGCAGCGGCGCGCGGGTGGTGACGCGCCCGGGTGGCGCGCGCCATGACAACAGCGCGGGCAGTGGCCCGCAGGACCGGAGCAGAACGTGAGAGGCGGGCGCGTGGGCGCTGGGGGCGATCGGCGCGGCCGGCCGGGCTCGGCGGCGGGCCTCCTCGCGCTGGGGCTCAGCGGCGCGCTCCTGGCCGGTTGCGCGTCCATGCCGGACAGCGGCGATGTGAACCAGGTGGACTCCTCGCAGCGGGCCGACGCCGACTCGCAGGTACGCGTGTACGGGGTGGCGCCGCGCAAGCACGAGCAGCCGCAGGAACTGGTGACCGGCTTCCTCGAGGCGACGACGAGCGACGACCCGAACTACGCCACGGCCCGGATGTATCTGTCCAAGGGCGTGAAGCGGCAGTGGGACCCGTCGACGTCGACGACCGTGCTCTCCGACCCGCCGCAGGTGAACGTGGAGCGCACGGGCGGCCGGGAGCAGGAGGAGTACACGATCACCCTGGTCGGCAAGCAGGTCGCCAAGGTGGACGCCAAGCACGCCTACAAGCCGGACGAGCGCCCGTACAAGACGGCGATCCATGTCGCGCGCGAGGGCGGCGAGTGGCGCATCGACGACCTGCCGCCCGGGCTGGTGCTCGGCGTCTCCGACTTCCAGCGCATCTACCGGCCGGTCAACAAGTACTACTTCGCGGAGCTGGGGCCGGGCAAGGCGGCGCGTGACGTGCTCGTCGCCGACCCCGTCTATCTGCGCAAGCGGATCGACCCGGTGACCTCCACGGTCAAGGCGCTGCTGGACGGGCCGACGAACTGGCTCGACCCGGTCGCCGCGACGGCCTTCCCGACCGGCACGAAGGTGGCCGACGAGCGGCTCTCGCTGGACGATTCCAACGTCCTCAAGGTGCGGCTCACCGACCGGGCGGCGGGCATCGACCCCCAGCAGTGCCTGCGCATGGCGGCGCAGCTCTTCTACACCGTGCAGGAGTCGGCCACGGTCAGCAGCGTCACGTTGCAGCGCGCCAAGGGCGGTGCGCAGCTGTGCGCGCTGGGCCGGGAGCAGGCGCAGCAGCGGTACGCCCCCGACCAGGCGGTGGGGCACGCCGAGCGGCAGTACTTCCTCGACGCCCAGCACCGGATGGTGAGCCTGAGCGACGGCGAGAGCACGCCCAAGCGCGTGACGGGCCCGTTCGGCGCCGAGGGCACCGTCCCCCTCAGATCGGTGGCGGTGGACCGCGGGGAGGAGCGTGCGGCCGGTGTGTCCGCCAACGGGCAGTCGCTGTACGTGGCCCGCATGGAGCACGGGGCGGCCCTGGGGGATGCCCGGGTGACCTCCCGGGCGGCGGCGGGGCTGACGGCGCCGAGCTGGGACGGGCTGGGTGATCTGTGGGTCGCCGACCAGGATCCCGACCGGCCGCGGCTGCTGCGGCTGCCCGGCGGTACGGGCGCGCCGGAGGAGGTGCGGGTGCCCAGGCTCGACGGCGAGCGCATCGCGGGGCTGCGGGTCGCGGCGGACGGGGTGCGGATCGCCCTGCTGGTCTCCAAGGGCGACCGCAAGGTCTTGAAGCTGGGCCGGGTCGAGCGGCGGATGAGCGCCGGGCGGCCGAGCCTGTCGGTGCAGGAGCTGCGTTCCGTGGCACCGAAGCTGGAGGAGGTCGACGCCGTGTCCTGGGCGGGCGGCAGCCGGCTGCTGGTGGCGGGCAACGAGCGGGGCGGTCTGCAGCAGTTGCTGTACATCGAGACCGACGGATCGCGGTCGAACGCCTCGGCGCTGCCGGGCATCACGGGGGTGCGGGGCATCGCGGCCCCGGAGAACCCGACCACTCCGGGGAACTCGAAGAAGGCCCCCGCGCTGGTCGCGGAGCGGGAGGACGGCATCGTCCGCCTGCTGCCGGACATGAACTGGAACTGGGTGGCCAAGGACGGTTCGGCGCCGGTCTACCCGGGCTAGGCCCGGCCGCGTTCGTCGCCCCCGTGGGGGTGGGCCGGGGCCGTCACGCTGCGGTTTTCGTGATCCGCGGCGGGTTTTCCACAGGGGTGGCAGGGGCGGTCCCGGGGCGGGACAGTTGAGGTATGCGCGGATGGTGGCGGGAGATCACCGGGCTGGTGCTGCCGGTCCTTTGCGCGGGGTGCGGCCTGCCGCGGTCCGTGCTGTGCGAGGAGTGCCGCCGGGAGCTGTCCGGCCGGGGCGCCCGCAGGGTGTGGCCCGATCCGGTGCCGGCGGGGCTGCCGCCCGTGCGGGCCGCCGCGGCGTACGCGGACCGGGTGCGGGCCGTGCTGCTCGCCCACAAGGAGCGGGGAGCCCTGGGCCTGGCGGAGCCGCTGGGCGCCGCGCTGGCGGGCGCGGTGCGCGCGGTGGGCCGGGAGGCCGGGTGGTGGGGCCTGCCGGGCGGGAGCGGCCCGTTGCTGCTCGTGCCGGTGCCTTCCGCGCGGCGGGCGGTCGCGGGCCGCGGGCATGACGCGGGGCGACGGCTCGCGCTGGCGGCCGGGCGGGCGTTGCGGAGCGCCGGGCAGCCCGCGCGGGTCGCGGCGGTGCTGCGGCAGCGACGGACCGTGGCCGATCAGTCGGGGCTCGATGCCGGGCAGCGATGGGCGAATGTGTCGGGGGCCCTGGGGGTAGCCGGGGGAGTGGAACGGCTGTGGCGCGCGGGAGGGCCGGTGGTGTTGGTGGACGACCTCATGACGACCGGGTCCTCGCTGGTGGAGGCCGCGCGGACGGTCTCCGCGGCGGGCGGCCGGGTGCTGGGGGCCGCGGTGGTAGCGGCCCCGGAGCGGACGCTCCTACCCGGCCCGGCCCCCGGTGGAACCCCGGGTGACGGCGCGCCGTTCCCGGGGCGAACGGCGGGGAAACACCTGAATGGAGGTACGGCCCGGTAAGGGGTACCGACGGGCGTCCGGGCGAGATATGTTCGGTTGTGAGGAAGGGCAAGCTCTATGCCTCTTATCTCCGAATGGCGCGCTTTGCGCGCTTTCGCGGAAGCTGGAAGCCGATGGGGTGTAGATCTTGTCGACGGGGCAGGAGGAGGTGAAACCGCCGAGTCGGTGACCCCGGGTATCCCCGGGGTCTGATGCAAGAGGGATGCGCTCCGCACCTTCGGCGGGGCGATCCGGGAACGGAGTTCTGCGTGGACATCGTCGTCAAGGGCCGCAAGACAGAGGTGCCCGAGCGCTTTCGCAAGCACGTGGCCGAGAAGCTGAAGCTGGACAAGATCCAGAAGCTCGACGGCAAGGTGATCAGCCTCGACGTCGAGGTGTCCAAGGAGCCCAACCCGAGGCAGGCCGACCGCTCCGACCGTGTGGAGATCACGGTCCGCTCCCGTGGCCCGGTGATCCGGGCGGAAGCGTCGTCGTCGGATCCCTACGCCGCGCTCGACCTGGCCACCAGCAAGCTGGAGGCGCGGCTGCGCAAGCAGAACGACAAGCGTCACACCCGCCGGGGCAACGGACGGATCCCGGCCAGCGATGTAGCGGTGACCGTCGGCGCCGCGGAGCTGACCGACGACGGCGAGCTGGCCGTCGGGCAGTCGGCGAACAAGGTGCCGGTCACGCGCATCGGTCCCCTGGAGGTCCAGGGCGAAGGGCCGCTCGTGGTCCGCGAGAAGACCCATGCCGCCGCCCCGATGACCCTCGACCAGGCGCTCTACGAGATGGAGTTGGTCGGTCACGACTTCTATCTGTTCGTCGACTCCGACACGAAGATGCCCAGTGTCGTCTACCGGCGGCACGCCTACGACTACGGCGTCATCCACCTCAACGCCGACCCGTTCTCCGAGGAGCCCGGCGGTGCGGGCGGTTCGCTCGGCGGCTGACCTCGGCAGGCCCCGGCGCCCCGCGCCGTGAGTCGTAGCCCTTCGAGTTGATGCCCTCGAAGCGCCGCAGCGCTTCCGAGGGCATCAACCTGCGTCCTCAGAAGCGCCTCTCCGCGGCCCCGGCATGGAATCATGGCCGGGCGGCCAACCGCCGGTCCGCCGAAACCGGTTGGCCGCGCAGCACAGCCGCATCCGCGAGGGGCCACGGCCTTCAGGGGGAGGAACGATGGCGGACAGGTTCGGGCCCGGACTCGTGCCCGGCGAGGACGACGACGAGGGTGCCCGAGCGGAGCGGAACCCCGCCCGCGCGGAGCCGATCCGCGTCCTGGTCGTGGACGACCACGCGCTGTTCCGGCGCGGGCTGGAGATCGTCCTCTTCCACGAGGAGGACATCCAGGTCGTGGGCGAGGCCGGGGACGGCGCGGAGGCGGTGGACAAGGCCGCCGATCTGCTGCCGGACATCGTGCTGATGGATGTGCGGATGCCCAAACGCGGTGGCATCGAGGCCTGCACCTCCATCAAGGAAGTGGCCCCCAGCGCCAAGATCATCATGCTGACGATCAGCGACGAGGAGGCCGACCTCTACGACGCGATCAAGGCGGGGGCGACCGGTTACCTCCTCAAGGAGATCTCCACCGACGAGGTGGCGACCGCCATCCGCGCGGTCGCGGACGGTCAGTCGCAGATCAGCCCGTCGATGGCGTCCAAGCTGCTGACCGAGTTCAAGTCGATGATCCAGCGCACGGACGAACGCCGGCTGGTGCCGGCGCCCCGGCTCACGGACCGTGAGCTGGAGGTGCTGAAGCTCGTCGCCACCGGGATGAACAACCGTGACATCGCCAAGGAGTTGTTCATCAGCGAGAACACCGTGAAGAACCACGTCCGCAACATCCTGGAGAAGCTTCAGCTGCACTCCAGGATGGAGGCTGTGGTCTACGCGATGCGGGAGAAGATCCTCGAAATCCGCTGACCGCCCGGCCTCCGCCCCCGCCTGCCGGCGGTGCCGGGCGATGCCGGGCGGGCCCGGGGGAAGCCGTCAGTCCAGCGCCGCGACCAGTGCCGCCGCCAGCTTCGCGTCGTCGCAGCGCTCGATCCGCACCGAGTCGCAGCCCACCCACTCGGCCGCCTCCCGGAGCGCCCGCGCCATGGGAGCCACGGCCTTGGGGCCGTCGAGCGACACCTGCCGGGCCACCAGGGTGCCGCCCTCGCGGGCCGGGTCCACCCGGCCCAGCAGTCGGCCGCCCGACAGCAGCGGCATCGCGAAGTAGCCGTGCACCCGCTTCGGCTTGGGCACGTACGCCTCCAGCCGGTGGGTGAATCCGAAGATCCGCTCGGTGCGCGGCCGGTCCCAGATCAGCGAGTCGAACGGCGAGAGCAGCGTCGTGCGATGCCGGCCGCCCTTCGCCGAGGACTCGCGGGCCAGCGCGGCCGGGTCCGCCCACGCCGGCTTCGACCAGCCCTCGACCTCCACCGGTACCAGCCCGGTATCGGCTATGACGGCCTCCACCTGCTCGCTCTTGAGCCGGTGATAGTCCGCCAGGTCGGCCCGGGTGGCCACGCCCATCGCGGCACCGGCCTGCGCGACCAGGCGCCGGGTGCACTCGGCGTCGTCGATGTCGTCGTGCAGGAGGGCGTCCGGGACCGCCCGCTCGGCCAGGTCGTACACCCGCTTCCAGCCGCGCCGCCGGGTGCAGACCACCTCGCCGGTGTCCAGCAGCCATTCCACCGCGATCTTCGTCTCGGACCAGTCGTACCACTCGCCGCCGTTCTTGGCGCCGCCCAATTCCGTCGCCGTCAGGGGGCCCTCGGCCCGGAGCCGGTCCCGCACGGCCGCGCACGAGCTTTCGGAGTCCCGCATCACGTGCCAGCGGTGGCCGCGCGCCTTCATGGCCCGGCGCCGGAAGGCGAAGTGCGGCCACTCCTCGATGGGCAGGACGCATGCCGCGTGCGACCAGTACTCGAAGGCGTGGTCGCCCGTCCAGTACGCCGACTCGACCGCCGCCCGGCCCACCGGTCCCAGCCGCGCGTACGGCACCAGCTCGTGGGAGCGGGCCAGCACGGAGATCGTGTCCAGTTGCACCGCCCCCAGGTGGCGCAGCACGCCGCGCACCCCCGCCCGGCGGTCCGGGGCGCCCAGCAGGCCCTGGGCGCGCAGCGCCATGCGCCGGGCCTCGTCGGCGGACAGTCGCGCTTCGGCCGTGGCCGTACGGCCCTTGGATGCGGCGGCAGTTGTCGTACGGGTTGTCATGGCGATCACCCTAGGCCTGGCCGGCCGTTGCCTGGCCGGCGGTTCTTCGGCTGACGGCCGGTGGTGCCTCTCGCCTGGCCGGCGGCTCCTTCGGCTACCGGGCCGTCTTGCCGCCTGCGGCGGCGGGCGCCCTGCGGGCGCGTCCTCAATCGCCGGACGGGCTTGATTTGGCTGGGCTTGGCTGTCATGGCCAGCCACAGCAGCCCGTCCGGCGTTTGAGGACAGAGCTCACCAGCCCGTCCGGCGTTTGAGGACACGGCACAGCAGCCCGTCCGGCGATTGAGGACGCCGACACCCCGCCCAGCCCGTCCGGCGCGTGAGGACACCGCGTCGCGCGAGCGGTCAGCCCCGTTCGGGGAACGGCAGGTAAGGGGCTTGTGAGGGCAGGCCGAGGTCGGAGGGCAGGAGTGAGCCGACCCAGGCGTCGCGGCGCGTGCCGTTGTAGGGGATCTTGGAGCGCATCGTGCCCTCCATGACGAAGCCGGCCTTGAGGGCGACCCCGCGCGACCCGGTGTTCCCCGCCTCCGCGTACCACTCCAGCCGCTCGACGCCCAGCTCCTCGAAGGCCCAGCGGATCACCTCGCGGGCCGCCTCGGTGGTGTAGCCGCGACCGCGCTGGTCCTTGGCCGTCCAGTAACCCAGCTCCGCCTGGCGCTCGGGGGCGCGCAGCTGAGCGAGCCGTACCAGGCCCATCGACCCCACCAGCCGGTCGTCCTCGCGCGCGAAGACACCGAACGTGTACAAGCTGTCGTCCCGCCAGCCGTCCGGGGCGGTCTCCTCGATGAAGGTGCGGGCGTCCTCGGCGGTGTACGGGGAAGGCACCGCGGTGTAGCGCGAGATCTCCGGGTCCTGGCAGGCGGCGTGGACGGCGTCCCGGTCGGTGGGCACGAAGGGGCGCAGCACCAGTCGCTCGGTGGTGAGGTTTATGGGCTCCATGGGGGGAGTGTGAACCGTCGGCCGGGTGGGTGCGACCCTTTTACCCGCCCCGCCCGGTACGGGGCCGGCGGGCTTTCCGAAATGGCACCGCACCGGCACCTTCGGGCCGGGCTGTTCGTTCACTGTGCGGGTGATGCCCGGTTTACGTGCTGACGGACCTCCCGGCGCGGTGGGGTCCTCGCTTACGATGACCGTTGCGGCGGGGACTGTCCCGTCGTGCCCGCGCACCCGACCCCTGCCTGCGGCGGGGGTCACCCCAGCGCCAGGCCCGACCGGCAAGGAGCCAGCCTACGTGTCCGTCTTCGGCAAGATCATGCGTGCAGGAGAAGGCAAGATCCTGCGCAAGCTGCACCGCATCGCGGACCAGGTCAATTCCATCGAAGAGGACTTCGTCAACCTCTCCGACGCCGAGCTGCGTGCGCTGACCGACGAGTACAAGCAGCGGTTCGCCGACGGCGAAAGCCTGGACGACCTGCTTCCCGAGGCGTTCGCGACCGTCCGTGAGGCCGCCAAGCGGGTGCTCGGCCAGCGGCACTACGACGTCCAGCTCATGGGCGGTGCCGCCCTGCACCTGGGATACGTCGCGGAGATGAAGACCGGTGAGGGCAAGACCCTCGTCGGTACCCTCCCCACGTATCTCAACGCCCTGTCCGGCAAGGGCGTCCACCTGATCACGGTCAACGACTACCTCGCGGAGCGCGACTCCGAGCTGATGGGCCGGGTGCACAAGTTCCTCGGCCTCTCGGTCGGCTGCATCCTCGCCAACATGACCCCGGCGCAGCGCCGCGAGCAGTACGCCTGCGACATCACGTACGGCACGAACAACGAGTTCGGCTTCGACTACCTGCGCGACAACATGGCGTGGTCGCAGGACGAGCTGGTGCAGCGCGGTCACAACTTCGCGGTCGTCGACGAGGTCGACTCGATCCTCGTCGACGAGGCCCGTACGCCGCTGATCATCTCCGGCCCCGCCGACCAGGCCACCAAGTGGTACGGCGACTTCGCCAAGCTGGTCACCCGGCTCACCAAGGGCGAGGCGGCCAACCCGCAGAAGGGCCTGGAGGAGACCGGCGACTACGAGGTCGACGAGAAGAAGCGCACGGTCGCCATCCACGAGGCCGGCGTGTCCAAGGTCGAGGACTGGCTCGGCATCGACAATCTCTACGAATCGGTCAACACCCCTCTTGTCGGGTACCTCAACAACGCCATCAAGGCGAAGGAACTCTTCAAGAAGGACAAGGACTACGTCGTCATGGACGGCGAAGTCATGATCGTCGACGAGCACACCGGCCGTATCCTCGCCGGCCGCCGCTACAACGAGGGCATGCACCAGGCGATCGAGGCGAAGGAAGGGGTGGACATCAAGGACGAGAACCAGACGCTCGCCACGATCACCCTGCAGAACTTCTTCCGCCTCTACGACAAGCTCTCCGGCATGACCGGTACGGCCATGACCGAGGCCGCCGAGTTCCACCAGATCTACAAGCTCGGCGTGGTGCCGATCCCGACGAACCGCCCGATGGTCCGTCAGGACCAGTCCGACCTCATCTACCGCACCGAGGTCGCGAAGTTCGCCGCCGTCGTCGAGGACATCGCGGAGAAGCACGAGAAGGGCCAGCCGATCCTGGTCGGCACCACCTCCGTCGAGAAGTCCGAGTACCTCTCGCAGCAGCTCTCCAAGCGCGGCATCCAGCACGAGGTCCTCAACGCCAAGCAGCACGACCGGGAGGCGACGATCGTCGCCCAGGCCGGCCGCAAGGGCGCCGTCACCGTCGCCACCAACATGGCCGGTCGTGGTACCGACATCAAGCTCGGCGGCAACCCCGACGACCTCGCCGAGGCGGAGCTGCGCCAGCGCGGCCTGGACCCGGTCGAGCACGTCGAGGAGTGGGCGGCGGCCCTGCCCGAGGCGCTGGAGCGCGCCGAGGCCGCGGTGAAGGCGGAGTTCGAGGAGGTCAAGGAACTCGGCGGGCTGTACGTGCTGGGCACCGAGCGGCACGAGTCGCGCCGCATCGACAACCAGCTGCGCGGCCGCTCCGGCCGCCAGGGCGACCCGGGCGAGTCCCGCTTCTACCTCTCGCTGGGCGACGACCTGATGCGCCTGTTCAAGGCCCAGATGGTCGAGCGCGTCATGGCCATGGCCAATGTGCCGGACGACGTGCCGATCGAGAACAAGATGGTCACCCGGGCCATCGCCTCCGCGCAGTCCCAGGTCGAGCAGCAGAACTTCGAGACCCGTAAGAACGTCCTGAAGTACGACGAGGTCCTCAACCGTCAGCGCGAGGTCATCTACGGCGAGCGCCGCCGTGTCCTGGAGGGCGAGGACCTGCAGGAGCAGATCAAGCACTTCATGGACGACACCATCGACGATTACATCCGCCAGGAGACCGTCGAGGGCTTCGCCGAGGAGTGGGACCTGGACCGGCTGTGGAGCGCCTTCAAGCAGCTCTACCCGGTGAAGGTCACCGTCGAGGAGCTGGAGGAGGCGGCCGGTGACCGGGCGGGCATCACCGCCGAGTTCATCGCCGAGTCCATCAAGGACGACATCTACGAGCAGTACGCGGCCCGCGAGGAGCAGCTCGGCTCGGACATCATGCGCGAGCTGGAGCGCCGCGTCGTGCTGTCGGTGCTGGACCGCAAGTGGCGTGAGCACCTCTACGAGATGGACTACCTCCAGGAGGGCATCGGTCTGCGGGCCATGGCCCAGAAGGACCCCCTGGTGGAGTACCAGCGCGAGGGCTACGACATGTTCACCGCCATGATGGAGGGCATCAAGGAGGAGTCCGTCGGCTACCTGTTCAACCTGGAGGTCCAGGTCGACCAGCAGCTGGAGGAGGTCCCGGTGCAGGGCGGCGCGGAGCGCCCGTCCCTCAGCAAGGACGTCCAGGACGCGGTGCCCGCCGGTGGCCGTCCCGAGATCCGGGCCAAGGGCCTGGACGCCCCGCAGCGCCCCGACCGGCTGCACTTCTCCGCGCCGACGGTGGACGGCGAGGGCGGTGTCGTCGAGGGCGACTTCGCCAATGACGACTCCGTGCGGTCCGAGGCGGACGGCATGACCCGCGCCGAGCGCCGCAAGGCCCAGAAGAACGGTGGCGGCGGCCGGCGCCGCAAGAAGTAGTCGCCGGCGCGCTCGGACGCGGTGGGAGGCGGTGGCGGGGCACGGGAGTGCCCCGCCACCGCCTCCCGCGTTTTCTCTCACCCCCGGGCGGCGGCCTCGTGGGTGGTGGCGGCCCCGCCCAGTTCGACGGCCGAGCACCGCCAGCGCAGGTCCGCGCCGCGCTCCAGCCGGAACGCCAGGGCCCGCAGCCGGTCACCGGAGGCGATCCGGGCGAACGCCTCGATCACTCCGGGCCGTGGCCGGAACTCGTCGCAGTGCCGGACGACGGGGGTACGGCGGCCCGGTGGGGCGGGGCGCAGGGGGGCTTGCGGGGCCAGCGCGGTCAGCTGGTCGTACGCCGCCCCCAGGGTGTGCCCGAGCATCCAGTGCACCGGGCGCTGACCGCTGAGGGTGAGCAGCAGCCGGTTGGCGAACCAGTAGCGCGGCAGCCGTTCCCGTTCGCGGTGCCGGGCGGGCGGCGCCAGGAGCGCGCCGCCCGGCCGTCCGGGGCCCGTGCGCCGGGGCCACGCGGCCCGGGTGCCGCCCGCCCGGGTACCGGGCCCGGTGCTTCCCCCGGGTCTGGCCCCGGGCCTGCTGCCGGTCCTGGCCCCGGTCCTGCCTGTGGTCGGGGTGGTGCTGCGGATCGTCTGCATACGGATCGCCCCCGCGATGCCGGGCCCGGGGAATACCGGGCGGTAGCTTCGGTCGGTGATCTTCTATCGGCGCCCTTCCGGGGGCGGCAAGGACGGCCGCCCGGTCAGGGACGGGCCGCCGGGCTTCACCTATCAGGGCCATCAGGCGGTGCGCGCCGTGCGCGGGGCGGGGCCCGCGGGGTAACGGGGGCACCCGGGCGCGGGGCTCCCGCACTTCGAAGGGGGACCTGCGCCTTATGCTGGCAGCACGGTTGGTCAAGCCTCGCGGCACTTCACGAAAGCGGCGGTCATGCGCGTCTACGTCCCTCTGACCCTTCCCGGTCTCGCCGAGGCGCACAAGGCGGGGCAGCTGGGCCCGGCTCCGCTGGACGCCTACGCGGTCACCCCCGCGCTGCGCGAGTGGTACGTCTCCGACGACATCGAGGAGCTGGAGTACGCGGCGCTCAGCCGTGCCGCCCAGGCCTCGCTGCGCAGGCTCGCGGCCGACCCCGGCGCCCCGCGCCGGCGGGTCGTCGTGGCGGTGGACGTGCCCGAGGGCGCGGCGGTCGCCGACCCGGACCGCGCTCTGGACGAGTCCGCGCTCGGCGAGGTGCGGCTCGCGGCGGCGGTGCCGCTGGCGAAGGCGGCGGCCGTGCACGTCGACGCGGACGACGCCGAGGCCGATGTCGCGGCCGCGGCGGCCGCGCTGGGCGCGGCGGACCTCGGGGACGAGGACGCGCGGTTCACGGTGGACGGCGCGGAGGACCACGAGCTGATGTGGTTCGGCGTCCAGGAGCTCCCGAACCTCCTCTGACCTGCGCCGCGGCGAGGCCGACAGCGCGTTGTCACCGGTGGTCGGTACGGTCTTGTCATGGGGAAGCACGCGGCACACATCGTCTGGGACTGGAACGGCACGCTCTTTCACGACATCGACGCGGTGATGTCGGCGACCAACGCCTCCTTCGCGGAGATCGGCCTGGAGCCGATCACCCTGGAGCGGTACCGCGAGCTGTACTGCGTCCCGATCCCGCGCTTCTACGAACGGCTGATGGGCCGCCTCCCCACCCAGGCCGAGTGGGACCATATGGACGTGGTCTTCCACCGGCACTATCTGGATCATCATCTGCGGTGCGGTCTCGCGGACGGCGCCGAGGAACTGCTGGAGAGCTGGCAGGGCGCCGGCGGCACCCAGTCGATCATGTCGATGTACGGGCACGAGCAGCTGGTACCGCTGGTGCGCGGATTCGGCATCGAGCGGAGATTCCTCCGGGTCGACGGCCGTACCGGCCCGTCGGGCGGCAGCAAGACCGAGCACATGGCCCGCCACCTCGCCGGGCTCGGCGGCATACCGGCGCGGCGCGCGGTCGTCATCGGGGACGCCGTCGACGACGCGATCGCCGCGGCCCACGTGGGCGCGCACGCCGTGCTGTACACGGGCGGGTCGCACAGCCGGGCCAGCCTCGTGGCGGCCGGGGTGCCCGTCGTGGACAGCCTGGCGGAAGCCGTCGCGGAGGCGGAGCGGCTTGCCGGCTGAGCGTGCGGCCGCCGCGGCCGGGGGCCGCGCCGCCCGAGGATCCGGGGCCGGCCGCCGGGGCGTCGGTGGCCGCGCACCGGGACCGCGGCGCCGCCCGGCCGTCGAGCGGCCGGGCCCCTCGACCGGCAAGCGTCGACTTTCGGCCAGATGTGAGGGGCGAACGGCTCCGCGTCGCTGTCCAGACCGTCAAACTTCGGGCCCAGGTTTTGTACACAAACGGCTCATGACGGCAACCCCCGGAAGAGCGATAGCCTTACCAGGTGATCAGCGCGATATCCAGCAGGGGCGACGACGCCCCTGTCCTGCGCCCCGAGCGACACCTCGCCCGGGCGGCCGCTGATCCCTTCCACCGGGCGCGTCCGACGAAGTTCGTCAGGAACGGCCCGGTCTTCCCTCATTCCGGCATACCGTCGAATACGACCGGACACCCCGCGTCGCGACGGGATGCCATCACCATCTATGTCACGCAACGGCGCGCGACAGGAGCCAGAGGACATGCAGACCAAGCTGGACGAAGCCAAGGCCGAGCTGCTCGAACGGGCGGCCCGTGTCGCTGAGAACAGCCCTGCCGGGGGGCAACAACCGACCGGGCCGAAGGGCGAGGGCAGTCTCGACCCGGAGACCCTGACCGCGTTCCTCCAGCGCTATTACCTGCACACCGCCCCGGAGGACCTCACCGGCCGTGACCCGGTCGACGTCTACGGGGCCGCGCTCTCGCACTACCGGCTCGCCGAGAACCGGCCGCAGGGCACCGCCAACGTGCGGGTGCACACCCCGACCGTCGAGGAGAACGGCTGGACGTGCAGCCACTCCGTGGTCGAGGTCGTCACCGACGACATGCCCTTCCTGGTCGACTCCGTCACCAACGAGCTGTCCCGCCAGGGCCGCGGCATCCACGTCGTGATCCACCCGCAGGTGATCGTCCGCCGTGATCTGACCGGCCGCCTGCTCGAGGTCCTCGGCTCCAACTGCGACGCCCACGGCACCGGCAAGGGGACCGAGCTGCCGCACGACGCCCTCGTCGAGTCCTGGATCCACGTCGAGATCGACCGCGAGACCGACCGCGGCGACCTCAAGCAGATCGCCGCCGACCTGCTGCGCGTGCTCTCCGACGTCCGCGAGACCGTCGAGGACTGGGGCAAGATGCGCGACACCGCGCTGCGCATCGCGGAGGTCCTGCCCACCGAGACCGTCCCCTCCGACGTCCCCGGCACCGATGTCGCCGAGGCCGGCGAGCTGCTGCGCTGGCTGGCCGCCGACCACTTCACCTTCCTCGGCTACCGCGAGTACGAGCTGACGAAGGTCACCACCGACAACGGCGAGGAGGACGTGCTCGCCGCCGTCCCCGGCACCGGCCTCGGCATTCTGCGCTCCGACCCCTCGCACCACGGCGAGGGCCACCACGCCGGGCCCGACGCCCACCTCACCGGCCCCGCGTCGCCGTCCTTCAGCCGGCTGCCCGCCGACGCCCGCGCCAAGGCCCGCGAGCACAAGCTGCTGGTCCTCACCAAGGCCAACAGCCGCGCCACCGTGCACCGCCCCTCCTACCTCGACTACGTCGGGGTGAAGACCTTCGACGCCGACGGCAACGTGACCGGCGAGCGCCGCTTCCTGGGGCTGTTCTCCTCCGCCGCGTACACCGAGTCCGTGCGCCGCGTCCCGGTCGTCCGCCGCAAGGTCGAGCGGGTCCTCGCCGACGCGGGCTTCTCCCCGGACAGCCACGACGGCCGCGACCTGCTCCAGATCCTGGAGACCTACCCGCGCGACGAGCTGTTCCAGACCCCGGCCGACCAGCTGCGGACCATCGTCACCAGCGTGCTCTACCTCCAGGAGCGCCGCCGGCTGCGGCTGTACCTGCGCCAGGAGACCTACGGGCGCTACTACTCCGCCCTCGTCTACCTGCCCCGCGACCGGTACACCACCGGCGTCCGGCTGCGGCTGATCGAGATCCTCAAGGAGGAGCTGGGCGGCACCAGCGTCGACTTCACCGCCTGGAACACCGAGTCGGTCCTCTCCCGCCTCCACTTCGTCGTGCGCGTCGAGCCCGGGGCCACCCTGGTCGACCTCACCGACGCCGACATCGAGCGCATCGAGGCCCGCCTGGTCGAGGCCGCCCGCTCCTGGGCGGACGGCTTCGCCGAGACGCTGACCGCCGAGGTCGGCGAGGAGCGCGCCGCCGAGCTGCTGCGCCGCTACGGCCACGCCTTCCCCGAGGGCTACAAGGCCGACCACAGCCCGCGCAGCGCCGTCTCCGACCTCGGTCACCTGGAGAAGCTGACCACGGCCGGCGGCCCGCACGACTTCGAACTCAGCCTGTACGAGCCGGTCGGCGCGGCCCCCGGCGAGCGCCGCTTCAAGATCTACCGCACGGGTGAGCCCGTCTCCCTGTCCGTCGTGCTGCCGGTGCTCCAGCGGCTCGGCGTCGAGGTCGTCGACGAGCGCCCGTACGAGCTGCGCTGCTCGGACCGGAAGACCGCCTGGATCTACGACTTCGGTCTGCGGATGCCCGAGCACGTCGAGGGCGACGACGCCCGGGTCCGCTTCCAGGAGGCCTTCGCCGCCGTCTGGACCGGCCGCGCGGAGAACGACAACTTCAACAACCTGGTGCTGCGGGCCGGTCTCGACTGGCGGCAGGCGATGGTGCTGCGGGCGTACGCGAAGTACCTCCGGCAGGCCGGTTCGCCGTTCAGCCAGTCCTACATGGAGGACACCCTCAGCACCAACGTCCACACCACCCGGCTGCTGGTCAACCTCTTCGAGGCCCGGATGTCGCCGGCGCTCCAGCACGCCGGCCGCGAGCTGATCGACGGGCTGCTGGAGGAGCTGGACGGCGCCCTCGACCAGGTCGCGAGCCTGGACGAGGACCGCATCCTGCGGGCCTTCCTCACCGTCATCAAGGCCACGCTGCGGACCAACCACTTCCAGCGGACTGCGGACGGGCAGCCGCACGGTTACCTCTCCCTCAAGCTCGACCCGCAGGCGATCCCGGACCTGCCGGCCCCGCGCCCGGCGTTCGAGATCTGGGTCTACTCCCCGCGCGTCGAGGGCGTGCACCTGCGCTTCGGCAAGGTCGCGCGCGGTGGTCTGCGCTGGTCCGACCGGCGTGAGGACTTCCGTACCGAGGTCCTCGGCCTGGTCAAGGCGCAGATGGTGAAGAACACCGTCATCGTGCCCGTCGGCGCCAAGGGCGGCTTCGTCGGCAAGCAGCTGCCGGACCCGTCGGTGGACCGTGACGCGTGGCTCGCCGAGGGCATCGCCTCGTACAAGACCTTCATCTCCGGTCTGCTCGACATCACCGACAACCTGGTGGGCGGCGAGGTCGTGCCGCCGAAGGACGTCGTGCGCCACGACGAGGACGACACCTACCTCGTCGTCGCCGCCGACAAGGGCACGGCGACCTTCTCCGACATCGCCAACGAGGTCGCCCAGTCGTACGGCTTCTGGCTCGGTGACGCCTTCGCCTCCGGCGGCAGCGCCGGCTACGACCACAAGGGCATGGGCATCACCGCCCGCGGCGCCTGGGAGTCCGTCAAGCGGCATTTCCAGGAGCTGGGCCACGACACCCAGACCGAGGACTTCACGGTCGTCGGCGTCGGTGACATGTCCGGTGACGTCTTCGGCAACGGCATGCTGCTCTCCGAGCACATCCGTCTGGTGGCCGCCTTCGACCACCGGCACATCTTCATCGACCCCAACCCGGACGCGGCCACCTCCTACGCCGAGCGCCGCCGGCTGTTCGAGCTGCCCCGCTCCTCCTGGGCCGACTACGACACCTCGCTGCTCTCCCACGGCGGTGGCATCCACCCCCGCAGCGCGAAGTCGATCCCGATCAACGCGCAGGTGCGGGCCGCCCTCGGCCTGGAGGCGGGCGTCGGCAAGATGACCCCCGCCGAGCTGATGAAGGCCATCCTGCAGGCGCCGGTCGACCTGCTGTGGAACGGCGGCATCGGCACGTACGTGAAGGCGCAGACCGAGTCGCACGCGGACGTGGGCGACAAGGCGAACGACGCGATCCGGGTCGACGGCCAGGACCTGCGGGTCAAGGTCGTCGGCGAGGGCGGCAACCTGGGGCTGACCCAGCTCGGCCGGATCGAGTTCGCCCTGTCCGGCGGACCGGAGTCCACCGGTGGCAGGATCAACACCGACGCCATCGACAACAGCGCCGGCGTGGACACCTCGGACCACGAGGTGAACATCAAGATCCTGCTCAACGCCCTGGTCATCGACGGTGACATGACCGTCAAGCAGCGCAACAAGCTGCTCGCCGAGATGACCGACGAGGTCGGCGAGCTGGTCCTGCGCAACAACTACGCGCAGAACACCGCGCTCGCCAACGCCGTGGCCCAGGCCCCCAGCCTGCTCCACGCCCACCAGCGGATCATGCGCCGGCTGACCCGCGACGGGCATCTGGACCGTGCCCTGGAGTTCCTGCCCAACGACCGGCAGATCCGGGAGCGGCTCTCCCAGGGCCGCGGGCTGACCCAGCCCGAGCTGGCCGTCCTGCTCGCCTACATCAAGATCACCACGGCCGAGGAACTGCTCGCCACCGACCTCCCGGACGACAAGTACCTCGAGCGGCTGCTGTTCGCGTACTTCCCCGAGGCGCTGCGGACGGCCTTCGCCGAGCAGATCGACGCGCACGCCCTGCGCCGCGAGATCATCACGACGGTGCTGGTCAACGACACCGTCAACAGCGGTGGTTCGACCTTCCTGCACCGACTGCGGGAAGAGACCGGGGCCTCCCTGGAGGAGATCGTCCGGGCGCAGACCGCGGCCCGTGAGATCTTCGGCCTGGGCCGGGTCTGGGACGCCGTCGAGACCCTCGACAACAAGGTCGCGGCGGAGGTGCAGACCCGGATCCGGCTGCACTCGCGGCGGCTGGTCGAGCGCGGCACCCGCTGGCTGCTCAACAACCGGCCGCAGCCGCTCCAGCTCGCCGAGACCATCGACTTCTTCCGCGACGGCGTGGCGGCGGTCTGGTTCCAGCTGCCCAAGCTGCTGCGCGGCGCGGACAGCGAGTGGTGGCAGTCCATCCACGACGAGCTGGTCGAGGCCGGGGTCCCGGACGACCTGGCGGTGCGGGTCGCGGGCTTCTCGTCCGTCTTCCCGGCGCTCGACATCGTCGCCACCGGGGAGCGCACGGGCAAGGACCCGCTGGACGTCGCGGAGGTCTACTACGACCTCGGGGACCGGCTGCACATCAGCCAGCTGATGGACCGGATCATCGAGCTGCCGCGGTCCGACCGCTGGCAGTCCATGGCCCGCGCCTCCATCCGCGAGGACCTCTACTCGGCCCACGCGGCGCTCACCTCCGACATCCTCGCCGTCGGCAACGGCACCTCCTCGCCGGAGGAGCGCTTCCGGGCGTGGGAGGAGAAGAACGCCGCGCTGCTGAACCGGGCGCGCACGACGCTGGACGAGATCCGCGGTTCGGACGCGTTCGACCTGGCGAACCTGTCGGTGGCGATGAGGACGATGCGCACCCTGCTGCGTACGCACAACTGATCCGCCGCCGAACGGCTGAAAGGGGCGGCCCCGGGGAAGTTCTCCCGGGGCCGCCCCTTCGCCGTGCTAAGAGAGACGGATGAAGGTCGTATCCGGGCCGTGGTCCACCGCGCCCCGCCGTGAGGCCCTCGGCGCGGCGGCACTCCACCTCTCGCTCGCGACCCTCGGGTTCACGGTCCTGCTGCTGGTCAACCACCACCTCGGGCACAGCGTGACGTGGCTGCTGCGGCGCTGGGACAGCGGCAACTACCTGGCCGTGGCCGAGCACGGCTACCCGGGCCGGATCCCCTACCGCCCCGACGGGCAGCCGGGCTTCTCCCGGCTGGCCTTCTTCCCGCTCGTTCCCCTGCTGGTCCGGGGCGCCCGGCTGCTGACCGGGCTGCCGGTGGAGTACGCGGGGGTGCTGGTCTCCTGGTGCGCCGCCACGGTGGCCGCCGTCGGTGTGCACCGGCTCGTGCGGGCGGTGGGCGGCGGCGCGGCGGCGGGGTACGCGTGCGTGGCGCTGTGGTCCTGTTCGCCGTACGCCTTCGCGCTGTGGGTGCCGTACTCCGAGGGCGTCTTCAGCGCGGCCCTGGTGTGGGCGCTGGTGGCCGTGGTGCGGGGGAGCTGGCTGACGGCCGCCGTGCTGTGTGCCGTGGCGGGCACGGTGCGGCCGACGGCGGTGGTGCTGATCGGGGCGGTCGTCCTGGCGGTCGGGTGGGCGGCGGTGCGGGGGCGGGGCGGCGCGCGGGCCTGGGCGGCCCTCGTCGTGGCGCCGCTGGGGCTGATCGGCAGCTGGCTGTACCTGGGCAGCCGGGTGGGCCGCTTGGACGGCTGGTTCGAGGCGGAACGGGCCTGGGGGCAGTCCTTCGACTTCGGCGCCGGGACCGCGGACTTCCTGCGGAGCGTGCTGCTCTACGGCAGGCCGGAGCGGGCCACCGACGTGCGCAACGCGGCCGTGCTGGCGGTGGTGCTGCTCACGGCCGTGGCCGTGGCGGCCCTGGCGCTGGACCGGCGGGTGCCCTGGCCGCTGGTCGTGGTGGTCGCCGGGGCGTGGCTGCTGATGACGGGGACGCCCGGCTCGCCGTTCTCCAAGCCGCGTTTCATGCTGCCGTTCCTGCCGGTTCCGCTCCTGTTGGTGGCGCGGCCGCTCGCGCGTGCTCCCCTGGTGGTGCGGGTCTGTCTCTACGGTGGGGGTGCGGTGGTCTCGGGGTGGTACGCGGCGGGCTTGCTCGTGCTGTTCGTGGGATCTCCGTGAGGCGTGGCGTCCCCGTGGGGGGAGCCGTCCCCGTCGGCCTCCGGTGCGCGGGCGGGCAGGGCGCGGAACACCCAGGCCCGGTAGGACCAGAAGCGGAAGAGGGTCGCCGTCCCGATCCCGAGGAACTTGAAGAGGTTGCTCTGGAACGGCGTGTCCCAGCCGAAACCGTAGGTGGCGATGTAGAGGACACCGTTCTCGATCACCAGGCCGACGGCGCTGAAGACGGCGAAGAGGGCGATCTCCCTGCTGCGCCGGCTCTTGTCCCGATCCCGGTAGGTGAAGTAGCGCAGCCCCAGGTAGTTGAAGGCGATCGCGACCACGGTGGCGATGACGCTGCACCGGACGACGGGCAGGCCGGTCGTCGCGCGGCAGAGGTTGAAGACCGCCAGGTTGACGAAGATCCCCAGGCCGCCCACGGTGCCGAACTTCGCGAACTCCCGGCCGAGCGCCAGCAGCCCCGCGCGGCCGGACGCGCGCCTTCCGCCCGGAGCCCGGGCTCCTCCCGCGGTACGCGTTCCTTTTACGGGGGCCGATCGCTTCGCCGGTCGCAAGGGCTTCTCCAGGTACGGTCGGTTCGGGCGCCACGCAAAGCAGACATTTACGAATGGAGACCTGATTGTAGTGTAAATTGCCGCGAAAACTAACATAGTGCGACAGTGGCGACACGAGACGCGACGACGGCCGCCCTCCGAGCCCACCCACCCGACCGACCCGGCGCCACACCCACAAGGACAGGCCCATGAGACCCACGCACACCCCCGCCGCCGTGACCCCGCTCCCCGCCGAGTGGGCCCGCACCGCGACGACCGTGGTGATGCCCACCTACAACGAGGCGGCGAACCTCCCCGCGATGGCCGAGGCCCTCATGGCCCTGCCCCTGGAGGGGCTGCGGCTGCTCGTCGTCGACGACAACAGCCCGGACGGCACCGGTAAGGTCGCCGAGGGCCTCGCCGAGCAGTACAACGAACCGGACCGCACCCGCGTCGGCGTCCTGCACCGCACCACCAAGGACGGCCTCGGCCGGGCCTACGCGGCGGGCATGGCCCGGGCCGTCGACGACGGCGCCCGCTACGTCCTGCAGATGGACGCCGACGGCAGCCATCCGCCCGGCAAGGTCGCCGAGATGCTCGGAGTCGCCCTCGCCACCGGCGCGGACGTCGTCGTCGGCAGCCGCTACGTGCCCGGCGGCACCCTCTCGGAGGCCTGGAGCCCGCACCGCAGGCTGCTCTCCCGCTGGGCCAACGCCTACGCCAGCACCATCCTGGGCACCCGGGTGCGCGACATCACCGGCGGCTTCAACCTCTGGAGCGCCACCGCGCTGCGCGCCCTCGACCTCTCCTCCGTCGACAGCGCCGGCTACAGCTTCCAGGTCGAGACCAAATACCGGGCGCTGCGCGCCGGATTCACGATCGTGGAGGTGCCCATCCACTTCGAGGACCGGACCGTCGGCGAGTCGAAGATGAACCTGTCCGTCCAGCTCGAATCCGTCGCCATGCCCTGGCGGCTGCGCGCGAAGGCCGTCCGTGGCTCCGGCAGACCCGCCCATCAGTCCGCTCGCTGAGCGCGTGGCCCCCTGGGCCGCCGCCACCGGCCGTCCGCGCCCCGGGCCGGACGCCGGGCGGCGGGTCGCGGGCGGCGCCGCCCTGCTGCTCGCCGCCCTGTCGCTGCTCATGGTGGTGCGGCTGCCCTGGGCCGGTGACCTCGGGGTGCACGCCGCGGTCCTCGAACGGCTGCGCACGGACCTGCTCCACCCGGGCAACCCGCTGGTGGCCGCCGACACCCCCAGCCCGTACTACTCGCCGTGGACGGTCGCGCTGGCCCGCGTCGCCGAGGCGACCGGCGCGAGCACCTTCTTCACGCTGCGGCTGGCCGCCTTCACCGGCCTCGTCCTGCTGCTCACCGGCGTCGCGGCGCTCGTCGTCACCTTCACCCGCCGGGCGGCGGCCGTCCCGCTGGCGCTGCTGTGCGTGCTGCTCCTGTACGGGGTGCGGCTGTTCGCGTGGAGCGGCTTCCCGGGCCTCACCTCGCTGTCCCTGACCCTCGCCTACCCGAGCACCTTCGCCCTGGGCCTCACCCTCCACTTCCTCGCCCTGCTGCGCCGGGCCCTCGGCGGCACCACCACGGCGGCCCGGGGGCTGCCCACGTTCCTGGCGCTGGGGGCGCTGCTGGCCGTCGTGCTGCTCAGCCACCAGTTCACGGGCGCGGTCGCCGTGCTCGGCGCCGCCGCCATGCTGCTGGGCACCAGGCCGTGGCCGGCCCGCGCGGTGTGGACGCGGGCAGCCACGGGGGCCGCGCTGGCCGTGGTGGTGCTCGCCCTCTGGCCGTACTACCCCTTCTGGTCGCTGCCGGGCACGGGCGGCCTGGATGCCATCCACCGGTCGCTCTACGACCACCTCGACACGAAGTTCTGCCTGGTGGGGCTGGGTGTCCTGGCGCTGGCGGCGCGTTGGTGGCGCGACCGCCGCGACCCTTTGGTGATCTTCTTCGTGCTGGGTCTCGCCGTCTTCGCGGCGGGCGGGGCGAGCGGCCACCACGCCTGGGGCCGGATCCTGCCCGCCGTCCTGCTGCCCGCCCAGCTCGCGCTCGCGATCGAGGTCGCGGACGCCGGTGCGGACGTCTTCGCACGCCGGGCGCGCGCCCTGGGACCGGCGGTGGCGGTGACGGCCCTGGCCCTGCTGGCCGGGGCCTGGACGCAGGCCGGGGTGCTGACCTACGTCCTGCGGGACACCGCCCTTCCGCCGGTGCTGCGCCACGTCCACCGCATCGCCCCCTGGCCGTCGTTCGCCTGGGCGGCCCGTCATGTGCCCAAAGGAGCGACGGTGATGACCGACGACTACTACGCGCTGCGGATGCTCCCGGCCTACGGCCCGTACACCGTCGCCCCCGCCTACCCCGACTTCTTCCTCCCCGACGAGCGGCGGCGCCGGGAGGCGACCCGCCGCTACTTCGCCCCGGCCACCGCCCGCGCCGAGCGGCTCGCCCTTCTCAAGGAGTACGGCGCACGGTGGGTGGTCCAGCGGGCCGGCGGCCCCGGGCTGCCGGCGGACGACCCCTCGCTGCGCAAGGCCGCCCAAGGGCCGGGCGGGCTCGCCCTGTTCGAGGTCGCCGAGGTGAGCGGGGGCGTCACCTCCGCCCGGGGTACCGGCCCGGGCCGGCACGCTGCCGGGGACGCCGCCGGGGACACCACCCGGCACACCGCCGGGGGCGCCCGATGACCGCGCCCGGCATCCGGCCGCCCCTGGAGACCCGGGTGGCCCGCGTCGAGAGGCCCGACGCCGCCGGGCGGTGGCTGCGCGGCGGCGCACCGTGGCCGGTGCTCGCGGCGGCGTCGCTCGTGTACGCGCTGAGCGTGTGGCAGGAGGCGAGCGCGGGCCGGCTGGGGATCGACAACGCGGTCGTGGTGCGCGCCGCCCGGACGTTGCTCGACGGCGGGTCGCCCTATGCGGACAAACGGTTCCTCTATCCGCCGGGCGCCGTCTTCGCGGCCGTACCCGAGACGCTGCTCACCGACCGCGGGGTGTCCCTCGTGGCACCGGCCCTCACGGCCCTGCTCGTCCTGGTGGGCGTCGTGACCGCCCTGCGGATCTTCGGTGTCCGGGCGGACAGCCGGCTGGCGGCGGTCACGGTCGCCGGGCTCGGCGTGTTCCTGCCGCTGCGCAGCGTCGTCCACCTCGCCAACTGGACGGTGTTCTCGGCCCTCGCCTTCCCCGCCGCCCTGTTGCTGGCGCGGCGGGGGCGCTGGAGCGGGGCGGGCGTGGTCGTGGGGGCGGCGATCGCGCTGAAGCCGATGCTGGTGCCCCTTCTGCTGCTGTTCGTCCTCGCCCGGCGCCGACGGGCGGTGGCCTGGGCGGTGGGCGTCCCGCTCGTGGTGTCGCTGGCCGCCGCGTGGGCGATGCCCCGGCCGGGCCTGTTCTTCACCCGGACGCTGCCGTTCCTGCTGCACGGGCAGGACGCCTACGCCCGCCCCTACGACGCGGCCTGGCCCTCGGTCCTGCCCCGCCTCGGCATCCCGTCCCCGCTCCCCACGCTCCTCGCGGTGGGCGCCGCCGTGACCGTGCTGGCCTTCGCCCGGCTGCGGTGGCGGCGCGGGGGAGACGAGGGGCTGCGGCTCGTGGAGTGCGCGGCGCTGCTGATGCTCGCGGCGTTCCTGGTGTCCCGGCCGTCGTTCCTGCACTACGCGATGGTGGTGGTCCCGTCGCTGGCCGCGTCGGGGGTGGTGCGGGGGGCCGCGGTGCGCTCGGTGTGGTGCTGGCTGCCGCTGGTGCCGCAGCTCGCCGGGGTGCACTGGCCCGAGCTGCAGAGCGCCGAGCGGCACGCCTTCAAGGACTTCGTCATGTTCACCGGCATGGCGGCGGGGCTGTGCTCGGCGGTGTGGCGGGCCCGCCCGCACCCCGCCACGGAGGTCACTGTCAGTGGTGGCACTTACTCTCTGTGTAGTGATCCCGATCCCCGGAACCACTCCGGAACGAGGTGAACCGTGACCGTCGCGCACCCCCTTCCCGTCCCCGACGTCAGCGTGGTCGTCATCGCCTACAACGACGCCGGGCGGCTGCCGCGCGCCGTGCGGTCGGTGCTCGGCCAGTCGCTGCGCAACCTCGAAGTGATCATCGTGGACGACTGCTCCACCGACGACACCTTCGCCGTCGCCCGCCGGCTGACGGCCGCCGATCCCCGGGTGCGCCACATCCGGCTGCCGGTCAACAGCGGCGGCTGCAGCGCCCCGCGCAACGCGGGCATCGACGCCGCCCGGGCGCCCCATCTGATGTTCCTCGACAGTGACGACGAACTGCCCTACCACGCCTGCAAATCGCTGCTGCTGACCGCCGAGGAGACCGGCGCCGACTTCGTCACCGGTGAGGTCACCCGGCTGTTCGAGGAGAGCGGCACCACCGGGCTGTGGTACCCCGGCCTCTTCGAGGACGTGCGGCTGGTCGAGGGCATCAGACAGGCACCCGAGTTCTTCCTCGACCACCTCTCGACGAACAAGCTCTACCGCGCCGACTTCGTCGCCCGGCACGGCCTGCGCTTCCCCGAGGGCATCCACTACGAGGACCAGCTGTTCAGCGCCCAGGCCTTCACCCTCGCGCGCGCCTTCGCCGTCGTCCCCTGGCCCGTCTACACCTGGCGGCTCGCCGCCGACCCGGACCGGCTGTCCATCTCCTCCAGCCGCCACGAACCGCGCAACGTGACGGACCGCATCCACGTGGCCCGGCTCATCGACACCTTCCTGGAGGAGACGGGCAACGCGGATCTGCGGCCCGCGAAGGACGCGAAGTTCCTCCGCCACGACTTCCGCCTCTACCTCGGTGACCTGCCCTTCCGGGACCGCTCGTGGACCGAGGGCTTCGCCGCCGCCGTCTCGCCCTACCTGGACGGCATCGCCCCCGAGGCCTTCGGCACGGTGCCGCGCGAGCAGCAGATCTGCCGGTACCTGCTGCGCGCCGGGCGCCTGGAGGAGGCCGCCGAGTGCGCCCGCACCCTCGACCGCCCGCAGCTCGCCCCGCGCCACGTCGTACGGCGCGGCGGGCGCGTGTACTGGGGGCGGGAGCTGCCCGCCGACGAGCGGGCGGCCGCCGGGCTCGACATCACCGACTGGCACCTGGACGACCAGTCCTTCGCCACCGGGCCGCTGCGGCACGAGGCCGCCCGGATCGAAGCGGACGGGCCCCTGCTGCGGTTCACCCTGCGCACCTACGACCCGGCACGGCTGCTGTCCGGCCCCGACGCCGGGGCCGTCACCGCCGAGCTGCGGCTCGCCACGAACGGCGCGCCGCTGACCGTGCCCATCCGCTACGACGAGGGGGCTCGCGACGACGGAGACGAGGGGGGTGAGGGGAACAGTGAGGTCCGTACCGCGGAGTTCGCCGTCGACCCCCGGCTGATCCCGCTCGGCCCCAAGGGCTTCCGGGGCCGCCGCCACCCCGTCGTCGTCCTCGACCGGCTGGGCCTCAGCCGCACCGACCCGCTGCTCGCCCCCGCCGGTCTGCCCGCCCTGCGGGTGGCCCTGCCCCTGCACGGGCCGTTCGCGGGGCACCGCGTCCGGGTGGGCTGCGAGGGGCGCGGCGCGGGGCGGCTCCAATTCGCCTGGGAGCGCACGGGCGCCCTCGGCCACGCCGAGAGCGTGGCCCCGCGTCTGGCACCGGTACGCCGCCGGATCCACCGGCTGATCCGCCGCGCCACCGGCCCCCGCGCCAAGGCCCTGACCTATCACGAGCTGCAGCGGCTGCCCATCGACGACGAGCTGGTGATCTTCGAGGCCATGGAGGGCCGCGGTTACGCGGACAGCCCCCGCTACCTCCACGAGGAACTGCTCCGGCGCGACCTGCCGCTGCGGGCCGTGTGGTCCTACTCCGGCAGCCGCGCCTCCTACCCCAAGGGGGTGCCCCTGGTCAGACGGGGCAGCTGGGAGTACGTCCGCGCGGTCGCCCGAGCCCGCTACTGGGTGGACTCGCACGGCTTCCCGATGATCTACGGCAAGCGGCCCGGCACCCGCTACCTGCAGACCTGGCACGGCCAGGCGTTCAAGCACATGGGCTTCGACGTGCCCGAGCTGCGGCTCGCGAGCCCCGAGCGCCGGCAGCAGCACCGCGACATGGTCGCCCGCTGGGACGCGCTCATCTCGCCCAGCGCCGAATTCGAGCGGACCTTCGTCCGGGCCAACGGCTTCACCGGCGAGCTGCTGCGCACCGGCCTGCCCCGCAACGACGTCCTCGTCCGCGGGGACGAACCCCGCCAGCGCGACCGCGCGGCCGTCACCCGCGCGAAGCTCCAGGTCCCGGAGGGCAGCAAGGTGCTGCTCTACGCCCCCACCTTCCGCGACGGCGCGCGCGGCACCGGCGAGTCCGTCCGCGTGGACCTGGCCGGGCTCCTCGCCCGCACCGGCGAGGAGTGGACGGTCGTGGTCCGCCCGCACTACTACGAGCGGTACACCGTGCCCCGCGAGCTGGGCCACGCGGTGCGCGACGGCCGGGAGTTCACCGACCTCAACGACCTGCTGCTCGCCTCGGACGCGCTGCTCACGGACTACTCGTCGGTGATGTTCGACTACGCCAACCTGGGGCGCCCCATCCTGCTCTACACCGACGACTACGAGCAGTACCGCGCCACCTCGCGCGGCACGTACTACGACCTGCCGGAGATCGCCCCCGGCCCGATGCTCGCCACGACGGACGAACTGGCCGGGGCGCTCAAGGACATCGGCGCGGTGCGGGAGGAGTGGGCGGCGGCGTACCGCCGCTTCCAGGAGATGTTCAACTCCCACGCGACCGGCCGGGCGAGCGCCGCCGTCGTCGACCTGTTCTTCACCGAAGGACGAGAGGGGACGGCCCGGTGAGCCCGCGCACACTCCGCAACGTCTTCCTGATCGGCATCGACGTGGACTCCATGGGCGGTTCGCAGCGGGTGCTGCACACCCTCGCCCAGGGCTTCGCCGAGCGCGGCCACCGCGTCGAGCTGATCGGGATCCGGCCGAGCCCCGAACCCCACACCTACGTCACCGACCCCGGGTACCGGCACGCCACGCTCTACCGCGCACCGGCCGCGCCCGCCTGGCGGGCCGCCTCCTTCGCCGAGCGGCTGCACCCCGCCCGGCTGCGCGCGGCGCGGGCCGAGCGGCGCGAGCGGGGGCTGGCCCGGGCGCGGCTCGCGCAGCGGTTCGCGGCGGTGTCCGAGGGCTATGTGGTCATCGGCTCGCCCTGGGCGGCGGTCTGGCTGAACGCCGTCGACCGGCCGCATCTGAAGGCGATCGGGCAGTACCACGAGTCGTTCTTCCAGGCATCGCACTCCGCGAACCTCCAGCTGATCCTGCGGCACTACCCGAAGCTGGAGAAGTCGGTGTTCCTGAGCGAGCCGGACGCGGCGGACTTCCGCCGCCGCCGGCTGCCGAACGCGACGGTGCTGCCGAACCCGGTGCCCTTCACCCCCACCGCCCCCGCGCCCCTGGACACCCGGCGCGTCGGCGCGGTCGGGCGGCTGGAGGCGGTCAAACGGCTGGACCGGCTGATCGACTCCTTCGCCGCGGCCTGCGCCGACCGGCCCGGCTGGGAGCTGCACCTGTTCGGCGACGGCCCGCTGGAGCCGGAGCTGCGCGCGCACGCCGAGCGGCTCGGCATCGCGGCCCGGGTCCGCTTCCGGGGCAGCGTGCGGGACGTGGCCGCCGCCTACCGGGAGCTGTCCGTGCTGGCCCTGACCAGTGAGCGCGAAGGGCGCCCGATGGCGCTCGCGGAGGCGTCCGCCGCCGGGGTGCCCTGCGTGAGCTTCGAACTGTCCGGCGGGGTGCGCGAGCTGGTCGACCACGGCCGCACGGGCACGCTCGTACCGCCCGGGGACACGGCGGCGTTCACCGCGGCCCTGCGGGAGCTGGTCGACGACGAAGGGCTGCGCGAACGCTACGGCCGCGCCGCCCGCGCCCATGTCGCGCCGTTGGCCTTGCCGGCCGTGCTGGACCGGTGGGAGGCGCTGTTCGAGGAGATCGACCGGTAGCTGCGCCGCTCGCCTGGCCGGCGGTTCTTCGGCTGCGGGCCGGTGGTGCCGCCTGCGGCGGCAAGCGCCCTGCGGGCGCGTCCTCAATCGCCGGACGGGCTTGAGTGGCCGGCGATTGAGGGCAACCACCGCACCGTGATGGTGCGGCGACAACAACACATCTAGGGGGAGTCGGAGTGCGGCGGTTCGAGGAGGAGAAGGCCGTGGCGTCCGCGGCAGGCGAAGCGGGCGCGGGCCCGGCGCAGTCTGCGCAGGGCGATGTCCACCGCGCCGCGCGCGCCGGGCGCCAGCCGCAGGGCGAGCGAGCCGCCTGCCGTGGCGTAAGGCTGGGCCAGCAGGATCCCGTGCCGCAGGCTGGGCAGGACGGTCCGGCGCAGTCCACCGCCGACGGCCCGGACGGTCGTGCGGAAGGAGGCGCCCGTCGCGCAGTGCACCCGCACCCGTACGTCCCAGACCTGCGGTGCGGTGGTGCCGGCGCGGCCCCGGGCGGCCAGGGCGCTGAGGCCGAGGGTGAGGTGCGCGGTCCACTGCGCGCCGTCGTGGACCAGCGGAAGGCTGCGGGTGAGGAGCGCGCCGCCGTCCCGGTGGCGCAGTTCGACGTCGACGGTGTGCGGGCGGGCCGTGGCCAGCCGTCCGTAGAGGTCGTTCACGCGCAGCCCCAGCTCGAAGCGGGGGCCGGCGGGGGCGGGCGGCGGTGGCGACGGGGGCGCCCCGGGGACGACGGGCGGCCGCGGCGAGGCGTCGGCCCCCGGCAGGGCGGGCGAGGGCGGCGGGCCGTGGTCGTCCGCCCGGGTGAAGCGCCACGGGCGGCGCCACCCGGGCGGCGGGGAGGGCGGCGACGGCAGCCGGCGCAGCGCGGCGCGGGGGCCGGACAGGGCGCGTGCCGCCGCGTCGACGGTGATGGGCAGCCGGTGGGGCGGTGGGGAGCCGGGGCCGGTGAGCCCGTCGAGTTCCACGTGCGGCAGGTCCTCCGCCCACACCGGCCGGCCGTCGGACTCGGCGTAGGGCGGCAGCAGCCGGGCCGGGCGGGCGGCCAGCTGGGAGAGGCGGTCCAGGTCGCGGGGTGTCTCGGCGGCCAGCACGACCCGGGCGATCCAGCGGGCGGGCAGCCGGGCGGAGCACAGTTCGACCTCGTCGTAGCCGGCCAGGCGGTCGCGGGCCAGGCGCCACCACGCGCGCCGGTACGCGGGGCTGCGGGTGGGCAGTTCGCGGACGTACATGCGCAGGTCGTGGTCGAGGAACTTCACCCGCGCGGCGTGGGCGAGGGGTTTGCCGCCGGAGTCGAGGAGGATCTCCACGCTCCGCCGGTGGGCGGCCAGGCGCGCCCGCCAGTTGGCGACCCGCTCGCGGTCCAGGGAGATCGACGGCTTGGCCGCGTCGCGGCGCACGTGCCAGATGTAGACGGTGTCGGGCACGGTGGCCACCCGGGGCGCCGCCGCGAGGACCTGGGCGGTGAAGACGAAGTCCTCGTAGGGGAAGCGGCCCTCGGGGAAGGCGATGCCGTGCTCGGTGAGGAAATCCCGGGCGTAGAGCTTGTTGACGCAGAGGGTGTCGTGCACGAGCGCCGGGTGGTCCCCGGGGATCCGGACGGCGGGCCGCCGGTAGAGCCCGGGCTGCCATCGGGTGTCGTGGTGCCGGGGCAGTTCGCGGCGCACGCACAGACCCGCCGACACGGGGGCCCGGTGGCGCAGGGCGGCCCGCAGCAGGGCGTCCGCCGCGCCCGGCGGCAGCACGTCGTCGCTGTCGAGGAACATCACGTAGGGCGCGGTGGCGGCCCGTACGCCGTCGTTGCGGGGGGTGCCGCAGCCGCCGCTGTTGGCCGGGCGGTGGATGACCCGCAGCCGGGGGTGGCGGGCGGCCAGCTGGTCGAGGAACTCGCCGGTGCGGTCGGTGGAGGCGTCGTCCACGGCGATGACCTCGGCGACGGCGGGGCCCTGCGCCAGGGCGGAGTGGACGGCGTCGCGGATGTGCCCGGCGTCGTTGAAGCCGATGACGATCACACAGACCCGTGCGACGGGCGGGGCGTCCGGGTCCCGCTCGAAGGTTTCGCTGTCGCTCGCTGCCACAGAACACAGTTTTACCTACAAATACCTATCAAGTGGGGCATTGCGCCCCTGGGCGCGGTCGGCGGACGCCCGGGCCGGGACAAGGAGCGGCAGGGATGAGGGCAGGGGCCGGAAGGGAACGGACCGGACTCATGGGGCCGACACGACGAGTGGGACCGGTGCGGCGCCCCGCCGCCACGGGCCCGGAGCCGGACGGAAGCCCGGACGCGAGACGGGACGGAAGGCGGGAGGAAAAGCCGGACGGAAGGCCGCACGGAATATCGGGCCCCGCACCGGGCGTGGCGCCGACGGCGCCGTTTGGGCCGACCGGGCAGGCCGGGCCGACCGGGCTTTCCGGGCCGTCGCCCCGGGGCGGCCGGCGGCGTGCGGCGGTGGCCGCCGTCCTCGTGCCCGCCGCCGTCATGCTCGTGCTCGGCCTGTGGGGGCTGGACCGGGGCACGATGTGGCGGGACGAGAGCGCGACGTTCCAGGTGGCCCGCCGCACCCTGCCCGAGATCCGGCACCTCCTCGGCACGATCGACGCCGTGCACGGCCTGTACTACCTGCTGATGCACGCCGTCCTGGCGGTGCGCGAGGACGAACTCGCGCTGCGCGTGCCGTCCGTCCTCGCCACCGCGGCCACCGCCGCCCTGGTCGGCGCGATCGGCTGCCGGCTGGCCCGCCCCCGCGTGGGCCTGTGGGCCGGGCTGCTCTACGCCACCACCCCGTTCGTCAGCCATTACGCGCAGGAGGGCCGCTCGTACGCGCTCGTCGCCACCGGCGCCGCCCTGGCCACCTGGCTGCTGATCCGGGCCGTCGAACATCCCTCGTACGGGCGGTGGACCGGCTACGGCGCGGCCGTCGGGCTCACCGCACTGCTCCACGAATTCGCGATCCTGCTGACGGCCGCCCACGGCCTGACCCTGCTGCTCTCCCGGGTGGCGTGGCGGACCCGGCGCGGCTGGGCGTGCGCGGCCTCGGCCGCGGCGCTCGCACTGCTGCCCCTCGCGCTCTTCTCCCGGGGACAGAGCGGACAGGTCTCCTGGATCCGGCCGCCCGGCCCCGAGGAGGCCGAGGCACTGCTGCGTGCCTTCACCGGCCCCGACGACACCGTCCGCACCGGTGTCCTCCTGATGGCCGCCGTGGCGCTCCTCCTCCCACGGCCGCGCTCCGGGGCCCTCCACCTCAACGCGGTCGCCCTGCCTCTGGCCCTCGTCCCGCCGGTCCTGCTCTACACCGCCGCGCAGTGGCAGCCGCTCTTCCTCGACCGGTATCTGCTGTTCGCCCTCGCGGGCGTGCCGCTGCTCGCCGCCGCCGGGGCCGACCGGCTCCTCGGGCTCCTGCCGGTGCCCCGGCGCGGGCGGCGGGCCGTGGCGGCGGCCGGGGTCGCCGTCGTCGCGGCGGCCTTCGTGGGGCAGCTTCCCGAGCAGGCGCGCGAGCGCCTGCCGGCCGGCCGCGGCGACGAACTCGCCCGGACCGCCTCGGTGGTCGGGCACCTGGCCCGGCCGGGTGACGCGGTGCTGTTCCTGCCGCTGCACGAGCGCCGCGTGGCCCTCGCCTACCCCGAGGACTTCACCGGCCTGCGCGACCTCGCCCTCGAAAGGTCACCCGCCGCCTCCGGCACCCTCTTCGGCGAGGAGGTGCCGGCCGCCGAGCTGCGCGCACGACTGGCCCGGCTCCCCGCGAGCGGCCGGGTGTGGGTCGTCACGGACACCGGCGTCGGCGACCGCTGGATCCACTCCCGGCCCGCCGAGCACGCCAAGACCACCGTCCTGGGCGAGCGCTACCGCGAGGAGTCCTCGGTGTTCGTGCGCGGCGGCGCGGTGTCGCTGTACGTCCGTAGGTAGGCCCCGCCCGGCGATGGAGGACAACCGCCGCGCAGCGGTGGGTGAGCCCCTGTGATCCGCCGGACAGGCCCCGGCTCACTTGACGCCGCCCGCCATGATCCCGTTGACGAACTGGCGCTGGAAGGCGAAGAAGACCGCCAGCGGCACGATCATCGAGAGGAACGCGCCCGGGGCGAGGACGTCGATGTTGCTGCCGAACTGCCGCACCTGCTGCTGGAGGGCGACCGTGATCGGCGGGTTGCCGCTGTCCGCGAAGATCAGCGCGATGAGCATGTCGTTCCACACCCACAGGAACTGGAAGATGCCCAGCGAGGCGATGGCCGGCCCGCCCAGCGGCAGCACCACCCGGGTGAACAGCCGCAGTTCCCCGGCGCCGTCCAGCCGGGCCGCCTCCAGCAGCTCGCGGGGGATCTCGGCGAAGAAGTTCCGCAGCAGGAAGACCGCGAACGGCAGTCCGAAGGCGGTGTGGAAGAGGATCACTCCCGGGGTGGTCTCGAAGACCCCGAGGGTGTTGAAGAGCTTCGCGACGGGAATGAGCGCCACCTGCACGGGCACGACGAGCAGCCCGACGACGACCATGAACCACCAGTCCCGGCCCGGGAAGTCGAGCCAGGCGAAGGCGTAGCCGGCGAGCGCGCCGATCAGGATGACCAGCACCGTCGCGGGGACGGTGATCAGCGCGGTGGTGAGCAGGGACTCCATCACCTTGTCGTTGCCGAGCAGATGCGCGTAGTTCTCGGTCGTCAGTCCGCCGGGGTGGCTGAAGACCCGCCACCAGCCGGAGGCGTCGATGTCCGCCTCGTCGCGCAGCGAGGACAGCAGCAGCCCGACCGTCGGCATCAGCCAGAACAGGCCGACGACGAGGAGGAAGACGCGCAGGGCGCCCCCGCCGGCCCGGGCGGCGATCCGGGCCGGGAGCGACCGCTTCGCCCGTACGGCCGTGTCCGTGGTGGTCATCGCCGCCGCTCCCTTCGCATCCTTCGTATGTTCACGAGCATCACCGGCAGGACGAGCAGCAGCAGGAGGACGGCGATGGCGCTGCCGACTCCCTGGTTGACGTCCGTACCGAAGGACGACTGGTAGAGCTGGAGGGCGAGGACGTTGGCGTTGTCGAGGCTGGAGCCGGGGGCGATGATGTAGACGAGGTCGAAGATCTTCAGCACGTTGATCATGAGGGTGATGACGACGACCCCGAGGACCGGTGCCAGCATCGGTACGGTCACCCGGCGGAAGACCTGCCATTCGCTCGCGCCGTCGACCCGGGCCGCCTCCAGCAGTTCCCGGTCCACCCCCGCCAGGCCCGCCGCGATGAGGACCATCGCGAAGCCGGCCCACATCCAGATGTACGAGCCGATGATGGCCGGGGTGACGAGCGTGGGGCCCAGCCAGTCGACGCCGCCGTAGGAGGCGGCGAAGTTGGCGGCCGGAAGGCGCAGCCGGGCGCCCGCCGCGGAGTCGGGCAGGGTGAAGGTGCCGTCGGCGGCCGAGGTCGCCGAGGCGACGGTCTTCCCGTCCCGCACCGCCTCGACCGTGATGCCCGCCAGGGCCTTCTCGCCCTTGTCGACGTGTCCGGCCGTGCCGTCGCCGCCCTTGGCGAAGTCCAGCCACACCGTGCCGGTGACCTTCCCCGCCGCCTGCCGCGGCGGTACGGCGTCCCGCGCCCCGGCGACGTCCTCCGGTTTGACGGCCACCAGCGGCAGGGCCGCCGGGGAGCCCGCCCGTACGGCCGACTTGGTGGTGAACGCGCCGTCGCCGCTCGCCGCCAGGTCAGCGGACGGCCGGGGGTGCGCGCCGGGGAAGGGCGCGGGGTCGGCGAAGGTGTCGTGGACGCCGACCCACACCGCGTTGGCCACCCCGCGGTCGGGGTCCTGCTCGTACACCAGCCGGAAGATGATGCCCGCGGCGAGCATGGAGATCGCCATCGGCATGAAGACGACCAGCTTGAAGGCCGTGGCCCAGCGCACCCGTTCGGTCAGCACCGCGAAGATCAGTCCGAGCGCGGTGGCGACGGTGGGGGCGACGGCCACCCAGATCACGTTGTTGCGCAGGGCCGTGCGGATCCGGTCGTCGGTGAAGACCTCGCGGTAGTTGTCGACGCCCACGAAGCCGTCGCCGGAGGCGTCGAAGAGACTGCGGTGCAGGGAGTAGCCGATGGGGTAGACCACCAGGGCGCCGAGCAGGGCCAGGGTGGGCAGCAGGAAGCAGGCGGCCACCCACGGGCGGGTGCCGAGCACGCCCCGGGACGGGGTGACGGGCGGGTCGCCGGGCGTCGGTGCGGGCCCGGAGGCCGGGCCGCCGCCCGCTGTCGCGGTCGACATGATGACGCGGCCGTCAGTTCTTGAACGCCTTGGCCGCGTCGGACTCCAGTTTCCGCTGGGTGCCCGCCACGTCCTGGGGGTTCCGCAGGAAGTCCTGCAGGTGCTTCCACTCGCCCTGGCCGGGCTTGCCGCCGAAGGAGGCGGGGGCCTGGTCGGACATGTCGAAGCGGAAGTCGTCGCCCGCCGACACCAGCGCCTTGGCGATGGAACGCAGCACGTCATTGGGGTACACGGCCGGGTCGAGGTTCTTGTTGGCCGAGATGAAACCGCCCTCGTGGGCCCAGATGCCGGCGGCGTCGGACGAGGCGAGGAAGGTCAGCAGTGCCTGCGCCGCCCGGCTGTCCTTGAGGGCCACCCCGACGTCACCGCCGGTCACCACGGGCGAGTCGGATCCCACCGCCGGGAAGGGGAAGACCTTCGCTTCGGTGCCGATCTTCACATGGGCGCCGAGGATGTTGGCCGCCGCCATGTCGCCCTCGAAGACCATGGCCGCCTTCGCCTTCTCGCCACCGACGAAGGCCTGGGTGACGGAGGCGGGGAAGGTGACCTGGATGGCGCCGTCGTTGCCGCCCGCCAGCAGCTCCCGTTTGCCGAAGAGCCGCCCGAGGGTGGTCAGCGCGTCCTTGACGGACGGATCCGTCCACTTGATCTTGTGCTGGGCGAGCCGGTCGTACTTGTCCTTGCCCGCCTGGGAGAGGTAGACGTTCTCGAACCAGTCGGTCAGGGTCCAGCCGTCCGCCCCGCCGACCGACACCGGCGGCACGCCGTAGTCGGCGATCACCTGGGCGGTGCGCAGGAACTCGTCGAAGGACTTGGGTTCCTTCGCGCCCGCCGCCTCGAAGATCTTGGTGTTGTACCAGACCAGCGACTTGTTGCTGGTCTTGAAGTACACGCCGTACCGCTTGCCCTCGTACGAGGCGAGGTCCTGCCACCCCTTGGAGTAGTTCTTGTCCAGCTGCGCGGTGGCCCCGGCGCCGAGCGGCTTGAGCCAGCCCTTGCGCGCGAACTCCTTCAGCACGCCCGGCTGCTGGAGCATCGCGACGTCCGGCGCCTCGCCGCCGGCCATCTTCGAGCCGACGAACGAGGACATGTCGTCACCGCTGGGCACGAAGGACACCTCGGCGCCCGTCCGCTTGGCGAACTCGTCCAGCACCTTGGTGAAGTTCTTCTGCTCGGTGCCCGTCCACACGGCGGTGACCTTGAGCTTCTGCCCGTCGAGCTTGGGGAGGTCGACGGTGCGCGGAACCGGCTTCGAGGAACCCGAGGGTCCGTCGTCCTTCGCCTCCCCGCCGCCGTCGTCGCCGCAGCCGGCGGCCGTCAGAGCCAGTGCGGCCGCCGTGACCAGAGCCAGTGCCCCACGCGTCGCGCGCGCCCCGCGCGGCGAACTGCGAAGTGGTGTACGCGATATACGCATAGCCGTCCTCCCGTACCCGGTTCCCCGTGGACGGCCGCGCGCCGTACGTCGAACCGGCGTACGGCCTGTCTCCCGTGCCGACAGTCCTACGCCGGGTCCGGAGCCGCCGCAATACCGCCCCCGGCATCAACTCACCGATCGTGACCGGGCTGTGATGCGCCGTCACATGAGCCGCGCCGCGCTGTCCCCCGTGGACCCGCCCGTCACGCCGGGCGGGGCGGGTCCGGCGGCAGGAGGGACGGAGCCGGGGAGGTGCCCGCCGACTGGGCGGCGCGCAGCAGGGCACTGGCGAGCAGCGCCAGATCGGTCGGGCCGTTGCCCAGCTCGCGCAGGGGGCGGCGGGTGGGCGGATCGCCCATGCGCTGCCAGTCCACGGCCACGACCGTCGGGCGCAGCGTCGCCGTCCGGGGGATCCGGCCCGTGACCCGGCCCGCCTGGAACGGGGTCATCGCGTCGTCGTCGGGCCGCTGCAACCTGCCGCGCCCCGGGGCGGGTTCGCCCGAGCCGCCGCCGTCGCCCCCGCCGTCGGCCGTCGGGGGCGCGATCTCCAGGGTGACGCGCAGCCCCGACCGCTCGACCGCCGCCGTGTCGGCCGTGCGGTCCGGGCGCCCGGACGCGGCGACCAGGTGCACACCCAGCCGCTCGCCGTCCCGGGCCACGGACTCCAGCGCCCGCACGACGGAACCGGCCGCCGGGCGGCCCGTGCTGCCCAGAGCGGGGGCCACGAGGGCGTCGAAGTCGTCCACGAGGACGACGAGGCGGGGCAGCGCGGTCTCGGCGGTGCGCGCCGGACCGTCCTTCTGCGCGCGCAGCTTCAACGTGCCGCTCGGCGCGGAATCGAGGTCGCCGGACGACGCGTCCGCCGGGCGGCGCGGCGAGATGATCTGCGCGGCGGTGTGCTGCGCGTGCCACCCGCAGAAGTCCAGCCGGCCCAGCAGCTCGGCGCGGCGCTTGAGCTCCGAACTCAGCGCCTGCGCGAACTCCCGCATCCGCACCGGGTCGGCGGCGGCGAGGTACGTCGACACGTGCGGCAGGTCCGTGCAGACCCGAAGGCCCTCGCCGCGCTCGGCGCCCGCCCCGTCGACGAGGACGAGCGAGAGCCGGTCGGGGCGGTCGGCGGCCGCCAGTGACGCGGCGAGCGAACGCAGCAGCTCGGTCTTTCCGCAGCCGGGCCCGCCCTCGACGAGCAGATGCGGCCCGTCCGCCGCCAGATCGACGGTCAGCGGCCCGTGCGGCCCGGCGCCGAGGACGGCGACGGCCCGCCCGCCGGGCCGGGAGCCCCGGTCGGTGGCCGCCGCCCAACGGGCCGTCAGCGAGGCGGGCGTGGCCCGGGCGAGCCCCAGCTCGTCCAGCAGCCGGGCCGTTCGCGGCAGTGCCGCGACCACCCGCCCCGCCTGCCCGTGCGCGCCCTGCGCGTCCGCCATCCGCAGCGGCGCCAGCGCCCGCGCGAACCGCTCGGCCCAGGCCGCCGACACCGCGTCGACGGCGGCGATGACGGTGTTCCCGCCGGCCGCCGCCGGGGGAGGGGTGCCGTGGCCGGGGGAGGGGACGGTACCGCCGTACCGGGTGGCGTGCCCGCCGAGCGCGGGCGGCCCGCCCCCGGCGTCCCGGCCGGGCGGCCCGTACCCGCCGGGCGCGTCGGCGCCGCCGTGCGGGCCCGCGTCCGCCTCGAAGGCGGTACCGGTACCACCGCGGTGGATCACCTGGACCACCGTGGCCACGTCCCCGCTCAGCAGCGCCACCGCGCCGCACCGCGGGAAGGCCGGGGAGAGCGCGCGGGCCGTGTCCAGGGTGGCGGAGACGGGGGAGGCGGGGGTGGTGGCCGGGGTGTCCGCCAGGCACAGCAGGTGGATGCCGGCCGCCGGGCCGCCCGTGGCCAGCCGCGAGACGGTCTCCCGCAGCGCGGCCGAGCCGGGGTCGCCGTCGACGATCAGGATCGTGAACGGCCCGGCGTAGTGCTCGACGACCGAGGCCACGGCCCCGGGGGCCGCGCTCGCCCAGTTCGGCCCCAGGGGGCCGTCGTCGAGACGGCGCACCAGCTCCGCCGTGCGGGCCTCGGCCTGCTCGCGGTCGTAGGCGACCAGCAGCCGGCAGTCCTGCCCGTGCGTCGGCCGGAGCTGCGGCAGCCAGCCCAGCCAGGACCATTCCGCCAGCCGCTCCGCCACGCTCCGCGAGCGGTCGGCGCTGATCAGGACGAATTCCAGCGCGGCGGGCGGGTGCAGCGCCGCGAGCTGCGCGAGGACGGACCGGGCCAGCCCGGACAGCCGCTCCCGGGGGCCCGCCAGGCCCAGCGCCCCGACCTCCCGCAGCGCGACCGTCACCGGCACGGACGGCAGCAGCCCGCTGCCGTCGGCGGCGTACCGGTCGGTGGTGCCCAGCCGCACGGTCAGCAGGTCCGGGTGGTCCGGGCCGCGCTCCCACAGCCGGGGCCCGGGGCCGAGCGCGGTCAGCAGCACGCTCGCCGGATCGGGCCACCGCTCGCGCAGCGACCGGGCCAGGGCGCGGGCCCGCTCCGCGTCGCCCTCGGCCGTGGGCGGCCATTCCTCGGCGACGGCCGCCCGCTCGGCCCCGCGCCCGCCGGCCAGCCGCCGGGCCCATGCGCCTATGCCGCGGTTCCGGCCGCCCCGCTTGCCCTCTTCCGGCGCCTCGTCGGCGACGGGCGGCGCGCCCGGGCCGGGGGGAACGTCGAACCGGGTGCCGCGGCCGCCGTGGGTGAGTTGCCCGGAAGCGTGGGGGTCGGGGAATCCGGCGGGCCCGGTGGCGAAGCCGGTGGGGTGGCGCGGCCCGGGCACCGCGGCGGTGTCGGCGAAGCCGCCCGGCGCCGTGCTGCCGGCAGCTTTGGCCGGGCCGGGGTAGGAGGCGTGCGCGGCCGTCTGGCCGCCGTCGCCGTAGTCGGTGGCCCCGGGGAATCCGGCGAGGCCCACGAAGTGGCGGGTCTCGGCGGTCCGGGCGGGGCCGGTGGCCGCGTGCGCCGGCGCGGGGCCGCCGCCGGCGTCGCCGAAGCCGCCGGCCGGGCCGGGCCCCCCGGCCCCGCCCCGGGGGGCCCTGGCGGGGCCGGGAACACCGGCGGCGCCGCTCGCCGGCGCTTCCGCGAACCCGGCGGAGCCCTCGGCCCACGAGGTCGTCCCCCGGGGCTGCCCGGCGCCGCCGGGGACCGTCCCCGCCGCCACCCGCAGGTGCCCCTCGCCGTCCGGCACCGCCGCGAGGACGCGCGGCGAGGTGTCACCGGAGCCGTGCAGGCTCAGCGTGGACTCGCCGACCCGCAGCAGCGTGCCGGCGGGGAAGGGGACCGGGCGGCCGTCGAGCGGGGTGCCGTCGAGGACCGTGCCGTTGGTGGAGCCGAGGTCGTGGACGGTGACGGCGCCGTCGTCGGCGACGGTCACCGCGCAGTGCAGCCGGGAGACGTCGGGGTCGTCGAGGGGCACGTCCGCCGAGCTGGAACGGCCGATGCGCACCTCGCCGCCGTGCAGCAGGTGCACCCCGCCCGCGTCCGGGCCGGAGACCACGTGCAGCCGGGCGGCGGCCTCCGGCACACCGGACAGCGGCACGCCCGCGTGCCGGTCCGGGTCGGCCGGGGCGCCCAGGGACAGCACGGCGCCGTCGACCAGCGGCGGCTCGCCCAGCGCGCTGCGCTGCGCGTCGAGCCGCTCGGCCCCGGCGTAGACGACGACGGCTCCGCCGCCGAGATCGCAGCCCGCCGCCGCGGCGGCGGCCGCGAGGCCGCTCGCCACACTGGCGAGGGCCGTCCCGGCGGGGGCGGTCACCAGCACGTCGCAGGCGCGCGTCGGGTGAGGGCCATGAGGGGGGGTGTGGCCGCTGAGCGGCCCGAGGACGGTCAGCCGGATCTGCATCGCCGTCAACGGTCCCTTCCTGCCCGGGGTGCCGGCAGGGTTCCGCACTACCCCCACCACGCACGGGCGCGTCGGCACGTACAGGTCACCACGTTCGCGCGGGGCCTCCCGCTCCCTCCCCGCCGCATCCGTGCTGTGAGCATCCTCGCACCTGCCACTGACGACGCGCCCGGGGACGGCCAATTCGTGATCTTGAACGACGATCCGAAGGTGCGAAATCGTGAGGTCGCGAACGCGGGATGGCCAAGTCGTGCCACACCGTGTCCGCTCAGGGTCCGTTATGGTCCGCTCCCCGTCCGCTCCCCGCCCCGGCCGTCAGCCGGGCGCCCGCGGATCCCCCGCACGGGGGGCGTGGCGGAACGCGTGTGGCAACCATCTGTCCGGAACGCGCGTCTATCCCATGAGCCCCACTGAACGAGACCCGTCAACGGTCGGTGCGGCAGCACTACAGTGGGCGAATGGCCGGCAGCGGCCACCGCAAGCTTGGATCACGATCAGGGAGCACATGACGTGCGGCCGGTAGGCAGTAAGTACCTGCTCGAGGAGCCGCTCGGACGCGGAGCCACGGGCGTCGTCTGGCGAGCCCGCCAGCGAGAGGCGGCCGGCGCCGAGGCCGCCGTGGCCGGCCAGCCCGGCGAGCTGGTCGCGATCAAGGTCCTCAAGGAGGAGCTGGCGAACGACGCGGACGTCGTGATGCGCTTCCTGCGGGAGCGCTCCGTCCTGCTGCGGCTCACCCACCCCAACATCGTCCGCACCCGTGACCTCGTCGTCGAGGGCGATCTGCTGGCGCTCGTCATGGACCTGGTCGACGGCCCGGACCTGCACCGCTATCTGCGCGACAACGGGCCCTTCACCCCCGTGGCGGCCGCGCTCCTGACCGCCCAGATCGCCGACGCCCTCGCGGCCAGCCACGCCGACGGCGTCGTCCACCGCGACCTCAAGCCCGCCAACGTTCTCCTCAAGAACGACGGTCAGGCGATGCACCCGATGCTCACCGACTTCGGCATCGCCCGCCTCGCGGACTCGCCCGGACTCACCCGCACCCACGAATTCGTCGGCACCCCGGCGTACGTGGCGCCCGAGTCCGCCGAGGGCCGCCCGCAGACGTCCGCCGTCGACATCTACGGCGCCGGCATCCTGCTGTACGAACTGGTCACCGGCCGTCCGCCGTTCGCCGGCTCGACCGCCCTGGAGGTCCTGCACCGCCACCTCAGCGAGGAGCCGCGCCGCCCCACCACCGTCCCCGAACCGCTGTGGACGATCATCGAGCGGTGTCTGCGCAAGCGCCCCGAGGAGCGGCCGAGCGCCGAGAACCTCGCGCGTGCCCTGCGCGTCGTCGCCGCCGGGGTCGGGGTGCACGCCTCCCCGGCGCAGGCCGAGGCCGCGCTCGGGGTCGCCGCGCTGCTGGCCCCGGACCCCGAGCCCGCCCAGGTGCCGGGCACCGGCGCGGACGGCGGCGCCCCCGGCGACGCCGACCCCACCCAGATGCTCCCGACGAACGCGGGCTCCTACGACCCGAACGCCGCGACGAGCTTCTTGCCCCACACCCCGCCCGGGCCGAACGCCGACCCGACGCAGGTCCTGCCCACCGGCCCCGGCGGGCCGCAGTCGGGCGACCCCACCCGCGTGATGCCGCCGGTGCCCCCGGGCCCGCCGCAGCCCTCGGGCGACGACCCGCACCCGTGGCAGACCCAGCTGCGCGCGGCCCGCGACCGCAACGACCAGACGCAGGTCCAGTACCTGGACCCGAGCGAGGACCCGCTGCGCCGCCGCCCCACCCGCCGGGCCGGCGCGCCCCAGCAGCCCCCGCAGCAGCCCCCGCGCCACCAGCAGCCGCCGCAGGGCGGCTACGGGCAGCAGCAAGGGCAGCAGCAGTACGGACAGCAGCAGTACGGGGGGCAGCAGCGGTACGCCCCCCAGCAGCCGCAGCCCCAGCAGTACGCTCCGCAGCGGCAGCCGGGGCAGCGGCCCCAGCCGCAGCACCAGCCGCGCTACCAGCAGCCGCCGCAGCCGCCCCAGCAGCAGCACCAGCCGCAGCGCTACTCCCCGCCGCCGGCTCCCGAGCCCGCCGCCCCGCGCCGGGAGCCCAGGCCGCCCCGGCAGCGCGGCGCGAACCCCATGCGGATTCCGGGTCTGGGCTGCCTCAAGGGCTGTCTGTTCATGATCCTGATCCTGGTCCTCGGGTCCTGGCTGGTCTGGGAGTTCACCCCCCTCAAGGACTGGGTCGCCGACGGCCAGAACTTCTGGGACGCCACCTGGGACTGGATCACCGACGCGAAGGACTGGGTCTCCGGCCTCGCGTCGGGCAGGTGACCCACCCGGTTCACCCGCCCGGTCGATCCACCCGGTGACCGGCCGCCCCCGGCGGTCCCGCCGCCGCCCCGATCTTGGAGACTTGTCGACATCTGAAGGGTGTTTTCTGCCGCAGAAGCGGCGGTCGGCACAGATCGGTGCCCCTAACATCCCTTCAGCCGCGTAGCTTTGTCGCCAACGCGCCCTTGTCGGGGGTCGGAGGACCAGGAAAGGAAGCCGAAGAGTCTTGGCACGGAAGATCGGCAGCCGGTACACCGCCCACCAGGTCCTGGGGCGCGGCAGTGCCGGCACGGTGTGGCTTGGCGAGGGCCCCGAGGGCCCGGTCGCCATCAAGCTCCTGCGTGAGGACCTTGCGTCCGACCAGGAGCTCGTCGGCCGGTTCGTGCAGGAGCGCGCGGCCCTCCTCGGCCTCGACCATCCGAACGTCGTCGGGGTGCGCGACCTCGTCGTGGACGGCGCCGACCTCGCCCTCGTCATGGACCTCATCCGGGGCACCGATCTGCGCACCCGCCTCGACCACGAGCGCCGGCTCGCCCCCGAGGCCGCCGTCGCCATCGTCGCCGACGTCGCGGACGGGCTCGCCGCCGCGCACGCCGCCGGGATCGTGCACCGCGACGTCAAGCCGGAGAACGTCCTCCTCGACATGGCGGGCCCGCTCGGCCCCGCCGGGGCGCACCCCGCGCTGCTCACCGACTTCGGCATCGCCCGCCTCGTGGACACGCCGCGCCGCGCCGCCGCCACCGGGGGGCTCGGGGGCTCCGCCGCCCCGGGCGGCCGTTCCCCGAACCCGCGCAGCGTCATCGGCACGCCCGACTACCTGGCCCCGGAGATCATCGAGGGTCTGCCGCCGCGCGCCTCCGTCGACGTCTACGCCCTCGCCACCGTGCTGTACGAACTGCTGGCGGGCTTCACCCCCTTCGGCGGCGGCCACCCGGGCGCGGTCCTGCGGCGGCACGTCACCGAGACGGTGGCGCCGCTGCCCGGCATCCCCGACGAGCTGTGGCAGCTGATCGTCCAGTGCCTCGCCAAGGGCCCCGCGTCCCGGCTGCGGGCCTCGGAGCTGGCGGTGCGGCTGCGGGAGCTGCTGCCGAGCCTGGCCGGGTACCCGCCGCTCGACATCGACGAGCCCGAGGACGGCCAGAGCGCGGCCGACCCCGGCCGGGACGGCGCGTACGACGACCGGTCGCAGACGGCCGTGGCCGCCGAGCCGCGCCGCCGGGGCGTCGTGCCGCTCGTGCCGGGCGCCGTCGCCGACTCCAGCCGCGAGACCCACACGAGCATGCGCGTGCCCGGCCCGGAGGAGCTGGCGGGCGGCGCCCACGGCACGGCCCGCGCCCCGCGCGCGGCGGGGGAGCGCCGGGCGGGCTCCGCGCGCCACCGGTCGGCCGCGGAAGCGCTCCGGCGCCGCCGGGTGAAGCTCGGCGCGGCGGCGGTGGCGCTGGCCGCGGCGGCCGGGGTGGGCGGCTGGTTCGCCGTGGGGGACCACGATTCCGGCGACTCCAAACCGGGCGTCCACCGCACGGAACCCTCGTCGGGGCGATAGCCCGCGGGCTCGCGGGCCGGGGCCCTGTTCCTTATGGCCTTATGACCTTTGCGGCCTTTGTGGCCCACAAACGCCCGGCCGGGGAGCGGAAAAGCGCACCCCGAAGATCCTGGGCGCCCACCTTCGGGCCGTGCAGCCCGGCACAGCCGTTAGGCTGGGTGCGTGGCAGTCGTTGATGTATCCGAAGAGCTGAAGTCCCTCTCCTCGACCATGGGGTCGATCGAGGCCGTCCTGGACCTCGACAAGATGAGGGCCGACATCGCCGTGCTCGAGGAGCAGGCGGCGGCACCGTCCCTGTGGGACGACCCGGACGCGGCGCAGAAGATCACCAGCCAGCTGTCGCACCTGCAGGCGGAGCTGCGCAAGACCGAGGCGCTGCGCGGCCGCATCGACGACCTCGCGGTGCTCTTCGAGCTCGCCGAGGCCGAGGACGACGCGGACACCCTCGCCGAGGCCGAGGCCGAGCTGACCGCGGTCCGCAAGGCGCTGGACGAGATGGAGGTCCGTACCCTCCTCTCCGGCGAGTACGACTCCCGTGAGGCGCTGGTCAACATCCGCGCCGAGGCCGGCGGCGTCGACGCCTCCGACTTCGCCGAGCGTCTGCAGCGCATGTACCTGCGCTGGGCCGAGCGCCACGGCTACAAGACGGAGATCTACGAAACCTCGTACGCGGAAGAGGCCGGCATCAAGTCGACCACCTTCGCCGTGCAGGTCCCGTACGCCTACGGCACGCTCTCCGTCGAGCAGGGCACCCACCGCCTCGTGCGCATTTCGCCGTTCGACAACCAGGGCCGCCGCCAGACGTCCTTCGCGGGCGTCGAGGTGCTGCCGGTCGTCGAGCAGACCGACCACGTCGAGATCGACGAGTCCGATCTGCGCGTGGACGTCTACCGTTCGTCCGGCCCCGGCGGCCAGGGCGTCAACACCACCGACTCCGCGGTCCGGCTGACCCACCTGCCGACCGGCATCGTCGTCTCCTGCCAGAACGAGCGCTCGCAGATCCAGAACAAGGCGACCGCGATGAACGTCCTCCAGGCCAAGCTCCTCGAGCGCCGCCGCCAGGAGGAGCAGGAGAAGATGAACGCGCTCAAGGGCGACGGCGGCAACTCCTGGGGCAACCAGATGCGTTCGTACGTTCTGCACCCGTACCAGATGGTGAAGGACCTGCGTACCGAGTTCGAGGTCGGCAACCCCACCTCCGTGCTCGACGGCGACATCGACGGCTTCCTGGAGGCCGGTATCCGCTGGCGCAAGCAGTCGGAGAAGTAGTCCAAACACCGACATAGCCGGGCATCACGCCCTTAACTGCCTTGACGCCACCCTGAAAACTGTGAAGGGTGGCGTTTGGCATGCGTATCACTGGGGCGCGTGTGGTGGGGGGCGAGCGGCCCGGCCGGTACGGCCGGTTCAGCCACGCGTGGTCCCCAAGGCGCCATGGCCCCGTGAAGAGCTGCTCCAATGACGAGTTCGGCTACTGGGGGTAGCAGGCAGATGACGAAGAACACGCGACTGCGCGTCGCGCGAATAGCCGCCGGTGCGGTGATCGTGGCGGGTGCCTCGCTGACCGCCGCGGGTGCGGCCTCGGCCGCCGGTGTGGACGTCGAGGTCGGTGGCATCGGGGTGAAGGCGACCGTCGGCGACGACCCGACCGCCCCGCCCACGGTCGACCCGACCGTCGACCCGACCGAGATCCCGCAGCCGACGCAGCCGCCGACCGGTGGCACGACCGAGGGCGGCACGACGTCGGGCGGCACGACGTCCGAGGGCACGACGTCGGGCGGCACGACGTCCGAGGGCACGACCAGCGGCGGTTCCACCTCCGAGGGCACCACGAGCGGTGGTTCGACGTCGGAGGGGACCACGAGTGGTGGTTCGACCTCCGAGGGGACCACCAGTGGTGGTTCGACGTCCGAGGGCACGACCAGCGGCGGTTCGACGTCGGAGGGGACCACCAGCGGTGGCTCCACCTCCGAGGGCACGACTTCCGGTGGTTCGACCTCCGGCGGTTCCACTTCCGGGGGCTCGACTTCCGGCGGTTCGACCTCCGGCGGTTCGACCAGCGGTGGCACCACCACCGGCGGCTCGACGAGCGGCGGCTCCACCTCCGAGGGCACCACCTCCGGAGGTACCACCACCGGTGGCTCGACTTCCGGTGGCTCGACTTCCGGTGGCTCCACCGGCGGTGACGACGACGGCGACAGCACCGGCGGCTCCACCGGCGGCTCGACCGGCGGCGACGACCACAGCGGCTCCGCCACCGGCGGCGGCAAGGGCGACGACGCCACGACCTGCCCGGTCGACACGGACTCCCACTGCGGCACCAGCACCGACGGCGGCGGCTCCAAGCCCGTGCAGCAGGCCAAGCCGAAGGAGCAGCTGGCCCAGACCGGCGCCGGCCACACGTCCTACCTGCTGATCGGCGCCGCGACGATGATCGCCGGCGGCATCGGCTTCCGGATGCTGCCGCGTCTGGTCAACCGGAACACCGCGGCCTGACCGGACGACCGGTACCCCGTACGGGGACAGGGTGAGGGCCCGGAGCGGACGACGCTCCGGGCCCTCACCCTGTACGCGGTAGGTCTGCGGTGTCTCTACGGGATCCCGGCAGCTGTGAGCGGGTGGTTACGCGGCGAAGCCGTGGGCGACCAGGGCCACCGCGACGAGCGCCACCAGCAGCGCGATCAGCGTGGCCGGCGACAGCGCGGCGAACGCGCCTTCCTGCTGCTCAAGCCGCTGTCGGCTGGCCCGGCAGACCGGGCACCTGCCCTCGCTGACCCGGCCCGCGCAGCTGGCGCACACCAGTCGGTCGCATGTCATGCGATCTCCTCCTCCGGCACGTCCAACGCGCGGGATACCCGGGTGGTTCCCCTTACCACTGTGCCAGCTTTCCCGCCGTTCGGCGCGACTGCTCGCGCGCAGCGCAAAACGGGGCCCAAATGTCCTCGTTTTGTCCCCGATGGTGTCGGTAATAAACGCGCCAACCCCGGATGCCGACTGCGCGTGCGCCGGTGCTTCGCGTATGGTCACGCACACCGACGGGAGCCGCGCGCGCGGTGTTCCGTGCCACTATCCAGGTCGACGCGTGGTGCACTCGTGATCCGATTCGACAACGTCTCCAAGTCCTACCCGAAGCAGAACCGCCCGGCGCTCCGCGATGTCTCGCTGGAGATCGAGAAAGGCGAGTTCGTCTTCCTCGTCGGTTCCTCGGGTTCGGGCAAATCCACCTTCCTGCGGCTGCTCCTGCGCGAGGAGCGGGCCAGCCACGGCCAGGTGCATGTGCTCGGCAAGGACCTCGCCCGGCTCTCCAACTGGAAAGTGCCGCAGATGCGCCGCCAGTTGGGCACCGTCTTCCAGGACTTCCGGCTGCTGCCCAACAAGACCGTCGCCGAGAACGTCGCCTTCGCCCTGGAGGTCATCGGCAAGCCGCGCGGTGAGATCCGCAAGGGCGTGCCCCAGGTCCTCGATCTGGTGGGTCTGGGGGGCAAGGAGGACCGGATGCCCGGCGAGCTGTCCGGTGGTGAACAGCAGCGCGTGGCCATCGCTCGCGCGTTCGTCAACCGGCCGATGCTGCTGATCGCCGACGAACCGACCGGCAATCTCGACCCGCAGACCTCCGTCGGCATCATGAAACTGCTGGACCGGATCAACCGGACCGGGACGACCGTCATCATGGCCACGCACGACCAGCAGATCGTGGACCAGATGCGCAAGCGCGTCATCGAATTGGAAAAGGGCCGGCTCGTGCGCGACCAGTCGCGCGGCGTCTACGGCTACCAGCACTGAAAGGACGCCATGCGCGCCCAGTTCGTCCTGTCGGAGATCGGCGTCGGTCTCCGCCGTAATCTCACGATGACCTTCGCGGTCATCGTCTCCGTCGCCCTCTCGCTCGCCCTCTTCGGCGGGTCGCTGCTCATGCGCGAGCAGGTCAGCACGATGAAGGGCTACTGGTACGACAAGGTCAACGTCTCGATCTTCCTCTGCAACAAGGTCGACGCCGAGTCGGATCCCGCCTGTGTGAAGGGCGCGGCCACCGAGGACCAGAAGAAGCAGATCAAGGCCGATCTGGAGAAGATGCGGGTCGTCCAGAGCGTGCAGTTCGAGACGAGCGACGAGGCGTACAAGCATTACAAGGAGCAGTTCGGGAAGTCCCCGATCGCCGGTTCCCTGACCCCGGACCAGATGCAGGAGTCCTTCCGGGTCAAGCTCAAGGACCCGTCCCAGTACAAGGTCATCTCCAGCGCCTTCTCGCAGCGCCCCGGTGTCCAGGTGGTGCAGGACCAGAAGACCCTGCTGGAGAACCTCTTCAATCTTCTGAAGTACATGAACTGGGCGGCGCTCGGGGTGATGGCCCTGATGCTCGTCGTGGCCCTGCTGCTGATCGTCAACACGGTCCGGGTATCGGCGTTCAGCCGCCGCCGGGAGACCGGGATCATGCGGCTGGTCGGCGCGTCCAGCTTCTACATCCAGATCCCGTTCATCACCGAGGCCGCGGTCGCCGGGCTGCTCGGCGCGGGCTTCGCCTGTGTGCTGCTGGTCAGCGGCCAGTACTTCCTGGTCAACAATCTGCTCGCCCCCCGCGTCGACGTGATCCAGTTCCTCGGCTGGGACGCGGTGCTCTCCAAGCTGCCGCTGGTGATCGCGATCGGGGTGCTGATGCCCGCGCTCGCCGCCTTCGTGGCACTGCGGAAGTACCTCAAGGTGTAGCCGCGGCGGCACCGGCCCGCCACGAGCACACCTGTCATGCGCCGAGGGCGCCGTGCGGTCAACTCCCCGTACGGCGCCCTCTGGTGTCCTAGACTCTCGCGCATGTTCGGCCCGACGATGTTCGTTCCGCCGCGCCGCGTCCGTCGTGGGGCGGCTCTGACGCTGGTCTTCGCGAGCGTGCTCGCGGCCGGTGCCACAGCCGGTTCCTGGGGGATGGACCGGCAGGGCGGCGGGGAGCACACGGCCGGGCGGTCCTCCCGCACGGTCGCGCGGGCCGTCGACCGCCGGGCCGTGGAGGCCGCCGCCGCGCAGGCCGCGCGGAAGGGCAAGTCCGGTTCGGAGGCCGCCGCCGAGGTCGTCAGCCGCAGCGGCGACCGCTGGGGCGCGGTCTACAGCGCCCGCGAGTACGAGGGCTTCCAGCGGGCGTTGGACGGTGTGTACGTGGGCGTGGGTCTCTCCGCCCGGCGCGGGCCGGGCGGCTGGACGGAGGTCGACGGCGTCCAGCCCGGCAGCCCCGCCGAGCGGGCCGGGCTGCGCCCCGGCGACCGGGTCCGCACGGTCGACGGCGCGGACGTCACCGGCCGGCCCGTCACCGAGACCGTCGCCCGGCTGCGCGGTGACGCCGGCAGTCCGGCCCCGGGCGGCGCCGCCGGGAAGGACCCCGTCCGGGCGGCCGCGGCCGGGCCCGGTACGCCCGTGCGCCTGGGTCTCCAGCGCGGCGGCCGGACCTGGGAGCACACGCTGCGCCGGCAGCGGCTGACGACCGAGAGCGTCACCGTCGCCCGGCTCCGGGACGACGAGGCACCGGCCACCCGGATCAAGGTGGCCTCCTTCACCAAGGGCACCGGCGAGCGGGTCCGCCGGGCGGTCCGGGCGGCCGGGCGCGGCGAGGGCATCCTGCTGGATCTGCGCGGCAACTCCGGCGGTCTGGTCACCGAGGCCGTCGAGGCCGCCTCCGCCTTCCTGGACGGCGGTCTCGTCGCCACCTACGACGTGCACGGCGAGCAGCGCGTGCTGCAGGCCGCCCCCGGCGGGCGCACCCGGCCGGCGCTGGTCGTCCTCGTCGATGCCGGCACGATGAGCGCCGCCGAGCTGCTGGCGGGCGCCCTCCAGGACCGGGGCCGGGCCGTTCTCGTCGGCGGGCCCACCTTCGGCAAGGGGTCCGTGCAGATGCCCAGCCGGCTCCCCGACGGCTCGGTGGCCGAGCTGACCGTCGGCCATTACCGCACCCCCGCCGGGCGCGCGGTCGACGGCCGGGGCATCACCCCCGACCTCGTCGTTCGTGGTGACGCCGAGCGTCGGGCCCGCACGGTATTGAGTGGCCTCGGGGTGGGGTCCTAGTGCGAGAATGACCGCGCTATGGCTAAACAGAAGAAAGAGACGACGGGTCGCAAGCTGGTCGCGCAGAACAAGAAGGCGCGCCACGACTATCACATTCTGGACACCTACGAGTGCGGCATGGTGCTGACGGGCACCGAGGTCAAGTCGCTCCGCCAGGGCCGCTCCTCGCTGGTGGACGGCTTCGTGCAGATCGACGGCGGCGAGGCGTGGCTGCACAACGCCCACATCCCCGAGTACGCCCAGGGGACGTGGACCAATCACAGCGCGCGCCGCAAGCGCAAGCTGCTGATGCACCGTGCCGAGATCGACAAGCTCGACTCCAAGTCGCAGGAGACGGGTCACACGATCGTGCCCCTGGCGATCTACTTCAAGGAGGGCCGGGCCAAGGTCGAGATCGCCCTCGCCAAGGGCAAGAAGGAGTACGACAAGCGGCAGACGCTGCGCGAGAAGCAGGACACGCGGGAGTCCAACCGCGCGATCGCCGCCGCGCGCAGGCGCCAGCGGGCGAAGCAGCAGGCGCTGTAGCCGGCGCCGCGACCGGGCCCGCAGCCCGCCCCGCGGGAATTCGCTGGCACCCTCGTGCGTTGGTCACGTACGATGGGCATCGCACACCACCGGGTGGTACCGGCGGGTGCGCACCTTGAAAAATCAACATGGGGATGATCGGTTTCGACAGCGGATGTCGAAGCAGGGGAAGCGTGTCGAGGAAGCGGCAATGATCTCGTAAACCATATGTCGCAACCAATAATCGCCAACTCCAAGCGCGATTCCTTCGCCCTCGCTGCCTAAGTAGCGACTGCGTGAAGTGTCAGCCCGGGGCTGTTCCCGACCCGGATCCTGGCATCAGCTAGGGAACTAAACTTCTCGACCCGGTCACGGGGTCGAGAAGGAAATCAAACAGTGACTGGGCCCGTCGGCGACTTGTTCGCGTGATCGCCGGGGCCGAGAAAAGCGCAGCGAACTGCACACGGAGAAGCCCTGATTCCGCACCGTTGGACGCGGGTTCGATTCCCGCCATCTCCACGGACGGATGGGCGTTCCCCGCTCGCACACCACGCGAGCAGGGTCCGCCCGTCAGCTCTCCGGGGGCCAGGCCCCCGGATCCCGTCATCCCATGTGAACCCCGGGCCCGCGACATCGTCGCGGGCCCGGGGTTTTTTCGTCCGGGCAACCATCGGGCCGGGACGGGCATCTTCCTCAGTGACCGACAGGGGGTGTGCGGTGAAGTGGACTCGGGCGGCGGTGGCCGTGCTGGGGGTGGGGCTGATCGGGCCGGTGGCCGGCGCGGCCGGGGTCGCGGTGGCCGACGACGGGCCGGGCGGCGGGGTGCACCTGCTGCTCAACGGCGCTTTCGACAACCGGCCCGGCGAGCTGATCGACGTCGATGTCCAAGGTGTCCGGGCGGGTGCGGATGTCACCGTCACCTCGCCCGTCTTCGAGCGCCCGGTCGAGCTGGCCGCCTCGGACGGCTCGCACCACGCGCGCCCGGCCGTCGCGATGTCCACCGCGCCGGGCACGTACCCGCTCAAGGTCGAGGCGGACGGCGAGGTCGTGGCCCGGGACCAGGTGGAGGTCAAGCCCTCGCAGCGGCCGACGTTCCAGGCGGCCACGCCGGGGGACGAGCTGCGGCCGGGCGAGCAGCTGGGGATGTGGTTCGACGACCTCTATCCCGGTGAGAGCGGTGACGTCTTCACCGTGCGGTCCCCGGTCTTCCCCAACCCCGTCCGGCTGGTCCACGACCCCAAGGGCGCCGACTGGAACAACCCCCGGATGTTCTCCGCGCTCGCGCGGCTGCCCGTCGACGCGAAGGACGGCACGTACAAGGTGGAGCTGACCGGCCCGGACGGCCGGACCATCGAGAACAAGGACCTGGTGGTGCGGGCCGCGCGGCCCGGGGACAGCGACTACGTGGGCAGGGCGCGCGGCCCGGCCTTCTTCGCGGTCAAGGAGCGGCCCGAGGACGCCCGGGGGTCCGGGGTGAAGATCGCGGCCGGTGGTTCGGTCAACGTGCTGTGGAGCGACGAGTCACCCGACCCGGGCGAGGAGGGCCGGCTGACCGCGACCTCCCCGGCGTTCGAGCGCGCGGTGTCGTTGAAGCGCGACGACAGCAAGGCGGGCGACGGTGACGACCCGCGCTACTTCGGCCCGGCCCGGGTCCGCTCCGGTCTGGAATCCGGGCGTTACCCCGTCACCGTCGTCAGCCACCACGGCCGGGTGAAGCGGACCGGCCACCTCGTCGTCACCGGAGCCGCCCCCGCGTCCCCGGACGAGGGGCCGGGCCGCACGGTGCTGATCGTCGGTGCGGGCACGGGTGGGGCGGCCGTGGCGGCAGCGGCGGGCGTGGTGATCGTGAGGCGGGTCAGGGCTCGCGGGTGACGGAGCCGTAGATCTCGTACCGCTTGAAGCCCAGGTGCCGGGTCCCGGGGTGGTCCAGGACCTTGCCCCAGTCCGGGGAGGCGGCCAGGACGGGGAGCGCCGCCTCGTGGGCGGCGACGTCGGACCACTCGGAGTACTTCAGGACGCGCGTGCCGTCCTTGGTGAGATGGAAGTGGGCGGCGATGAGCCCGGGGAGCGGGGTCTCCCGCTGGGCGGCGACGACGGTGTCGGCCCAGGAGCGCTGACGCTCGGGGCCGGTCGCGTCGACGGTGGCGAGGACGACCAGGCCGGGTGTGCGGGTCGGGTCCGCCGTGATGCTCCGGTAGACGCGGGTGCGGTGCAGCCCCGGGCGCTCGATGCCGGGGACGACCTCGTCGAGCGTGCCGATCATCCGGTCGCGGCGGGCCCGGGCCCAGGCGAGGTGGGCTTCGTCGCTGGTCCACTGCGAGTAGTGGAGAAGGCCGCTGCCGTCGGTGTTCAGGAAGATGTGCAGGGCGAGGGCCCCGTCGGCGTCCCCGCCGGGCCCTTGGCCCATGGTGACCGACCACTCGGCGAGAGCCATGTCGGCGGCGGTGCGGGAGCGTTCGGCGCTGCCGCAGATCCATTCGCTGACGAGGGAGGTCCCGGCGTCGGGACGGGTGACGTCGGGCAGCGCGGGGCGCGGGGTGGTGCTCATGGGGGCCGGACTCCTTGCGGTGATCGCTGGCGGACGCGCCCAGCGTCGGACATCAACCGCGCTTGAGGTCAAGGCGGTTCCGTAGCAGACGGACGAGGCGCCCGGGGCGTCGGCGAGGCGTGTCCCGGCCGGGTAGCGGGCCGGTGGCCGGACGGGCCATGGCGATCAGGGTGCCGCCGCTGACGGCGAGGAAGGGTGTGTGATGCGGCATGCCCCCACCCTCGCCGGAGGGCGGTGCGGCGGTCCAACACCTGATCGGTGGCCATTCACGCGCCTGTGTTGTTAACTGCCGTCCGTGCCCCACGACATAGAGCCGCGACTGCTGCGGGCGTTCGTCGCCGTCGCCGAGGAACTGCACTTCACCCGGGCGGCGACGCGGTTGTACGTGGCCCAGCAGGCGCTGAGCCGGGACGTCCGGCGGCTGGAACGACGGGTCGGCGCCGAGCTGTTCGCGCGCACCACCCGGCAGGTGACCCTCACCACGGAAGGCACCCGGCTGCTGCCGCACGCCCGGCGGGTGCTCGCCGCGTACGACGAACTGGCGGCCGCCTGTGCCCGCCAGGAGCGCCCGCTGCTCGTCGACGTCGGCGCCAAGGCCGGCGTCGCCCACCAGGTGCTGACGGCCGCCCGGGAGGCGGCTCCCGAGCAGGAGCTGATCGCCCGGTACCTCAGCGGGCTCACGGGCGCGGCGGCGGAGATCGCCGCCGGACGGCTCGACGTCTCCTTCGGCCGCGTGGCCGGCCTCGACCCGGCGCTCCGGGCCCGCCTCGATCACCAGCCCGTCCGCTACGAGCCGATGGCCGTGCTGCTGCCGGAGGACCACCGGCTGGCCGGACTCCCGCAGGTCCCGCTGGGCGAGCTGGCGGGGGAGACGCTCTACGCCGCCGCCGGAAACCCGGTGACCGCCGAGTGGACCGACCTCGCGGAACGCCTCTTCGAGGGGCGGGGCATACGCGTCGCCGAACCGTTCCCGGAGATCGAGGGGGACGAGGAGTTCATCCGCGTCATCCGGAAACGGGGCTGGTCGGTGCTGGCGAGTGTCGAGTTCATCGACGTACCGGGCATGGTGCTGCGACCGCTGGTCGACCCGGTGCCGCTCTCGCCGGTGGCGATGGTGTGGGCGAAGGGCCTGCGGCACCCGGGCCTGGACGCGCTGCGGCACGCCGCTCGGACCCTGGCCGCGTCACGGGGGTGGCTGGAGCGACCGCCGGGGGCGGGGTGGCTGCCGCCGGGTGACGCGGCGCTGATGGGGGAGCGGGGCTAGGCGGACGGGAGCCGCAGCCGGGTGAGGAATTCCCGCCAGGTGCGGTGGGAGAAGGAGACCGAGGGCCGACCGAGGGAATTCGAGTCGCGTACCCGAACTTCGTGATCGACGAAGGCGACTTCGACGCAGTTTTCGGTACCGGGGCCGGAAAAGCTGCTCCTCAGCCAGAGTGGCCGAATTTTCTGATCGCCCACGCCAATATCCCTTCCGCTCGGCCGCTTGTCGATGGCTGGCCGGGGGAGTTGCGGCTCGGCTCCCCGGTTATCCCCATCAGATTGACAAGTAATCGGTGATCAGGGAAGGGTGGGCCGGAATAGAATTAAATATCTGAGAAATTCGGCATTTGCGCGTATGTGCTGCGGACTGTGCGCGCCGAAGCCGTACACGCTGTTTGTACGGGCGCGTACCGTTCCGGCGGTGCGGCCGTATCCCCTAATCTGGTGGAGGCCCGGCCCCCGACTGTGTGTGGCAGAGGAGACGTCATGGGGAACTCGACCTCGGCCGGTCCGTCCCGAGGCGCGAGGCGTCTCTTGTGGTACGTCTACATACTGGCCGCCGGCATCGCGGCGACGGGCTTCGGAGCCCTGATCGCGGCCGCCACCGGAGGGTCCGTGCTGGTGCACGTACTGGCCTCCGGGGCGGTGGTCGTAGCGGCGGGGTGGGTGGCCCCGACCCTGCTCAGCTGGGCGTATCGCTGGGCTCGCCCTCGTTCGACGGACTCGCGGGCTCCACGCCGCGCGGGCTCGACCCGGTGAGCGGCGATCTCCGCACAGCGCGCGGCTGACGCCGGCGACTGGCCGCCGCGACGGCGGTGGTGCCCGCGCAGCACCCGGCCGCCGTCAGCCAGCCCGAGGGGTTCGGTATCAGCACAAGGGCCACGGTCACCAGCGCTCCGGCGCTCAGCAGCACGCTGATGACCAGCAGGATGAGGTTCCGTGTCCTGCGGGAGTCCGTCACGATCTCCCGCAGGACGATGACGACGACGTCCCAGGCGCTGGACGAGTCGTCGGACATCTGGCGTCGGCGGGGGCTCGGCCGCTCGCTACGGCCGGCCATGGTTCCGCAACTCGCTTGTACGTCCCCGTGGGTGTACTGCTCCGCCGCGCGTGAAGCCGGGCACGGCAGGGCTGACTATGCTGTTCACGAATCGCTCCGAATCAACCTACTGCTGTAGGCATGGGAGACGGCCTCTCCTACGCCTCTACGCTCACTTCCACCGAGGGTCGCGCCTCCGGGACTCCGTTCATTCCTTCGATCGCCCGGTCGATCAAACGGGGCAGGTCTTCCCGAGGGGCCTGCGTTTCCAGCGCCCAGAAAGTTTCCAGATAGCGGCTGGTCGCTTCGGTGTCGTCACTGAAGACGGAGTCCCCCGAGGTCTTCTCCAGATAGAGAATGTCGTCCATCTCCCCATCGAATTCGAGAAGGACGAAGGACCCTTGCAGGCCGACGTGGGCACCGACGCTGAAAGGGACGATCTGGATGGAGATCCCGGGGCGGGTTGCCATCTCCTTGAGGTGGAGCAGTTGACTCTTCATCACCCCGGGGCCGCCGGTCCATCGATGGATCGCCGCCTCGTCGATGATGAAGAAGAACTCCGGTCGGTGCGGGCTGTCCAGCAGCTCCTGCCGCTGAAGCCTGGCTTCGACCGCACGGTCCAGTCGGTCTCCTGTGAGGTGCGGGGCGAAGGCGAGGCTCGTCGCCCGCGTGTACTCCTCGATCTGGAGCAGACCGGGAATCAGCAGAGGCTCGAAGGAACGGACGATGCTCGCGGCGACTTCGTACGACAGCAAGTCCATGTAGGGCTTGGACAGCAGCCCCCTGTACTCCCGGTACGGCATCTTCCGGCTGGCGCGAGCCAGTTCCAGGAAGTAGTCCAGGCGCTGCTGGTCGGTGACCCCGTACTCATGAAGCAGCGCCCGTAGATCGTTGGTGGAGATCCCCACCTGGCCGGCTTCGATCCGGATCAGCTTGGAAGGGCTCCAGTCCATCCGGGCAGCCACTTCCAGCTGAGTGAGTCCGGCTTTGGTACGTGCCTTTTTGAGCTCGGTGCGCAGTTGCCGCCGCTGTACCACGGCGCCCGGAGTAGCCACGATCGCTGGTCCTTCCCCGCAGGACAGGCAATCGGAGACTGCCCTGACGAATGCAGTGTGTGGTCGTTGTCCGCCCTCCGGCAAGTGGCTCGGGCGCCACTGGGAGGGTCCTGTCCGGGAGGTGGCACCTTGCCCGCGCAATGTGCCAGCTGGCAGATGGTGCACCGGATGGCTGACGGCTGGCAGGTAGGGCACTCCCAAGCAAGATGTTGATCTATTGCCTCATGCCGAATGAGCCCTCACAGGCAGGCTTCAAGATCATGCTAATGGGCTAAAAACGGCAGGCCAGAGCCACTCTTGTGCCGTAGGCATGCGGTGCGGGAGCGGGTTTCGCGGGGTCGCGATTCACCGGGAGGGGCGGTTCGGATGCGCGGGGGCGTGGCTCACGCCCCGGGGGCGCTCGCCGCCTTCGGCGGCTGCTTGTGGGTCCGTATGTCCGGCGGACTGCCGACTACTGCACTCGCCGTGCGGCGGCTGGGCCGATCGGCCCATGCGGTACCTAGTCGGTGGTACGAGCGAAGGCCGTGAAGGCCGACCAGGCCTCGGGGGAGAGGGTCAGACGGGGGCCGTCGGGGACCTTGGAGTCACGGACGAGGATGGTGGTGGGGTGGGTGGCGACTTCGACGCAGCAGCCGCCCTCGCTGCCGCTGTAGCTCGACTTGACCCAGTCGTACGCGACTTCGATGCAGTTGCCGCCCTGTTCCGTGCTGTAGCTCGACTTGAACCACGTCAGCTCGTTCATGTCTCTCCTAGCAGCCGGTCCAGCAAGCTCTGGGTCTCCTTAGAGTTGAGAGCCTGTGTGCGCAGCATTCCATATTTCCGCGCGAGGAGGCTGACGTCCTCGGGCTCCGAGGTGAGACGGCCTCCGAGCTGCGCTTCGACGTAGGCGAGCTGCTGATGGCTGGGAGTTTCCAGCAAGACAAAGGGGCCGGAGAGGCCAGCGTGGGATTCGTAGTCGAGCGGCATCACCTGGACAGAGACGCCAGGCAGGTCGGCGGCAACCTGTAGGTGGCGGAGCTGCTCCTTCATGGCCTCTTGGCCGCCGAGGCGGCAGAGCAACACGTCCTCGGAGAGGATGAAGCTGAAAGTGGCAGGCGCCGTCCGGTGTAGCAGCTCCTGGCGCTCCATCCGGGCCGCGACGCGAACCTCGATCTCCTCCTCGGTGAGGGATGGGGTGGTGGTGCGGAAGGTGGCGCGAGCGTAATTCTCTGTTTGAAGCAGGCCGGGAACGACCTGGTTCTCGTACGAGTAGTGAGAGATCGCCTCCCTCTCATGGGCCATGAACTCTTCCGCCCAGACGGGGTACTTCTCCCGAGCGGATAGGTGCTCTACTCCAACCGCCAGTGCACCCCCCGTCTCCAGGACGCGATCGAGCTGCTCTGCCATGTCCGGTAGAAGGGGCCGCCTGCCCTGCTCGATCGAAGCGATCGTCTCCTCGTGCACACACAAACGATCGGCGAGCGTGCGCTGTGTGAAGCCCGCGTTCGCGCGGAAAAGCGCGACCAACGCTCCGATGAGCCGCACGGACGTGCCCTGCTTCTTGGCGTTCTTCCGGGTCTGCATGGAGACCAACTCCCCATCCATGGGTGCAAATGACCGGCGTGGAACCCGTACAAAAAATCCGTACGGGCTGATGCGCTGGTCCAGCGTAGTTACCCACTGCCACCGTGGTCTCATGAACGACGCGACTCAACTCCCCTACTTCCACAAGCGGTTCTACCGGCGTACGCCCAGGTCCGTACCCATGGCCAGAGAATTCGCCCGCAGGACCCTGGAGCGTTGGAACCTCACAGGCAGAGCCGAAGACGTGTTGCTCTGCGTGAGCGAACTGGCCACGAATGCCCTGCTGCACGGAGTGCCGGTGGGCAGGGGGTTCCTGCTCCACCTCTGGCTTCTCGACGACCACGTCATCCGGCTGGAAACGCACGACAGCGGCGACGGCCACCCCGTGGCTCGTACGACCACTGCGGAGGAGGAGCGGGGCCGGGGGCTGATGCTGGTGGACGCGCTGGCGGACACGTGGGGGGTCGGGGAGCGGGACCCCGGAAAAGTGGTGTGGTGCGAGTTCGCGTGTGCCGCCCCGCCCGAGGGAACGGCATGAGGGCCGTCGGGCGGCTCGTCCAGCCGTGCGCGCATCATTCGGGCTGGACGCACACCGGGGGCGAGGCCCGGTGCGCGAACTGCGGGACGCGGCGGTTCACGGACTACGGGGCGCTGAGGCCGCCGGGCCTGCCGCAGACGGTGACCCCCTCCGATCACTCCCGCGACAAGGCGGACCGGGCGGCGGCCCGCCAGGTGTGGCGACGGATGACCGCCGTGGCCGCCCGGACCACTGGCTTCGGGCCGCGTTACTGCTGACGGTGTGTAATCACCGCCATGACGAGGGCGGCCGCCGGATGGCCGGTCGAGCGGCGGGTACGGGCGCCCTGCGGACGCGTCCTCCGGGCGGTCTCATTCCGCAGCCCGCGATGACGCGTGAGGCCCTGCGGGAGGCCGTGCGGCACATCAGGCCGCTGAACCTGGCGCAGTACGACCGGGAGCTGGGCGAGGCCTTCGACCAGGCCGTGCGGACGGAAACCATCGGATGGATGCGCGGTTTCCTGATCAAGTGGGCCATGTTCGTGGCGGTCGAGCGTCGGCCGCAGCGGGCGGCGGCATTGCGCGAGGCCGAGCGTGTCGCCGCCGACCCGGCGTCGAGCGAGCGGCAGGTCATCGAGGCCCAGGGTGAGATCGCCAGGATTCTGGCCGCCGCTGAGCGGGAGATCGGTCTTTGAGCGACGAGTCGACCGAACAGCGCTGGGACTACGAGTTCGTCCCCGACGCCGCGCATGTCACTGATGGCCTCCCGCCCGAAGGGCTCGCCGAGGTCGACCGGATCATCCGTGGGGTCCTGGACCTGGCCGAGCTGCGGATGGAAGCCGGTAACGACGATGACGAGCAGAATCCGCGATAGCTGCGCTGAGGCCCGAGGGGCCCCCGCCCGTCCCCGGGGGTTACGGACCCCCCTTCCTCCGGGCACCCTGAGGGGGGCGGTACCCCACAGGGCCCCACAGGACCCCCCACAGGGAAACGGGTGACAGGACACATGGCGGCGGCGAGGGCCTCCTACGACCTGCGGTTCGACTCCGGGCGGCTCTGCTTGGACCTGTTGGCCACGGGCGGCAGCCGGGCGGGTGAGGAGACCGTGGAGCGGTTGACCGGGCCCGAGCGGTTGCGGGACTGGTTGGTCGGGGCCGGGGTCGTGCCGCCCGGTACGCCGCTGACGGCCGTGGACGGGGGCTGGCTCGGGCGGTTTCACGCCGCGCGGGAGCTGTTGCACCGGGTCGTGCACGCGGAGGTCGACGGGCGGGCCGCCGATCCGGATCTGGAGCGGGTCAACGCCCTCGCCGCGACCGCGCCGCCCGCCGTGCTCGCCGTCCGGGCCGGGGACGGCACGCTGGTGCGTACCGTCGCCGCCCCGCCCGACTGCGACGCCCTCGTGGGGCAGGTCGCCCGGGACGCGGTCGAGCTGCTCACCGATCCCGTCGCCCGGGGGCAGTTGCGGCGGTGCGCGGGGGAGACCTGCTCGCTGGTCTACCTCGACACCTCGCGGGGGCGCCGCCGCCGCTGGTGTTCCAGCGAGGTGTGCGGCAACCGCGAGCGCGTCGCCCGGCACCGGCGGCGCGCCGCCGACGGCCACGGCTGAGCCGAACCCGGAGCCCGTACGCCACGGGTGTTGCCGGAGGGTCTTCCGGAAATTTATCCGCCGGCACTGAGCCGATCCCCCGCCCCACCCGTATCCACCGGTGAAGGGGCCCGCGACGGCCCCCCACCCGCGCCTTCGGGAGAACCGAGCTATCGACCTGGGGGAAGGCTTGCGCAAGGATGCCGCCGTGGCAGACAGGACGACGCCCGACGAGGAGCTGATGCGGGCGCTCTACGACGAGCACGCCGGCCCGCTCCTCGCCTTCGTGCTGCGCCTGGTCGGCGGCGACCGCCAGCGCGCCGAGGACGTCGTCCAGGAGACCCTGCTGCGCGCCTGGCGCAACGCCGACCGGCTGCGCGACGCCACGGGATCCGTGCGCCCGTGGCTGGTGACCGTCGCCCGGCGCATCGTCATCGACGGCCACCGCAGCCGGCAGTCCCGGCCCCGGGAGGTCGACGCGGGTCCGCTGGAACTGATCCCCGCGGCCGACGAGATCGACCGGGCGCTGCGCCTGATGACCATTTCCGAGGCACTGGGCGATCTGACCGAAGCCCACCGAGAGGCTCTGATCGAGACCTATTTCAAAGGACGTACGGTGAGCGAGGCGGCGGAAGTGCTGGGCGTACCGGCCGGGACCGTACGGTCCCGGGTCTTCTACGCGCTGCGCTCCATGAAGCTCTCGCTCGCGGAACGGGGAGTGACGGCATGAACCCGCCGGCACAGCACACGGACGTGGGCGCCTACGCGCTCGGCGTCCTCGACGAGGCGGACGCCGCCCGTTTCGAGGAACACCTCGTCTCCTGCGACTGGTGCGCCGCCGAGCTGGACGACCTGCTGGGCCTGTCCCCGGTGCTCGCCGAACTCCAAGGGGCGTCACCCGACCCCGCGGTGCTCGACGCCCGGCCCGGGCCGGCCCTCCTGGACCGGCTGCTGGACGAGACCGCCACGGTGCGCCGGGCGCGGCGCACCCGCCGGCTGTGGCTCGCCGCGGCGGCCGTCGCCCTGATCGTCGCGGGTCCGCTGGCCGGTGCCGCCGTCACCGCGCGGGACACGCCCGGCCACAGCACGGTGAGCGCGGCCAAGGAGATGTACGAGGACGGCGAGAAGATCGGCACCGTCGACCCCGTCACCAAGGTCGACGCGACGGTCTCCCTCCAGGCCAAACCCTGGGGCACCCACGTCGCCCTCAGGCTCGGCAACGTCAGGGGCCCGCTGAGCTGCGACCTGATCGCCGTCGGCAAGAACGGCGAACGGCAGACCGTCACCACCTGGGCCGTCCCGGCGGGCGGCTACGGCCTGCCGGAGGCCACGGGGAAGTGGAACAAGGAGCCGCTGTACACCCACGGCGGCGCCGCCCTCGACCGTGACCGGATCGACCGGTTCGAGGTCCGCACACTCGACGGCACCCGGCTGGCCACCGTCGACAACCGGTGACCGTCCGCACCCGCACCAGCCCATCCGCGGGGATCTGTCAACGTGTGAACAGTCATAGCAAACCGCTCATGTCCTGACAGGTGCGCTCAGCACCCCTGTTCGCGTACGGTTGACGGCTGCCCTACGCACAGCAGAAGGGGGCCTGGGTGGCCGCGCAGAACGCCACGGACGCGCACGTGGTGACGGAACCGGACGGGGTCCGCGACCGCGAGATCGGTGCCGAACAGCAGCACCTCGACCGGGTGTACCGACGTCTTGAGGAAAAGATCCACGAGGCCGAATTCCTCATGGACGACGCCGCCAAACGCGGTCAGGTCGGCACGCCGGGAGCGCTCGCCGAGCGGGACGCGCAGGTGTTCCGCGCCGGCGTGCACCTCAACCGGCTGAACAGCGAGTTCGAGGACTTCCTCTTCGGGCGCATCGACCTGCTGCTCGGAAAGGACGGCAAGAAGGGCCCGGACGGGGCGTACACCTCCGTCGAGCCCGCCGACGACGCGGTACGGGGGGACCGGGCGGAGATCGCCGAAACGCTGCACATCGGCCGGATCGGCGTGCTCGACGCCGACTACGCGCCGCTCGTCATCGACTGGCGCGCACCCGCCGCCGCGCCCTTCTACCGGTCGACGCCGGTGGCACCGGGCCGGGTGGTCCGCCGCCGAGTGATCCGCTCCAAGGGCCGCAAGGTCCTCGGCGTCGAGGACGACCTGCTGCGCCCCGAGCTGACCGCGACGCTCGGCGGGGCGGAGCTGGCGGTGGTCGGCGACGGCGCGCTGATGGCCGCACTCGGCCAGGCCCGCAGCCACACCATGCGGGACATCGTCGCCTCCATCCAGGCCGAGCAGGACATGGTCATCCGCGCGCCCGCCGCGTCGGTGACCGAGGTCGAGGGCGGCCCGGGCACCGGCAAGACCGCCGTCGCCCTGCACCGCGCCGCCTACCTGCTCTACCAGGACCGCAGACGCTACGCGGGCGGCATCCTCGTGGTCTCCCCGACGCCGCTGCTCGTCGCCTACACCGAGGGCGTGCTGCCCTCGCTGGGCGAGGAGGGCCAGGTCGCGATCCGCGCGGTCGGCAACCTGGTGGACGGCGCCGAGGCCGACACCTACGACGAGCCCGCCGTCGCCCGGATCAAGGGCTCCTCGCGCATGCTCAAGGTGCTGCGCAAGGCGGTGCGGGGTGCGCTGGACTCCCCTGCGAGCCCCGCACCCGCCTCCCCCGCGGACGACGGCCAGCTGTCGCTGGACGGCCTCACCGCCGCCGCCCCGGCCGGTCCGCCGGACCGGCTGCGCGTGGTCGTCTTCGGCGGCCGGGTGGAGCTGGGCGCCGACGACCTGCGGCGCATCCGGCAGACCGTGCTCGGCGGCACCGCGCCCGTCAACCTGCTGCGCCCGCGCGCCCGGCGGCTGATCCTGGACGCGCTGTGGTCGAAGTCGGGCGCCGGAAAGCGCTATTCCGACCCGGAGCTGCTGGCCGAGGCGCGGCAGGCGTTCGACGAGGACCTCTCCACCGAGGACTACTTCCTCGACTTCCTCGCCGCCTGGTGGCCGGAACTCACCCCCCGCGGGGTGCTCGCCGCGATGGCCGACGAACGCCGGCTCTCCCGCTGGGCGCGCCGGGTGCTCAACCCGCGTGAGGTCCGGCTGCTGGCCCGGTCGCTCAAGCGGCTGGACGAGCACGGCCGGGGGCCGCTGTCCGTCCACGACGTGGCGCTGCTGGACGAGTTGGAGACGCTGCTCGGCGTCCCCTTCCGCCCCAAGCAGCCGCGCGAGGCGGACCCGCTGGCCCATCTCACCGGGCTGGAGGAGCTGATGCCCGAGCGCTCCGAGACGCGGCGCGAGCGGGCGGAGCGGCTGGCTCTGGAGCGGACGGACTACGCGCACGTCATCGTCGACGAGGCGCAGGACCTGACGCCCATGCAGTGGCGGATGGTCGGCCGCAGGGGCCGCACCGCCACCTGGACGATCGTCGGTGACCCGGCGCAGTCCTCCTGGTCCGACCCGGACGAGGCGGCCGCGGCCCGTGACGAGGCGCTCGGCAGCCGCCCGCGCCGCCGTTTCGAGCTGACCGTGAACTACCGCAACCCGGCCGAGATCGCCGAGCTGGCGGCCAAGGTACTGGCCCTGGCCATGCCCGGCATGCGCTCCCCGGCGGCGGTCCGCTCGACGGGCGTCGTGCCGCGGTTCGCGGTCGCGGGCGGCGATCTGGCGGCGTCGGTGCGGGAGGAGGCGCTGCACCTGCTGGCCGACGTGGACGGCACGGTGGGCGTCGTCGTGCCCATGGGCCGCCGCGCGGAGGCGCGGCGCTGGCTGGCCGGACTGGGCGACCGGGTGGTCGTGCTGGGCAGCCTGGAGGCCAAGGGCCTGGAATACGACGCGACGATCGTCGTGACCCCCGCGGAAATCGCGGACGAGTCCCCGGCGGGCCTGCGGGTGCTGTACGTGGCTCTGACGCGGGCGACGCAGCGGTTGACAGTCCTGTCGGGGGAGCGGGACGACCCGGACGGGGAGGGTGTGCCGGATCTTTTGCGGGACTGAGTGGCTGCCGCCTCTTGCCTGGGCGGCGCCTCCTTCGGCCTGCGGGCGCCGTTGCCGGCTGCGGGACGTGTTGGCCGCCTGCGGCGGCGAGCGCCCTGCGGGCGCGTCCTCAATCGCCGGACGGGCTGGTTTTGGCTGGGCTTGATTGCCATGGCCCAGCCACACCAGAGCCCGTCCGGCGATTGAGGACACGGCACACCGTGCCTACCGGAATCACTTCCCGGGACGGTTTGTTAGCCTGGGTGTGGCACCGGCTCGATCCAAGCCCCCGGGCCCAACCTTAGTCGCTTCGAGCGACCACTTGCCGCGAGGCGAGCATGGCGGGTCGGTGCCACCCAAGCGATGTCCGACGGGCGTCCTTCTCAATGGAGAAGGGCGCCCGTCGGCGTTGGCGGAAGGGTCCACGCCCAACCCATCGGCTCCCGGATGGCGGAATTTTCATTCCGAAAAATGGGGCTGGTTACCGTATACCGGCCAGTAGGTGGGACGATCGGACCCCGCGTTCCTGGGCGACCGCCGAGGTTCGCGCGTATCAAGCGACACAGGGAAAGCAGAGGGAAGTCGGCCATGGCAACGGCGCCTAGCGTCTCGTACTCGATGACGGTTCGACTGGAGGTGCCCGCGAGCGGGACCGCGGTCAGCCAGCTCACCACGGCCGTGGAGTCCTCCGGCGGGTCGGTGACCGGCCTCGACGTGACCGCCTCCGGGCACGAGAAGCTGCGGATCGACGTCACCGTCGCCGCGACCTCCACCGCGCACGCCGACGAGATCGTGGGCAAGCTCCGCGGCATCGAGGGCGTCTCGCTCGGCAAGGTCTCCGACCGTACGTTCCTGATGCACCTCGGTGGCAAGATCGAGATGGCGTCCAAGCACCCCATTCGCAACCGCGACGATCTCTCCATGATCTACACCCCCGGCGTGGCCCGGGTGTGCATGGCCATCGCGGAGAACCCCGAGGACGCCCGCCGGCTGACCATCAAGCGCAACTCGGTCGCCGTGGTCACCGACGGCTCCGCCGTGCTGGGCCTCGGCAACATCGGCCCGAAGGCCGCGCTGCCCGTCATGGAGGGCAAGGCCGCCCTCTTCAAGCGCTTCGCCGGCATCGACGCCTGGCCGATCTGCCTGGACACCCAGGACTCCGACGAGATCGTCGCCATCGTGAAGGCCATCGCCCCCGGCTTCGCGGGCATCAACCTGGAGGACATCTCCGCGCCGCGCTGCTTCGAGATCGAGGCCCGGCTGCGCGAGGCCCTCGACATCCCCGTCTTCCACGACGACCAGCACGGCACCGCCATCGTCGTCCTCGCCTCGCTCACCAACGCGCTGCGCGTCGTCGGCAAGAACATCGGTGACGTACGGGTCGTCATGTCCGGTGCGGGCGCGGCCGGTACGGCCATCCTGAAGCTGCTGATCGCGGCCGGCGTCAAGCACGCCGTCGTCGCCGACATCCACGGTGTCGTGCACGCGGACCGCGAGGACCTGGTGGCCGCGAGCCCCGGTTCCGCGCTGCGCTGGATCGCCGACAACACCAACCCCGAGGGTGTCACCGGCACGCTCAAGGAGGCCGTGCGAGGCGCCGACGTCTTCATCGGCGTCTCGGCCCCGAACGTCCTGAACGGCGAGGACGTGGCCGCCATGGCCGAGGGCGCCATCGTCTTCGCGCTCGCCAACCCCGACCCCGAGGTGGAGCCCGGCATCGCCCGGCAGACCGCCGCCGTGGTCGCCACCGGCCGCTCGGACTTCCCCAACCAGATCAACAACGTACTGGTCTTCCCGGGTGTCTTCCGCGGTCTGCTGGACGCGCAGTCCCGCACGGTCAACACGGACATGATGCTGGCCGCCGCCAGCGCCCTCGCGAACGTGGTCACCGAGGACGAGCTCAACGCGAACTACATCATCCCGAGCGTCTTCAACGACAAGGTCGCGGGTGCGGTCGCGGGCGCCGTCCGGGAGGCCGCGAAGGCCGCCGGAGCGGCTGTGACGGGTACCACGACCCTCTGAGCACGGCGCGTCGCGTGGCGCCGGGCTCGCGGCGCCCCCATAAGGTGGCGGGCATAAATCAGCCGCAGAGATGCGGCCGTATCCGAGGCTGTGGCGCTTTCCGTGTGACTCTCCAGGGTGCCGGATTGGCTTTCCCGCCACTGGTGGGGGCAGGATGCGTAACTGGGCGCGAGGGTCTGGCAACAGACCCGGGTCCGGGGACTGTCCGAGGGCCCTGGCAGCATCGGCTTCGATCTCACGCCTCATTGGCAAGAAGAACACGGGAGTACAACATGAACCGCAGTGAGCTGGTGGCCGCGCTGGCCGACCGCGCAGAGGTGACCCGCAAGGACGCCGACGCCGTTCTGGCCGCCCTCGCCGAGACCGTCGGTGAGGTCGTCGCCAAGGGCGACGAGAAGGTCACCATCCCCGGCTTCCTGACCTTCGAGCGCACCCACCGCGCCGCTCGCACCGCTCGCAACCCGCAGACGGGCGAGCCGATCCAGATCGCTGCCGGTTACAGCGTGAAGGTCTCCGCGGGCTCCAAGCTGAAGGAAGCCGCCAAGGGCAAGTAAGGCCTGAAGACGCCGAAAGGGCGGTCACCCCCTCGGGGGTGGCCGCCCTTTCGGCGTCCCCGCGGCCTTGTAAAGGCCATTACAGGCCCTTCCAGAGCCGCGAAAGCCCGTACGGCCCTCGCGGGGCTGTACGGGCTCCACACGGCCACACGGGCCTTACGAACCGTCAGGCGTGCTGTGCGGTCTCGGCTGCGGGCCGGCTCGGCCGCCTGCGGAGGCGAGCGCCCTGCGGGCGCGTCCTCAAGCGCCGGACGGGCCGGAAGGGGCTGAGCCCAGCCCGTCAGGCGCTTGAGGACACCACCGCGCAGCGGTGGTGCGCCTCCACGATCCGCCGGACACGGCCTAGGCGTGGTGCTGGTTGCCGTTCGGGAGTTCTACGTGCGCGCCCAGATCCGCGAGCTTCGTCATGAAGTTCTCGTAGCCGCGGTTGATCAGGTCGATGCCGTGCACCCGGGACGTGCCCTGGGCCGCCAGCGCCGCGATCAGGTACGAGAAGCCGCCGCGGAGGTCGGGGATGACCAGGTCGGCGCCCTGCAGCTTGGTCGGGCCGGAGACGACCGCCGAGTGCAGGAAGTTGCGCTGGCCGAAGCGGCAGGCGCTGCCGCCGAGGCACTCGCGGTAGAGCTGGATGTGCGCGCCCATCTGGTTGAGCGCGGACGTGAAGCCCAGCCGCGACTCGTACACCGTCTCGTGGACGATGGACAGGCCCGAGGCCTGCGTCAGGGCGACGACCAGCGGCTGCTGCCAGTCCGTCTGGAAGCCCGGGTGGACGTCCGTCTCCAGCGCGATGGCGTTGAGCGGGCCGCCCGGGTGCCAGAAGCGGATGCCCTCGTCGTCTATCTCGAAGGCACCGCCGACCTTGCGGTAGGTGTTGAGGAAGGTCATCATCGAGCGCTGCTGGGCGCCGCGCACGTAGATGTTGCCCTCGGTGGCCAGCGCCGCGCTCGCCCAGGAGGCCGCCTCCAGGCGGTCCGGCAGGGCGCGGTGGTTGTAGCCGCCGAGCGAGTCGACACCGGTGATCCGGATGGTCCGGTCGGTGTCCATGGAGATGATCGCGCCCATCTTCTGCAGTACGCAGATGAGGTCCTCGATCTCCGGCTCCACGGCCGCGTTGGACAGCTCCGTGACGCCCTCCGCCAGCACGGCGGTCAGCAGCACCTGCTCGGTCGAACCGACCGAGGGGTACGGCAGGCGGATCTTGCAGCCGCGCAGCCGCTGCGGAGCCTCCAGGTACTGCCCGTCCTCGCGCTTCTCGATCGTCGCGCCGAACTGGCGCAGCACCTCGAAGTGGAAGTCGATCGGCCGGCCGCCGATGTCGCAGCCGCCCAGCCCCGGGATGAACGCGTGGCCCAGCCGGTGCAGCAGCGGGCCGCAGAAGAGGATCGGGATGCGGGAGGAGCCGGCGTGCGCGTCGATGTCGGCGACGTTGGCGCTCTCCACGTGCGAGGGGTCCAGGACCAGCTCACCGGGCTCGTCGCCGGGGCGCACCGTCACACCGTGCAGCTGCAGCAGTCCGCGGACCACCCGCACGTCACGGATGTCGGGGACGTTGCGCAGTCGGCTGGGTCCGCTGCCGAGCAGCGCGGCGACCATGGCCTTCGGCACGAGGTTCTTCGCGCCGCGGACACGGATCTCGCCCTCGAGCGGGGTGCCGCCGTGGACAAGCAGTACATCGTCAGGGCCGGTCATGGATCTCGCGTTCCTGGAGTTGGGCAGGGGGCAAGAAGAAAGGGTAATGCGACCGGAGGGCCCTTCTGTTAGCCCGAGGGGCCTCTTGGCACGTCATGGCTTTGCAACAACACGCTGCGTTTATGGAATGGTCGCTACCGGTTATCGGCGTGGTGGCCATTTTCCTCCCCTTCTCCCGCATCTCGGGACAACCCCGGCTCCGGACTCGTCGTCCACTCCCCGCACCGGCCCGAAATGCGGGATCATGTGGCCATGTCCGAGGTGTCCTCGCTCACAGGACGGCTGCTCGTCGCGACCCCGGCGCTCGCCGACCCGAACTTCGACCGCGCCGTGGTGCTGCTCCTCGACCACGACGAGGCCGGCTCCCTCGGGGTGGTCCTCAACCGGCCGACGCCGGTCGGCGTCGGCGACATCCTCGCGTCCTGGGCCGGGCTGACCGGCGAACCGGGCGTGGTCTTCCAGGGCGGCCCCGTCTCGCTGGACTCGGCTCTGGGCGTAGGTGTGGTGCCCGGCGAGCCGCACGACCGCCCCGGGCCGGGGCTGAAGGCCGTCAGAGGGGCCTCGGGGGCCGCGCCGGAGGAGGCCGACACGGTCGTGGCCGGCGACGGCCCGCTCGGCTGGCGCAGGGTCCACGGCGCCATCGGGCTGGTGGATCTGGAGGCACCACCGGAGCTGCTGGCGGCGGCCCTGGGCAGCCTGCGGATCTTCGCGGGCTACGCGGGCTGGGGCCCGGGCCAGCTGGAGGAAGAGCTGGTCGAGGGCGCCTGGTACGTGGTCGAGTCCGAGCCGGGGGACGTCTCCGCACCGGACCCGGAGCAGCTGTGGCGGGCCGTGCTGCGCCGCCAGCGCAACGAACTGGCGATGGTCGCCACCTACCCCGACGACCCCAGCCTCAACTGAGCGGTCCGGCTCCGGGCGCCGGTGCGGCGCCCCGCCGGACGGGCGTTTTCCGGCCACGGCCCAGGGTGTGTCGTACGGCTCACCGAAAGGTATGTCGTACGGCTCACCGAAGGGAGGCGCGGCGGCTGGTCGGGGGCTCAACCGATGGCCTCCCACCCCAGTACTCTTGGAAACCATGAGCACTCTTGAGCCCGAGCGCGGGGCAGGGACCGGCACCCTGGTAGAGCCGACGCCGCAGGTGTCGCACGGCGACGGCGACCACGAGCGCTACGCCCATTACGTCCAGAAGGACAAGATCATGGAGAGCGCGCTCTCCGGTTCGCCGGTCGTGGCACTCTGCGGCAAGGTCTGGGTCCCCGGGCGCGACCCGAAGAAGTACCCGGTCTGCCCCATGTGCAAGGAGATCTTCGAAACCATGGGCGCCGGCGGCGACAAGGACAAGGGCGGCAAGGGCGGCGACAAGAAGTAGCCCGCCTTTCCCGGTTCCCTCTCCGTCTCCTCCTCGTCTCCTCCGCGCCGGTGGGCCCCGAGCCCCCTGCCAGGTCGGTGACGGCCCACTCATACGGCCCCCGGACGCGTGAAACGCGCGTTCCGGGGGCCGTACGCGTTGCACGGAGTGCTTGTCCCGATCACGAAATGACGGCGGTGCCCGGCAGGGCCCGGCTCACCCCTTGCCGGGCCGGTTCGGCCGCCCCTAGCCTCCTGACAGTTGTGCACAGCGAAACGCTCATTGCGTATGTTGCAACGCCCATCGGGAGGGGACCTCCATGCCGCTGTCCGCCCGTGTCACCGCCCCGGCGGTGCTTCTCGCGGCGGCGGGATTCACCGCCGTCACCGCCTGCGCGCCCGCCACCTCCGTCGACGGCGCGCGGGGCGACGCGCGGACCGGCACGCTGCGCGTCTGGCTCTTCCGGGAAGTCGACAACAAACCCAAGGAAGCGGTCGTCGACGAGGCCGTCGCCGCCTTCCTCAAGGACCACCGGGGCGTGAAGGTCGACATCGCCTACATCCCCGTCGACACCCGCGCCCAACGCGTCAAGGCCGCCTTCAACGACCCGAAGAGCGCCCCGGACCTCATCGAGTACGGCAACACCGACACCGCCGGGTACGTACGGGACGGCGGACTCGCCGACATCACCGGCGACCTCGCCACCTGGGCCGACGCCAAGGACACCGACCCGGCGGCCAAGAGGTCCGTGACCGTGGACGGCAAGCAGTACGGCGCGCCGCTGTTCGTCGGCGTCCGGGCGCTGTACTACCGCACCGACGTCTTCCGCGAGCTGAACCTCAAACCCCCCGGAACCCTCGCCGAGCTGGCGGGCACGGCCCGCAGGATCCACCGGGAACGCCCCGGGCTCTACGGACTGGCGGTGGGCGGCGCGTACACCTACGGCGCCATGCCCTTCCTGTGGGCGCACGGCGGCGACATGGCCAGACGTCAGGGCCGCCACTACGTCTCCACCCTCGACGACGACGCGGCGAAGAAGGGCATCAAGGCCTATACGGACCTCTTCGGCGACGACAACTGCCCCGCGAGCAAATGCGCCCGGATGGGCGGCAACGACACCGTGCAGGCCTTCGCGTCCGGCAAGGCCGCCATGGCCATCGGCGGGGACTTCAACCACCGGGCCGTGGAGAACGGCAAGGCCAAGGGCGCCTACGCGGTCGTGCCGTTACCCGGGGTGGAACCGGGACGGACAGCCCCGGCCTTCGCGGGCGGGAACAACCTCGGGGTGCTCAAGAGCAGCGCCCACCGCACGCTCACCGTGGACCTGATGAAGACCCTGGCCGGCAAACACACCCAGGCCCGGCTCTTCGACGCGATGGGCTTCCTGCCCACCTACACCGACGTACGGCGGGAGGCCGCACGCCGGCAGCCGTTCGTCGAACCGTTCGTCCGCACCCTCGCGGCGGGCGCGAGATCGGTGCCCGCCTCCCCGGGCTGGGCGGCCGTCGACGCCGGACAGGTGCTGCCGACCATGTTCCAGGAGGTCGTGAGCGGCCGCAGGAGCGTCGACGCGGCGGCGGAACGCGCCGCCCGGAAGATGAACGAGGCGTTCGCGAAATGAGCACCCCGCAGCGGGGCACCGGACGCCGGACCCCCTGGCTCTACCTCGCCCCCGCCCTCCTCATCCTCGGCGGGCTGCTCCTCTACCCCCTGTATCAACTGGGCCTGATTTCCTTCCTCGAATACACCCAGGCCCAGGTCAGCGGTGGCGAGCCCACCACCTTCCGGGGCCTGGCCAACTACCGCGCGCTCTTCGCCGACAGCCAGTTCCGGCAGGTCCTCGCCGCCACCGTGGTCTTCGCGGCCGCCTGCGTCGCGGCCACCCTGGCCGTGGGCTGCGCGCTCGCCGTCCTCCTCACCAGGGTCCGGGCCCTGCCACGGCTGGCCCTGATGCTCGCCGCCCTCGGCGCGTGGGCCACCCCCGCCGTCACCGGCTCGACGGTGTGGCTCTTCCTCTTCGACCCGGACCTCGGCCCCGTCGACAAGCTCCTGACCTGGGCGGGACTGACCGGCTTCGACGGCTACGCGTGGACCTACGACCGCTACAGCGCCTTCGCGCTCGTGCTGCTGGAAATCGTGTGGTGCTCGTTCCCGTTCGTCATGGTCACCGTCTACGCCGGCATCCGGTCGATCCCGGCCGAGGTGCTGGAGGCGGCCGCACTGGACGGGGCGTCACAGTGGCGGACCTGGCGCGACGTCATGACGCCGATGCTCCGGCCGATCCTGGTGGTGGTCACCATCCAGTCGGTCATCTGGGACTTCAAGGTCTTCACCCAGATCTATGTGATGACCAACGGCGGGGGCATCGCCGGACAGAACATGACGCTGAACGTCTACGCCTACCAGAAGGCGTTTGCCTCCTCGCAGTACAGCCTCGGCTCGGCGATCGGAGTGGTGATGCTGGTGATCCTGCTGACCGTCACGGTCGGTCATCTGTGGCTGCTGCGCCGGCAGGGAGAGGAGATATGAACCGGCCCCGGCGTCTCGCGGCGGAGGCGGTGGCGCTGCTGACGGCGGCCGTGGTCGCCTTCCCGCTGTACTGGATGGTGCTCTCGGCCTTCAAACCCGAGGGCGAGATGCAGAGCGACCGGCCCCGCCCGTGGACGCGGCACCCCACCCTGGACGCCTTCCGGCGGGTCTTCGGCCAGGAGGACTTCGGGCGGTACTTCCTCAACAGCCTGCTGGTGGCCGGGATCGTCGTCCTCGTCTCGGCGCTCGTCGCCTTCCTCGCGGCCACCGCCGTGACCCGCTTCCGGTTCCGCTTCCGCACCACGCTGCTCGTCATGTTCCTCATCGCGCAGATGGTGCCGGTGGAAGCGCTGACGATCCCCCTGTTCTTCCTCATGCGGGACGCGGGCGAGGTGGTGCCGGCGATCGGCCTGAACACGCTCGGCTCGCTGATCCTGCCGCACATCGCGTTCTCCCTGCCCTTCGCCGTCTGGATGCTGCGGGGGTTCGTCAAAGCGGTGCCGGAGGCGCTGGAGGAGGCCGCCTACCTCGACGGGGCGAGCCGCACCCGCTTCCTGTGGCAGATCCTCTTCCCCCTGGTCTTCCCCGGACTGGTGGCGACGAGCGTCTTCTCCTTCATCTCCACCTGGAACGACTTCCTCTTCGCCCGGTCCTTCATCGTCAGCGCCACGGAGAACTCCACACTGCCGATGGCCCTCCTCGTCTTCTTCAAGGACGAGGGGAACGACTGGGGCGGCATCATGGCCGCCTCGACCGTCATGACCCTTCCCGTACTGCTCCTCTTCGTACTCGTACAGCGCCGGCTGGTCTCGGGCCTCGGCGGCGCGGTCAAGGACTGACGCCATGAATGATTCCGGTACGGGTCTGCTCCCCTTCCCCCGCGAGGTCTCACCGGTGCCGTCCCCCGGCCGGACCGTCCTCGACGCGGACACCCGCATCGAGGCGCTGCCCGGCACCGAGGGCGTCGCCCGCTGGCTGCGCTCGGCCGTCGGCGCCGCCACCGGGCTCCCGCTGCGCGACGGCACCGGTCCCGGCGGCGGCAACCGCATCGTGCTGTGCGTCGACCCGGCGACGGCGGCGGAACTGGGCCCGGAGGGGTACCGCCTCAGCGACGACGGCGACGGGCCGAGGATCGACGGCGGCAGCGCGGCCGGAGTCTTCTGGGGCGCCCAGACCCTCCGTCAGCTGCTCGGCCCCGCCGCCTTCCGGCGGGCACCCGTCACGGCCCGGACGCGCTGGGAGCTGCCCGCCGTCCGTATCGAGGACGCCCCCCGCTTCGCCTGGCGCGGTGTGCTGCTCGACGTCGCCCGGCACTTCCTGCCCACGGCCGACGTCCTGGCGTACGTCGACCTGCTCGCCGCGCACAAGCTCAACGTCCTGCACCTGCACCTCACCGACGACCAGGGCTGGCGGATGGAGGTCAAGCGCCACCCGAGGCTCACCGAGGTCGGCGCGTGGCGCGCGCGGACCAAGGCCGGGCACCGGGCGTCGCCCCTCTGGGACGAGCGGCCGCACGGCGGTTACTACACCCAGGACGACCTGCGCGAGATCGTCGCCTACGCCGCCGAGCGGCACATCACCGTCGTCCCCGAGATCGACGTGCCCGGCCACTCGCAGGCCGCCATCGCCGCGTACCCCGAACTGGGCAACACCGACGTCGTCGACACCACCTCGCTCTCCGTCTGGGACACCTGGGGCGTCAGCCCGAACGTCCTCGCCCCCACCGACACCACCCTCGCCTTCTACGAGGACGTCCTGACGAAGGTTCTCGAGGTCTTCCCCTCGCCGTTCGTCCACATCGGCGGCGACGAGTGCCCCAAGGACCAGTGGCGGGCCTCGCCGGCCGCCCAGGCGCGGATCGCCGAACTGGGGCTGGCCGACGAGGACGCGCTGCAGAGCTGGTTCGTCCGCCACTTCGACCGCTGGCTCACCGAGCGCGGCCGACGCCTCGTCGGCTGGGACGAGATCCTCGAAGGGGGCCTGGCGGAGGGCGCCACGGTCTCCTCCTGGCGGGGCTACGCGGGCGGGATCGCCGCCGCCCGCGCGGGGCATGACGTCGTGATGTGTCCCGAGCAGCAGGTCTACCTCGACCACCGGCAGGCCGCCGGCGACGACGAACCCGTCCCCATCGGTTACGTCCGCACCCTGGAGGACGTCTACCGCTTCGAGCCCGTACCGCCCGAACTCGACGCCGCCCAGGCCCGGCACGTCATCGGCACCCAGGCGAACCTGTGGACCGAGGCCATGGACAGCCGGCAGCGCGTCGACTACCAGGCCTTCCCGCGCCTGGCCGCCTTCGCCGAGGTCGCCTGGTCCCGGCTGCCCGCCCCGCGCGCCCGCGACTTCACGGCCTTCGAACGCCGGATGACCGGCCACTACGCCCGGCTCGACGCCCTCGGCGTCGACTACCGCCCACCCGGCGGGCCACTGCCCTGGCAGCGCCGGCCCGGCGTGCTCGGACGCCCGATCGAGGGCCCGCCCCCAATCGTGTGAGCCACGCCGGAAGGTGACCGCCCACGTCGTGCGCCCCTGGCACGGTGGTCCCCCTCATGTCCTCCACAGACTGCCGTAAGCCGCGCAAGGGTTCCCAATGCTGGCAATCCGCCTACAGCGGAGACATAGCCGAAAAACGGACCATCTCCCTGGCCGGGGACGGAACGGCGGTTCGCGGACCCTCGCGACGAGGGACTCCGAAGATGTGCCAGAGTTGCCACGTCCGGGCTGTCGGCACGTACCGTACGGCGGGATCAGACGGGCAACAGCCGGGACCACCGGGGAAGGGGCAGCTGGGTTGACCACGCACGCACCGCAAGCGGCGAACACGGTGACGTTGCCGGGCTCGCTCGATGAGGCCGTCGCGGCACTCGCCGCCATGCCCACCGCCGTGCCCGTCGCGGGCGGCACCGATTTGATGGCCGCCGTCAACTCCGGGCTGCTGCGGCCCGCCGCGCTCGTCGGCCTCGGCCGCATCAGCGAGATCCGCGGCTGGCAGTACCAGGACGGCCACGCGCTGCTCGGCGCCGGCCTCACCCACGCCCGGATGGGCCGTCCCGACTTCGCCGCGCTGATCCCCGCCCTCGCCGCCGCCGCGCGCGCCGCCGGACCGCCCCAGATCCGCAACGCCGGCACCCTCGGGGGCAACATCGCCTCCGCCGCCTCCACCGGCGACGCGCTGCCCGTGCTCGCCGCCCTGGAAGCCACCCTGATCGTGGCGGGCCCCGGTGGCGCACGGCGCGAGATCCCCGTCGGCCACCTCCTCGCCGGCTTCGAGATGCTGGGCCCGGGCGAGCTGATCGGCTACGTCCGGGTGCCGCTGCTGCACGCCCCCCAGACCTTCCTCAAGGCCACCGGACGTACGGGACCGAGCCGCGCCATCGCGTCCGTGGCCGTCGTCCTGGACCCGGCCCGGCGCCACGTGCGGTGCGCGGTGGGCGCGGTCGCGCCCATGCCGCTGCGCCCCCTGGACGCCGAGCGCTGGGTCTCCTCGCTCATCGACTGGGACGGCGACCGCACGCTCGCGCCCGAGGCGTGCGCCGCCTTCGGCGAGTACGTCGCGGCCGCGTGCATCCCCGACCCCGCACCGTCCGACCCGGCCCTGGAGGCCGCACCGTCCCCGCGGCACGGGGAGCCGGGCGCCACCCTGCCGCCCGCCGTCCTGCACTTGCGTCGTACGGTGGCGACTCTGGCCCGCCGAGCACTGGGGAGGGCACTCGCGTGAGTGACGAACAGCAGCGACACGCCGCGCCGACCGGGGAGAGCGGCTGGCAGCCGATCCCCCGCGGCGCCGAGTTGGACGCGGAAGGCACGACGTTCGTGCAGCTTCCGCCCGAGCTCCTCGCCCACCCGGGCGCGGCGACCCAGGGCGGCACCTGGGACCCGCTGGCCGCCCCCGGCGCGGGCGGCTACACGCCGCCGACGCCCGCGGCCTGGCAGCAGCCGGCGCCCGCCCAGGAGCAGGATCAGTGGGGTGCGCCCCCCGCGCCCCAGCACGCCGCGCCCCAGGCCCCGCCCCACGCCGGTCAGCACGCCGCGCCCCATGCCGGTCAGCACGCCGCGCAGGAGCCGGTGACCGGGGCGGCTCCGGGACCGTCGGAGTGGCCGGTTCCGGCTGGTTCGTACGATTACGCGCAGGTTCAGCAGCAGGCTCATCAGCACCAGCAGCAGGGGCAGGGCGGGCCGCAGGACTTCGGGCACGTTCCGGCGGGCGAGGGCGGCGGTGCCGACCCGCAGGCGACGGACCAGTGGCCCATGCCGTTCGCCTCCGGCGCGTCCGGTGCGCACACCGGCGCGGGGGCACCCGCCCACGCGTCCCACCAGCACGACGGGTCGACCGGCCAGTGGACGGTTCCGGCGGTCGGGGACGACCCGGTCGACGAGTCCGGCGAGTACGCCCTCCACAACACCGTCGCGCCGCACCCCGGCGCGCCGCAGGACGCCGACCCGCACGACACGGCGCAGTGGCCGGTGCCGTACGCCGAGTCCGAAGAAATCGTGAGCGCCGACGCCTGGCACCAGCCGATGGCGGCCCTCGGCACGGAGACGGGCTCGGGGCAGTGGTCGATCCCGGCCGCGGCGGACGACACGGCGGACGAGTCCGGGGAGTACGCGCTCGGCGGCTTCACGGGCGGGCTCCCGGCACCGGGGGCGTCCTCGTACCCCGTCCCCGTCCCCGCCGACGGACACGGCCCCTTCGCCACTCCCCAGCACGACGCGGGGAACCCGCACGCCACGCACGACACCGCAGTCACCGGTACGGGCGATCATCCGGCCCCGCCGTGGACACGGCCGGCGGACCCGGGCCTTCCCCAGGCGCGGGACGGCGAAGCCGGGCACGAGCACGCACCGGCACCGGCACCGGTGGACGCTGTTCCGGATGCCGAGCCCGCTCCCGCCGCCGCGCGTCACGACGAGTACCCGCATGCCGAGCCCGTCGAGCACGTGACGGAGCCCGCGCGGCCCGAGCAGTTCGAGCGTCCGGCGGAGGAGCAGGCGCCGGACGACGCGCGGCTGCGGCCCGAGCCGTCCGCGTTCCCGCAGGACGCCGCCGCGCAGGCCGAGCCCGCGCGGGCCGAGTACCCGCACGCGGAGGAACCGCAGGCGGCGAACACCGGGCACCCGGCCGGCCACGAGGCGGCCCAGGCGGTCGAGGCAGCCGAGACGGCGGCCCCAGCGGCCGGCCCCGGAGCCGAAGCCCCGCAGCCCGAAGCCCCGTCCGAGGCCCCGCACGCCGAGGTCCCGCATGCTGAGCCTCCGCACGCCGAGGTCCCGCATGCTGAGCCTCCGCACGTCGAGACCCCGCATGCCGAGACTCCGCAGGCCGAGGCCGAGTGGTTCGAGGCCCCGCAGCCCGAAGCCGACCAGACGGCCCCGCTCGACAACCCGCAGACCGAGCACCCCCACGCCTCGTACGTCCTGCGCGTCAACGGCACCGACCGGCCCGTGACCGACGCCTGGATCGGGGAGTCGCTGCTCTACGTGCTGCGCGAGCGCCTCGGTCTCGCCGGAGCCAAGGACGGGTGTTCGCAGGGCGAGTGCGGGGCCTGTTCCGTGCAGGTCGACGGGCGGCTCGTGGCGTCCTGCCTCGTGCCCGCCGCGACCGCCGCGGGCGCGGAGGTCCGTACGGTCGAGGGCCTGGCCGTCGACGGGCAGCCCTCCGACGTCCAGCGGGCCCTGGCCGCGTGCGGGGCCGTGCAGTGCGGGTTCTGTGTGCCCGGCATGGCCATGACCATGCACGACCTGCTCGAGGGCAACCACGCCCCGACCGAGCTGGAGACCCGCCAGGCCCTCTGCGGCAACCTCTGCCGCTGCTCCGGCTACCGGGGGGTCCTCGACGCGGTCCGCCAGGTCGCCGACGAGCGCGCCGAGTCGGCGGCGGCACAGGAAGCGGCGAACGAAGCAGCGCACGAAGGGGCCGACGGCCCGGCACCGGAGACGGCGTACGGAGCCGACTTCGGGGCCGGCCCCGGGCCCGGTCAGGAACAGGCGTGGCCGGGGGCGGACTCGGCACGCATCCCGCACCAGGCGGGCCCGCACGACGATGGCAGCGGAAGGGCAACGGCATGACTGGAATGGGCGGCTCGGCCGGAGCGGCCGGAATCCCCGATCTCCCGGGGATGGCCCCTTCCGCACCCGCCACTCCCACCGAGCCGCCGACCCACGGCCTCGGTGTCTCGCTGCCGGCCGCCGACGCGGCCGCCAAGGCCCAGGGCGTCTTCCCGTACGCAGCCGACCTGTGGGCCGAGGGCCTGCTGTGGGCCGCCCTGCTGCGCTCGCCGCACCCGCACGCCCGGATCGTCTCGATCGACACCTCGGCCGCCGCCGCGATGGCGGGCGTCCGGGCCGTGATCACGCACGCGGACGTCCCCGGTGACGCGGCCCACGGCCGCGGTGTCGCCGACCGGCCGGTCTTCGCTTCGGAGCTGGTGCGCCACCACGGCGAGCCGATCGCCGCCGTCGCCGCCGACCACCCCGACACGGCCCGGCTCGCCGCGGCGGCCATCGCCGTCGAGTACGAGCTGCTGGAGCCGGTCACCGACCCCGAGCAGGCGTTCGCGGCGGAGCCGCTGCACCCCGACGGCAACCTGATCCGGCACATCCCGCTGCGCTTCGGTGACCCGGAGGCGACCGGCGAGGTCATCGTCGAGGGCCTGTACCGGATCGGACGCCAGGACCCGGCCCCCATCGGCGCCGAGGCAGCGCTCGCCGTGCCGCGCCCGGACGGCGGCGTCGAGATCTACACCGCTTCCACCGACCCGCACGCCGACCGCGATCTGGCCGCCGCCTGCTTCGGGCTGGCGCCGGAGCGGGTGAAGATCGTCGTCACGGGCGTGCCGGGCGCGATGGGCGACCGCGAGGACCCGGGCATCCAGCTCCCCCTGGGCCTGCTGGCGCTGCGCACGGGCCACCCGGTCAAGCTCGTGGCGACCCGCGAGGAGTCCTTCCTCGCCCACCCGCACCGCCACCCCACGCTGCTGAGGTACCGTCACCACGCGGATGCCGAAGGCAAGTTGGTGAAGGTCGAGGCGCAGATCCTGCTGGACGCGGGTGCCTACGCCGATTCCTCCGCCGAGGCCCTCGCCGCCGCCGTGTCCTTCGCCTGCGGCCCGTACGTCGTCCCGCACGCCTTCGTCGAGGGCTGGGCGGTACGCACCAACAACCCGCCCTCCGGTCACGTCCGCGGCGAAGGCGCCATGCAGGTGTGCGCCGCGTACGAGGGCCAGATGGACAAGCTGGCGGCCCGGCTCGGCATCGACCCCGCCGAGATCCGGCTGCGCAACATCATGGCCACCGGCGATCTGCTGCCCACCGGCCAGACCGTGACCTGCCCGGCCCCCGTCGCCGAACTCCTGCGCGCCGTACGGGACTTCCCGCTGCCCGCCCTGCCGCTGGACGACGCCGAGACGGACTGGCTGCTGCCCGGCGGCCCCGAAGGAGCCGGCGAGCCCGGCGCGGTGCGCCGTGGCGTCGGCTACGGCGTCGGCATGGTCCACATGCTCGGCGCGGAGGGGGCGGACGAGGTCTCCACGGCCACGGTCAAGGTCACCGGCTCGGTCGCCACCGTCATCTGCGCCGCGGTCGAGACGGGCCAGGGCTTCAGCACCCTCGCCCGGCAGATCGTGCAGGAGGTGCTGGGGCTCGAAGAGGTCTACGTCGCGCCCGTCGACACCGACCAGCCGCCCTGCGGCCCGGCCGCGCACGGCCGTCACACCTGGGTCTCGGGCGGTGCGGTCGAGCGGGCGGCGCGGATGGTGCGCACCCAGCTCCTCCAGCCGCTGGCCCACCAGTTCGGCATGTCCCACGAGCTGCTGACGATCGCCGACGGCAAGATCACCTCGTACGACGGGGTGCTCAGCACGACCGTCGCGGAGGCCCTGGACGGCAAGGAACTCTGGGCGACCGCCCAGTGCCGCCCCCACCCGACCGAGCCGCTGGACGACACGGGCCAGGGCGACGCGTTCGTCGGCCTCGCCTTCTGCGCCGTGCGCGCGGTCGTCGACGTCGACATCGAGCTGGGTTCGGTACGCGTGGTGGAGATGGCCGTCGCCCAGGACGTCGGCCGGGTCCTCAACCCCCGTCAGGCCCACGCCCGCATCGAGGCCGGCATCACCCAGGGCGTCGGCGCGGCCCTCACCGAGAACCTCCGCACCACCGGCGGCCTCGTCCGCCGCCCCGACCTCACGGGCTACTCGCTGCCCACGTCGCTGGACACCCCCGACATCCGCATCGTGAAGCTGGTCGAGGAGCGCGACGTGGTCGCCCCCTTCGGCGCGAAGGCCATCAGCGCGGTCCCGGTCGTCACCTCCCCGGCGGCGGTGGCCGCGGCGGTACGCGCGGCGACGGGCCGCCCGGTGAACCGCCTGCCGATTCGACCGCAGTCGGCGGTGGGTGCGCCCCAGGGGTGACCCTGGGCCGTTCCCGCGGCCCCGCTGCGGGCCGTGCCGTGCGCACCACCGCTGCGCGGCGGTAGTCCTCAATCGCCGGACGGGCTGCTGTGCCTTGTCCTCAATCGCCGGACGGGCTGGTTTGACTGATCCGCCGACGGCCTGCTGCGGGCCGTGCCGTATGCACCACCGCTGCGCGGCGGTCGTCCTCAAGCGCCGGACGGGCTTGATTCGGCTGGGCTATGGCAATCAAGCCCAGCCAAAACCAGCCCGTCCGGCGATTGAGGACGCGCCCGCAGGGCGCTCGCCGCCGCAGGCGGCAACAGCGGCCCGCAGGCCGAAGGAGGCGCCGCCCAGGCAAGAGGCGGCAACGGCGGCCCGCAGCCAAGGACCCGCCGGCCAGTCGAGTGGCGGCCAAGACGGCCCGCAGTCAAGGACCCGCCGCCCGGCGCCCCGTGGTCGAATATCCGCAAGGCCACCGCCTAGTAGGCTCAACCGCCATGCCGCCGGCATAGGCACAGGCTCGGGGGGATCGTTCAACATGTCAGCGCCACGTACGGCCGTTCCGCGACGCATCGGCCCGTACACGGTCATCACCCGGCTGGACGGTGACCGGTACGGGCCACCCGTGCCACCCGTACCGGAGAACCGTTTCATCGCCCGGAGTGCCGACGGTGAACGCACCGTCCTGGTCAGCGTGCCGCGCGCGGGTGCCGACCACGCGCGGTTCGCCGCCGAGGCGGAGGCGTCCCGGTACCTGCTCGGCCCGTGGTCGGCCCCGGCCGCCGAAACCTCAGCCCCTGGCGCGGGCCCGGACGAAGTCCCGTGGCACGCCCGCCCGTACGTCCCCGCCCTGCCGCTGCCCACGGCCCTCGCCGTGCACGGCGGCCCCCTGCCGGAGCGGACCGTGCGCGCTCTCGGCGTGGCCCTCGTGGAGACCCTCGCGATCATTCACGGCCAGGGTCTGGTCCACGCGGGCCTGTCCCCGGCGGCCGTGCTGCTCGCGGCCGACGGCCCCCGTCTGACCTGCTTCGGGGCGGTACGGGCCGCCGCCCCGGACGGCGAGCCGCGCTCCGGCCTCCCCGGCCTGGAGTCGGGCAGCCTCCCGCCCGAGCAGGCAGCCGGCGAGCGCCCGCACCCGATGGGCGACATCTACGCACTCGGCGCGGTCCTCGCGTACGCCGCCACCGGCCACACCGTCCCCGAGCGGGACGAACTCCCGGCCGCCCTGCGCGCCACCATCACCGCCTGCCTGTCCCGCGACCCGGCGGCCCGCCCGCGAGCGGCGACGCTGCTGGAGGAGTTCACGGCCGGGACGTCGGCCGGGGCACCGGACGTGACATCGGACCGGGCCGGCCACGGTGGCGCGCCCGCCACGGTCGTGGGAGACGCGGGCCGCGCGGCGGCGCTGCTGGTCGCGGGCTGGCTGCCGGGCCGGGTGATCGCGGCCATCGCCCGCCAGTCGGCGGCGATCCTCGCGGCGGAGACCCCGGTGGAGACCCCGGCGGAGCCCGCCACCGCACCGGTGCGGACCCCGACCGAGGCCCCGGCGGGCGCCGCCCCGACCGCGCTCCTCACCTCCGTCGACGCCCCTGCCGCACCCGCCGTGCCCCCGACGCCGCCCGCTCCGCCCGCCGCGCCCGGCGAATCCGTCGGCACGCCCGTCGGCACGCCCGCCGAGCCCGTCGTCACCCCCGGCGGTCCCACCGTCGTGCTCGCCGCGCCGCCCGCCCACCCGCGCCAGGACTGATCGATAGCCCATGCCCTTCCCCCTCACGTACGACGACCCGCACCACATAGGCCCCTACCGACTGACCGCCCGCCTGGGCAGCGGCGGCATGGGCACCGTCTACCTGGCCCGGACCGCCGGCGGCCGTACCGTCGCGCTCAAGACGATGCACGCCTCGATCGCCTCGGACACCGCCTGCCGCACCCGGTTCCGGCTGGAATCCGACGCGGCACGCGTCATCGGCGGACTGCACGGCGCCGAGGTCGTCGACGCCGACCCGCGTGCCGAAACCCCCTGGCTGGCCACCGAATACGTGCTCGGCCCGCCGCTCGACGAAGCGGTGCGGCTCGCCGGGCCGCTTCCCGAGTCGTCCGTGCGCGCCCTGGGCGCCGCCCTGTGCGGTGCCCTCGGCCAGCTGCACGGCTCGGACGTCGTGCACCGCGACCTCAAGCCGTCCAACATCATGGTCACGGCGTACGGTCCGAAGGTCATCGACTTCGGCATCGCCCGCGCCCTCGGCGACGACCGGCTCACCCGCACGGGGGCCGCGGCCGGCACGCCCGCCTTCATGTCCCCGGAGCAGGCGACGGGCGGCGAACACAGCCCGGCGGGCGACGTCTTCGCGCTCGCCGGAGTCCTCGTCTTCGCCGCGACGGGCCACGGCCCGTTCGGCAACGGCCAGCCCGCCGACCTGCTGTACCGCGTCCGTTACGAGGCCCCGGACCTGACGGGCGTGCCCGCCGCCCTGACCCCGCTGATCTCCCGCTGCCTGAGCAAGAACCCCGACGAGCGGCCGACCACGGCCGAGCTGGCGGCCGCGCTCCACGACGGCGCCGGGCAGTTCGCCGACCATCTGCCGGACGTCCTGCTCGCGGAGATCGCCCGGCGTGCCACGGAGGTCTGGCAGGCGCCGCCGCCGCGCCTGCCCGCCCCGCCGGACGCGCCCGAGACGTCCGGGCACACCCCGGGCAGCGGCACCGTCACCGCCGCCCTGTCCCGGCGCAGGCTGCTGACCATCACGGGCGGTTCCGTACTCGGCGCGGTGGCGGCGGGCGCCGGGACGTGGGCCTGGCTCGGCGGCGACGAGCAGGCCCCGTACAAGAACCCCGCGCCGGGCCCCGCCGACGGTGCCCAGCCGCGCCGGAAGAACGACTCGGCCTGGCAGTTCCAGGTCTCCGCCCCGCTGGACAACGACGTTCCCCCGGTCCCGCTCGTGGCCGGGAAGCTGGTCACCCTCGTCGTCAACAGCGGCCTCAAGGCGTTCGACGCGAAGACCGGATCGGTCACCTGGGCGTCCGCGTACCAGGAACGCACCTGGCAGACCGTCTCCGATGGCGACCGCGTCCACCGGATCGTGGACACGGGCGAGGCCGAGACCTCCGGCGGCCCGCAACCGCTGGCCATCGCCTCGGTCGATCTCGCCACCGGTGAGGCGAAGAAGCCCTTCGCCCGCTTCGAGGAGTTCAACGGGAGCATCGCCCAGAACCAACTGCTGTGCGTCGCCGACGGCGTCGTTTACCTGGCCGCCGGGCAGGGGGACTCCAGGGCCTCCGGGGACTCCTCCTCCCTCCACGGTTTCATCGGCGACCAGTCCTGGTGGCTGCTCGCCGTCGCCGTCGACTCGGGCCGCAAGCTCTGGAGCCGTCGCCTGACGTCGCGGCCCGACAAGGCCAAGCGACTGCACTTCCTCGCCGCCCATGCCGGCGGCGACCGTCTGGTGCTCTTCCAGGAGACGAACGACGGCAAGGTGCGCGTCGTCGTCCGCGACGCCCGTTCGGGAAAGCCCGTCTGGGACAAGCCGCTGGACGACGCGGCGCCGGACTCCGTGCGGGTGCCGCCGGCGGTGGACGACGATCACCTCTACCTGGGCCTCGGCCCGTTGCGCGCCCTCCGTCTGCGGGACGGCTCGCAGGCGTGGAAGGGCGAGGGCCGCCGGTACGGCCCGCCCACCCTCAAGGACGGTGTGGTGTACGCGGCCCAGGAGGGGCTGGGCGTGGTCGCGTTCGACGCGCACAGCGGACAGCGGCGGTGGGAGGAGAAGGGTGCCGCCGCGGCGAAGCCCGACCTCACGGACCCGCCGGTCCTGGGCCCCAAGTACGTGTACGGCAGGGGGGCGACGGGGCTGCGGATGATCGACCCCACGTCCCGTACGGCGGTCCAGGTGTACAAGACCGTCGGCGAGCGCTTCGTCGCCCATGAACGCAGCGAGATGATCATCGCCTTGGGGGGCTCCTTCCTGGCCGCCTTCCCCCTCCAGTGACCTCAGCAGAAAGCCCCCGCTCATGAAACCCCTCGGCACCGGCGACCCGCTCAGACTCGGCCCGTACCGCCTGCTCGGCGTGCTCGGCGAAGGCGGCATGGGCAAGGTCTACCTCGGCCAGGACAGCACCGGGCGGGCAGCCGCGGTGAAGGTCCTGCGACCGGAACTGGCCCACGAACACAACCTCGCGGCACGCTTCGTCCGCGAGGCACAGACGGCGCGGGCGGTGACGAGCCGCGGGGTGGCACGCGTCCTCGGAGCCGACACCGAGGGCGGCAGGCCGTGGATCGCCACCGAGTTCCTGGCGGGCCCGACCCTGGAGGAGGTCGTCTCCGACCACGGCCGCCTCGGCGAACCCGCCGTACGCGCCCTGGCCGCCTCCCTCGCCCGCACCCTGGCGGACATCCACGCGGCGGGCCTCGTCCACCGCGACCTCAAGCCCCCGAACATCATCCTGACGGCGACGGGCCCGCGCGTCATCGACTTCGGCATCGCCCGCCCCGAACACGGCCTCACCCTCACCACCACCGGCCAGATCCCCGTCACCCCCGGCTACGGGGCACCGGAACAGGTGCTGGGCCGCCGCGTCGCACCGTCCGCCGACGTCTTCTCGCTCGGCGCGGTACTGATCCACGCGGCGAGCGGGCACCGGGCCTTCGAGGGGGGCCATGTCGCGGCGCTGCAGTACGAGGTCGTGCACGGGGAGCCCGTATGGGACGACGTCCCGGAAGCGCTCCGGGCGCTCATCGCCCCGCTGCTGGCCAAGGACCCGGCGGCCCGGCCCGCCCCCGACGCGATCGTGAAGTCCTTCGCCCCGCCCCGTGGCGCCGACCGCGACTGGCGGCGCGGCCCGGTGGCCGAGGACATCAAGAAGCGGGAGGAGGACGTCCGAACGCTACTGACGCCGACGCGGACGAGCGTCGGCCGCCAGGTCTCGCGCCGCCGGCTGCTCACCGGCTTCGCGGCGGGCGGCACCGTGCTCGCGACGGCGGGCGGCACGACGGCGTGGCTCCTGCGCTCGCGGACGACGAAGAAGCCGGACCTCTTCGCGATACCGCCCGCGGTGAAGTCCCCGGTGGCCCGCGCTCTCTCCGCGGACGAGGGGGACTTCGTCATCGGCGATCCCCCGAAGCCGTTGTGGGGCCCGCTCCGGGTCCTCCATGCCGACACCCCCTCCCCCCTGCCCGTACGGGACGTCATCGTCTTCGGCGCGGCGGACGGCGGCCTGGCCGCCCACAACGTCGTGGACGGCAAACGCCGTTGGGCGGCTGCCGACGTCCACGCCCCCGGCCGCTACCTCTCGTTGTCGGACCGCCTGATCGCGGCGGTCGGCAAGGACGGCAAGCTGCTGACGTTCGTGGCGTCCACCGGCGAACCCAAGTGGACGGCCCCGGCCGAGGCGGCCTGGCTGCTCGCCGCGGACGACGAGGCGGTGTACCTCGTGACGAAGGACCGCCGGCTGCGGGCCGTCTCCCGCTCCGACGCGCGGATCCGCTGGACGGTCAAGCCGTCGGCGAACCTGGCGGGCAAGACCGGGCCGAAGGCGGTCACGGGACGGGGCCGGCTGGTCGTGGCCACCGTCGACGGCGACGTGATCGCCCTCGACACCCGCGACGGCCGCACGCTCTGGGACCTCCGCTCCCAGTCCGAGGGCCTCATCCGCCCCGCCGTCGCCGACGACACCGTCTACCTGAACGGCAGGACCCTGACCGCCCGCGCCCTGGCCGACGGCAAGGAACGGTGGACGGCCAAGGTCAACCGCGTCGCGGGTGACAACCCGCCCTGGGGCCCGCCGACAGTCCACGGCGCGTTCGTCTTCGCCGTCCAGGGGGACTGGCCCACACGGCTGAAGCGCGGTGACGGCAGCACGGGGGAGTGGGAGGCCTCGGACAAGAGCGGGCGGCTCGGCCCGGTCGTGGTCCAGGGCTCCGGTCTGTGGACCATCGCGGACGGCCTGCTCAAACAGGTGCGGGCCATCGACCTGGAGTCGCGCCGGCCCATGTGGAGCTACGAACAGAAGTCGCCCAAGAACACATGGATCACGGCGGACGGCAACCGGGTGTTCGTCGTCGGCGACACGGAACTGACGGCGTTGCCGGTGTTCTAGCGTCCTTCAACGGGCGGGTGACGAGGCGACCGAGCGCTTCGGCCGGCCTTTCGGCCGGCCGAAGCCCTCGCGCCCGCCCCGGGCCTGCCACCCGGTCAGCCGTACCAGGTCAGGCCGTGCCCGGTCAGCCGTGCTCGGGCTCCACCGGGAGCCACAGCTCGGCGTCGGCCTCGTCCTTCCCCGGCGACATACGGACGCGCAGGATCTCGGGCCCCGTGCGGCTGCGGTACGGGTTGGACGGGAACCACTCGGTGAATACGTCCCGCCACAGCTCCTGGATGGCCCGCGGTGCGGGCCCGGAGGTGGTGAAGACCGCCCAGGTGCCGGCCGGAACGGCCAGCGCGGTCGTGCCCTCGGGGGCGGCCTGGGAGGTGATCACACCGTGGTAGTAGTCGAGTTCGGTGCCCTCGGCGCGGCTGGGGTCCAGGCCGTCACAGGCCGCGACGATGCCGTAGGGCTCCTGGTCCGACAGCTTCTCCACCCGTTCCAGGGCTTGCGGGTCGATCCCGCGGACGAAGTCCGCGATCGCCTGGTTCGGTCCCGTGTGCACCAGCGGCACCCGGGCCTTGAACCCGACGACGGCGAAGTCCGCCTTGTCCACGACGCGGTATCGCATACTGCTACTCCCTTCGATGGTGAGACGGAAGGCCATCCGGGGCTGGGAGCTGAGCGCGGCACCGGTACGCCGGGCCTCACCCGGTCCGATGCCGTGCATGGCACGGAACGCCCGCGCGAACGCCTCGCCGGAGCCGTAGCCGTAGCGCACCGCGATCTCCAGCAGCGTCTCGCGCCCGGCGAGCACTTCGGCGCCCGCGAGGGTGAGCCGACGGCGCCGGACGTACTCCGACAGCGGCATGCCCGCGAGCGCGGAGAACATCCGGCGCAGGTGGTACTCCGAGGTGGCCGCGATGCGTGCCAGCTCGGCCACCTCGATCTCCTGGTCGAGACGGTGCTCGATGTGCTCCATGGCCCGGTTCAGCCGCTCCAGCATCGCCCGGTTTCCTTCCTCTTGACGACCACCACGCTAGGCAGCGTCCACCATGCCGGACCCGACATCCTGTGCCCGATCAAGTCGGGTGCGCGGGGCGGCTACGGGCGGTGGAATGAGGGCGTGGGGGAGCGAATCGAACGAATGAGTACTCGTACTCATGTCGCTGTCACTGGCTGTCAGTAGGGTGGGGACGCATGGTGATGCGTTGGTTAACGGGGAAATTGTGAGGGGCGGGCAGTAGACGTGGTGGACAGTGCCGGTGGGGCGGCGGGGCCTGGTGGTTCGACCGGGCCCGGTGGTTCGGCGGGGAGGCTGGAAGCGGATCTGGCACAGCTCAAGTCCTTCCAGGGCCGGGTGGACGCTCTCCTGACCGACCTCACCGGCTCCGAGGGCGGCCCGGACCGCCTCACGGGCAACCGCCTCGCGCAGGCGGTCCTGGGCAAGTCGTTCGGCGAGGCGGACGCCCTGTACTCCGCGTACGACGACGTCCACACCCAACTGGCGACCCTCTCCCAGCTCCTGTGCGACCAGATCGAGGCCCTGGGCACCGCCATCCACGCCTCCCGGGTCGGCTACGCCAACATCGACCTGGAAGCGCGCGAACGCATGTGGGCCATCCAGTCCCGGGCCAAGGAGCACTACGACCCCGCTCGGGACCCGCACGCGAAGGACGTCCCGCCCGTCCCGTCCGAGCCGACCCCGAAGCCGACACCGCCCCCGACGCCGGGCAGCCAGAAGGGCACGTTCTGATGACCACCCCACCTCCGGGCGGCGCAGGCCCGGTCATCCGGCGCACCGTCAACCCCGCCATGATCACGTCGGACTTCGAGTCGAAGTCCCACGAGCAGCTGCGCGCGATGATCGAGGACGCGGACCCGCACAAGACACGGGACCTGGGCGACAAGCTCAAGTCCGCCGGTGCCGCCATCGCCAAGATCGGCGAAGACCTCCGGACGTACATGTCCCACGTCAACTGGGAGGGCGAGGCCGGCGACGCCTTCCGCACGTGGGGCGCGAACATGGTCAGCGCCACGGCGCGGCTGGGCGAGTTCAGCGACAAGACGGGCACGTGGATGGGCCACGCGGCGGACATGCTGGGCTCGGTCAAGTCGTCGATGCCGGAGTACTCGGCGACGTCGAAGACGACCCTGAACGCCTACCTGTCCCAACACCCGACCGGCTTCCTCCTCAAGCCCCCGGCCAACTCCGACGCCCCGAAGCCGGGCGGCGGCGTCCTGGCGGGCCCCACCCCGGAGGCAGCGGCGGCGGCCCAGAAGCGGCTGGACGAAGACCACGCGGAGGCCGTTCGCCTGATGCGGCAGCTCGCGGGGGCGTATGTGTGGTCGGCGCATCATATGGGGGAGGTGGAGAGGCCGGTGTTCCAGCCGATTCGGGATGATCGGATGCCACCACCGCCTGTTCTTGAACCGGAGTACATCCCCGCCCCTGGCGCCGCAGCGGGCCCTGCGTTTGCCTCTGGCGGTGGCCCGGCGGAGCAGGGCGGGCAGGGGGATGGAACGGGTCGCGGGACCTACACAACAGGTTCGGCCCCCTATGTACCTGAGACGGGCGCAGTCGCCGGATCCCCATCCTCCACGCGTCCTGAGCCGTTGCCTGCCGCTATGGGTGTCGATGGTGGTGTGGCTGTCCCCACTGTTCCGGCCTCTCCGTCCGACGGGCTAGTGGTCCCTACTCGCGTCGACGGGGCACCGGATCGAGTTCAGTTGCCGACGGCACCGGGCGTGCCACCGATGGGGCCTCCAATGCCAGGAACACCCACCGGAGCGGGTCGCGGTGAAGTCTCCGCGAGGGGGGTGCCTGGGATGCCGGGGCAAAGCGCTGGCGGTGGGGCAATCCCGAAGCAGGGGGGGATTGGAGGCGTGATGCCCGGTCCCGGGGCGACCGGTGGTCGGGTCAACGTGCCGACGACAGGGGTACCGAACGACGGTGTCGTCGGAGGTCGCCCCATGGCTCGGCTGCCGGGGCAGTCAAAGGCTCAGGTATCTCGAGGCACGGTTATCGGAACAGAGCCAGTGCATGGTCGGCCCCCAATGAGCCATGGCCCTGGGGGGATCATGCCAGGTACCCCCGCTGGAGGCTCCGGGCGTACAGGTAACGGCGGACGGCGTCTGGCAACCGAGAACGGTGGAATCGTAGGGGGCCGAGCGCAGTCGCGACCTGGTGCCGTTGATCGACCGTTTACGCAGGGTGGGACTGGTTTGGTCCGCAATCTTGGCCAGACTCAGTCCGGCCGCAGTAAAGCCCGCCGAGAGCAGCGGGATGGGCGCCCCGGCTACTCGGTCGAGGACGACGACGCTTGGCTGCATGGCAATCAGAGAGTCGTGCCCCCCGTTATCGATTGACGCTGGCCGGAGAGTAAGGAAGAGCATGCATCGAACCCCTGGTACAGGAGCGTTCGGGAGAGGCATGGTGTCCGCGATCACCACCCTCGTCGCCTTTGCTGTGTCCGTTGGGCCGGCTCAGGCGGACACCATCCGTTCCCAGCAGTGGTACTTGGACGCGATGCGAGCCGAGGAAATGTGGAGAACGAGCACGGGTGTCGGTGTGACAGTGGCCGTCATTGATACCGGTGTGGACGCGAAACTGCCCGACTTGCAGGGCCAAGTTCTCCCCGGAAGAGACTTTTCAGGGATCGCGGGAGGTGCCCACTCAGATTACGACGGGCACGGAACAACAATTAGTGTGCTCATCGCGGGAACCGGTAAGAGCAACGGAGGGGCTGGAGCTCTCGGTCTTGCGCCTGGCACCAAGGTCCTTCCCGTACGCGTTATCAGTAACACGGCCCCTGTCACACAGAAGCTGCCAGGGAAAGCTATGAGCGAGGCGATCCGCTTCGCAGCAAACTCGGAAGCAAAGATCATCAACATTGCCATGGCTGGGCCTGGCGAGAATCCGGAGGAGTCAAAGGCTGTTGAGTACGCCCTCTCCAAGGGGAAATTGGTTTTTGCAGGCGTCGGAAACCATGGGCACAAGGACAATGCTGTTGCCTTTCCGGCAGCCTTTCCGGGAGTCGTAGGCGTCGCAGCGGTCGACGAGGACATCAAAGCGACAGCAGAGTCGGAGCGCGGCCCGCAAGTGGACTTGGCCGCCCCAGGCGACAACATGGTCACGACCTGCAAAGGCGGCACCGGAGTCTGCCGAGGGCATGGCACCAGCGCCGCAACGGCGATCGCCTCCGCCTCCGCCGCCCTCCTCTGGTCCGTCCACCCCGACTGGACCGCCAACCAAATCACCCGGGTCCTCATCAACACCGCCGGCGGCCCGGAGAACGGCGACAAGCGCAGTGACTACATCGGCTACGGCGTAGTCCGCCCCCGCATCGCCCTAAAGAACCCCGGCGACCCGGGCCCACCGGACGTGAACCCCCTCCCGGGCCCCAAGACGCCCGCGCCGCAGGCAACCGCATCGCGCGCCACCGGCGGCATGCCCCCGCGGGCCGCCGCCGACGACAACGGCGACGGGCTCTCGACGCGCAACGTCCTCGCGGTAGGCGTCGCAGCCGCAGTAGCGGCAGCCGTCGCCATTCCGGTGGGGCTCAAGAGACGCCGCAGATCACGCCAGATGTAGCGTGCCGCAGGTATACACGCGATCACAGGGCATCGCGCACACCGATCAGACAGCAAAGCACTAGTCGTGAGGGTTCCAGCAAGGAACTCCGTGGGGGAGACGCGTCGTGAGTGACAGCGGCAAGGTCCTGGACATCAAGACCGAGGACATCAAGTCGTCCGCCCCGGTCTTCCACGAGCAGAGCCAGAAGCTGAGTGACGCGCTCACCAAGCTCGTCCAGACCTTGGACGGCCTTGGGGAGCCGTGGGGTAAGGACGACGGGGTCCAGGAGTTCGTGGCGTCCTATCTCAAGAAGCAGAAGGCGATCGAAAAGGCGACGGGCACCCTCGTCCTGGGGCTCGTCAGCATTCACGAGGCGATGAACGACATGGCGGACGGCCACGTCGAGAACGACGATCTGATCGCAGGGATGTTCGCCAAGGCCAAGCCCGGGCACGGCGGCGCCAAGTGAGTGTTGCGGACGAGGCGAAGAACGCCCTCAAGGCGATAGGCCTGCACTGGCCCGACGGAGATCCGGGAAAGCTCCGCCAAGCGGCCGCCGCTTGGGAGACGTTCGCCGACAGCGTCGACGCGGTGCGCACTCCCGTGAACAACACGGCCGGCGCACTCATACGTAACAACAAGGGCGAGGCGATCGACGCCTTCGAAGCCTTCTGGAGCCGCTACGCGGGCGACGGGGGCAAGGGCTGGTTGAGCGATATCGCGAAGGCAGCCCGGGAGATGGCCACGGGGCTGCGGGAGCTGGCGAAGACCATCGAGGACGCCGTCGACAAGCTGGAGAAAGCGCTCGTCATCAATGGCGTGGTCATCGCCGCCGGCTTCGGCCTGGCGGCGTTCACCTTCGGTGTTACCGCCGAAGCGTCCGCCGCCGCGGCTGCGGGGATCATCCGGCTGGGCGCCACCCTGGGCGTCACCATCTCCGCCGTCGCCGCCGAGATCGCGGCCACGACTCTCGTCGCCGGAGCCTTCGCCGGGGTGGAGTCGGTCTCCGTCAATCTGGCTGTCGCACAGCCCATGAAGGTCGCCGCCGGACTGCAGAAGGGTTTCAGCCTGCCTGAGATCAACGCCGCCGCGAAGGACGGGATGCTGCTCGGCGGGATGTTCGGTGGAGCGCTCGGCGGCGTGGGAGCCGTCACACGCAACGCGCCTCTGGGTATGGGGTACCGAGGTCTGCTCAAGGGCGCCCGGCCCAACCTCGTCGAGCTTCCGGCGGCCGCCCGGCCCACGTGTTCGATCAAGTGTGCCCTCGACCCGATCGATGTGGCGACCGGAGCGATGCTGCTGCCGCAGACCGACGTCACCCTCCCCGGCGATCTGCCCCTGCTCGTGGAACGCACCCATCTGTCCTCGTACCGTGCGGGCGGCTGGTTCGGTCCCTCCTGGGCTTCCACGTTGGACGAGCGTGTCCAACTGGACGCCGAGGGCGTGGTGTTCGTCGCGGCCGACGGCATGCGCCTGGTGTACCCGGTACCGGACCCTTCCGGCCCGGCCCTGCCGGTCAAGGGGCCACGATGGCCGCTGACGTGGGACGGCACGCCCGATGGTGCGCTCACGATCACCGACCCGTTCACCGGAGTCGTACGGACCTTCGGCAGCGCGGCACCCACGGATGTGCCTGACGCGGTGCAGCTACCGCTGGAGAGCGTGCAAGACCGCAACGGGGTGCGCATCGACATCGAGCGCTCCTTTGGCGGCGTCCCGACCGGGATCCGGCACACGGGTGGCTACTACGTGGCCGTCGACACCCAAGGGCCGCGTGTCACTGCCCTCAGGTTGTTGGACAAGGCGCCATCGCTCTACGAGCCGCAGCAGGATTTCGGCGGCGGTACGGTCCTGGTCCGTTACGGCTATGACGAGGCCGGTCACCTCGCCGAGGTGGTCAACTCCAGCGGCAAGCCGCTGCGTTTCACCTACGACGCCGAAGGCCGGATCACCTCCTGGACCGACCGCAACGCCACCTCGTACAGCTATGTCTACGACGCGCGCGGTCGTGTCGTACGCACCGAAGGCAGCGACGGCTTCCTCTCCGGCTCCCTCTCCTACGACGACGAGACCCGCACCACCACGGTCACCGACTCTCTCGGGCGCCAACGTACGTACCGGCACAACGCCGACTGCCAGGTCGTCGAGGAGACCGACCCGCTGGGTAACACCACCCTCACGGAGTGGGACGCGAGGGGCGATCAGCGTCTGTCGGTCACCGATCCACTCGGCCGCACGACGCGTTACGACTACGACGAGGCCGGAAACCTCGTCCGCGCCACTCTGCCGGACGCCACCACGGGACAAGCGACCTACAACCCGCTGTGCCAGCCGACAGAGGTCATCGAGCCGGGCGGGGCCACGTGGCGTCACACCTATGACGAACAGGGCAACCGCCTCTCCACGATCGACCCTGCGGGCGCGGAGTCACGCTACGACTACGACGATTCCGGCCGCCTGACCGCTGTCACCGACGCCCTGGGCCACACTCATCGCATCACCTGTAACCCGGCCGGCCTGCCCCTCGCCGTCGTCGATCCGCTCGGCCACACCACGACCGTCCGCCGGGACGCCTTCGGCCGTGTCACCGAGGCGATCGACCCGCTGGGCCACACCACCCTGATGGGCTGGACCACCGAGGGCAAGCCGATCTGGCGGGAACAGCCCGACGGCACCCGCGAGACCTGGACCTGGGATGGCGAGGGAAACCTCCTCACCCACACCGACCCCGCAGGTAACACCACCGAGCACACCCACACCCATTTCGACCTCCAGGCATCCCGCACCGATCCCAACGGCATCCGGTACGACTTCGCCTACGACACGGAACTGCGCCTGACCGGGGTCACGAATCCGCAGGGGCTGACCTGGTCGTACGACTATGACGCGGCGGGCCGGCTGATCTCCGAGACCGACTTCAACGGCCGCACGCTGACCTACGCCCACGACGCGGCGGGCGCGCTCGTCTCCCGAACCAACGGTGCGGGTGAATCCCTGCGCTTCACCCGCGACCGGCTGGGCCGCACGGTCGAGCAGCGCTCGGACGCGGGCGCCACGACCACCTACGCCTACGACGCTTCGGGCAGCCTGATCCGCACGGCCAACCCGGACGCCGAGATCACGTGGGAGCGCGACGCACTCGGCCGCCCGCTGACCGAAACCGTCAACGGCCGCACGACGCGCTACGCCTATGACGCCCTGGGGCGCCGCGCCCAGCGCACCACCCCGTCCGGCCTGCTGTCCGAGTGGACCTACGACGCGGCGGGCCGGCCGGTCGAACTGCGCAGCGACGCGGGATCACTGACCTTCACCTACGACGCCGCCGGGCGCGAGACCGGACGCCGCATCGGCGAGGGCGCGACCCTCACCCAGACCTGGGACGCGACCGACCGCCTCACCACGCAGACCATCACCGGCCACCACCAGGACGCGGACCGTCTGCTCCAGCACCGCTCCTACGCATACCGGGCGGACGGCTACCTCACCGAGATCCGCGAACTGACGTCGGGCACGCGCCGTTTCGATCTCGACCGGACGGGCCGAGTCACTTCCGTCAGCGCCCACGGCTGGTCCGAGACCTACGCCTATGACAGCGCGGGCAACGTCACGCACGCCACGGCTCCCGAACACCCGGCGCCGGGCGACCGCGAATTCACCGGCACCCTCATCCGCCGCGCCGGCCGCACGACGTACGAGCACGATGCGCAGGGCCGTCTTGTCCGCAAGACGCGCAAGCTGCTCAATGGGCAGACGCGCACGTGGACGTACCGGTGGAACGCGGAGGACCGCCTCACGGAAGCGGTGACGCCGGAGGGGGAGCGGTGGCGGTATGCGTACGACCCGCTCGGGCGACGAATTGCGAAGTGGCGCTTGTCGGATGAGGGCACGGTCACCGAGCGTCGTGACTTCACCTGGGAGGACACCCGCCTGGCTGAACAGACGGCTGCCGACAGCGCGGCCACTACCTGGGACTACGCCCCCGGTACGCATCGGCCGCTCATCCAGATCGAGCGCAGACTGAGCGAGCCTGACGCATCGCTGCTCTCGAAGTTCATGGCCCCTGGGCAACGGGGGGAATACAATCGTTTTCATGCCGTCATCACCGACTTGGCCGGCACTCCCATTGAGCTGATCACTCGCGACGGCGAACTGGCTTGGCAGCGTCGCAGCACCCTCTGGGGCACCCGCCTGCCGGCCCCACCGGATGGTGCTGTCGACTGTCACTTGCGTTTTCCGGGGCAGTACTTCGACCCTGAAACGGGGCTCCACTACAACTTCCACCGGCACTATGACCCGGAGACGGGGCGGTATGCGTCCGTGGATCCGCTGGGTCTGGCGCCAGCGCCGAATGCCTCGACGTATGTTCATAACCCCCACACATGGGCGGACCCGATTGGGCTAGCGGGCTGTCTGCAGAAGGGTGCCGATTCACCTGCAGGGCCTGGACCCTGGAACTTGACTGGGAAAGACCCGATGCGTGTCGTTCCCGATAACGCTAGCGTCCGCCAGCTCACGCCTGATCCGAACGGGGGGGCTCAGTATGGGTTGGAGTACAAGTGGGTGGATTCCGAGGGGAGAACGGTACGCTTGAGGATTCACGGGCCAGACGGCAACGCTCCTGCAGGTTCAAATGCTGCAGTGGGTGACTCGTACCGTATTCAATTTGGTGGTAAATACCAGGATGACCTGGGGAATCTGTATCCGCGAAATGTGCACAACGATAGGAGTCCTAATTACGACCCGGAGGCTGCGAATGCCACCCACATTCCGTGGCCCAGTCAATACCCAGGACTTTAACTTTCACATAATCTCAGGGAATGCGAATGGCTGTCGGTGACAAGAGGCTGATCGACTTGGTCAGAGGACTGGCTTCCAGCCATCCTGTGGAGCGGGAGGCTGCGTGTGGAACAGTGACAGATTGGATCACGTCATTTGACGCTCGTGAGGTTGGCCTACTGGCTACACTCTTGTCCTCTGCTGCTACTCAGGAACAGGTCCCGGTCTGTAGAGAGAGCCAACTGCACGCGCTCGTCGAGTTGGTGGACACTGGCTTGGTGCAATCCGCCCAGACAGCGCCACTTTGGCAGTTCGACAGAGATGACCTTGGGATCTCAGAAGTCGAGTACCTGAACTATCTGAGCGATGAGCTTCAATAAGGGCAGTCTCCCGGGCGCGCTGGTGCCCGGGACGAGGCCTCCGATGGTCGTTGCTGCCAGTCGCACAACGTCCGCAGGCCTGAGTGCTCGGCCCTAATTGAGCACGCCGTCGCTGCTGGCGAGCCCGGCTCATGCGGTGGAATTGTCTTATGTGTAAATGTCCGCTCCGGGCGGCACTCGTCGACTCGGTGAACACACCGACTGCCGGGTGGGTCGCAAAGCCTTTGCCTGGCTGTTCACACCCGGACGCGACGTGAGTCTGTCCGTGCGGTGGCGGTACGGAGTGTTGCGGCTGACCGTGTTCGACGAGCATCCCGCGCACGCGGCGGGCGGTGACGGTGAAGCCTGCCGGGCGCGGCGGCGGCAGGCGCTGGCCACGCTCGACGCCGTCGTCAACGCCTGCGGCGGGATCTGCGGGCTGGCCCCGGCCGATGGGCCGCTGGCCGGGAGTCGTATGTGGGTTGTCGTTCCGCGAGAGGCGGCGGCGCTCTATGCCCGGATCTGAAGCGCGGAGTACTGCCGCCCTCGAAGTGGTGTCCCAGCTCCGTGAGGCGCTGGAGCACCACGGTCTCAAGCTTCCCTCACTGCGGGTGCAGCGTGCCGCCACCGGGGAAGAACTCATCCAGCTCGGTGGCGCCCGTCCGGACGTGGTGAGGGGGCTTGTCGAAGTGCTGAGTGACCGTCGCCGTGACAGTCGTTAGCTCGCCACCCGTTCCCGCTCCGCCTCCGCCCCCTTCACAGGCAGGACCCACAACGCTGCCCACAGCGCCGCTCGCGTCACCAGGCCCGCCAGGGCCGCCGCCGCGAGGCCGTCGACCTGGAGGTCGCCGCCGGCCAGGTCGAAGAGCCAGGCGGCGAGGAGCCATATCAGGGTGTCCTGGAGCCAGCCCGCCGCTCCGAGGATGAGGAGGACCACCGGGGCCTTGGGGCGGGTGAAGACCGGGGTGGTGTCCACCAGGGTGGTCAGGATCATGAAGAGGAGGGCGGTCAGGGCCGCCGTCAGGAGGGTGTCCGGCAGGCTGTCGCCGCCGAGGGACACTCCGGGCAGAAGGCCCGCGGACAGCGCAATGCCCGCCAGCAGGCCGATCTTGCGCTGGTTTTCTTCAGTCATGGGCGTGACTGTGACATGACGTCATCGCGCTCGAAAAATCCGGGAGGCGCCTTCCGGCTCATCCCGTGGCCGGATTCCGACTCCGCTCCCGCCCAGCGTCACGCGTAGGCGCCGTACAGCCCCATGAGCAGCCACATCAGGAAACAGGTCGTCGGAACGGTGATGACAGAGCCGAGAACGAGGCCCACGAGGGCCATGCGGCCGTTGCTCGCCTCGCCGCGCTTCGCTCTTCGGACGCCCACCGCACCACAGACGATCGCGGCGATGCCGACCGGGATCCCCAGGAGGAATCCCCCGGCCACGGTGGTCAGCGCGAGCGACGACAGGGCGAGAACCAGCGCCGACGTCCCCACGACGTCGCGGTCGTTCGGCGGCGTCGGCAGGCTCTGGTCCGGCGGAAACATGGCGCGTTGTGTCATGCCCCGACCGTATGGACGCCGCGCATCGGCCGGCATCGGGGCCGGTACTCATCCGTCCGCCGCTCGGATACTCATTCAGAGGCCGTGACCGGAATCGAACCGGTGTAACTCGCTTTGCAGGCGAGTCCCTCAACCACTCGGGCACACGGCCGTGTTGTGCCTTCCCCGTGACCATAGAGGTGCGGCGGGCACCGCTCAATAGGGCGGCCGCAACTGCCATACGGCCGACATGCCGCGTTCATCGGCGCTCCCCTACGTCAGGAACTCCTCCACCACCGGGCCGAACATCTCCGGCTCGTCCACCCACGGGTAGTGGCCCACCCCGTGCAGCGGCCTCAGCGTGGCGTTCGGGAGGGACTCCGCGACCAGTTCGCCCGCGCGCATGCCCGTCACGCCGTCCCGGTCGCCGGTGATCACCAGGGTCGGGCACGCCACCTCGCGCAGGGCCGTGAGGAGGGCCAGGCGGGCCGGTTCGTCGACGCCCTGCCAGAATCCGGCGCGGGGGACCGGGTTGAGCTGGTCGCCCTCGGTGGCCGCGTGGGCGCGCTGGGGGGCGTCCCAGCGGCCGTAGGCCAGGGGGGCCGCGCGGAGGAGGAGGGAGCGGACCTCGGACATGTCCGTCGCCGAGGCCAGCATGTGGACGGCCACGTACGCGTCCTTCCACCAGGGTTCCGTGGCGCGGGACTCGAAGATCTGCTCGGCGTCGTCGGGAAGTTCGCCCTGGAGGCGCGAGCCGGGGGTGACGAGGATCAGGTGCGCGAGGTGCTCCCCGTGCGAGGCCGCGTACGCCTGGGCCGTCGCGCAGCCCGCGTCGTGGGCGAGCAGGTCCAGGCGCGGGGCGTCCAGATGGGCGCGGAGGGCTTCCAGGTCCTGGGCCAGGGAGGGGAAGGCGTACGCGCCGGGGTCCGCGGCCGTGGGGGAGGCGCCCGTGCCGCGGCTGTCGGGGACGATCAGGGTGCGGTGTGCGTCGAGGCCGCCCAGATCGCCCAGGTACGCCGCGTCACGGCCCGGTCCGCCGGCCAGGCAGACCAGCGGCGGGGCCGTCGAGCCGTCGCGTGCTTCCCACACGCTGTAGGCCAGCTCCGTGCCGTCGAACGACGTGAAACGCGATACGTAGGGGGGCATGGCTCTTCCCTGCCCGAATTGTTCAAGCCCATTCGTGATCCAAAAGCAGCCATCGGCCACTTGCCCCGTTATCCCAACCTCAGCTTATGATTCAGCGGTGTTCGACTCCCGGCACATCAGGACGTTTCACGAAGTGGTCAAGGCCGGTTCCTACTCGGCGGCCGCTCGCTCGCTGGGCTATACACAGCCCGCGATCACCCAGCAGATGAAGGCCCTCGAACGTACCGTCGGCACTCCGCTGTTCCTCCGCGTGGGCCGCCGGATGCGGCTCACCGAGGCCGGTGAGGCCCTCTCCCGGCACGCCGAGACCATCCTCGACAGCCTCACCGCCGCCCAGGCGCAGATGAGTTCCCTCACCCGGCTGCGCGCCGGGCGGGTGAGGGTGTGCGCGTTCCCCAGTGCCAGCGCCACGCTCATACCCGAGACGGTGGCCCGCCTGGCCATCGACCATCCCGGGATCCGGGTCGAGCTGCAGGAGAGCGAACCCCCCGACTCCCTGCACCGCCTCGTGCGCGGCGAGTGCGACATCACCCTCGCCTTCACCTATCCCGGCCTGCGGGAACAGGTCCCGGACGAACTCGTGGAGATTCCGCTCCTGGAGGACCAGCTCACCGTCCTGCTGCCGATAGGGCATCCGCTCGCCCGCCGGCGCGCCGTCAAACTCGCCGATCTGGCGGAGGAGCGCTGGATCGCCGGATGCCTGCGCTGCCGCACCAACTTCCTGCACGAGTGCGCCGAGCAGGGCTTCGCGCCGGACATCGCGTTCACCACCGATGACAATCTCGTCGTCCAGTCGCTCGTGGCGGAGGGGCTCGGGGTCGCGATGATGCCCGGGCTCGTCCTGTCCTTCCTCCGCCACGACAAGATCACCGGGCGGGCGCTCGACCCGGCCTCCCGCCGCCAGGTCTCCGCCTACGTGCTGCGCGACCACCTCCGCATCCCCGCCACCGCGCTCGTCGTGGACGGGCTGAAAGCGGTCGCCGCCCGCCGCGTCGGATGTTGAGCGACGGTCACGGTCGTTCCGTAGACGACACACATCCATAAGCCCGTGTTGGCATCCCGCGAAGGAACTGTCGTTGGACGTGATGGTTCCGGTGGCTCGACGCTGCACCTATGACCACACCCACCGCAGCCCCGACGACCGCTCGGCTCGGCCAGCTCGTCGACGACGTCCGGGAAGCCGTAGGCCGTGGCCTGCCGCCCGACACGACGGCGTACCTCGTCGGCGAACGGCTCGCGGGCCACCTCGGCGCCCCCGACCTGCTCACCGAGGAACAGCGCGAGGGCGACCCCGACCGCTACCGCCAGCACATCCTGCACGCCGAGTCCGACGGCAGCTTCTCCATCGTCGCGCTCGTGTGGCTGCCCGGCCAGCAGACCGCCGTCCACGACCACGTCTCGTGGTGCGTCACCGGTGTCCACGAGGGCCAGGAGAGCGAACGCCGCTACCGCCTCGTCCCCGACGGCACGACCGCCCGTCTCGTCGTCACCGAGGACGTGATCAACGGCCAGGGCGACGTCTGCGGCTTCGCCCCGCCCGGCGACATCCACAGCGTGCGCAACTCCTGTTCGTCCACCGCGATCTCCCTCCACATCTACGGCGCCGACGTCTCCCGTCTCGGCTCCAGCGTCCGGCGCGTCTACGACCTGCCGGTCGGCGAACGGTGATGACACCCCGGGCCCCCTTCTCCCCAGGAGTGCCGTCGTGGCACTGATCAGCTCGCGGGTGCGGGACCACGCGGCCGAGACCTCCGGCGCGCCCGGCACCTCCGGCGCGACCAAGCCGCCGCGCCGGGTACCCGCCGCCCTCCCCGGCCTCGCCATGGCCGCCGTGGGCGTGGCGCTCGCCTGGACGGTCCATCTGCTCGTCCCGGCCGTGCCCATGCTCACCGCGGCCGTCGTGCTCGGCATCACCGCCGCGCACACCCCCGGACTGCGCGCCCGCATCCGCGGCACCGGCCGGGCCGGGCTGACACTGGCCGGCAAACGGCTCATGCGCGTCGGCATCGTGCTGCTCGGCCTCAAGCTCAGCCTGCACGACGTCCTCGGGCTCGGCTGGGCCACCGTCGTGATGGTGCTCGCCGTCGTCGCCGCCACCTTCGGCGGGACGCTCTGGCTCGGACGGAAGCTCGGGCTGCGCGGCGACCAGCCGCTGCTGATCGCCACCGGCTACTCCATCTGCGGCGCCTCCGCGATCGGCGCGGTCAGCGAGGTGACGGGCAGCGACGAGGAGGACGTCGCCACGTCCGTGGCCCTGGTGACGCTCTGCGGCACGCTCGCCATCGCCGTGCTGCCGCTGCTGCACCACCCGCTCGGCCTCGACGACGCGCAGTTCGGACGCTGGGTCGGCGCGGGCGTGCACGACGTCGGACAGGTCGTGGCCACCGCCCAGACCGCCGGACCGGACGCCCTGACCGACGCCGTCCTCGTCAAGCTGATGCGGGTGGCCATGCTCGCGCCGCTCGTCGCCGCCGTCGCCATGTCCGTACGGGCCCGCCGCGCCGCGCCGGTCACCACGGGCGGGAAGCGGCCCGCGCTCGTCCCCCTCTTCGTCCTCGGCTTCCTCGCCATGGTCGCCGTCCGCAGCACCGGCCAGGTGCCCACCGGTGTGCTCGACCTCGCCCAGCACGCGCAGGAGCTGCTGCTCGCCGCCGCCCTCTTCGGCCTCGGCAGCGCGGTGCACCTGCCCTCGCTCGTCCGCACCGGGGGGCGGGTCGCCGCGCTCGGACTGTCCTCCTGGGTCGTGATCGCCGGTGCGTCTTACGTGGGCGTTCTGCTGACGACGTGACCCGTGGCCGGCCTCGCGGACCCGCACCGGGGCGCTCTGACCGGGGCTCCGCCCCGGACCCCGGTCCTCAATCGCCGGACGGGCTGGATGCGGGAGCTTGATCCACCGGACCGGCCCCGGTGTGACCTCTGTCCCACACCCGGGTGAGGGCGGGGCGTAGCACCCGGGGGAAGCCGTGGACGCGGGTAGGCTGACGCGGTTGCCGATCGCCGAACCAGCCGACGGAGACCGTGACTACCACCACTGCCAATCACCATCTTTCGCCCGCCTTCCCCGGCCGGGCCCCTTGGGGTACCGCCAACAAGCTGCGCGCCTGGCAGGAGGGCGCGATGGGGAAGTACATCCAGGAACAGCCGCGCGACTTCCTCGCCGTCGCCACCCCGGGCGCGGGCAAGACCACCTTCGCCCTCACCCTCGCTTCCTGGCTGCTGCACCACCACGTCGTCCAGCAGGTGACCGTGGTCGCACCGACCGAGCACCTGAAGAAGCAGTGGGCCGAGGCCGCCGCCCGGATAGGCATCAAGCTCGACCCGGAGTACAGCGCCGGCCCCCTCGGCCGCGAGTACCACGGCGTCGCCGTGACCTACGCCGGTGTCGGGGTGCGGCCCATGCTCCACCGCAACCGCTGTGAGCAGCGCAAGACGCTCGTCATCCTCGACGAGATCCACCACGCCGGCGACTCCCGGTCCTGGGGCGAGGCGTGCCTGGAGGCGTTCGAGCCGGCCACCCGCCGGCTGTGCCTGACCGGCACACCCTTCCGCTCCGACACCAACCCCATCCCCTTCGTCACGTACGAGGAGGGCAACGACGGCATCCGCCGCTCGTCCGCCGACTACACCTACGGCTACGGCAACGCGCTCGCCGACGGCGTCGTGCGGCCCGTCATCTTCCTCTCCTACAGCGGCAACATGCGCTGGCGCACCAAGGCGGGCGACGAGCTGGAGGCCCGGCTCGGCGAGCCCATGACCAAGGACGCCGTCTCGCAGGCCTGGCGCACCGCCCTGGACCCGCGCGGCGACTGGATGCCGAACGTGCTGCGCGCCGCCGACCAGCGGCTGACCGAGGTCCGCAAGGGCATCCCCGACGCCGGTGCCCTCGTCATCGCCGCCGACCAGGACTCCGCCCGCGCCTACGCCAAGCTGATCCGGGAGATCACCGGCGAGGCGGCGACGGTGGTCCTGTCCGACGACACCGGGGCCTCCCAGCGCATCGACGACTTCGCGGCCTCCGACGCCCGCTGGATGGTCGCCGTCCGCATGGTGTCCGAGGGCGTGGACGTGCCCCGCCTGGCCGTCGGCGTCTACGCGACGACGATCTCCACACCGCTGTTCTTCGCCCAGGCCGTCGGCCGCTTCGTGCGCTCCCGCCGGCGCGGCGAGACCGCGTCCGTCTTCGTGCCCACCATCCCCACGCTGCTGACCTTCGCCAACGAGATGGAGGTCGAGCGCGACCACGTCCTCGACAAGCCGAAGAAGGACGGCGAGGAGGACCCCTACGCCGAGGAGGACAAGCTCCTCGCCGAGGCCGAGCGCCAGCAGGACGAGGACACCGGCGAGGACGACCAGCTCTCCTTCGAGGCGCTGGAGTCCGACGCGGTCTTCGACCGGGTGCTCTACGACGGTGCCGAGTTCGGCATGCAGGCACACGCGGGCAGCCCGGAGGAGCAGGACTACCTCGGCATCCCGGGCCTGCTGGAGCCGGACCAGGTGCAGATGCTGCTCCAGAAGCGGCAGGCCCGGCAGATCGCGCACAGCCGCAAGCGGCCCGACGCGGAGGCCGACCTCCTCGAACTGCCCGCCGAGCGGCGGCCGGTGGTCACCCACAAGGAGATGCTGGAGCTGCGCAAGCAGCTCAACACCCTCGTCGGGGCGTATGTGCACCAGAGCGGCAAGCCGCACGGTGTGATCCACACCGAGCTGCGCCGGGTGTGCGGCGGACCGCCGAGCGCGGAGGCCACGGCGGGCCAGCTGAACGAGCGGATCAACAAGGTCCGCGAGTGGGCCACGCGCATGAAGTAGCGGGACGCCCCAGCGGGCCCCAGCAGTCCCCAGCAGGACCGCAGGACTTTCTCGACGCCGGACGGGCTCATCACGCCCGTCCGGCGTTGTCGTACGCCTGTCCGCATGCTGGGAATTCCTGGTCGGTATTCGTGAATCAGCCGCGCCCTGACCGGATTGTGGGCAGACTCTTCCGATGAGCGGACCGGCTCGCTACCGTGCCCGTCACGCACACGCCCCGTGGCAGCGCCGCCGCGGAGCGCAGCCGGTGCCAAGCGACCAAGCGGCCGGCGGCCTCTTGTCGCGCGCTGCCGGACGGGACCGGTGGCGCGAAACCCCCACCGGGACGAGAGCCCGCCACTCATCGGAGGAGGGCCTCGTGACCGCGGAGACCTCACAAACACTCGACCGGGGACTTCGCGTCCTCAAACTGCTCGCCGATACCGACCACGGCCTGACGGTCACCGAGCTGTCCATCAAGCTCGGCGTCAACCGCACGGTCGTCTACCGTCTGCTCGCCACGTTGGAGATGCACGCGCTCGTGCGCCGGGACATCGGCGGCCGCGCCCGAGTCGGGCTCGGTGTGCTGCGGCTCGGCCGCCAGGTGCATCCGCTGGTCCGGGAGGCGGCCCTGCCGGCCCTGCGCTCGCTGGCCGAGGACATAGGCGCCACCGCCCACCTCACGCTCGTCGACGGCACCGAGGCGCTCGCGGTGGCCGTCGTCGAGCCGACGTGGACGGACTACCACGTGGCCTACCGCGCCGGGTTCCGGCATCCGCTGGACCGGGGTGCGGCGGGCCGGGCGATACTCGCCGCCCGCCGGGGCGAGGTCGACAGCCCCGGCTACACGCTCACCCACGGCGAACTGGAGGCCGGCGCGAGCGGCGCGGCCGCGCCGGTGCTCGGGGTGACCGGCATCGAGGGCAGCGTGGGCGTCGTCATGCTCGCCGACTCCGTACCCGCCCGGGTCGGCCCCCGGGTGATGGAAGCGGCGAAGGAGGTCGCGGACGCCCTTCGGTGACGCGCGGGCCCGTGTCGTCCGCACCACCGCTGCGCGGCGGTGTCCTCAACCGCCGGACGGGCTGGTTGGGCCGAGCCCAGCCAAATCAGCCCGTCCGGCGATTGAGGACGCGCCCGCAGGGCGCTCAGCCGCCGCAGGCGGCCAAGACGGCCCGCAGCCGAAGATCCGCCGGCCAGGCGAGAGGCGCTCAGCCGCCGCAGGCGGCACCACCGGCCGTCAGCCGAAGATCCGCCGGATACGGCCCGCGCCCAGCGACCCGCAAGGTCACGTCGGAAACGTGAGTGAACTAGATTCGCAGCATGCCAGCCGTGTCTCTCCTCGCTCGACCGCGCGCCCGCACCCTCGCGGTCTGCGCGACGCTCGTCACCGCCCTGCTCGCGGTCGCGGTGTTCGCGCCGCTGCCGTTCGCGATCGCGCAACCCGGCTCGACCGTGAACGTCCTCGGCTCCGACGACCGCAAACCCGTGATCACCATCAGCGGTGCCGCGAGCCGCCGGACCAGCGGGCAGCTGCGCATGACCACGATCGTGGCCACCGGCCCGCAGGTGGACGCGAGCCTGAGCGACGTCCTCGACAGCTGGTTCCGCTCCGACCGCGCCGTCATGCCCCGCGACTCCGTCTACCCGCCCGGCAAGTCCGACGAGGAGGCCGAGAAGCACAACCTCGCCGAGATGGCGAAGTCGCAGGACAACGCCGCCCAGGCCGCGCTGCGCTATCTCAAGCGCTCCCCGAAGGACGTGAAGGTCGATCTCCGGCTCGCCGACATCGGCGGGCCGAGCGCCGGGCTGTTCTTCGCGCTCGGCATCGTCGACAAGCTCGACGGTGACGGCCGCGGCGGCGAACTCACCGGCGGCCGGACGATCGCGGGCACCGGCACCATCGAGCCGGACGGCACGGTGGGCGCCGTCGGTGGCGTGGCCCTCAAGACACAGGCGGCCAAGCGGGACGGCGCGACCGTCTTCCTCGTCCCGAAGGACGAGTGCTCGGACGCCGGCGGCCAGGTCCCGGACGGTCTGCGGCTGATCCCGGTGACCGCGCTGAAGGACGCGGTGGCCTCGCTGCGCGCCCTGGCGGCCGGAGGGAAGGTCCCCAGCTGCTGACCGGCGGCGCCGGGTCGCCGGCGGCGCGGCGGTCACCCCTTCTTGATGAACCCCTCCGCCATCAGCCAGTCCTTGGCCACCTCGTGCGGGTCCTCCCCGTCCACGTCGACCTTCGCGTTCAGCTCCCGCGCCACGTCGTTCGTCAGCTTCGCCGTGATCGGGTCGAGCACCTCCCGGATCGCCGGGTACTTCCGCATCGTCTTGCCGTTGATCTCCGGGGCGGCGTTGTAGTTGGGGAAGAAGTGCTTGTCGTCCCGCATCACGGCGAGGTCCATGGCCTTGATGCGGCCGTCGGTGGTGAAGACCTCGCCGAACACGCACGAGCCGCCGCCCGAGACCTGGGTGTAGACGATGCCGCCGTCCATCTTCTGGACGCGGGAGGCCGGGACGGTCATGCCGTAGGCCCTCGCCATGCCCGGCAGCCCGTCGTTGCGGGCCGCGAACTCGCTCTCCACGCAGAGCGACACCGCCGCCGGGGCCGACTTCGACAGCGCGGCGACGTCGGACAGCGTCCTCGTCCGGTACTTCTTCTCGTTCGCCCGGTTCAGCGCCAGCGCGTAGGTGTTGTTGAGGGCGGCCGGCGCGAGCCAGGCGATGCCGTTGCGGGCGTCCGCCTTCGCCACCGCCCGCCACTGTTCCCCCGGGTCCGTGATCGGCCGGTCGTGGCCGAGGTAGGTGATCCACGCGGTGCCGGTGTACTCGTACATCCCGTCCGCGCCACCGGACTTGATCGCCTCGCGGGCGCCGATCGACCCCTGGATGTTGGTGCGGTCCAGGACGCTCGCCCCCGCCGCCTTGAAGGCGAGGCCCATGATCTGGCCGAGAATGATGTTCTCGCTGAAGTTCTTCGAGGCCACCGTCAGGTCCGCGCCCTTGAGCGGCAGGCCCCGGCCGACCGAGCCGGGCGCCACGTCGTCGACCATCGGCGAGCCGCTCTTCAGACCGCAGCCGCCGAGCGCGAGGGGGCCCAGCAGCGCGCCCACGAGGACCACGGCCCAGGCCGTGCGCACCGCGCCGCCCCGCGACCGCCCCGCCCGCGGCGCCATCAGGGGCCCCCTTCCAGCCCGCGCGGCCGCAGCAGCAGCTCCGCCAGCGACGCCAGCCAGTCCACCAGCAGGGCCAGCGCCACCGTCAGCACCGACCCCAGCACCAGCACCGGCATCCGCTGATTGGTGATGCCGGAGGCGATCAGATCGCCCAGCCCGCCGCCCCCGCCGAAGTACGCGAGGGTCGCCGTGCCCACGTTCAGCACGAGCGCGGTGCGCACCCCCGCGAGGATCAGCGGTACGGCCAGCGGCAGTTCGACCCTGCGCAGCACCCCCAGGGGGGACATGCCGATGCCGCGCGCGGCCTCCACCAGCGTCGGGTCGATGGCCTTCAGGCCCGCGATGGTGTTGGCGAGCACGGGCAGCACCGCGTAGGCGATGATCCCGATCAGCGCGGCCCGGGTGCCGATGCCCAGCCAGATCACCAGCAGCGCCAGCAGACCGATCGCGGGGGTGGCCTGCCCGATGTTGGCGACACCCATCACCACGGGCGCGGCGGACCGCAGCCTGCGGCGGGTGAGCAGGATGCCCAGCGGGATGGCGATGACCAGCACGAAGAAGGTGGAGACGACGGTGAGATGGATGTGCTGCCGCAGCCGCAGCCACACATTGCCGTTCTCCAGGGAGTTGCGGGCGATGGAGTCGAGGTCGGCGCCGCGGAACCAGAGCCAGGTGGCGAGCAGCACCACGGTCAGGGCGGCGGGCAGGAACGTCAGCTTCTGCCAGGTGATGCGGCGGCGCACGGGTACCGGGGCGGGCGGCGACTGACCGTCGCGGCCGGGGCCGTCGAGGCCGGTGCCGGCCGGGCCCCGCCACGGGTCGGCGCCCGGTTCCTCCGGGTCGCGGAAGGCGATGCCCCCGACCTCGTGCTCGCCCGCCCGCCGTTCGCCCTCGGGCGGCGGCCCGTCCCCGCGCGTCACGGCGCCGCCCCCGAGCGTGCCGGGCCGCGCCTCATGCCCGTTCCCCCCGGCCGCCGGTCGTGCCCTCCTGCTCCTGCCGGGTCTGGTGGGCGCGCTGCTCCTCCAGCTCGTGCTGGTGTTCCACGGCGTCGAGCCGGTCCTCCTCCAGCAGCCGCTGGACGGAGTTCATGAGGGTCTCCATGTCGACCACGCCCTCGTACACCCCGCGCCGCCCGGTCACCGCGACCCGCCCGGTGTTGTCCGTCAGCACCGCCTCCAGCGCGTCGCGCAGGGTCGCGTCCCGGGTGACGGTGTCGTGCACGAGCGTGCCCGCCCGGGCCAGCGAGCCCTTGGCGCGCATCAGGTCGCCGCGCCGCAGCCACTTGTACGGGCGGTGGTGGCGGTCCAGCAGCAGCAGCTCGTTCGTCGTGCCCGAGCGCAGCTTGTCGAATATCGACTGGAGCGGGTCGTCGATGGTGGCGGTCGGGAAGTCCACCACCGGCACGTCCCGCACACGGGTGAGGTTGAGCCGTTTGAGTGCCGCGCCGGCGCCGACGAAGCCGGAGACGAAGTCGTCGGCCGGGTTGGTGAGAATCGCCTCGGGGGTGTCGAACTGGGCGATGTGCGAGCGTTCGCGCAGCACCGCGATGCGGTCGCCGAGCTTGATGGCCTCGTCGAAGTCGTGGGTGACGAAGACGATCGTCTTGTGCAGCTCGTGCTGGAGCCGGATCAGCTCGTCCTGGAGGTGGTCACGGGTGATCGGGTCGACGGCGCCGAACGGTTCGTCCATCAGGAGGACGGGCGGATCGGCGGCCAGCGCGCGGGCGACCCCGACGCGCTGCTGCTGCCCGCCGGAGAGCTGCCGGGGGTAGCGGCCCTGGAACTCGCCCGCGTCGAGCCCCACCAGGTCCAGCATCTCCTCCACCCGGGCGCCGGTCCGCGCCTTCGACCAGCCCGTCATCCTCGGCACCAGCGCGATGTTCTGCGCGACGGTCATATGGGGGAACAGCCCGGAGGACTGGATCGCATAGCCGATCTTGCGGCGCAGCTTCACCGGGTCCATGTCGGTGACGTCCTCGTCGTCGATCCGGATCCGGCCCGACGTCGGCTCGATCAGCCGGTTGATCATCTTCATGGTGGTGGTCTTGCCGCAGCCGGAGGGGCCCACGAAGACCACCAGCTCCCCGGCCTTGATCTCCATGTTGACGCAGTCCACGGCGGGGGTGGCGGTGCCCGGGTAGCGCTTGGTGAGGTCCTCCAGCCGGATGGTGGCGCCGGACGGCCCGGCCCGGCCGGAAGACGGCTTCGCCGGTGGTGGTGGTGCGGCGGGCGACTCAGGCACGGATCCCCCTCGGGATGGTCAGCCGGCCGATCAGGAGGTACGCGGCGTCGAAGAGCAGCGCGAGGACGATGATGCCGAGCGTCCCGGCGAGCACCTGGTTGAGCGCGTTGGCGCTGCCCAGCGACGAGATGCCCCGGAAGATCTCGTTGCCCAGCCCGGGCCCCGAGGCGTAGGCGGCGATCGCGGCGATGCCCATCAGCATCTGGGTGGAGACCCGGATGCCGGTGAGGATCGGCGGCCAGGCGAGCGGCAGCTCCACCCGGAACATCCGGGCGAGCCGGGACATGCCGATGCCGGTCGCCGCGTCGACGAGCGAGGGATCCACCCCGCGCAGTCCGACGATCGAGTTCCGGACGATCGGCAGCAGCCCGTAGAGGGTCAGCGCCGTGACCGTGGGGGCCACCCCGAGGCCCGTGATCGGGATGAGCAGACCGATCAGGGCCAGGGAGGGCACGGTCAGGACCGTCGCGGTCGCGGTGACGGCGAGATTGCCGGCCCACTCGCTGCGGTAGGTGGCCACACCGATGCCGACCCCCAGCACGGTGGCGACGACCATGCACTGGAACACCGCGCCGGCGTGCTGGTAGGTGTCCGCCAGCAACTGGGCGTGGCGGTTGCCGAGGTACTCCCAGAAGCTCACCCGCTCCTCCTCGCCGATAGCGCCGAGCCGGTCCCTCGTCCTCAGTCCTCCGATGCCTGCCGGACCAGCGGGATGATCCGCAACGGGACCGCGTTCTCCATGACGATCGCCGTGGAGGCCCGCACGATGCCATCAAAACCCACAACCCGGTCGATCACCCGCTGGAGGTCGGCGTTCGAGCGGGCGACCAGCCGGCAGAGCATGTCCCCGTGCCCCGTGGTGGTGTGCAGCTCCAGTACCTCGGGGACGGACGCCAGATGGGTGCGCACGTCCGCGCCCTGGCCCTGCTTGATCTCCAGCGTCGCGAACGCCGTCACCGGATAGCCGAGCGCCGCCGGATCCACCTCGGGGCCGAACCCCCGGATCACCCCCTGGGACCGCAATCTGTCCAGCCGCGCCTGCACGGTGCCGCGCGCCACGCCCAGCCGGCGCGAGGCCTCCAGCACGCCGATGCGCGGCTCCTCGGCGAGCAGCTCGATCAGGCTGCCGTCCAAACGATCGATCGCCATGCGACACCTCTCGTGGTCATCCTGTACAGAACGCCCGGTAACTCCCCAGGGCTGCTGTACAGAATGCCCAGCGGAAACACAAACTATTGCGCACCTTGTGGATCGGCGGGACGCTGCGACCATGACTCAGACCACAGATCACACCCTTCACACCGCACGGCAGGCCGACCCGTTCCCGGTCAAGGGGATGGACGCGGTGGTCTTCGCAGTCGGCAACGCCAAGCAGGCCGCCCACTACTACTCCACCGCCTTCGGCATGAAGCGCGTCGCCTACTCGGGCCCGGAGAACGGCAGCCGGGAAACGGCGAGTTACGTGCTGGAGTCCGGCAGCGCCCGGTTCGTCCTCACCTCCGTCATCAAGGCCACCACCGACCGCGGCCGCTTCCTCGCCGAACACGTCGCCGAGCACGGCGACGGCGTCGTCGACCTCGCCATCGAGGTCCCCGACGCCCGCCGGGCCTACGCCTACGCCCTCGAACACGGCGCCACCGGCCTGGAGGAGCCGCACGAGGTGACCGACGAGCACGGCACCGTCGTCATCGCGGCCATCGCCACCTACGGCCAGACCCGACACACCCTCGTCGAGCGCGCCGGCTACACCGGCCCCTACCTCCCCGGCTTCGTGGCCGCCGAGCCGATCGTGGAACCCGGCCCGCGCCGCTTCCAGGCCATCGACCACTGCGTCGGCAACGTCGAACTCGGCAAGATGGACGAGTGGGTCGCCTTCTACAACAACGTCATGGCCTTCACCAACATGAAGGAGTTCGTGGGCGACGACATTGCCACCGAGTACTCCGCGCTCATGTCGAAGGTCGTCGCGGACGGCACCCGCAAGGTGAAGTTCCCGCTCAACGAGCCGGCCATCGCCAAGAAGAAGTCCCAGATCGACGAATACCTCGAGTTCTACAACGGCCCCGGCGTCCAGCACATCGCCCTCGCCACCAACGACATCGTCGCGAGCGTCCGCGCCATGCGCGCGGCCGGCGTGCAGTTCCTCGACACCCCCGACTCCTACTACGACACCCTCGGCGAATGGGCCGGCGAGACCCGCGTCCCCGTCGAGACGCTGCGCGAGCTGAAGATCCTCGTCGACCGCGACGAGGACGGCTATCTGCTGCAGATCTTCACCAAGCCGGTCCAGGACCGCCCCACCGTCTTCTTCGAGATGATCGAACGCCACGGTTCCATGGGCTTCGGCAAGGGCAACTTCAAGGCCCTCTTCGAAGCCATCGAGCGGGAGCAGGAGAAGCGGGGGAACCTCTAGCCGGTTCGGGGGTAGCGGCCGCGCTACGCGCGGTGTCCTCAATCGCCGGACGGGCGTGAAGAACAAGCCCGTCCGGCGATCGATGACCGGGGCCCGGGGCGGAGCCCCGGTTACGGGGAGGGGCGGGCAGGGGAAGGAACCCCCCATGGGCGATCTGATCGAGCTGTTGCGCGAAGGCCTTCCCGGCGAAGCGGTGCTCACCGACCCCGACGTCATACGCGCGTACGCCAACGACATGGCGAGCTTCTGCGAAGCCGGCACCCCCGCCGTCGTCGTGCTGCCGCGCACCGTGGACCACGTGCGGCACGTCATGCGCACCGCGACCGCGCTGCGCGTCCCCGTCGTCCCGCAAGGGGCCCGCACCGGGCTGTCCGGCGCGGCCAACGCCAGCGACGGCTGCATCGTGCTCTCGCTCGTCAAAATGGACCGGATCATCGAGATCAACCCGGTCGACCGGGTCGCGGTCGTCGAGCCGGGGGTCGTCAACGCCGTCCTCTCCCGTGCCGTCGCCGAGCAGGGCCTCTACTATCCGCCGGACCCCTCCAGTTGGGAACAGTGCACCATCGGCGGCAACATCGGCACCGCCTCCGGCGGCCTGTGCTGCGTCAAATACGGGGTGACCGCCGAGTACGTCCTCGGCCTCGACGTCGTCCTCGCCGACGGACGGCTGCTGCGCACCGGCCGCCGCACCGCCAAGGGCGTCGCCGGCTACGACCTCACCCGGCTCTTCGTCGGCTCCGAGGGCAGCCTCGGTATCGTCGTCCGCGCCGTCCTGGCCCTCAAGCCCGCACCGCCCGAACAACGCGTACTGGCCGCCGAGTTCCCCACCGCCGCCGCGGCCTGCGCGGCCGTCTGCGAGATCATGGCCCGCGGCCACGCGCCCTCCCTGCTGGAGCTGATGGACCGCACGTCCGTCCGCGCCGTCAACGCGATGACGCACATGGGCCTGCCCGACACCACCGAAGCCCTGCTGCTCGCCGCCTTCGACACCCCCGACCCCGCCCCCGACCTCGCGGCCGTCGCCGAGCTGTGCGCCGCCGCCGGGGCCACCGAGATCGTCCCCGCCGACTCCGCAGCCGAGTCCGACCTCCTCCTCCAGGCCCGCCGCACGACCCTGCCCGCCCTGGAGGCCTTGCGGCCCGCCACGATGATCGACGACGTCTGCGTCCCGCGCTCCCGGCTCGCCGACATGCTCGACGGCACCGCGGCCATCGCCGAGAAGTACGCCCTCACCATCGGCGTCTGCGCGCACGCCGGCGACGGCAACACCCACCCCGTCGTCTGCTTCGACCCCGCCGATGCCGACGAGGCGCGCCGCGCCCGGGAATCCTTCGACGAGATCATGGCCCTCGGCCTGGCCCTGGGCGGCACGATCACCGGCGAGCACGGCGTGGGCATGCTCAAGAAGGAATGGCTGGCCCGGGAACTCGGCCCGGTGGGCCTGGAAATGCAACGGGGCATCAAGGCGGTGTTCGACCCCCTGGGCCTGCTCAATCCGGGCAAGGTCCTGGATTGGCCGTGACCGCTCCCCTCGGGTGGCTGGGCGTGCACCTCCGCTGCGCGGCGGTGTCCTCAATCGCCGGACGGGCTGGTTTTGCCTGGGCTTGGCAGCCAAGCCCAGCCACATCAAGCCCGTCCGGCGATTGAGGACGCGCCCGCAGGGCGCTCAGCCGCCGCAGGCGGCACAACCGGCCGGCAGCCGAGGATCCGCCGGCCAGGCGAGAGGCGGCACAACCCGGCTGGCAGCCGAAGAAACGCCAACACCAGGCACGGCTACGTGCCACCCGCATCGGGAGAATCGTCCGAAGCCCACGGCTCACGCCCCCAGGATTCGTCCCCCGGCGTCGCGGCCAGCAACTCGCGCAGGGCCTCGTCGAGGCCGAGCAGCTCGGACTCCGTGCCCGTCGGGACGGCCCGCAGTGTGCGCTCCAGCCAGGCCGCCACCGCCGACGCGGGCGCCCGCAGCAGCGCGCAGCCGTCCGGCGACGTCAGCGCCACACAGACCGTGGAACGCCGGCCGTTCTTGGCCGGCCACACCCGCACGTCCCCCACCCCGCACGGCCGGAAAACGCCCTCCACCAGCAACTCCCGGGCGAACGACCAGTGCACGGGCAACGCGGAGGTGATGTGAAAGGCGATATGGACGGCGTACGGATCACTCGTACGGTAGGTCAGCCTGGCCGGTACCGGGATGCTGCGCTCCGGCGACAGCACCAGGCTGAGTTCCAGCTCTCGTTCCACCACGGTGTGCATCAAGTGCGCCCTCTCAGCTCTGCTTCTCTCGGTGCGTGGCCCCTTGTGAACGGGCCCGCACCGGATAGAGCGCAACGACCCCCACACCATTACGCGACTTCGCCACATCCATCCGAATTTTTTTCGCGGGGCGACACGGCGGGTCGCACCGCGCCGGCCGGTCGCACGTGTGAGTGGTTCCGCCCGTAGGACGGCCACAGACGACTGGCCGTCTGGTAGACCTGTTGGTTGCGCTCCGGGTTGCCTTTTGCGCATAGAGATCACAAGGTCCCGTCATCGGGTCCGGAGCGGCATACACGACCCCCCGCGCGTGCGGCAGACTGTTTGCCGCCATCCGCCCCACCGACACGTCACCCCCAGCACGGCCGAGCAGATACGGGACACCGGAGACCATGAGCGCCCCTTCCTCAGGATCCGCCGACGGCAACCCCGCTTTTGGCTACTATCCGGATCCGTCCATCCCCGGATACATCCGGTTCTGGAGCGGGACGGCATGGGTGCCCGGTACGAGCCGGCCCGCCCCGGCCGAGGGGGAGCCGATGCCGGCACCGCCCGCCGGGATGGTCCCCGCCCCGGCCCCCGCCCTCGCCGCCCCCGTACCGCCCACCCCTCCGACGGCCTCGCCGGCCCCCCGGCAGACGCCCCGTCAGGAGGAGACCGGCCCCATGTTCCTCGACGAGGAGCCCGCGCTGCGCGACGCCCGCGCCGAGGCCGCCGTCCGGGACGACGGTGCCGCCGGCCGGGGTGAGGCGGGCGCCGCCGCCCGTGACCCCCGCGCCGACCGGAGCGGCCCCCAGGGCGCCGCCCTGCCCGCCGCCCGCGACCCCCGGCTGCCGGGCCCGGCCCCCGCCCCCGCACCGTCCGCCGCGCCCTCTCCCGGGCCGGAGGAAGGGCGCCCCGGGAGCGCGCGCGGCGACGGCACGCTGACCATCCGCGCCAAGCGGCCCGGCCCGGGCCCCGCCCCGGCGGCCGTCAAGCCCGGCGGCACGATGCAGCTCCGCCCGCCGGTCCGGCCGCAGCCCGACCCGGATCTGTCGCCCGCCCCCCAGGTGTGGCCCGACGCCCGCGCCGCCGAGGCCGCCGCCGATGCCCCGGCCGTGCCGCCGGCCGAGCGGGAGCACCCGATGACACGCCGTCCGGTGCTGCCCGCCACCACCGTCGCCCCCCAGCCCCGGCCCGAGCGTTCCGCGCCGCCCACCCCTCAGGAGGAGCGCCAGGAACGGCCCGCCCCCGTCGGCTGGGCCCAGCAGGTCCAGCAGCTCGCCCAGGCGCAGCCCGGCGACGCCGCCACGGGGTGGAAGCCGCCCAAGGACGACCCGTTCCTGCGGATGGGCCAGACGCAGGGCAGGCCCGCCGCGCTCGGCCGGCGGCTCGCCGCCCGGCTCGTCGACACGGCGGTCCTCGCCGGGGTGGTGGGCGCGGCGGCCGTGCCGCTGTGGGGCAAGTCCGTCGACCACATCGACGAGAAGGTGCGCCGGGCCAAGCAGTCCGGCGAGACCGTGACGGTCTGGCTGCTCGACGGCACCACCGGCACCTATCTGGCCGTCGTGCTCGGCGTGCTGCTGCTCTTCGGCGTGCTCTACGAGGCACTGCCGACCGCCAAGTGGGGACGCACCCTGGGCAAGAAGCTGTGCGGTGTGCGCGTCCTCGACATCGAGTCCCACGACACGGCCTCCTTCGCGGCGGCACTCCGCCGCTGGCTGGTGTACGGCGTGCTGGGCGTGCTCGTCGTCGGCGTGGCGAACGTGGTGTGGTGCCTCGTGGACCGGCCGTGGCGCCAGTGCTGGCACGACAAGGCAGCCCGAACGTTCGTGGCCTCGGCCCCGTGACTCGCCGTCGGGCGTTCAAGGACGGCCCGGCAGCCGAAGAACCGCCGGAGGCCGTCGGCACCACCGCTGCGCGGTGGTAGTCCTCAATCGCCGGACGGGCTGGTTTTGGCTGGGCTTGGCAGCCAAGCCCAGCCACATCAAGCCCGTCCGGCGTTTGAGGACGCGCCCGCAGGGCGCTCGCCGCCGCAGGCGGCACCACGGGCCGGCAGTCGAAGAACCGCCGGATGGGCTAGAGGCGGCTGAGCCCGGCCGGCCAGGCCCCGGCGCGGATGACTCGAACGGCATACAGACAGATGCACATACCGGAACCCTGGGTTCCACTTGGGCCATGAGCACCGAGCAGCCGCGCGACGACGACCCGTTTCAGAAGAGGCCGCCGGAGCCTCCTCCCGCCGGATCGCCGTACGGCGGGCCGTACGGAAGCCCCCCGCCCGGCGGCGGTGACCCGTACGGCGGCGACCCCTACGGCGGTGACCCGTACGGCGGGGGACCCGGCAACCCCTACGGGGACCAGTACGGCGCGCGCGACCCCCTCGCCGGCATGCCGCCGCTCGCCTCCCGGCTGCGCCGACTCGTCGCGCGGATCATCGACGGGCTGCTGGTGAGCGTGCCGATCAGCCTGATCTTCTCGTTCGCCTGGGGCGACTACGACCCGTGGAACGACAACGCCAAATCCACCAGCCTCTCCATCGTCATCGCCGTCGTGTACTTCTGCTACGAGGGGATGATGCTGACCAGCCGTGGGCAGACGGTCGGCAAGATGGCGATGAAGATCCGGGTCGCGATGCTCGCCAACGGCGCCGTCCCGGCCGGCGGGGCGGGCTGGACGCGTGCCGCCGTCTACTCCCTGCCGGAGGTCGTGCCGTGCTGTGGCTTCCTCTTCTGGCTGGTCAATGTGCTGTGGTGTACGTGGGACAAGCCGTATCAGCAGTGTCTGCACGACAAGGCGGCGAAGACCGTGGTGGTCTCAGCCCCGCAGTGAGTGCTCACTGATCCGTGAACCGGTGTGCCCGGGTGTCCGCTGAGCGGGCACCCGGGCACGGTCGTGCCGCCCCCGGCGGGGCAGCGGTAGGCACAGGGCGACGAGCAGCCCCAGCGCCAGGGCGGACAGGGCGATGGCCGCGATCCCGGCACCCGAGCCCGGCCGCGACAGCAGCAGCATGGCGAGGGTGGCGAGGACAACGGTGGCCGAACCGTAGGCAATCTGCGCGGGAGTCGGACGCGGCATGGCGGGATCCGTCCTCGGAGCATCGATATGGGGGAGATGAGCCGGCGCTGGTACGTACCGCAAACCGACTCTACGGTCCTGTCTGCCCGTGCGGAACTTGCGGTAAGCGTGACCTAACCCACGGTGTTGGGAGCACGAAGGGCGCACGGGGTCACCGGGCCGTCCAACAGATGAGATCGACGCGCCCGTTGATGTCCGATTTCGGCAACTTAAAGACCGAGTAACGTACTTGCTTCAACAGATGCAGTCAAGGTCTGTCTTTTCTGGTTACCGTCCGGTCAAATACCTCCACAGTTGTTACTGGGGAGGCAGCACAAGTGAAGAGCAGACAACGGAGGATCGCCAGGTCCGCCGCCGTGGCCACGGTGGTCGCGGCACTCGGCACCGGCACCCTCGTGGCCGGTATCGCCCAGGCGGCGGCGACCGACGGCCCGGCCGAGCCGAAGACGATCCAGCGCCAGGACCCTGACCAGGCCAAGCGCGCCGTGGAGCACGACCTCAAGGGCCCGTACACCAAGAAGAACGACGCGAAGCGGAAGGCCGCCCTCGAGCAGGTCATATCCGGCGACGCGAAGACCGAGCAGCGCGGCGGCTCGCAGGTCGTCAAGCTCGGCAAGGGCAAGTACGTCGAGCTGGCCCGGCAGAAGACCGACAAGATCTTTACGATTCTGGTCGACTTCGGCACCAAGGTCGACGACACCACCATGTACGACCCGGACGGCCCCGACGGCCCCAAGCCGCCGGTGAAGAAGTACGGCGGCAAGCCCGGCCCCGCGCACAACGAGATAGCCAAGCCGGACCGCAAGAAGGACAACAGCACGGCCTGGCGGAAGGACTACGACCGCAAGTACTTCCAGGACCTCTACTTCTCGCACGACAAGAACAAGGAGTCCCTGGCCAAGTACTACGAGAAGCAGTCCTCGGGCCGCTACTCCGTCGAGGGCCAGGTCACCGACTGGGTCAAGGTCCCCTACAACGAGGCCCGTTACGGCTCGAACTACTGCGGATCCACCAACTGCCCGAGCGCCTGGGACCTGATCGCCGACGGTGTGAACCAGTGGGTCAAGGACCAGAAGGCCGCCGGCCGCAGCGACGCGGCGATCAAGGCGGAGCTGGCCAAGTACGACCAGTGGGACCGTAACGACTTCGACGGCGACGGCAACTTCAACGAGCCCGACGGGTACATCGACCACTTCCAGATCGTGCACGCCGGCGAGGACGAGTCCGCGGGCGGCGGCGCCCAGGGCAAGGACGCCATCTGGGCACACCGCTGGTACGCCTACGGCAGTGACGCCGGCAAGACCGGCCCGGCCACCAACAAGGCGGGCGGCACGCAGATCGCCGACACCGGCATCTGGGTCGGCGACTACACCATGCAGCCCGAGAACGGCGGTCTCGGTGTCTTCGCCCACGAGTACGGCCACGACCTGGGCCTGCCGGACGAGTACGACACCAGCGGCGAGGGCGAGTCCTCCGTCGCCTTCTGGTCGCTGATGTCCTCCGGCTCCTGGCTCGGCAACGGCAAGGAGTCCATCGGCGAGCTGCCCGGCGACATGAGCGCCTGGGACAAGCTGCAGCTGGGCTGGCTCAACTACGGCAAGGCGAAGGCGGCGACGAAGTCGACGCACAAGCTGGGCGTGGCGGAGTACAACACCAAGGACAAGCAGGCGCTCGTCGTCGACCTGCCCGCGAAGAAGGTCAAGACCGACGTCGTCAAGCCCGTCGAGGGCTCCAGCCAGTGGTGGAGCGGCGCGGGCGACGACCTCAAGAACACCCTGACCCGCCCGGTCGACCTGACGGGCAAGTCCAAGGCCTCCCTCGACCTTTCGGGCTGGTGGGACATCGAGGAGAACTACGACTTCCTCTACGCCGAGGTCTCCACGGACGGCGGCGCCAACTGGACCCCGCTCGACGGCACCGCCGACGGCAAGGCCATCACCCGTGACGGCGGCGACAAGCCCGCGCTGACCGGTGTCTCCGGCGCGTACAAGAAGCTCGCCTTCCCGCTCGACGCCTACGCGGGCAAGAAGGTCGACCTGCGCTTCCGCTACTCCACCGACGGCGGCGCCGGCGGCAAGGGCTTCACGGCCGACGCCATCACCGTCAACGCCGACGGCAAGGCCCTGGTCACCGACGGCGCCGAGAACGGCGACAACGGCTGGACGACGAAGGGCTTCTCGCGCATCGGCGCCTCCTTCACCAAGGACTACCCGCAGTACTACATCGCGGAGAACCGCCAGTACGTGTCGTACGACAAGACCCTCAAGACGGGCCCGTACAACTTCGGCTGGAAGACCGCCAAGCCGAGCTGGGTCGAGCACTACCCGTACCAGAAGGGCCTGCTCATCTGGAAGTGGGACACCTCGGAGAAGGACAACAACGTCAGCGCCCACCCGGGCACCGGCCGGATCCTCCCGATCGACGCCCACCCGAAGGCCGAGAAGTGGACGGGCGGCGAGCTGATGCGCAACCGCTTCCAGGCCTACGACTCGACCTTCAGCCGGTTCCCGGCGCAGGGCTACACGGTCCACCAGGACGGTGTCGCCAAGCGCGTCAAGGGCAAGGCCGGTTCGCCGCTCTTCGACGACCGCAAGGGCTCGTACTACGACGAGTCGAACCCGACCGGCGGTGTGAAGATCACTGACACCAACACCCGGATCAAGATCCTCCACGAGGCTCTGAACGGTTCCACGATGACCGTCCAGGTGGGTCCGTCCGGCAAGTGACCGATCGGTAATCGGTAACCGAACGACATCACCCCAGGTCACACACGTATCGGCCGTCGCCCCCTAGCGGGCGGCGGCCGATCGTGCCGAGAATGCCTGTCATGACCTTCTTATTGACACACTTGTCAAAAGCGTGGCTCCGACGGTGTGCGGGAGAGGGGTGACGCGGATGGCGGGTGGTGGGTTCGCGAAGCTTCCCGACGGCAGCGTGGTCGTCGCCCTGCCCCTGCCCAGCCCGCCGGGCGGCGGAGGCGAGCCGAACGCCCGGGTGCGGGTCCTGGTGCACGCGGTGAACCGGCAACGGGCCCTGACCCGGCTGCGGAACCTCGGACTGCGCGCGGTGTACCTGCGCGGTAACGCCGAGCCGCCTACTCCCGACGAGATCACGGCCGTCCTGCACCACCCGGACGGCCTCGTCTGGCGCTCCGTCCCGGACGACGACACGGAGTCCTGGCATCCGATCGCCACACTGCTGCGGCGCAAGCCCGCGGGGGCGGCGTAGGCCGTGGTGGGTGCACCTCCGCTGCGCGGCGGTGTCCTCAATCGCCGGACGGGCTGGTTTTGGCTGAGCTCAGCCAAAACCAGCCCGTCCGGCGATTGAGGACGCGCCCGCAGGGCGCTCGCCGCCGCAGGCGGCAAAAACGGCCCGCAGGCGGAGCCGGAAAGGGCGCTAGCCGAGCTGGACCACCGGCTTGCCGCTCAGCTCCACGCCCGCGTCCCGCAGCTCCTCCAGGGCCCGCTGGGTCGTGTGCGGGGCGACGCCCGCGGTCAGGTCCAGCAGGACCTGGGTGGTGAAGCCCTCGCGCCGCGCGTCCAGCGCCGTGGCCCGTACGCAGTGGTCGGTGGCGAGGCCGACCACGTCCACCTCGGTCACCCCGTGCTCGCGCAGCCAGTCCGCGAGCGGGGTGCCGTTCTCGTCGGTGCCCTCGAAGCCGCTGTACGCCGCCGCGTACGCGCCCTTGTCGAAGACGGCGTCGATCGCCCCGGAGGCGATCACGGGTGCGAAATTCGGGTGGAACCCGCTGCCCTCCGTGCCGGCCACGCAATGCACCGGCCAGGTGTGTTCGAAATCGGGATGTGCGGAGAAGTGGTCACCGGGATCTATGTGGTGATCACGGGTGGCGACGACGTACCGGTATCCGGCGGGCGCCTCACCGACCAGGTCGGTGATGGCCGCGGCCACGTCGGCGCCACCGGCGACCGCGAGGCTGCCGCCCTCGCAGAAGTCGTTCTGCACGTCGACGATGATCAGCGCACGATGCATGGTGCAGATCCTTTTCGAAGGAGAAATCGGCCGACTGTGCGGATCAACTCGCTGTGACCGAGGGTAGTGACTCTCCGCGCGTTGCGGGAGGGCGTGTCCGGCGGGGCGCTCGTCCCGGGGGTCCGGTGCGCCCCCGCGCCCTCACGCGTCGGGGGTGACGTACTCCGTCGGCAGGACCGCCTCGCCGCGCGAGAGCTGCGTGGCCGACATGGGCAGCCCCGCGCGGGCCGCCGCGTGCCGGTCGCGGGCCGCGTCCAGCGGCTCCCGGGAGACGACCTCCCCGCCCCGCACCAGCTCCACGAGCAGCTGCCGGTCGGCGAGGCCGGCCGGGACGGGGCCGGTGCCGACGACCTCCGCCTCGGCGATGCCGGTGGCGTCCAGGCGGCGCGCGGCCCACTTGCGGCCGCCGAGGGACGACTTGCCGCCCATCGACTTCTTCGCCACCGGCCGCAGCGGCGCGTCGGCCCCGGCACCGTCCGCGCGGGCGACGAGCTTGTAGACCATCGAGCAGGTGGGGTGCCCGCTGCCGGTCACCAGCTGGGTGCCCACCCCGTAGGCGTCGACGGGCGCGGCGGCCAGGGAGGCGATCGCGTACTCGTCCAGGTCGCTGGTGACCACGATCTTCGTCTTGGTCGCGCCCAGGTCGTCGAGCTGCTGCCGCACCCGGTGCGCGAGCAGCAGGAGGTCACCGGAGTCGATGCGCACCGCGCCCAGCTCGGGGCCCGCGATGTCCACGGCCATCCGCACGGCCTCGGTGACATCGAAGGTGTCCACCAGGAGGGTCGTGCCACTGCCGAGCGAGTCGACCTGGGCGGTGAAGGCGTCCCGCTCGCTGTCGTGCAACAGGGTGAAGGCATGCGCACTGGTGCCGACGGTCGGGATGTTGTAGCGGAACCCGGCCGCGAGGTCGGAGGTGGTGGCGAAGCCGCCCACGTACGCGGCACGGGCCGCGGCCACGGCCGCCAGCTCGTGGGTGCGCCGCGCGCCCATCTCGATCAGCGGCCGTCCGCCCGCGGCGATCGACATCCGGGAGGCCGCCGCGGCGACCGCCGAGTCGTGGTTGAGGATCGACAGGATGACGGTCTCCAGCAGCACCGCCTCGGCGAAGGTGCCCTCGACCCGCATGATCGGCGAGCCGGGGAAGTACACCTCGCCCTCGGGGTAGCCCCAGACGTCGCCGCGGAAGCGGTAGTCGGCGAGCCACTCCAGCGTGGGCCCGTCCACGATGCCCTGCTCGGCCAGGAAGGCCAGCACGCCCGCGTCGAAGCGGAAGTTCTCCACGGCGTCCAGCACCCGGCCGGTGCCCGCGACGACGCCGTAGCGGCGGCCCTCGGGCAGGCGCCGGGTGAAGACCTCGAAGACCGAGCGGCGGTCGGCGGTGCCGGACCGCAGCGCGGCCTGCAGCATGGTGAGTTCGTACCGGTCGGTGAAGAGGGACGTCGACGGCACAGCCACCGGCAGCCCCAGGTCCGCAGCGTTCACTTCGCCCTACCTCGCAATTCCGATCCTGGCGTCTGGCAGGGATGCTACCTCCATTACTCGTCAGAGTGACGATTTCTGGGGCGGCCGATCCCGGAACCCGCCGGGGGCGGACCCGTTTATGCGTGGCGCAGGGGGGAGTGGCAGCATGGATACGTGAGCGACGCACACGAGGCCGCCGGGCGGCGGTCGAGGTCGGCCCGCTGCTTCGCCTCGTGGGCGGAGAAGCGAACGATGGAGAAGGCGTGAGCGATGCACAGGGGGCCGCCGGCCGGCGGCCGACGCGGAAGCCGGCTCGCCGCCGTGCCGTGGGTGCGGAGAATCTGACGATGGAGCAGTGGTGAGCGTCGCACCGGTCGAGATCGAACGTCCCGAGTCCAGCGAGGCACCCTTCGCGGTGACCGAACCGGACGTCCCCTGGGTCACGTTGGTCCACAACGACCCCGTCAACCTCATGAGTTATGTGACGTATGTCTTCCAGGCGTACTTCGGCTACTCCAAGGACAAGGCACACCGACTGATGCTCGACGTGCACCACAAGGGCCGCGCCACGGTCTCCAGCGGCAGCCGCGAGGAGATGGAGCGCGACGTGCAGGCGATGCACGGCTACGGCCTCTGGGCGACCCTGTCGCAGGACCGCTGATGGCCGGGCATTTCGAGCCGCTCCCCGGCGGCGGGGCCGCCGTGGCCCTGGACGAGGTCGAGGTCTCCATCCTGCGCAGCCTGGCCGTGCAGCTCATGGAGCTGATCGGGCCCGGCGCCGACGAGGGACCACAGGACGCGGACCCGCTCGCCCGCCTCTTCGCCGAGGGCCCCAGCGAACCGCCCGCCGATCCGGCGCTCGCCCGGCTCTTCCCCGACGCCTACGGTGCTCCGGGCGCCGAGCAGGACCGGCAGGCCCGCGCGTACGCCGCCGAGTTCCGCCGGTACACCGAGAACGACCTGCGCGCCCGTAAGCGCGACGACGCCCTCGCCGTCGTGCGCTCGCTCGATTCGCTGAGCCTGACCGGCGGCGGCGACAGCGACGCCGTGCTGCGGCTGTCGGCCGACGAGTGCCGGCAGTGGCTCGGCGCGCTCAACGATCTGCGCCTGGCCATCGGGACCCGGCTGGAGATCGGTGACGAGAACGACAGCGACGAGCTGTTCCGGCTGCCGGACGAGGACCCGCGCAAGCCGATGGTGATGGCCTACCTGTGGCTCGGCGGTCTGCAGGAGACGCTCGTGGAGTCACTGATGGCCTAACCGGCCCGCTCGGCGGAGGACGGCCTCGCGGCCCGTCCTCCCCGCCACGGGCGGGGCTTGATCCGAACGGGATCCCGGCTGATTACCGCCGGTCCGAAAGGCCCTGTTCCCTCGGGTCAGGGGGCGAGATGCCCGCGATAACGGCATCTGGGGGATGATGTCCGCTCAGCGGACGCTCCACCCCGCATAACGATCCCGTCACCGTAGTGGCGACCTTTGTGGACCCTATTTACATTTGTCCTACTTTCCGTGTGGTGTCGGTCACAGCGCGCCGCACGATCTCCGGTCCGCGCGTGATAAATCTTCACGACCTGCCTCCGTGACGCCACCCATGTCGCGGCGGGAGCGCTTAGCCGGCCGACCGTCGGCGTTTTTCAGGAACTCCATCCGGGGGGATCGGGACCCGATCCGGACGCACCGGGTCGGTATGGAGAAAGGCGCACCACCATGACCTCTGAGCAGGTCGCGGACCGTACCGCAGACGCGGGGACCGCAGGGCAGGACGGAAGCGGACAGGACGCTTCCGAGGGTTACCAGCGTGGTCTGGGCAACCGACAGATCCAGATGATCGCCATCGGCGGTGCCATCGGCACCGGCCTGTTTCTCGGCGCGGGCACGGCCATTCACAAGGCGGGGCCCAGCCTGATCCTGGCCTACGCGATAGCCGGCCTCGTCATCTTCTTCATCATGCGGGCGCTCGGTGAGCTGCTCATGTACCGCCCGGTCTCGGGCTCCTTCTCCGACTACGCACGCGAGTTCCTCGGCCCCTTCTGGGGGTACGTGACCGGCTGGACGTACTGGCTCTTCTGGGTCGTCACCGGCATCGTCGAGGTCACCGCCGCGGCGACCTACATGAGCTACTGGACCCACGGCGACGTCCCGCAATGGGTGTCCGCGCTCGGGTTCACGGTCATCCTCTACTTCGCCAACCTGATCTCCGTGAAGCTCTTCGGCGAGCTGGAGTTCTGGTTCTCCATGGTCAAGGTCACCGCCATCATCGGCATGATCCTGATCGGTCTCGGCGTGATCACCCTCGGCTTCTCCGACGCCGGTGACACCGCCACCTTCTCCAACCTCTGGTCGCACCACGGCTTCTTCCCCCACGGCATCCGCTCCACGCTGATGACGCTGCAGATCGTGATGTTCGCCTTCCTCGCCGTCGAGCTGGTCGGCGTCACCGCGGGCGAGGCCAAGGACCCGAAGAAGACCCTGCCCAAGGCGATCAACACCGTCCCGTGGCGGATCGCGGTCTTCTACATCGGCGCCCTGATCATCATCCTGTCCGTGGTCCCGTGGACCGAGTTCATGCCCGGCATCAGCCCCTTCGTGGCGGCCTTCGCGAAGATCGGCCTGCCGGCCGGCGCCGGCATCGTCAACTTCGTGGTGCTGACGGCGGCGCTCTCCTCCTGCAACTCCGGCATGTACTCCACCGGCCGCATGCTGCGCGACCTCGCGCTCAACGGCCAGGGCCCGAAGTTCTTCGCCCAGCTCACCAAGAACGGCCTGCCGCTGCGCGGCACGACCTTCTCGGCCGCGCTGATGCTCGTCGGCGTCTGGATCAACTACCAGTGGCCGGGTGAGGCGTTCACCTACGTCGTCTCCTTCGCGACCATCTCGGGCATGTGGGCGTGGATCATGATCCTCGCGGCGCAGCTGATCTACCGCCGCAAGGCCAATCGCGGCGAGCTGCCGCAGTCCTCGTTCAAGGCCCCCGGCGCGCCGTGGACCAGCCTCTTCGCGCTCGCCTTCATCTTCATGGTGATCGTGCTGATGGGCATCGACAAGGACTCCCGGATCTCCCTGTACTGCGCGCCCATCTGGGCCGCGATCATGGTGGGCTCGTACTACATCCTCAAGGCCCGCAACCCGCAGGCCTTCGCCCGCAAGGACTACACGGTCCCCGCGGACGAGGTCGAGAAGACCCACTGACGCACCGCCGTCCGAAGCACCCGGGCCCGTTCGTACCACTCTCGGTACGGGCGGGCCCGTCTGCATATCCTGACGAACATGCTGACCATTACCCAGGCCCTGTACGACCAGATCGTCGCGCACGCCCGCGCCGACCACCCCGACGAGGCGTGCGGCGTGGTGGCCGGCCCGGCCGGCGGCGGCCGCCCCGAGCGCTTCGTCCCGATGCTCAACGCCGCCCGCTCGCCCACGTTCTACGAGTTCGACTCCACCGACCTCCTCAAGCTCTACCGCGACATGGACGACCGCGACGAGGAGCCCGTCGTCATCTACCACTCGCACACCGCCACCGAGGCCTACCCCTCCCGCACCGACATCGGCCTCGCGAGCGAACCCGGCGCCCACTACGTCCTCGTCTCCACCGCCGACACCGACGACGCGGGCCCCTTCCAGTTCCGCTCCTACCGCATCGTGGACGGCGTGGTGACCGAGGAGGACGTACGCGTCGTCGACGCGTACTGACCGGCACACCCCACGCACCGACCCCATCCGGCCCACAAGATGCGACGGTCCGCATCCCGGGACGAACTTCCGGTCCGCGCAGGGGGAATCGATACCATGTGCCCATGGTTTTCCACGACGTGATCGAGAAGGCGCCGGGCACCCTGCTCGTGGCGCGGCGGCACGTCGACCTGTGCCGCCTCGCCGCCGCGCTGTGTCCGCGCGGCGCCGCCGAGTGAGAGCCGCGGCGCCCGCTTCGCCCGCGCCCCGCGCGAACCACGAGCATCCCCGCACTTCCCCGCACTCCGACAGGAGCACAACCATGGCCATCGAGGTCCGCATCCCGACCATCCTGCGCACCTACACCGACGGCGAGAAGGCCGTCCAGGGCAGCGGCGCCACGATCGACGAGCTCTTCAAGGACCTCGACAGCCGCCACCCCGGCATCCGCGAGCGCCTCGTCGACGAGGCCGCCGGCGGCGAGCTGCGCCGCTTCGTCAACGTCTACCTCAACGACGAGGACGTCCGCTTCCTCGCCGGCATCACCACCGGACTCACCGACGGCGACAGCGTCACCATCCTCCCGGCGGTCGCCGGCGGCCGGGACTGACCCCCGTGCGCTACGACAGCCCCCTGGCCGCGGTGGGCAACACCCCGCTCGTCCGGCTGCCGCGCCTCTCCCCGTCCCCGGACGTCCGGATCTGGGCGAAGCTGGAGGACCGCAACCCCACCGGCTCCATCAAGGACCGCCCCGCCCTGCACATGATCGAGCAGGCGGAGAAGGACGGCCGCCTCACCCCGGGATGCACCATCCTGGAACCCACCTCCGGCAACACCGGCATCTCCCTCGCCATGGCCGCCCGCCTCAAGGGCTACCGCATCGTGTGCGTGATGCCGGAGAACACCAGCGAGGAGCGGCGCCAGCTGCTCGCCATGTGGGGCGCGGAGATCATCCCCTCGCCCGCCGCCGGAGGCTCGAACACGGCCGTACGCATGGCCAAGGAACTGTCCGGGCAGCACCCCGACTGGGTGATGCTCTACCAGTACGGCAACCCCGACAACGCCGGCGCCCACTACGCCACCACCGGCCCCGAGATCCTCGCGGACCTCCCGGAGATCACCCACTTCGTGGCCGGCCTCGGCACGACCGGCACCCTCATGGGCGTCGGCCGCTATCTGCGCGAACAGCTCCCCGACGTCCGCATCGTCGCCGCCGAACCACGCTACGACGACGTCGTCTACGGCCTGCGCAACCTCGACGAGGGCTTCGTCCCCGAGCTGTACGACGAATCCGTCCTCACCACCCGCTACTCCGTGGGCTCCGAGGACGCCGTCCGCCGCACCCGCGAACTCCTCGCCGAGGAAGGCATCTTCGCGGGCATCTCCACCGGCGCGGTCCTGCACGCCGCCATCGGCGTGGCCCGCAAGGCCGCCCGGGCGGGGGAGCGCGCCGACGTCGCCTTCATCGTCGCCGACGGCGGCTGGAAATACCTTTCCACTGGCGTGTACACCGCACCCACGACGGAGGCGGCCGTCGAAACGTTGCACGGCCAGCTCTGGGCTTAGGCCGTGCGCCTGCCGTTTGCGCGGTTCCGCGGTGGCGTCCGCGACCGCGGGCCGTGCCGTGCGCACCACCGCTGCGCGGCGGTAGTCCTCAAGCGCCGGACGGGCTGGTTGACGGTCCTCGCCGACGGGCGCTGCGGGCCGTGCCGTGTGTACCACCGCTGCGCGGCGGTAGTCCTCAAGCGCCGGACGGGCTTGATGTGGCTGGGCTCTGGCGATCAAGCCCAGCCAAAACTAGCCCGTCCGGCGCTTGAGGACGCGCCCGCAGGGCGCCTGCCGCCGCAGGCGGCCAAGACGGCCCGCAGGCCGAAGGACCCGCCGGCCAGGCGAGAGGCGGCCAAGACGGCCCGCAAGGCCGAAGGTGGCGCCGCCCAGGCGAGCGGCAACGGTCCGCCGGCCGGGCGAGAGGTCCGTAGCCGATGACCCGCCGGCCAGGCGAGAGGTCCTTACCGGTGACTTCGCCCACAACGTCCCCCCGTGAAGGCGCGGCCACCCGCCCCGCGCTTTACGCTCGACGCACCGCATGGCCCCCCGTAACGAGCCCACGGAGGTTCAGGCCCGCATGAAGCTCACCGTCGTCGGATGCTCGGGGTCGTTCCCGTCCACGGAATCGGCCTGCTCGAGCTACCTCGTCGAGGCCGACGGCTTCCGGCTGCTCCTCGACATGGGCAATGGCGCCCTCGGCGAGCTGCAGCGACACACCGGTCTCTACGACCTCGACGCCGTGCTGCTGTCCCATCTGCACCCGGACCACTGCATCGACATGTGCGGCTACTTCGTCGCCCGCTACTACCGCCACGACGGCGGCCGCGCCGCGGCCATCCCCGTCTACGGGCCGGAGGGCACCGAGGAACGGCTGAACACCGCCTACGGCGACGTCCCGCACGACGCGTGCATGCGCGAGGTCTTCGACTTCCGCACGCTGACCCCCGGCAAGTTCACCCTCGGTCCCTTCACGATCCGCACCGACCGGGTCCGTCACCCGGTCGAGGCGTTCGCCTTCCGGGTCGAACACGGCGACCGCTCCCTCGTCTACTCCGGCGACACCGGCCCCTGCCAGGCCCTGCACGACCTCGCCCTGGACACGGACCTCCTGCTGTGCGAGGCGTCCTTCACGCACGGCAAGGAGGACATCCCCGACCTCCACCTCAACGGCCGCGAGGCCGGTGAACAGGCCGCCCGCGCCCGCGTCGCCCGGCTCGTCCTCACCCACATCCCCCCGTGGACCGACCCGCTCACCAATCTCCGCGACGCCCGTTCGGTCTACGACGGCCCGGCCGAGCTCGCGCGCGCCGGCGCGGTGTACGAGCTGTAGTCGGCCGCGAGCCCGTCCTCAAACGCCGGGCTGGCTGAAATCAGCCCGTCCGGCGATTGAGGACACACGAAACCAGCCCGTCCGGTGTGGGCGGCGCCCAGCCACCCGGCATGACGAAGCCCCCGGCGACCGTGCGCGTCGCGGGGGGCTTCGTCCGTCAGGAGGGGACCGCCGGGCTACTTGCCCTCGGCCTTCGCCAGCTCGGCCAGCTCGGCGTCGGACTCACGGCCCGGCGTCGGCAGGTTGAACTTCGTGATCGCGAAGCGGAAGACCACGTAGTAGAGAGCCGCGAAGCACAGACCCACCACGACGAGCAGCCACGGCTTGGTGGCGATACCGAGGTTCAGCACGAAGTCGACCGCGCCGGCCGAGAAGCCGAAGCCGTCCTTCATGCCGAGCGCCCAGGTCAGGGCCATCGAGACACCGGTCAGCACCGCGTGGATCGCGTACAGCACCGGCGCGACGAACATGAAGGTGAACTCGATCGGCTCGGTCACACCCGTGACGAACGCGGTGAGCGCGAGCGAGAACATCATGCCGCCGACGACCTTGCGGCGCTCGGGACGGGCGCAGTGCACGATCGCGAGGCAGGCGGCCGGGAGGGCGAACATCATGATCGGGAAGAAGCCGGTCATGAACTGTCCGGCGTTCGGGTCGCCGGCGAGGAAGCGGGCGATGTCACCGTTGACGGTGCCCTTGGCGCCGTCGTACGAACCGGCCTGGAGCCACGGGAAGGAGTTGAGCAGGTGGTGCATGCCGACCGGGATCAGCGCACGGTTGGCGACACCGAAGATGCCCGCGCCGACGGCGCCCGAGCCGACCAGCCACTCGCCGAAGTTGTGCAGACCCGTGCCGAGCACCGGCCAGATGTAACCGAAGGCCACACCGATGAGCAGACCCGCGAAGGACGACAGGATCGGCACCAGACGGCGGCCACCGAAGAAGCCCGCCCAGTCGGGCAGCTTGGTGCGGTAGAAGCGCTGGTAGATCAGGGCGACGACGAGGCCTATCACCACACCGCCGAGGACCTTGGCGTCGACGGCCTGCTCCACCAGGGCGACCTTGTGGTCGACCACGGCCTCCTTCTTGGGGAGGCTGCCGTCGGTGAAGGTGCCCAGCACCTTCTGGAAGACCAGGTAACCGGCCACGGCGGCCAGCGCGGTGGAGCCGTCGGACTTCTTGGCGTAGCCGATCGCGACACCGACGGCGAACAGCAGCGCCATGTTGTCGAGGATCGCGCCGCCGCCGGCGGACATAAACTCGGCGATCTTGTTGAGGAACGCCGGGAACGACTCCCTGCCGAGCATGTCGTCCTGGCCGAGCCGGACCATCAGGGCGGCGGCGGGCAGTACCGCGACCGGCAGCATGAGGCTGCGGCCGATGCGCTGGGCGATCGCCATCGCGCCGGCGCCGCGCTTCTTCTTCTCCGGTTGCGCCTTTTCGGGCGCCGCCTTGGTGGCCGTACTCATCGGATTCCTCCAGGTGAGGCGGGCGCTCGGGAAGAGGGTCGGCCCGCTTATGGTCTACACCACTCAGTGGTTTAGACCTGTTGTAGCACGTGAAGCGGGCATAAAGGAATCCATACTTCCATGGGCTGAGCCACACGCCGAACGGCCCCCGCGTCCGTGGACTCGGGGGCCGTTCCGCCCGGCGGGCAAGGGGTCGGCGCAGCGTCACGCTCCCCTCACTTCGTGTTCCGCTATTTGACGTTCTCCTGCTCGATTTCCTCCGCTACCTCCTCCGGCTCCCGGCCCGGGGTCGGCAGATCGAACTTCGTGATCGCGAAGCGGAAGATCGCGTAATAGACGACCGCGAAACACAGCCCGATCGGAATGATCAGCCACGGCTTGGTCGCCAGCCCCCAGTTGATGACGTAGTCGATCAGCCCCGCCGAGAAGCTGAACCCGTCGTGCACCCCCAGCTCCCACGTGATCGCCATCGACACGCCCGTGAGCAGCGCGTGCACCGCGTACAGCAGCGGGGCGATGAACAGGAACGAGTACTCGATCGGCTCGGTGATGCCCGTGACGAACGAGGTCAGGGCGACCGAGAGCATCATGCCGCCGACCACCTTGCGGCGGTGCGGCTTGGCGCAGTGCGTGATGGCCAGCGCCGCCGCCGGCAGGGCGAACATCATGATCGGGAAGAAGCCCGAGGTGAACTGGCCCGCCGTCGGGTCGCCCGCCAGGAACCGGTTGATGTCACCGTGCACGACCGTGCCGTCCGGCTTGGTGTAGTCACCGAACTGGAACCACACGAAGACGTTCAGGAACTGATGCAGCCCGATCACCAGCAGGGCCCGGTTCGCCACACCGAAGATGCCCGCACCCGTGGAACTCAGATCGACCAGCCACTTGCTGAAACTCGTCAGCGCGTCACCGACCGGCGGCCAGACCCACAGGCACAGCGCCGCGAACACGATCGCCACGAACGCCATGATGATCGGAACGAGCCGCCGGCCGTTGAAGAAGCCGAGCCAGTCGACCAGCTTCACCCGGTGGTACCGCTGCCAGAACCAGGCCGCCAGCAGCCCCATCACGATGCCGCCGAACACCCCCGGATTCTGGTACCCGGCCGCCGCCGGCTCCCCGCCCGGGGCGACACACACCCCGTTCAGCAGGCCGATGGGAGTGTGCTTGGCCCCGGAGGGACAGTCGTCGGGGAACTGGTGCAGCACCGCGTAATAGACGAGAAAGCCCGCGACCGCCGCCAGCGCCGTCGAACCGTCCGCCTTCTTCGCCATGCCGATCGCCACACCCACCGCGAACAGCAGCGGCAGCCCCAGCGACGAATCCAGCAGTGCGCCGCCCGCGCCCGCCATCACCTTGGCCACATCGGTCCAGCCCAGACCGTCCTTGCCGAACACATCGGGCTGTCCGAGCCGGTTCAAAATGCCCGCGGCGGGAAGTACGGCGATCGGCAGCTGAAGACTGCGGCCCATCTTCTGGAGGTTCGAAAAGAGCGTCTGTGTCCACTTCTTCCCCGGCGCCCGCTTCTTCGACCCCTCCGGCACCGCCGCCGCGTTCGAACTCATCTGCGTCCTCCAGGCCGCCGCCCGGGCGACAGCTCCCTCGGTGTGTGCCGCATACTGGTGTAGACCACTTACGGTGCGCTGCGGGACTCCCGGAACGCACCGCCGGGTGGTCGCCATCTTTCGTGAGATGGCGGACATACGCCCGCGTAGTTGGGCTGAACGTGGGTTACCGTGTGAAAGCCGGTCGGCGAGACCGCCGAAGGGCCGAGACAACCAGGAGTGCACATGGCTTCCAAGGCTGAGAAGATCGTCGCCGGGCTCGGCGGCCTCGACAACATCGAAGAGGTCGAGGGCTGCATCACCCGACTGCGCACCGAGGTCGTGGACCCCGAGCTGGTCGACGAGGCCGCCCTCAAGGCAGCCGGAGCGCACGGCGTCGTGAAGATGGGCACCGCCATCCAGGTCGTCATCGGCACCGACGCCGACCCGATCGCCGGCGAGATCGAAGACATGATGTGAGCCACTGAGCTTCCACCAAGGGCCCCGCACCGGTTCACACCGAACCGGAACGGGGCCCTTCGTGATGCCGATAGGCTCATCACCATGTCTCGCATCGACGGCCGCACCCCCGAACAACTCCGCCCGGTCACCATCCAGCGTGGCTGGAGCAAGCACGCCGAAGGCTCCGTCCTCGTCTCCTTCGGCGACACCAAGGTCTTCTGCACCGCCAGCGTCACCGAAGGCGTACCCCGCTGGCGCAAGGGCAGCGGCGAGGGCTGGGTCACCGCCGAATACTCGATGCTGCCGCGCTCCACCAACACCCGCGGCGACCGCGAATCCGTGCGCGGCAAGATCGGCGGCCGCACCCACGAGATCTCCCGCCTCATCGGCCGCTCGCTGCGCGCCGTCATCGACTACAAGGCACTCGGCGAGAACACGATCGTCCTCGACTGCGACGTCCTCCAGGCCGACGGCGGCACCCGCACCGCGGCCATCACCGGCGCCTACGTCGCCCTCGCCGACGCCATCACCTGGGCCCAGGGCAAGAAGCTCATCAAGCACGGCCGGCAGCCGCTCACCGGCACCGTCTCCGCCGTCAGCGTCGGCATCGTCGGCGGCGTCCCGCTGCTCGACCTCTGCTACGAGGAGGACGTCCGCGCCGACACCGACATGAACGTCGTCTGCACCGGCGACGGCCGCTTCGTCGAGATCCAGGGCACCGCCGAGGCCGAGCCCTTCGCCCGCGACGAGCTCAACGCCCTCCTCGACCTCGCCGTCGCCGGCTGCGGAGCCCTCGACGCGGCACAGCGCGAGGCCCTGGCCGCCACCCTGTAACCCACTACGACCGCGGAGTGAAGCAACCGTTCGACGCCGCGCGCGCGTTCCCGGCAGTACAGAGATCCGGGCGTAAGGTCGCGAAGACCGTGTGCCCGTAGCCGTCAACGGGGAGGGACCGTCCCATGTCCGTACGCCGCACCAGGCTCGTACGCCACCGCCGCACCACCGCCGTCACCGCTCTCGCCGTCGTCGCCCTGGCCGTCCCGCTGGCCGCCGGGTGCGGCGCGGCGGAGAAGGCCGTCGACTGCGCGCGCGTCGTCGTCGGCATCGGGGAGGACGTCGACGACCTCCAGCGCGCGGTACGGGACACGGCCGACGACCCCGCCAAGGCCGACCGTGCCCTGGACGCCCTGGACGCGGACGTGAAGAAGATCAAGGACCGGACGGACAATCCGGACCTCGACAAGGTCGTCGGCCACTTCCAGGGAGCCGTCGACAACGCCCGCAAGGCCGTCGACCGCAAACAGACCCCCGACCTCGAACCCGTCAAGCAGGCGACCGGCGAGCTGACGAAGGTCTGCACGTCCAAGTAGCCCGGCCGGACCCGGGCCGAAGCGGCCCGGGACGGATAATCGGGTCCATGAAGCGCCTGATCCTCGCCACCCGCAACGCCCACAAGGTCACCGAACTCCGCGCCATCCTCGAAGGCGCCGGCCTCGACGTCGAACTCGTCGGGGCCGACGCCTACCCGGAGGTCCCCGACGTCAAGGAAACCGGCGTCACCTTCGCCGAGAACGCCCTCCTCAAGGCCCACGCCCTGGCCCGCGCCACGGGCCTGCCGGCCGTCGCCGACGACTCCGGCCTCTGCGTCGACGTCCTGAACGGCGCCCCCGGCATCTTCTCCGCCCGCTGGGCCGGCACCCACGGCGACGACAAGGCCAACCTCGACCTGCTGCTCGCCCAACTGGGCGACATCGCCGACGAACACCGGGGCGCCCACTTCGCCTGCGCGGCGGCCCTGGCCCTGCCGGACGGCACGGAACGCGTGGTCGAAGGCCGCCTGAAGGGCACCCTCCGCCACACACCGGCGGGCTCCGGCGGCTTCGGCTACGACCCGATCCTCCAGCCGCTGGGCGAGACCCGCACCTGCGCGGAACTGACGGCGGCGGAGAAGAACGCGATCAGCCACCGGGGGGAGGCGTTCCGGGGGCTGGTGCCGGTGGTTCGGGAGCTGTTGGGGTGAGGGTGCGGTGAACGTCGAAGGCCCGGCTCGCGCTTCCGCGAGCCGGGCCTTCGAATCAAAGGTGTGCGGCCGGAGGGATTCGAACCCTCAAGGGATTTCTCCCACAACATCCTAAGTGTTGCGCGTAGGCCATTCCGCCACGACCGCTAGCCGCCAGCCATGGTAGCGGCTGGCGGCTGACGGGGCATCCGGGGGCCTATGGCTTGCTTCGGTGACTCGCCCCTCGGCACCAGGTCCTGGTGATGGCATGGCAGTTGGGGCAGAGTAGACGGAGGTTTTCCCGCCGGTCGTCGGCCCAGTCGCCGCTGATGTGGTCGACTTCCAATGTCATGGGCTTCCCATGCCATACGGGACCAGTGCCGCAGTTCCCGCAAGCCTCGGGTACGCCGACCTCGCGCAACGCCCGGCGGAGCATCACCGTCTTCGTGCGTCGCGTGCCGCTGTGCTTGACCAGCACCTGCTCCGGAGTCCTTCTGGGAGTGGCCCCGGCTTTGCCGCGCTGGTGCGCCTGCCCGAGAAAATGCGATGTCGAGATGCCTTCGTCGGCTATCCACTGGCGCACCAGATCGCGCTGTCTGCTGCTGTTCGGCCTACCGAGACGCCGCAGAGCGTCGGCGACCGAGAGCGATGCGGATACCGCTTCGCGGAGAGTGGCTTCTGGCGGCCGGGGGGCGCTCCTGCGGTACTCGCGGCGGCGGAAGTGCGACACATCGATGTCGAAGTGCGCGAATCGCTGGAACAGATACCGGCGGAGGTGGCCGTAGGGGCGAGTGCCGAAGAAGGCTATGACGTCGTCGATGTCTGTGCACTGCAGCGCTGCTTCGGTCATCCGTTCCTTGGTGTAGCGGACACTGCTGCTCATCGGCTGTCTCCACGCTCCGAGGAGGCGGTAGCTGCTCGTCGCCGTTTGCCCCGTCCCCGATAAGTGTCTGTTGTCGAGTGGCAGTTGGGGCAGAGGAGTCGCAGATTCTCCAAGCGATTGTTCCGCCAGTTCCCATCGATGTGATCCACTTCGAGTGGGAGCGGGTGGCCCTGCCATATGGGGTGGGTGGTGCAGAGAGCGCAGCGGTTGGCGACGCCGCGTTCCAGCATGACTCGTTTGAGGCGATCGCTGTGCTCGCGACGAGCGCCGACAGGGTCCTGCACGACCAAGAGTTCCTCGGGCGTGCGGTGGCGTCGCTTCTTCCGCGTTCCGTGGACACCGCCGCGTGGCGGGAAGTGCGAGGTGTCGATGCCGAGTGCTCGGATCCGCCGACTGATGTGAGTGTGATGACCTCCTACGGTCTCCAGTCCGAGATTGCGTAAGACCTCGCACATGTTCGTCGAAGCGGCGACTGCGGATTCGAGGATCTCCTTGGTCCAACGAGCCCCCTCTCGTGGGAAATGCGAGGTGTCGACACCCAAGCGCTTCATACGGCCGTGGACGTAGCGCCGTGTCGAGCTCTTGGGGTCGACCCCGAGTTTCTCCAACGCCTCCGACAGCGTCCGCGACGATCTCGCGGCCTCCGCCAGACGTTCCCTGGTGTACGGGCTGACCGGCATGGCTTTCCCCTCCATTCGAGGCCACGCAAACGTTCGCGGCCTCGAACTCACCAACGAGAGGATCACCGGACAGTTACGCCATCAGTGCGACATGTCAGAACTTCGGCTCCGGCGCCGCCGAGTTGACCATGTCCGCCGCTTCCTCCTTCGTCGCCACCGACGGCGGGGAACCCTCCAGCGGCTGGCGGGCCGTTTCCTTCATGCAGGCCACCGCGACCATGCCCACCAGCGCCGCCGCCATCGTGTAGAACGCGGGCACCATGTCGCTGCCCGTGGCGCTGATCAAGCCCGTGATGACCAGTGGCGTCGTACCGCCGAAGAGGGACGTGGAGAGGTTGTAGCCGATGGACAGCGAGCCGTAGCGGACGTGGGTGGGGAAGAGGGCGGGGAGGGCGGCGGACATGGTGCCCAGCAGGCAGACCAGGGGGAGGCCGAGCAGCAGCATGCCGCCCGCCACGGAGACGGCACTGCCCTGCTTCAGCAGCCAGAACGCGGGGACCGACAGGACGAAGAAGCCGCCCATGCCCGCCATCAGCAGGGGCTTTCGGCCTATGCGGTCATTCAGGCGGCCCACGAAGGTGATGACGGTCATGAGCAGCGCCATCGTGCCGATCAGGATCAGCAGGCCGTGGGTGTCGTCGTAGTCGAGCTGGTCGGTGAGATAGGTCGGCATGTACGACAGCAGCATGTAGTCGGTGATGCCGTACGCACCGGCGAGGACGACGCACAGGGCCAGCCGCGACCAGTGGGTGACGAAGATCTGCCGCAGTTCGGTGGTCTCGCTGGTGACCTGCTCACCGGAGCCGGACCCGGAGCCGGAGCCGTTCTCCTCCTCCAGTTTCTGGAAGGCCGGGGTGTCCTCCAGCTTCAGCCGCAGGTAGAGGCCGACGAGGCCGAGCGGGCCGGCGGCGAGGAAGGGGATGCGCCAGCCCCAGTCGCCCATGGCGCCGTCGCCGAGCGTGGCGGTCATGAGCGTGACGAGACCGGCCGCGCCGACGTAGCCCGCCAGGGTGCCGAATTCGAGGAAGCTGCCGAAGAAGCCGCGGCGCTTGTCGGGCGCGTACTCGGCGATGAACGTGGCGGCGCCGCCGTACTCGCCGCCGGTCGAGAAGCCCTGGAGCATCCGGAAGCAGATCAGCAGGACCGGGGCCCAGAAGCCGATCGTCGCGTACGAGGGGATGAGGCCGATGGCGAACGTGCCGACCGCCATCAGGATCATGGTCAGCGCCAGGACGCGCTTGCGGCCGACGCGGTCGCCGAGGGGGCCGAAGAAGAGGCTGCCCAGGGGGCGTACGAGGAAGGCGACGGCGAAGGTCGCGAGCGAGGACAGCAGCCGGACCGTGTCGTTCCCGGCGGGGAAGAAGACATCGCCGATGGTGACGGCGAGGTAGCTGTAGATGCCGAAGTCGAACCATTCCATGGCGTTGCCGAGGGCCGCGGCCTTCACCGCGCGTCTGACGGTCTTCTCGTCCGTGACGGTGATGTCGGTGCGGCGCAGGCGGGGGTTCCTGCGGCGGGCGGCGGCCCGGAAGAGGGCTTTGTGGCGCTTGACCGCCTGGGGGTCGCGGTCGGGTGCGGCGTCGGCCTCGGTGGTGCTGCCGGTGGGCACGGCTCGGCTTCCTCTCGGTCGGGTCGTCGGCGTCGGTTCCGTCCGTCGGCCGCGCAACCGCGCAGTGCTGTTCGTACGGGACACGCACGAACAGCTCTTCTGCGCGATTGGCGGCGGCTCAAACCGTTCCCCGCCCCGTTCGCGAGATTGGTCACGCGCGGGGCAGCTCATGGGGCCGGGAGGGAACGCGCGGCGTGATTTCACCGTCACTCACCACAGGGGACGAATCGTCGCCCGGGAACGAGGAAGAGAACCCGATGACCGACCGCGCCGCCGCGCCTCGCTGGGCCACTTTGCGCACTGTTGTCGCGACGCTGGCGGTGGTGGGCGTGCTGGTCTGCGGCGGGTTGTGGTTCAGCGAGGCATCGGAGCGGACGAGCACGGTGGGCAAGGCCCCGAAGACGGCGGCGGCGCAGAAGGCGCGGGCGGCCGAGGAGGAGCCGACCCAGATCGCGGACGCGGCGCCGCGGCAGTTGCCGGGCGTGCGGGAGTGCGGGGTCGGTACCCCGGCCGTGCGGCCGGAGAGCATCATTTTGAACTGTTCGAACGCCGGGATGGTGGCGAGCGGCATCAAGTGGCTCAGTTATGACGCCGCGGGTGCCGACGGCCGTGGGGTGGTGCAGGTGTCCGGTGGGGCGAACGGTGCGGCGTCGGCGTCGTATCCGGCGAAGTTCCGGCTCTACGGGCCGAAGCGGGTGGACGGGCAGATGGCGTTCACCGGGCTCGAGGTGGAGTACACGGGCGCCACGCGGGTCGGGGATCCGACGGAAATCTTCTCGATCGCGTGATGGGCATCCGTGGCCGGATCGCCCTCGCGATCTCCTTCGTCACCGCGCTGGCGGTCGTGTTCCTCGGTGTGGCGGTGCACCACATCTCCGGCCTGGAGCGCGGCCGGCAGGCCATGGCGTTCCAGGACGAGCTGCTGAGTTCGGCGCTTCAGGTCTACCACCGGGACGGGACGCTGGCGCTGGGCGCGCAGCTCGACGATTCGGCGTTGCCGTTCGCGTTGTCGCAGGCGGTGGCGCGGGGCGAGTCGGGGACGTACATCAGCGGCGGTGCGGATCCGCGGGTGTGGGCGGCGACGGGGGTCGGTGACGACAAGGTGTTGTCGGTGTCGGCTTCGTATCCGGACCGGGATCCGTTGCAGACGGCGTTGGACAAGGCCCTGGTGGTGGCCGGGGTGGCGACGGTCGTGCTGATGGCGGTGGTGGCGTGGTTCGTGGCGCAGAGCCTGTCGCGGCGGTTGCGGCGCAGTGCGGCGGCGGCGCGGCGGATCGCGGCGGGTGCGGCGCCGGACGCGGAGGCGCTGGCGACGGGCGGTCGTGACGAGGTGGCGGAGCTGGGCCGGTCCGTGCATCACATGGCGGCGTCGTTGGCGGCGCGGGTGGAGGCGGAGCGGGAGTTCACGGCGGACGTGGCGCATGAGCTGCGGACGCCGGTGGCCGGGCTGGTGGCGTCGGCGGAGTTGTTGCCGCATCCGCGTGCGGTGGAGATGGTGCGCGAGCGGGCGCAGACGATGCGGGTGCTGGTGGAGGACCTGCTGGAGGTGTCCCGGCTGGACGCGGGGCGGGAGCGTGCGCAGTTGGACGCGGTGGAGCTGCCGTCGTTGGTGCACGGGATCGTCAAGCGGGCGCGTGGGCAGCGTGGTGTGGAGGACGTGGCGGTCGAGGTGGTCGGCGAGGGCCGGATCGTGGCGACGGACGCCCGTCGGGTGGAGCGGATCCTGGTGAACGTGCTGGGGAACGCGGCGAAGCACGGAAAGCCGCCGATCGAGGTCCGGGTGGAGGGGACGCGGATCGTGGTGCGGGATCACGGTGACGGGTACCCGCCGGAGCTGGTGGACCAGGGCCCGCGGCGGTTCCGCACGGCGGCACCGGAGCGTGGCACCGGGCACGGCCTGGGCCTGACGATCGCGGTGGGCCAGGCGGTGGTCCTGGGCGCGTCGCTGGAATTCGGCACGGCGCCGGGTGGTGGTGCGCAGGTCATCCTGGACCTTCCGGAGGCGGATCCGCTTCCGGGTGACTGACGATTGACGCCGCGCGGCGCGGCTCCGCGCGTCGGGTCGCTCGCACCACCGCTGCGCGGCGGTGTCCTCAATCGCCGGACGGGCTCGAATCGAGCCCGTCCGGCGATTGAGGACGCGCCCGCAGGGCGCCCGCCGCCGCAGGCGGCACAGACGGCCGGCAGCCGAAGAGACCGCCGGCCAGGCGAGAGGCCGCAAAACCGGCCGGCAGGGCGCCCGCCGCCAGGGCTACAGCCCCAGGTCCTTGATGATCTTCGCTACGTGACCGGTGGCCTTGACGTTGTAGAGGGCGCGCTCGACCTTGCCCTCCTCGTCGACGATGACCGTGGAGCGGATGACGCCCGTGACGGTCTTGCCGTAGAGCTTCTTCTCGCCGTACGCGCCGTACGCCTCGAGGACCTTCTTGTCGGGGTCACCGACGAGGGTGACCTCAAGGGATTCCGCCTCGCGGAACTTGGCGAGCTTCTCCGGCTTGTCGGGGGAGACGCCGATGACGTCGTAGCCGTGGCCGGACAGGAAGGCGAGGTTGTCGGTGAAGTCGCAGGCCTGCTTGGTGCAGCCGGGGGTCAGCGCGGCGGGGTAGAAGTAGACGATGACCTTGCGGCCCTTGTGGTCGGCGAGGGAGACCTGCTTGCCGTCCGCGTCGGGCAGGGTGAAGGCGGGGGCGGTGTCGCCGGGCTGCAGTCGCTCGCTCATGACTCTCCTCGAGGGTTTTCGTACGCCGTGTCCAGGACGTGTCGACTCCCGAGACTAGCCAGCGCCCCGATCGGGGGTGCCGCGGGGCACGGGGCCGGGGGAGCTGACAGACTGTTCATCATCAGTCTTAATCACTCTTATCGAGACGACGGAGGCCGCGCGGTGCCGGAAGCCAGGACCCCTGCGCAGATCGAGGCGGACATCGCCCGCAGGCGGAGCGAGCTCGCCGTGACGCTCGACGAGATCGGGGTGCGGATGCACCCCAAGACGATCATGGGTGACGCCAAGGCCAAGGTGGCCTCGAAGGTGGACCACACCGCCGGTCGGGCCTATGTGGCCGCGAACCGGATCGTCTCGGACGTACGGGCGCGGTTCGTGACGGAGGAGGGCGCGCCGCGGCTGGAGCGGATCGTGCCGGTGGCGATGGTCGTCGTGGGGGTGGTGGGTCTGCTCACCGTTTCCTCGCGGCGTCGTAAGGCGTAGCTCGCGCCGTCGTCGCGAGGCGTGGACGGTCGCTGCCCCGTCGTTGCCCGGCCGGCCGACGAGCCGGCGGGGGTGCGGCCGATCCGCGACCTATGGCCTCGGCATCCCGCGCGGCCAGGTACGGTCATGGCGTGAGCGCGAACACCACCCACGACAAGCTGCCCATCCGGATGCTCCACGACCGGGTGCTGGTCCGGACCGATATTCCCGAGGGCGAGCGCCGGTCGACCGGCGGCATCGTCATTCCGGCGACGGCGGCGGTGGGCCGTCGGCTGGCGTGGGCCGAGGTGGTGGCGGTCGGGCAGAGCGTCCGTACCGTGGAGCCGGGTGACCGGGTGCTGTACGACCCGGAGGACCGTGCCGAGGTGGAGGTGCGCGGGGTCGCGTACGTCCTGATGCGCGAGCGGGATCTGCACGCGGTGGCGGCGGAGCGCCTGGAAGGGGCCGAGGACTCCACGGGGCTGTACCTGTAGTCCCCGGGTCATCCCCGCCTGCGGGGATCCGTCTGGTTTGCTACGGTCGGGAGAACCCGACGAGACGCGCCGTACCGGGTCATGACAAGACGACGCACCCCTGTTGAAGCACGTTTCACGGAGGTGCCGTCATGGCATGGATCCTGCTCGCCGTCGCCGGTCTGCTCGAGGTCGGCTGGTCGGTCGGTATGAAGTTCACCGAGGGTTTCACCCGGTTGTGGCCGAGCGTGTGCACCGTCGCGGGGATCGCGGCCAGCATGCTGCTGCTGGCGCGGGCCGCGAGGACGCTGCCCATCGGTACGGCCTACGGAGTCTGGGTCGGAATCGGCGCGGCCGGCGCGGCGGTGCTCGGGATGGTGGTGCTGGGGGAACCGGCGACCGCCGCGCGGATCTTCTTCATCGTGCTGTTGCTGGTGGCCGTGGTGGGGCTGAAGGTGACCTCCGGCCATTAGGTCACCTCCCGGCGGTAGCCGGGGAGCCAGGCACCGCCGCGCGGTCCTACAGGTCCCCCAGCAGTGATTCCCGGTCCTCTCCGCCGCGGTCGTCCTGCCGCCCGTTCGGCCCGAACGGGATGATCGGTACAGACGGGAAGTCCGTCGGCGGGCCCGGGGGCGTGATCGGGGACGGGAAGTCCGTCGGTGGCCCCGGCGGGCTCGGGCGGCCGGTCGTCGGCGGGGCGGACGAGGTCGGCGGGGCGCTGGAGGTGGCGGGTGGCGGTGAGGACTCGGGTGTTTCCATCAGCGGGGTGCCGCCGCCGGCCGTCTCCAGGTCGAACTCCTTGACGGGGGTGCCCTCCAGCGCGTCGGCGGTGTACGCGGCCCAGATCTCGGCGGGGTAGCCGCCGCCGTTGATGCGGGAGAGGCCGGTCGCCCCGTAGAGGGGTTTCTGTTCGGCGCTGTCGGGGTCCTGGCCCATGACGGCGACGACGGTGGCGAGGTCGGGGGTGTAGCCCGCGAACCAGGCGGCCTTGTCCTCCTCGGCCGTGCCGGTCTTGCCCGCCGCGGGCCGCCCGGCCATCTGGGCCGCGGCGCCGGTGCCGTTGTCGACCACGCTCTGGAGGACGGAGGTGGTGGTGTCGGCGGCTTCGCGGGGGACGGCCCGCTTGGTGTCGTTGGCGGGCAGCCGGACGTTCTCGCCGCCCTTGGCGAGCTTTTGGACCAGTGAGTACGGGCCGTGCCTGCCGTGGTTGGCGAGGGTCGCGTAGGCCTGGGTCATGTCCAGGACGCTCGCGGTGGCGACGCCGAGGGCGATGGAGGGGGTGGCGGTCAGGTCGGGGGTCTTCGCGGGGATGCCGAGGGCGACGGCGGTGTCCTTGACCTTGTCGGGGCCGACGTCCTGGGCCATCTGCGCGTAGACGGCGTTGACGGACAGGTCGGTGGCCTTGGTGACGGTGACGCGGCCGTAGGACCGGCCGTCCTCGTTCGCCGGGTGGTAGCCGACGGGTCCGTTCGGTCCCCGGACCTGGCGGCCGTCGGTGCCGTCGTAGACCGTGTTCGGGGTGATCGGGCGGCCGCTTTGGGTGGTGGAGTCGTTCTGCACCGCGGAGGTGAAGACGAACGGCTTGAAGGTGGAGCCGACTTGGTAGTCGCGGCGGGTGGCGTTGTTGACGTACTGCTTGGTGTAGTCGACGCCGCCGTAGAGGGCGACGACCTTGCCCGAGCGGGGGTCGATGGAGGCACCGCCGGCGCGTACGTAGCTGTCGACCTTGCGGTCGGGGCTGAGTTCGTCCATCAGCTGCCGCTGTACGGCCGTGACGAAGGCGTCCTGTTTCTTGCGGTTGATGGTGGTGGTGATGCGGTAGCCGCCGGCGGCGAGGGTCTGCTCGTCGACGATCTTGTTGCCGGTGAGGTAGTCCTTGACGGCTTCGACGAGATAGCCGCGCTGGCCCGACATGCCGTTGCGGGCCCTGGACTTGCCGGGTGGCGGGAACTTCATCGCGGCGCGCTCGGCGGGGGTCAGCCACTTCTTCTTGACCATGCCGTCGAGGACGTAGTTCCAGCGGCCCACGGCGCGTTGCTTGTTCTCCGGGTGGGCGCCGACGTCGAAGGAGCTGGGGGCGTTGAGGAGCGTGGCGAGGTAGGCGCCCTCGGCGGTGTCGAGCTTGTCGGAGTCCTTGCCGTAGTAGGCCTGGGAGGCGGCCTGGATGCCGTAGGCGTTCCGGCCGAAGTAGCTGGTGTTCAGATAGCCCTCAAGGATGTCGTCCTTCGTCACTTCGCGGTCGAGTTTGATCGCGATGAAGAATTCCTTGACCTTGCGGGTGATGGTCTGTTCCTGGCCGAGGTAATAGTTCTTGACGTACTGCTGGGTGATGGTGGAGCCGGACTGCTTGCCCTTGCCGGTGACGGTGTTCCAGGCGGCGCGGACCATCGCCTCGGGGTTGACGGCGGATTCGGAGTAGAAGTCGCGGTCCTCGGCGGCGAGCACGGCGTGCTGCACGTTCTTCGACACCTTGGTCAGTGCGACGCTCTCCCGGTTGACCTCGCCGTCGCGGGCGAGCTGGGTGCCGTCGGCATAGAGGAAGACGTTGCTCTCGGCGACGGCGGCCTTGTTGGCCGGGGGGATGTCGACCAGCAGATACCCCGCGATCACCCCGCCCGCGATCAGCAGGATGATCAGCAGAACGCCACCGAGCAGCATGCGCCAGGTGGGCACCGCCCGGCGCCAGCCGGTGCGCTTGGGGCGGCGGGGTCCGGCGCCGCGCGGCCGGCCCGGCTGCCCCGGCCGGGTGGCCCGGCCCCAGGCCGCCCGGTCCGCCGGCGCGGCACCGCCGCCCGGCGGCCGCTGCTGTGACTGCTCGTCGCTCATGTCTGTAGGGACTCCTCGGCCGTCGTCGGGGGTTCAGCCGCGGCGAACGGTGTTGTCGGGCCGTACCGATGTAGTCGTCTGCCCCGGAAAGCACTCTCGCACCATGCGGTCCGTGCCGAAGCGGCGTGGCGCACCCGCGGCAGCTGTAAAGAGCCGTTTGGGTCAGGCCGATCACTCCGGGGAGTGAAAAAACCCGTGGTCCGGGCCGGAGCCGTACGGCTAAGCTCCTGCGCTTTGGGGTCAACGGACTAACGAGGTTCAACGACGAGAGGTGACACGGGGATGCGCCTGTACGTGGCCGTGGCGGTCAGCGGCTTCCGCCGGTACGCCACGTACCGGGCCGCTACCGCGGCCGGGGTCTTCACCAATACGGTCTTCGGCTTCATCGTCGCCTATACGTTCATCGCGCTGTGGGACGAACGCCCGCACCTGGGCGGCTACGACCTGGCCCAGGCCCTGACCTTCGTCTGGGTCACGCAGGCGCTGCTGGCCGGGGTGGCCCTGATGGGCGGCGGTTTCCACGAGGAGCTGCAGGAGCGCATCCGCTCCGGCGACATCGCCGTCGACCTCTACCGTCCCGCCGATCTCCAGATGTGGTGCCTCGCCGGTGATCTGGGCCGGGCGGCCTTCCACCTGCTCGGGCGCGGTATCGGGCCGCTCGCCGTCGGGGCCCTGGCCTTCGACCTGGCGCTGCCCCCCGGTCCCGGCCCGTGGCTGGCCTTCGCGCTCTCGGTGCTCCTCGCCCTCCTCGTCAGCTTCGCGCTGCGCTACCTGGTGGGATTGTGTGCCTTCTGGCTGCTCGACGGCGCCGGGGTCAGCATGATCGCCGTCCTGCTGAGCGCCTTCTTCACCGGCCTGCTGCTGCCGCTGATGGTCTTCCCCGGTTCCTTCGGCGAGATCGTGCGGCTGCTGCCCTGGGCGGCGATGCTTCAGGTGCCGGTCGACGTCCTGCTCGGGCGGCACAGCGGCCCCGGCCTGGCCGGGGCGCTGGCGTTCCAGGCGGGCTGGGCGGCGGCGCTGCTCGCCGCCGGCCGTGGTCTGCAGTCGGTGGCCACGACCAAGGTGGTGGTGCAGGGTGGCTGAGACCGCCGAAGCCCCGCTCCGGGAGGCCGACGGCCCGCTGGCCGGGCTCGCGCACGGCTTACGGGCCTACGGGCTGATCGTCGCGATGTGGGTGCGCTCGACGATGGCCTACCGTGCGTCCTTCGTGCTGATGACGGTGGGCAACTTCGTCGGCAGCGGGCTCGATTTCGTCGCGATCCTGCTGATGTTCTCGCACATCGACGCCCTCGGCGGGTTCTCGCTGCCGGAGATCGCGCTGTTCTACGGGGCCACCAGTGCCTCGTTCGGCCTCGCCGACCTCCTGCTCGGCAACGCCGAGCGCGTCGGACGGCGGGTGCGCGACGGGACGCTCGACATGCTGCTGGTGCGCCCGGTGCCGGTGCTGGTGCAGATCGCCGCCGACCGTTTCGCGCTGCGCCGGCTCGGGCGGATCACCCAGGGCCTGGTGGTGCTGGGGTGGGGGCTCGCCCGGGCGGACATCGCGTGGACGCCGGTGGACGTGGTGCTCGTACCGGTGATGGTGATCAGCGGGGCGGGGATCTTCGCGGCCGTCTTCGTCGCGGGGGCCGCCTTCCAGTTCTGGGCGAGCGACGCGTCGGAGGCCCAGAACTCCTTCACCTACGGCGGTTCGACCCTTCTGCAGTACCCGCCGACGGTGTTCTCGCGGGAGCTGGTGCGCGGGGTGACGTTCGTCGTCCCGCTCGCCTTCGTCAACTGGCTTCCGGTGCTGCGGCTGTTGGATCGCGAGGACCCGTTGGGGCTGCCGGGGTGGGCGGACTTCTGCGGCCCGTTGGTCGCGGTGGCGCTGATCGCGCTCTCGGGGATGGCGTGGCGGGCGGGCCTCAGGAACTATCGGAGTACGGGGAGTTGAGCGCGACCATGGGTGACCGCGATGACGCATTCATCGAGCTGGAGGGTGTCGAGAAGGTCTTCGACGTCCGGCGCAGGACGGGCTTCCTGCGGCGCGAGCGGCAGCAGGTGCGGGCGGTGGACGGTATCGGCTTCACCGTGCCGCGCGGGCAGATGGTCGGCTACATCGGCCCCAACGGCGCCGGGAAGTCCACCACGATCAAGATGCTGACGGGCATCCTCGTGCCCAGCGCGGGCCGGCTGCGGGTGGCGGGCGTCGACCCCGCCCGTGAGCGCACCCGGCTCGCCCGCCGGATCGGGGTGGTCTTCGGGCAGCGCACCACACTCTGGTGGGATCTGCCGCTGCGTGACTCCTACGCGCTGGTGCGCCGCATGTACCGCGTGCCCGAGGCCCGTTACCGCGCCAACCTGGAGCGCTGCGTGGACCTCCTCGACCTGGGCGCGCTCCTGGACGTGCCCGTGCGGCAGCTCTCCCTGGGCCAGCGGATGCGGGGCGACATCGCCGCCGCCCTGCTGCACGACCCCGAGGTGCTCTACCTCGACGAGCCGACCATCGGTCTTGACGTGATCAGCAAGGCGAAGGTCCGGGAGTTCCTGCGGCAGGTGAACACCGAGCGGGGCACGACCGTGCTGCTCACCACGCACGACCTGACCGACATCGAGCAGTTGTGCGAGCGGGTGATGGTGATCGATCACGGGCGGCTGGTCTACGACGGCGCCCTGGAGGGGCTGCACGCGGCCGGGGAGAGCGAGCGGACGCTCGTGGTGGACCTGGAACGGGAGCTGCCGCCGATCGAGGGGGTGCCCGGGGCGCGCACGGTCAGGGTCGAAGGGCCGCGCCAGTGGCTGGCATTCGCGGCGGACCGCAGTGCGGCGCCGATCGTGGCCGCGGTGGCCGAGCGGTACCCGTTGGTCGATCTGTCGGTGCGGGAGCCGGACATCGAGGCCGTCATCGCGAAGATGTACGCGGAGCGCCCGGCGTCGTAGCCGGGCTCGCTAGGCTGTTCGTCATGATGAGCGAGCTTCCGGACATGCGGGCGTCCGACGCCGAGCGCGAGCGGGTCGCGGAGGCCCTGCGGGAGGCCGTCGCCGAGGGGCGGCTGGACATGGCGGAGTTCGAACAGCGGCTGGACGCGGCGTACAAGGCCCGTACGCACGGCGAATTGGCCCCGCTGGTACGGGATCTCCCGGCGCCCGGGGCGGCGTCCGTACTCGTCCCCGGTGTGCCGTCGGCGCCGGTGGCGGACGCGAGCTGGGCGGAGCGGATCGGCGGTGCGCCGACCTCCAAGGGGGCCGTCGGCATCATGGGCGGCTTCGCGCGCAAGGGCCGCTGGACCGTGCCGCGCGTGTTCACGGCGTTCTGTCTGTGGGGCGGTGGCGAGATCGATCTGCGGGACGCGCGGTTCGAGGACCGCGAGGTGGTCATCCGCTGCTTCGCGATCATGGGCGGAATGCAGGTCACCGCGCCGCCGGACCTCGACATCGAGGTCTCCGGCGTCGGCATCATGGGCGGTTTCGGCGACCGGGGCGGCGATGTGGCCGCTCCCGGCTCCCCGCGGGTGAAGGTCACCGGCTTGGCCGTCTGGGGCGGTGTCGGCGTCGAACGCAAGCCGGCGCGGGCCGAGCGCGAGCGGCTGCGCGAGGAGCTGCGGCAAGAGCGCCTGGAGGGCGAGCCGCGGGACCGGCCGGGCGGCGGCGAGCCGCGCAAGCGGCTGGAGTGAGCGGGCCCGGTACCCCTACGGCCTGGTGACCCCGTACGGCCTGGTGGCGGTGTGCACCGGGCCGTACGCGCGTTGGGTGCTCACAGGGTGGCGGAGGCCTGGCCCTTGAGGGTTTCGAGGTCGACGGCCTGCGCCATGGCCCGGTAGCCGGCGTCGCTGGGGTGGAGGTGGTCGCCCGAGTCGTACAGCGGCAGCAGCCGCTCCGGGGCCGCCGGGTCGCGCAGGGCCGCGTCGAGGTCCACGACGTCGTCGAAGACGTGCCCGGACCGGATCCGCTCGTTGACGGCCTGGCGCACGGCCTCCTGGACGGGCTTGCCGCCCCGGTGGCCGCCGAAGGGCGTCAGCGTCGCCCCGACGACGCGCAGCCCGCGCGCGTGTGCCCGCTCGACCAGTGCGCGCAGGCCCGTCGTGATCCGGCCGGGGTCGGTCTGCTGCGGGAGCCGGAGGATGTCGTTGATCCCCAGCTCCATGACCACCACTCGTACGCCCGTGCGGCTCAGGACGTCGCGGTCGAAGCGGTCGAGGGCGCTGGGGTTGTTCGCGGGCACGGTGGCCGAACTGCCGAGCAGCACGCGGTTGCCGCTGATGCCCTGGTTGAGCACGCCGTAGGCGGGTGCGCCCGGCTCGGTGCGCAGCCGGGCCGCGAGGAAGTCCGTCCAGCGGCGGTTGGCGTTCGGGGTGGAGGTGACGCCGTCGGTGATCGAGTCGCCGATCACGGCGACGGCCCCCTTCGCGGTCTCGCTCCAGACGTCCACGGCGGTGACGTAGCGCCAGTACTTGGTCCTCGTCGGGTAGAGCGAACCGTCGGAAGTCTCTACCCGGTCCCCGTGCGCCAGGTAGGAGGTCTGGCGGGCGTGCGGGTGGTGGGTGACCGGGCCCGAGGGGGTCGGTGAGTACGTGGTGACGAGCAGATCGGTGGCCTGCGGGACGGCGAGCCGGACGGGGTCGCTGATGACGGCGTGCCCGGCGGGGATCGTCACCGTGGGCCGTGCGCCGAACGTCAGCCGGCGCATGCTGCCGGGCGCCGCGCCGGCGGTTCCGGGCCCGGCGGCGAGCGCGAGGGAGACATGGGTGAGGGCCAGCGGCCGGGTGCCGTAGAGGTTGGAGAGCTGGACGCGCGCGCCGGTGCCGCCGATGGTGGTGTGCACGACGTTGCGGATCGACTGTCCGGCGTAACCGTTCGGCGTGTTCGGCTCGGCGGACGACGGCGAGGTGGACCAGGAGCCGGTCCACGCTCCGGAGGCGGCCGGCGCGTCGGCCCGGCCGGGCTCGGGCACCTTGGCCACGGAGCGGCCCTCGGGCCCGCCGACCCCGAGGAATATCGCGGTCGAGACGAGGATCACGAGGGCCGCCAGCGCGGCGAGCACGGCGTAGGCCGTACCGCGGGGCAGGGGAGGCCTGTTCATGGGCGGATTTCTCCTGGCAGGGGTATCGCGGAGCGGCGGGCTCCGGAGGGCTCCGGGGGGGGTCGGAACCACGGGACGGGACGGGCACTGATCAGTGACAGCGCCCTCGCGGTCCGATCGCCCCACCATGATCCCACGGTGCGGTGCGGGTGTGCTGAGCGGCGCAAGGGCGCGGGAACCGGGACACGTCACATGCGACGTGTCAGACGCCGGGAACTCCGGGTCCGTTCCCCGAGTACCCCGGGTAGGGACAATGCACATGACGACGGCCGGAACGGGTGGTACGCGTGATTCAGTCCAATGCGGAGGAGTCGGCGGCGGGGGAGTCGGCCGCCGCCGAAAGGGTGACGCCCGCGCGCCCCGGCGGGTTCACCTACAGCGCGGCGGACGAGGAGAAACGGCGCGGCGTGCGCCGGATGAAGGCCACGGCGACCGGGCTGCTGGCCCTCGTCGCCCTGGTCTACGCCCTCGCGAAGTGGGCGCACTCCTCCGGCGCGGGCGGCTGGGCGGCCTATGTGGCGGCCGCCGCCGAGGCGGGCATGGTCGGCGCGCTCGCCGACTGGTTCGCCGTCACCGCGCTCTTCCGGCGCCCGATGGGCCTGCCCATCCCGCACACCGCCATCATCCCGACGAAGAAGGACCAGCTGGGCGTGTCGCTGGGCGAGTTCGTCGGGGAGAACTTCCTCTCCGGCGACATCGTGCGCGGCCGGCTGCGCGCGGTCGGCATCGGCTCCCGGCTGGGCACCTGGCTCGCCGATCCGGAACACGCCGACCGGGTCAGCGCCGAGCTGGCCACGGCGCTGCGCGGCGCGCTGACCGTCCTGCGCGACGCCGACGTCCAGGCCGTCGTCGGCGAGGCCATCAACCGGCGGGCCGACGCCCAGGAGATCGCCCCGGGCCTCGGCGCGATGCTGGAGAAGATCGTCGAGGACGGCGGCCACCACCGGGTCGTGGACCTGGTGTGCGTCCGCGCGCACGACTGGCTCGTCGAGCACAGCGACTCGGTGATGGACGCCGTCACCGGCGGCGCCCCCGGCTGGACGCCGCGCTTCGTGGACCGCAAGGTCGGCGAGCGGGTCTACAAGGAACTGCTGCGCTTCGTGACCGAGACCCGCGACATGCCGGACCACCCGGCGCGCGGCGCCGTCGACCGCTTCCTCGCGGACTTCGCCCGGGAACTGCGGTCCGACCCCGACACCCGCGAGCGGGTCGAACGGCTGAAGTCCGAGGTGCTCGGCCGGGCGGAGGTACAGGACCTGATCGCCTCCGCGTGGGGCTCGGTACGGGCGATGACGGTCGCGGCGGCCGAGGACGAGCGCAGCGAACTGCGGATGCGGGTCCGCGCCTCGATCCTCTCCCTGGGCGCGCGCATGACGAGCGACGACCGGCTCCGCGCGAAGATCGACGGCTGGCTGGAGGACGCGGCCGTCTACGTCGTGACGACGTACCGGGACGAGATCACGCTGCTGATCACGGACACGGTGGCGAGCTGGGACGCCGACCAGACCACCCGCAAGATCGAGGCCCACATCGGCCGGGACCTGCAGTTCATCAGGATCAACGGCACGGTGGTGGGGGCACTGGCGGGCCTGGCCATCTTCACGGTGTCGCGCTTGCTGGGGGCGTGAGCCGGTGCGCTTGCCGCGCGGGTCGCCCTTTCGACCTTTCGACTTTTCGGCGTTGCGGCCGCGCGGGCCGGCCGGTGCCGTTGGTGCTGCCGGTGCCGCTGGTGCCGCCTGCGGCGGCGAGCGCCCTGCGGGCGCGTCCTCAATCGCCGGACGGGCTGGGTGTCGCTGAGCCCAGCCGGTACCGCCCGCACGGTCCGGGCCTTCGCCCCCGCTACCGCGCCCCGCACAGGTGGGTCTCATGGTCGTTCGGTGGAGGACTCATGTGGCCGGGGGCACGGCGGTGCGCCCGACTTCTACCGTTGTCTCCAGTGAGTTCATGACATCAGCCAAGGAGTCAACGCGTGTCGATGAGAAACAAGTTGTCCGCGCTGCTTGTGTCGGTGGCCGCCGCGACCGCTGCCACGGTGCCGGTTTCCACGGCTCACGCGGCCGACGGGTACGACCGGTGTCCCGATGGGTACTACTGCATGTTCTCGGGCCTCGACGGCACCGGCGACATGATCAGGCTGCGGTCGAACACTCCGGACCTGGCCGCGCTCGGCATGAACGACCGGGCCAAGTCGGACTGGAACCGGACGGCTTCGACCGTCTACCTCTGGTCCGACACGAACTACTCCGGCTGCACGGCCGTGACGTCTTCGGGCCCGACCGGCAAGGGGAACTTCTTCCCCACCTACCAGGACTTCTTCAGCTCGGTGCAGTTCGACGGACCGGGCGGCCCGAGCTGCGGTACGCCGCCTGGCGAAGGGGGCTGAACCGAGCGCTTCGGGTCACTGCTTTCGCCGCTGCCGGGCGGATGACCGAGACCGCCGAGCCACGGCTGCCCGGCCGGCCAGAACGACGACGGCAGCCACCGCGACGACGCGGGTGACACTCCACGTCGTGCCGGTAACCGACCCCTGAAGCGAGGCTTCGGCAGTGAGCCTCACTGAGGTCTCGACCACGGCTATCAACGGAATCAACAGTTCCGAGTTCCCTGCGAAGGGTCCTCCAGGTTCACCGCCGACCGGTAACCTCCCTGCCGCAGTTTGGTCGCGTAGTAAGCGATCACGCCTGCAGCGAGCGACAGCGGGGCCAAGGTGACGGACCTGAACCTGGATCCGCATGCGAGACCCACGCAAAAGGCCAGCGCCGCCCAGAACCAACCTGCCGCCAAGACCAGGTGGAGCACGTGGCCCGCAGGGGCCTCGACCGGTTCAAAGAGCGGGGCGAGAACTCCGAGCGTCGCACCGGCTATCAGGGCGGCCGCAGACGCCGGCAGGTAAGAGCGTGAAGTGGACACGAGGGTCGGAAGAGTCCTTTTCGATAGCGAAACGCTGGCCCTGGCCCCGGGCGACTCGAACCGGGTACGACGTCGCGACCGCACCGAACCTCGGCCACCCTGGGGCAGTGGCGTGGCCGAGGACGTGACGGGCGGTGTTTCCCCGGAGGCTGCCGCTCCGGCGGGACGGCGGCACCCGTGCCGTCACGGATCAGACGGTCGAGGCGGGTGCCGCCCAGCGCGCCGTTCCCACGCAGGTGGTGCCCCAGCGGATGCCGCGCCGCGCGATGTGGGCCACGTGCCGTGCCGCCGACCGGTCCGCTGCGCGGGCGTCCCGTGGGGACGGCCTGATGGGTGGTGCCAACTCCGCCGGGCGCAAGGCCCCGTAGTCCGTGAACCGCCGGGTTCCGCAGTCGTTACAGCGCGCCTCGCCACGGGCCTGCGTCCAGCCCGACCGGTGTCCGCAGCCTCTGGGCCGGCCGCAACCCGCGCCCTTCACAGCGCGTGCGCCCTGCGTCGGTGCGAACGTACGGCGACCAGGGCGTCACCGGCCTTCTCGTCGTCGCCGCCCGCGACGGCCCGCCGCCGGGCGGCTTCGAGTTCCGTGCACTCGGCGCAGTTCATCAGGCTCGAACCTTTCGCACGTGCCGCCGCCCGCTCCTCGCTCGTCGCCAACCGTAGGGCTCCCGCCGGGACTTCCCATTCCAGGCCGCCGCCGGGCGCTCTGACCTGTACGCGGTCGCCGACATGTCCGAGTACTTGTACGAGTCGTCCCTCGCGGGTGTCCACTACGAACGCGCCGACCCTGTATGTCATCGACTCCGCACCTTCCCTATGCCGGTTCGTTGCGCTCTCCACGATGGGCTCCACCAAGGTTGAAGCGCAACCTTGCGCTTCATGGTTGACCCCTGTGGGTGAACGCTGGTGGCAGACGGCCGAGTTGGTGTCGATAGAGTCGCGGCAACGGGAGGTGATCAAGTGTCCGATGCGACACCTACGCTGATGCGCCGACGGCTCGGGGCAATCTTGAAGACGATGCGGGGCAGGTCCGGGTTGAACCTCCCGGACGCGGCCAAGCTGCTGGGTCTGTCCGGCGCACCCACTCTGAGCAAGATTGAGAACGGGAAGCAGCGCCCGGACCTCGACAGGTTCTTCGAGGTCTACGGGATCACTGACGCGGCCCAGATCGCGGAGACCAAGAAGATCGCGAAGTTCGCTGCGACCAGCCGCCAGAGGAACCTGTTTTCACAGTACGGGGACGCGATCCGTGCCCCTTTCGCCGACTTCATCGAGCTGGAAGAAATTGCCACGCACGCCGATGTCTACGCGGCGCTGGTTGTTCCGGGCTTGTTGCAGACGGCGGACTACGCCCATGCCGTCATCGACGGCAGCAGCAAGTGGAACACCATGCGCGAAGTGAGGACGTTTACCGAGCTTCGCATGAAGCGCCAACAGGTGCTGGCTCATCCGCAGGAGGGCGAGGCCGCCGGGACCCCACTGTCGATGTGGTGCGTCCTCGATGAGGCCTGCCTGAGGCGGGAGGTAGGCGGGCCGGACACTCTTCGAGCGCAGCTCGCACACCTGCTCAAGGTGTCGGAGCAGCCGAACATTGAATTGCAGGTTCTCCCGTTCCGTGTAGGGGCGCACACTGGAATCGACGGCTCCTACACGCTTTTCCGCTTCGATGCGGGAGAACCTGTCGTTGCGTTGGAGCCGCTGACGACCTCCATCTACCTGGAGGAAGACGCTCATGTCGGGCGGTACGACCTGGCGTTCAATCACCTGCGAGCTCGCGCCTTGGACATGGACGGATCTCGCGACTTCATCAGAAAACTGATCGAGGAGGGTATCGATGATGACCATTGACCGAGGTGCGCTCCCGTTCAAGAGGAGCACCTACAGCTCCGGTGGCGACAACTGCGTTGAGATCGCCCTCCCCGAGAGAGGCATAGATGCCCCCATAGGGATACGCGATTCGAAGAACCCCGACGGCCCCATACTCCGGTGCGGACCCGACGCGTACCGGTCGTTCACCCGAGCCGTCGGAGCAGGCGACCTCCGCGTTCCGTAGGGGCAGCCAACGCTTCGTACCCACCACGCGTGCGCGTGGACGTGAGCGGTTTGTTCAAGACCGGGCGGCGGCAGCCGCCGGAGACTGACGGCATGACCGAACGCACCTTCACCCCGGCGGCGGGCCGCTTCGCGCCCACGCGTCTCTACGACCCCGTGGCCGCCCTGCTGCGCGAGCGCCTGTGGCGCTCTCTGCTGGCCATGCACGTGGCGCCCCGGCCCGAGGACGAGATCGTCGACGTGGGCTGCGGCACCGGCTCGCTGGCGCTGTTGCTGAACCGCGTGGAACCCCGGGCACGGGTCATCGGCGTCGACCCCGACTCCGACGTGCTGGCCATCGCGCGCCGCAAGGCCGGCACGGCGGGCACCGCCGGTACCGCCGTGGAGTGGCGGGTCGGCATGGGCGACGAGGTGGCGGGAATCCTCGGGGCCGGCTCGGTGGACACGGCGGTCTCCAGCCTCGTGCTGCACCAGTGCCCGTTGGACATGAAGCGGGCCGTCCTCGCTTCGATGCACGCGGTGCTGCGGCCCGGCGGGAAACTGGTGATCGCCGACTACGGGCTGCAGCGCACCCGGGCGATGCGCCTGGCATTCCGTGTCGTGCAGCTCGCCGACGGCGTCGAGGACACCCGGCCCAACGCCGAAGGGGTCCTGCCCCGGCTGATCTCCGAAGCCGGGTTCAGCGGCGTGCGCGAGGCCGAGGTGGTCTCAACGCTCAGCGGTTCCATCTCGGTGTACGTCGCGCGCCGGGCGTGACGGGTGACCGGCCGGGTGCAGCACGGGCAGGACGGCGGCCGGGGTGAGGCCCGTCATCTCCCTCATCCGCCGGGTGAAGTGCGCCTGGTCGGCGAAGCCGCCGACGACCGCCGCGTCGGCCGGTGACCGGCCCTCGCGCAGTGCCTCGGCGGCCCGCCGCAGACGTAGCCACAGCCGCCAGCGCACGAGCGGCAGGCCGAGCTGGTCCCGGGCCAGGGCGCGCAGCCGCTGGGGTGACAGACCGACGTCCGCGGCCAGGTCCGGCATCGAGACGTCCCGGTCCGCCAGTGTGCCCATCGCGGCCAGCAGCCGGGGGTCGAGCTGGTCCGAGGGGCGTGCGCCCGCCCGGCGGACGTCCCCCTCGCCGAGTTCGCGCAGCTCGGGGGCGGCCGTGATGCCGGGGCCGCAGCGGCGGCGCAACCGGTCGGCGAACGCGCAGTGGGGGTCCACGAAGAATGTGAGCTGGCCCCCTGCCGGGAGCATCCGGTGTCGCACCATCGGGGGCACGATCAGTACGGCGCCGCGATGGTGGGTGTCGTCGGAGCCCACCATGGCCAACTCGCCGCCGCCCCCGGACCCGCCCCCGACGCCGACCGCGATGGCGACCTGGAAGGCGGCGTGCCGGTGGAAGGGGCCGGCTGCCGACGGCCCCCGGTACAGCGCGTAGCCGACCCCGATGGCGGCTCGCGGCGCCGACTCGTCCTCCGCCTCCGCCTGGGCTCTCACCTCGTTGATGGTGCCGGGCCCGCACGGCTCAGCCATCGAGCGTGACCGGGACCGTGGTGGACGCGGGTGACGGTGGCGCGGACGTTTCAATTCCGGTCACGCACTCGGCCGGGCCCGCCGAGGCCCGGGTGAGCGCGGGGAGATCCATCCGCCGACGCATCAGCGTGTCGTGGAACGCGACGACGCGCATCGCGCCTTCGGCATGCGCATCCGGTCCCGACAGCCGAACGGCCAGTCCCTCCATGGCGCAAGGATAGGTGGCCACGGGCGCGCCGAGCGGTGCGTGATCAGGGTCCGATGCGCGACGGATGTCGGCTGAACTCACGGGATCCGACCACAAGGATGGCCGTCATGGACCCCGAACTCGAAGCATTCGTCCCGTTCCTTCCGTCGGCGCGGGGCCCGCGGAATACCGCCATCACCTCCTCCACGGGCCTGGTCGCGACGAGATCGACGAAGACGGGAGAGCGATGACGACCACCGACCTTGCCCAGGCGAGGGAGCGGCCCGCACCACCACAGGACGCCGGTGCCGCCGCGGGACAGAGCCTGACGGGGCTGCTGCGCCCCTATGTCCGGAGTTTCGCGGCCGTCGTGATCCTTCAGGTGATCGGCGCTCTCGCGGGTCTGGCGCCGCTGCTGGCGGTCGTCGAATTGGGGCGCACTCTGCTGGCGCCCGGTTCGGTCGATCACGATCGCGTCTGGATCCTCGTGGCCGCGGGTGCGGTCGGCATGTTCATCCGACTGCTGTTCACGGCCGCGTCATCCGGGATCGGGCACATCGTCGACGGCCAGGTGCAACTGGCGCTGCGCCGGCAACTGGCGGCGCGGCTGGGGCGCGCACCGATCGGCTGGTTCTCCCGGCGCCGGACCGGCGAGCTGGCGAAGGTGGTGGGGGAGGACGTGAGTGCGGTGCACCCGTTCATCGCCCACACCCCCGGCGAACTCGTCTCCGCCTTCGTGGTGCCGGCGGTGTCGCTGGTCTACTTGTTCACCATCGACTGGCGGCTCTCGCTGATCTCGCTGATACCGGTGCTGCTGGCCATGGCGATGGTCCCGCTGATGATGACCCCGGCCAGGGAGCGCGAGCAAGGAGAGTTCGACGCGGCCATGGGACGCGTGTCCAGTGCGGTCGTCGAGTTCGTCCAGGGCATCGCGACCGTCAAGGCGTTCGGTGGGGCCCAGCGCTCCCACCGCAGGTTCCGCACCGCCGCGGACGATTTCGTCGGCGTCTTCCGCCAGTGGGTGCGCGGCATCTCCAAACCCGCCGCCGGGATGCAGCTGGTGCTGTCGCCACCGTTCGTACTGCTGGTCGTGCTGATCGGCGGCGCGTTGCTGATCACGGACGGTGGCCTGGCCCCGGCCGATCTGCTGCCCTTCCTGCTGCTCGGACTGGGCCTGACCGCTCCGGTGGCGGCTCTCGGGCACGGCTTCGACGAGCTGCGGGCCGCCCGGCTCGCCGTCGGCCGGATCCGGGACGTGCTCGGGGTGCCGCCGCTGCCCGAACCCGCGCACCCGGTCGCACCGCAAGGCCACCGCGTGGAACTGCGTGACGTCCGCTTCGGTTACGAAGACGATCACGAGGTGCTGCGCGGGATCGACCTGGTGCTCGAACCGGGGACGGTCACCGCGATCGTCGGGCCCTCGGGCAGCGGTAAATCCACGCTGGTCCGGCTGCTGCCGCGGTTCTTCGACCCGACCCGGGGCTCCGTGGTCCTGGGCGGTGTCGATCTGCGCGAACTCGGCAGCCAGGAGCTTCATCGCATGGTCTCGTTCGTCTTCCAGGACGTTCGTCTGCTGCGCGCGTCGGTCGCGGACAACATCGCGCTGGCGGTGCCGGACGCCGGTCTCGATGACATCGTGCGCGCCGCCCGGCTGGCGCACATCCACGACCGGATCCTCGCCCTGCCCCGCGGCTACGATTCGGTGATCGGTGAGGACGCCGGCCTCTCGGGCGGCGAGGCGCAGCGGCTCGCGATCGCCCGCGCACTGCTCGCCGACGCGCCCGTCCTGGTGCTCGACGAAGCGACCGCCTTCGCGGATCCGCAGACCGAACAGGCCGTGCACCGGGCCCTGGTGACGCTGCGGGGCGACCGGACCCTGCTGGTCATCGCTCATCGCCTGGAGACGGGCGCCGACGCCGACACCGTCGTGATGCTGGAGAACGGGTCGATCGTCGAGCGGGGCGGCCCCGCCGAACTGCTGGCGCGAAACGGGAAGTTCGCCGCGTTCTGGCAATCGCACCGATCGGCGACGGCCGATGAGATCGAAGCCCGCGTCGGCGTACCGCGAGGAGACGAGTCCCGATGATCCGCATGCTGCTGCGCGTGCTGGGGCGCGAGTACGCCCAGCCGTTGCGTCGCACCGTGGCCCTGATGACGGCGACCGCGGTGGTCGAGGGCCTGTCCTACGCACTGTTGGTTCCCGTGCTGCGGGCCCTGTTCGGGAGCACACCCGAAGATGCCTGGCCCTGGCTGATCGCGTTCGGAGGCGTGTTCGCGGTCTACGCGGTCCTGCGCTACATCAGTGATCTCTTCGGTTTCCGCGTCGGGGCCCAGATGTTGCGTGGCGTGTACCACCGTCTCGGCGAGCACCTGGCCCGATTGCCCCTCGGCTGGTACGGCGCGGGCCGCCTCGGGGAAGTGTCCGTCCTGGCCAGTCGGGGTGTCCTGCAGGCGATGAGCGTGATCGCGCATCTGCTGGCACCGTTCATTTCCGCCTGTGTGACTCCCCTGACGATCGTCGTCGTGATGCTCGCCTTCCACTGGCAGATGGGGCTGGCCGCGCTGGCCGCCGTACCGGTCGTGGCGGCGATCCAGATCCGGACGGGACGCTCGATGGCCGCCGCCGATGGGGAGCGCGCCGAACGCGACCAGGAGGCCACCGGGCGGGTCATCGAGTACCTGCAGCTCCAGCCGGTACTGCGCGCCGGCGGCCGGACGGCCGAACGCTTCCGGTTGCTCGACGACTCGCTGCGGGACGTCGAGCGCGCGTCCCGCCGTGGCACGCTGTCGGCACTGCCCGGTGCGGTGGGCCTGACGCTCGCGGTGCAGGCGATGTTCACCGTGTTGCTGTCCCTGGGTGCCTTCCTCGCGCTCGGCGGGAACATCGGTGCGGCGGAGCTTCTGACGATCCTGGTGCTGGCCGCCCGCTGCGCGGATCCGCTGCTGTCGCTGTCGGACATCGGTGGCAAACTCCGCGGTGCGCGCTCCGAGCTGGCGAGACTCGACGCGGTACTGCGCACCGAGCCGCTGCCGGAAGCCGCCGACCCGGTCCGGCCGGCGGGCCATGACCTGCGATTCGACTCCGTCACCTTCCGGCATGGCGACCGCACAGTGATCGACGACGTGTCGTTGACCGTGCCGGCGGGACAGCGGCTTGCCGTCGTCGGACCGTCGGGTGCCGGCAAGAGCACCTTGCTGCAGTTGCTCGCACGGTTCTACGACGTGGACGCGGGCACGGTGCGCGTGGGGGGCGTGGACGTGCGCGCGATCAGCACGGAGGAGTTGATGGCGCGGATCGCCATCGTCTTCCAGGACGTCTATCTCTTCGACGGCACGATCGAGGAGAACGTGCGGCTCGGCCGGCCCGACGCCGACGAGGCCGAGGTGCGGTCGGCGGCGACCGCGGCACGGTTGGACGAGGTGATCGAGCGGCTGCCCGCCGGATGGTCGACGAACGTCGGCGAGGGCGGCGCCCTGCTGTCCGGTGGTGAGCGCCAGCGTGTCTCGATCGCGCGAGCGCTGCTGAAGAACGCGCCCGTCGTGCTGCTGGACGAGGTGACCTCCGCGCTGGACCCGGTGAACGAGGCGGCCGTCCACGACGGAATCGAGCGCCTGATGGCGGGCCGGACGGTGGTGATGGTGGCGCATCGGTTGAAGACCGTCCGACGCGCCGATCACATCGTCTTCGTCGAGGGTGGGCGGATCGCCGAGGAGGGCAGCCATGACGCGTTGCTGCGCCGCGGTGGCCGCTACGCCGACTTCTGGAACGCCTCCCCGGCACCGGCGGCGAACGAATGAGCCGGAACACGGCCCCCGGGCCGGATCACCCCTCGTACCGCGACCGGTAGAGAACGACCAGGGCCAGCCCCGCTCCCAGCAGGACCAGCGCGCCGCCGAACGCCATCGACCCGCTCATCGGCGGGCCGCTGTGGGCCAGTTCGTGGCCGTCGCCCGCGACCGGGCCCGCGTGCGGGCGCACGCTCGGCGGCGGCATCGGGCGGGGCAGGGGCGGCATGGGCCGGGGCAACGGCTTCGCGCTCGGCGAAGGGCCGGCCGGGGGTGCCGACGGGGTGCCCGACGCCTCCGCGGCCGGTGGGGGCGACGTCGCGCACCGGACCACGCACGGGCCGGGGCGCGACGCGGCGGTCGCGCTCAGGGCGGCGAGTGCGCACATGAGCAGCACGCCGCCGAGCGCGGTCGCCAGGACCGCCAGACCGGCCGTACGGAACCTTCCGCCCTGTTCCTTGCGCATGTACGAAAATATGCATGGACGGGCGAGCGGGATCCGGCAGCACACGCCCCGTTCCCCCGGACGGGCTCAAATCGAGCCTTTCCGGCGATTGAGGACAAGGCACAGCGAGCCCGTCCGGCGCTTGCGGACGCTCCCGCTCGCCGCCGCAAGCGGTGGTCCGCACCGAAGCGCCCTGGGGGCGGACGCTCACGCGTCCTTGAGTACCTGCCGCTGCCGCCCCAGGCCGTCGATCTCCAGTTCCATCACGTCACCGGCCCGCAGATACGGCTTGGGCTCCGGTTGGCCCATCGCCACTCCCGCCGGGGTGCCGGTGTTGACGACGTCACCGGGGTGGAGGGTCATGTACTGGCTGACGTACCGCACGATCCGCGCGACCGGGAAGATCTGGTCCGCCGTGCTGCCGTCCTGCCGCAGCCGGCCGTTGACCCACAGGCGCAGCCGCAGGTCCTGCGGGTCGGGGATCTCGTCGGCGGTCACCAGCCACGGGCCCAGCGGATTGAACGTCTCGCAGTTCTTGCCCTTGTCCCACTGGCCGCCGCGCTCCATCTGGAACGCCCGCTCCGAGACGTCGTTCGCCAGCGCGTACCCGGCTATCGAGGCGAGCGCCTGCTCGTCCGTGTCCAGGTAGCGGGCCGTCCGGCCGATGACGACGGCGAGTTCGACCTCCCAGTCGGTCTTCACGCTGCCCCGTGGCACGAGCACCGTGTCGTCCGGGCCGACGACCGTGTCCGGGGCCTTGAGGAAGAGGACCGGCTCGGTGGGGACCTTCACCCGGAGTTCGGCGGCATGGGCGTGGTAGTTGAGCCCCACGCAGACGATCTTCCCGATGCGGCCGACGGGCGGGCCGATCCGCAGGCCGGACGGGTCGAGCGCCGGCAGGACGCGGGCGCCGACGGCGGCCCGCACGTGCCTGAGCGCCGACTCGTCCGCGAACAGTCCGGCGTCGATGTCCGCCACCAGGGCCGACAGATCGCGCAGTGTTCCTTCCTCGTCCAGCAGCGCCGGGCGTTCCGCACCCGCCGGTCCCACACGCAACAGCTTCATCCGTACGACTCCCACGGTCGAAGGGTCGGCCCGGACGGTCTCGTCCGGACCGGCCGATGGGGGACGGCCATCGAGCGAACTGGCCGATCGTGCAAGAACGGCGGCTGCCTCCGCAAGTCCGTGTCCGGCAGCCGGACCCGCACGGGGATCCTCACACGCGGACCGTGGCCGCCGCCCTCGGGGTCCGAAGGGGCGTCAGATACGCCCGCTCGGCCGCCGTCCAGGCCGTGGTGGCCGCCAGGTAGAGACCGGCCGCCAGCGGCACGATCGCGGCGGTGACCAGCGTGCCGAAGGTGAGCAGCGGCAGGAGCTTGGTCAGGCTCGTCATGCCCGGCACCTGCTCGGAGCCCGGAACGGGCATCGTGGCCGCCGCCTTGCGGCCACGGGTGTACGTCCACGTCGCCACGGCCGCGATGAGGGCGAACAGGCCCAGGTACACCAGGCCCTGCGGGCCGAAGGCCCCGCCGTGGCCGAGCGCGTCCGCCCACCGGCCGCCGAGCCGGGCACCCAGCAGGGTGTGATCGAGCAGGCCGTCGCCGCCGGAGCCGGTGGTGAAGAGGTGGTACATCACGTAGAAGACGGGCAGTTGCACCAGGGACGGCAGGCAGCCCGCCCACGGCGACGAGCCGGCTTCGGCGTACATCTCGGTTGCCGCCTTGTGCAGCCTCTCCGGGCTGTTCTTGTGCTTGCGGCGCAGCTTCGCCAGCTCGGGGGCGAGTTCGGCCCGTGCCCGCTCTCCACGCGCCGCCGACCTGGCCAGCGGGTGCAGGGCGAGCCGGACGCCCAGGGTGAACAGGACGATCGCGGCGGCCGTCGCCGAAGCACCGAAGAGCGGGTCGATGACGTCGGCGAGCCGGGACAGCAGGGTGCCGAGGAATGCGAAAACGGACATGGGTGAGCCCTCCACGGGGTCTCGTCGTGCCGGAAACGGAAGGGGTTTCGGCGTGACGAGCCGCGCGGGCCCGGCTCAATGCGGCAGTGGCAAGGAAGCGGAGCGCCTACGCGGCCGTCGGGAGGGGACGGCCGGGCGCTCGGGGCCGGGGGCGGCCCTGGGCATCGGGATCGCGTTGGGAGAGGAACGCCGTACGCAGCTCCCGGTCCCGTATCGCGGTGCGTATGCGGGTCGGCGTGAGCGGGCCCTTGACGCGGGCGGCGAGCAGGGCGCAGGCCAGCAACGCCGCCGCCACGGCGGTCGTCGCGGCCAGGGCCACGACGCTCACCAAGCCGCTCTGCGCGAGCAGCAGTTCGGCCAGCACGAAGAGGAGCGCGCTCAGATACGTCCGCAGGACGAGCCGCCTGTTCTCGGCAATGGCGTAACGCATGACGTGCTCACCCCTCCCCGCAGGCCGTTCGTTCAGTCGTTCGTTCCGATGCTAGACGGTGCCACTGACAACCGGCACCTCCGGACCCGGATCCGTGGCCAGCACCTCGGAGTCCGGCCGTTCGTCCACCGTCTTCGGGCCCAGCCAGGAGACCGCCAGCGCGACCACCAGGTTCAACCCGAGGGCGACCGCCCCCGCGTTCACCCCCCACAGCGGATCGTTCCCGGTGAAGACCAGCGCGCAGACCAGCGCACCGCCCGCCACCAGGCCGCTCACCGCTCCCCAGAGCGTCAGCTTCCGCCACACCAGACCCAGCAGAATCATGGGAACGAGCTGCGCCATGCCCTCGTACGAGATGAGCGACAGCCGCACCAACGTATTGGGCGCGGTGTAGGTGAGCAGCAGAGCCAGAGCGCCCGCCGCCACGACCACCACCTGGGCGCCCGTCTTCTGCCGGTCCGGGCGGCCCGCCAGGCCGGGCATGACGCCCAGCACGCTCTTGCCCCACATCGTCCCGATGACCAGCATGAACACCGCCATCGGCACGATCGACGACAGGGCCGCCGCGACCCCGATCACACCGACCGCCCACGCGGGCAGCGAGTCCACCACCAGCTTGAACAGCGCCAGGTTCGACCCCGGCCCGGCCAGCCCCGGCACCACGAAGATCGCGGCCATGCCCAGCAGCATCGGCACGAACAGCAGCACGTTGTAGAACGGCAGCAGCATCGCGTTGCGGCGCAGCCCGTCGGCGCTGCGCGCGCCGAGGTAGCCCGCCACGGTCGTCGGGAAGATGACCACGGTCAGGGAGTTGAGGAAGCTCGTCGTGACGAACCAGCTGCCGCCCAGGCCGCTGCCGCCGTGCCCGGTCAAGGTCAGCCAGTCCGGCTTCTCCGCCACGAGGCGGTCCAGGAACGGCCCGTAGCCGTCGAAGTAGTGCAGGGGAACGTAGATCGCGAGGAAGCCCAGGGTGCCGATGACCAGCACGTCCTTGAGCACCGACACCCAGGCGCTGCCGCGCAGCCCGCTCACCACCACGAAGCCCGTGGTGACGGCGAAGGCGATGAAGTACGCCCAGTTCAGACTGATCGCCCCGTACGAGATCGTCGAGACGACCACGCCCATGCCGGTGATCTGCAGCTGGATGTACGGCAGCAGGCACACCGTCGCCAGGATCGCGACGGCCGTGCCGAGCCACGGCCGGCCGTAGCGGTGGGCGACCATGTCGGTGATGGAGACCAGGCCGTGTTCGCGGGCGTAGGACCAGAGCATCGGCCCGACCACGTAACCGATCGCGTAACCGCAGGACATGTACGCGATGACGTAGAGGACGGGCGCGCCGTGGTTGTAGCCCCAGCCCGCCGCGCCGAGGTAGCTGAAGCTCGTGTAGCCCTCGCCCGCCATCAGCACCCAGATGAAGACCGTGCCCATGCTGCGACCGCCCACCGACCACTCGGTGAGCCCGCCGCCCGAGCCCCGGCCCCGGACGGCGAAGAGCCCGAGGGCGACGGTGAGGACCATGAAGACGCCGAAGACCGACGTCGCGACGGTGGCGTTCACACCCGGCCCCGCTTCCGGTCCCCGCGCCAGGCCAGGAAGACGGCCGCCGGAGTCAGGAGGGTCGCCAGAAGCAGCCAGAAGAAGAGGAAGGGGAGACCGGCCACCGTCGGGTGGACGCGGTCGACGAGGGGGAGCGCGCCGAGGAAGAGCGCGTAGGGGGCCAGCAGCCAGAGCAAGGCGGGACGTTTCAGCACGGGGTCGACCATAAGCCGTGTCCGGCGGCCTTTGGTTACCGGTCGGCTGTGCCACCCGAGGCGGCGGGCGCGTGCTCAAAAGCCCCTTCGGCAGGGGACCGGTCGGCGGTAGAAACGCTCACCCCTTCGGGTGTAAACGCTATCCGCCCGCCGTGCGTTTCGAGGTGCGTCAGGCACAGCGTGTAGAGATGGACGCCATTCAGTGCCGGTCGGTAAACGACTTGATTCCGGTTTTCTTCTTCCTGGCTCTGCGGAACCGGTGAACGACCACAGAAATAAGGGAGTTGCCCTTGCGTCGCGACCCGCCAAGCACACCGAAGGATATCCCGTCGGCGCCGTCCGGGCATGTCCGGCGACGGCGCTGCGCAGTGCTGATGGCGGGTGTTCTCGGGGCGGCCGGTGTCCTGCTGGCCACCGGCAGCGCGAGCGCGCTCCAGTTCGCCTTCGCGGGGCGGGTGCCGATGGTCATCAGTGCGGAGAAGATCAGCGTTTCCGGCTTGTCGATCAACCCGGGGCTGTCGTCGGGAAAGCATTCCGATGCGGCTCTCATGTCGCTCTTCCAGGATTTTCGGGCCGACGATGTCTGTGTGACCTCCGTGGTGGAGCTGCCGGTTGTCGGAGTCACCACCGCCCGTCTGTACGCCGACACGCTGTCCGCCTCGAAGTTCACCATCGAGGCCTCCGCCCTTTCTTCGTCACGTGTTTCCCTTTCCCCGATCGGCCTGGAAACCGCGCGGGATCCGGCAGAGCCCTTCCGGCTTACCGCGGGTTCTTTTCACGCGTTCAAGGTCCGGGTCCAACCGCGGGCGTTCTCCGCGGGGAGTCTGGCCGCGAAGGGATTCCACGCGGACTTCGTCCACGGCCGTCAAGGCTGCCCGTCCAGCCCGCTCCGGGGTTCCGGTGAACGACTATGAACGATCTGTGGCCGACCGCTCGCTCCCGCTGGCTGCCCTGGTATCGCACGCGCCCTTTCTGGGGCGGCTTGTCGATGTGCCTCGGCGGCGTCGAAATCGTGCTGACCACCTGGGACGGCCTGGGCATGCTGCCGTTCTCGGGAACCGCCGGCGCCTCCGCGTGGCTGCTGGGAAGTCTGTGTCTCGTGTCCGGGTTCGCCACCTGGCAAGCCCCCGAGAGGCGGGTTTTCCCGGGAGTCCTCGCACTCGTGCTGTCCCTGGTCAGCCTGGTCGCGGCCAATATGGGCGGCCTGTTCCTCGGATTCCTCTTGCTGGCGTCCGGTGGAGCGATCACCGTGGCCTGGACGCCCGAACCACGTAGCGGCAAGGCCACGTAGCAGCAAGGCATCGTAAGAAAACCATCTCCCAAGAAAGGTCATGCCTTGGCGCGTTGGGAACTGGGCAAGTTCGACGAATGCCTCGATCTGGCAGGCGTCAAGGACGCCGGATTGCGGAAATCGTACCGGGCCTGCTTCAAGCTGGCGTTGAAGACGGACTGGGCCATGGCCATGGCCGGGGCGTTCCTGCCGCCGCAATACCGGCCCGCGATGGCCGCCGTGGGAGCCGTGGTGCGCTGGGTGGACGACTTGGCGGACCACCGAAAGGGCAGCCTCGCGCGCTTCTCCGAAGAGACCCAGGAACTTCTGACGGAAGTACGCTCGGGATATTCGGCGCACCCCGTGCGGGCCGCGATCGTGCACAGTATCGTCACGTTCGCCTTGCCCGTCCCGGCCCTGGAGAGGTTCGTCGCGACGACCCGGGGGGACATCGGCAGGAGCGAGTTCGCGACCGAGGCGGAACTGTCGGAATTCGCCCGCAGCGCCGTGGGCGCGCCCGTCCTGCTGGGCTGTCCGCTGTTGGGCGGCCCGGCCGGTGATCCCGCCTTCGAACACGCGGTGTTGTCCTTCGGCGAGGGCCTGGACAGGGTGGACAACCTGCGGGACATCTCGGAAGACGTGGCGCGCGGCTGGCTGGGAATCTCGACGGAGACGCTGGACAACTGCGCGGCGGACCGGTCGGATTTCCTCAACCGCAAGCCGACCCCGGCGGTGCTGCGGGCACTGCGCTGGGAAGCCGACCGCGCCGCCGCTCTGCTGTCCAGCGCCGACACCGTCTCGGCGGAGCTGCCTCCCTATGGCAAAGCCGCGATCGAAGCCATGCAGTCCCTGTACCGGCTGCATTTGCGGGCCGTCACCGAGGATCTGCCCGCCACCTTGCGGCGGCGCCCCCAGCCCCGCCCGGCTTCCCTGAAACGGCTGGCGGTCTCCTCACTGCGGTCCGTGTTCGAGGCGGTCCCCCCTCCCCGTGTCGAGATGGCCCCCGCCTGCCCCTCCGCCACCGCCGTGCCGGAACAACTCGACGACGTCCGCAGTTGGGCCTCGCACCGGGCGATCAGCGCCGAACTGAGGCGCTGCTGCGAAGGGGCGGACGACACGCTTCTCGCGCCGATCCAGAGCCACGCCCTCCTGCCGGTCGGAAAGCTGCTGCGGCCGGTGCTGACCGTGGAAGCCGCCGGGGCCGTCGGCGGGCGCACCGACATGGTGCTGTCCGCCGCGGTCAGCACCGAACTCGTGCATGTCGCGAGCCTGATCCACGACGACATCATCGATGGCGACCACCAGCGGCGCGGCCGGGACTCGGCCCCCTACCGCTTCGGCGCGGACCTCGCGCTCCTCGCCGCCAACGGTCTCGTCATGAAGGCCCTCCAGGGACTCTCCCGCTGCCGCGAGCGCGGGGTCGGCGCCGAGCGCGTCGCCCAGGCCTTCGCCGAAGCGGGGCGCATGGGGGAGGACCTGGCGCGCGGCGCGGCGCTTGAACTGAACATCTCGGATGACCTGGCCTGCGAGGTCGACAGCTACCTGGAGATGATCAGACTCAAAACGGCTGTGCTCTTCGCCTTCGCCTGCCGCCTCGGCGCGTATCTCGTCGAAGGCGGCGACGACCAGGTCCGGGCGCTGAGCGAGTACGGGCTGGCTCTCGGCATGGCCTTCCAGATCCGGGACGATCTCCTGCCCTACGACAGCACCTCCCTGGCAGCCGGCAAGGACGCGGCCAGTGACCTGCGCAACCGTCGCCCCACGCTGCCGCTCCTGCTCGCCCACGCCCATGCCTCGCCCTCCCAGCGAGCCGAGCTGCACGCGTTGTGGAACGACGCCGATGGCGAGCGCGCCCTGCCCGGGGTGCGGCGACTGCTCCAGAGCACGGATGCGCTGGCGCGGGCCCGGGACCTGGCCGTCGCGTACACGGAACGAGCCCAAGGCCACCTGGACCGGCTGCCCGACTCCCCCTACCGCGAGCGGTTGCGTCACGTGGCCTGCCGGGCCGCGCAGCGGATCAGTTGAACTCGGGGGCGGGGCGGATGGAACCAGAACCTGCCCGCGGATCTTCGGCCGCGGGCCGTCCGTGCCGCCTGCGGCGGCGGGTGCCCTGCGGGCGCGTCCTCAATCGCCGGACGGGCTGGTACCGGCAGCCCGTCCGGCGATTGAGGACACCGCCGCGCAGCAGTGGTGCGGGCTCTGCCTGAGGAAGGCCGTGCACATGACCCGCCGCGGCCTCGGCGGCGGTTCCGGCGGCTGGTGCGGGCCGACGGTGCGCCCCCGGGGCCTATGCGCCCCCCGGGACGTGGTGTGGTGACCACTTTCCAACATCAACATTGCTTGAGGTCGAGAAAGCGAGGAGGCTGAGATCGACCCCGGTGATCCTGCCCGAATTCGGGCATGGTTATGGTGAACATTCATGACGATAAGCACAGCGCTATGGTCCTTCGCCCTGGTCGTGGGGCTCCTCACCCTCACCCCCGGCCTTGATACCGCCCTCGTTCTGCGCACGGCGGCGCTCGGCCGCCGCCGGCGGGCCTGGGGCGTGGTGCTCGGCATCCAGACCGGCATTTTGGTGTGGGGCGCGCTCACCTCGCTCGGTGTGACCGCGCTGTTGACGGCATCTCAGGTGGCGTACGAGATCCTGCGCTGGGCGGGCGCGGTGTATCTGCTGTGGATGGGTGCGCGCATGCTGATCGACGCCTGGCGCGGCATGCGGGCCGAGGGGGCGGACGAAGCGCCGGCCTTGGACGAGGCCGGGACCCTGTACGAGGGCTGGCGCCAGGGCACGCTCACCAACCTCCTCAACCCCAAGGTGGGCGTCTTCTACGTCGCGGTCCTGCCGCAGTTCATCCCGGCCGGCGCCCCGCACTTCACGACCGGTCTCCTGCTGACCTGCGTGCACATACTGCTCGGCCTGGTCTGGTCGATGACCCTGATCGCCTTCGCCCGGGCCCTGCGCGGCTGGCTCCAACGCCCCGCAGCGCGCCGCGTCCTCGACCGCGTCACCGGCACGGTCATCGCGGGCTTCGGCCTGAAACTCGCCCTCGGCGACTGAACGGAACGCGGCGGCATCGCGAGAGCGCGACCGGCTGAGGAAAAGGAAAAGGCGGGTAGGGAATTCATGGGTGAGGATCCGCTCATCACCGCGGTCCGGGGCGGGGACGCCAAGGCGGTGGCGGCGCTGCTGGCGGGGGGCGTCGACCCCGACGCCGTCGACGGGCACGGCACTCCGGCACTGTGCCTGGCCGTGGACGACTTCGACCTTCCGGTCATCGAAGAGCTGAAGATGGCGCACCGGCCGGTCCAGCTGAATCGCCCCGGCGCCGACGGCCGTACGCCCCTGCTGCGTGCCGTCGACCGTGGCGCCTGCGAGATCGTATCCGTGCTCGTCAGCGCCGGAGCGGATCTGTGGATCACTGACGCCGAGGGGCGCAACGCCCTGGAACTGGCGCGGCACTGGCACCTCACAGGCGCGGAAGCGGAGCTGCGCCGCAGGAGCGGTACGGCGGAGCCGGTCGTACGCAAGGCGGCTGTGGACGGGTGGGGGAACGTCTGCGAGGAACTGTCACTCGGTGGGCTGACCGTCCGCAACGGGCACACCGCGATCCTCACCGAGCTCGAGCCGAAATACGGGATCACGCCGTCCTTCACCGAGTTGATGGGCCGCGCCCTGGGCGAGCCGGACGTCGATCAGCCGGTGTGGTCCGCGACGACGCTCACGCTCCAGGGGCGCCACGCCCCCACCGTCTGGGCGGAGGCCGCCGCCCTGCGCGACCGCCCGAACCCGCTGGAACGGTACTGCGGTGCCGAGGTGCTCCGGCTCGTCAACCTCTTCGACGAAAGCGACGACAGTCCCTTCGACAGGCCGCTCGTCGATCTCTTCCTCCCCTGGGCGGCACGCGAGGAGGACCCACGGGTGATGCGGGCACTGACCGCCGGCCTGGCCGAGGCCATGGACCCCCGGGCCGAGCAGCCCCTGCCGGCGCTCACCCGGCACCACGACCCGGAGGTCCGGTGCCGGGCCCTCTCCGGCCTTCATTGGACGGGCACGAAGGGGAACCCCGAGGCGCTGGCCGTCATGATGACGTGTACCCGGGACCCCGATGCCCGGGTACGCGAGACGGCATGCAGGGTGCTCGGCGCCGCGCCCAAGGATCACCCCGGCTCCTCGGAAGCGCTTGCCACCTGCCTGAACGACGAGGACGAGGCGGTACGGGTCGCGGCGGCGATCCCCCTGTTCCTGCGCGACGACACACGGGCCGACCGGGTACTACGCGCCCTCGGCCCCGTCGAACACGGCTCGCCCTACTTCGGGGCCTTCCATGCCGTCTGGTACCACCACCGAGCGCTGGGCCCCGCCGATTGAACCGCGTCGTGGGCCGAATATTCGGTTGCGGGACTGTCCCGGTGTTTTCTAGCCTGTTGCAGCTCTGTCGTGCCCGTTCGGGGGTCCGACGATGTGTTTTGAGGTGATGGCATATCTCCCAGGCCCTGTAGCCGCTCGTTCTGAGGCTCTTTCCGGTTGCCTGCCGTGGCGGGCTGCCGAGGCATGCCTCGACGGCGGTGTACCAGATGGCCTGGGCTTCGTCATACCTTTCGCTCCTGTCGCGCTGTAGGCGTACGGGCATGCCCAGGCCTGCCCTTTTCCCTCCCCTACGCGGACAGGAATCTTGGTTTCCGTGTCTACCGACACTTCTCCCTCCGTCCGGCCGTGCCCCGCCGCCGGGCCGGGCCGGGCCCGCACCATCACCTTGATCGTGGTGCTGGCCGCCGAGCTGATGAACGCGCTCGACGGCTCGATCGTCTACACCGCCCTTCCTTCGATCCAGGCCGGCACCGGCGCCTCCAGCGCCGCGGTGCAGTGGATCCACGCCGCCTACGCGCTGACCTTCGCCCTCGGGCTGATCACCGGCGGGCGCCTGGGTGACCTCTACGGCCGCAAGCGGGTCTTCCTGCTGGGCACCGGCGCCTTCACCGCCGCATCCGTGATCTGCGGTCTCGCCGGCACCCCGGCCCTGCTGATCGCGGCCCGCGTCGTCCAGGGCGGCGCCGCGGCGGCGATGGTTCCGCAGGTCCTGGCGACCTTGCACGTCACCTTCGACGAGGGCTCCAGGGCCAGGGCGTTCGGTCTGTACGGCACGGTCATGTCACTGGGCAGCGTCCTGGGGCCGGTCCTGGGAGGCGTCATCACCGGCGCCGATCTCTTCGGCCTCGGCTGGCGGCCGATCTTTCTGATCAACCTGCCCATCGGTCTGGCGGCCGTACTCCTCGGCCTGCGCTGCGTCCCCGAATCCCGGGAGCGCGACGCCCGGCGCCTCGACCCCCTGGGCATGGTGCTGTCCAGCCTGGGCCTGTTGCTGATCGCCTGTCCGCTGACGGTCGGCGCGGAACGCCACTGGCCCGCCTGGAGCCTGTTCATGCCGGCGACGGGCCTGGCGGTCCTGGCGGTGTTCGTGTTCCAGCAGAGGGCCAGGAGTACGCGGGGGGCCGCCCCGCTGGTCGTGCCGGCACTGTTCGCGAGCAGGGCCTTCCGCGGTGGTCTGGCCGCTCAGCTCGTCTTCGGTTTGTTGTCGGGCGTGTTCTTCCTGGCGTGGACGTTGTTCCTGCAGGACGGCCTCGCCCTGTCTCCTGGCCGGGCGGCGCTGGGCTTCGTGATGGCCTCTCTGGGGGAAATGGCCGGGGCCTGGCTGGCGATGAGCCTGGCCACCCGTCAGGGACGACGCGCGCCGCAGGCCGGGGCGTTGCTGGCCGCCGCCACGCTGGGCGGCTATGCGTGGCTGATCGCGGAGCGGGGCACCGGTCTGCCGTTGGGGTGGACCGTCGCTCCGATGCTGGTGGCCGGGCTCGGTCTCGGCCTGATCGGGGCGGCTCTGGCCGACCTGACTCTGGGGCAGGCCGACCACGGCTCCGCCGGCTCCGCGTCCGGGCTGTTCAACACCTCGACCCAGCTCGGGATCGCCCTGGGGACGGCACTGACCTCCGTGGTGTTCTTCGCCCGCTGCCCGGCCGGCAGCCGGGGGACCACCGTCACCACGGCGTTCACCGGAACCCTCTGGTACGTCATCGGCGCCCTGCTGGCGATGTGGGCTCTCATGCTCCTGCTGCCCGGACGCCGGCGAACGGGCTGAAACCTTTCCCAAGGTCCTTGACGAGGAACTACCACCCCATGATCCGAGTGCTGGTCGCAGATGGTCTGCGACTGACCCGCGAGGCGCTCTCCGCCGTCCTCGCGTCCGAACCCGGTGTGCACGTGGTCGCGCAGGTACGGCGGGGCGACGACGTCCTGCCGAGCGCCCTGCGCACCCGCCCGAACGTGGCGCTGCTGGACGCCGATCTGCCCGGACTGGACGGGATCTCGGCCGCGGCACAGCTCAAAGCCGCCCTGCCCGCCTGCCGCGTCATCATCCTGACCGCTCCTGATCGCCCCGGTGTCCTGCGGACCGCCCTCAAGACGGGGGTGGAAGGGTTCGTGAGCAAAGGCGCGTCCGTCAGAGAGCTGGCCGACACCGTTCGCACGGCAGCCCGCGGCGAACGGGTCCTGGACCCGCGAATCGTCGCCGACGCCCTGCACGCCCCCGACAACCCGCTCAGCGAACGCGACATCGAGATCCTCCGCCTGGCCGCGCAAGGACACACACCCCAGGAAATCGCCGGGACGCTGCATCTCTCACCGGGAACGGTCCGCAACAATCTCGCCGCCATCAACCGAAAGACCGGAGCACGCAACCGCATCGAGGCGATACGTACCGCCGCCACGCACGGCTGGATCTGACGGAGGGCTCCGGCGCCCGAACAGGGCACCACGCGATCGAGGCGTGCAATCTGCACGGAGAACGATGCACTTTGCCTCTCCGCATGAGTTCCCGTGCTGTCCCCTGATGCCGCCTCATTTCATATACCCGCAGGTCAGCGCACTCCCGTGGGGAAATGTGGAGAGCAAATCGGTGGATCGCATTCCGAGCGGTTCTGGAAGAATCTGAACTCGGCGCCGGGCCGCTGGCCGGCCCGGCGCCTCCAGCACGGCCTTCTCTTGGCCGGTGCTGAATGCCAGGAAGACGAGCCCTTGACTCCATGGCCGGCGATTTCCGCTGAGTGCCAGTCAGGCCCGCTCTTCACGCGCATGGTCAGTCAAGGGAGCACAGGGCGACGGCATCCGTCGCAGAACCGGGAGACACGATGTCCAGTCGATGTGATGTATGCGGCAAGCAGCCCAGTTTCGGGAGGCGCGTCGCGCGCGCGGGGCTCCGTGCCCAAGTCCGCCACGTCAAGGGGCGGTCGAGCCGCCGCTTCAACCCCAACATCCAACCGGTCAGGGCGGTCAAGGACGGCACGCCCGTACGTATGAAGGTGTGCACTTCGTGCATCAAAAAGGGCAAGGTGGAGCGCCGGGTCTCGGCGTAAGCCTTTCGGGCCGTCGCTTCGGCCACCTCAAGGGCAGCTTTCGCATCCTTGCCGCGGTCGTCGGCAGGTGGCCTCGCCGTGCCGAGCGGGATGAGTTTCCCTGTCACGATTGCGGGCTGCTGACCGCACCCCTTGACGGGCCGGACGAGTGGTACACCGTGCTCGACAGCGTATGGGAGCGCGTCGGCGCCGGCGAGGAAAGCGTCCTGTGTATCGGCTGCCTGGAGGCACGCCTCGACCGTCGGCTGCGGCCTACGGATTTCGTTGCCGCCGCTCTCAATGATCCGGACTACGGGCGGCACAGTAAACGACTGCTCAGTCGTTTGCGGCCCCAGACCGCCGGGGCAGGGCGGTCGAAATAAATGGGTTTGCTCAGGATGAAGCCTCCTCTACTCTGGAATGGATTGCGAAGCGCGCTCGCGCTTCCACTGTTCTGTTCCGCGTTTCGAGGTGATGACGTATCTCCCAGGCCCTGTAACCGCTCATTGTGAGGCGCTGTTGCCGGTTGTCCGCCCCTTGGCGGCGTTTCCGGCGATACCTCCACCGCGGTGTACCCGATGGCCTGGGTTTCGTCATGCCCTTTTCCGCTCCTGTCTCGCTTGCGGCGACACGGGCACGCCCAGGCTTGCCCGTGTCCCACTTCCACACGAACAGGAATCTTCGTTTCCGTGTCTACCGACACCTCCACCTCCGTCCGACCGCGCCTTGGCGCCGGGCCGGGCCGTACCGCCATGATCACGCTGATCGTGGTGCTGGTCGCCGAGCTGATGAACGCGCTCGACGGCTCGATCGTCTACACCGCACTGCCGTCGATCCAGGCCGACACCGGCGCCTCCAGCGCCGCGGTGCAGTGGATCCCCGCCGCCTACACCCTCGCCTTCGCGCTGGCCCTGATCACCGGCGGGCGCCTGGGTGACCTCTACGGCCGCAAGCGGATCTTCCTCGCCGGGACCGCGGTGTTCACCCTCGCCTCGCTGTTGTGCGGCATCGCCACCAGCCCGGCCGTGCTGATCGCCGCGCGAGCCCTCCAGGGCGCCGCGGCGGCGGCCATGGTGCCGCAGGTCCTGGCGACCATCCACGTCACCTTCGACGGGGAATCCCGGGCGAAGGCGTTCGGCCTGTACGGCATGATCATGTCGCTCGGTGGTGTACTCGGCCCCGTCCTGGGTGCCGTCCTGACCGCTGCCGACGTCGCCGGACTGGGCTGGCGGCCGATCTTCCTGATCAACCTGCCCATCGGCCTGGCCACGGTGCTGCTCGGCCTCCGGTTCATCGCCGAGTCCCGTGAAGAGCGGGCACGGCGTCTGGACCCGCTGGGCATGGTGCTCTCCAGCACGGGTGTACTGCTGATCGCCTACCCGCTCACCGTGGGCGGCGAGCGGCACTGGCCGGCCTGGAGCTTCGCCATGCTGGTCGCGGGCGCCCTCGTGCTGGCCGCTTTCGTGGCCCAGCAGCGGGCCAGGACCGCCAAGGGCGGCTCCGCGCTGATGGCGCTCTCCCTGTTCCAGGGCAAGGCCTTCACCGGCGGGCTCGCCGCCCAGCTGGTCTTCGGCCTGGTCTCCGGCGTGTTCCTGCTGACGTGGACCCTGTTCATGCAGGACGGGCTCGGCCTGTCCCCGGGGCAGTTCGCTCCGGCCTCCGTCGCCATCTCGATCGGCGGCATGGCCGGTGCCATGCTCGCTTCGAAGTGGGCCGCGCGCCATATGCGGCGGGTGCCCCAGACGGGCGCCCTCCTGGTCGCCGCCACCCTGGCCGGCTACCAGCTGCTGGTGAGCGGCCAGGGAACCGGTACACCGTTCGCGGCCGCCGTCGCTCCGATGGTCCTGCTCGGATTCGGCTTCGGCATGATCGGCGCCGGCCTGGCGGGCCTCACCCTCAGCCAGGTCGGCCACGAGGACGCGGGCTCCGCGGCCGGGTTGTTCAACACCGCGATGCAGCTCGGCACCGCCATGGGCATCGCGCTGGCCTCCGTGGTGTTCTTCACCCACGCCCCCGCGGGCAGCCACGGCACCACCGTGACCAGTGCCTTCGCGGGCAGCATCTGGTACGTCATCGCGGCCCTCGCGGTGATGTGGGCTCTGATGTTCCGGCTGCCCAAGCCGGCACAGCACACCTGACCCACACCCGGCGGCCCCACCCCATCACCAGGGGTGGGGCCGCTGCCATCTCCGGGGGCGTCGGGCGAACCCCCGGCCGACGGATGATGAGTCCGTTAAACCCCCGCGCGGGAGCGCCTACGCAGCCATACCAAAGGCAGCGTGCCCACGAGGGCGAGCGCGCCGGGGGCCGTGGCGGCCGCCGTGTTGATGCCCCGCTGGTCGAACGTGTCCGCCACCGGCAGTGTCGCCCAGCGGTCGACCGGCCAGGCGACGACCACCGCGCGGCCCACCACGCTGTCGACCGGGACCATGCCCCCGCCGGGGCCGTTGCGGTGGAAGCGGGAGTCCGCCGATTCCTGGCGGTGGTCCCCCATCACCCAGAGCTTGCCCTTGGGCACCTTGACCTTGAACTGGCCGTTCCCGGCCGGGGTGCAGGCCGTGTTGCCCGCGAAGACGTACGGCTCGACGAGCGCCTTGCCGTTGACCTTGACCGGGCCCGTGCCCTGGCACTCCACCGTGTCGCCACCGACCCCGATGACCCGCTTGATCAGGTCCTTCTCCTCGGCGGACGGCATCAGCCCGACGAAGCTGAGCGCCTTCTGGACGGCGTTGGGCTGCGGGGTCGGCTCGTACTTCAGCCAGTCGTCCGGGTCGTGGAAGACGATGACCTCGCCGCGCTCGGGCTCCGAGCCGAACCACGGGGTCAGCTTGTCCACGAGCACCCGGTCGCCCCGCTGCAAGGTGTTCTGCATGGAGTCCGAGGGGATCGAGAACGCCTGCACCAGGAACGTCTTGATCAGCAGGGCGAGCACCAGGGCGACCCCGATGAGGATCGGCAGTTCCTTCCAGAGGGGCCGCTGCTTCCTCTTCGGCTTCGTGCCGCGCCGGTCCGACGCCGTCGGACCGTCCTCGGGCCCGTCGTGCTCCGGCCGTGCTTCGACCGCCACGTCCCCCACGCTCTGCTCCTCACTCGTGCTTCCCCGCCCGCTCCGTGTCCGGCGCGGGCCCGCCACTCCCACAACGAGCGGGAGTTCCACGAGCTAGGGAGTCGGATCGTCGGAAACCGATCCTAGGTGACCTGCGACTTCCGGCGGCACGGGCCGTGAACGCCGGTCACCGCGACCGGACGCGGGCGCCCGGCCCCTCGCCGCCATGGGCGAATTCAAGCCGTTACTTTGGGTGATGATCGAGGAGTTGGCTACATTGCGTGGTGCACGCCTCGTGCGGTGACGGTCTTCGCCCAAGTGACGGAAACCACGGGGAGTTAACGGTCTGAAATGCGGAACTCCGCCCGACTTGCCGGGTCTCCAAGATCGCCTTTTCCACTACGCTCCGCGTTGTCGGCCACCTTCGGTAACCGATGGAGGTCGGCGAATTTTCCCCCCTCAACGGGTCGGTACGACCCGGAACTTGGAGAGACGCATGCGTCGCATTTCCGCGCTCGCCGTGACCGCCGCGCTGGCCGGTGGCGTTCTGTTCACGGCCCTGCCCGTCACGACCGCCACCGCCGCTCCCCACAAGACCTGCGACGTGGCCCAGATGGGTCAGCAGGTCGCCGACCTCAAGGCCAAGGCCGCCAAGCTGCGGAAGCTGGGCGAGCCCGAGGCGGCCAGGCGCGCCCAGGCCCAGGCGGACTCCATCGCCAAGCAGCGCGCCGCCTGCATCAAGGCCGACGAGACGGCCTCCAAGCCGCGCTGGTAGCAGAACCCCCATCAGGCATCGCCCGTCCCGAGTGTGTGGGGGCGGGCGATGCCTGTTGTCCTGCGGACTGCTGTCGAGTACGCACCTTCGCTGCGCGGCGGTGTCCTCAAGCGCCGGACGGGCTTGTTGTGCGGTTTCCTCAGGCGCCGGACGGGCTGCTGTGTTGTGTCCTTAAGTGCCGGACAAACTGTTGTGCTGTGTCCTCAGGCGCCGGACGGGCCGGGTGTTGCCGAGCGCTAGCGACCGACGCACTTCCGCACCGCCATGAGCAGGGACGTCGTCCGAGCGTCACCGTTGCCGATCATCCGGTTGGTGACGTAGCCGAAGCCGACGCCGAACTCGTCGTCACCGAAGGCCAACTGACCGCCCGAGCCGTCGTGGCCGAAGCTGCGCGGGCCGAGCAGGGGGTGCCGTGCCGAGTCGAGGTGGAACCCGGTGCCCCAGCGTGCGCCCAGGTCCGGGAACCCCGACCAGGACGCTCCGGCCGACCGCTCCCGTACCGCGTCGGTGACGGTCTCGTGGGAGAGCAGCCGGGGCGCACCGCCCACGCCGTGCGCGGCCGCCGCGTACAGCGTGGCCAGGCCGCGTGCGGAGGAGACGGCACCGGTCGCGGGGAACTCGGCGGTCAGCAGCGCGGGGGAGTTGTAGCCGTGCGGATCGTCGAGGCCGGGGAAGGGGACCAGCCCGTTCGCCGTCAGGATCCGCATGATCAGCGTCTCGGGATCGGGCAGCGCGGGGCGTCCGTCGGCCTCGACGAGGCGGGCCAGCGACGGGAGCACGGCCTCGGGCACGCCGATCCAGGTGGTGAGCCCCAGCTCGTCGGCGACGGCCGAGCGGAAGTACGCGCCGGGGGTGAGCCCCGTGATCCGCCGGATCACCTCGCCGACCAGCCAGCCTAGGGTGAAGCCGTGGTACTCCAGCGCGGTGCCGGGCTCCCAGAGAGGCTCCTGCTTCTCCAGGGCGCGTACGACCGGGGCCCAGGCGGCGAGGTCCTCGAAGCGCAGCGTGCGGTCGTCGACGACGGGGAGACCGGCGCGGTGCGCGAGCACCATGCGGGTCGTGATCCGCTCCTTGCCGCGCTGCCCGAACTCCGGCCAGTAGTCGGCCACCGGGGCGTCGAGGTCGAGCCGGCCCCGCTGCGCGAGCAGATGGGCGCAGATGCCGACGATGCCCTTGCCGGCGGAGAAGACCGGGACGGCCGTGTCCTCTTCCCAGGCCCGGCCGGTCCGCTGGTCGGCGATGCCGCCCCACAGGTCCACGACCTTGCGGCCGCCCGCGAACACGGTCACGGCCGCGCCGAGGTCACCGCGCTCGGTGAAGTTCCGGGCGAACTCGTCCGCGACGGCTCCGAACCCCTCGTCGGCCCATCCGCTGTGCTCCACTTGCCGCTCATTCCTCGCGTCGGGGCACGCCGGACCGCTGCCCCCCTCGTCAACCTTTGGCCAGGTCACGATACGGAGGACGCGGGCGCGGATCGAACGATATTCCGTGCGCCCGCCCCTCACTCCGCTGCGAGGAACCGTTCCAGGGCCTCCACCACCAGCGCGTGGTCGTCGGCCTGTGCCAGCCCCGAGACGGCGACCGCGCCCACGACGCCCGTGCCGCGCACCGTGACCGGGAAGGCGCCGCCGTGCGCGGCATAGCGGTCCGGGTCCAGCCGGGAGGACTCCTCGAAGGTGCGGCCCTTCGCCCGGAAGCGGGTGCCCACGAGGTAGGAGGACTCCCCGTAGCGCTCGACGACGCGGCATTTGCGGTCCAGCCAGGCGTCGTTGTCGGCGGACGTGCCGGGCAGGGCACGGTGGAAGAGGCGTTGCGCGCCGCGCCGGACGGTGACCGTGACGGCGGCGCCGCGTTCGCGGGCCAGTGCGGACAGCAGCGAACCGAGACGCCAGGCGTCGTCGTTGTCGAAGTGGTCGAGGACCAGGCGTCGTTCCTGCTCCTCCAGCCGTGCGATCTCCTCGCGCATCGGGTCCTCGGGTACCGGGGTCCCCGGTGCCGGGGTCTCGTGTACCGGGGTCTCGCTCATCGGGTTGCCTCGATCCGGACCGTCCGGGCTTCCGTCGCCGAGGTGCGGGCCGCCTCCAGGACGCGCAGGGTGTCCGCCGCCTCCGCCGCCGTGACCGGCGGCCGGCCACCGGTGCGCAGGGCTTCCCCGATCGCCGCGTAATAAGCGGGGTAGTCGCCGGGCAGGGTCGGTACGGGTTCCCCGCCGCCCGTCCGGGGGGACTCGCCCGCCCCGAGACGACCCCAGGCATCCTCGGGTTCGACGCCCCAGGCCGCCCCCTCGGGCGTGGGGCGCAGGCCCTCGCGCAGGGCGGCTTCCTGGGGGTCGAGGCCGTACTTCACATAGCCCGCCTCGCTGCCGAGCACCCGGAAGCGGGGGCCGAGCTGGGCGGTGGTGGCACTCACCCACAGATGGGAGCGGACGCCGCCGGCGTGCGTGAGCGCGATGAACGTGTCGTCGTCGGCCTCGGCGCCCGCGCGCCGCACGTCGGTCTCGGCGTAGACGGTGACGGCCGGGCCGAAGAGGTGCAGGGCCTGGTCCACGACATGGCTGCCCAGGTCGTAGAGCAGCCCGCCGATCTCGGCCGGGTCGCCGGACTCGCGCCAACCGCCCTTGGGGCGCGGCCGCCAGCGCTCGAAGCGGGACTCGAAGCGCTGGACCCGGCCGAGGGCGCCGTCGGCGATCAGCTTCCGGAGGGTACGGAAGTCGTTGTCCCAGCGGCGGTTCTGAAAGACGCTGAGCAGCAGGCCGCGGTCCTCGGCCAGGGCGGCCAGCTCCTCCGCCTCGGCGGCCGTCGCGGCGAGCGGCTTGTCGACGACCACCGGCAGCCCGGCCTCCAGGGCCTGGCGGGCGAGCGGGACGTGGGTGCGGTTGGGAGAGGCGATGACGATCAGGTCGAGACCGTCCGCCCCCGCGAAGAGGGCGTCCGCGTCGGCGACCGTACGGACGCCCGGGTGCTCGGCGACGGCCTGCCGCTGCCGGTCCGGGTTGGCCGTGACGACCGTGTCGAGGGCCAGCCCCTCGGTCGCGGCGATCAGCGGGGCGTGGAAGACGGAGCCCGCCAGGCCGTAACCGATGAGGCCGACGCGAAGCGGGGTGCGGGGGGTGCCTGTATCTGTGCCTGTGGTGCCATCCATGTCTTCCACTTTGGCAACGCTGTTGCGAAAGTGCAAGCGATGGCGACAATGGGTGGGTGAACAACGGTGTGAATGGCGGTCCGAGTGGTTCGAGCGGCGGCAGCCCTGTCCCCGGGGCCAATCTGGCCGCGCTGCGCGACCACAACGCCGCCCTCGTCCTCGGGCTGCTGCGCGACGCGGGTGCGGCGGGTGCGAGCCGTGCGGAGCTGGCCGGGCGTACGGGGCTGACGCCGCAGGCCGTCAGCAAGATCAGCGCCCGGCTGCGGGCCGCGGGTCTCGCCGCCGAGGCGGGCCGCCGCGCGTCCACCGGCGGCAAGCCCGCCACGACCTGGCGCCTGGTCCCGGACGCGGCCCACGCCATCGGCCTCCACCTCGACCGCGACGCCCTGACCGCGGTCCTCGTCGACCTCACCGGCACGACCGTCGCCACCCGCACGGCCCCCCTCGCCTTCGGCGCGGGCGCGAAGACCCTGCTGGACACGGTGGCGGCGGAGGTGACGGCCCTGCTGGCCTGGGCCGACGCGGAAGCGGACCCCGTGCCGGGGGAAGCCCGCGCCTCGGCGGCGCCGCCCGGTGGTGAGCGCGGCGCCCGCGCGCACCGCTTGACGGCTCCCGCCGCGGATCCGCTCCCCGGCGGCGCGCGCGGGACCGGTGCGGATGGTGCCGGGGGCACCGGCGTCGTGGATTCCTCGGCGGAGCCCTCCGGCCGTGGTGGCGGTGCCGACGCGGGGAGCGCGGCCGGTCCCGCCGCCGTGGACGCCTCGGGGGCGTCCCCCGGCCATGGGCGCGCGCCCCAAGCGCCCCGTACCGTCCTCGGAGTCGGCGTCGCCGTGCCCGGGCCGCTTGATCATGCGCGTGGGGTGCTGCACCGGGTCACCGGGTTTCCCGAGTGGGACGGGTTTCCGCTGCGGGACGCGCTCGCCGAGCGGCTCGGGCTTCCGGTCGTGGTCGACAAGGACACCAACGCCGCCGCGCTCGGTCTCGTGCTGCGCGAGGCGCCCGGCGCCGGCTCCTTCGCGTATCTGCACCTCGGCACGGGCCTCGGTGCCGGGCTCGTGCTCGGGGGCGGGGTGCACCGCGGGGCCAGGACCGGGGCCGGGGAGTTCGGGCACCAGGTGCTCCAGCTCGACGGGCCGCCGTGCCCCTGCGGCAACCGGGGCTGCGTCGAGGCGCTGTGCCTGGGCGCCGTCGCGGCCGGTGACACCGCCCGCGCGGCGCGTCTGCTCGGCATCGGCGCCGCCAACCTCGTACGGCTGCTGGACATCGACCTCGTCCTCCTCGGCGGCCGGACCGTGCTGGCCGAACCGGAGGCGTATCTGCGCGGTGTGCGCGCGGTCCTCGCCGAGGACGCCACCCGCGCGGACGGCCGGACGGTCCCCGTGGCCGTCGCCCCCGGCGGCGACCGGACGGTGGTCGAGGGCGCGGCCGAACTCGTGCTCGCCCCGCTCTTCGGGCGGTCCGGCACCGCCTTCGCCACCCGATCCGATGAGCGGAAAATCGTCACATCGGGCGGTATGTGACGGCCAGTCGGCCGCAGCGGGCCGCGCCGCGCCCGGCTCGCGCGCGCGGAGAGTGCGATGTTCCTGAGGGTCCTGAGGGTTCCTGATGACCCGGAGCCCCCCACCGCAGCGGAGCCCCCACCGCAGCCCACCCGTAAAGGTCCCGCGATGCCCCTGTCCCGTGCCCTCGTCGCAGTCGGCGCCGCCGCGCTCGCGCTCGCCCCGGCGGCGGCACCGGCGGCGGAGCAGGCCGCCGCGCACCCGGTCGCCGAACAGCCGCCCTGCGGCGACCCCGGCAGCGCCGCCTTCCCCATCAGCTCGCGGCTGACCGGCGGCCCCGAGGCGTACGGGCGCGGCGGCGCCCCGCACCCCTGGCGGCTGGAGCTGCGCAACGGCACGGGCGCCGACTGCCAGTCCGTGCACCCCGTCGTCGTCCTCGTCGACCGGGGCCGCGCGCTGCGGCCCGGCGACATCCGCCTCGACTTCTACGACCGGGGCGCCGCACGCTGGCGGCCCGTGCGGTTCGAGCGGACCGACGAGGCCGAGAACGTCGGCGTCTTCGACGGCACCTCGCCGGACTTCCCCGGCTTCGCCGTCCCCGCCCGCCGTTCGGTCACCGTCGACCTCCGGCTGGCCTTCGCTGCCGGGGCCCCCGAGGGCCCGGTCACGGCCAACGTGACCGCCGTGCAGCGGCGCGGGAACGACGGCGAGTGGGTGGGGGAGTCCGACGACTACGCCTTCGCCATCGAGGAGGGCGCGCCCGAGCCCACCGAACCCGCCGAGCGCACCGGGCACCCCGGGGACGCGATGGACCCCGGTCACGGCAGGATCCGCGACGGCGGGGCGAGCCCGTCCGCCGAGGACACCGGCCCGCCCGCGCTCGCCGACACGGGCTCCGCGCACCACCTCTTCGGCATCGGCGCGGCCGCCCTGGCGCTGCTGCTCGGCGGGGCGGCGCTGATGTTCGGTGCGCGCAGGTCGGGCCGCTGACCGCCGCCGCGCCGCCGTCCGGCGGAACGCGGCCGGGAGCTGATTAGGCTGGAGGGGTCAGGGCGGCGCACGAGCGGTGCCGCTCTGGCGTACCCAGCCCCGGCGAGGGGCGTTTACGGCAGGAGTCCCACTGTGGCAGAGCGCAAGCCCATCGAGTCCTGGCTGACCGACATGGACGGTGTCCTGATGCACGAGGGCATCCCGGTGCCCGGCGCGGACACCTTCATCAAACGGCTCCGCGAGTCCGGCAAGCCCTTTCTCGTACTGACCAACAACTCCATCTACACCCCGCGTGACCTGCACGCCCGGCTGGCCCGCATCGGGCTCGACGTCCCCGTCGACAACATCTGGACCTCCGCACTGGCCACCGCCAAGTTCCTGGACGACCAGCGGCCCGGCGGCACCGCCTACGTCATCGGCGAGGCCGGGCTGACCACCGCCCTGCACGACATCGGCTACGTCCTCACCGACCACGACCCCGACTACGTGGTCCTCGGCGAGACCCGCACCTACAGCTTCGAGGCGCTCACCAAGGCCATCCGGCTGATCAACGCCGGTGCCCGCTTCATCGCCACCAACCCCGACGAGACCGGCCCCTCCGCCGAGGGCGCGCTGCCCGCCACCGGCTCCGTCGCCGCGCTGATCACCAAGGCGACCGGCCGCGACCCCTATTTCGTCGGCAAGCCGAACCCGCTGATGATGCGGGCCGGGCTCAACGCGATCGGCGCGCACTCCGAGACCAGCGCCATGATCGGTGACCGGATGGACACCGATGTGCTGGCCGGGCTGGAGGCCGGCATGGAGACCTTCCTCGTACTGACCGGGCTCACCCGCTCCGAGGAGATCGAACTGCACCCCTTCCGGCCCTCCCGCGTCGTCGACTCGATCGCCGACCTCGTCGAGCTGATCTGACCCCCCGACGGGGGCCGGTCTGATCCCCCGTCCGGCGGAGCCGAGCCGCCCCGGGCCGATCTGACCGGCACTCAAATGACCCAAGGCGATCCGGTCCGCTCCGAGCCGATCGGGGGCCTTTGGCCATCGGATGGCGCAATACCACCTCGGAGCGGATGCGACGCCGGAGTCCGACGGGTGAACCTTCTGACGTACCCAGGAGGTTTCACCATGGACTCTGCCCGCTTCACATTCTGTGGCGCCCTCGTGGCGGCGGCCGTCGTCTGCGCTGCCCCCGCGTACGCCGTCGACGACCCCGCCACCATGTCGGGGACCGTCGAACTCACCCCGGTCACCAGCCACCCCGGCGGCGAGGTGCAACTGCGCGTCTCCGGCTGCGGCAACAATAAGGCCACCGCCAGCTCCGAGGCGTTCGTCACCGACGCGGTGCTCGCCAGGGACTCGGCCGGGCTGTTCGCCGAGGCGACCGTCCGCTCGACCGTCGCCCCCGGCGTCTACCCCGTCAAGGTCAACTGCGACGGCTACGACGCGATGGCCGCCGGACGGCTGACCATCGTCAAGGAGGGCGAGGAGCCGGCGGGCGACCGCGACCGGCAGGACGACCGCGTCGGCTCCGAGACCCACGACCCGACGGACGGCCACGACCGGCCCGACGGACGGCTGTCGTCCGGCGATCACCCCCTGCCCGACTCCGGCTCCTCCGAGCTGCCCGTCGCCCCCGTCCCCGCGGGCGGCGGCGGCACCTCGATGGCCACCGCCGAGGCCCCCGGCACCCCCGGGCTCGTCCTCGCGGGCAGCACCGCGCTGATCGCCGCCGGCGTGATCTGGTACCGCCGCCGCAACGAGACCGCGCAGCGCCGCGACACCGACGAATCGCGGCACTGACGGAACGCGGCACGAACCGATGTCCGAACCGCGTGCCAGCGGCACCGGCCGCCTCCTGACCGGAGTGATATGGGCGGCCCTGCTGCTGGCTGTGTGGATGTGGGGGCGGGAGATCACCGAGGGGCACGGCTCGGCCACGCCCACCACCGGCGACGTGGCCGCGGCGGGCCGCCCGATGGGCCGCCCGCTGCCCCCGGCCCACGAACCGCTGCGCCCGTCCCGGCCCCGGGGCCTGTCCATCAAGGCGACGGGCGTCTGGGCGCCGATCGAGGAACGCGGCCTCGACCCGACGGGGGCGGTGGAACCACCGCCGTACTCGCGCTCGAACGCCGTCGGCTGGTACCGCGGCGGCCCGCAGCCCGGCAGCACCGGGGCCGCCGTCCTCGTCGGCCACCTCGACACCGCCCGCGCGCCCGCCGTCTTCTACGACCTCAGCGAACTGAAACCCGGGGAGGCCGTCACCGTGGCCCGCGTCGACGGCACGACCGCCGAATTCACCGTCGAGGACGTCTCCGTCTACGCCAAGGACCGCTTCGACGCCAAGAAGGTCTACGGGCCGCGCGAGGCGGACCGGGCCGAGCTGCGGCTGATCACCTGCGGCGGCGACTACGACCGGGCACGGCACTCCTACTCCGCCAACGTCGTCGTCTCCGCCTACCTGACCGGCGCGGGCCGGCTGTGACCGCACGGTTCCGCCGGGCGGCGACCGCGCACTCTGGTCCAACGGGGCGATATGACACCAAGTCATACCCAGAGCACCCACTGTGGAGGACACGTCTGTGTCAGCATTGAGACGACCGGTCATGTCCCGCGCGGGTCTGGGGGCACCCCCAGGCAGTACAGCCAAGGGGGAGTGGATGTACGGCAGCTACACCGGCCACACACGCAGGGGCCGCACGGGCCCGGCGAGAGCGGCAGCCGCGGTGGGGGCGCTGCTGCTGCTCTCCGGGTGCTTCTCGTCCTCGGAGTCCGCCGCCCCGAAGGAGCGCGAGTCCACCCGGCCGCCCACCCGGCAGCAGCCCAAGGCGCACGCCCCGTTCTGGGTCAACCCGCAGGCCACCGCCGCCCAGCGGGCCGACCGGCTGCGCCGCGACGGCAAGGCGCGGGAGGCCGAACTGCTCGAGAAGATCGCCGCCCAGCCGGTCGCCGAGTGGATCGGGGTGGACGACCCGGAGGGCCAGACGCGCGGCTTCACCGAAGCCGCCGCCAAGGCCGACCGGGACGCCCTGCTGGTGCTCTACAACATCCCGCACCGCGACTGCGGCCAGTACTCCCAGGGCGGTGCCTCCGACGGCGAGGCGTACCGCCAGTGGCTGGACCAGGCGGCCAAGGGCATCGGCGACCGCAACGCGACCGTGATCCTCGAACCGGACGCGCTGCCGCACATCGAGGACGGCTGTACGCCGCAGGAGTTCCACGAGGAGCGGTTCGCGCTGCTCAACGAGGCCGTCGGCAAGCTGAAGGCACTGCCGCACACCAAGGTCTACCTGGACGCGGGCAACCCCAGCTGGGTCACGCCCGCCGGGCGGATGGCGGAGCCGCTGCGGCGGGCCGGTATCGCCAAGGCCGACGGATTCGCGCTCAACGTCTCCAACTTCCAGACCACCCGGGCCAACAAGGACTACGGCCGTCAGCTGTCCGCCCTCGTGGGCGGCAAGCACTTCGTCATCGACACCAGCCGCAACGGCAACGGCCCCCTCAACGGCGGCGACCACGAGAAGGCCTGGTGCAACCCCTCCGGCCGGGCCCTCGGCGAACCCCCGACCACCCGGACCGGGGACGCGCTGACGGACGCCTATCTCTGGGTCAAACGCCCGGGCGAGTCCGACGGCGCCTGCAAGGGCGGCCCCGACGCGGGCCAGTGGTGGGAGACCTACGCCTTGGAACTCGCCCGCAACGCCGTGTAGGCGGGCGGCCCTGCGGTGCTCGCACCTCCGCTGCGCGGCGGAATCCTCAAACGCCGGACGGGCTGGATTTTCCAGCTCGTCCGGAGCTTGAGGACGCGCCCGCGGGGCGCTCGCCGCCGCGGGCGGCAAGACGGCCCGATGGCCGGGGATCCGCCGGCCGGACCCTAGTCACCGGCCCGGGGGACCTTGACCCAGACCGCCTTGGACGGGGTCCCCTGGTCGTCGATCACATGCAGCATGTACCAGCCGGGAGGCATCAAAGACGTGTCCTTCGGCAGGGTGACGGTGATGTCGGTGGCGGTCTTGGTGAGTTCCAGCTCGATCGAACGCTGCTCGATGTTGGTGACGTGGGTGAAGGAGCCGGGCCGGATCAGCCGCGCCTTGCGGATGGCCTGCGAGTGCGCCGTCCGGTACGTGGTCTTCTCCCCGGCCTTCACCGTTCTCGGCGCGGTGTCCGCCAGCTCGGGGCGTGAGTCGCGGAAGAGGTAGGGCGGGGTGTAGAGGTCCATCTGCTGCTGGAACGTGGCGGGCCGGGAGTTGGCCCGGTCACCGAAGAGCGAGTCGGAGCCGAAGGTCATCACCCGTCCGTCGGGCAGCAGCAGCGCGCCGGAGTGGTAGTTGCGGCCCACCAGCGGGTCGGCCACCGCGCGCTTGGTGTTGGACTTCGGGTCGTACAGCTCGGCCTTCAGCACGTTGGAGTCGCCCCGGCCGCGGTAGTCACCCGAGCCGTTGGTCGTCAGCACGGTGTCGTCCGGCAGGATGACGCTGCTCGGATAGCGGGCCTTGGCGTACAGGTCGGGGCCGTCCCGGAAGCGCGGCTCGGGGGCGTGCAGATCGACGATGCGGGTCTTGGCGGTGGACTTCTTGTTCTCGCCGACCCCGCCGCCCCCGAGCACCATGTACCGCTGGGCCTGGGCGGGCGGCAGCAGGACGGACATCGAGGTCTCCAAAGTGTCCGGGTCGCTCATCCCGGGCACCTCGGTGAACGCGTTGCTCTCCAGGTCCCACACGCCCGGCACCCGGCCCTTGTCGGCCGGCCCGTAGCCCGCGTTGGACCCGGTGTAGAAGATCCGGCCCTTGTCGGTGAGGAAGAGGGCGGGGTAGGTGGGGAAGAACCGCTCCTTGGGAAGGTAGCTCCATTTCTTGGTCTTCGGGTCGTAGACCTCGTTCTTCCCGGGGACGACCTGGCCGATCTCGTCCAGCCCGGAGACGGACAGGACCCTGCCGTCCGGGAGGGTGGTCAGCGTCGGATACCAGCGGGCCTCCCGCATCGGGTCGACCGGCACGTACCGCTCGCTGACGGGGTCGAACTCGAAGGAATCCTTGATGCCCTGGAAGTCCTTCTTGTCGAACGAGAGCTTGTTGGCGATGCCGTAGAAGTTCCGGGCGTCCTTCCCCGTGAGGCCCTCGATGCGGTAGTTGTCGGTGAGACCGGTCTCGTACTTGGGACCCTGGCCGAGCGCCTCCACATAGACCCGCGCGGTGCTGGCCGAGACGGTCACCTTCTTGCCCCCGTCCTCCTGTGTCTTCTTCGCGCGCGGCACGAGCAGCGCGTCGTGGGACTCGAAGGTCTTGCCGCTCTTCTTGCCGGTGAAGCGGGTGCCGGCCGGGAGGGTCAGCGGCTTGTCGGGGTCCTCGTTGTGGACGATCATCAGCCCGCCCGCCTTGGTGACGTCGCCCTCCAGCTTCTCGTAGCGCTGGGTGCCGCCCGCGACGAGCAGCTTGCCGTCGGGCAGCTGGGTGTGCCCGGCACAGAAGAGGTCCTTGGGGGTCTCGATGTTCTTGAAGGTGTTGTGCTCGGGATCCCACAGGACCGAGCGGAAACTCTTGGCGTCGAAATTGGCGGCGTTGTTCCCCGAACCGGCGACGAGCAGCACCTTGCCGGTGTGCAGCAGGGCCGCATGGATCGTGTTGATCCGGTATTCGCGGGGCATGTCGACCGCTTTCCAGTGGCCGTTCGCCGCCTTGTACTCCGGTTGGTTGATCTTGTATTCGTGGTATTTGTCGGCGGCGTAGCCCCAGATGGCGGGGCCGTTCATCCCCGCCAGGACGACCGCCACCGCCGCACTGATGCCCATGCGGCGGGTGCGGCGGCTGACACGGAACGGGCGGGTTCTCATGTGCGGGCCTCCACGGCACGGTCGGTGTGGCGGAGGGTCCACCACCAGGCGGCGATCGGCGCGACAGTGATCGCGAGGGCGAGCGCGGCCCAGGTGGTCATCGCAACATGGGTGTGGCCGAACCAGAAGGAGGCGGCCAGCGAGCCGCCGAATACCACCAGGAAGAACAGGTGCACACGGAAGGTGCCGAACAGAGTGTCGGGACTGGCCGAGTCTCCCTTGGGCGTCACCACGAAGCTGCTTTTGCGGCGCAGTACCGCGTCCATCAGCGAGCGGGCGTAGATCGGCGCGGACAGCGCGGACATCACCATGCCGGCGAGTCCGCCGGAGCCCTCGGGTTCGTGCGGCGAGACGTTGTGCCGGCGGTTCCAGATGTACAGGCCGATCTGGAGGGCGGCGGCATCGCTGTAGAGCATCATCCAGATCTCGGAATTGATGGAGATGCCGGAGGCGCCGAGGCCGAGGAAGAGAGCGCAGCTCAGCGCGCCCAGCATCCAGTTGACGGCGGTCATCGGGTAGTAGATGACCATCAGGGTGTAGTTCAGGAATTTCCCGGGGGAGAGGGTGAAGGGCCCCTTCCAGAACTGCTTGAGGATCGTCTCGTAGGTGCCCCGGGACCAGCGCAGCTGCTGGGTGAAGAAGTCGGTCCACGCGTTCGGCCCCTCGCCGACGGCGAGCACGTCGGGCGTGTAGACCGAGCGCCATTTCCGCCCGGTCGCCGGATTGCGGTGCCGGTGCAGCTCGAAGCCGGTGGCCATGTCCTCGGTGATCGAGTCGTAGAGCCCGCCGATGCCCTTGAGCGCGCTGATCCGGACGGCGTTGTTGGTGCCGACGAACATGGGTGCGCCGTAGCGGTTGCCGGCCCGCTGGATCAGGGCGTGGAAAAGGAACTGCTGGCTCTCGGCGGCCTTGGTGACGGCCGCGTCGTAATTGCCGTAGACCTGGGGGCCGACGACGAAGGCGATGTCGGGGTCGCGGAAATAGCCGAGCATCCGCTCCAGGAAATTGGGCAGCGGCACGTGATCGGTGTCGACCGAGGCGAAGAAGTCGTAGTCGTCGCCGTGGGCGTCCAGCCAGGAGTTGTAGTTCCCGTGTTTGGTCCGGGCGCGGTACGGGCCCTTCGCCTGATTCCACTTCTCGACGCCCTTGCGGGAGAAGTGGCGCACCCCGAGCCGCCGGCAGACCTCCTTGACCTCGGGGTCGTCGCCCTCGTCCAGCAGCCAGACGTCCAGCGGGCCGCGGTGCCGCAGCCGCGTCGCGCCCTCCAGGGTGCGGGTGACCATCTCGATCGGCTCCTTGCCGGGCACGAACGAAGTCAGGAAGGCGACCTTCGTGCCGGTCTCGGGCACGACGGGGACGGGATCGCGGGCGACCAGCGTCGCATGCGCGTTCGATATGACATTCAGGGTGCGGAACAGCTCGATGAGGCCGATGGACACGAGCATCACGGCGTCCAGGGCCCGCATGGCGGTCGTGGCGTGCTCGCGCTCGGTCCAGTGCGCGGGCTGCATCAGCCACACCAGCAGCCCCAGCGAGACGACGGGCGCGGCCCCCAGCAGCAGGGCCGCCCGGATCCGGTGCGGCTCATCCGCGAGGAGGCTGCGGTACCGGACGCGGTAGGGCTCGGTGGGATGGGGCCGGGTGAGCGGGCCGGCCAGCCGGCTGTAGTGCTCGTAGTCGAAGCGGGGCCGGGCGCCGCGCCGATGCGGCGGGGCGGCCCCCGGCGGGGCCGCCCCGGCCGGCCGTGCCGGATCCGGTGGGATCCTCGGGACCGGTGGCGGGGGCCCCGGGGCGGGCTCGCGCGGCGGGCGCGGGCGCGTGGCCGACGACGGGTCGTGGGACTGCTCCCGGGCATGGGCAGGCGTCGACGTCATGAGTCATCCCCCCGACACGCAGCTGGCTGCGTGTGTCAGATCCTGAGCCCGGCCGACCCCCCTCGGCCGCTCGGGCGCAGGGGTACCGGCTCCCCCCGGTACCCCACTCGACCCACTCGTCACACGGTGAGATCGAGTCGTTGCTGTCGGTTCAGGATCTCCGACCCCGCGCCATGATCGCAAGGGTGAAACGAGGTGGTTACCGGGCAAAGCGGTGCGTCGGGCGAAGGAGTGTGCGAATGGTGTCGAAGGGGGTGTCGTATGCCCTCGGGGACCGGCCCCGGACACGACGAAGGCCCTCACCATCGGTGAGGGCCTTCGTCTGTCGGTGCGCCGCCAGGGACTCGAACCCCGGACCCGCTGATTAAGAGTCAGCTGCTCTAACCAACTGAGCTAGCGGCGCCTGCTGACAGAGAAAACTCTACCTGATGTTCGAGGGTGCTCCCGACCGCCCCGCGAACGGCCGCCGGATCGGCGCCCCTCCCGCCGCCATCGGCCGACACCGCGCCCGACATGCGCTTTCTCCGGGCCGTTGAGAAGCTGTGCCGAGTACCGACGCGTGGCGAGCGGTCCGACGGGCCGCCGGGGCGCGGCGGGTGCGGGCCCATCGGCGGCCGCCCCGGACAGGCGCACGGAAAGGCAGCGAGGCGGTGCGGACTCCGGAATTCACCGAGCGGCTACCCGGCAGCCGGGGATGCGCCGTCCGCGCGGACGCGTCCGCCCCCGCCCCGGTGCGGGCGGATGAAAGTGACACCGCTCACACCCGTCTCGCCGAATGCCCTGCCGCATCCCTTGCCGGTCCCGCCGCTGGGTCCTTTGTCGATTCCTCCGCCGGTTCCCCCGACGAGCCCGCGGCCGAGAGCGGCGGCCGGCACCGGGGTGCCCTGCGTGGTGCGATCGTGGCGGCGGCCGTGGGCGCGGCGGTCATCGCCGGCTCGGGAACGGCCGCCGTGGCTGCCGGCCCGGAACCTCCGGACCCGGTGGGCGGGGACAGCTCCGTCTACGAACCCGGTGACCCGGAAGACCCTCCCGTCCCGGGCGGCACGGTTCCCGTCCCGGGCGGCACCGTCGCGGACGAGCCGGTGCCGGAGCCGGAAGGGCCGGAGGGGGGAGCCCCGGACGCTTCCCCGGCCCAGGTGGCGCCGGCCGAACCCGATGTCCCGCTCAGTGACCAGGACATCCCCGGCGTCGCCGTCCCGCAGTGGCCCGCCGAGCCGGTGTCCCCGCCCGCCCCGGCGGACCCGGAGCGCACGCCGCAGATTTCCGCCGCGCAGTCCCGGGTGGAGAGGGCCGTCGCGTTCGCGCTGGCCCAGATCGGCGACCCGTACAAGCTGGGCGGCAACGGCCCCGACGCCTGGGACTGCTCCGGGCTCATCCAGCAGGCCTACCGCCGGGCGGGGGTGAAGCTGCCGCGCGTCGCCGCCGACCAGTACCGCGCCACCAAGCGCGTCGCCCGCCGGGCCCTGCGCCGGGGCGACCTCGTCTTCTGGTCGGCCAACGGCAAGGCGTCGGGCATCCATCACGCGGCGATCTATCTGGGGGGCGGCAAGTACGTCGAGGCGCCGCGGCCCGGTAAGCGGGTGCGCGTCTCGACCTTCTCCTACTACAACCCGAATCTGTACGGTCGTCCGTCGTGACGGCCGGCGCTTCTCGCCTGGCCGGCGGCTCTTTCGGTGCGGGCCGTCTTGCCGCCCGCGGCGGGGGCGCCCTGCGGGCGCGTCCTCAAACTCCCCCAGCTACCGCTGGGAGGTACCCCCAGGGGCTGACTGGTGAACAGCAGGCGGATTCCCGTCGCCTTTGGCCTGGACATGACTATTTCTCGGGACTAATCTCCGACTTGGTCTAGACCGCACACTCCACCCGCCTCACAGAACCCCCCACGTTCTCGAGGAGCGAAGCATGCGCAAAAAGATCAGTGCGGTGATCATCGGCCTCTCGGTCGCCGGCGTGTCCCTGCTCGCCACCGGCAGCGCCAACAGTCACGGCTACACCGACTCCCCCACCAGCCGGCAGGTGTTCTGCGCCAAGGGCACCGTGAAGAACTGCGGCGAGATCCAGTACGAACCCCAGAGCGTCGAGGGCCCCAAGGGCTTCCCGTCCCGTGGTCCCGCCGACGGCCGGATCTGTGCAGGCGGCAACAGCCGCTTCGCCGAACTCGACGACCCGCGCGGCGGCCAGTGGCCCGCCACCAAGCTCACCGCGGGCCAGGGGTATGCCTTCCGCTGGAAGCTCACCGCCCGGCACGCCACGACCGACTTCCGCTACTACATCACCAAGGACGGCTACAACCCCGCCAAGCCCCTCACCCGCGCCGACCTCGAACCCCAGCCCTTCATGAGCGTGCCCTACGGGGGCCGGATACCCGAGGCCAACGTCACCCACCAGGGCACCGTCCCCACCCTGAAGACCGGCAAGCACATCATCCTCGCCGTCTGGACGATCGCGGACACCCCCAACGCCTTCTACGCCTGTTCGGACGTGCAGTTCTGACGCTCTGACCCCGATGCGGCCCCCGGCCGGCCGGGAGACCTCGTGGCGCACCGCGCACCGGGGCCTCCCGTGCCGGCCCGGTCACGTTTCGCGGGCGGATCCGCCTCGCTCGGCGGGCTCGGCCGGCTCGACGGGTGTGGCCGGCCGAGCCGGCCGCAGGGCGATCCGGCCCAGCACCCCCGCGACGACCAGCGCGATCACGGCCAGCAGGGCGTAGTCGGGCACGGCGTTGCCGATCCGGGAGGCGACCTCCTCCAGCGCGAACTCCTGGTCGGCGTCCAGGATCCCGGGCAGGCCGGTCGTCCCGTCGTAGGCGAGGAAGAGCACGCCGATGCCGATGAAGAACAGCCCGGACACCAGTGAGGTGGTGTGCAGCCGCAGCCTGCCGAGACGCAGTTCCCGGCCGCGCAGCCAGCCCCGGCCGCCGAGCTTGAACCGGTCCCAGAACACGGCCAGCACGAACAGCGGCAGCGCCATGCCCAGCGCGTAGACGGCGAGCATCGACGCCCCGTACACGGGGTTGCCGTTGACGGCGGTCACGGTCAGCACCGCGCCGAGGATCGGCCCGGCGCAGAAGCCCGCCAGCCCGTAGACGCAACCCAGCAGGAACGTCGACGCGGCCGAGCGGGGGGTGATGCGCCCGGCGGCGGCCTGCGCCTTGCGGGACGCGAAGCCGAGGCCGAGGATCTGGGCGGCGCCCATGGCGATCACGACCCAGCCGCCGACGGTGATCAGCAGATCGCGGTGGCCGTTGAAGAGCCGGCTGGCGGCGGTGGAGGCCGCGCCGAGCGGTACCAGCGTGGTGGCGAGCCCGAGGTAGAAGACGCAGGTACGGGCCAGCAGCTTGCCGGGGCTCGCGAGGGAGTAGGCGAAGAACGCCGGCAGCAGCAGCGCGCTGCACGGGCTGAGCAGGGCGAGGGCGCCACCGAGGAAGGCGGCGAGGTAACCGATGTCGGTCACTTCTCGCTCTTCCCGCTGTCCCCGCCCTTGGCCGCCTTGGCGGCCTTCGCCTCGGCGATCGCGGTCTCGAAGGCGCTCATCGGCTGGGCGCCCGCGACGGGCCGGCCGCCGACGAGGAAGGAGGGGGTGCTCTGCACACCGAGGGCGTAGCCCTCCTCCTGGTCCTTCTTCACGGCGGCCGCGGACGCCGGGCCGTTCATGTCCTCGCGGAACCGGTCGACGTCGGACACACCCGCCGTACGGGCCATCTCGACCAGCTTGTCCTCGGCGAGCGCGTCGCCCTTGCGGAGCTTGGCGAACAGCTCGTGGTGGAATTGCGGGAAACGGCCCTGCTGCCCGGCGGCCCAGGCGGCCCGAGCCGCCCGCAGCGAGTCCTTGCCGAAGATCGGGAAGTTGCGGAACTCGATGCGCAGCACGCCCTCGTCGACGTACTTCTTGACCAGTTCGGGCTGGGTCTCGCGGGTGAAGCGGCCGCAGTACGAGCACTGGTAGTCGGCGTATTCGACGAGCACCACCGGTGCGTCGGCCCGGCCGAGGGCGAGGGGGTCGCCGTTCTGACGTCGGCTGGTGGTCTTCTCCGCCTCGTCGTAGGCGGGCTGCCGGGGGTCGGCGGCGGGCTCGGCGGAAGCGCCCGCCGCCCGCTTGCCGGAGCCGCCGGAGTTCTTGCCGATCGCGATGCCGGCCGCGACGAGCGCGACGACGAGGGCGAGGACCGCGCCGACGGCCGCGAGGCGGCGGGCGGGTGTGGTGAGCGTTGCGGACATGAGTGAGGGGCTCCACGGGTCGGAAGGATTCTGGGCATGCCGGAGTACGGCCCGGGGCGGGCCGTCGTGGGGCGGGCCTAGATCCGTAGGACGGGGAGCAGCTCGGCGCAGCCGGCGACGGGGGCGGGCGGCGGCCTGGGGGCGGTGGCCCGGGGCGGGAGCGCGGCAGGTGGTGCGGCGCGGGTCGCGGCGGGTGCGGTGAGCGGGTCGCCGTGCCCGGCCGGGACGACGGCCTCGGCTCCCTTCAGCGGGAGGTCCTGCGGCCGGCACGTACCGCCGTCGTCGCCGGACGCGGCGCGGACGGCGTGGGGCTCGCGGATCTCGGGCCGGGCGTCCGGCGAAGTGGTGGCCGCGACGCCGTTCACCGTCCGCGCGTACGGGGCCGTCCCGGAGCGGGCCGGGCCGGAGGGGGAGGTGCCGGACAGGGCGGGGCCGGACAGGGTGGGGCCGGCGAGGACCGCGAGGAGGAGCAGGAGCAGCGCGGCTGCCGTCGAACGGCGGTGCTGCGGCACGTGGCCCCTCCTTCCCCTGTCTTCCCCTCGTCCGTCCCGGACGGGCGCGGCGGGGCCCGCCGCGGCCCCCATGCTACGGCGGCCGGCCCGCGGGGCGGCCTGGACGGGAGCACGACGAAGGCCCTCACCATCGGTGAGGGCCTTCGTCTGTCGGTGCGCCGCCAGGGACTCGAACCCCGGACCCGCTGATTAAGAGTCAGCTGCTCTAACCAACTGAGCTAGCGGCGCCTGCTGACAGAGAAAATAATACCCGGTCCGAACGGGTGCTCCGAACCACCCGCCGCCCGGGACCCCTCCCGTCCCTCCGCGCCCGGGTGTGGAGGGACGGGCAAGATCGCTCCGAGGGCCGCTCAGAGGGTCATCGACAGCAGCAGCGGTGCCGCTTTCCGGTTCAGCGTCTCGGCGGCCTGCCGCAGCCGGTGGGCGTGGGCCAGCGGGAGGGAGAGCGCGAGACAGCCGACCGAGTGGCCGACGGTTATCGGCACGGCCGCGCAGACCGTGCCGACCGCGTACTCCTGCAGATCGAGGACGGGGACGGTCGCGGGCTGGGCGTCGAGCTTGCGGAAGAGGACCTTCTCGTTGGTGATCGTCCGGGAGGTGAGCCGGGCGGTCTTGTGCCGCGAGAGATGGTCGCGCCGGTCGTCGTGGTCGAGCTGGGTGAGCAGGCATTTGCCGAGTGCGCTCGCATGGGCGGCGGCGCGGAAGTCGACCCACTCGTTGACCTTGGGGGTGCCGGGGCCGTCCGCGTACTGCGTGATCCTGACCTCGCCGTCGATGTAGCGGCTCAGATAGATGGCCGCGCCGACCGAATCGCGCAGTGCGGACAGCGACTGCTGGAGCTTGCGCTCCACGGCGGCCTTCCGGTCGCCGGAGCCGAGCAGCACCAGGGCCTCGCCGGTGACGTAGGCGCCGTCGCCCGTCCGCTCCACGTAGTCCTCGCGGCGGAGCATCATCAGCAGATGGGCGAGGTGGCCGACGGGCAGGCCGGTCTCGCGCGCGATCTGGATCTCGGTGACGCCGCCGGAGTGTCTGGCGACCGTCTCCAGCACGCGCAGCGCGTACTGCACCGAGTGGAACGGCGCGGTCGGCTCGGGCTTGAGCGCCACGGTTTCCCCCTAGCGGTTTCCAGCGAGTATCCGCTCCCCACGATAAAGGCGAAAGGGTCCTTCCGTAGCGGGTGTTGAGGACTTGGATCCGGGTGCGGGGCGGCTGTCCTGGGACGCACCCCGATGGCATATGCCGATGTCATGAAAGGGGGAGACGTGGCGGGCCGGGAATAAGCGGAGTGTTGCTCCGGTTGGGCTGGGCGTCGCGCGGGGAATACGAATCCCGCGGCGGGACGAACCAGACGCAGCGCCAACCAGGGAGGCGGACCACCGTGGCCGACGAGCGGGACGACATCATCCGGGCCGAGCCCAAGGGCAGCGCGCCGGTGCCGCTGTCCGTACTGGACCTGGCGACCGTCGGCAGCGGCCGCACCGCCCGGCAGGCGCTGGGCACCACGGTCGAACTGGCACGGCTCGCCGAGCGCCGGGGCTTCCACCGCTTCTGGGTGGCCGAGCACCACTCGATGCCCGGAGTGGCCAGCTCCTCCCCGGCCGTCATCCTGGCCCACCTCGCGGCCCACACCGAGCGGATCCGCCTCGGCTCCGGCGGCGTCATGCTGCCCAACCACGCCCCCTTGGTGATCGCCGAGCAGTTCGGCACGCTGGAGGCCCTCGCCCCCCGTCGCGTCGACCTCGGCCTCGGGCGGGCGCCCGGCACGGACGGCGCGACCGCCGCCGCGCTGCGCCGCTCGGACCGCCTGCGGGAGGGGGCGGACGACTTCCCGCAGCAGCTCGCCGAGCTGACGCGGTTCCTGGACGACGACTTCCCCGACGGCCACCCCTACGCCCGGATCCACGCCGTCCCCGGGCCGGTCCAGGGCCGGGTCCCCGGCGGGGTGCAGCGGGCCGACCGGCCCTCCGTCTGGCTGCTCGGCTCCTCCGGGTTCAGCGCCCGGCTCGCCGGAGCGCTCGGTCTGCCCTTCTCCTTCGCGCACCACTTCTCCGCGGCGAACACCGTCCCCGCGCTCCAGCTCTACCGCGACTCCTTCCGGCCCTCCGAGGTCCTCGACCGCCCGTACGCCAAGATCGGCGTCCAGGCGTTCGCCGCCGACGACCCGAAGGAGGCCCGCCGCCAGGTCCTCACCGGCGCCCTCGCGATGCTGCGGCTGCGCACGGGCCGGCCCGGGCTGGTCCCGACGCCGGAGGAGGCCGAGGCGTACGACTTCGGCGCGGCCGAGGCGCAATTCGTCGACGACTGGCTGCGCGACGTCGTCTTCGGCACCCCGGACGAGGTCCGCGCGGGCCTGAACGCCCTGGTCGAGCGGACGGGTGCGGACGAATTGATGATCACGTCCAATGCGCATACGCCGGGGGTGCGGCTGCGGAGTTATGAACTGATCGCGGATGCGTATGGGTTGCCGGACGGGCTGATTCGGACGACCTCAGCCAATTCAAGCCCGTCCGGCGCTTGAGGACGCCGCCGCGCAGCGGCGGTGCGGACGCCGTCCGGCGCAGCGGCTGACGGCCCGTCTCGCCGCCTGCGGCGGCATGGCGCCCTGCGGGCGCGTCCTCAATCTCCCCCAGCTACCGCTGGGAGGTACCCCCAGGGGCTTGATGTGGCTGGGCTCAGCCTCAACCAGCCCGTCCGGCGCTTGAGGACGAAAACCTCAAGGCCGCACACCCGTGCGCAGCAGCGCCGAGATGCGATCGGCCGGTACGGGGCGGGAGTAGAACCAGCCCTGGCCGGTGTCGCAGCCGATTCGGCCCAGCCGTTCCGCCTGTTCCGCGCTCTCCACGCATTCCGCCGTCACCGTGAGCCCGAGCCGGTGGGCGAGCTGGACGAGTGCCTCCACGATCGTCTCGTCGGCAGGGTTGGGGTGTTCGTCCGAGCGGAAGCCGTGGACGAACGAGCCGTCGAGTTTGAGGGTGGAGACCGGGAGCCGGCTGAGGTAGGCGAGGTTGGAATAGCCGGTGCCGAAATCGTCGATGGCGATGGCCACGCCCATGTCGCTGAGCTGCTGGAGCTGTTGCAACGGGCGGCCCGCCGAGCCCATCAGCGCGGACTCGGTCAGCTCCAGCTGGAGCAGGTGCGGTGGCAGCCCGGTCTCGGCGAGGATCCGGGCCACGTCCGTGACCAGGTCGGAGTCCCACACCTGGCGCACCGCCACATTGACGCTGACCACGAGCGGTTCCTCGGGGTGGTCGAGCTGCCAGCGGCGGGCCTGGCGGCAGGCCGTCGCGAGGATCCAGCGGCCGAGCGGCACGATCGCCCCCGTCTCCTCCGCCAGGCCGATGAACCGGTTGGGGGCGAGGGTGCCGAACTGCGGGTGGCGCCAGCGCACCAGCGCCTCCACCCCGCGCACGACCCCGTCGTCGAGCCCCACCAGTGGCTGGTACTGCAGGACGAACTCGTCGCGCTCGACGGCGGGCCGCAGGGTGCTGGAGAGGGCCTGGCGGGTCATCCGGTGGGCGTTGCGCTCCGGGTCGAAGAGCGTCCAGCGGGCCTTTCCGTCCGCCTTCGCCCAGTAGAGGGTGGTGTCCGCGGCCTGCATCAGTTCCGTCGCGTGCGTACCGGCGGCCGGGCGTTCGACGACGCCGATGCTCGCCGACACCGACAGCCGCTGCCCGGCCACGTCGAACGGCCGCTGCAGCGCCGTCTGTACGGCCGCGGCGAGGGTGACGAGCTGCTCGGTGCCCGTGGACTCCTCGACCAGCAGCGCGAACTCGTCGCCGCCGAGCCGGGCCACCAGATGGCCGTCGGGCGCCGCGCATTCGCTCAGCCGCTTGGCCACCAGTCCCAGCAGCCGGTCGCCGGCCCGGTGGCCGAGGGTGTCGTTGACGGCCTTGAAGCCGTCCAGGTCGAGGTAGCACAGCCCGATCCGGCCGCCGCCGTCCCGGGCCGGGGCGCCCGTGGTGAGCGCCGCGGCCAGCCGCTCGAAGAACAGGCTCCGGTTGGGCAGGTGGGTGACCGGGTCGTGCATCCGCAAGTGCCGCAGCCGGGCCCGCAGATCCCGCCGGTCGCTGATGTCGGTGACCGACAGCAGCGTCTCGCGGCTGTCGGGCAGTTGGGTGAGGGTCACCTCGGCCCACACCCCCTGGCCGCCGCGGTGTCTGAGGCGCCGGGTGCAGTGCAGCCGGTCGCGGCGGCCGAGGAGCACCTCGCGGTACTCGCTCCAGGTGCGGGCGTCCTCGCGCAGGCCGGTGAAGTCGGCCGCGGGGGAGTCGGCCAGCCGGGCGGGATCGGTGCCGAGCAGCGCGCCGAGCGCGTCATTGGCGGTGCGGACGAGCCCGTCGCGGCCGACGACGGCCATGCCCAGCCGCGCGGCATGGAAGGCGGCACGGAAATCACTCGAAGGTACGTTACGTTGCGTGACGACTGGAGGCGTTGAACCGGGCGTGCCGCCCTGGCCGTCGAGGGTTCCGCTCACCGCTCGCTCCCACGTGGCATTCATTCCGCACTGGTTTCGTTTGGTTCTCGTGGATCTCGTACGCGTGGTCGAAAACGCGGCATATGACCGCCCTGTCGGGGGTATCCCGTGCTGGAAATGTGGCGATCATAGGGCTCGCGCAAGGACCGTTCCAGCGGCCCTGCCGCGAGCGCCCGAACCGCCGTCTCTGGTTTGTCCGTTTTTGCATGACCGTGCGCGCTCGTGCCTGAGTCCGGGTGGCCGCGTCTTCTCGATTGACCGTCAGTGACTGAGTGTGATGTACCCAGAAGTCGGCTTAGTCACTCGACTGGGGTAGCGGAACAGGGCATATCACCACAAACAATCAGAGGGTGGGTGAGGTGTCCCGAATCCGTCTCCGGAGGTCGACGTGGTGCGTCCGCAGACACCCATGGGAGTGGACCGGCAGCCCCGCTGGCGCCGTGCCGGAGCCGTGGTCACCTCGCTGTGCGCGATCGCCGCCACGACCGTCGTCGCCGGACCGGCGCACGCGGCGGGGCCCGGCGGCCCGTGCGCGCTCCCCCGCAGCCAGGCCCACCACTCCGAGGGCCTCGACAGCTGGAACCCGGCCTACCCCCGCCCCATCGGCCATCTCGACGCCGTAATGGTCTTCCTCTCCTTTCCCGGCTCCCGACCCCGCACCACCCCGGCCCAGCTCGCGGCCGACCACTTCCCCGGCACCTCGCGCTTCTTCCAACGGGCCTCCTACGGGCGCTTCTCGCTGCACCACCACCCCCTGAACCGCTGGGTGCGCATGCCGCGGCCGGCCGCCGCGTACCGGATACAGCGCGACTGGGACGGCGAACGACGCGCCGCCTATCTGCGCGACGCCATCGCCGCGGCCGACCGCACGGTGGACTTCGCCCGCTACGACCTCGTCTACCTCGTCGCCGACCCCGACGCCCCGGGCGTCGACTCCGACGCGACGAAGGTCGTCAACCTCGACCGGCCCGCCCGCGTCGACGGCACCGTGCTGCGCCGCATCGTCACCGTCTTCGAGCACCACCCGCCGGACCGCAACGTCCTCGCCCACGAGACCGGGCACGTCCTGGACCTGCCCGACCTCTACCACCGGCCCACGGACGGCAAGGGCGACTGGGACACCCACGTCGGGGACTGGGATCTCATGGGCAGCCAGTTCGGGCTCGCCTCGGACCCCTTCGGCTGGCACAAGTGGAAGCTGGGCTGGCTCACCTCCCGGCACGTCCGCTGCGTCCGGAGCGCCGGCAGCAGCCTGCACGCGCTGCACGCCCTGGAGGTCCCGATGCGGCCCGGCATCGACGCCAGGACCCGGATGATCGTGGTCCGCACCGGTGAGACGAGCGCCATCGTCATCGAGGCGCGCGGCGCCTCCGGCAACGACGCCGGGGCCTGCTCCGAAGGTGTGCTGGTCTACCGGGTGCTCAGTGACACCGCCTCCGGCGGCGGGCCCGTCCAGGTGCTGGACGGGCACCCCGACAGCCAGGCCTGCTGGGGCGAGTCCGTCTACCCGCCGCTCGCGGACGCGCCACTGCGGGAGGGGGAGTCCCTCTCGACCGGCCCGGACGGAGTGCGGGTGGAGGTGCGGGGGCGAACGGCCGACGGGGCGTGGACGGTGGCGGTGGAACGCGCATGAGAGACCCGGGGCGGCCCGGCCCCGGACACGACGAAGGCCCTCACCATCGGTGAGGGCCTTCGTCTGTCGGTGCGCCGCCAGGGACTCGAACCCCGGACCCGCTGATTAAGAGTCAGCTGCTCTAACCAACTGAGCTAGCGGCGCCTGCTGACGTGGAAGACTTTAGCACCCTGTTCCGGCGGAACGAAAATCGATAAACCCGCCGCCCGGCGCGGGCCCGGCCCCCGGGCGTTCAGAACGGCGCGGGCGCGGGCACGGGGGCCGACGGGCCGGCGGAAGGGGCCTGGGCACCGCCCTGACCTGCGGACTCGGTCGCCGCCCCCTCGCGGGCGGCCCGTACGCACGCCCACAGCAGGACCTCCGGGCCCGGCAGCCACGGGTGCCGCACCTCGGGGGCCACCAGCCAGCGGGAGCCGGGGGCCGTGGGCTCCTCCTCGCCCGGCGGGTAGAGCGGGGGAGCGGTCACCGCGTCGCCCTTGCCGTGGCACAGCAGGGGCGGCACCGCACGGGACCACTCCTCCCAGGCGAGCAGCGCGGGCAGCCGCTGGGCGGTGCCGGGGGCGGCGAACAGCAGCAGCCGGCCGCGCTGCGCGGCGACCGGGCCGGAGCCCGGCCCCGCGGTCCATAAGCGGTCCAGCAGCCGGCGGCCGAACAGCGCCGGCGCGCTGATCACGTCGAACGCCCTGCCGCAGGGCAGCACCACCGGTGCGCTCGGCTGATCGCACCACAGGGCGTGGATGCTCTGCGGAAAGGGGCTGGCCGAGGCGAGCCAGTCGGCCCCGGCGAGGGTGACGTAGGCGGCGGTCGGCCGGTGGGGGGAGGGGAACGCGGCGGGAGAGGGGTGGGCAGGGGGCGGGGAAAGGGGGCCGAGGAGGTGCGGACGGGCGGGGCGCGGGTCATGCGGCCAGGAGTTCATGGGTCCTATATTCAGCGCCATCTCCGGGCCCGCCGCCAGTAGTTGCCCGAACCCGGGACAAGCCGACGGGAGGTGCGCTACTTTGTGCGCCGCATATGCCAACGGCCCATGATCGGGGACCATGGGCCGTCGTGGCCACCGGTGCGGTCAGTCGGCCACTCTGCCGCTGCGCAGCAGGTCACGGCCGAATTCGACCATCTTCTCCGTGTAGTCCTCGCTCCACTCGGCGCGCGCCGCGATCACCGCGGTGGGCAGCCGGTCGAAGCGCCGGGGGTCGGCGAGCTGAGCGGCGGCCACCGCCTGGAACTCCATCGCCCGGTCGGCCGCCGCGCGGAAGGCCAGCGCCAGCTCGGTGGAGCGGGCCAGCAGCTCGCGCGGGTCCTCGATCGACTCCAGATCGAAGAAATGCTCGGCGTCCGCGACGGCCTCGGGCGGCTCGAAGAGCAGCTGCGCGGGCTTCAGGCGGCGCGGCCCACCAGCACCGCGCGCGTCGGGAGCCGACTGCGGCTCGCACATGTACATACCTCCAGGATCGTCTCCACCGCCATCCATTGTCCTGCGCCGCGCAAGTACGCCCACGGGCTAGGGGTTCCAGCCCCCGGCCGGGTGCCTCCGGCGGATCTTCGGCTACGGGCCGGTCTTGGCCGCCTCTCGCCTGGCCGGCGGCTCTTTGGCTCCGGGCCGTCGTTGCCGCCTGCGGCGGCCTCAGCGCCCTGCGGGCGCGTCCTCAAACGCCGGACGGGCTGGTTTTGGCTGGCCTCAGCCGCGACAAGCCCGGGCGGGCTGATGGGACAGGCTCAGCCAGTCAGCCCGTCCGGCGCTTGAGGACGCCGCCATGCGGCGTGTCGGGTGCCGCAATTTTCCGCCGGCCGGCCTGCGGCCGCGCGTTTCCTTCCCCAGCTACCGCTGGGAGGTACCCCCAGGGGCTGGAATTGGCTGAGGCCGACCCAGTCAGCCCGTCCGGCGTTTGAGGACGCGCCCGCAGGGCGCCTGCCGCCGCAGGCGGCGAGACGGGCCGTCAGCCGAAGAACCGACGGCGCGCGCGTGCGCACGCCAAGGCCGCCGCCAGGCGACCCGGCGGGGGATGCCCGTAGCGCGGGTCAAGGCCGCCAGGCCACCCGGTGGTCGGACCAGTGGTCCCAGGTGGACATCATCGCTTCCCAGCCGTCGGGGAACTTCACCGTCACCCCCAGCTGCACGGGCTCCGTCGACGGATGTTCGTCCAGCAGCCGCTCGACGCCCGCCCGGCACACCACGATGCACGCGTGCCGGTGCCGGGAGGCCAGCACGCACAGCCGGCCCGTCTCCAGGTGGAACGCCGTCGCGTCCGGGCGGCCCGACAGCGGGTGCAGCATGACCGTCACGTCGAACTCCCGGCCCTGCAGCCGGTTCGCCGTGTCCACCGTGACGCCGGACACCCCCAGGCCCGCGAGCGCGGTCCGGACGGCCGCGGCCTGGTCGCGGTGGGCCGTGCCCACCGCGATCCGGTCCGCCGTGAGCGGCACCGGGACCGGTGACCGTTCGCTCGTCGCGACCCCGCCGCGGTCCAGCAGCCGCCGGACCACCAGCGCCACCGCGCCGACCGCCTCCGGATCCGTGCGCGGCGTGTGGCGGGCGGGCAGCTCCAGCAGGCCCCAGCCCGACTCGGCCGCCTCGTCCAGCACACGGTCCGGGCCGGAACCGTCCGAGGGGACGCCGAAGGCCAGCCGCCGGTCGCCGTGACCGGTGCCGCTGCGGAAGGGCGTGTACGGGTAGAAGGCGTCCGAGACGAGCGGCGCCGCGGACGCGGGCAGCCGCCAGGACACCGGCAGCCGGTGCTGGGGCAGCTCGGGGTTGTGCGCCAGCAGCGTGGTCACCGCGCTGGCGGACGGGTCGTACGACAGCCCCGCCCACTGGGCCGAGCCGTCCGCGCCCACCACGCTGAACGGATCCAGCTGGCCGGGGTCGCCGACGAACAGCGCCCGCTCGAACAGCCCGGCCACCGCCAGCAGCGCGTCCGAGCGCATCTGATACGCCTCGTCCACGATCGCGTGGCCCCACGGCTCGGTGACCTTGGTGTGGGCCCACTTGGCGGCCGTGGAGACGACGATGTCCAGCCCCGCCAGCTCAGCGACCTTCGCGGACGTCACGACGGAGCCGAGGGCGTCGAGCGCCGGGTCGTAGGGGGCGTCACCGCCGTGCAGCCGGCCGACGGGCAGCTCCGGGTCCTGCTCGGCCAGCCGCAGCACCAGATCGTCGACCTGGGCGTTGGTCTGCGCGACGATCATCAGGGGCCGGCCGGCGGCGGCCAGCTCGCGCGCGGCCCGTACGACCAGCGTCGACTTGCCCGCGCCCGGGGGCGAGTCCACGACCACACCGCGGTGCGGGCTGTGCAGGGTGTCCCGCAGGATCGCGTCCGTCGCGGCGGTGGCCGCCGCCGCGGGGTCGAACGAGGCCGTACGGGGGGCTCGCAGGGTCACGGGGCCACCCACCGGGCAGGGGCGGGCGACAGCCGGTACTCGGTCACAGAAGGTCCTCCGCGGTCACCGGATCGGGGCCGTCCGCCGCGGCGCCCGGCGGGCCGCCGTGCGTCCAGGGCGTCCGCTCGGGGTCGGGCAGCTCCGGGCCGCCCCGGGGAGCGTGCTCGAACAGAGTCCAGCACACCCGGTCGCCGGGGACGGGCACCGACCCCGGGTCGGGGACCTTCCCCCGGCCCATGCCGCCCGTCAGCCGAAGGGTCAGCGCGCCCGCCGCGTGGGCGACGCACTCGGCCGACTGCGTCTTGCCGTCCGCCAGCACTCGGTGCGCCTTCGCCCCCTCGGCGAGGTGCGGGCCGTCGTCGGTGCGGACCGTGACCAAAGGGCGCGGACGCGGGATCTTCGCCTCCGAATACTCCATGACCACCTCGGTGACCTCGCCCGCGAAGGCCTCGCCGGCCAGCCGCCGCCCCGCCATGACCAGCGGGTCGTCCAGCGCCTCCTGGGCGTCCAGCTGCGCCTGCGCGGTCTCCCGCGCCGCCAGCTTGCGGGCCGCCGTCACCGCGTCGTCCCGCTTGGGCTGCGGCGGCTCACCGGCCCGCACCCGGTCGCGGTGCGCGGTGTACGACCAGCGGTCCCGCTTCCACCGCTCACCCACCCTGGCCCCCTCCGGGAGGGCGCGCAGCAGGTCCACGCCGCGCCACACCGCGTCCCAGGTGGGGCGCAGCTGCGAGGTGAGGAGGGCACCGATCTCGCGCTCGGCGCCGGCCAGCGCTTCCCGGGCGGCCGCCCGGTACGGGCCCGCCGCCAGGACGTCCGCGCGGGCCCGGTCGTAGCGGGCGACGGCGGGCGCCAGCCGCTTGTTGTCGAACACCGGGTCGGTCGAGGGGCCGGCGGGCGGGCAGTACAGCAGCCCGTCCGGGCCGCGCCCCAGCTCCGCCCGGACGGCCGCCTCCGCGCCCGTCTCCCCCGCCGGGGGGTCGATCCAGGCGAGCAGCGCGCCCAGATGCTGGTCCTCCAGATGGGACTGGCCCGTCGCCCAGTGACGGCTCAGCAACTGCGTCATCGGCAGCAGCAGCGACGAGCCGGGCACCCGGGCCCGCTCGCCGAAGTGCGTCAGCCAGCGGCCGAGCAGCGGAACCCGCGGGGGAGCGGGGTAGGGGGTGTCCGGGTCCTGCTCGGCGGTACGGCGGAACCGCATGGACCGCCCCAGCAGCCGCACGTACGCGACACCCGCACCGGCGGGCACCAGGATCTGCGGGGCGTCCGCGCACAGCTCGACGTCGACCGGGACCTTCTTGCCCGTCTCCGGGTCGGTCTCCTTGCGCTGCTCCAGCACGACGTCGTCGGCGAACGACTCGAGGTACGGCAGCACGGCCTCGGCCAGTTCGGCGAGGAACGCGGACCGCAGATCCCGGTCGCGGGGCTGCGCCACCATCAGCAACCGCGGTGCGTCCCGCTCGGTCCCGACCAGCGCGCCCAGCGGCGCCCCCGCCTCGCCGGCGGTCGTCAGCGGTACGAACACGAGCGGCCGCTCGGCGACGTGCCGGTGCCGCACGGTCGCCATCGGCCGGGCCCGCCCCTCCTGTACGGCCTCCAGCCGCGCCAACGTGGTGATCAGCGACATGCGGCCTCCGTACGGGTGCGCCGGACCGCCACGGCGGGCGTGGCGTGGGCGGGTGCGCCTCGGGCGGGCGTACGAGCGGGGCGCGCGGGCGCCGGGCGGATCACGACGCGCCCCCGGCGGCCAGTGCTTCCGCGCGCAGCGTCGCCGCGCGACGCAGCGCGGCGACGGTGGGGTCGGCGGGGTCGCCCGTCTCCCCGCGGGCGGCGGTCAGGACCGCGCCGACGGTGGTCAGCGCGCCCAGCTCGCCGCGCACCGCACGGCCCAGGGTCTCCACCGCGCCGGCCTCCCGGGCCCGTGCCCGGCAGTGGAACGCCAGCTCGCACGCGGCCAGGCACTCCGGGGCGTAGGCGGCGTGGACCGATTCGACGGCGGTCGCCAGCTCGGCGACGGGCCGCGTCGCGGTCCGGCCGTCGTCGGCCAGCCGCAGATCGAACGTGATGTCGGCGGGCAGCGCGGCGGCGATGTCCTCGACGCGGGTCAGCCGGGCCAGCTGACGGCGGGTGGTGGCGAGTTGCTTGCGGACGTCGACCAGCTCGGCGGCGGGAAGGTTGGAGAAGTCCTTGGGGCAGACCAGCAGGATGTGATGACGCACCCGGGCCCGGCCGTCGGCCGGGGCCTCCTCGGGATGGCTGCGGGCCGCACCGTCCACGACGGCGGGGTGCCGGTTCGCCGGGGCGTCCGGGCGGGCGTGGGCCGGGGGCTCGCCGCCCGTGTCGTCCTGGTGGCCGGGCGACCGTGCGGCGGCGTGGTCCCCCTCGCCCGGACGGGCCTCGGGCCGGGTGCTCGTGTGGTCCTGAGCGGCCGGCATCCGGTTCGCGGTACGCGGCCGGGCGGTTTGGCCGAAGTCGACGCCGCTCGTCTCGTCCTCACCGCCGGGCGGCCGGCCCGGGGTGGCCGCGTAGGCGTGGGCGCCGGACTCGCCGGCCGTGTCGGCACCGTGCACCGGGAGCGTTTCGGGCGCGGTGTCCCTGTCACCGTGACGGCTGGGCGGCAGGTCCGCGAGGGCCGGCCGGGCGTCCGGGCCGGTGCGGGTGGCGGGCCCGTCACCCGGTTCGTCCTGGGGGCCCGGCGGACGCGCCTCCACACCGGCCTCGTCGCCCCGCCCGGAGGGCACGGGCAGGCGCCCCGCCACGTCCTCCAAGGCCAGGGCGTACACCGCCGCCTGCCGGGCCGCCGCGCCGACCTTCGCCGTGTCGGCGGAGCCGTCGATCATCGCGAACGACTTGATCTCCACGACCGTCCAGCTGCCGTCGGGGTGGACGACCACCGCGTCCGGTTCGAGATAGACCGGGGTACCGGCGACCTGGAGCGCCAGCAAGGGGTGGTCCAACAGCGTCCACCGGCCGGCGGCCGTGGCGTCGCGCAGGGCCAGGGCCGTACGGGCCGTACGGCCCTCGGGCCCGACGGCCGACAGATCGGGGGCCGGGGCGGGCTCGGGGCCGGGCTCCCCCGATTCCTCGCCCAGCCGCTCCCGCAGCAACCGGATCAGCTCCGCGCCGCCGTCGTCCTTGACGCGGGCCTCGAAGGCGTTGCCCCGGACGAAGGCGAACTGCGACTGCCCGAAGGTGGCCGGTGACCCCAGGGCCCGGGCCAGCGCGCCCTTGTCGACCCCGGCGCCGTCGAGCAGCGCCCGGCGGTGACAGCCGGGGTTGGCGGCCAGCGCCGCGAGGGCGCGGGCATCGAGCGGGTGCGGTGGGACGGCCGGGCCGCGCAGGTCAGCGAGCCGCTGCCGCAGCCCCGCCGGGGTGGCTGTCGGCCGCCCCGCCGTGGGCCGGCTGTCGAGGGATCTGGTCACTGGCGTCCGCCTCGCGATGTCTCTCCGGCGCCCCCGGACGGGCCTCCGGGGCCCCTGCTCCGGAGGGCGCCGACCGGGGAAGCGCTGTACCCGCCGAAGTCTCGCATCCGCCACTGACACGCGCGGGCGTCTCACCGGTTTCCGCGCCGGCCGTGGCCCGGGAGCGGCCCGGGAGGAACCGGTCGGCGAGCCGCAGGACGGGACGGGCCAGCAGGAAGCCGACGCCCATCACGGCGACGCCCGCCACGGCGTCCAGGAAGTAGTGGTTGGCGGTGCCCATCACGATGATCGTGATGGCCAGCGGGTAGGCCACGCCCGCGATCCGCGCCCAGGTCGTGCGGCCGTAGCGCCACAGCACGACGCCGCACCACAGGGCCCAGCCGACGTGCAGGCTGGGCATGGCCGCGTACTGGTTGGTCATTCCGCCGAGCCCGCGCGGTGCGCTGGCCTCACCGCCCCACCAGCCGTACGACCCGTACTGGGCCATCGTGTCGACGAAGCCGTAGCCGGGGTCGAGCAGCCGGGGCGGGCAGGTCGGCAGCAGGGTGAAGCCGATCAGCCCGATGAGGGTGGAGACCATCAGCCACGTCCGCAGCGGACGGTAGTCCGCCGGGCGGCGCTTGAAGAGCCACACGAGCAGCGCGGGGGTCAGCAGGTAGTGCAGCGACGCGTAGGCGAAGTCGGCCGGTATGCCGAGGGAGGCGTGCTCCGTGAACAACCGGTTGAGTGGGTGTTCGAAATTTATTCGAAACGTTTTTTCAAGATCGAGAATTGCCAGGCCGTGGTCGACGGCTGATTGCACGTCGCCCCGGACCAGGAGCCGCCCCGCCGAATACACCGCGTAGACCACGGCGATCAGCGGCAGCTCGGTCCACCAGCGCGGCCGCTTCCCGAGTGGTGCGGTGCGGTACATCCGGACGCTCTCCATTTGTTCAGGCGGCCAACAAGCGCGCATGCCACCGTACGGTCTACGGCCCTCGGCTCGCACACCGCCCCGTGGCTTCCCGGCTGCACCGTGTTCGCCCGCTGTTGTGCGGTGGTCTACGGGTTGTAAGGGGGGAGACGCCGGAATTCCCCACAGGGTTGCCTGTGAAAGGGGTGAGCGATGATGGGGGTGGGGCGAGCGAGCGTGTCGTTCTGTCGCCAAAATCACCGAAATCTTATGAAGGGGGCCCCTCCATGGCACCGCGCATCCTGCTGGCCCGGCACGGACAGACGGAGTGGTCGCTCTCCGGCAAGCACACCGGCCGTACGGACATCCCGCTCCTCGACGAGGGGCGGCGCGGGGCCAAGCTGCTCGGCGAGCGGCTGCACCGCGAGCCGTGGGCCGCGCTGCCGGGCGTCGAGGTCCGCACCAGCCCGTTGGTGCGCGCGAAGGAGACCTGCGAGCTGGCCGGCTTCGGCGACCGCGCCACGCCGTGGGACGCGCTGATGGAGTTCCACTACGGCGCGTACGAGGGCATGACCCCGGACGAGATCAAGGCGGCGCGGCCGGGCTGGGTCATCTGGCGTGACGGCGTCCCCGAGGGCGAGACCCTGGCGGAGGTCGGGGCCCGGGCGGACGAGGTCGTGGAATGGGCCCGCTCGGCCGACCGCGACGTGCTGATCTTCGCCCACGGTCACATCCTGCGCGTCATCGGCGCGCGCTGGCTCGGCCTCGACGTCTCCTTCGCCGGCCGCATCCGCCTCGACCCGACGTCACTGTCCATCCTCGGCTGGGCGTACGGGGCTCCGGCGATCGAGCGGTGGAACGATACGGGGCACCTCGCGTAGCGGTGGGGGGTTGGGGGCTGTCTTTGCCGCCTCTCGCCTGGCCGGCGGTTCTTCGGCTACGGGCCGGTTTGTGCCGCCTGTGGCGGCGAGCCTCTCGCCTGGCCGGCGGCTCTTCGGCTGCGGGCCGTCTTGGCCGCCTGCGGCGGCAAGCGCCTCTTGCCTGGGCGGCGGCTCTTCGGCTGCGGGCCGTCTCCGCCGCCTGCGGCGGCAAGCGCCCTGCGGGCGCGTCCTCAATCGCCGGACGGGCTTGATTTGGCTGGGCTCGGCCGCATTCAGCCCCGGACGGGCTGATGCGCCCGGCCTCGCCATCAAGCCCGGAGGGCTTGGATTGGCTGGGCTCAGCCGAATCCGGCCTGGACGGGCTGATGGGGGCGGCCTCAGCCCCATCAAGCCCGTCCGGCGATTGAGGACAACCGCCGCGCAGCGGTGGTGCGGATGGCGCCGCCCAGGGAGCGCTACGCCCGGCGCGCAGCCGCCCGGCGGGCGCGTCCTCAAGCCCGTCCGGCGATTGAGGACATAGCCCATCGAGCCCGTCCGGTGATGAGGACACCGCCGCGCAGCGGTGGTGCGGGACGGTGTCCGTAGCGCGGGAAGCCCACGGAGTGAATCGTTACGCCCGGCGCGCAGCCGCCCGGCGGGTGAGGAAGGATGCCACGGCCGGGTCGTGTTCGTAGGAGCGCAGCAGGCGGGCCGTGGTGGCGAGCATCGCGTGGATGCGGGAGGAGCGGACCTGGTCGAGGAGGTCCAGGACGCGTTCGCCCGCCGCCACCGCCTCGTCCGGGCGGCCGGCGCGGGCCAGGTCGCCCGCGAGCTGCGCGGTGAAGAGGGCCGTGTTGCGGGCGAAGTGCGAGTCCTGGAGGAAGACCGCCTGCCGGGCGTGTTCCACCGCGCGCGGCCAGTCGCCGAGCACCGACCAGCACTGCGCCTCCAGCCCCTCCAGTTCCGCTTCGCCGAAGAACGTCATCCACTCCGGGTCCGTCGTCCCGGCGCCCTTCCCGAACAGCGTTCGCGCCCGCAGCAGCGCCGCCTCGCACGCCGGCCGGTCGCCGAGCCCGGCCCAGCCGCCCGCCTCGCGGAGCGTCAGCAGGGACATCAGCCGCGTCGAAGAGAGTTTCCGCCCAGCCCGCTGCGCGGCCTGTGCCGCGCGGACGGCCTCCCTCGGCCGGCCCGCGTCGCGCGCGAGGAAGGCGGTGTTGCAGAACGCGTGTGCCTCCAGGGCCGCGTCCCCGGCGACGCGTGCGGTGGCGAGGGCCTCCGCGTAGTGCGAGCGGGCGTCGGCGAACCGGCCCGAGTCGTGGGCCAGCCAGCCGACCGAGATGGCCAGTTCGCCCGCGCTCGCGTGCAGCCGGTCCGCGACCGACTGCCGCCGGGTGCCCGCGTCGAGCAGTTCGTACGCCACCCGCAGGGGCTGCGCGGCGCGTCGGTAGAGGCCGTCCCCGCCGTGCCGGTCGTCGAGGACCCGGATGCGCCGCACCGCCCGTTCGACGGCCTGGGCCTCGGCCTCGCCCACGCGGCGGGGCGGGCGGCCGCCGGGGATGCCCAGCGAGGCGGTGGCCATCGCGGCCGTGCCGCTGGTCATGAACGCGCGACGCAACACGTCGCTCTCCTTGGTGCTGTCCGACCGGTGCCGGTCGAAGGGGTTGTCCAGGTGGAACTGGTGGTCGTGGTGCGGTTGTTCATCGAAGGGACTGTCGGTGAGGTCGTCTTCGGGGGCGGCCGAGGGGGCGGAAACGCGGGTCGCTTCGGGGATCTCGGATTGCGGGGACGGCGTACGTCCCCCACCGCGCGCCCCCCGTCCGCGTACCGCGTCCCGTGGCGCGAAGCCCATGTCCACGGGCTCGCGGCCGGGGAACATGTGCCGGAACACCCGTTCGTAGGCGTAGTTGGGGCAACGGATCTCCCCGGATTCGACACGCCCGATGTAGCGCGCGTCGCAGGAGACGTGTTCGCCGATCTCACGGGCCGCACGCCGTACGGCCGCCGCGAACTCGCCAGGTGAGCGGTGTCCTCGCAACTGCCGGAAGGCGGTGTTCGGACGAGGTGACGAGGATGCGTGGGACGACGCCATGGCCGGACCCTCTCCCTGGCGAATGCCGCCCCGGGTGCGAGCCGGGGCGGACGGCTGTACTTGCCTTTGCGGCATGAAAACCGTACCGGCTGTGAGCTGTTCACTACGCTCGGTTTGGCTACAAAACGGATATCTCACGCACCATCCGCCATGAACTGCCATCCTTTGCGGCGGCTGTGCGCCGTAGCCGTTGACGCGCCGGGGCGTTGAAATCCTTGGAGTGCGCTCGACGCGGAGTGCCCACGGCGGAGGAGGCGTTTCCCTTGGTGGAGGCCGGAGTGGACATCGGTGGTTCGCGTACGACGGCGCTGCACCGCCCGCGCCAGGACCGCAGCCCGTTCCCGTACCCGCCCGTGACGTTCGACGACGCCGGCCCGTGCGATCTCGTCACCGTCCCCGCCCGCCAGGGCCTGGAAGCGGTCGACATCCTTCGGCTGCGCGACGGTGTGGGCCCCGTCCTGCACGACGGGACCTGCGACACCCTCGGCTTCCTCGTGCCGCCCGGCACGGCTGCCATTTGGGACGTACCGGGCAGTTCCTGTACGCAGACCTACGGCCGTCTGCCCCTGGGCTTCGCCGAGCCCCCCGTCACCGGCACGGGCTGGCTGGTGCCGCCGGATGTGGCCTTCACCGCCTCCACCGACCCCGTCGTCCTGCGGGCCGCGCTCGGTGAGGCGGCCCGCACGATCGCGGCGGTCGACCGCTGCCGTTAGTGTCGGACGGGCTTGAATCAAGCCCGTCCGGCGCTTGAGAACACGGCACAGCAGCCCGTCCGGCGTTTGAGGACACAGCACGGCAGCCCGTGCGGCGGTGCCGCACGGCGCGGGCGATACTGGGCACGTGGCGAAGGGCAAGCAGAAGCAAGGGCGCGGGCGCGCGGTGGAGCCGGTGTCGGCGCAGGTGGCGGGGGGTCTGGCGGAGCTGGTGCCCGACCGGGACCGGCCGCGTGGGCGGACCCTTCTGATCGACGGGGCCCCGCAGTCCCACGTGGACCTCGACGACCCCGCGTACCTCGACTTCGCCTATCAGCGGCGCCTCGGCCACATCGCCGACCTCGTGGCGCCGCCCGGCAAGCCCATCCAGGCGCTGCACCTGGGCGGCGGGGCCTTCACCCTTGCCCGGTACGTCGCCGCGACCCGCCCCCGCTCGACCCAGCAGATCTTCGAGATCGACGCGCCGCTCGTCCAGTTCGTCCGGACCGAGCTGCCCCTGGACGGAGGCTGGCGCGTCCGGGTGCGCGGCGGTGACGCCCGGGAGGGGCTCGCCAAGGTGCCGGACGGGTGGGCGGACCTGATCATCGCCGATGTCTTCAGCGGTGCCCGCACCCCCGCGCACCTGACCAGCGTGGAGTTCACCGGCGAGGTGCGCCGGGCCCTGCGCCCGGGCGGTTTCTACGCCGCGAACCTCGCCGACGGACCGCCGCTCGCCCATCTGAAGGGTCAGATCGCGACCGCGGCGGCCGTCTTCCCCGAGCTGTGCCTGACGGCCGATCCGGCGGTGCTGCGCGGGCGGCGCTTCGGCAACGCCGTGCTGCTGGCCGGTGACCGGGAGCTGCCCGTCGCCGAGCTGACCCGGCGGGCCGCGTCCGACCCGCATCAGGGGCGGGTCGAACACGGCCGCGCGCTGGCCGACTTCACGGGCGGCGCGGCACCGGTCACCGATGCCGCCGCCCGGCCCTCACCGGCGCCGCCGCCCGACGCCTTCGCGTAACGCGGATCAGAACGGCGGGAGTTGCCCGCTCCGGGCCACCTGGGCGTACCACCGGGCGCTGGATTTGGGCGTACGGGCCTGGGTGGCGTAGTCGACGTACACCGCGCCGAAACGCTTGCTGTAGCCGTAGGCCCACTCGAAGTTGTCCAGCAGCGACCAGAGGAAGTAGCCCCGCACGTCCGCGCCGTCGGCGATGGCCCGCCGCACCGCTTCGAGGTGCGCGTGCAGATAGGCGATGCGCTCCGGGTCGTGCACCACCCCCTCGCCGTCCGGCTTGTCGTCGTACGCGGCCCCGTTCTCGGTGACGACGAGCGGCAGTCCGGGGGCCTCGCGGGCGAAGCGGGTCAGCAGGTCGTACAGGCCGGAGGGATCGACGGTCCAGTCCATCGCCGTGCGTTTGCCGGGCGGTTGGTGGAAGGCCACGCGGTCCGCCCCGGGCCAGGGCGACCGCTCGCCGCCCCCGTGGCCGTCCGCGCGCGGGGGGCGGCTGTCAGTGGTGCCTGATACCACTGTGGGTGCGTAGTAGTTGATGCCCAGCGCGTCGAGGGGGTGCTTGATGGTGTCCGGGTCGCCGTCGTACACGAACGACCAGTCGGTGATGCCCGCCGTGTCGGTCAGCAGGTCCTCGGGGTACGCGCCGTGGAGCATGGGGTCGGTGAAGATACGCGTGGCCAGGGCGTCGACGCGGCGTGCCGCGTCCACGTCCTCGGGGGCGTCGGTGCGGGCCCTGACGGCGCTGGGGTTGAGGGCGACGGACAGCCGCGCCCGGGCGGGCAGGGCCGCGCGCAGTGCCGCCGCGCCGAGGCCGTGCGCCAGGTTCAGATGGTGCGCGGCCCGCAGCGCCGCGACCTCGTCCGTACGGCCCGGGGCGTGCACCCCCGAGCCGTAGCCCAGAAAGGCGCTGCACCAGGGTTCGTTGAGGGTCGTCCACAGCTCGACCCGGTCGCCCAGTGCCTCGGCGACGAGGTGGGCGTAGTCGGCGAAGCGGTGCGCGGTCTCGCGCTCGGGCCAGCCGCCGGCCGCCTCAAGTTCCTGCGGCAGGTCCCAGTGGTAGAGCGTCAGCATGGGCTGGATGCCGTGCGCGAGGAGGTCGTCGACGAGGGCGCGGTAGAAGTCGAGACCGCGGCGGGAGGCCGGGCCCCGGCCGGTGGGCTGCACGCGTGGCCAGGAGACGGAGAAGCGGTACGCGCCGAGCCCCAGCTCCGCCATCAGTGCCACGTCCTCGTGGTGGCGGTGGTAGTGGTCGGTGGCGGTGTCCCCGGTGTCCCCGCCGAGGACCTTGCCGGGGACGCGGGCGAAGACGTCCCAGATGGAGGGGGTGCGGCCGCCTTCCCGCGCGGCGCCCTCGATCTGGTACGCGGCGGTGGCCGCGCCCCAGAGGAAGCCGGGCGGGAAGTTCACCGACGGGGAGGAGGGAGAGGGGGAGGGCGGAGGGGTCATGGAACGCTCCCGAGGTGGGGGAAGGGAGGACGGGGCAGGGGCCGGGCCGTCAGCCCTTGACGGCGCCCTGCATGATGCCGCCGACGATCTGCCTGCCGAACAGCGTGAATGCCAGCAGCAGCGGCAGCGTGCCCAGCAGCGCACCGGCCATGATCACGGCCTGGTCGGGCACATAGCCGCGGCCCAGCCCGGTGAGGGCCACCTGCACGGTCGGGTTCTCCTGGGTCAGCGCGATGATCGGCCAGAAGAAGTCGTTCCACGCCTGGACGAAGGAGAGCATTCCCAGCACCGCCATCGCCGGCCGGGCGGCGGGGAAGACGATGTGCCACACGACGCGCCAGCCGCTCGCGCCGTCGACGCGGGCCGCCTCGATCAGCTCGGTGGGCAGCGCCTCCACGAGGTACTGCCGCATGAAGAAGACCCCGAAGGCGCTGACGAGTGTGGGCAGCACCACCGACTGCAGCCGGTCGGTCCACCCCAGCTCGGCGACGACCAGGAAGAGGGGGACCACACCGAGCTGCGGCGGAATCATCATCGTGCCGATCGTCAGCATCAGCAGGGCGCTCTTGAAGCGGAAACGCAGCTTGGCGAAGGCGAAACCGGCCATGGTGCAGAAGAGCACGGTGCCCAGTGCGACGGCGCCCGCCACCAGCACGGTGTTGAACAGCGCGAGGCCCATGTTGGCGTCGGTCCACGCCGTGCCCAGGTTCCGGGCCAGATCGCTGCCGAACCACAACGGCGGCGGGGTCCGGGCGAGCCGGGAGCTGTCCCGCGAGGCGGCGACCGCCGTCCACACCAGGGGGAACAGCGAGCCGGCGGTGAAGAGCGCCAGCACCGCGTAGGCGACGGGTCCGCCGTGCGCGTGCCGTCCCGCGCGCCGGGTGCCGGCCCGCGGCCCCCGTTCCGGCCGGGCGGCCGGGACGGGCGCGGGAGCCGGCGGGTCGGTCGTCGTGGTGGTCGTCACGGCAGCCCCTCAATGACTCGTGCGCAGCCACCGCGCGATGGTCACGTTGACCGCGGCGATCAGCAGCAGGATCAGGAACATCGTCCAGGCGACGGCACAGGCGCGCCCGAGGTGGAAGGAGTACCAGCCCTGCTCGTAGAGGTAGAGGCCCAGGGTCTGGAACTGGTGGGAGGCGCCGCCCTTCTGGCCCCCGGCCCCGCCGAACAGCAGCGGCTCGCCGAAGAGCTGTGTCGCCCCGATCGTCGAGACCACGACCGTGAAGAGGATCGTCGGTCGCAGCGCGGGCACGGTGACGTGCCGGAACTGCTGCCACCGGGAGGCGCCGTCGAGGGCCGCCGATTCGTAGCGGTCGGCGGGCACGGCCCGCATGGCGGCCAGATAGATCAGCGCGTTGTAGCCCGTCCACCGCCAGATCACGATCGAGGAGACCGCGAACCGCGAGGTCCAGGTGCCGCTCTGCCAGTCGACCGGGTCGATCCCCACCGCGCCCAGGGCCCAGTTGACCATCCCGTAGTCGCGCCCGTAGAGCAGCACGAAGACGAGCGTCGCGGCGGCGACCGAGGTGGCGTACGGGGTGAGCAGTGCCACGCGCCAGAAGTTCGCGGCCCGCAGCCGGTAGTGCAGCAGCTGCGCCAGGCCCAGGGCCATCAGCAGCTGGGGGACGGTCGACAGCACCCCGATGGTGAAGGTGTTGCCCAGCGCGTTCCAGAAGAAGTCGTCGTCCAGCAGCCGGGTGTAGTTGCGCGCCCCCACCCACTTCATGTCGTCCGGGGCGGCCAGCTCCACGCGGTGCAGCGAGGCCCAGCCCGTATAGAGGAGGGGGAAGAGACCGAACGCGCCGAAGAAGAGGAAGAACGGCGCGACGAAGGCGTACGGGCTGTAGCGGACGTCCCACCGGTAGAGCCGGCTGCGCAGCCGGGCCGCCCGGTCGCGGCCGGGGCCGCGGTCCGGGCACCGCGGCGACGGGCCGTCCGCGTCCCCGCCCGTGCCCGGGGCCGCGGTGGCGGTCGTGGTCATTCGTCCACCGCGTTCTCGATCTCCTTCTGCGTCGCCCGCCAGGCCGCGCGCGGGGACCTGCCCTGCTGGTCGATCTGGAGCAGCCCGACGTCGGTGAAGGCGGCGCCGATCTGCTGCTCGTGCGGGCCGATCACCAAGGTGGGGATGCCCTTGGCCGCCGCCGCGAAGATCCGCCCGGTCGGGGCGCCGCCGAAGTAGGGGTGCCGGGCGTCCCTGACCTGCGGCATGTCGTACGAGGAGGGGGTGGAGGGGATGCTCGCCTGCCGGTCGAAGAGCGTGGCCTGCTGGGCGGGCGCGGTCAGCCACACCGCGAGCCTGACCGCCTCCGCCTTGTGCCGGGCCGCCTTCGGTACGCCGATGAAGGATCCGCCCCAGTTGGCGGGGCGGGGCGCGGCGGCCACGTCCCACTTGCCCCTGCCCGCCGCGCCCGCCTTCTCCTTGATGTAGCCGAGCATCCACGGCGGGCAGGCGACGGTGGCGAAGCGGCCGTTCGCGTACGCCTGGTCCCATGGCTTCTCGAACTGCTTGAGCCGTGCGGTCAGTCCGCCCCGCGCCGCCTGCACCGCCAGGTCCCAGGACGCCTTGACGGCCGGGCTGGTCGCGTGGATGTCCTTGCCGTGCCGGTCGTAGTAGCGCTCGGGGTAGGCGTGGATCGACGCGTTGTAGATCCCGGCCGCCGAGTCGGTGAAGACCGTGCCGGCCGGTGCCCGCTTCTTGTACGCCTTGCCGGTGTCGATGTACTTCTGCCAGTCACCGGCCCACAGCCTGCCGACCGCCTCCCGGTCCGTGGGCAGTCCGGCCTTGGCGAAGAGGTCCTTCCGGTAGCACACGGCGATCGGTCCGATGTCCGTGCCGAGCCCGACCGTCCGCCCCGCGCGGTCCGTGGCCTGCCGCCACTTCCAGTCCAGCCAGTCGCCCCTGCGCACCCCCGCCGCCTTCGACAGGTCCTCGAACTTGCCGGACAGTGTCGTGGCCACCTCGTTGATGTTGGCGACCTCCACGGCCTGGATGTCGGCGAGCCCGCCGCCCGCCGCGAGATGGGTCAGCAGCTGCGGGTAGTAGGTGTCGTTGCGCTCGATCACGCTCTCCTTGATCGTGACGTCCGGGTGCAGCCGCTCGTACTCCGCGTAGAGCCCGGCCTGCTTGTAGCCGAAGACCCCGAAGGTGCCGATCGTGATCGTGGTCTTCCCGCCGCCCCCGCCCCCGGTGGCGCCCCCGGTGCCGCTCGCGGCGGTGCCGCCGTCCCGGGCGCAGCCACCGAGGAGCGCCGCGCCGAGCACGGCGACGGCCGCCAGGACGTGTCCGCGAAGCCGCGTCGTCCGCCGCCGGTGGGTGCCCGTGCTGCCGCGCAATTGCGTCCTCCTGATGCCGCCGACGGAACTGGTGGTGCGTCAGGGCCGGTTTCCCGGCGGAGGCGGGGCGGCCGCGCCGCCTCCCGCTCATTGAAGGGCCGCGCGTGTCGTCGGCGCCGCCCCTACCCGAAAGGGTGAGGGCGTGTCTCGTCGAAGTCACCGGGATGGGTGTGCGCGGGGATCGCTCAGTGGACGGTTCCGGCGATGAGATCGGCCGCCCCCTGGCGGAGGAGTTCGGTGCCGACCCGGTTGCCGAGGTCCACCGGGTCGTCGGCGGTGCCCCGGATGTGGGCCCGGACGAAGGTGGACCCGGTCTCGTCGAAGACCATGCCGCGCAGCGACAGCCGCCCGTCGACCTCGGTGTCGCAGTACCCCGCGATGGGGGAGTTGCAGTGCCCGCGCAGGCTGTAGAGCATCGCCCGTTCCGCCGTGGCCTCCGCCAGCGTCCGCGCGTCGCCCAGCCGCCGCAGCAGGGCGCGCAGGCCGTCGTCGGCACGGCGGCACTCCAGCACCAGCACCCCGGCGCCGACGGCGGGCAGGAGTTCTTCGAGGGTGAACACCTGCCGCGCCCGCTGCCGCAGCTCGAGCCGGTCGAGCCCGGCGGCCGCCACGACCAGCGCGTCGAGCGGGGGGACCACGGCCTTCGTGCCGTCCAGCTTGTCGAGACGGGTGCCGAGGGTGCCGCGCACCCGCACGATCCGCAGATCCGGCCGGGCGCGGCCGAGCTGTGCCCGGCGGCGTACCGAGGACGAGCCCACACGGGCCCCGGCGGGCAGATCGGCGAGCGTGCGCACCGCCGAGTCCTCGGGGACGACGAGGACGTCGCGGACGTCGTCGCGCGGCAGCATCGCCGCGAAGACGAGCCCTTCGGGGAGGGGCCCGTCGCCGGGGACGTCCTTCAGGCAGTGGACGGCCAGATCGATGTCGCCGTTCTGCAGCCGGAGGTCGATGGCCTTGACGAAGAGGCCCTTCCCGCCGAGCTTCGCGAGATCGCCCTGCCACCGGTCGGCCTCGGTCTCCAGGGGGACCACGTCGATTCCGAGATCGGGTTCGAGTTTGCGCAACAGCTCGCGGACCCGCTCGGTCTGGGCCAGCGCCATGGGGCTTTTGCGGGTGCCGATGCGCAGCGGGCGGCTGTGGGGGGAGGGGTTCACAGAAAGCACCATGGCACGTTGCCCGCACCCCGGTACCGGCACCAGGCCCCGCTGACGACGGATCAGCCGCACGGGACGGAAGAGGCGGGGACGCGACGAAGGCCCGGTCTGTTCTCACAGACCGGGCCTTCGTCATACAGGGTGAGTAACGGGACTTGAACCCGCGACATCCTGGACCACAACCAGGTGCTCTGCCAGCTGAGCTATACCCACCATGTCCGGTGCGTTTCCCACCGGCTGAGAAAAAGTGTACAGGGTCTTCAGGGGTGCTCGCTCCCAGATGACACGCGTCCTGGGAGCGAGCTGCGTCACTATCCCTGAGCGGGCAGGACGTGCTTGGCCGCGATGGCCTTCGCCGTGTCCGAGTCCGGGCCGGGCTGCGGTACGAAGATCGCCTCGCGGTAGTAGCGCAGCTCGGCGATCGATTCCCTGATGTCGGCGAGTGCCCGGTGGTTGCCGCTCTTCTTCGGGCTGCTGAAGTAGGAGCGGGGGAACCAGCGCCGGGCCAGCTCCTTCACCGAGGACACGTCGACGATCCGGTAGTGCAGGTGGTTCTCCAGTTCGGGCATGTCCCGCAGCAGGAACCCACGGTCGGTGCTGACCGAGTTTCCGCACAGCGGGGCCTTGCCCGGCTCCGGGACGTGCTCGCGCACATACGCCAGGACCTGCCGCTCCGCGTCCTCGAGCGTCGTCCCGCCGTCCAGCTCGGCGAGCAGCCCGGAGGCCGTGTGCATCTGGCGCACCACCTCGGGCATGGTGGTCAGGGCCTCGGCGGGCGGGCGGACGACGATGTCCACGCCGTCGCCGAGGATGTTCAGCTCAGAGTCGGTGACCAGGGCGGCCACCTCGATGAGCGCGTCGTCCGACAGCGAGAGCCCGGTCATCTCGCAGTCGATCCACACCATGCGATCGTTCATACGTCTCACCCTACGGGGCGTTCCCGCTGCCCGGGCAGGCGTGGGCTGTAGAGGTCGGACTCCGGCTTGCCGGGCTCGGGGCCGAGCCCGCCGGGACCACTGTGTCCGGACCCATGGCCGAGATGGCCGCCGGATCCCATATGCCCGCTATGTCCACCGTGGGGTGGTGGCGGTGCCAGGGACGCGCCGGTCACGGCATGGGCGCCGGCCATGGCCGTGCGCCGCATCGCCATCACCGAGGATTCCCCGGTCCGCTGCTCGGGCAGATCCTGCCGGTCGAAGCGGTCCCCTCTGTCCGGACGGTCCGGACGCTCGCCCCGCTCCGCCCGGTCGGCCGCGCCGTTCTGCGGCCGGCGTGCCCGGTAGGCGGCCCGGTAGGCGGCGGGGGAGGACCCCAGCTGCCGCCGGAAGTGACCGCGCAGGGCCACCGGCGAGCGGAAGCCGCAGCGCCCGGCGACCTCGTCCACGGAATAGTCCGAGGTCTCCAGGAGCCGCTGCGCCTGAAGCCCCCGCTGGGTGATCAGCCATTGCAGCGGAGCGCTCCCGGTGAGCGAGCGGAACCTCCGGTCGAAGGTGCGCCTGCTCATATAGGCGCGCGCCGCCAGGGTCTCCACGTCGAACTGCTCGTGGAGGTGCTCCAAGGCCCAGGCGACGACCTCGGCGAGCGGGTCGGCGCCGATCTCCTCCGGTAAAGACCGGTCGAGATAGCGCTCCTGCCCGCCGCTGCGGCGTGGCGGTACGACGAGACGACGGGCCAGGGCCCCCGCCGCGTCGGCGCCGTGGTCGGTACGGACGATGTGCAGGCACAGGTCGATGCCTGCCGCGGTGCCCGCGGACGTCAGTACGTCACCGTCGTCCACGAAGAGCTCCCGCGGGTCCACGTGGACCGACGGATAGCGCTTGGCGAGCGTGGGCGCGTACATCCAATGGGTGGTGGCGGGCCTGCCGTCGAGCAGCCCCGCGGCGGCCAGTACGAAGGCCCCGGTGCACAGCCCGACGATGCGGGCGCCCTCTTCATGGGCGCGGCGCAGCGCGTCGAGTGCGGCGGTCGGTGGCGGCTGGGTGATCGACCGCCACGCGGGCACCACGACGGTGCCCGCCCTGGAGAGTGCCTCCAGGCCGTACGGTGCGGTCAGTTCAAGGCCGCCGGTTGTTCGCAATGGCACATCTTCGCCCGCGCACACCAGCAAGCGGTAGCGGGGGACTCCTGCGTCCTGTCGGTCGATGCCGAACACGGAGAGCGGAATGGAGCTTTCGAAGATGGGGCCGCCGCTGAATAGCAGCACTGCGACGATCTCCCGGCGGCGGCGTCCGGAGAGCTTGCGCGCGGTCTCCGGTACGGTCGTGGAGTCCTGGCTCATGGCGCTAAGCCCCCCTCGGCGGTCGAGTCCTCTCGGTCCTGCACGTTTCCCCTCGGTCCTGAACGGTTCCCCCGCCGGTCATGGCCAAGATCGAATCTACTGCGTCGAATGGAGACGCGGTGACCAGTTCACCACCCGGCTCTATGTCGACATGACAACTTGGCGTGAAGCGTTCGATCACGAAGCGTTGCACTTGCAGGGCTCGGTGAAAAGTACGCCTCTCGCCCATGCCCACTCCCCGTAGGGCGCAACCGCCCTCAACGGCCCTTCCCTTGCTGGTCGACCGGCTGTTGGGGGGTGCTTTGGCCAAGGGATGGAGTTCGGCCCCAAGTTGGCTGAAAACCTATGGGTGCAGGCGTGCGAGGACGTCAGTCGACCGATGAGCCGGTGCCGGGATGACGCGCTCCGCGATGCGATCCGGTACCGGTGCGGCCCCGCCTGCCGCGGTGCGGAATCGACTGTTCCGCCGCCACCCGGGCGGCGCTGCGCTCCGACTGGCGCAGTAGGGCGTGGCAGGCGCAGGTGACCGCCACCAGACCGGCCGCCGTGCCGGCGGCACCGCCGAAGGACTGACCGCACATCAGCAGGACGACGGGGACCAGGGCGCAGCTGAAGGCCGCCCAGCGGACTACGTCGCTCACCGGATCGGGGGACTCCCCCTTGGCGGCGTCGGCGCGTGCGGACTCGCGGGTTCCGGGCACGGAACGGCTCCCTGGTGGCGGCTGCTGGCGGTAGTACAACGCCCGGCCGCCCCCGGGGTCACTGGGAAGCGGGGGATCCGGGGCCCGGCCGGGGCATTGCGCTGCGCGCCGCCCTCGTGCATGCTCCGGGGAACGCCCCGGGGGGTGTGGAAACCGGCGTGCCCGGCCGGGCGGCCTCTGGGCAGCCGGCGAGTGGCGCCGTACCCTGGGGGGTAAGCACTTGAAAAGATGAATCCCGGACGGATTTTTTCGTTCTTGATCCATCCGATCCGTCCCCCTCGACAACTCCAATCAGCCCCCGTCGATCCCCCTCCGCAAGAGGACTCCTTCGCCGAGACACCGATGGCCGGTCACGAATTCTCCGAACCCGCGGACCGCAAGCGGGTCGCCGATCAAGCGGCGCACCCCGAAGCGGCGGAAGAAACACGTCATGCCTGCGATCCGGCGTTCCAGCACGGTGTCGTGGTGGGCTTCGACGGCTCCACGTCGAGCGAGCGAGCGCTTGCATATGCAATCGGGATGGCCCGGCGCTCGGGCTCCGGGCTGATCATCGTCCATGTGGCCAACCGGCTGCCGACGACCGTATGGGCGGGCTGTGAGCCGCCGGTCTTCGTGGACGTCCCCGACCACCGGACGGAAGTGCTCGGCCTCGAACTGGCCTGTGCGGACTATTTGTCCGAGGTGCCCTGGATCCTGGTGGAGCGCGGTGGGGACATCTGCCACGAATTGGAGGAAGTCGGCCGGGAGTACGCGGCGGACGCGATCGTGGTCGGCTCCACCCACGGCCTGGTCGGCCGGATCTTCGGCTCCGTCGCGGGGCGGCTGGCACGGCGCGCGCAGCGGCCGGTCGTCGTCATCCCTTAAGTCCCGGTCCCGCCGTACCGCTCGCGTGGCCCCCGGCCGCGGCAGGTGTGCGGGCGTCGGCCATCCGGCGCCAACTCGGCCGCGCCGCAGGGGAGATGGTGGCGCGATACGCCCGGAGCGGCGCCGATTCCACCCTTGACGAACCGGATGAATCTACTCGCGCGTAGAGGTGGATAGCGCCGCGGCGGCGGGTACAACCCGCTACATGTGACGTGCTGCCGGACGGGAGGTGACGGCTCCCGGGACCGGCGGCATCACCGCCGGCGTGCGGGCGACGCCGGCGCAGGGGAGGCGGTCCTCCCCGCGCGCGTGGTGGCACGTGCGGGGAAGACCGTCCCCTTTTCGCGGCTGAAGCGCCGCCGCTTTCGCGGGCGTGGCTTCGCCGCCAGGGGTTGCTCGACGCGTGGTCGCGGGGACAGGCCGCTACCGATCGAGACCCCGGGTCTTACTCGACCGTGACGGACTTCGCCAGGTTGCGGGGCTTGTCGATGTCGCGGCCCATGGCCTTCGCCGTGTAGTAGGCGAGGAGCTGCAGCGGGATGCCCATGAGGATCGGGTCCAGCTCGTCCTCGTTCTTCGGCACCACGATGGTGTGGTCGGCCTTCTCCTGTACCTGGTGCGCGACGGCGAGGATGCGGCCGCTGCGGGCCTTGATCTCCTCGAGCGCGGCGCGGTTCTTCTCCAGCAGGTCGTCGTCCGGGACGATCGCGACCGTCGGCATGGCGGGCTCGATCAGGGCCAGCGGGCCGTGCTTGAGCTCGGACGCCGGGTAGGCCTCGGCGTGGATGTACGAGACCTCCTTGAGCTTCAGCGAGGCCTCGCGGGCGACCGGGTAGCCCCGGACGCGGCCGATGAACATCATCGACTTGGCGTCGGCGTACTCCCCGGCCAGCTTCTCGATCTCGCCCTCGTTCGCCAGGATCTCGGCGATCTGCTCGGGCAGCTTGCGCAGGCCCGCGATGATCCGCTTGCCGTCGGCGACGGACAGGTCACGGGTGCGGCCCAGGTGCAGGGCGAGCAGACCGAAGGAGACCACCATGTTGGTGAAGCACTTGGTGGAGACGACGCAGACCTCGGGGCCGGCGTGCACGTAGATGCCGCCGTCGGTCTCGCGGGCGATCGCGGAGCCCACCACGTTGACCAGGCCCAGGACGCGGGCGCCCTTGCGCTTGAGCTCCTGCACGGCGGCGAGCACGTCGTAGGTCTCACCGGACTGGGAGACCGCGATGTAGAGGGTGTCGGGGTCCACGACCGGGTTGCGGTAGCGGAACTCGGAGGCCGGCTCGGCGTCGGCGGGGATCCGCGCCAGCTCCTCGATCATCTGGGCGCCGATCTGACCGGCGTGGTACGAGGTGCCGCAGCCGAGGATCTTCACCCGGCGCACGGCGCGCGCGTCACGGGCGTCGAGGTTCAGCCCGCCCAGGTGCACGGTGGAGAAGCGGTCGTCGATCCGGCCGCGCAGCGCGCGGTCGACCGCATCCGCCTGCTCGTGGATCTCCTTGTGCATGTAGGTGTCGTGGCCGCCCATGTCGTACGACTCGGCCTCCCACTCGACGGTGGTCGGCTGCGCCGAGGTGGAGGAACCCTCGGTGGTGTACGTGCGGTAGTCGTCCGCCCGGAGGGTGGCCATCTCGCCGTCGTCGAGGGTGACGACCTGGCGGGTGTGGCTGACCAGCGCCGCGACGTCGGAGGAGACGAACATCTCCTTCTCGCCTATGCCCAGCACCACGGGGGAGCCGTTGCGGGCCACGACGATGCGGTCCGGGAAGTCGGCGTGCAGGACGGCGATGCCGTACGTGCCCTCGATGTGCTTGACGGCCTCGCGGACCTTCTCCTCCAGCGTCGCCGCCTCGGAGCGGGCGATGAGGTGGGCCAGGACCTCGGTGTCGGTGTCGGAGACGAAGACGAAGCCCTCGGCCGTCAGCTTGGCGCGCAGGTCGGAGGCGTTGTCGATGATGCCGTTGTGGACGACGGCGACCTTCTCCTCGGCGTCCAGGTGCGGGTGGGCGTTGACGTCGTTGGGCGCGCCGTGCGTCGCCCAGCGGGTGTGGGCGATGCCGGTGGTGCCGTTGAAGCGCTTGGGCAGGCGCGACTCCAGCTCGCGGACGCGGCCCTTGGCCTTGGCGGACTTCAGACCGCCCGTCTTGCCGCTCGCGTGCAGGGCGATACCGGCGGAGTCGTAGCCGCGGTACTCCAGGCGCTGGAGACCCTCCAGCAGCAGCGGCGCGACATCGCGCTTACCGATATAACCGACGATTCCGCACATGGTGTTGACCCTCCCAGACAAACGATCAGTGATGCTCGGCGGCGGCAGGAGCCGCCGACTCAGCCGTAGACGATGCGGCGCAGCTGCCGCAGCGAGAGCTCGGGTGGGGCCACCGCGCGGTGCGGCAGCTCCGTGGCGATCCGCTCGAAGATCTCCGCGTTGTTCAGTCCGCCGGACTGGAGCTCGCGGTGTCGGCGACGCACGAACGTCTCGGTCGACTCGTCGAAGTACGCCAGGACGTCCAGCACCACCCGGGCGGCCTCGCCGCGCTGAAGCGGCGTGCTGCGCACCAGGTGGTCCACCAGGTCGTCATGGGTCATACGGCGTTCGAGCACCCGTTGATACTGAGGGGTGCCGAGGCCTTTCGCAAGAATCCTGCCCGATATCGGGCAGGAGTGAAGATCGAAAGGGTGGGGAAGGCCGGGAAATGTCGGATTAGAAGCGCTTGAGTACGGCCTGCTTCGCCGCCGCGAACTCCTCGTCGGTGAGCACCCCGCTCCCGTGCAGCTCGCCCAGCTCCCGCAGGCGCCGCAGCAGCGCGTCGTGATCGGAGCCGGGAGCGCCACCGGGGCCGGGGCCCGGGCCGGAGCCCGGGACAGCGCTCCCGCCGGCCGGCAGGACCGGGGCGGGGCGGCCCGCCGCCGCACCCGAGGGGTGCGGCAGCCGGGCCAGCACCGCGGCCGCGACCAGCGCCATCAGCGCGTCCTTCTTGAAGCCGTACAGCACGATCGCGTACGGGTCGTGCTTCGGCGGGGCCTTCGTCGTCCCCCTGGCCGGGACGAAGCGCAGACAGCCGTTCTCCAGGCCGTGGGAGGGCAGCCACTCCACCGAGGCGAGGTCGGCCACCGCGAAGGTGCGCGTTCCGGCGGACTTCTTGCCCTCCTCCGTCATCCAGTTCCACTCCAGCCGGACCCACTCGCCGTCGAAGGAGGCCGTGCCGTCCCCCGCGCCCAGCGACAGCGGCACGGCGGGCCCCGGCAGCAGATAGCGGTCCGTGGGACCGTCCGGCACCCCCTCCAGCAGCAGGGCGTCGCGCACCTCGGCCACGAAGTACTCCGCCACGCCCGTGCGGTCCGGCTCGACCGCCAGCTGGTACGGGTCGGCGCCGTCCGGCAGCCGGCCGCGCGCGGCCTGCGTCAGGGGGTCGGCCCCGTCGCGCAGCCGCAGCCGCAGCCGGCCGCCCTTACGGCCCGGCTCGAAGGCGACGCCCGCCACCGCCGTCAGCGGAACGGCCAGCTCGCCCAGGGTCTGGCGCAGCGGGTGCACCCCGCGCTCCCGCCCGGGCACGATCCGTATCGTGTCGCCGTCGAACGCCCACGTACCGTCTTTCTGCAGGATCTCGGCCATGGGCGGAATTCTCGCAGCCGCGCGGGGGCGTCCTACAGGCCCAACTCGCGGGCGATCAGCATCCGCTGGACCTCGCTCGTGCCCTCGCCGATCTCCAGGATCTTGGAATCCCGCCACATACGGGCCACCGGGTACTCGTTCATGAATCCGTAGCCGCCGTGGATCTGGGTGGCTTCGCGGGCGTTGGTGACGGCGATCTCGGAGGAGTAGAGCTTGGCCAGCGCCGCCTCCTTCTTGAACGGCTCGCCGTGCAGCAGCCGCGACGCGGCGTCGCGCCACGCGATCCGGGCGGTGTGCGCCCGCATCTCCATGTCGGCCAGCTTGAACTGGATCGCCTGGTTCGCGCCGATCGGCTTGCCGAACGCCTCCCGGGCCTTGGCGTAGGACACCGACTCGTCGACACAGCCCTGGGCGAGCCCCGTCGCCAGTGCCGAGATCGCGATCCGGCCCTCGTCGAGGATGCGCAGGAACTGGGCGTACCCGCGGCCCTCCTCGCCCAGCAGGTTCGCCGCCGGGACCCGGACGTCGGAGAAGGACAGCTCACGGGTGTCCGAGGCGTTCCAGCCGACCTTGGAATAGGGGGCGGCGACGGTGAAGCCGGGGGTGCCCGACGGCACGATGATCGACGAGATGCGCGGCTTGCCGTTCTCGTCGCGGCCGGTGACGGCGGTGACCGTGACCAGGCCCGTGATGTCGGTGCCGGAGTTGGTGATGAAGCACTTGGTGCCGTTGATCACCCACTCGTCCGTCGCCTCGTCCAGCCGGGCGGTGGTGCGCGTACCGCCCGCGTCCGAACCGCACTCGGGCTCGGTCAGCCCGAAGGCGCCCAGCATCTCGCCGGAACACAGCTTGGGCAGCCACTCCCGCCGCTGCTCCTCGGTGCCGAAGCGGAAGACCGGCATCGCGCCCAGCGAGACCCCGGCCTCCAGGGTGATCGCCACGGAGGAGTCGACGCGGGCCAGCTCCTCCAGGGCGAGACCAAGGGCCAGGTAGTCGCCGCCCATCCCGCCGTACTCCTCGGGGAAGGGCAGCCCGAACAGGCCCATGCGGCCCATCTCCCGGACGATCTCGTACGGGAACTCGTGGCGCTCGTAGAAGTCGCCGATCTTCGGCGCGACGACGTCGTGCGCGAACTCCCGCACGGTACGGCGGAGGGCCTCGTGCTCGGGGGAGAGGCGGTGGTCCAGCGACATGACTCAAAGCTCCTGGTGGGAGAGGGCGCGGACGGTACGGGACGGGCTGGGCCGCCCCAGGTGGCCGGCCATCCACACGCTTGTGGCGGTGAGCCGGCCGAGGTCGACCCCGGTGTCGATACCGAGGCCGTCGAGCATCCACACGAGGTCCTCGGTGGCGAGGTTGCCGGTGGCGCTCTTCGCGTAGGGGCAGCCGCCGAGGCCGCCGGCGGAGGCGTCGACGACGCCCACGCCGTGCCGCAGGGCCGCCAGGGTGTTGGACAGGGCCTGCCCGTAGGTGTCGTGGAAGTGCACGGCGAGCCGCTCGGCCGGCACGCCCGCCGCGTCCAGCGCGGTCAGGACGGCGGTGACGTGGCCGGGGGTGGCGACGCCGATCGTGTCGCCGAGGCTCAGCTCGTCGCAGCCGAGGTCCAGCAGCCGGCGGGCGACCCGCGCGACCTGCCCGACCGGCACGGCCCCTTCCCAGGGGTCGCCGAAGCACATCGAGAGATAGCCGCGCACACCGACGCCGGCCTCCCGTGCCGTGGCCACGACGGGCGCGAACATCTCCAGCGACTCGTCGACCGTGCGGTTGAGGTTGGCCTTGGCGAACGACTCGGTGACGCTGCCGAACACGGCGACCTCGCGCACGCCGAGGGCCAGGGCGCGGTCCAGGCCGCGCGCGTTCGGCACCAGGACGGGGAGGCGGGCCGCGACACCGTCGAGCAGGGGCATCAGCTGCTCGGCGTCGGCGAGCTGGGGCACCCACTTGGGGTGCACGAAGCTCGTCGCCTCGATGGTGGAGAGCCCGGCGTCGGCGAGCCGGCGGATGAACTCCGCCTTCACCGGGGCGGGGACGACCGTCTTCTCGTTCTGCAGCCCGTCGCGGGGGCCGACCTCGTGGATCCGGACACGGTCCGGCAGGCCGGGCTCCGGCACGACCATCGGCAGTCCGTCGGTCATGACTCCTCCCGCGGGGCGTCGGCGGGGGTGACGACGGCCAGGACCTGGTCCATGGCGACGGTGGCGCCCGCCGTCACGTCCAGCTCGGTGACGGTCCCGTCGTGCGGTGCGGAGATGACGTGCTCCATCTTCATCGCCTCCACCACGAGCAGGCTCTGCCCGGCGGTCACGGCATCGCCGACGGCGGCCTTGACGACGGTGACCGTGCCGGGCATCGGCGCGGTCAGCGCCCCGGCGTGCGCGGCGCCCGCGCCACCGCGGGCGGCGGTGGGGTCGTGGTCCTGGACGTGCCAGGTGTCGCCGTCGCGCCCGAGCCAGGTGCCCTCCGGGCTGGTGGCATGGGTGAAGGTGTGGGTGAGGCCGTCGATGTCGACGGTGATCTCCCCCACCCCGCCCCTCCCCGCCCCCGGGGACAAGCCCCCGGCCCCCCGAAGGCACAACAGCTTCACGCTGCGGGCCCCGACGCCCGTTTCCGGGGTCGCTGAGGTGTCCGTCCCCGGAACCTGGGCGGAGCCCGCGACGTTAAGTTGCGCGTTCGTCACGTCGCCGCGTACCCGCACCGGCACCGGGTCCTGGCCCGGTACGCGCAGGTGGTGGACCGTCCAGGCCGGTTCGCCGCCCAGGCGCCAGCCCGTCGGGGCGGAGAAGGGGTCCACCCAGCCGCCCGCGTCACGCGCGGCCGGCGCCAGCGCCGACTGGCGCAGCAGCGCCGCCGCCGCGTACACCTCGTCCGGTACCCCGCGCGGCACCAGCGCCCCCGCGTCGCGGTCGACCAGGCCCGTGTCCAGCGCGCCCGACACCACCGAGGGGTGCGCCAGCAGCCGGCGCAGGAAACCCGCGTTGGTGTCCACGCCCAGGACAGTCGTCTCCGCGAGGGCGGCCCGCAGCCGGCGCAGCGCCGTCGGGCGGTCCGGGCCGTAGGCGATGACCTTCGCGAGCATCGGGTCGTAGGAGGTGCCGACCTCCGTGCCCGCGCTGAGGCCGGAGTCGACCCGCACGCCCGCGCCCGCCGGTTCGCCCAGGGCGAGCACCGTGCCCGCCGAGGGCAGGAAGTCCACCCGGCCGTCCGCCGTGGGCCGGGCGGTCTCCGCGCAGATGCGGGCCTCGACCGCGTGGCCGGTCAGCGTCACCTCGGCCTGGGCCCGGTCCAGCCGCTCGCCGGCGGCCACCCGGACCTGCCATTCGACGAGGTCCAGCCCCGTGATCAGCTCCGTGACGGGGTGCTCGACCTGGAGGCGGGTGTTCATCTCCATGAAGTAGTAGGAGGCGGGGTCGTCGCCCGGCACGATGAACTCCACCGTGCCCGCGCCGGTGTACCCACAGGAGCGGGCCGCCTGCACGGCGGCCTCGCCCATCGCCGCCCGGGTGGCCTCGTCGAGGAAGGGGGACGGCGCCTCCTCGATGATCTTCTGGTGGCGGCGCTGGAGTGAGCACTCGCGCTCGCCGAGGTGGATGACGTTGCCGTGGCCGTCCGCGAGGACCTGGATCTCGATGTGCCGGGGGCGGTCGACCCACCGCTCGACGAGCAGCGTGTCGTCACCGAAGGAGCCCCGGGCCTCGCGCCGGGCCGCGGCGATCTCCTCGCCCAGCAGCGCCTCGTCGCGCACGAGTCGCATGCCCTTGCCGCCGCCGCCCGCCGAGGGCTTGAGCAGCACGGGCATCCCGATCTCCCGGGCCGAGTCCGCCAGCTGCGCGTCGGTCAGACCGCTGCCGGAGGAGCCCGGCACGACCGGCACGCCCGCCGCCCGGACGGTCTCCTTGGCGCGGATCTTGTCGCCCATCAGCTGGATCGCTTCGGCGGGCGGGCCGATGAACACCAGCCCGGCGTCCGCGCAGGCACGGGCGAACGCCGCGTTCTCCGCGAGGAAGCCGTAGCCGGGGTGGACGGCCTGCGCCCCGCTGCGCGCCGCCGCCGCCAGCAGGCGCGGGACGGACAGATAGCTCTCCGCCGCCGCCGCGGGGCCGATCCGCACGGCCGTGTCCGCCTCGCGCACATGGCGGGCGTCCGCGTCGGCGTCGCTGAACACGGCGACCGAACGGATGCCGAGCGCGCGCAGCGTACGGATGACGCGGACGGCGATCTCGCCGCGGTTGGCGACCAGGACGGTGTCGAACATGGAGTCTCCGCTAGTCATGGGGGCGCTCACATCCGGAAGACGCCGTAGCCGGGCGCCGACGGGTCCTTCGCGGGCAGCGGGGCGTTGGCGCAGGCGGTCAGGGCCAGGCCCAGCACCTGCCGGGTCTCCAGCGGGTCGATGACCCCGTCGTCCCACAGTCGCGCGGTGGCGTAGTAGGCGCTGCCCTGCGTCTCGTACTGCTCGCGGACCGGTGCCCGGAACGCCTCCTCGTCGGCCGCGCTCCACTCCTCCCCGCGCGCTTCGAGCTGGTCGCGCTTGACGGTGGCGAGGACGGACGCGGCCTGCTCGCCGCCCATCACGGAGATCTTGGCGTTGGGCCACATCCACAGGAAGCGCGGGGAGTAGGCCCGGCCGCACATCGAGTAATTGCCCGCGCCGTACGAGCCGCCGACGACGACCGTGAGCTTGGGGACGCGGGTGCAGGCCACCGCCGTGACCATCTTCGCGCCGTGCTTGGCGATGCCGCCCGCCTCGTAACTGCGCCCGACCATGAAGCCGGAGATGTTCTGGAGGAAGAGCAGGGGGATGCCGCGCTGGTCGCACAGCTCGATGAAGTGCGCGCCCTTCTGGGCGGATTCGGAGAAGAGGATGCCGTTGTTGGCGACGATGCCCACCGGGTGGCCGTGGATCCGGGCGAAGCCCGTCACCAGGGTCTGCCCGAACTCCGCCTTGAACTCCTGGAACCGGGAGCCGTCCACGATCCGCGCGATGATCTCCCGCGCGTCGTACGGGGTGCGGGAGTCGACCGGGACCGCGCCGTAGAGCCCTCGCGGATCGGTCTTCGGCTCCTCGGCGGGCTCCACCGTCCACGGCAGCGGGCCGCGCCCGGGGAGGGTGGCCACGATGTTCCGCACGATCCGCAGGGCGTGCGCGTCGTCCTCGGCGAGGTGGTCGGTGACGCCCGAGACCTTGGAGTGGACCTCGCCGCCGCCCAGCTCCTCCGCCGTGACGACCTCGCCCGTCGCGGCCTTCACCAGCGGCGGGCCGCCCAGGAAGATCGTGCCCTGGTCGCGCACGATCACCGCCTCGTCGCTCATCGCCGGGACGTAGGCGCCGCCCGCGGTGCAGGAGCCGAGCACCGCCGCGATCTGCGGGATGCCGGCGCCGGACATCCGGGCCTGGTTGTAGAAGATCCGGCCGAAGTGGTCGCGGTCGGGGAAGACCTCGTCCTGCAGGGGGAGGAACGCGCCGCCGGAGTCCACGAGATACAGGCACGGGAGCCTGTTCTCCAGCGCGACCTCCTGGGCGCGCAGGTGCTTCTTGACGGTCATCGGGTAGTACGTGCCGCCCTTGACGGTGGCGTCGTTGGCGACGACGACCACCTCGCGTCCGGACACGCGCCCGATGCCGGCGATGACGCCCGCCGCCGGGGCGGCCCCGCCGTACATCCCCTCGGCCGCCAGCGGCGCCAGCTCCAGGAACGGCGAGCCGGGGTCCAGCAGTGCGTCCACCCGGTCGCGCGGGAGCAGTTTTCCGCGTGCGGTGTGCCGGGCGCGGGCCTTCGCGCCGCCGCCCAGCCGTGCCGCGGCGAGCTTCTCGCGCAGTCCGGCGGCCAGCTCGCGGTGGGCGGCCTCGTTGGCCCGCCAGGCGTCGGACGCCGGATCTGCGGTGCTCCCCAGCACCGGTGCCTGCTGCATGGACTCGAGCTCCCTTGCTCGGTTAATGAGCGTTAACACGTTTCCCTCAGGTTAACGACCACTAACGCCGCTGTCTAGAATTGTTTTCGTGACAGACGCAGCAACCCGCCTCCAGCCCGCCCCCGCCCCCACCCGCCGGGAGCAGATCCTCCGGGAGGCCGCCCGGCTCTTCGCCGAGCGCGGCTTCCACGGTGTCGGGGTGGACGAGATAGGGGCGGCGGTCGGCATCAGCGGCCCCGGCCTCTACCGGCACTTCGCGGGCAAGGACGCGATGCTGGCGGAGCTGCTGGTGGGGATCAGCGAGCGGCTCTTCGCGGGCGGCCGCGCGCGCGTCGCCGAGGCGACCGGGGCGGGCGGCGACGACGCCGCGGTCCTCGACTCCCTCATCGACGGCCACATCGACTTCGCCCTGGACGACCGCGCGCTGATCACCCTCCACGACCGTGAGCTGGGCCAGCTGCGCGACAGCGACCGCAAGCTGGTGCGCTCGCTCCAGCGCCGGTACGTGGAGCTGTGGGTCGACGTCGTCGGCCGGCTGCACCCCGATGCCACCGAGGCCGACGTCCGCGCCGCCGTGCACGCCGTCTTCGGGCTGCTCAACTCCACCCCGCACCTCAGCCGCCCCGCCGCGCTTCCCGGCCGGACGGCCACGGCCGCGCTGCTGCGCAGGCTGGCGCTCGGAGCGCTTGGGGCCCTTTAGGCCACTCCGGTGCCTCTCCGGTTGCCGGCGGCTTCTTCGGCTGCGGGCCGTCGTGCCGCCTGCGGCGGCGGGCGCCCTGCGGGCGCGGGGTCCACCGCCGGAAGGGGGGGGGGGGGGGGGAGGGGAGGGGGGGGGGGAGGAAAGAGGAGAGGGGGGGGGGGGTTT
>NZ_JBVJDW010000001.1:0-918834 GCF_055582085.1 Streptomyces sp. NPDC042259 | reverse complement strand
CTCCTTTTCCCGGCGGTTCCTTCGGCTTAGGGCCGTCGTGCCGCCTGCGGCGGCGGGCGCCCTGCGGGCGCGTCCTCAAGCGCCGGACGGGCTTGATCAAGCCCGTCCGGCGCTTGAGGACACCGCCGCGCAGCGGGGGTGCGTTTTCCCGCGCCCCCGGCAGGGGCCCGGCTCTGGACAGCCCCGACAACCCACCGGTAGCTTTCGGCCTGAGCAAGCGCTTAGGGCTGGGCTGCCGCAGGGAGGGAGGCACTGTGCGTCGCACGGTGTTCAACGAGGACCACGAGGCGTTCCGCGAGACCATCCGCGACTTCATCGCCGCCGAGGTCGTGCCGGTCTACGACGAGTGGCGCGAGGCGGGTTCGGCGCCCCGGGAGTTCTACAAGAAGCTCGGCGAGCTGGGTGTCTTCGGCATCGAGGTGCCCGAGGAGTACGGCGGCGCGGGCGAGCGCAGCTTCAAGTTCCAGGCCGTCATCGCCGAGGAGTGCGCCCGGGTGGGCGTGAGCTTCGGCGGCAGCAGCGTGCACACCGCGCTCTGCCTGCCCTACCTCCTGAAGTACGCCACCGAGGAGCAGAAGCGGCGCTGGCTGCCCCCGTTCGTCTCCGGCGACATGATGACCGCCATCGCCATGACCGAGCCCGGCACCGGCTCCGACCTGGCCGGCATGAAGACCACCGCCAAGCTCTCCGAGGACGGCACGCACTACGTCCTCAACGGCGCGAAGACCTTCATCACCGGCGGTGTCCACGCCGATCGGGTGCTCGTCTGCGCCCGTACCGCCCCGCCCACCCCCGAGGACCGGCGCGGCGGCATCTCCATCCTCGTCGTCGACACCGCCTCCGAGGGCTACGCGGTCGGCCGCAAGCTGGAAAAGCTCGGCCTCAAGACCTCCGACACCGCCGAACTGTCCTTCACCGACGTGAAGGTGCCCGTGACGGACCTCCTCGGCGAGGAGGGCAAGGCGTTCGGCTACCTCGGTCACAACCTCCCCCAGGAGCGGCTGGCCATCGCCTTCGGCGCGTACGCCCAGGCCGCCGCGGCCGTGGAGTTCGCCAAGGCCTACGTGCGGGAACGCACCGTCTTCGGGCAGTCGGTCGCCGCGTTCCAGAACACCAAGTTCGTGCTGGCCGACTGCAAGTCCGAGGTCGACGCGATGCAGGCGGTCGTCGACCGTGCCCTCGACGCGCACGACGCCGGCGAGCTGACCCCGGCCGACGCCGCGTCCGCGAAGCTCTTCACCACCGAACGCGCGGCCTCCGTCATCGACAAGTGCCTCCAACTCCACGGCGGCTACGGCTACATGATGGAGTACCCGATCGCCCGTCTGTACGCGGACACCCGGGTGACCCGCATCTACGGCGGCACCAGCGAGGTCATGCGTTCGATCGTCGCCAAGTCGATGGGCCTGTAGGCAGCCCCACCCCACCCGTAAGGACCACCGGCCCCATGAGCGAGCCCCCCACCCCCCTCGACGATCTGCTGGGTCAGCTCGACCTGGAGCCCATCGAGCAGGACATCTTCCGCGGCACCACCGGCCGTCCCACCCTGGTGCCCCGGGTCTTCGGCGGACAGGTGGCCGCCCAGGCCCTGGTCGCCGCGGGACGCACCGTCCCCGGTGACCGCCACGCCCATTCCCTGCACTCCTATTTCCTGCGCCCCGGCGACCCCGAGGTGCCCATCGTCTACACCGTCGACCGCATCCGGGACGGGCGTTCCTTCGCCACCCGGCGGGTGGTGGCCGTCCAGCACGGGCAGCCGATCTTCCACCTCTCCGCGTCCTTCCAGACGTACGAGGAGGGCCTGGAGCACCAGGAGCCGATGCCGCCGGCGCCGGACCCCGTCACCCTGCCCACCGCGGCCGAGATGCTGCCCCGGCACGCCGACCGCCTCGGCGGGCCCGACATCGTGGAGCTGATCCTCAAGGCGCGCGGAGCCGTCGACCTGCGGTACGCGGACGAGCCGCCGTTCGCCAGCATGGGGGAGCCCCGCGAGCCCAGGTCACAGGTGTGGTTCCGGACAAATGGCAAACTGGCGGACGACCCGCTGCTGCACCTCTGTCTGGCCACCTACGTCTCCGACATGACCCTCCTGGACTCCGTCCTGCTCGCCCACGGACGCGGCGGCTGGGCGGTCGGGGACGTCGTCGGCGCCAGCCTTGACCACGCCATGTGGTTCCACCGGCCCTTCCGGGCCGACGAATGGCTGCTCTACGACCAGGAGAGCCCGACCGCCCAGGGCGGCCGCGGGCTGGCCCGGGGGCGGATCTTCACGCAGGACGGGCGGCTGGCGGTTTCGGTCATCCAGGAAGGCGTGGTGCGCGTCCCCCGCGACTGACCGAAGTACCCTCCTGGGGTTGATCATCCGACAGTGATCTCAGGACCACAGGGGGGAAGCGGGCATGACGCGTGGGGGAGCGCCGATGGGGATGGCGGTCAGAGCGCTGCTGATGACCGTGGGGGCCGCCGTCATCGTCGTCGGCGGAATCCTGCTGTTCTTCTGGCACGGCAGGCTCCTCCAGCTCACGGACTGGCCCCGGCTGTACTCCGGGATCCTCTTCCGGCTCTCCGAGGGCGCCGTCCTCTACGGGGGCAGCTGGCTGTGCGTCCGCGCGTGGAACGGTGGCCCTGGCCGGCGGGAGGACGCGGCGTAGGCCTGTCGCCTGGCCGGCGGCCCTTCGGCTGCGGGCCGTCGTGCCGCCTCTTGCCTGGCCGGCGGTCCTTTGGCTGCGGGCCGTTGTGCCGCCTGCGGCGGCGAGCGCCCTGCGGACGCGTCCTCAAACGCCGGACGGGCTGGATTTGGCCGCCCGCAGCCCCGCAAGCGCCGGACGGGCTGGGTTGGCCGCCTACAGCCCCGCCGCTGACAGTAGGTATGCCGTCAGCGGGTCGTAGAAGCGCGGGTCGCGGACGTGGTCGTCGAGCGGTACGGCGACCTGGAGGGTGCCCTCGGCCTCGGCGAGGAAGAGGGCCGGGTCGTTGGAGTCCGCGTAGCCGACCGCGTCCAGACCGCGCTGCGCCGCGCATCCGGCCCAGCCGTGGTCGGCGACGACCAGGTCCGGCAGCTCGCGCCCTTCCCGGACCAGGCCGTCGAGGATCGCGGCCATCGGGGCGGGGGAGTGCGTGTGCCACAGCGTCGCCCCGCGCTCGAAGACGGCGACGTCCGCGAACTGGAAGACGTAGCCCTCGTCCGCCGTCAGCCCGCCCGGGATCACCACGATCTCGCACCCCGCCGCCCGCAGCGCGGCGGCCGTGGCCCGGTGCACGTCCAGCAGCCCGCCGGGGTGGCCGGTCGCGAAGAGCACCCGCTGCCGGCCCGCCGCCGCCTTGCGCAGCACGGCGGCCATGCGCTCCAGGCCCGCGACGGTCAGCTCGGGGTCGATGGTGTCCTGGCCCACGCGGTGGTGCAGGTCGTCGCTGACCCCGCAGCGCTCCGCCATGACGGCCAGCACGTCTTGCTCGTCCGTCCAGCGGTCACCGAATTCCAGCCCGAACCAGTGACGGCGGTCACCGCCCGCGAGTTTGCGGTAGTGGTCGAGGTTGTTCTCGCGGGGCGTCGCGACGTCTCCCGCGATGCGCGTACGGACGAGATGATCGATCAGTGCGGTACGGCTGGGTATCGACATGAGCCTCATTCTCTCTCGCGCGGGTGTGCGATGGACGACGTCTCCCCACGCGATGGACGTCGTGTCCATATGGCGAGGCGGGATCCTGCAATCCGTACATGTGCGGAATCCGCCGCCCTGCCTACCCTCGGGTACGTCCTCCACTGCCGCCCCGACGTTGCCCCGACCGTAATTCGTCCGTGATTCGAGAGGCCCCCGCATGACCCCCCAGAACAGCCCCGCCCCCCTTGAACCGCGTGGCCCCGTCGACTCCTCCCGCATCCCCCGCTACGCCGGTCCCGCCACCTTCGCCCGGCTGCCCCGGCTGGACGAGGTCGGCAGCACCGACATCGCCGTCGTCGGCGTGCCGTTCGACACCGGCGTCTCCTACCGGCCCGGCGCGCGGTTCGGCGGCAACGCCATCCGTGAGGCCTCCCGTCTGCTGCGCCCGTACAACCCGGCACAGGACGCCTCGCCCTTCGCCCTCGCGCAGGTCGCGGACGCCGGTGACATCGCGGCGAACCCGTTCGACATCAACGAGGCCGTGGAGACCATCGAGGCCGCGGCGGACGACCTGCTGGGCACCGGCGCCCGCATGATGACGCTGGGCGGCGACCACACCATCGCGCTGCCGCTGCTGCGCTCGGTCGCCAAGAAGCACGGCCCGGTCGCCCTGCTGCACTTCGACGCGCACCTGGACACCTGGGACACCTACTTCGGTGCCGAGTACACCCACGGCACCCCGTTCCGCCGGGCCGTGGAGGAGGGCATCCTCGACACCGAGGCGCTGTCCCACGTCGGCACGCGCGGCCCGCTGTACGGCAAGAAGGACCTGACCGACGACGAGAAGATGGGCTTCGGCATCGTCACCTCGGCGGACGTCATGCGCCGCGGCGTCGACGAGATCGCCGACCAGCTCCGCCAGCGCGTCGGTGACCGTCCGCTGTACATCTCCATCGACATCGACGTCCTGGACCCGGCCCACGCCCCCGGCACCGGCACCCCGGAGGCGGGCGGTCTGACCTCCCGCGAGCTGCTGGAGATCCTCCGCGGCCTGTCCTCCTGCAACCTGGTCTCCGCCGACCTGGTCGAGGTCGCTCCGGCGTACGACCACGCCGAGATCACCTCGGTGGCGGCGTCGCACGCGGCGTACGAGCTGACGACGATCATGTCCCGGCAGATCGCGGCGTCGCGCGACGCTCTCGCCTAGCGGCGAGCGCCCTGCGGGCGCGTCCTCAAGCGCCGGACGGGCTCGAATCGAGCCCGTCCGGCGCTTGAGGACACCGTCGTGCAGCGGTGGTACCGGGCGAAAGCGACGCAGTCACTTCGTTGCGATGGGATGAAAATCGCAGCCCACGGCGTTGGGGCCTTCCGTCAGTGGAGAACAGCGGGAGGTCTCGGGTGGTGGCGACGGAAACGACCGGTGCGGCGGAAGACGCCGGTCAGGGCTGGGCGAAACGGCTCACCCGGTACTGCTGGCGGTACCGCCGCACGGTACTGCTCGCCCTGGGCTCGTCCCTCGCGGGCATGGCCGTCCTCGCGCTCGTCCCGCTGATACCCAAGCTCATCATCGACGACGTCATAGGCTCCCACGAGCGCCCCCTCGCCCCCTGGGCCACGCTCCTGATCGTCGCCGCGGTCGTCGTCTACGGACTGACCTACATCCGCCGCTACTACGGCGGCCGGCTCGCACTCGACGTCCAGCACGACCTGCGGACCGAGATGTTCGCGTCGATCTCCCGGCTCGACGGCAAGCGGCAGGACGAACTCTCCACCGGCCAGGTCGTCGGCCGTGCCACCAGCGATCTCCAGCTGATCCAGGGCCTGCTGTTCATGCTGCCGATGATGATCGGCAACATCCTGCTCTTCGTCATCTCCCTCATCGTGATGGCGACGCTCTCCCCGCTGCTCACCGTCGTGGCCCTCGCCGTCGCCCCCGCGCTGTGGTTCCTCGCCCAGCGCAGCCGCACCAAGCTCTTCCCCGCCACGTGGTACGCCCAGGGCCAGGCCGCCGCCGTCGCGGGCGTCGTGGACGGCGCCGTCACCGGCGTACGGGTCGTCAAGGGCTTCGGCCAGGAGGCACAGGAGGCCGGAAAGCTCCGCGAGGTCAGCCGCAGGCTCTTCGCCGGGCGGCTGCGGACCGTACGGCTCAACTCCCGCTACACCCCCGCCCTGCAGGCCGTGCCCGCGCTCGGCCAGGTCGCGATGCTCGCCCTCGGCGGCTGGATGGCCACCCGCGGCCAGGTCACCCTCGGCACGTTCGTCGCCTTCTCCACGTACCTCTCCCAGCTCATCGGGCCGGTGCGGATGCTGACCATGATCCTCACCGTCGGGCAGCAGGCCCGCGCCGGAGTCGAGCGCGTCTTCGAACTCATCGACACCGAACCGGCCGTCGAGGAACGCCCGAACGCCCGCGCCCTGCCCGAGGACGCCCCCGCCACCGTCGAATTCGACGACGTCACCTTCGGCTACGACCCCGCGCGCCCCGTCCTCGACGGCTTCTCCCTGCGCCTCGAACCCGGCGAGACCGTCGCGGTCGTCGGCGCCTCCGGCAGCGGCAAGTCGACCGTCTCCCTGCTGCTCCCGCGCTTCTACGACGTCACCGGCGGCGCGGTGCGGGTCGGCGGCCACGACGTACGCGAGCTGACCCTGTCCTCGCTGCGCGCCGCGATCGGGCTGGTGCCCGAGGACAGCTTCCTCTTCTCCTGCAGCGTCCGCGACAACATCGCCTACGGATTCCCCGACGCCACCGACGAGCAGATCCGCGCCGCCGCCCGCGCCGCCCAGGCCGACGGCTTCATCTCGGCGCTGCCCGACGGGTACGACACCAAGGTCGGGGAGCAGGGCCTCACCCTCTCGGGCGGCCAGCGCCAGCGCGTCGCGCTCGCCCGCGCCATCCTCACCGACCCGCGTCTGCTGCTCCTCGACGACGCCACGTCGGCGGTCGACGCGCGCGTGGAGCACGAGATCCACGAGGCGCTGCGCGGGGTGATGGCCGGCCGGACGACGCTGCTCATCGCCCACCGGGCCTCGACGCTGGCGCTCGCCGACCGCATCGCCGTCCTCGACGGCGGCCGGCTCGTCGACGTCGGCACGGCGCGGGAACTCCAGGACCGCTGCGAGCTGTACCGGCGGCTGCTGACCGACCCGGACACCCTCGGCGGCATCCACCGGGACCCCGCGGGCCTCGCGGCGGACGTCGACGGCACCGACGCCGCGACCGGCGGGCACGCGCGCGTGGACGGCGTCACCCCCTCCCTGTGGGTGCGCAAGGAGACGTCCGGCGGACCGGCGGGCCACGGCATGGACGGGGCCCTGGCCGGGATGCCCGCCACGCCCGAACTGCTGGCCAAGGTCGCCGCGCTGCCCCCGGCGACGGACGTCCCCGGCATCGACGAGGAGCGGGCGGCCCGGCCCGAGAAGGACTACGGCCTGCGCCAGTTGCTGCGCGGCTTCGGGGCGCCGCTGCTGGTGAGCCTGCTGCTGGTGACCGTCGACGCCGTCGCCGGTCTGCTGCTGCCCGTACTGATCCGGCACGGCATCGACCAGGGCGTCCAGCGCATGGCGCTCGGCGCGGTCTGGGTCGCCTCCGGGCTCGCGCTCGCCGTCGTGGTCGGCCAGTGGGCGGCACAGGTCGGCGAGATGCGGATGACGGGACGCACCGGCGAACGGGTGCTGTATGCGCTGCGCGTGAAGATCTTCGCCCAGCTCCAGCGGCTCGGGCTCGACTACTACGAGCGCGAGCTGACCGGCAAGATCATGACCCGGATGACGACCGACGTCGACGCGCTGAGTTCGTTCCTCCAGACCGGTCTGATCACCGCCGTCGTCTCCGTCCTCACCTTCTTCGGCATCCTCGTCGCCCTCGTGGTCATCGACGTACAGCTGGCCCTCGTCGTCTTCGCGACCCTGCCCCCGCTCGTCGTCGGCACCGTCGTCTTCCGGCGCAAGAGCGTCAAGGCGTACGAGCTGGCCCGTGAGCGTGTGGGCGTCGTCAACGCCGACCTCCAGGAGAGCGTCGCGGGGCTGCGCATCGTCCAGGCGTTCCGCCGCGAGGCCACCGGTGCCCGGCGGTTCGCCGAGCGCAGCGACGGCTACCGGCAGGCGCGGATCCGCGGCCAGTGGCTGATATCCGTCTACTTCCCCTTCGTTCAGCTGCTGTCGTCCGTCGCGGCCGCCGCGGTCCTGATCGTGGGCGCGGGCCGGGTGAGCGAGGGCACGCTGACGGCGGGCGCCCTGGTGGCGTACCTGCTCTACATCGATCTCTTCTTCGCCCCCGTGCAGCAGCTCTCGCAGGTCTTCGACGGCTACCAGCAGGCGACCGTCTCGCTCGGCCGGGTGCGCGAGCTGCTGCGCGAGCCGACGACGACGCCCGTGCCGGAGCGGCCGCGCGAGGTGCGGGAGCTGAGCGGCGAGATCGTCTTCGACGACCTCCACTTCCACTACGGCGACGGCGAGGAAGCCCTCGCCGGCATCGCGCTGACGATCCCGGCCGGGCAGACGGTCGCGTTCGTCGGCGAGACGGGCGCGGGCAAGTCGACGCTGGTGAAGATGGTCGCCCGGTTCTACGACCCGTCCTCGGGAGCCGTCCTCGTCGACGGCCACGACCTGCGGGAGCTGGACCCGACGGGCTACCGGCACCGCCTCGGTGTCGTCCCGCAGGAGCCGTACCTCTTCCCCGGCACGGTGCGCGACGCCATCGCCTACGGGCGCGTCGAGGCCAGTGACGCCGAGGTCGAGGCCGCGGCCCGGGCGGTGGGGGCGCACGAGATGATCGCGACCCTGGACGGCGGTTATCTGCACGAGGTCACCGAGCGCGGCCGCAATCTCTCGGCCGGCCAGCGGCAGTTGATCGCCCTGGCCCGCGCCGAGCTGGTCGACCCGGACATCCTGCTGCTGGACGAGGCCACCGCCGCCCTGGACCTCGCGACCGAGGCCCTGGTCAACCAGGCCACGGACCGGCTGGCGGGCAAGCGCACGACCCTGGTCGTCGCGCACCGGCTGACCACGGCCGCCCGCGCCGACCGGGTGGTGGTCCTCGACCACGGCCGGGTGGTGGAGGACGGCACGCACGACGAACTGCTCGCCCGGGACGGGCGGTACGCCGAGCTGTGGCGGACGTTCACCGGAGAGGGGCATCCCGCGGACCGGGCCGGTGTCGTGGGATGAGCCGACGATCGCGGTCCGGTACGCCCGGCGCATCGGTTGATCAGTAGGGGGAAAGGTCTGGCGTGGCGGAGGACGCCCCCGGTAGGTTCGCGGCGACTTTTGCGAACCCAGGGGAGGGCGAATGCGCAAGGTGCTCAGATGGCTGCTGGCGCTGGTGGTGCTCATAGGCGCCATCGGTGTCGGCGGTGCGACGGCGGGGACGGCCACGGCCGCCACCGAGCCGGACATCAAGGAACGCATCCTGAAGATTCCGGGGATGAGTTTCGTCGAGGAGAAGGCCTACGACGGCTACCGCTACCTCGTGCTCAACTACACCCAGCCGGTCGACCACCGGAACAAGGCCAAGGGCACCTTCCAGCAGCGCTTCACGCTGCTGCACAAGGCCACCGACCGGCCGACGGTCTTCTACACGTCCGGGTACAACGTCTCCACGACCCCCAGCCGCAGCGAGCCCACGCGCATCGTCGACGGCAACCAGGTCTCGATGGAGTACCGCTTCTTCACCCCCTCCCGGCCGCAGCCGGCGGACTGGAGCAAGCTCGACATCTGGCAGGCGGCCAGCGACCAGCACCGCCTGTACCAGGCCCTCAAGCCGGTCTACGGCAAGAACTGGCTGGCCACCGGCGGCAGCAAGGGCGGTATGACGGCGACGTACTTCCGCCGCTTCTACCCCCACGACATGAACGGCACCGTCGCCTACGTCGCGCCCAACGACGTGGCCGACAAGGAGGACTCGGCCTACGACCGCTTCTTCGCGACCGTCGGCGACAAGGCCTGCCGCACCCAGCTCAACTCGGTCCAGCGCGAGGCGCTCGTCCGCCGCACCGAGATCGTGGCCCGCTACCAGAAGTGGGCCGACGACAACGGCCAGACCTTCAAGGTCGTCGGCAGCGCCGACAAGGCCTACGAGAACGTCGTCCTCGACCTGGTGTGGGCCTTCTGGCAGTACCACCTGCAGAGCGACTGCAAGACCGTCCCCGCGACCAACGCCTCGACGGACGACCTCTACAAGTTCCTCGACGAGATCTCCGGCTTCTCGGCCTACACCGACCAGGGCCTGGAGCGCTTCACCCCGTACTACTACCAGGCGGGCACCCAGCTCGGCGCGCCCACCTTCGCCTCCCCGCACCTCAAGGGCCTGCTCCGGTACCCGGGGATCTACCAGCCGCGCAGCTACGTGCCGCGTGACATCCCGATGCGCTTCCAGCGCGGCGCCATGGCCGACGTGGACCGCTGGGTGCGCGAGGACAGCAAGCGGATGCTCTTCGTCTACGGCCAGAACGACCCGTGGAGCGGCGAGCCGTTCCGCCTCGGCAAGCGCGCCGCGGCCCGTGACGACTACCGCTTCTACGCCCCGGGCGGCAACCACGGCTCGAACATCTCCCAGCTCGTCGCCGACGAGCGGATCAAGGCCACGGCCGAGGTCCTCGAATGGGCCGGTGTCACACCCGCGGCCGTGAAGAAGGACGAGTCCCGCGCCAAGCCGCTCGCGCCGTACGACGCGAAGCTCGACCGCCAGAGCGTGGACCGGGAGCGGACGCTTCGTCCGTGAGCGGTGTCCTCAATCGCCGGACGGGCTCGAATCGAGCCCGTCCGGCGATTGAGGACGCGCCCGCAGGGCGCCCTGCCGCCGCAGGCGGCGAGACGGGCCGGTAGCCGAAGAGCCGCCGGAGGCCAGGGCGTCTGCCGTCGCCCTAAGACAGGCGGCGGGCGCACCCGACAGGGGACCCGCCGCCGACCTGGACGTACAGCGCCGTCGACGGCGGGCAGTCGGCCCGGGTGCGGACCGTGCGCGTCACCAGGTATTCCGGGGCGTGGGCGGGGGAGCCGTCGCAGGGGGTTTCCTTCACCACGCCGCGTCGCTCGGTGTACACGCAGTCGCCGACGACCGTGAGCGGCCCGCCGCCCATGCCCGGGTCACCCGGGTGCGGCGGCCGCAGATTGCGCATGCACGCGTAGCCCTCGGGCGCGCTGTCCTCCTCGGAGGCACCGTCGACGGCGGTGATGTGCAGGACGTAGTCGGTGGCGGACGGGCAGCGCGGGCCCTTGGCCAGTGGGCCGTTGAAGCGGGCGAGGACCCGCGCCACGGCTGCCGGGCCCGCGCAGGGCACCTCCTCGATGGCGGTGTCCGCCGGGCCCCGGCTCGCGCACTCCTCCGCCTCCAGGAACACCGGGCCCCGCCCGGCCCGCGTGGGGCCGGCCCCGGCCGGGGAGACGGCCGTCCCCGCCCGGGCACTCCCGGTGCCCTGGCAAGCCGTCAGCGTGCACATCCCCGCCAGCACCGCGCAGACCAGCAGCGCCTTCGGCAGCGCGCCTCGGCGCATGAACTCCCCCGTCCCCGTGATGCGCGTACAGAGTGGCCCGCGGGGCCCCGTACCCGCCAGGCGTGGGCCCGGCTTCGCGGAGCGTGACCGCGCTGGACCGCCGCCGACGCTTTCGAAGGGGGGCGCGCCGACGGCGGCGTGCTGCCGGCCGCAGGCGGCGGAGAGGGGAGCCGGTGCCACGGCCAGCGGCGACGCCGGCACCGCTCTGCGAGGAATCACCGACAGCACGCGCCTTGGACGAGCGGCGCCGCCGGGCGGTTCCGCGCTTGCCCGTCCGGCGGATCACGGGGGCGCACCACCGCTGAGCGGCGGTGTCCTCAATCTCCCCCAGCTACCGCTGGGAGGTGCCCCCAGCGGGCTTGAGGTGGCTGAGCCCAGCCCAATCAAGCCCGTCCGGCGATTGAGGACGCGCCCGCAGGGCGCCCTGCCGCCGCAGGCGGCGAGACGGGCCGGCAGCCGAAAGATCCGCCGGAAGCACCGCAGGTCAGGGCGCCCTGCCGCCGCAGGCGGCCCAGCGGTCAGACCTCAGCCCTCCCGCCGGGAGGCACCCCGCCCCGGCAGTCGCATCGTCAGCAGCTTGGCGCGCGGTGCCAGCCGTCTGACCATCGCGAAGACCGACTCCGTCCGGGAGTGGTCGGTGTCCAGCACGCTGAAGAGATTGGCGCCGAGGTAGAAGGCGATCGCCGCGTTGGCGAGGTCGCGCGGTGGGGTCAGCCGGGCCAGCGGGGTACCGCCGATGACCCGCTCCAGGGTCTCCTCGATGAAGTCCTGCCAGGGCTCGGCCCGGGTGCGGATGCCCTCGCGCAGCTCCGGCTTGGCGACGGCGGCGGCGACCAGCTCGGTGAAGAGCGTGAGATGGCCGCCCGCCAGGTCGTCGCGGTAGATGCGGGTGGCGGCCTCGGCCAGCTCCTCCAGGGTGGCGGCGCCCGCGACGGTGACGCTGTGCAGTGCCATCCGTTCGGCGGAGGACCGGTCCAGGGCCGCGAACAGCAGCGGGTCGACGCCGCCGAAGTGGTAGAAGACCAAGGCCGAGTTGACCCCGGCCTCCCTGGCGATCGTCCGGGCGCTGGCCTTGCCGTACCCCTGCTTCCGGAGCACCGTTCCCGCCGCGGCGATCAGCCGTTCCTTGGTCTCCACCGTCATGTGCCGCCCTCTCGCAGAGCGCTCATCATACGGTCGGGGCGGGGCCCGGGAGGGGGCCGGAGCACGGGCCGACGCCGTGGTCAGAGGCCGTACGGGCGTCGTGCCGGGCCGATTCGAGGGGGCCGGGGCTCAGCCGGCTCCGGAGCCGGCGAGCAGGCCCAGCAGATACTGCTTCCCCGGCCCGGCGAGCTGGGCGAAGTCGGCCGTGTGCGGGTGCCAGCGCCTCTCGTACTCCCAGCTGAGCCAGCCGTCCCAGCCCGCCCGGCTCAGCTCGCCCACGCAGGCGCCCAGCGGCAGCACGCCCGAGCCGAGCGCGACCGGCGTCGGGTCCTGGGCCGAGGCGACGTCCTTGACCTGGACGTAGCCCAGGTGCGGGGCGATGGCCGGGAAGCTGACGGCCGGTTCCTCGCCGTCCGCCCAGGTGTGCAGCACGTCCCACAGGGCGCCGACGCTGGGATGCCCGACGGGCCCCAGGATCCGGGCGGTGTCGGCGGCCCGGGGGTGCGAGTCGTGCGTCTCCAGCAGCACCCGCACGCCCCTGTCGGCGGCGATCGGCGCGACGGCCCCCAGCCGGCGGGCCGCGAGCGCGTCCGCCTCCGCCGCCGGCAGCCCGCCGCCGCCGGGGAAGACCCGTACGTACGCCGCCCCGAGGTCCCCGGCGAGGTGGATCAGCTCCTGCAGCTCGCCGAACACGGCCTCGTCGGACCGCTCCGCGGCGACCTGCGCGTACCCGGCGACGGCCAGGATCCGCAGCCCCGCCTCCGCGAACTCCCCGGCCGCCCGGGCCCGCTCCGCCGCCCCGGTCCCCGGGTGCACGGGTTCCTCCGGGTGGGCCCGCAGTTCGACGCCGTCGTAGCCGTACGCGCCCGCGAGCCGCACCACCTCCGGGACGGGCAGGCCGGGCACGGCGAGGGTGGAGAAGGCCAGCTTCATACGGGCTCCGTAGGTCGTCGGCGGCGCGCGGGCGGCGGTGCCGGCCATCCGCGCGGGTCCTTCGTGATCCGTTTCCCGCTGGGCCGGTGAAAATGCCCCCGGGGCGGCAAACGGTGCGAATCACCGCCCGGACCCCGGCCGAGCTGCTAGCTTCGCAGGCGCTCGTGACAGGTGTTCGCTGTCGAGGAGAGGACCCGCTCCGATGACGCACAGGACGACCGGGGCAGCCAAGGGCAAGGCCGGCGGTGCCGCCAGGACCATCCGCATCGCGATGAACGGCGTGACCGGCCGTATGGGCCACCACCAGCACCTCGTGCGTTCCGTTCTCGCCCTGCGCGACGAGGGCGGCATCGACGTCGGGGACGGCACCGCGCTGTGGCCCGAGCCGGTCCTCGTCGGGCGCAGCGAGGGCGGCCTGCGGGCGCTCGCCGAGCGGTACGGCGTCGCGGAGTGGTCCACCGACCTCGACGCCGTGCTCGCCGATCCCACCGTCGACGTCTACTTCGACGCCCAGATCACCGCCGCCCGCGAGGCCGCCGTGCGCAAGGCCATCGCGGCGGGCAAGCACGTGTACTGCGAGAAGCCGACCTCCCTCGACGTCGGCGGGGCCCTCGACCTCTACCAGCGGGCCCGGCGGGCGGGCGTCAAGCACGGCGTCGTCCAGGACAAGCTGTTCCTGCCGGGACTGCGCAAGCTCAAACGGCTCGTCGACGGCGGGTTCTTCGGCCGGGTGCTGTCCGTGCGCGGCGAGTTCGGCTACTGGGTCTTCGAAGGGGACTGGCAGCCCGCGCAACGGCCTTCCTGGAACTACCGCGAGGCGGACGACGGGGGCATCACCGCCGACATGTTCCCGCACTGGGAGTACGTCCTGCGGGAGCTGTTCGGCCCCGTACGGTCCGTGCAGGCGCATCTGGCCACCCACATACCCCGCCGGTGGGACGAGCACGGCGAGCCCTACGAGGCGACGGCCGACGACGCCGTCTACGCCATCCTCGAACTGGAGGGCGGTGTGGTCGCGCAGCTCAACTCCTCCTGGGCGGTGCGGGTGCACCGCGACGAGCTGCTGGAGTTCCAGGTCGACGGCACCGAGGGCTCGGCCGTCGCCGGCCTGCACTCCTGCCGGGTCCAGCACCGCTCGTTCACCCCCCGGCCCGTCTGGAACCCCGACCGGCCGGACCAGGCCGACTTCCGGGGGCAGTGGCAGGAGGTGCCGGACAACGGGGAGACGACGGCCGGCGGGGGCGGCGGCAACGCCTTCAAGGCGCAGTGGGAGCTGTTCCTGCGCCATGTGGCCCTCGACGAGCCCTGGCGCTTCGACCTCCTCGCCGGGGCGCGCGGCGTGGAACTGGGCCTGCTGGCCCGGATGTCCGCCGCCGACGGCCGCCGGGTGGACGTAGGGGAGCCGGGGCGGTGATCCGGCTGCCGGACGCCTCCGGCGCCCTGCGGGTCCACGTCCCCCGGACCGCGCCCCCGGCCCCGCCGGCCGGGGGACCGCCCCCGGCCTCCCGTCGGGTCCTGGCCGCCGCGCACGTCGTCGCCGACCCCTTCGGCAACACCACCGGGCACGGCCCCGCCGACCTCGACTGGGACGCCACCCTCGCCTTCCGCCACCATCTGTGGGCGCATGGCCTCGGGGTCGCCGAGGCCATGGACACCGCCCAGCGGGGCATGGGCCTGGACGCACCGGCCGCCGCCGAACTCGTCCGGCGCTCGGCCGCCGAGGCCAGGGCCGTCGGCGGGCACCTCGTCTGCGGCGCGGGCACCGACCAGCTCGCACCCCCGTACGGCACCCTGGCCGACGTCACCGCCGCCTACGAGCAGCAGCTCGCCCACGTCGAGGGGCACGGCGCCGGGGCCGTCGTCCTGGCCTCCCGGGCGCTCGCGGCCGTCGCCACCGAAGCCGATCACTACCGGGAGGTTTACGGGCGGCTGCTGCGCCAAACGGCCGGACCCGTCATCCTCCACTGGCTCGGCCCCATGTTCGACCCCGCTCTGGAGGGCTACTGGGGCAGCACCGACCCGGACATCGCGACCGAGACCTTCCTCGGCATCGTCGCCGACCGGCCGGACCGGGTCGAGGGCGTCAAGGTGTCCCTTCTCGACGCCGGCCGGGAGCGCGCGCTGCGCCGCCGGCTCCCGGCGGGGGTGCGCTGTTACACGGGCGACGACTTCCACTACCCCCGGCTCATCGAGGGCGACGCCCAGGGCCACAGCGACGCCCTGCTCGGCGTCTTCGACCCGCTGGCGCCCCTCGCGGGCCGTGCGGCGCGGCTGCTGGACTCCGGTGACCGGCGGGGTTTCCGCGCCCTCCTGGACCCCACCGTGGCCCTCGCCCGGCACCTCTTCGAGCCGCCCACCCGGTTCTACAAGACGGGCGTGGTGCTGCTGGCCTGGCTGGCCGGTCACCAGGACGCCTTCGCGATGGCGGGCGGGCTGCACTCGGCCCGCTCCCTGCCGCACCTGGCGCGTGCCTACGAACTCGCCGACGGCCTGGGGCTGTTCCCCGATCCGGGGCTGGCCGAGGACCGCATGGCGCGGCTGCTGGCGGTGCACGGGGTGGAGCGGTGAGCGGCCCCGCCGCCCCTGCCGCCCCGCCGGGCTTCAGCCTCAACCAGCAGACCGTCCGGCAGTGGTCGCTCCCGGAGCTGACGGCGGGCTGCGCGGCGGCCGGGGTGCGGCACGTGGGGCTGTGGCGCGAACCGGTCCGGGAGTACGGCGTCCGGGCCGCCGCCCGGCTCGTGCGGGACGGGGGACTGACCGTCACCAGCCTGTGCCGGGGCGGTTTCCTGACCGCCCCCGACCCGGCCGGGCGGGCGGCGGCCCTCGCCGACAACCGGGTCGCGGTGGAGGAGGCCGCCGTGCTCGGCACCGACACCCTCGTACTGGTCGCGGGCGGGCTGCCGCCGGGCAGCCGGGACCTGGCCGGGGCCCGCGAGCGGATCGCCGACGCGCTGGCCGAGCTGGGCCCGTACGCGGCCGGGCACGGGGTGCGGCTGGCGGTCGAACCGCTGCACCCGATGTTCGCCGCCGACCGCTGTGTGGTCTCGACGCTCGGTCAGGCCCTCGACCTCGCCGAGCGGTTCCCGGCCCGGCAGGTCGGGGTCGTGGTGGACACCTACCACCTGTGGTGGGACGACACGGTGGCCGCACAGATCGCGCGGGCGGGCGGCGGCGGCCGGATCGCCGCGTTCCAGCTCGCCGACTGGGTCACCCCGCTGCCCGAGGGGGCCCTGCTGGGGCGCGGGCAACTGGGGGACGGGTGCGTGGATCTGCGCTGGTTCCGCGAACGCGTGACCGACGCCGGGTACACCGGGGCCGCCGAGGTCGAGATCTTCCGTCCCGCGCTCTGGGCCCGCGAGGGATCCGAGGTCCTCGCGGAGGTGCTGAAGCGCTACCGCGAACATGTGCTGTGAGTGAGCAGAGACGTCACTTCGGTCACGGTCCGTCGCGATCGGTAACGGAACGATAACTCCTCGAAATCACTGCAACCCTACGGCGCCCGGGGGAGTCGTACATGGCATCGGGCTTCCCGGGGAGGGATCCGGGGGGATTCGGGGAAGCCGATTCTGGGGGGAACGCGAGGGGCCCGGTCGTCGGACCGGGCCCCTCGAATTTTTTTCCGCCACGGTCCGAAACGGCGGTCCGAAACGATGGGCCGAAGCGGTGGCCCGAAGCGGTGGGTGGGCCGAAGCAAGAGTTATCCACGGGCCCGAACGCCTGTCGGACCCGGGCGGTACCTTCGGGACATGGTGCAACTGGCAGTGGTCGAAGGGGTCCTCGAGCGGATCACCTACGCCAACGAGGAGAGCGGTTACACGGTCGCCCGGGTCGACACCGGCCGTGGCGGCGGCGATCTCCTCACCGTCGTGGGCTCCCTGCTCGGTGCCCAGCCCGGCGAGTCGCTGCGACTGGAGGGCCGCTGGGGCTCCCACCCGCAGTACGGGCGGCAGTTCACCGTGGAGAACTACACGACGGTGCTGCCCGCCACGATCCAGGGCATCCGCCGCTATCTGGGCTCCGGCCTCATCAAGGGCATCGGCCCGAGGATCGCCGACCGCATCGTCACGCACTTCGGCACGGACACCCTGGAGATCATCGAGGAGGATCCGAAGCGCCTCATCGAGGTGCCCGGGCTCGGCCCCAAGCGCACCGAGTCCATCGGTGCCGCCTGGGAGGAGCAGAAGGCCATCAAGGAGGTCATGGTCTTCCTCCAGGGCGTCGGCGTCTCCACCTCCATCGCCGTGCGGATCTACAAGAAGTACGGCGACGCCTCGATCTCCGTCGTCCGCAACCAGCCCTACCGCCTGGCCGCCGACGTGTGGGGCATCGGCTTCCTGACCGCCGACCGCATCGCCCAGTCCGTGGGGATCCCGCACGACAGCCCCGAGCGGGTCAAGGCCGGTCTCCAGTACGCCCTGTCCCAGTCGACCGACCAGGGCCACTGCTACCTCCCCGAGGAGCGGCTGATCGCGGACGCCGTGAAGCTGCTCCAGGTCGACACCGGGCTCGTCATCGACTGTCTCGCCGAACTCGCCGCCGACGAGGAGGGCGTGGTCCGCGAGCCGGTCCCCGGGCCCGAGGGCGGGGCGCCCGTCACCGCCGTCTATCTCGTCCCCTTCCACCGTGCCGAGCTGTCGCTCGCCGGGCAGCTGACCCGGCTGCTGCGGACCGAGGAGGACCGGCTCGCCGTCTTCCAGGACGTCGAGTGGGACAAGGCCCTGGCCTGGCTCGCCGACCGCACCGGCGCCGAACTCGCCCCGGAGCAGCAGCAGGCGGTCCGGCTGGCCCTGTCGAAGAAGGTCGCGGTCCTCACCGGTGGCCCCGGCTGCGGCAAGTCCTTCACCGTGCGGTCCGTGGTCGAGCTGGCCCGCGCCAAGAAGGCCAAGGTGGTGCTCGCCGCCCCCACCGGGCGGGCCGCCAAGCGGCTGTCCGAGCTGACCGGCGCCGAGGCCTCCACCGTGCACCGGCTGCTGGAGCTCAAGCCCGGCGGAGACGCCGCCTACGACCGGGACCGGCCGCTGGACGCCGATCTGGTGGTGGTCGACGAGGCCTCCATGCTCGACCTCCTGCTCGCCAACAAGCTGGTCAAGGCCGTGCCGCCGGGCGCCCATCTGCTGCTCGTCGGGGACGTCGACCAGCTTCCCTCGGTCGGCGCGGGCGAGGTGCTCCGCGATCTCCTCGCCCCGGGCGGCCCCGTGCCCGCGGTCCGGCTCACCCGGATCTTCCGGCAGGCGCAGCAGTCCGGCGTGGTGACCAACGCCCACCGCATCAACTCCGGGGTGCCGCCCATCACTCAGGGGCTGGCGGACTTCTTCCTCTTCCCCGAGGAGGACACCGAGGAGGCGGGCCGGCTCACCGTCGACGTGGCGGCCCGGCGCATTCCCGCGAAGTTCGGCCTCGACCCCCGCCGCGACATCCAGGTGCTGGCCCCGATGCACCGCGGCCCGGCCGGCGCCGGCACCCTCAACGGTCTGCTCCAGCAGGCCATCACCCCCGCCCGCCCCGACCTGCCGGAGCGGCGCTTCGGCGGCCGGGTCTTCCGGGTCGGCGACAAGGTCACCCAGATCCGCAACAACTACGAGAAGGGGCGGAACGGCGTCTTCAACGGCACGGTCGGGGTGGTCACCGCCCTCGACGCCGACGAGCAGCGGCTGACCGTGCGCACCGACGAGGACGAGGAGGTCGGCTACGACTTCGACGAGCTCGACGAACTCGCCCACGCCTACGCGGTGACCATCCACCGGTCACAGGGCAGCGAGTACCCCGCGGTGGTGATCCCGGTCACCACCGGGGCCTGGATGATGCTCCAGCGCAATCTTCTCTATACCGCGGTAACCCGGGCAAAGCGGCTGGTGGTGCTGGTGGGCTCGCGGAAGGCGCTCGGGCAGGCGGTACGCACGGTGTCGGCCGGTAAGCGCTGCACGGCGCTGGATCACCGGCTCGGAGGTGGTGTTCGTCTCGGCTGAGTTTATTAATCCGGGCGAAGGGGGCAGGATGGGCAGGCTGGGCGGCACTGAGTGCCGCCTTTAGGCCCTATGGCCGACCCCGAGTGCACGTGCATCGTCCAAATGGGGGAAGGTAGGGGTAGTCAGGGCACCTCGAAGAAGAGGCACAACGTCGGTGAGGGATGACGTGAGCGACAACTCTGTAGTACTGCGGTACGGGGACGGCGAATACACCTACCCGGTGGTCGACAGCACCGTCGGCGACAAGGGCTTCGATATCGGCAAGCTCCGCGCCCAGTCCGGTCTGGTGACCCTGGACTCCGGTTACGGCAACACCGCCGCCTACAAATCCGCGATCACCTACCTCGACGGTGAGCAGGGCATCCTGCGCTACCGCGGTTACCCGATCGAGCAGCTCGCCGAGCGCAGCACGTTCCTCGAGACGGCGTTCCTGCTGATCAACGGCGAACTGCCGACCGTCGACGAGATGGCGGCGTTCCAGGGTGAGATCACCCAGCACACGCTGCTGCACGAGGACGTCAAGCGGTTCTACGACGGCTTCCCGCGTGACGCCCACCCGATGGCGATGCTGTCGTCCGTCGTCAGCGCGCTGTCGACGTTCTACCAGGACAGCCACAACCCCTTCGACGAGCAGCAGCGCCACCTGTCGACGATCCGGCTGCTGGCCAAGCTCCCGACGATCGCGGCGTACGCGTACAAGAAGTCGATCGGTCACCCGGTCGTCTACCCGCGCAACGACCTCGGCTACGTCGAGAACTTCCTGCGCATGACCTTCTCGGTGCCCGCCGCCGAGTACGACCTCGACCCGGTCGTCGTCAGCGCGCTCGACAAGCTGCTGATCCTGCACGCCGACCACGAGCAGAACTGCTCCACGTCGACCGTGCGCCTGGTCGGCTCCTCGCAGGCGAACATGTTCGCCTCGATCTCCGCCGGCATCAGCGCCCTGTGGGGCCCCCTGCACGGTGGCGCCAACCAGTCGGTCCTGGAGATGCTCGAGGGCATCAAGGCCAACGGCGGCGATGTCGACTCCTTCATCCGCAAGGTGAAGAACAAGGAGGACGGCGTCCGCCTGATGGGCTTCGGCCACCGGGTGTACAAGTCCTTCGACCCGCGCGCGAAGATCATCAAGGCTGCGGCGCACGACGTCCTCTCGGCCCTCGGCAAGTCCGACGAGCTGCTGGACATCGCGCTCAAGCTGGAGGAGCACGCGCTCTCCGACGACTACTTCGTCTCGCGCAACCTCTACCCGAACGTGGACTTCTACACCGGTCTGATCTACCGGGCGATGGGCTTCCCCACCGAGATGTTCACCGTGCTCTTCGCGCTCGGCCGGCTGCCCGGCTGGATCGCCCAGTGGCACGAGATGATCAAGGAGCCGGGTTCCCGCATCGGCCGCCCGCGCCAGATCTACACCGGCGTCGTCGAGCGCGACTTCATCCCGGTCGAGCAGCGCTGACGCCCGTCCAGGCCGGTACGTAGTCGGTTCGTAGCCGCACGGGAAGGCGCCCTGCCCCTTCGGGGGTGGGGCGCCTTCCCGTTGTATGGACCAACGAGAAGGCGCCCCGGCTCCGATCCCCCCACGGGTCGGAGCCGGGGCGCCTTCCGTTCCCCGGTTCGGATTCCCCCCACGGGATCCGGCCGGGCGCCTCGGCGTGCCGGGCGCGTGGCACCGGCGGACGCGATCTGCCGGGACGCGTACGGGAGGGCCGCTCAAAGCTCCCCAGGTACGTGCCCCGGCCACGCGTGGCCGGTTTCGTCCCCCAAGACGATCCAGCACTGCATGGTTAGACCATTCACCCCCCTCAATGGTTACCTGCATATTGCTGTGATCTAGGTCTCTTGCCATAACTGGACGTAAAAGGGCAAGCCTCCCGCCCGCCAATTGCCTGCGGCGCTGTGGGGGTGTTGTGTCGGTTATGTGGCTGTGCTGTGTCCTCAAGCGCCGGACGGGCTGCTGTGCTGTGTCCTCAAGCGCCGGACGGGCTGCTGTGCTGTGTCCTCAAGCGCCGGACGGGCTGGGAAACCCAGCCCGTCCGGGGCACCTCCCGGCGGTAGCTGGGGGAGCTTGAGGACGCGCCCGCAGGGCGCCCGCCGTCGCAGACGGCCAAGGGTCAGGAGAACCGCCGCAGCCGCAGGCTGTTCGTTACCACGAATACCGACGAGAAGGCCATCGCCGCTCCCGCGATCATCGGGTTCAGCAGCCCGGCCGCCGCCAGCGGCAGCGCGGCGACGTTGTAGCCGAAGGCCCAGAAGAGGTTGCCCTTGATGGTCGCGAGCGTCCGGCGCGCGAGCCGGATCGCGTCCGCGGCCACGCGGAGATCGCCCCGGACGAGCGTGAGATCGCCCGCCTCGATGGCGGCGTCCGTGCCCGTGCCCATCGCCAGGCCCAGATCGGCCGCGGCCAGGGCCGCCGCGTCATTGACGCCGTCGCCGACCATCGCGACCGTACGGCCCCCGGCCTGGAGCCGCCGCACGACGTCTACCTTGTCCTGCGGCATGACCTCGGCGATCACCTCGTCGATGCCGACCTCGGCCGCCACCGCATCGGCGACCGCCTTGTTGTCGCCCGTCAGCAGCACCGGCGTCAGCCCGAGCGCCCGCAGTTCGGCCACGGCCCGGGCGCTCGTGTCCTTGACGGTGTCCGCGACGGCGAGGGCACCGCGTGCCCGCCCGTCCCAGGCGACCAGCATCGCCGTGCGGCCCGCGTGCCGCGCGGTGGACACCGCCCGCGCCAGCTCGTCGGGCAGCTCGATGCCCCGCCGGGTGAGCAGTGCCTCGCGGCCGACCAGCACCTCGCGGCCCTCGACGACGCCGTGCACGCCGAGCCCCGGCACGTTCTCGAACCGCTCCGGCGCCGGCAGCGTGCCGACCCGCCCGGCGGCGGCCTGTGCCACGGCCCGTGCGACCGGGTGCTCGGAGGCGTGCTCCAGCGCCCCGGCGTACCGGAGCAGCTCGCGTGCGTCCACGCCCGGTGCGGGCACTACGTCATGGAGGCCCATGCGGCCGGTGGTGACCGTGCCGGTCTTGTCCAGGACGACCGTGTCCACCCGGCGGGTGGACTCCAGTACCTCCGGCCCCTTGATGAGGATGCCGAGCTGCGCGCCCCGGCCGGTGCCCACCATCAGGGCCGTGGGCGTGGCGAGGCCCAGGGCGCAGGGGCAGGCGATGATCAGTACGGCCACGGCGGCGGTGAAGGCCGCGGTGGCGCCGGAGCCGACCAGCAGCCAGCCGGCCAGGGTGCCGAGCGCGAGCAGCAGCACCACGGGGACGAAGACGCCGGAGACGCGGTCGGCGAGGCGCTGCACCTCGGCCTTCCCGTTCTGCGCGTCCTCGACGAGCTTGGCCATCCGGGCCAGCTGGGTGTCCGAGCCGACCCGGACGGCCTCGACGACGAGGCGCCCGGAGACGTTCACCGTCGCGCCGGTCACCGGGTCGCCGACGGTAACGTCCAAGGGCACCGACTCACCGGTGAGCATCGAGACATCGACCGCCGAGGCGCCCTCGATGACCGTGCCGTCGGTGGCGATCGTCTCCCCGGGCCGTACGACGAACCGGTCACCGGCCGCCAGCCGGGAGACTGGCACCCGCCGCTCCCGCCCGTCGCGCAGCACGCTCACGTCCTTGGCGCCCAGCTCCAGCAGCGCCCGCAGCGCGGCCCCCGCCCTCCGCTTGGAGCGGGCCTCCAGGAAGCGCCCGGCGAGGATGAACGTGGTCACCCCGGCCGCCGCCTCCAGATAGACGGCCGACGAGCCGTCCGTCCGCGAGACGGTGAGGTCGAAGCCGTGCCGCATGCCCGGCATGCCCGCCGTGCCGAGGAACAGCGCCCACAGGGACCAGCCGAAGGCGGCCAGGGTGCCGATCGACACGAGGGTGTCCATGGTGGCCGTGCCGTGCCGGGCGTTGGTCCAGGCCGCCCGGTGGAAGGGAAGTCCGCCCCAGACGACGACGGGGGAGGCCAGCGTCAGCGACAGCCACTGCCAGTTGTCGAACTGCAGCGCGGGGACCATCGCCATCAGGACGACCGGGACGGACAGCGCCAGCGAGACGGCCAGCCGCTGCCGCGGGCCGCCCGCCTCCCCGCCGCCGTCGCTGTGGACCGCCGCGGCGGCCTCCGGCTCCGGCGGGCGGGGCACCTCGGCGGTGTAACCCGTCCTCTCGACGGTCGCGATGAGGTCGGTGACGTCCACCCCCGGCCCGAAGGCCACCCGTGCCCGCCCGGTGGCGAAGTTGACGGTGGCCTCGACCCCGTCCATCCGGTTGAGCTTCTTCTCCACGCGGGCGGCACACGACGCGCACGTCATGCCGCCGACGGTCAGTTCCACCTCGGTGGTGGGCGGTGTCGTCGGGGTGGTCGTCGTGCGGGTGGGGGGCGGGCTGGTCATCGCGTCGCTCCTGGCGGGCGGGCGGGGATACGGGCGGGTCAGACGCGGCCGGTCAGTTCGTAACCGGCCTCGTCGACGGCGGCGCGGACGGCGTCGTCGTCCAGCGGGGCGGTGGCGGTCACGGTGACCTGGCCGGTGGCGGCGACGGCCTGGACGGAGGTGACGCCCGGGAGGGCGGTGAGTTCGCTGGTCACCGCGGACTCGCAGTGGCCGCAGGTCATGCCGGTGACGCGGTAGACGGTGGTGGAGGCGGTGTTCGTCCCGGAGGTCATGGTGGTGGCTCCTCGGTAGGTTTCGGTCAACTCGACTACATCAACACCTTACCCCCTAGGGGTATTCCTTCGAGGGCCGGTACCGGAGTTTTCCACCCGCCCGTGCACCCGCCCGCACCTGCCCGCGCTCCGCCCGCACCCGCCCGTGCGCCCGCCCGCGCCCCCAACGGAACGGGCCCCAGATCGAGGGGGAGCTCGACCTGGGGCCCGGCTTGTGGGGTGGGGGTGAGGGGCGGGTGAGGGGGTGGGAGTGGTGATGGAGGGGTCAGTCCTTCGGTCCGCGCCGGGAACGGTTGCCGGGCCGCCGGGCGACCCAGGCGCGGATCGTGTCCGCGAACCAGTAGGGCTTGCCGCCCTCGGTGAGGTCGGGCGCGGGGAGCAGTCCGTGCTTGCGGTAGGACCGCACGGTGTCGGTCTGCACTCCGATGTGCGCCGCGATTTCCTTGTAGGACCAGAGCCGACGGTCGGTCATCTGTCGCGCCTCTCCGCTGCGCCGCAGCCACGGAGGGGGGATCCGTCGGGAAGCTGCGGCGCGGCCTGCTTGATCACTGAGCCTGCCCCCAATGAACGACGCAGAGTGACGGGGCGAGCGGGGCTGTCGTGCGCCTGTGACGGAAGGGGCATGTAAGCGTGACCGCTGTGACGAAGAGGTGACACGGAGTCAGTCATGCTCTGGGGTAAGCATGGCTCGGCCAGGGGCAGGGGAGCGGCCGGGAGAAGGGCTGCGGGCAGCGTCAGGGGAACGGGATCCCCGCCCGTTCGGCCACCTCCGCCGGCCGTACGGGCCGGCCCTCCCGCCGGGACAGCTCGCACGCTTCCGCGACGACCAGCGCGCGCAGCCCCTCCTCTCCGGAACAAGGGTTGGGCACCTCGCCACGTGCCGCCCGGACGAAGGCGGCCAGCTCGGCGCGGTACGCGCCCTCGAACCGCTCCAGGAAGCCGCGCCACGGCCGTTCGGGCGCCCCCGGGCCGCCCGGCTCGGCCGATCTCATGGGCGTACGGGCGTCGAGCCCGACCACCCACTGGTCGCGCTCGCCGGACAGCTCCGTCCGCACGTCGTACCCGGCGCCGTTGTAACGGGTGGCGGTCGCGGTGACGAGCGTGTCGTCGTCCAGGGTGAGCAGCACGGCCGCCGTGTCCACGTCACCGGCCTCGCGGAAGAACGCCGCTCCGTGGTCCGTGCCCCGCGCGTAGACCTCCCGCACTTCACGGCCCGTCAGCCAGCGCACGGTGTCGAAGTCGTGGATGAGACAGTCGCGGACCAGCCCGCCGGACAGCGGCAGGAACTCCGCCGGTGGCGGCGCCGCGTCCGAGCTGACGGCCCGGATCGTGTGCACCCGGCCCAGCCGCCCGGACCGCAACGCCTCCCGGGCGGCCCGGAACCCGGCGTCGAAGCGCCGCTGGAATCCCATCTGCAACAGCGTCCCCGCCGCCTCGACCTCGCGCAGCGCGCGGACCGTGCGGTCCAGGTCGAGGGCGATCGGCTTCTCGCAGAACGTGGGCAGGGCGTGGCGGGCCGCGGCCGTGATCAGATCGGCGTGCGCGGCCGTGGCCGTGGTGATCACCACGGCGTCCACGTCCCGGAGGACGGCCTCGGTGGTCGCGGCCGCCCGGCCGCCGGTCCGCTCGGCGAGCGCGGCGGCCCGCGCCGGATCGGCGTCGGCGATGACGAGGGCGTCGACCCCGTCGGTCCGCGCCAGCGCGGTGGCGTGAAACGTGCCGATGCGGCCCGCTCCCAGGAGTCCGATCCGCATGGGGGTGCCTCCGTTTCGTCTGCGGGTGGGCCGGCGGCGGGTGTGGGCCTGCGGCGCCGCCGCCCCGAGGTGGGGGCCCGGTACGTCAGCGGTACAGCGCCGGGCGTTCCGGCAGTTCCACCGTCACACGCGCCCCCGTGGCCTGCGCCCGCACGCCCGCCTCGCAGACCACCGCGGCCGCGTAGCCGTCCCAGACGCCGGGGCCCTCGACCAGGCCGCGCCGGGTGGCGTCGACCCAGTGGCGGACCTCGCGGTCGTACGCGTCCTCGAAGCGCTGACGGAAGTCCGGCGCGATCTCCCCGCCCCACCGGCCGTCGGCATGCACGGTCAGCCCGTGCGCGTCCCCGATCACCGCCGTGCCCCGCTCGCCGACCGCTTCGCAGCGCACCTGGTAGCCGAAGCCGCAGTTGACGAAGATCTCGACGTCGACGAGCGCGCCGCCGGAGGTCTCGAAGAGGACGAACTGAGGATCGCCCAGCGCGCCGGGCGCCACCGAGGAGGGGGCGGGCCTGTGGACCGTGACGGCGGTGATCTCCTGGTCGAGCAGCCAGCGCGTGGCGTCGATCTCGTGCACCACCGAGTCGTTGATCATCATCTGTTCGGTGAAGCCGGGCGGCGTGGACGTATTGCGGTGGCGGCAGTGCAGTATCAGCGTCCGGCCGAGCCCGCCCGCGTCCAGCAGCGACTTCAGCCGCGTGTACTCCGCGTCGTAGCGGCGCATGAAGCCGACCTGCACCCGCCGGTGACCCAACCGGGTCTCCGCCTCCAGGACGCGGAGCGCGGACGCGGCGTCCGGGGTGAGCGGCTTCTCGCACAGCACCGGCAGATCGCGGTCGAGCGCTTCGAGCAGCGCGGCCTCGTGGGCCGGGCCGGGCGAGGCGATGAGGACGGCGTCCACGTCGTCGGCGGCCATGGCGGCGGCCGGGTCCGTGTAGGCGGTGGCGCCGTCGAGGGCTTCGGCGATCCGCGCGGCGCGGTCGCCGTCGATGTCCACCACGGCGGCGACCCGGGCCCCGCCGACGACCTCGTCGAGCCGGCGGACGTGGTCCGCGCCCATCCTGCCCGTACCGATTACGGCTACGCCGAGTGTTCCTCGCTGCGTCATGGCTTTCCTCGTTCTCTTCGTCCGGCCGTCTTTAGCCGGCGGCTCGCCCACCGTTTTGTCCTCAAGCGCCGGACGGGCTTGCTGTGCTGTGTCCTCAAGCGCCGGACGGGCTGGTGTGTTCTGTCCTCAAGCGCCGGGCGGGCTGCTGTGCTGTGCCCTCAGCGCCGGGCGGGCTGTGGTCTACACGCCGCACGTGCGCAGGTAGCCGCGGGTGCGGCGGGCGATGGGGAACGGACGGTCCGGGGGGCAGGGGTACATGTCCTGTTCGACGATGGCGAAGAGGTCGGCGTCGAGCGTGCGGGCGGCGGCCAGGACGGGTTCCAGGGCCGGTACCCCGCGCGGCGGTTCGCACATCACCCCGCGCCGGACGGCGGGACCGAAGGCGGTGCCCTCGGCGAGGACGTCCGCGAGGATCACCGGGTCCACCTGCTTGAGGTGGAGGTAGCCGATCCGCTCGCCGTAGGTCTCGATGAGCTTGACACTGTCCCCGCCGCAATAGGCGTAGTGCCCGGTGTCCAGGCACAGGTTCACCAGAGCGGGGTCGGTGGCGTCGAGGAAGCGCTCGACGTGCGCCTCGGTGTCGATGTGGGTGTCGGCGTGCGGGTGGACGACGATGTCGAGCCCGTAGTGCTCGCGCACCTCGCGGGCCAGCCGTTCCGTGCCGCTGGTGAGGTGACGCCACTGCTCGGCGGTCAGCTCGGGGCTCTCGATCGGCTCGGCGGTCTTGTCGTCGCGCCAGAAGGAGGGAATGACGACGAGGTGGCCCGCGCCCGTCGCCCGGGTCAGCTCGGCGACCCGCGCGACGTGGGCCCAGGTGGCGTCCCAGGTCGCCGGGCCCCGGTGCAGGGCCGTGAACACCGTGCCGGCGGAGACGCGCAGACCGCGCCGCTGGGTCTCGTCGCGCAGCAGGGCCGGATCGGTGGGGAGGTAGCCGTACGGGCCGAGTTCGATCCACGCGTAACCCGCCTCGGCCACCTCGTCGAGGAAGCGGTGCCAGGGAATCTGCACCGGGTCGTCGGGGAACCAGACGCCCCACGAGTCCGGCGCGGAGCCGACCCGGATCCGGCCGGGGGAGCCGGGGGCCGGGGAACCGGAGGCCGAGGAGGAGGGAGAAGGGGAGTGGGCGGCGGGCATGCGGCGGCTCTCCTCTCGCCGGTCGGCGGTGACCGGTCAAGGGCTGGTTCTCCCGTGCCGAAGGGCAAGGGGCGGGGTTGTCCGGTAGCTTCCCCGCCGGGCCGACGGGGTGTCAAGGCTTCGTCCGGACATATGGACGTACAGTCAATGCCTTTCGGGGGACGTCCATATGTAAGGACAAATCCTTGACAGGGCACGTGTGCCCGGCTAGACCTGACCGGAGCCGACCGGACCGGATCCGTGCGGCGGAAGGACGGAGATGGCAGACATGAGCGAACCGGCCGGGCCGCCCGCGCCGAACGAGCCGCCCGCGCCGTACGACCTGCTCACGATGGGCCGCGTCGGGGTCGACCTCTACCCGCTCGAAACCGGTGTGCCGCTGGAACGGGTGGAGACCTTCGGGCGGTTCCTGGGCGGCTCGCCCGCCAATGTCGCGGTCGCCGCCGCCCGGCTGGGACGGCGTACGGCCCTCATCAGCCGTACGGGGCAGGACCCGTTCGGCGAGTACGTCCACCGGGCTCTGCGCGAATTCGGCGTCGACGACCGGCTGGTGACCACCACCCCCGCGTACCCCACCCCGCTCACCTTCTGCGAGATCTTCCCGCCCGACGACTTCCCCCTCTACTTCTACCGGCGGCCCAAGGCACCGGACATGGAGCTGCGCGCCGGTGAACTCGACCTGGACGCGGTGTGCGGGGCCCGGATCTTCTGGATGACCGGCACCGGCCTCGCCGAGGAGCCGAGCCGCTCCGCCACGCTCGCCGCTCTGGAGGCACGTACGGCCGCCCGGACCGGGGGCGTCACCGTCTTCGACCTCGACTGGCGGCCGGTGTTCTGGGGAGAGGGGGGCCGGGAGATGCCCGGCAGGGCCCGCCCCTGGTACGCGAAGGCGCTCGCCCACGCGACCGTGGCCGTCGGCAATCTCGACGAGTGCGAGATCGCCACCGGCCTCCGCGATCCGGGCGAGTGCGCCCGGGCCCTGCTGGCCGCCGGGGTCGAACTCGCCGTCGTCAAGAGGGGCCCCGAAGGGGTGCTCGCCGCGCACCGGGACGGCACCGTCGCCGAGGTGCCACCGGTGGCGGTCGAGGTCGTCAACGGACTCGGCGCGGGTGACGCGTTCGGCGGCGCGCTGTGCCACGGGCTGCTCGCCGGCTGGGACCTCGAACGCGTCATCCGGTACGCCAACGCCGCCGGGGCGCTCGTCGCCTCCCGGCTCTCCTGCTCGGCCGCGATGCCCACCCCGGCCGAGATCGACGCACTCCTGGCCCGCCCGGGCGACCACCCGCGCCCCTGCGGCCCTTGATCCCCGTCCCCGCCCAGGACCCCCGCCAGTGAAAGAGGGCACCCGTTGAGCACCATCGGTATCCCCGACCTCGTGAAGGTGCGGAGCCGGCATCCCGAGGCCGTCGCCGAGGCGGCGGCCCGCCGGGCCCGGCGCCCGCTGGTCGGCGACAGCGGCCGGCTCCTGATCGTCGCCGCCGACCACACCGCGCGCGGCGTCCTCGCCGTCGGCGACCGCGCCCACGCCATGGCCAACCGGGCCGACCTGCTGGAACGACTGTGCCTCGCGCTCTCGCGCCCCGGCGTGGACGGGGTCCTCGGCACCGCCGACATCCTCGACGACCTGCTGCTGCTCGGCGCCCTCGAACACAAGGTCGTCATGGGGTCCATGAACCGCGGCGGACTCGCCGGCGCGGCCTTCGAGATGGACGACCGCTTCACCGGCCACCGCGCCGCCGACCTGGCCGGGCTCGGCTTCGACGCGGGCAAGCTGCTGCTGCGCATCGACTACGACGACCCCGGCTCGCTGCGCACGATGGTCGCCACCGCGCGCGCCATCGACGACATGGCCGCCCACCGGCTGCCCGTGTTCGTCGAACCCTTCCTCTCCCGGCGCGTCGCGGGCAAGGTCCACAACGATCTCAGCGCCGAGGCCGTCACCAAGTCCATCGTCATCGCCTCCGGGCTGGCCGGCACCTCCGCCTACACCTGGCTCAAGGTGCCGGTCACCGACGACGCCGGCGACATGGCGCGGGTGCTGGAGACCTCCACCCTCCCCACCGTGCTGCTCGGCGGCGACGTGGGCGACGACCAGGAGGCGGCGTACGAGAGATGGCGGGGCGCGCTGCGTCTGCCGACCGTGCAGGGGCTGGTGGTGGGGCGGGCGTTGCTGTATCCCTCCGACGGGGATGTGGCGGGTGCGGTGGACACCGCGGTGGGGCTGCTGTGACGGTTCGCCTTCGCCGGGAGGGGTTGTGCCGGTTGCACGCCGTTGCCCCCCAGCCGCGCTACGCGCGGTGTCCTCAATCGCGGGACGGGCTGGAACGACACGAGACGAGGACCGTATGACCTCCGCAGCGCACCACCTCCCCGCCGGCACGGCGACCGGCACCGACTACGCCCTCGACGTCACCCCCGAGCGCGCCGGCTGGCGCTACTCCTCCCTGCGCGTACTGGAGTTGCCCCCCGGCGGCAGCCACACCTTCCCCACCGGCGACAGCGAATGGATCGTGCTCCCCCTCGGCGGCGGCTGCGCGGTCGCCATCGACGGCGGCGAGACCTTCGACCTCCACGGCCGGGACAGCGTCTTCACCGCCGTCACCGACTTCGCCTACGTCCCCCGCGACACGCACGTCACCGTCACCTCCCCGGCCGGCGGCCGCTTCGCCCTCACCGGGGCGCGCTGCGAGCGCCGGCTGCCCGCCCGCTACGGGCCCGCCTCCGGTGTGCCCGTCGAACTGCGCGGCACCGGCAACTGCTCCCGGCAGGTCAACAACTTCGCCGCCGCGGACGTCTTCGCGTGCGACCGGCTCATCGCCGTCGAAGTGCTCACCCCCGGCGGCAACTGGTCCTCCTACCCGCCGCACAAGCACGACGAGCACCACCCCGGTGTCGAAGCGGAGCTGGAGGAGATCTACTACTTCGAGATCGCCGGCGACCGCGGCCTGGGCTACCAGCGGGTGTCGCCGTCGAGGGAGAAGGGGACGGATGTCCTCGCCGAAGTCCGCGGCGGTGACACCGTGCTGATCCCCGACGGCTGGCACGGCCCGTCCATGGCCGCGCCCGGCCACGACATGTACTACCTCAACGTCATGGCCGGGCCGGGCGCCGAGCGGCAGTGGCTGATCCGCGACCACCCCGACCACGCCTGGATCCGCGACACCTGGCCCGAGCGGCCCGTGGACCCACGACTGCCCCTCTACCCCGCCCGCCGGGAACCCGCCCAGGGAGACGCCCGATGACCACCCGACGCCGCACGGTCGCCCAGGCCCTCGTCGCCTTCCTCGCCCACCAGTACACCGAGCGCGACGGCCGGCGGCAACGGCTGATCGGCGCCTGCTGGGGGATCTTCGGCCACGGCAACGTCGCCGGCATCGGGCAGGCCCTGCTGGAGTCCGAGGGCGCCCTGCCCTACCTCCAGGGCCGCAACGAACAGGCCATGGTGCACGCCGCCGTCGGCTACGCCCGCCAGCGCGACCGGCTCGCCGCGCACGCCGTCACCACGTCCATCGGCCCCGGCGCCACCAACCTCGTCACCGGTGCCGCGCTCGCCACGGTCAACCGGCTGCCCGTCCTGCTGCTGCCCGGCGACACCTTCGCCACCCGGCCCGCCGACCCCGTCCTCCAGCAGCTCGAACACCCCGGCGCGGGCGACGTCTCCGTCAACGACTGTCTGCGCCCCGTCTCCCGCTACTTCGACCGGATCACCCGCCCCGAGGCGCTGATCCCCGCCGCCCTGACGGCCATGCGGGTGCTGGCCGACCCCGCCGAGACCGGGGCCGTCACCCTCGCCCTGCCGCAGGACGTCCAGACCGAGGCGTACGACTGGCCCGAGGAGTTCTTCGCCGACCGCGTCTGGCACGTGCGCCGCCCGGCGCCCGACCCGGCCGCGACCGCCGGGGCGGCGGCCGTCGTGCGGGCCGCCCGGCGCCCCCTGATCGTCGCGGGCGGCGGCGTCCACCACAGCGAGGCCGAGGACGCCCTGCGCGCCCTGGCCGAGGCGACCGGCATCCCCGTCGCCTCGACCCAGGCGGGCAAGGGCGCGCTGCGCCACGACCACCCGGCCGACGTCGGCGGCATCGGACACACGGGCACGGCCGTCGCCGACGAACTGGCCCGCACCGCCGACGTGGTCCTCGGCGTCGGCACCCGCTACAGCGACTTCACCACCGCCTCCGCGACCCTCTTCGCGCCCGGCGTCCGCTTCGTCAACCTCAACATCACCTCCTTCGACGCCCACAAGCTCGCCGCCCTGCCGCTGACCGCCGACGCCCGCACCGGACTGGAGGCCCTCACCGAGGCCCTGGCCGGGTACCGGGTGCCGGCCCCGTACGCGAGGGAGTACGCCGCCGGGAAGGCCTCCTGGGAAGCGGAGGTCGAGCGCGCGTACGCCGTGCCGGACCCGGGCGCCCGCCCCACCCAGGCCCAGGTACTGGGCGCGCTGGACGCCGTCGTCGGCGACGACGACGTGATCGTCAACGCGGCGGGCTCGCTCCCCGGCGATCTGCACAAGCTGTGGCGGGCCCGCTCCCGCCGCCAGTACCACCTGGAGTACGGCTACTCCTGCATGGGCTACGAGATCCCCGCCGCGATCGGCGTCCGGCTGGCCGCCCCCGACCGGCCCGTATGGGCGCTCGTCGGCGACGGCACGTACCTGATGATGCCCACCGAACTCGTCACCGCCGTCCAGGAGAACCTGCCGATCAAGGTCGTCCTGATCCAGAACCACGGCTACGCTTCCATCGGCGGCCTCTCGGAGGCGGTCGGCGCCGAACGCTTCGGCACGGCCTACCGCTACCGGGCCGCCGACGGCACGTACACCGGCGACCCGCTGCCCGTGGACCTGGCCGCCAACGCCGCCTCCCTCGGCATGGTCGTACTGCGCGCCCGCACGGCCGGTGAGCTGCGCACGGCACTCGCGCAGGCACGCGCCTCGGACCGGCCCACATGTGTCTACGTGGAGACCGAAACAGCCGACAGTGTGTCCGGGGCGCCCCCCGCCCAGGCGTGGTGGGATGTGCCTGTCGCCGAGACCGCGACCCGCCCGGCGGCCGTCGCGGCCCGCCGCGTGTACGAGCGTCACGCCGCCGCCCGCCGCCGTCACCTGGGAACGTAAGAGAGGTCGCAGCAGATGAAGACCGTCAACCACTGGATCGGCGGCACGTCCGTCGAGGGTGCCTCCGGCGCGTTCGGCCAGGTCACCGACCCGGCCACCGGTGCCGTCACCACCCGGGTCGCGTTCGCGTCCGCCGAGGAGGTCGACGCGGCCGTCGCGGCGGCCAAGGCCGCGTTCGGCACCTGGGGCACGTCCTCGCTGGCGGCGCGCACCGCCGTACTCTTCCGCTACCGCGCCCTGCTCGACGCCCACCGCGACGAACTCGCCGAGCTGATCACCGCCGAGCACGGCAAGGTGCACTCCGACGCGCTCGGCGAGGTCGCCCGCGGCCTGGAGATCGTCGAGCTGGCCTGCGGAATCACCCTCCAGCTCAAGGGCGAGCTGTCCACCCAGGTGTCCGGCGGCGTGGACGTCGCCTCGATCCGTCAGCCGCTCGGCGTCGTCGTGGGCATCACCCCGTTCAACTTCCCGGCCATGGTGCCGATGTGGATGTTCCCGCTCGCCATCGCCTGCGGCAACACCTTCGTCCTCAAGCCCAGCGAGAAGGACCCCTCCGCCGCGCTGCGCCTGGCCGAACTCGCCGCCGAGGCCGGGCTGCCGGACGGTGTGCTGAACGTCGTGCACGGTGACAAGGCCGCCGTCGACCGGCTGCTGGAACACCCGGACGTCGCGGCGGTCTCCTTCGTCGGCTCCACGCCCGTCGCCCGTCACATCCACGGCGTGGCCACGGCCCACGGCAAGCGCGTCCAGGCCCTCGGCGGCGCCAAGAACCACATGCTGGTCCTCCCCGACGCCGATCTCGACGCCGCCGCCGACGCTGCCGTCTCGGCCGCCTACGGCTCGGCCGGTGAGCGCTGCATGGCGATCTCGGCGGTCGTCGCGGTGGGCGACACGGGTGACGCGCTCGTAGCGAAGATCCGCGACCGCGCCGAGAAGATCAAGATCGGTCCCGGCAGCGACCCCACGTCCGAGATGGGCCCGCTGATCACCAAGGCCCACCGCGACAAGGTCGCCTCCTACGTGCACGGCGCGGCCGCCCAGGGCGCCGAGGTCGTCCTCGACGGCACGGGCTTCACCGTCGAGGGCCACGAGGACGGCCACTGGATCGGCCTTTCCCTGCTGGACAAGGTGTCCACCGACGCGGACGCCTACCGCGACGAGATCTTCGGCCCCGTCCTGTGCGTGCTGCGCGCTGCCACCTACGAGGAGGGCATCGCCCTGATCAACTCCTCGCCCTGGGGCAACGGCACCGCCATCTTCACCCGCGACGGCGGCGCGGCCCGCCGCTTCCAACTGGAGGTCGAGGCGGGCATGGTGGGCGTCAACGTCCCCATCCCGGTGCCGGTCGGCTACCACTCCTTCGGCGGCTGGAAGGACTCGATCTGCGGCGACCACCACATCTACGGCAACGACGGTGTCCGCTTCTACACCCGGGGCAAGGTCGTCACCACGCGCTGGCCGGACCCGGAGGACGGCGGCGTCGACCTGGGCTTCCCCAGCCACCGCTGACCCGCCGCCCGGCGGTCTCCCCCACGCGGGGGAGACCGCTCACGCGCGCCGGGGGGTCCGGCCGGCCGGGCCCGGCCGGTTGACCGGCGGGCATGAAGGACTCCACACGCACCCCCACGCGCACCCGGACGCTCCGCCGCCTCGTCACCCCTGGGTCTGCTCGCCGGCCCGCTGGTCCCCACGGCGCGGGCGGCCGACCACCGCGCACACCTGACGGATCTGACACCCGAGGCCCGCACCCGCGCCGAGACGACGCTCGGCCGGTGGGCGGGGCGGTAACCGGGCGACCGGCCCCCCGCTTCCGTGGTGCCGCCCCCTTCTCACCGGTTCGGTGGAATCGGAGGCGCGGCCCGCATGGGGAAGACGGCCCGACGGTATGGTCCCGGCATGAGCGGTCGCCGCTGCCCCGTCGTCTCGCTCCTGTCCCGTATCCCCCTCGCGCGAGCGCGCGCCGGCAAGGGCCGTTCCCCCGGATCGTCGCTGCCGGACTCGGTGTTGGTCGCCCTGCGGCGGGAGGGGCTGGACCCCGTCGTCGGCCGGGGGCGCGAGAACGGGGCCGAGCCGATCACCAGGGTGGCGGGACGGTTCGGCGTCGACGTCTGGCTCGTCACCGGCCGCGAGGAGGTCAAGGCGGTCCTCGGCGGGGCGGACGCGTTCAGCAGCGACTTCTCCGGTCTGGTGGGGAAGGCGGGCGTCAAGGCGGGACAGCACCCCGGGGGGCTCGGATTCAGCGACCCGCCCGAGCACACGAGGCTGCGCCGCCTGCTGACACCGGAGTTCACCGTGCGGCGGCTCGGCAGGCTCGCCCCCGTCATCGACGAGATCATCGGGGCCCGGCTCGACGCGATGGCGGCCCAGCCGGGCCCCGTCGACCTGGTGACGTCGTTCGCGCTGCCCGTCCCGGCCCTGACGCTCTGCGAACTGCTCGGGGTGCCGCACGCGAGCCGCCCGGAATTCCAGGAACTGAGCGTGGCCCACTTCGACGCCTCAACCGGGCTGGACGGCCTGTTCGGCGCCACCTCCGCGTCCCTGGCGCAGCTGACGGAATGGGTGCGACAGCAAAGGGCGTCCCCCGGTGACGGTCTGCTGGGCATGCTCGTACGCGAGCACGGCGACGAGATCGACGACCGGGAACTCGCCGGGCTGGCCGACGGGGTGCTGACCGGCGGGCTGGAGACGACGGCGAGCATGCTGGCCCTGGGATTCCTCGTCCTGCTGGGGAACCCCGCGCTGTGCCGCCGGGTCCGGGACGGGGAGGCGGCCGTCGACGGCCTGGTGGAGGAACTCCTGCGCCACCTCTCGGTCGTCCAGGTGGCGTTCCCGCGATTCGCCCGGCGGGACGTCGTCGTCTCCGGCGTGCGCATCGCCAAGGGGGACGTGGTGCTGTGCTCCCTCAGTGCCGCCAACCGCGCCGGGCCCCCGGGCCCCGGCGCGACGGAATTCGACCCGGCCCGGCCCGTCGCGCCCCACCTGGCCTTCGGTCACGGCGTCCATCGGTGTATCGGCGCGGAACTGGCGAGGATGGAGCTACGGGCCGCCTACCCCGCGCTGATACGCCGGTTCCCCGCCGCGCGACTGGCGGTCGAGCCGGACGGCCTGGACTTCCGGCAGCTGTCCATCGTCTACGGGGTACGGTCCCTGCCGGTCTTCCTCGCCTGACGGCCCGGCCACGCGCCCGGCCCGGGCAGCCACCAGTTCGCCCGGCCCGCGAGCTGCATCACGGCGGGCACGAGCAGCGCCCGGATGACGGTGCAGTCCAGCAGGACGGCCACCGCCAGCCCGGTGCCGACGACCTGGAGGTGCAGCAGGTCCGACAGCGCGAGCGAGGCCATCACGGTCGCGAACACGACGGCCGCCGAGGTGAACAGCCGCCCGCTGTGCTGCAGTCCGGTGGCAACGGCCACCGACGTCGACGCTCCCCGGCGGTGCTCCTCGACGATGCGCGACAACAGGAACATCTCGTAGTCCATGGAGAGACCGAACGCGACCGAGAACATCAACGGAGCGATCACATCGGTGACCCCCGCGCCCTGGGGCCCGAAGAACGGCCCGGACGACCACCCCTCCTGGAAGACGGCGACCAGGATCCCGAACGTCGCCAGCAGGCTCAGGGCGTTCAACAGCAGCGCCTTGACCGGGATGAGGAGGCTGCGGGTGAACAGCAGGAGCAGCACGAAGGTGGCGCAGGCGGCGAAACCGACGGCGAGGGGCAGCCGGGAGGCCAACGCGCGCTCGACGTCGTCCAGTTGCGCACCCGCCCCGCCCACGAGCACCGCCGCCGGGGCGGGGACCGCGCGCAGCCGCGCGGCCAGCCGGCTGCCCTGCGGCGTCAGCCCGTCCAGCGGGAGGGGCCCCGCCGAGGGGGCGGAGGGTCTCGTGGCGGAAGGGAGGACCGACAGCCATGTGGCGCCACCGGTCGTGAACCGCTCCGCCGCACCGGGCGGGAGCGCCGACGTCCGTCCCCGCCGGTAGGCACCGGTGGCCGTGTCCACCCGCTCCACACCCGGCACGTGGGACAGGCGGCGGGCGAAGCCGTCGAGCGCGTCCCCGGAACGCGTGGCACGCGGGCCGAGCAGAACGACGGACGGCCGGTCCGACACGGTCGCCGCGAAGGCGTCCCGCACCTCCTGGGACGTCCGGGCGACGGGGGAGGACCGGGGGAGCAGCCGGTCGCCGTACATGCCGAACTTCGTCAGGGCGGACGGCGCGGCCAGGAGCCCGAGCAGGAGCAGCACGCCCACCGCGACCGCCGCCGGCCTCCGCGTCACCCAGATCGCCAGCCGGTACCAGGCGCCCGCCCCCTCGGCGGTGAGCGCCCTGCGACGCGGCCGCAGCCGGGCGAAGACGTCCCACCGGTTGACGCGCTCCCCGAGCAGCACCAGCAGCGCGGGAACCACCAGCAGCACCCCCGCGACGGAGGCCAGCACCACCGCGACACCGCCATAGGCGATCGACCGGACCAGGGGGAGCGGAAAGACGAGCAGCGTGCACAGGCACACGGCGACGATGGCCCCGGAGAACACCACGGCCCGCCCGGCCGTCCGCAGCGTCACCCGCACGGCCGGGCCGGATGCCGCCCCCCGCTCCAGTTCCGCACGGAAACGGCTGACCAGGAACAGGCAGTAGTCCACGGCGAGTCCGAAACCCAGGGCGGTGGTGATGTTGAGAGCGAACGCCGACACGGCGGTCACCTCGGTCAGCAGGCGCAGGAACGCCGTGGTGCCGACGACCGCGAGCACGCCCACCGCCACCGGGATCAGCGCCGCCACCGCGCTCCCGAACGTCCACAGCAGGACCAGCAGCACCAGCGGCATGGCGACGATCTCGGCCAGACGCAGGCCCCGCTCGCTGAGGCGGTCGCTCTCGGAGAGGACGGCGAGCCGGCCGGCGGCGGAGACGCGCAGCGGCCCGGACCTCCCGGTGTACCGGGCGACGACGTCGTCACCGGCGGCGCGGGAGGCGCGTTCGTCCCCCCGGAACCGCACCAGCACCAGGGCACGGTGCCCGTCGGCCGTACGCAGCTCGGGGACACGCCGGGGCCAGTAACTACGGACCCAGGCGGTGCGGGGGTCGGCCGCGAGCCGGGCGGTGAGCCTTCGGCCGTAGGCTGTGGCTCGCGTCTCGTCGACCGTCCCCGAGCCGTTTCCCGAGCCGGGGGCCGTGGCGAGCAGCGTCAGATGCGGCTCCCCGGCACCGAAGCGGGAGACCAGGGCGGCGTCGGCGCGGACGGACTGGGCCGAGGCGGGCAGGATGGCCTCGGCCGATAGCCGCGCGTGGATCCCGAACGCGCCCATGGCGGCCACACCGCCAAACAGGGACACCAGGAGCAACACGACCCACGCGCGGCGTTGGCCTGCGGCCGGGCTGCGCGGGGTGGGCTTCACGCCTCTGTTTAGCGGGTCGGCAAGTGCGGTCGCAAGAGCGGCCGTTGGCGATGACGTGGCCGGTTGTGCCGTCTCTCGCCTGACGGACGGCTCTTCGGCTGCGGGCCGTCGTGGCCGCCTGCGGCGGCGGGCGCCCTGCGGGCGCGTCCTCAATCGCCGGACGGGCTTGATTCGGCTGAGGCCGTCCCCATCGGCCAAAGCAAAGCCCAAGGACTAACGCGCCCCGAAGACCTGTGTCCACTTCGGGCCGCCGGAGTCGGAGGTGACTCCTACGCCGATCTCCTTGAACGCGCAGTTGAGGATGTTCTGGCGGTGGCCGGAGCTGTTCATCCAGGAGTTCATGACGGCCGCCGGGCCGCTCTGCCCGGCGGCGACGTTCTCGCCGTACGTGCTCCACCGGTACCCGGCGGCGGTGATGCGCTCGCCGGGGCCCTGGCCGTCGGGGTTGGTGTGGTCCATGTAGTCGCGGGCGGCCATGTCGTCGGAGTGGCGCTGGGCGGCCGTGGTCAGCTGCGAGTTGCTCGTCAGCGGCGAGCAACCCGCCTTGGCCCGCTCGTCGTTGACGAGGGCGATGACCTGCTGCGCGGTGCTGCCGCCACCCGCGTTGCCGGTGGGCGGCTTCGGCTTCGGGCGGGCCGGCGCGGCATCACGCCGGGGCTTCGACGTCGTCGCGCTCGCCTCGGGGGCCGAGGACTTCGCCGAGGCGGAGGCCTTGGGGGAGGGCTTCTTGGACGCCGATGCCGACGCCGACGGGCTGCCGCTGGACGAGGGCTTGGCGGACGCCGTGGCGGAGGTCTCGATCGGTGAGGGGGTGCGGTCCCCGAAGGGCACGGCCTGCCCGGGGGCACTCGCGGCCTTCGGCTCGGTGCTCTCGGAGGAGTCGGAGAAGAGGTACGGGCCGCCCAGCACGCCGCCGCCGATCAGGGCGAGCACTCCGGCCCCGATCCCCGCGCGTACGGCGGTGCGGTTGCCGCGGGCGCGGTGGCTGCGGGGAGCGGAGGGCTGGTTCGGTATGGAGGAACGATTCGGCATAGCGGCCTGATTCGGTATCGGGGACGGTTCCGGTGTCGGGGAGGCGGGGACGCAGTCGTGCGGATCGGCGTACGGGTCGGGGGCCGGAGCGGGTGCGGGGCCCGGGGGTGAGGCGTACGCCACCGGCTGGGTGTCGAGCACGGAGCCGCCGCCCCACCACCCGAGCAGCGCGCCCGTGACGGGCACCAGGCCGAGACCGGCGAGCAGCCCCTCGGCGGGGACCAGGGACGTCCCGGCGCCGCCGCAGTCCGCGCAGCCCCGCGTGTGCCGGGCGAGGCGCTTGCGCCACAGCGCGGAGGGGGTGCCGTCCCAGGGCGCGACGAGTTCGGCGAGTTCCCGGCAGCGCGGGTCGGCGGCCAGGGCCCGGACGACGCCCCGGGCGATGTCGAGCTGGGCCTTGCAGCGCTGGACGCGCACGGCGGTGTGCTGCGGGGAGAGGCCCAGTGCGGTGGCGACCTCGGCGCGGGTCAGCTCGCCCCCGGCCTCCAGCCACCACAGGGACAGCACGTCGCGGTCCCCGTCGTCCAGCCAGCGGGTGGCTTCCGCGACCTCGCGGCGTTGGCCCGACAGGCCCAGCCGCATGATCGTGATGTCCACGAAGTCGGCACCGGTGTCCGGCACTTCGCGGCCGACCTCCTGGAGTCCGCCCACGGGGGTCTCCTCGCGTTGTCCGTCCCGCCAGTGGCCGCGTATCTGGTTCATCGTGATCGCGACGAGCCAGGACCGGCAGGAGGCCGGATCCCGCAGCCCGTCAAGGCCGTTGATCATGCGGAGCATGGTCTCCTGGACCACGTCGTCGACGTCCGCGTGCCCGTTCAGCGCGCGGCCGACGATGTTGTAGACCAGCGGCAGGTACGCGGCGACGAGTTCGTCCTGCGCGGCGGTGTTCCCGGCGCGCGCTGCCTCGATCACGGCCACGGTCACGCTGTCGTTCCGCACGTCCCGCCCACCTCTTTCCGCACCTGAGTCGATTGCCGTCCCGACACATGGGAGACCCGAAGGCGCTCATCCAATAACAAGAAAGTGGAGATCGGTTCGGGGGAAAAGATCGGGACGGCGGGTGGGCGGGGGTGGCGGCGCCCGGCCCCCGATGGCTGGGCCCGTGCGGAAACAGTCGGCGAACGGCCAGCTCAGAGCGGGTTTCCGGAAGATCGGCAGCGCGTCGGGCCGGGCCCCGGGCCGGGACCCGGACCGGTCCGGCGCGGGCCCGGTGTGAAGCACCTCACGTGCGTCTCGACTGCACCGGTGTGCCCTAAATGCGCCTCTCGTCACCCGGGTTGCGGGGGTGCGGGGCGGACGGTGATCCGTCCAGGAACTCCGTCACGATGCCCGGCGTCGCGAGGTCCGCGAAGTCCGCCGCCTCCGTGGCCGACATGTCCCGGATGCGGTATCCGTCCTCGCCGGCCGCGACCCCGGCCGTGACGGTGACGACGCCCGCCCGGCGGGAGAACGGCGTGTCCGAGAACGTCCACGCCAGCACCGCGTCCCGGCGCAGCGTGACGGTCTCCCGGCCGAAGGTGCCGGACCGCACGATCAGATGGCGGCCCCGCACCGCGTGCCCCAGCGCGCGGTAGGCGTCGTGCGCGAGGCCCCAGGCGACCGGGGCCGCGAGCAGCGCGTAACCCGCCGCGCAGTACAGCAGCACGGGGGTGAGCAGCCACCCCAGCAGGGCCAGCACCGCCGTCGGCGGCAGGACGCCCCACATCAGCGCGCGCACGATCCGGCGCCGCAGGGCCACCCGGGGGTGCGGGCGCAGCGCGTCCGTGTCGACCTCCTCGCCCAGCACCCCCGCGCACACCCGCAGCGCCTCGGCGCGGGAGGCGGGTGGCAGGAGGGCGCTGCGCTTGCGGTTCTCCTCGCGGTTGCCGAGGCCGCCGGCGACCGCCCGTACGCTCGCGCCGCCGCCCGCGCGCAGCAGCAGCGGCTCGCGCAGGGCCACTCCGCGCAGCCTGGCCCGCTCGATGGAAACGGAACGGGTCGTCAGCAGGCCGTGGCGGATGCCGAGGGTCGCCTCGTCGGTCCACTCCAGGCGGTACCGCCCCCAGTTCTCGGCGTAGAGAAGCACCGAGCCGAGCACGCCGGTCACCACCACCGCGAGCAGGGCCAGCGGGACGGTGAGCCACAGGGCGCTGTGGCCGAACTCCTCGAACGACCGGCGGACGATGCCGATCCGCCACGGCTTGACCCCGATCCCGTCGAACACCCTCCACACGGCGCCCAGCGCGGCGAAGACGCCTCCGAAGACCCAGAACGTGAGCGGCGCGTAGCGCAGCCGGCGCGGATCGGTGGTGGCGAGCACCGGGTCCCGGCCGCTCACGGCCCCCGCCCGCGCGAGGAGTTCGGCCCGCAGCCGCACGGCCTCGGCCCTGGCCAGGGCGTCCAGGGACAGCTCGCTGCGTCCGCCCGCCGAACCGGCCGTGCCCGCCCGGAGCACCGTGAGCCCCAGGACCCGCTGGACGGGGTTGGCGGTCAGGTCGACGTTGCGCACGCGGTGCAGCGGGATCGACCGCAGCCGCCGGGTGAACAGGCCCGTGCGCAGTTCGAGGGAGTCGTCGGTGACGCGGTAGCGGGTGCGCGACCACGTGACGAGGCCGGCGGTGGTGACGACGGCGAAGACGACTCCGATGACCCCGAGGGTGACCCACCCCCGGGCGTCGAGCCGGCCCCCGGTGGCCAGCGCGGCGAGCGCCAGCGAGCCCAGCGGTGCGGCCATCCAGGTGCAGTGCACGAGGAGGGTGCGGCGGGCGAGCGACCGCCAGCCGTCGCGTCCCGGCCCGGCCGGGCCCGGCCCGGTCACGCGGCGTCCTCCGGGACGGTGCCGGTGGCGGCGGTGATGCGCTCGGCCAGCAGCCGGGCGTCGGCGTCGGAGAGCCCCGCGATCTTCACGTCACCGGCCGTGGAAGCGGTGGTGACGGTGACCGTGGCGAGCCCGAAGTACCGCTGTATCGGCCCGCGTCCGGTGTCGACGGTCTGGACGCGCGAGAGCGGGGCTATCCGCCGCTTCTGCCAGAACCACCCGCTCGCGGCGTAGACCGCGTTTTCCCCCAGCTCCCAGGCGTGCACGCGGTACCGCATGGCCGGCATGGCCAGCGTGTACGCCAGGGCGGGCAGCACGAGGACGACCAGCAGCAGCGGACCGAGCCAGGGCAGGGCCCCGGGAAAGAAGAGGAGGGACAGGGCGAACAGCGCCAGGGCGGTCAGCAGCACGGGCCCGCTGACGGTGACCAGCGACTGCACGGTCCACCACCGCCGGGCGCGGGGATCGACGCTGTTGCGCGGCGGCCGGAGCCTGACGCGCGTGTGGTGCCGGTGTCCGACCATGACCGCCCCCGGATCTTTTCGCAAGTCAATCGTATTGGCAGGGGTTAAGGTATAGCAATACAAACGACCTGTAAAAGCGAGGAGGGGCGCCACGTGCCCAAGCGGGTGGACCACGAGGAACGCCGCCGGAGGATCGCGGAGGCCCTCTGGAGGATCGCGTGCGAGCGTGGTCTCGACGGGGCGAGCCTGCGGGACGTCGCGGCCGAAGCGGGCATCTCGCTCGGGCAGTTGCAGCACTACTTCTCCAGCAAGGACGAGATGCTCGTCTTCGCCCTCGACCACATCAGCGCCCTCGCGGCCCGCCGCGTCGGCGAACGCGTCCAGGCCCTGGCCGAGGCCCCCGCCCCGCGCGACATCCTGCGCGAGATGGCGGTCGAGATGCTGCCCCTGGACGACGAGAGCCGCACCGGCAACCTCGTCCAGATCGCCTACTTCGTCCGGGCCGTCCACGACGACCGCCTGCGCCGCCACGCCAAGGAGGGCATCCCGGCCCTGCGCGCCCTCTTCGCCACCCAGATCCGGCAGGCCATCACCCGAGGCGAAATCCCCGCCGACCGCGACCCCGACACGGAAGCGATGCTGCTGATCGCGCTGATCGACGGGCTGACGAACTACACGCTGCTGGAGGTGACGTCCGGACCGGGGGCGCTGCGCTTGCTGGATGCGCATTTGGAGGGGCTGTTCACCGTGTAGCCGGTGCCGGCGGGCGTCTTGGCCGCCTCTCGCCTGGCCGCCGGTGTTTCGGCCGCGGGCCGGCCCGTGCCGCCTGCGGCGGCGTGGCGCCTCTCGCCTGGCCGGCGGGTCCTTGACTGCGGGCCGTCTTGGCCGCCTGCGGCGGCTGGCGCCCTGCGGGCGCGTCCTCAATCGCCGGACGGGCTTGATTTTCAAGCCCGTCCGGCGATTGAGGACAACCTCCGCGCAGCGGAGGTGCGCACCCACGGCCCGCAGGGCCAAGCGCACGCCCGGCAAGGGCAACGGCAAGGGCAAAGGCAACGGCAAAGGCTCAGCGCCGAGCGGCCCGGTTTCGGCCCCCCGGTCCTCGGGAGAGGACGCCCGCGAGTTCGTCCAGCGCGTCGACCAGGAGTTCCGCGGCGCGCACCGCCACCCCCTCGTCGTCCACCCGTGCCTGCCACGCGGCGTAGGCCTGGAGGGGGCCGGACCAGTCCAGGTCCCGCCGTTCCCGGATGGCGGCGACGGCGTCCGGCAGGGCCGCGCGCAGGGCCGCCGCGAAGTCGTCGGCCTCCTTGGAGGGAGCGGCGTCGCGGTCCGGGAGGTGGGCCTCCATCAGCATCGTCGCCCGGCCCATCGTGGCCAGTGCCGCCTCCGCGCCGCGCTCCGCGCTGCGCGAGAGCCCCCGGTGCCGCACGGGCTCCCGCTGGGCGCGGGCCACCGTGTCCTCCCAGGCCTGGCGCGCGGCCCGGGAGTCGAGCAGGGACTCCCGTACCCGGCGCGGCTTGCGGTCGGCGGGCCGGGCGAACGCGTCGAGGACGGCGAGGGAGTAGCGGCCGTTGGCCGCCAGCCAGTCGGCGAGCCGGTCGCGCAGCTTGGGCGTCTCCCACGCCGGGAACAGCGCGTACGCCGCCATCGCCAGCAGCCCGCCCAGCAGGGTGAGGATGACCCGTTCCTCCACGGTCTGCGACCAGCCCCCGCCCGCGATGCCGAGCAGGAAGACGACGTACGCGGCGATGCACGCCGACGCCACGCTGTAACCGGTGCGCATCAGCAGGTACATCAGGGCGATGCAGACCACGGCGAGGCCCGCGCACACCCACGGCCCGGGGTGGGCGAGGGCCATCACCAGGCCGCCGATGAACACCCCGACGAGCGTCCCGACGAAGCGCGCGACCCCGCGCGAGTACGTCTGGCCGAAGTCGGGCCGCATGACCATGACCGACGTCATCGGCGCCCAGTAGCCGTGCCCCAGCGGCAGCGCGCTGCCGAGTGCGTACCCGGCCAGCGAGACGCCCGCGACCCGCACCGCGTGCCGCCCGATCGCCGAGGACCAGCGCGCCTCCCGGCGCAGCGCCCGCAGCCCCACCGGCACCAGCCGGGGCACGGTGGGCCGCAGCAGATGGCGGTACGGCTCCTTCTCCCCGCGCTTCTCGGGGGCCTTGACGTCCTTGGGCTCCCCGCCCGCCGGAGGGGTTTCCTTGACGGGCTCGTCGGTGGCCTCGACGGCGTCCGCGAGCAGCGCGATCAGCCGCAGCGCCGAACGACGGGCGGGCCCCGTGAGCATCGAACCGGACTCGGAACCCTCCAGGACCGCCATCGCCTCCGCCGGCAGCCGTATCGGCCTGCCCCAGCGGATCGACCGCGCCACCGCGTCCAGCACGGTCCCGGCGGCGGCCAGCAGATCCCGTACGTGGCCCCGCTCCGGCCCCTCGGCGGGCGCGCCCACGACGGGGTCGGCGAGCGAGGCCAGCACCGGCCGCAGCCGCTCCGCGACCCCGCGCGGCCCGCCCAGCTGACGCGGCCGGTTCCGGGCCTGCCGGGGAGTCAGTTCGGCGGCGCTGCGGGCGTCCATCAGTGGCTGCGCGTCGAACCGCGCCACCGGGTCGTGCCGCAGCCTGCGCGCGTAGTCCGCCACGGCGGCCAGCGCGTCCGCGAGCGCGTCGCGCTGCAGCCCCCAGGGTCTGATCGGGAAGACGACGATCAGCGCGGCCTGGACCACGCCCGCGCAGACGATGATCCCGGCGTGCAGCAGCGCCCCCGCGACGGAGGTGGGCAGGGTGACGGTGATCAGCATGACCGCGACGGTCTGCGTCGCGACCATCCCCGACACCGGCCCGACCGCCCACGCCATCCCGGCGAACAGTGTCCAGACGACCAGCAGCACGGCGAAGACGACATGGTCGGCGGCGGCCATGTACCCCAGGAACGTGCTGATCGCGAGCCCCGCCGCCACCGCCAGGGCCAGCACGGGCCGTGGCCGCCAGCTCCGCTGGAAGGTCACCAGCGCGGAGGCGAACGCCCCGAAGGCCGACGACACCGCCAGCGTCGGCGTGGCGAGCCACAGCACGACCCCGATGACGATCGCCACCCCGGCCGCACCCCGCACCGCGACCAGCGGCTGCAACTTGGTCCGCTCGACCGTCAGCCCGGTGCGGACGGTGTCCTTCAGCGCCTTCGACCAGGTCATGCCCCCGAGCTTACGGTCCTGACCGCAACTGAGCGGAATGCGACCGACCGCTTCTTTCCGTGGCCGCTTCCCTGACCTGACAGGGCTTCACGGAGTCGGGCGACGCCCCCGCCGTCGCGGCGCGTCAGCCGCGCCCGGGGAGGGTCAGCGGGGACCGGGCCCGCCACAGGCCGACGACGGGTTCGAGCATCGCCCCCAGCTCCGGCATGCGCGGCACGAGCGACAGGGCGCTCACCACCTGGAGCAGCCGCGCGCCCTCCATGACGTCGAGCAAACCCCGGTCCACCCGGGTGCCGCCCGCCCTCTCGTACGCTTCGACCCCGCGCGGACCGGCGAGCGTCAGGTCCCACTCCACGGGCCCCCGGGTGACGTCCTCGAAGTCGTTGAAGACATAGCCGTCGGCCGTCCGCAGGACGTTGTAGCACGGCGAGTCTCCGTGCAGCGTCTGCACACGGGCGGCGGGGAAGTACCCGGGAAAATCGGCCACGAGCGCTTCGAGCACCGCGTACTCCCGCTCGGCCCGGTCCAGCTCCGCCGTCGTCAGCGACTGCGGCCGCTTCGCCAGCTCGGCGAGCGCGGGCTTCAGGGGCGGCACCAGGGGTGACAGCAGCGGCAGCGGCTCGCCCGGATATCCGGCCAGCAGGCCGTGCAAGCGGGCGGCCCAGCCGGTCTGCTCGACGAAGCGGTCCTCCAGGGCCTGGTCCTCGGGAGCGTCGCTCTCGCTGACGAACTCCCAGAAGGTCAGCGACCTGCCCTCGAACTCGACCGGTTCGCGCGGCACGAGCGGACTCGGCCGCACAACCGGGGCACCGCTGTCGGCCAGCCACCCCGCCACGGCCAGCTCACGCCGCTGCTTGACCGCCTGCTCCTCCAGGGACGCGAGCGCCAGGGTGGGCACCCGCACGACGACCGGGTCCGGGGCGAGATGGACCAGTACGTTGAAGACGTCGTGCAGCACGCGCGGTTCGTCCGCCCGCAGCCCCAGCCGCCGCCCGGCCCTGGTCGCGAGGCCCACGGCCTCTTCGGCGCGCTTGCTGAGAGAGTTCGGGTTCACCATGGGCCGATCCTCCCCGGGGGAGCGGCGCGGTGTCGACGGGGTTGTCCCGGCCCCGGAAAGCGGTTTGGGCGCGGTGTGCCACTGCGGCTAGATTGATGCGATTCATCCGATCGGCGAGGAAATGTTTAATGCGCAAACTGGTGTGGGGTGCGGGCGCGGTGTCCGCCGCGTTGGCGGTCGGTCTGCTGACCGGCTGCTCGTCCGCTGACGACAAGGGCGGCGACGCGAAGGCCTCGGCCGGCGCGACGAAGGGAACCGGGGAGACCGGGGACACCGGGAAGAAGGACACCGGGAAGGCCGTCGGGAAGAAGGACGACGCCCGGATCGGGAACGCCGGGACGGCCTGCGCGCTGCCGGTGTCGTTCGAGGTGGCGAAGGGGTGGAAGCCGTCGGCGTCCTCGGCCGAGGAGGCGAAGATGCTCGCCAAGCTGAACGACCGTACGTCGGTCACGGCCGCCTGCGTGGTCGACGCGAAGCCGGCCGGCCTGCTCGGCAACATGCGGGTATGGACCGCGGGACGGACCGAGAAGTCGCCGCGCGAGGTCCTGGACGCGTTCATGGCCGAGGAGAAGCGCGTCATCGAGCCGGAATACACCGAGACGAAGGCCGGCGGCCTGCCCGCCGCGGAAGTCTCCTACAAGGAGACGAGCCCCCTGCTGGACGAACCGTCCCCGCAGCGGGCCCTCGCCCTGACGACCCCGAAGGGCACGGTGGTCCTGCACCTCACCGCGTTCGACGGCAACGAGTACAAGGACATGCTCCCGGCGTACGAACTGGCCAAGAAGACGCTGCGCCTGGCCGGCTGAGGCATCGCACGGGCCGCCTGCGGTGGCGGGCCCCTGCGGGTGGTGTCCTCAGTCGCCGGGCGGGCATCGGCGGGTGACGAACGGATAATCCGGTCGTTACACAGGCCATGAAGATGATCTCGCGCAGTCTCGGTGTGGCCGCCGCAACCGGCATTCTGCTGGCGGCGACCGCACCGGCTCACGCCGCCGACGTATTGGACCTGGTCAACGCCAAGCGCGTGCCCGTGTCCGTCCTCTCCTCGGGCAACACCAGCGCGGACGACATCAACGTCGTCACCATCAAGCCGAGCAGCGTCGGTCCGTGGGCGGGCGCGGTGGTCAGGGAGGCGTCGCGCCCGTTTGAGGAGGATGTGGTGGAGGCTCTGCTCGCCGGCCTGATCGGCCACGACTACGAGGAATAGACACCACTCGTAGTCCCGCACGTTCCGGCGGGCTTTCAGGCTGGCGGGCCATCTCCGGCTCGGCGAAGGCCGCCAACAGGCTGTCGCGGTCCCGCGACGACCACGGGCGCAGGAACAACCGGCCAGGCACCTCTATACATGCGCGCACACCAGCAGTATCCGTGGCCCAGGGGTGATTCCTGCCGCGTGCCGGCCCTGCCGCGGGGTGTTGGCCTGGCCTCGGACGGAAGGCCCCGTCGGATGGACGCGAGCTGAGGAGCGGGTGTGGTGCGGAAGTCCCCGGGTGCGGCGTGGGGAATCGGAGTCACCGTCATGCTGGCCGCCATCGTCGTGGTGGTGGCCCTCGCCGTCATAGGAGCGTTCGAGGTCGACCAGACGGTGCGAACCCCCGACGCGGACGCCTCTCCCAGCGCCTATGACGTCGACCGCGCCCCCGAACCACCCGATCTGCCCCGTCCCCCCGACATCCAGCGACCCCCGATCCCGGGCACGTTGCGGTGACTCGCTCGTGCCGAGCGTGATCAGCCCTGTTCCTCCAGCACCTCGGCCTCGGCCGGGGCGCGGATGTCCAGTGGCTTGTTGAAGGCACTGAACGAGGTGGTGGTCCGGTAGTCGGGCCCCTTGTAGACGACCTTGAGGATGTACGGGGTGCCAACGGTGGCGACGTAGTAGGTATAGGAAGCTCCCTTCTCCGTCTCGACGGTCACCCTCAGCGGAATCGCCGCGATGCCGTTGACTTCGGTCGGTTCACCCTTCGTCGCCTTACCGAAGGACGTGAACTCCCGGGTGCACTCGGCGAGCCCGTCCCCCGGCTCGGCATCACTGGCAGCGGCCTTGAGCCAGGGGATCCGCCCCTTCATACCGGCTGTGCCCCGGGCCGACCATTTGCCGACATAGGCGCGATCCGGGCGGACGTAGTCCACGTCGTCGATCCGGATCTGTTCGAGGGTGCCACCTTTGGCCCAGGTCGACTTGACCGCACACCGGCTCTTGAGATCGGTCGTCATATGACTGGAATACCCGTTGGTCGAGGTGGTGTCCCCGTCGATGGTCACCGACCGGAGCCTGCGCATCGCGTCGTTCGCGTCATCGAGCATCCGCGCGGCGGAGACTTCCTCCGTCGAGCTGCCGCCCGCGCAGCCGGTCACGGTGGCCCCCACCACGACGCATGCCATTGCCGCTGTCACAGCGGTCTTTGTCGTTCGCACGATTCCCCCACGTTGTGGACGGACCACACTAACGCGGGCGTCGTACGCCTACCCTCCCGGGAGGCTGGGGTATGAGGGCTGTATCCAGCCCTCATCGACCGCCGTGACAAAGGCTTGCCAAGCCCCTGTCGGGAAGAGGAGGGCGGGGCCGTGCGGGTCCTTGCTGTCGCGTATGGGGACGATGCCGGTGGGTATGTGAGTGGGGGCCCATTCCAGGCAGTTGCCACCGTTGTTGTTGCTGTAGCTGGACTTGAACCACTCCAGTCCGGAGGGGTCCGCAGAGGCACTCATGAGGGCAGCTCCTCCATGGTGGTGTAGATAAGGGCCGCCGTGTCGCTTGGTGACAGGGCGTAAGCAGTGATCAGATCGTATGTCCGCTGGAAGCTACTGACGATCTCCGGATCTTCCAGCAACTTGCCTGTCGTGATGCTCTCCTCGTAGGCAACCGTGGTGCCGTCGTCCATGGTGAGGAGGGACAGCGAGCCGCCCAACAGTCCATGTTCCCCTTGTTCGAATGGCAGAACCTGCACGACGCACGTCGGGGTGTCCACCCGGGCGGCCAACTCGGCCAACTGCCCGCGCCAAGCGGCGGGTCCGCCGATAGGACGTCGCAACACGGATTCGTCGATGATGATCGAGAGATCCGGCGGCGAGTCGTTGCATAGCAACGCCTGACGGCCTATTCGAGCCGCGACCAGCTCGTCGATCCGACTCACGGCCAGCTTGCGTCCGCCCGAGCGGAAGATCGCACGAGCGTAGTCCTCCGTCTGCACGAGGCCCGGTACGAAACACCCGGAGTACTCCCGGATGACCCGGGCCTGCGTTTCCAGCATCATCCGGCGTCGGTACTGGTCCGGATGGACCTCGTGCCGAGCCAGTGAATACAGGCGCTCGAAGTGTCCGTCCGTCCCGAACGCCGCATCCAGCCGCGCCGCCAGATCCGGTGGCGGTACGTGCTCCGCCACCTCGACGCGGGACAGATGACTGCGGCTGTACCGGACGACCTCCGCCAGTCTCTCCAGGCTCATGCCCGCGAGTTCGCGGTGTCTGCGGACCTCGGAGCCGAACAGGTGGCGGGCCGAGCGGTCCGGTGTCAGTTCGCGTGGTCGTCGCGCCATGCGCGTACCCCCTCATTTTCCCAAGGTTGGGGTTGGGAAATGAATCTCTTCCGGAGCGTACTCGCGGAACGCGACGCTAGAGGCACACACGGTCATCATCCCCACACGTGAGGCACAGGTACCCCCATGCCCGAAACAGCCATGCCCCGCAGCTCGCGGCCGCGCCCCGCGCCCTGTCCCGAGTGCCGTCTGATCAGGGCGGCGTACGCGCTCGTGTCGCGCGCGGGTGACCGCGTCGCCGCGCGTGGGTGGATCGCGGCCATGGGCCGCCACCACCGGGCGGTGCACTGATGGCGGCGGCACGCTATTGCGCGCACGTATTTCCCGAACGGGCGGCAGCCCAGGAGTGCGGCCGCTGCGGGGTGCGGCGATTCACGAAGTACGGGGCGCTGTGGCGGGACGTGCCGCCGGCCGTCAGGGACGCGCCCACCGGGCACGGCACCGGCATGGTCGTGCTCCGGCCGCCGACGGAGTTACCGGCGCGCCCCGCCCTTGAGCGTCGCCCGCAGATACTCCCGGTTCATCGTCGCGATCGACGTCAGCGGGATCCCCTTCGGGCAGGCCGTCGCGCATTCGCCGGTGTTCGTGCAGCCGCCGAAGCTCTGGTCGTCCATGGCGCCGACCATGTCCAGCACGCGCGACTCCCGCTCCGGGGCGCCCTGAGGCAGCACGTTCAGGTGCACCACCTTCGCCGCCGTGAAGAGCATCGCCGAGCCGTTCGGGCAGGCCGCGACGCACGCGCCGCAGCCGATGCACTCGGCGTGCTCGAAGGCGAGGTCCGCCACGGGCTTCGGGACGGGCGTGGCGTGGGCGTCGGGCGCGGCGCCGGTGGGGACGGAGACGTAGCCGCCGGCGCCGATGACGCGGTCGAAGGCCGAACGGTCCACGACCAGGTCCTTGACCACGGGGAAGGCTGACGCGCGCCACGGTTCGACGTCGACGGTGTCGCCGTCGGAGAAGTGCCGCATGTGGAGCTGGCAGGTGGTGGTCCGTTCGGGGCCGTGGGCCTGGCCGTTGATGACCATGCCGCAGGCGCCGCAGATGCCTTCGCGGCAGTCGTGGTCGAAGGCGACGGGCTCGTCACCGGAGAGGATCAGTTCCTCGTTGAGGTGGTCGAGCATCTCCAGGAAGGACATGTCGGGGGAGATGCCGGTGACCTCGTAGGTGGTCATGGCGCCCGCCGAATCGGGTCCGCTCTGGCGCCAGATGCGCAGGGTGAGTTTCATGTCGTATGCCTCGCACAAGGGGTTCCGGGGTGCCGGTTCTCGGCCGGGGTGCCGGGGGGCGTCCCCCGGGTGGGCGCCGTCACGCGTAGCTCCGCCGGGTGGGGTGGACGTACTCGAAGGCCAGCGGCTCCCGGTGGAGTACGGGTGCGGTGCCCGGGCCCGTGAACTCCCACGCGGCCGCATAGGCGAACTCCTCGTCCTTGCGCGCGGCTTCGCCGTCCGGTGTCGCGCTCTCCTCGCGGAAGTGACCGCCGCAGGACTCCGTGCGGTGCAGGGCGTCCAGGCACATCAGCTCGGCGAGTTCCAGGTAGTCGACGATGCGGTTCGCCTTCTCCAGCGACTGGTTGAGCTGCTCGCCCGTGCCCGGGACCTTGATCCGGCGCCAGAACTCCTCCCGCAGCGCGGGGATGCGGTCCAGGGCCTTGCGCAGGCCGCTGTCGGTGCGGGCCATGCCGCACTCGTCCCACAGAAGCTCGCCCAGCTCGCGGTGGAAGGAGTCGGGGGTGCGGTCGCCGTCGTTGGCCAGCAGGCGCCGCAGCCGGGTGGTGACGTCGGTGACGGCTTCGGTGACCGCCGGGTGCGCGGCGTCGACCGGCTCGTGCGGGTGGCGGGCGAGGTAGTCGTTGATGGTGGCGGGGAGGACGAAGTAGCCGTCGGCCAGGCCCTGCATGAGGGCCGAGGCGCCGAGCCGGTTGGCGCCGTGGTCGGAGAAGTTGGCCTCGCCGATCGCGAAGAGGCCGGGCACGGTGGTCTGGAGGTCGTAGTCGACCCACAGGCCGCCCATCGTGTAGTGGATCGCCGGGTAGATGCGCATCGGCACCTCGTACGGGTTCTCGGCGGTGATCCGCTCGTACATCTCGAAGAGGTTGCCGTACTTCTCCTCCACCTCCGCCCGGCCCATCCGGGCGATCGCGTCGGCGAAGTCGAGGTAGACCCCTTGCCCGCCGGGCCCGACGCCACGGCCCTCGTCGCAGACGTTCTTCGCGGCGCGGGAGGCGATGTCGCGGGGGACGAGATTGCCGAAGGCGGGGTAGATCCGCTCCAGGTAGTAGTCGCGCTCGTCCTCGGGGATTTCTCCCGGCGGGCGGGTGTCGCCCGCCGCCTTGGGCACCCAGATGCGGCCGTCGTTGCGCAACGACTCGCTCATCAGCGTCAGCTTGGACTGGTGGTCGCCGGAGCGGGGGATGCAGGTGGGGTGGATCTGCGTGAAGCAGGGGTTCGCGAAGTACGCCCCGCGTCGGTGCGCGCGCCAGACGGCCGTGGCGTTGGAGTTCTTGGCGTTGGTGGAGAGGTAGAAGACGTTGCCGTAGCCGCCGGAGGCCAGCACCACGGCGTCCGCGAAGTGGCTGGAGACCTCGCCCGTGACCAGATCGCGGGCCACGATGCCGCGCGCCCGGCCGTCGATGACGATCAGGTCGAGCATCTCGGTGCGCGGGTGCATCTCGACGCCGCCCGCCGCGATCTGCCGGGTGAGCGCCTGGTAGGCGCCGAGGAGGAGCTGCTGCCCGGTCTGGCCGCGGGCGTAGAAGGTGCGGGAGACCTGGACGCCGCCGAAGGAGCGGGTGTCCAGCAGCCCGCCGTACTCGCGGGCGAAGGGCACGCCCTGGGCCACGCACTGGTCGATGATCTCGACGGAGACCTGCGCGAGGCGGTGCACATTGGACTCGCGGGCGCGGAAGTCGCCGCCCTTGACGGTGTCGTAGAAGAGACGGTGCACGGAGTCGCCGTCGTTGCGGTAGTTCTTGGCGGCGTTGATGCCGCCCTGGGCGGCGATGGAGTGGGCGCGCCGCGGTGAGTCCTGGTAGCAGAACTGCACGACGTGGTAGCCCTGTTCGGCCAGGGTGGCGCCCGCCGCGCCGCCCGCGAGACCCGTGCCGACGACGATCACGGTGTGTTTGCGGCGGTTGGCGGGGTTGACGAGTTTTGCCTCGAAGCGGCGGCGGTCCCAGCGCTCGGCTATCGGGCCCTCGGGGGCCTTGGTGTCGATGACGGGGGCGCCGGTGCTGTAGCGGGTGTACTCGGTCATGGTCAGCTCACGACTCCAGTCAGGACGCCGACGGGCGGGGCGAGGAAGCCGCAGGTCAGCAGGGCCGCCAGGGCATTGGCCAGGAATTTCAGCGCCCGGTCGCGGCGCGGGGAGTTGGCACCGAGGGTCTGGGCGGCGCTCCAGAAGCCGTGCCGGATGTGCAGACCGAGGGCGAGCATGGCGACGATGTAGAACGCCGTGACGGCCGGGCGGTCGAAGGACGCGACGAGATTCTCGTACGGGCGGCCCTGCTGGGCGTTCGGGTTCACGGTGAGGGTGGTGAGGTCGAGGATGTGCCAGACGATGAACAGGGCGAGGATCACCCCGCCCCAGCGCATCGTGCGGGTCGCGTAGCTCGCGCGCTGCCGCGTGTGCCGGTATTTCGCGGGGCGGGCGGCGCGGTCGCGGCGGCTGAGCTGGACCGCGGCCACACCGTGCAGGACGACGGAGGCGCTGAGCGCCACCCGCGCCGCCCACAGGAACCACTCCCGGTGCAGGAAGGGTTCGCCGACGGTGCGGATCCAGTGCCCGTAGTGGTTGAACTCCCCGGCCCCGAAGAACACCTTGAGGTTGCCCATCATGTGGGCCACCAGATACGCCAGCATGATCAAACCGGTGACGGCCATGACCGCCTTCTTGCCGACGGTCGAGTGCCACACGGTGCCGATGAGGGACGGGGGTCGTTCCGCCCGGGTCGCCAGTGCCATGGGTGTGACGCTAGGCAGCCGCGCTCCATCCGTCCAAGACATGATGGAGCTGGTTTCCATAGGAAACGCCTATCTATGCTGGAGGGGTGCAACTCCAGCAGCTCCGCTACTTCGCCACCGTCGCCGAAGTCCGGCACTTCACCCGGGCCGCGGAGGTGCTGCACATCGCCCAGCCGTCGCTCTCCCAGCAGATCCGCTCCCTCGAACGGGAAATGGGCGCCGAACTCTTCCACCGGGCCCGGGGCAACATCACGCTCACCGACGCGGGGGAGGCCCTGCTGCCGCTCGCCCGGCGGATCCTCGCCGACACGGAGACCGCGCACCGCGAGGTCCAGGAGGTCGCCCAGCTGCGCCGGGGCCGGGTACGTCTCGGCGCGCCGCCGAGCCTGTGCGCGAGCCTGGTGCCGGACGTGCTGCGCACCTACCACGCCCGCTATCCGGGCATCGAACTCCACATCGACGAGGGCGGCTCGCAGGACCTCGTCCGTACCCTCGCCACCGGCGGCCTCGATCTGGCCCTGATCATCACCCCGCTGGCCGTCGGCGCCCCGGCGCTGGCGACCACCGAACTCCTCCACGAGGACCTGGTCGCCGTCTCCGACCCCACCGCACCCGCCCCCACCCGGCGCCGGGCGCTGCGGGTGGCGGATCTGCGGGGGCTGCCGATGGTGATGTTCCGCCGCGGTTACGACCTGCGGGAGATCACCACCGCGGCGTGCCGCGCGGCCGGCTTCGAGCCGTCGTTCACGGTCGAGGGCGGCGAGATGGACGCGGTCCTCGGCTTCGTCCGCGCGGGCCTCGGCCTCGCCGTGGTCCCCGGCATGGTCGCGGCCCGCTCCGGACTGCGCGTCACCCCCTTCGACGACCCGCGCATGCGCCGCACGATCGCCATCGCCCACCGCAAGGACGCCCCACCGCCCCGGGCCGCACGCGAGCTACGGCGGGTGCTGCTGGAGCACCTGGGGACGAATCCGGAGGCGTGACGAGGGGCTCAGCCCGCACCCACCAGCGCCGCCCCCGCGAAGGCCGCGCCCAGGCCGCAGACCACGCTTGCGGCGACGTTCGCCGCCGCGTACGCGCGCTTGCCCTCCTCCGCCAGGCGCAGCGTCTCGTAGGAGAACGTCGAGTACGTCGTGAGCGCACCGCACAGACCCGTGCCCAGGGCCAGATGGACATCGGCCGTCGCGCCGGTGAGGACGCCGAGGAACAGGCAGCCGGTGACGTTGACCGTGAACGTGCCCCAGGGGAAGGCGGAGGCGTGGCGGGACTGCACGGCACGGTCGGTGAGGTAGCGCAGCGGGGCGCCCACCATGGCACCCGCGACGACCAGCAGCCACGTCATGACGCCGCCTCCCGGCCGAGCAGCCGCCGCGTCGCCGTGGCCGTCGCCCAGACCGCCGCCAGCGCGGCGAGGGGCGTGGCGGCCAGATACGCCAGAGCGGTCGCCGCGCGGTCGTCCGCCAGCAGGTGCCGCACGTCCACCGCGTACGTGGAGAACGTGGTGAAGCCGCCCAGGATCCCCGTGGCGAGGAACGGCCGCAGCAACGGGTGGGGCGCGGCGAGGTGGGTCACCACGCTCAGGACGACACCGATCAGCGCGCAGCCGACGATGTTGACCAGGAACGTCGTCCACGGGAAGGCGTCGCCCGCGGTCGGCCACAACAGGCCCGCGCCGTAGCGCGCGGCGGCTCCCAGCCCACCACCCGCCGACACCGCGCAGAGCACCGGCCAGTGCTCGCGGAGCGTGCCGCGCAGGTCTTCCTCTTCGACGTCGGGGTCGATCGGCTCGATCGTTTCCGCTGGTCCGGGCCGGTCCACGTCCGCCGCCGCCTCCTTCGCCGCCCTCTGCGCCGCCGTCTTGGTACAGGCGCCGCCGTCTTGGTACAGGCGGCCCAGGCTACCGCCGCACCACGGTGGCCCCGACGGCCGCCAGATAGGCATCGGCGCGGTCGGCGTCCGTCAGCCAGTCCTGCAACCCGGCCGGGTCCGCGTAGCCGTTCACATAACGGTGGGCGATCTCCGGGTGGTCGGCCGCCGCGTCCAGTACCCGGCGCACGTGCTCGGGCCGGGGGCCCAGCATCAGATTGGTGAAGGCGGTGACGTGCCGCGCGTGCTCCCAGAACGCCGCGAACGTGCCGCTCATCCACGCCCGGTCGAAGACCCCCTCGCCCCGCTCCACGACCGACCGGAGGTAGCCCGCCGCGCAGCGGGCCGCGCTGTTCGAGCCCTGCCCGGTGATCGGGTCGTTGAGGACCACCGCGTCGGCCATGCCGAGCACGAGCCGGCCCGGGGCGACCTCGGCCACCGGCCGGCGGACCGTCGGGGTGACGGCACCGAAGAGCGCCGCGCCCGCGTCCGTCGGCTCCGCGTCCGCACACAGCTCGTACTCCCAGGGCGCGTACCGCCGGAGCAGCTCCAGCGACCGTTTCAGCGCCGACTCCGGATCCGGGCGGTCCTGCCAGCAGTCCAGCGGCCCGCCGGGAAGCCCCTCCCAGAAGAGGATGTGACACGGGCCCTCGGCGACCAGCGCGGGCAGCACGAAGAACTCGCCCGCCTCCCCGGCGGAATACAGCCGCCCGTGCGGGCCGGGCAGGTCCGGTCCGTGCCCCACGCCGTGCAGATAGACGCAGGCCAGGACGCGCTGGGGGCGGTCGAACGGGCTGTGACGGTCGTCGCGCGGGAAGACCTCGGCCAGCGCGCCGCGCCCCGAGGCGACGACCGTCAGATCATGGGCCGAGGCCAGGTCCGCGAGGTCCGCCGGGGTGACCGCCCGGTACTCCACCCGGCCCCCGCGCTCCTCGAACAACTCCAGCCAGCGTGCCGTCTTGACCCGCTGGTCGACGGACCGGGCCGGCTCGTCGAGGGCCGCGGCCAGGGCGCGGACCCGGGCGCCCGGCGGGTCGATCGACGCCATCGACAGGCCCACCAGGGCCGGGGCCGCGCCGTCCCACAGATTCAGACCCGCCGCCCGCTCCAGGGCGAGCGCGGGCCCGAACATCAACTGCGTGGACATGACCCGCCCGGCCCGGATCCGCTCCGGCGTCCGGTCGGAGACCACCGTCACCTCGTAGGCCCCTTCGGCCCGCAGCCCCAGGGCCAGTTGCAGTCCCGCCTGCCCCGCTCCGACGATCGCGATCTTGCGCATCGCTGCCTCCGTTGCCGGTCCTGTTGCCGGTGCTTTCTCCGGTCGCACCGCCGGTCAGATGCCCCGCCCGTGACCCGTGGGGCCTCGCCCGCATCCCGTTGTAGCGGGGCCCGGCGCGCGCTGTACAGATGGCGCGCGCCCCGGTCCGCCGCCGTCACGACACGCGGCGTGCCCCCGGCTCGGTCACCCGTCCGCGCGTTGTACGAAACCTTTGCGAGGTTTGGGCGTTTTACCGACTCCCGACCGTCACCGGCCGGGAGCTCCTCCCCGTACGACCAAGCAAAGGTGTCTCCCCATGTCACGTATCGCCAAGGCAGCAGTCCTGACCGCCACCATGGGCGCCGCTCTCGCTGGCTTCAGCGGCGGCAGCGCCGTCGCCGACTCGGGCGCCAAGGGTGTCGCCGCCGGGTCCCCGGGCATCATCTCGGGCAACGTCATCCAGGTGCCCATCCACGTGCCGATCAACCTCTGCGGCAACACCGTCGACATCATCGCCCTGCTGAACCCGACGTCGGGCAACACCTGCGTCAACGCCTGATTCGGAAGCGGGCCGGGAGCGATCCCGGCGGCTCCGGGCGGGGCTCGCTCTCTTCGATCCCTTCGCCCCGGCCCCGGAACGCTTCGTGTGGCGCCCCCGACCTCGTCGGCGGGCGCCACACGCATGTGCGCCCCCGGCCGGCGCGCCCGCCGCCACCACCGCCGCCCGGGCAGGCGGCTGAGCCGCCGTCAGCGCTGCCAGCTGTGCGGGGCGCGGAAGCGCTGCGTCCGTTCGAGCCGCCGCCAGCGCGCCGAGGGGGCGTGGTGGCCGCCGCCCCCGTCGCCCCGGCCACCGTCCCCGGCTATGGCGGCGCGGGCCAGCAACACGGCCGTGAGGGCGGCGACCTCCTCCTCGCTGGCCCGGCCCCGCTCGACACGGACGAGGTAATCGTTGCTCATCACTGCCCCCACTCCCTCGCTCGCCGGGCCCCGCGGGGCGGCCCGGCACCTGGGGCCCATCATGCGCGGCTGCCCCTGGAGGACCGCTCGAACCGCGGTAGGACCGCCCGTCGGAATGAGGAGGGCGGCGCCTCGTGACCGCGGTCAGTCCTCGACGTCGACGCCGTAGCTGCGGGCGAGCGCGGCGAGCCCGTGGTCGTAGCCCTGCCCGACGGCCCGGAAGCGCCAGACCGGGCCCCGGCGGTAGATCTCCGCGAGGAGCATCGTCCGCTCGGTGGTGGCCGCGTCCAGGGCAGTCTGGGCGAGGGGCGCGCCGCTGCCGCCGGGGCCGGTGGTGACCTGGATCGCGCCCACGTCGCCGAACGTCGGGGCGCCGTCGATGGCGGCCGCGACCACCACCTTGCGGACGGCCGGGGGCAGCGCGGCGAGGTCGGTGGTGATGGTCTGCTCCGTCGGCCCGTCGGTGAGGAGCCGCACGCCCCCGCAGGGGCTCTCCGGCGCGCCGAAGAAGACGAAGTTCTCGTCGCGGGAGACCTGGTCGTCCTCGTCGACGAGGACGACCAGGTCGATCTCGGACGTCGTCCCCTGGGCCCAGGAGGCGGTGACGGCCCACGCGGATGCCGTCGAACGGCCCGGCAAATCGATGACGCCTCCCCTCGGCAGGACCCGCGGGGCCCGCCGCCGGGCGGTGGCCCGCGCGAGGGGCTCGCAGGTGGGCTCGTCGAGCCAGCCGGACTCGTGGGCGGGGATCTCGAGCGCGGTGATCCGGCGCATGCGGCGGTCGGTGTCACCGCCGTCGAGCAGCACCACGTCGGTCACGCCGGCGGACAGGTTGATCGCCGCGGCCCCGCCCAGCTCGACGATCCGAAGGCGGGCCGCCGCCGCGGCCGGGTGGGTACCGCCCAGCACGAGCACACGCCGCCCCGCCAGCGGCTTGCCCGGATCCGCCGCCGTGGCCTCCGGCTCCCGGGCGGCGGGAAGGGGAACGGCCGGCGCCATGGCGGGTTCGGCGGGTTCGGCGGGCTCGGCCGGGGGAGCGGCCACGGCCTGGCGCTCGTGCGGCGTTCCGGGCCGTACGTCGCCCAGCAGGCGCAGGAAGGTGTGCTCGTCGACGACGGGCACCCCTTCGGCGACGGCACGCCGCGCCTTGGCGGATCCCGACGCCTGGTCGTTGGTGACGAGGACGCTGGTGTGCCGGCTGACGGAGGACATCACGTTCAACCCGGCGGCGACCGACCGGGCGACCAGCTCGGCGCGGGACGTGGCCGTCTCCCCGGTGATGGCGACCTTCATGCCCTGGGCCAACGAGCCCCCGGCGGGCAGCGGCCCGGGGTTGCGGAAGGCGCACGGTGACTTGGGCGGCTTGGGGGTGAACTGCGCGTCCTGCCGGGGCGGGCAGGTCACCAGGGGCAGCGGCAGATCGAGCCGGGCCGCTTCCCGCAAGGAGGCGCGCAGCACCCCGGCCAGCACGCGCGTGTCGTCCAGCGCGTCGTGCGCGCGGAGCTGGGGAACGCCGTAGTGGGCGGCCAGCGTGCCGAGCTTCAGATCGTCGGTCGCCGGGTCCACCCGGCGGTTCAGGGCCAGGGTGCACAGCCGCTGGGAGACGGGGAGCCACATCCGCGCGCGGGCGAACTCGTGGGCGAGGAAGTCGTAGTCGAACTGCGCGTTGTGGGCGACCAGTACGCGGTCCTGCAGCATGGCCCCGATCCGCCCGGCCACCTGCGCAAACGTCGGGGCACCCGCCAGCCGGTCCGCCGTCAGCCCGTGCACGTGCACCGGCCCGGGGTCGCAGCCGGGGTTCAGCAGGGTCGAGAACTCCCCGGTCTGCTCACCGTCCGGCCCCACCGTCACCACGGCGACGGACAGCACCCGATGCTGCCGCGCCACCAGCCCCGATGTCTCCACGTCCACCAACGCCCAGTCGAAGGCGTAGTCGCGCGAGTCGGGCGCGTTGACGGAGGTGGAGGCGAGAGTCATGGCGACAAGAATGATCCGCTGTCACCCCTGCTTCAACCCGCATGGGCATTTGCCCGTTTCACGTTGTGCGCTCACGTTGTGCGCCCGCCCGCGCATCTGCCGAAGCTCCGGAAGGGCTGCGGCTGGCCCTGCACCTCGCTGGCCGCTTGCGGCGATCACCCAGAAAAGAGCGCTTTTGCCGGAACCTCGGGAAGTGAGCGAAAGCGGCCGACGCCGGGGCTAGAGTGCGAGGCCGAAGACGGTGCTCCCCGCGCCTGCGGGGGTGGCCCCCCCTGTGGCCCTCACCTACGGTGACATCAAGCGTGCTCCCCGCGCCTGCGGGGATGGCCCCATGACACGGGCGTGAGACTGGACCGGAGAAGAGTGCTCCCCGCGCCAGCGGGGATGGCCCCTCCACGTCGGACGACGACCTTGAACCTCCGAAGTGCTCCCCGCGCCTGCGGGGCCGTGCCCGCACCCCGAGCTAGCCCCCGCCCCGGTCAGCAAGAACGCCCCTCCCGAGGGGAGGGGCGTGCGGTGGAAACGGAGCGCCCCCGGCAGGACTCGAACCTGCGGCCAAGCGCTTAGAAGGCGCCTGCTCTATCCACTGAGCTACGGGGGCCGGTGTGTGCGGCGGTCGCGGACGGCTGAAGCCCCGGGCTCGGTGGTGCCGTGACCTTGCCGGGGACAAGGATAGGGCTCCGCGTACCTCGTCCCGGTTGCTTCACCTCCGTGACACGATGTGGAGGTTCGGTGAAGCGGTCCTGATAATCGCAGGCAGGTGCGAATTTTGCATCGCTTTTGACGCCTCACGCGCCGGGTGTTGTGTACTCGTTATGCCTGGGCCTCATTCGCCACGCCTCGCGCGCCATGGGTTATACGCTTCAAAAACACAACAGAATTGGGCATTCTGCACGTGTGGCGACCTTGGACGTACGGCCCCGACTGCTCGACGCGCTGTCCGCACTGCGTGACCGTGTCGACGCCGCACGCTTCCCGCTCCCCCTTCCCGGCGCGGCCCGCGCCCGTCGGAACCGTGCCGAACTCCTGGCGCAGCTCGACGATTACCTCGTGCCCCGCCTGTGCGCCCCCGAAGCGCCGCTGCTCGCGGTCGTCGGGGGGTCCACCGGGGCCGGCAAGTCCACTCTGGTCAACTCCCTGGTGGGCCGTCGGGTCACTGAGGCCGGGGTCCTGCGGCCGACAACTCGTACGCCAGTGCTCGTCTGTCATCCCGAGGACCACCACTGGTTCGCCGGGCCCCGGATCCTGCCGGAGCTGCGCCGGGTGTGGGTGCCGGCCCAGGACAACGTGGTGCGGGAGGCGTTCAGCGTGTTCGAGGGGGACGGGCCGGACGGGATCGAGGAGGCGGCGGACGACCCCGGCGGCGGGGCCGACGAACCGGCCGCTCTGCGGATCGAGACCGACCGGTCCCTCCCGCGCGGTCTCGCCCTTCTCGACGCGCCGGACATCGACTCCCTCGTCGCGCGCAACCGCGAACTCGCCGCCGAGCTGATCTGCGCCGCCGACATCTGGGTACTCGTCACCACCGCGACCCGGTACGCCGACGCGGTGCCCTGGCACCTGTTGCGGACCGCCAAGGAGTACGACGTCACGCTCGTCACCGTGCTGGACCGGGTGCCCCACCAGGTGTCCGCGGAGGTGTCCCGGCAGTACGCGGCCCTGCTGGGGGCCGCGGGGCTCGGAGACGTCCCCCACTTCACCATCCCGGAGCTGCCCGAGTCGGCGGGCGGGGGCAGCGGACTGCTGCCCGCCACCGCCGTCGAGGGCCTGCGGGCCTGGCTCGCCCAGCGGGCCCAGGACCCGGCGGCGCGGACCGTGGCCACCGCCCGCACCGTCTGCGGCGTCCTCGCGTCGCTCCAGTCGCGGCTGCCGGGCCTCGCCGGGGCGTCGGCCGTGCAGCACGCGGCGGCCGTGCGGCTGCTCCAGCGGGTGGAGGAGGCCTACGGGCGGGCCGTCGAGCGCGTACGCCGGGAGACCGCCGCCGGCGAGGCGCTCGCGGGTGACGCCCTCACCCATTGGCGCGGCCAGCCGCTCGACAGCACCCCGGACGAGCTGCTCACCGCCCTCACCCACTCCCTCACCGCCCTCCTGTGCTGCGCCGCCGACGCCGCCGACGAGGCCATCGCCGCGGCCTGTGGTCCCGACCCCGCCGCCGCGGCCGTCCTCGCACCGCGTGACCCGGACGGCGCCGCCGGCCGGATCGGTGTGGCCGTGCGCCGCTGGCGGCGCTGTCTGGAGGAGATCGTGGACGAGGAGGTACGGGCCCTCGAGCGCGGCGCGGCGCTCGACGCCGAACGGATCACGGCCCTCCTCGCCGCGGGGCTGTTGGGCGGCCGGCGTGCCCGTACGGCCGGGGAGACGCTCGCCGAGACGCTGGGGGCGCAGGGCGCGTTGCGCCTGCGCGACCGGGGCGGACAGTTGCTGGCCGGCTGTCTGGAGCAGGTGCTCGAAGCCGAGCGCGACCGGCGGTCCGCCCCCCTCGACGCCCTCGACGTGACCCCCGACTCCCAGGTCGAACTGATCGCCGCGCTGTCCCTACTGCAGAAGGAAAGGTGACGGCCGTGCACTCCGCCGACAGCCGCGACGAACCCGAAGTCCGCACCGCACGAGGTAACGAGCGGGAGAGGGGTAACGAGCGGGAAGGGCGTCGCGAGCAAGGGCGGCGACAGTTTCCCGACCGTTCGCCGCAAACCTGGGACGACGGATTGATCGCGCGCCGTGCGCAGCCGGAGCGCTCGCGGCGCGGCGGTGGTGACAGCGGTCCCGAACCGGGGGCCGCCCGGCCGCCCGTGCGGCCCCCGGTCGCGGCCGAACGCCGCGTCGCGACCCCTACCGGCAATGCCTTGCGGCCCCGGCTGGACGCGTTGCGGGAACTGGTCGGCCTGTCGCGGGCCCGGCTGGACCGGCGGACGCTGGCCGAGGCGGGCCGGGTGCTGGAGGAGGCAGAGGCACGGCAGCGGCACTCGCTGGATCTGACGGTGGTGGCGCTCGCCGGGGCGACGGGCAGTGGCAAGTCGACGTTGTTCAACACGCTCGCCCGGGCGCCGCTCTCGGAGGCCGGGGTGCGCCGGCCGACCACCGCCGCGCCGGTCGCCTGTACGTGGACGGACCGCGCGGACGGCCTGTTGGACCGGCTCGGCATCTCCCCGAAGGCGCGCAGACTGCCGTCCCGCCCGTACGACCCGGGGTTGAGCGGTCTCGTCCTGCTCGATCTGCCCGACCACGACTCGGCGGCGCAGGGCCACCGGGAGCAGGTGGACCGGTTGCTGGGGCTGGTGGACGCGGTGATCTGGGTGGTGGACCCGGAGAAGTACGCGGACGCGGTGCTGCACGAGCGCTATCTGCGGCCTCTGGCGGGCTATGCCGAGGTGACCTTCGTGGTGCTCAACCAGGTGGACCGGCTGTCGGGGGACGCCGCCGACCAGGTACTGGACGATCTGCGGCGGCTGCTGGACGAGGACGGTCTCGCGCTCGGCGAGCACGGTGAGCCGGGGGCGGTGGTGCTCGCCCTCTCGGCCCTGACCGGTGAGGGGGTCGGCGAGCTGCGGCAGATGCTGGGGCAGTTCACGGCGCGGCGCAGCGCGGCGGAGCTACGACTGGCCGCGGACGTGGACGGTGCGTCGGCGCGGTTGCGCCCGGCGTACATGGCCGAGGGGCGGCCTGGGCTCACGGAACGGGCGCGGCAGGAGTTCGAGGACCGGTTGGCTGAGGCGGTGGGCGCGCAGGCGGCCGGTCTGGCGGCGGAACGGGCTTGGCTGCGGGACGCGGAGCGGGCGTGCGGGACGGCGTGGGCGCCGGTGCGCCGCTGGTACGAGCGGAAGCGGTCGGTGGCCAAGGGTGGCGCCGACCGGGGCGTGGAGACCGGGACGACGGGGGTGGCGGGCGTGGCCGGGGCGGCGGGCGCCGGCACCCGGGTGCCACGCGCCGCGCGGACGGACGCGATGGCGCGGGCGGTCGGAGCGAGCCGCCGAGGTGCCGGCGCCGGAATGGAGGGCAAGGATCCGGTTTCCGTCCCGTTCCCGGGGCCCGGCTGGGACGCTGAACCAGCGTCAGGTTCCGCTTCGGGTTCCGTTTATGGCTCCGCCCCGGGTTCAGCCCCGGGGTCCGTCCCTGGTGCCGTGTCAGGTGTCATGTCAGGTTCCGCCGCGGGATTCGCGCCGGGCTCTGTTCCCGGTCCCGGTCCCGGTCCAGCTCCCGGCTTCGGGTCGCCGGGAGGCGGGAGACCCCCGTCCGGCGCCCCGGCCGGTACTTCCGCCGCCCCCGGCACCCCGGGCCCGCCCCGCCGTACAGCCTCCCGGCCACTCGTCGAGCAGGCCGTGCGGACGCTCGCCTACGAGGCCTCCGCCGGGCTGCCCGGCCCCTGGGCGCAGGCCGTGCGCGAGGCGGCGGGGCGCGGGACCGAGGGCGTGGCCCAGGCGCTGGACGAGGCGGCTTCGGCGGCGGCCGGAGCGGCCCGCCCCCCGCGACCCCGGTGGTGGGCGGTGGTGGCGGTCGTCCAGGCCGCGCTGCTGGCCGTGCAACTGGCAGGAGTGATGTGGCTGGTGGGAGCGATCGCGGGGGCCTTCGGCGGGGAGTGGTGGGCCCCGGGGCTACTGATCACGGCTGGTGGGGTGGGCGGTCCGATCCTCGCGTGGGCCTGCCGGCTGGCGGCGCGCGGCCCCGCCCGCGGGCACGGGGCGGAGACCGAACGCCGGCTGCGGGGCGCGGCGGCGGGCTGCGGCCGGGCCCGGGTGCTGGAACCGGTGGTCGCCGAGCTGCTGCGGTACCGGGAGGTACGGACACAGTTCGTGATTGTGGCGGGAGAGATGCCGACGTAGACGGGCGAGGCCCGGCCGTACCCCTGTGGGGGACGGCTTTGTCCACAACGGGCCGGTCGTCCACAGGCCCCGGCGGGCTCCGCCGCGCCGGGGCACCATGAGACCACCGGTCAGGACAGGGCTGACGAACGAATTCGGGGGCGGTCGGTATGAACGAGACGCTGGTGACGGTCGTGGGGAACGTCGCGACGCAGCCGGACTTCAGGGAGTCGGCGAACGGGGCGGCACTCTCACGGTTCCGGCTCGCGGCGACGGTACGCCGTTGGGACCGCGGGCGCGAGGAATGGGCGGACGCCTACACGAGCTTTTACACCGTGTGGGCGTGGAGAACCCTGGCGGCCAATGTCGTCGCCTCGGTGACCATCGGCGAACCGCTCGTCGTACAGGGGCGGTTGAGAATCCGGGAACGGGAGCGTGAGGGGAAACGGTGGCTGTCGGCGGACATTGACGCCACGTCGATCGGGCACGATCTCGCGCGCGGCACCTCCGCGTTCCGGCGGGTCTCGCCCGCCCGGCCGCTGCCGCTCGAACCCGTGCGGATGACCGGGCCGGCGAGCCCGGCCGACACCGGCGAACCCCTCGCCGCGCGCGAACCCGCGGGGGCGGTAACCGCCCTGTGAAATGCGGGCTTTGTCCCGGTGATTTATCGATAATGCCGGGACGAATGAGCCTTCCCGGTAACGATTCCGATTCGGATCGGTTGAGCGCACGCATGGGTGGGCATCGGCCCGCGGCCGCTCCTTAGGATCCCGTTCGTATCAACGAGGGCTTCTGAGTTTTGAGTTCGCCGGCGAGCCGCACCGATCTGGGTCGATCCACGCTCGCCTGAAGGGAAATCGATGATTTCTGTCATGAGGCGCGGAGCTGCCCGCCTCACCGCAGTGGTCCTGGCCTCCGGAATGGCGGTGACGGGGGCGATAGCCGTCGCGATCCCCGCCGCGGCGGACGACGTGCCACAGAACGCGGGCGGCGTCAGCGCCTCGCTCGGCCGGATCACGGCCGGCTCCGAAGCCGTCGTGCGCGACGCCCGCAAGACCGGGAGCGTCCAGGCCGGCCTGTTCGAGATGAAGGTCGACGGCGGCGGCACGCTGCAGACCTACTGCGTCGACATCCGCACCAACACGGTGGAGGGCGCGCGGTACAAGGAGACGGGCTGGAGCGAGTCGTCCCTGCACGGCAACAAGGACGCGGGCCGGATCCGCTGGATCCTGCAGCACTCCTACCCCCAGGTGAACGACCTCGCCGCCCTCGCCAAGGACGCCGGGACCGGCCCCCTCGACGCGAACACCGCCGCGGCGGGCACCCAGGTCGCGATCTGGCGCTACTCGGACCACGTCAAGGTCGACGCCAAGAACCCGGCGGCGCAGAAGCTCGCCGACTACCTCCACAAGAGCGCCGAGGACGTCGAGGAGCCCAAGGCGTCCCTCACGCTCTCCCCGTCGGCCGTCTCCGGGAAGAGCGGGCAGAAGCTCGGCCCCGTCACCGTGCACACCAACGCCGGCAGCGTCTCCGTGGCCCTCGCCGGTGACGCCGCGGGCAAGGGCGTGAAACTCGTGGACAAGGCCGGTAAACCGGTCACCACCACCCGCAACGGCGGCCGGCTCTTCCTCGACGTGCCCTCCGGCGCGGCCGACGGCACCATCGCGCTCAAGGCCACGGCCGCCACCAAGGTCCCGGTCGGCCGCGTCTTCCTCGGGGACCACACCAAGACCCAGACGCAGATCCTGGCCGGTTCGAGCGAGAGCACCGTCTCCGCCACCGCCACCGCGAACTGGGCGAAGAAGGGCGCCATACCCGCGCTGTCGGCCAGGAAAAACTGCGCCAAGGGTGGTGTCGAGATCACCGCGGACAACAGGGGCGACCAGGCGTTCACCTTCGAGCTCGAAGGCAAGAAGCACACCGTCAAGCCCGGCGGCTCCGAGACCACGCTCGTGAAGGTGGCCGAGGACCAGGCCTACAAGTTCACGATCAAGGGACCCGACGGCTCCTCCAAGACCTTCGCCGGGATCCTGGACTGCGAGACCGCGCAGAACGCCCGGGCGTCGCGGATCGGCACCCACAGCGGCCCGGCCGCCGCCGCCCCCTCCCCCCGCCCGAGCGGGACCCCGGCCGGCACCACCGGCGGCTCCCACGGCTCCGGCGGCAAGGGCACCACCGCCGGTGATCTGGCGAGCACCGGCGGTAGCACCGCCACCCCCAAGATCGCGGGCGTGGCGATCGCCCTGGTCGTGGTCGGCAGCGGCGCGGTCTACCTCCTCCGCAGGAACAAGCCGACGGGCCGGTGACGGCGCTGGGGCCGGGGCGGCGGCCCCGGCGGCGACCGGGCCGCACGGGCCCCGGTCGAGGTGAGGACTGCGGCCAGGACCGAGGTAAGGACCGCGGTAAGCACCGAGGTGAGGGCCGCGCCCGCAACCCGTTTCCGCCCGGGGCGCCCGGTGCGGCAAGATGGGTTGTATCTGCCCACTCATCGATTGCCGGACGGTTTCTCTTGGCTGAGTACATCTACACCATGCGCAAGACGCGCAAGGCGCACGGCGACAAGGTCATCCTCGATGACGTGACGCTGAGCTTCCTGCCCGGTGCGAAGATCGGTGTGGTCGGCCCCAACGGCGCCGGTAAGTCCACCGTCCTCAAGATCATGGCCGGGCTGGAGCAGCCCTCCAACGGCGACGCGTTCCTCTCGCCGGGCTACAGCGTCGGCATCCTGATGCAGGAGCCGAAGCTCGACGAGGCCAAGACGGTCCTGGAGAACGTCGAGGACGGTGTCGCCGAGATCAAGGGGAAGCTCAACCGCTTCAACGAGATCGCCGAGCTGATGGCGACCGACTACTCCGACGCGCTGCTCGATGAGATGGGCAAGCTCCAGGAGGACTTGGACCACGCCAACGCCTGGGACCTCGACGCGCAGCTCGAGCAGGCCATGGACGCGCTGGGCTGCCCGCCCGGCGACTGGCCGGTCGTCAACCTCTCCGGTGGCGAGAAGCGCCGTGTCGCGCTCTGCAAGCTGCTGCTCGAGGCCCCCGACCTGCTGCTCCTCGACGAGCCCACCAACCACCTCGACGCCGAGTCGGTGAACTGGCTGGAGCAGCACCTCTCGAAGTACGCGGGCGCCGTTGTCGCCGTCACCCACGACCGCTACTTCCTCAACAACGTCGCCGAGTGGATCCTGGAGCTGGACCGCGGCCGGGCGCTTCCCTACGAGGGCAACTACTCGACGTACCTCGAGAAGAAGGCCACCCGTCTGAAGGTGGAGGGCCAGAAGGACGCCAAGCGCGCCAAGCGGCTCAAGGAGGAGCTGGAGTGGGTCCGCTCCAACGCCAAGGGCCGCCAGACCAAGTCCAAGGCCCGTCTCGCTCGCTATGAGGAGATGGCGGCCGAGGCCGACAAGATGCGGAAGCTGGACTTCGAGGAGATCCAGATCCCGCCGGGCCCGCGTCTGGGCTCCGTCGTCGTCGAGGTCAACAACCTCTCCAAGAGCTTCGGCGACAAGCTGCTCGTCGACGACCTCTCCTTCTCGCTCCCGCGAAACGGCATCGTCGGCATCATCGGCCCGAACGGCGCCGGCAAGACGACCCTCTTCAAGATGATCCAGGGCCTGGAGACCCCGGACTCCGGCTCGATCAAAATCGGCGAGACCGTCAAGATCTCCTACGTCGACCAGAGCCGCGCCAACATCGACCCCAAGAAGACGCTGTGGGCCGTCGTCTCCGACGAGCTGGACTACATCAACGTCGGCCAGGTCGAGATGCCCTCCCGCGCGTACGTCAGCGCCTTCGGCTTCAAGGGCCCGGACCAGCAGAAGCCCGCCGGTGTCCTCTCCGGCGGTGAGCGCAACCGCCTGAACCTGGCGCTCACGCTCAAGGTCGGCGGCAACCTGCTGCTCCTCGACGAGCCGACGAACGACCTCGACGTCGAGACCCTGTCCTCGCTCGAGAACGCGCTGCTGGAGTTCCCCGGTGCGGCCGTGGTCATCTCCCACGACCGCTGGTTCCTCGACCGGGTCGCGACGCACATCCTCGCCTACGAGGGCAACTCCAAGTGGTACTGGTTCGAGGGCAACTTCGAGTCGTACGAGAAGAACAAGGTCGAGCGGCTCGGCGCGGACGCGACCCGTCCGCACCGTGCCACGTACAAGAAGCTGACCCGGGGCTGACCGTGGCGCGCCACCTGTACTCCTGCCCCCTGCGCTGGTCGGACATGGACGCGTTCGGCCACGTGAACAACGCGGTCTTCGTGCGCTATCTCGAAGAGGCGCGCATCGACTTCATGTTCCGGCTGGCGCCGGGGGAGGGCAGCGAGTCCTTCCAGGGCGGGTCCGTCGTGGCCCGGCACGAGATCGACTATCTGCGGCCCCTGGTCCACCGGCACGAGCCGGTGACCATCGAGACGTGGGTGACCAAGGTGGGCGCCGCGTCCCTGACCGTCGCCTATGAGGTCAAGGACGCGGACCAGGTGTACGTCCGGGCCTCCACCGTCGTCGTCCCGTTCGACTTCGAGCGGGGCAGGCCGCGGCGGATCACCGCCGAGGAGAAGGCGTTCCTGGCGGAGTTCCAGGGCGAGGAGCCGGCGGCTTCCGCGGCGGGCGGGCGGCGGGACACCCCCGCGAAGGAGGCCGTCGCGGTATGACGGCGTCCCAGCACCGGCACGGTCAGCGGCTGCGTTTCGCCGACGCCGGGGAGGCGGCCGACCTGGCCGCCTTCCTCGGCCGGCTGATCCACTACGACCGTGCCGCCGCCGTCCGTCTCCAGGCGGGCGGCGGGGTGCTCGGCGTCTTCGGGCGTCCGCCGTCCTTCGAGGTGCTCGCGATCCGCACCGCCCGGCTGACGGAGGACGTCCCGCTGGACGTCACCGTGTCGGCCGGTCAGCTGGCCGACGCCCTCGACGCGGCCGGCGCCGGCCGCGCCGCCGTGGCCGAGGGCCCGGAGATCACCGTGCCCGAGGCCGTCACCGGCCCGCCGTGGGCCGGTCTGCTGCCGCCGCGCGGCGGCTGGCAGCGGGTGGCGGGCCTGCCGGACGTGGCCGCCGTGCGGGCGGCGGTCGCCGCCGCGGTCACCGAGTTCCGGGCCCGTGACGAGGCGCTCCCCGAGCAGCACCGGACCCGTGCCGAGCGGGACCGCATCGGCCGGGAGATCTGGTCCCGCACCCTCGGCGACACCCGGCTGCCGCTGCGCGCGGTCCACGCCGCCCAGTCGCTGGGGTTCCTGCGGCCCCCGCGCACCGCGCCCGTGCCGAGCGCGCGGCAGGGGGCGGCCGAAGCCGCACAGGGGCGGGGCGCCACGTCCCGCGCGGGTGCGGTCACGGTCCTGGATCCGGAGCCGCTGGCCCTCTTCGCGGCGGGCGGCTGGCTGCGGCTGCGCACCCCCTACGGCTCGATAGCCGTCCGGACGGGTGGCCTTCCCGGCCTCGCCGTCACCCCCGCCTGAGGGCTCAGCCCTCGGTGTTGACCATCGACGCGGCGGCGTAGGTCAGGTAGTTCCACAGCTGCTCGGCGTGGGCGGGCGCGAGTTCCAGCTCGTCCACCGCGTCCCGCATGTGCCGCAGCCACGCGTCGTGCGCGGCCCGGTCCACGGTGAAGGGGGCGTGCCGCATGCGCAGCCGCGGATGGCCGCGGTTGTCGCTGTAGGTGCGGGGCCCGCCCCAGTACTGGATGAGGAACAGCACCAGGCGCTCCTCGGCCGGGCCGAGGTCCTCCTCCGGGTACATCGGCCGCAGCAGCGGGTCCTCCGCGACGCCCCGGTAGAAGCGGTGGACCAGGCGCCGGAAGGTCTCCTCGCCGCCGACCTGCTCGTAGAAGGTCTGCTCCTGAAGCGTGCCGCGTGGAATCTTGTTCACGCTCCCATGGTCTCAGACCGCCCGGCCGAGGACCGGCGATGTAGGACCACCGGCCCCTACCCGCAAGTAGCGGAAGGGGCCCTACAGGAACGTTTCAGCCCCCTGGTGCCGGGCCGCCGTCGCCCCTTCGCCGGTCGACGTGACGTCAGCCCCGCCGGACCGTGATCGTGGTCCACGCCCCGACGTGTACCCGGTCGCCGTCCCGGAGGGGGACGGGGACGTAGGGCTGGATCGAGTCCTCGGAGCCGTTGATCGTCGTGCCGTTGGTCGAGTCCTGGTCGACGACCGCCCAACTGCCGTCCGGCTGCTGGACGAACATGGCGTGCTGGTGCGAGACGCCCGGGTCCTCCGGCGGCCGGGACAGATCGATGTCGGGCGACTCGCCGGTGCTGTGCCGGCGGCGGCCGATGGTGACCTGGTGGCCGCTGAGCTGGAGGCGCAGCTCGGGGGAGTACGCGGGGAGGTTCAGCCCGGAGGCCTCGGGCCCGCTGCGGTTCATCATCGACCGGAAGTACTCGCGGTCCGGCGCGATGACTGCGACCCAGCCCGCGGGCGGTGCGAGCGGCGATGCCTGCGACGGCAGCGGCGGCGGAGCCTCCTCGGCGACGGCGGCCGGGGACTGCGGCTGCGGCTCGTACCGGTAGGGCCCGGCGGACGGGGCGCTCGGCGGCGACAGCACCCAGTCGTCCTCACCGAACGTGTGGACCTGCGGCTGCGGCTGCGGGGTGAGCGGCTCGGCGGGACGGTTGATCTGGGACGGGCGTGAACCGTGGTACTCGAAGCTCTGCGGCGGCGGTGCCGGCCGCGACGGCGGCGGTGGTGCCGACTGGAAGCCCTGGACCTGCGAGGGCGGGGTCGCGTACGGGTTCGTCGCCTGGGTGAGGAAGTTGTAGCGGCACTCCTCGCAGAAGGGGGCCTGCGCCTCGCGGGGCGTACGGCAGTGCGGGCACAGCTCCGCCTGCATCGTGGCGTCCCCGCCCGGATCCGGGAAGCCGTAACCCCCGGATACAGCACCGGACGCGCCACCGGAAACGCCGCCGGACGCACCGGAGGGCGCGCTCTGCGGGCCGCTCGCGCCGGTCATCGGCGGTACGGGAGGCGGGGGTGGGGGCGGGGGGACGGCACCCGTGGGCGCGGGCGCCCCCGTCATCCGGTGGCCGCACACCTCGCACCAGTCCTCGGCCGTCGACTGATGGCCGTTCGGGCAGGTCGGCATCTCGGTTCATTCCCCCTCGTGTGCCGTTCGGCGACGGTCTCCGCCGCGGCCGCCCCATGCGTCCGCCGCGCCCATTCTTCCCTGTTCAGGTCTTCGCTTCCGGACGGTTCAGGTCTTCATTTCCGGACGCGCACCGTTTTGGTGGAGCGGGTTTCCAGCGTCATCCGCGCCTCCGCCGAGACCTTCGCCTTCAGCCGCACAGTACCCGCCGCCGCGTCCACGACGTCCACTACCTTCGCGAGCAGTTTCGCGGTGTCGTCGTTACCCGAACGGCTGGCCAATTGCACGGCCCGCCCCAGCTTCGCCGTGGCGCCGTCGAGGTCCCCGCACTCGCGCAGCTCCAGGCCCTGTTGGATGACCCGGGCCAGTTCGGCCTGGCCGGTGTAGTGGGCGACCTGCGCGTTGATCGCGGTCGACGCCGCCAGGTCGTCCGTCCACACCGCCCGGACCAGCCCCTGTGCGAGCACCTGCGGCGGTGAGCCGTCCGGCGCGGGCAGGACGAGCGAGACCCGGGCGGCGAGCATCTCCTGCCCCACGTCGGCGTTCGGTACCCGTACGCACACGTGGTAGTCCCGCGACTCGTCGCCCCACGAGCCGGTCGGATAGTCGCCCGCACGCGGCCCGGCCTCGGTGCGGCGCCCGGTCAAGTCCTCCACGGTCGGTGCGACTTGTTTGACGAACAGCACCTCGGCGCCCAGCGGGGTCCACAGCCGCAAGGAGACGTCCGCGATCTCCTTGCCCATGACGGATTCCATCATTCCGGTGAAGTCCGCGGCCAGCCCGGCCGGGTCGGCGACGATGTCGGCGGAGCCCAGGAGCGCCGACGCGATGCCGGTGACCTCCTTGACCTCCCAGTCCGTCCCGACGCCCCGGGCGTCGCAGGTGAACCGGCCCGCGCAGGCCTCCAGCGTGGCCAGCAGCTCCTTGGGCCCCTCGTGTTCGTTACGGCCGTCGGTGAGGAGGATGCCGTGCCGTATCGCCGCGTCCGAGGAGGCGAGCAGCCGGTCGGCCAGGCGCAGCCAGGTGCCGATGGCGGTACCGCCGCTCGCGCTGATCTTGCGCAGCGCCTCCTTGGCCTGGCCACGGGTGGTGGCGTCCGCGACCGAGAGCCGCCCGCCGCCGGGGTAGATCTCCCGCGCCTGGTGGGTGCCGGCGACGACGGCGAAGGCCACGCCGTCGCGCAGGGTGTCGATGGCGGCGGCCGTGGCGTCCCGGGCGTTGCGCATCTTGGTGGGCGGGTAGTCCATCGACCCGGAGGAGTCGACCATGATGACCACGGCCGCGCCCGGGGCGGAGGCGGTCCCCGGCGATCCCGGGGACACGGCGGTGGGGGAGGGGGAAGCGAAGGCCGGGGCGGGCGTCTCTCCGGTGGTGCCGCCGCCGGTGGCGGTGACCGTGACGATCGCGTTGACCTCACGGCCGCCCTCGGGCAGGTGCGTGTTCTGGTAGACCTCGGCCGAGAACCGGGGCACGCGCGGCTTGGAGAAACTCGCCATCGGATCCGCTCCTTCGTTCCATGGGGACACACGGGCGGACAGACGCGCCGGTGCCTTCGGCGTGACACCGGCGTGCGATCCCCCCGTGGACGCTTGCCGTCAGGCCGATCCTGCCCCTTCCGACGGGGTGGGGAACGGCAGGACCGCCACTGTTACGTTGTCGTGGCCCCCTCCGTCCAGGGCGTGGCCCAGCAGATGGCGTGCGCACTCCAGTGGTCGCGAGCGGGCGTCCGGCGGCACGACGGCGGCCATCTGCTCGGCGGATTCGGCGTAGTTCCACAGCCCGTCGGTGCACACCACGACGACACCGGGCCGGTCGGGGTGGAAGGACGCGGTGTGCGGCTCGATCTCGTAGGCGTCCGCGCCGAGCCAGCCGGTGATGGCGTGGGCGCGCTCGTCGGCGTAGGCCTCGGCCTCGGACATCAGGCCCGCCGCGACCATCTGGGCGGCCCACGAGTCGTCCTCGGTGAGCCGGGCGGGCTGGGTGGCGCGATCGTCCGGCACCCAGTACGCGCGGCTGTCGCCGATCCAGCCGACGGTCAGCAGGTCACCGGTGACGACGGCGCTGACGATCGTGCACGCCGGGGCGTTCTCCTGGCGGTACTGGTCGTGCTCGCGCGGCTGGTGGCCGGGCGCGGCGAGGTCGTTCACGGCCTCGGCGGCCCGCAGGATCGCCTGGTGGGTGGCCTCCTTCGGGGGCGTGCCCAGCGGCAGGCTCGTCATCAGCGTCTCGCGCGCGGCCAGCACGGCCGCGGCCGAGGCCTCGTCGGGGCGGGTCGCGGAGGACACCCCGTCGCTGACGACGGCGATGACGGCCGTACCGCCGTCGCCCTGGGCCGTGGTGGACACGGCGTACGCGTCCTCGTTGCGGTGGTGGCGCAGGCCTCGGTCGCTGACCGCCGCCACGCCTGCCGACTCGTGCTCCATGTGATCCCGTTCGCGCGGCTGTGCATGCCCGCAGTGTTCGCAGTACCCGTCTTTGTCGATCATCCCCGCCCGGCAGGCCCCGCAGGTCCGGCGGGTGCCGGGACACGCCGGACCCGATCCCGGGGCCGGCGCCGGGCCGCCGTGCGCCTGGGCCGGCACCCCGGCCGGCGCGCCGGTGACGCGTGGGTCGGGGACGGCGTCGTGGCCGGGCGCCCGCCCGGCCCCGGCCGGCCCCGGGCGGGGCTCCGCGGCCTGCCGGGCCGCGGGGTCCGTACGGCCGTCCGTGCCCGGTGCGGCGAGACGGTAGTCCTCCGTGCCCGGCTCCGGTCGCAGCCGTGCCGCGACGGGCCCCGCGCCGTGACGCGCGGGGGGCAGCGCCGAGAGGTCCGCACCGCAGCGGCCGCAGAAGTTGTCGGCCGGCTCCAGGGGCTCGTCGCAGGCGGGGCACACCGTCAGCTGTGGGGGTTGCGGCAGTTGCGACATCGATCACACCCATGTCCTGGGGCGGAAACGGTTGGCCCGCTCCACCAGTTCGATCCTTTCGTCACCGCGCTGGGCGAGCCGGGCGAGCACGCGGTACGAGCGTTCCAGCCCGAAGCGCAGCCCCCGCTCGTCCAGTCCGCTGCCGAGCAGCGTGCGCGGGCCCGGTGGCGCGCCGGGTCCGCCCGGCGCGCCGGGGCTGCCGGACAGCACCCAGTCCAGCGCGCTGCCCAGCACCTCCGTGGACAGCTGTTCGCGGCGCACGGCGTCCAAACCGAAGTCCGCGAGCCGCTCCACCTGCCCGGCGGCGGCCGTGAGGTCCTCCAGCAGCGCGTCTTGCACCCGGCGGTCGCGCAGCCGGGCCCGGACCGCCGCGACGCGCGCCGCCGTGTAGTGGATGGAGGACTCCGGCACGGACTCCAGGGCCCGTACCGCGCCCGCACGGTCCCCGGCGGCGAACCGCACGCGGGCCAGCGCGAAGGCGGCGCTGACGAAGCTCGGGTCGGTCGTCCACACCAGGCGGTAGTACTCGGCGGCGTTGTCGAGCTGGCCGAGCACCTCCGCGCAGAGCCCGAGGGCCAGCTTCGGGGCGGGTTCGCCCGGGAACGCGTCGTAGACGGCGTCGAAGGACAGCGCGGCGATCTCGTGGCGCCCCGAGGCGAGCGCGTGCAGCCCGCGGTACCAGACGACCCGCCAGTCGTCGGGGTGCGCGGCGTCGAGTTCGGCGACGGCCTGGGCCGCCTGCTCGTTCTCGCCGAGTTCCAGCTGCGCGCGGAGCCGGCGCAGCCGCACCTCCGGGGAGGTGACGGGCGCGGCCTGGAGCGCCGCGTGGACCTCGGCCGGCCGGGAGGCGAGCAGTCCGGCGAGGAAGCCCGCGTTGGGGTCGGCCGGGTCGACGAGGGGGACGGGCAGGGCCAGGGCGGCGGCCCGGGCGTCGAGCGCGACGACCGTGGGGACGGCGGCGGCCGGGGCGGCCGGGCGCGCGGCGGGGACGGCACCGAAGGGCCGGGTCGCGGACGTGCGGCGCCCGCGGCGCTTCCGGCCGCCCAGTGTGGAGGTGACGTCCGTCCGCTCCGCGAACAGCCGGGTGTCCACCACCCGCAGCTCCGGGCCGAACAGCGTGGACAGCGCGGGACGCGGCCGACCCGTCTGGAGCGCCACGACCTCCCGCAGCACGCCCGTGAGCTGCTCCGCCATCTCCGCCGCGGACGCGAACCGCCGCCCGGGATCGGGGTCGGTGGCCCGCACGAGCAGCCGGTAGAAGGACTCGTAGCGGGCGAAGACCTCGATGTGCTCGGGGTCGGGGAGCCGGTCCGCGAAGACGTTGGTGTAGCCCTGGAAGTCGAAGGTGAGCACGGCGAGGGTGCGGGCCACGGTGTACAGGTCGGAGGCCACCGACGGGCCCAGCTCGGCGATCTCCGGGGCCTGGTAGCCGACCGTGCCGTAGATCGCGCTGCTGTCGTCGTCCATCCGCCGGACCGCACCCATGTCGATGAGTTTGAGCTGGTCCTGCTGCTGAATGGCGTTGTCGACCTTGAAGTCGCAGTAGAGCAGATTGCGGCTGTGCAGATGGCCGAGCGCCTCCAGTGCCTCGATGCCGTACGCGCAGGCCTGCTCGACGGGCAGCGGGTCGCGGCGCCCGTCGGGCTGCCGTCGTTCGTTGGCGATCTCTTTCAGCGACTTGCCGCCGACGTACTCCATCACGATGTAGCCGTCGAGGCTGCCGGTCCGCTGGTCGAGGTGCTCGACGAAGTTGTAGATGCGGACGATGTTGGAGTGCTCGATCTCCGCGAGGAAGCGCCGCTCGGAGAGGGCGACGGCGAGCGCGTCCTCGTCACCGGTGTCGAGCAGGCCCTTGAGGACCACCCAGCGGTCGGAGACCGCCCGGTCGACGGCGAGGTAGATCCAGCCGAGGCCGCCGTGCGCCAGACAGCCCGTCACCTCGTACTGCCCGTGGACCACATCGCCCGGGCGCAGCTTCGGGACGAAGGAGTAGGGGTGCCCGCACTTGGTGCAGAAGCCCTCGGTGCGCCCGGGGCGGTCACCGCGCGAACGGCCGACCTGCGCGCCGCAGTCGCTCTTGCTGCAGAACCGCTTGCGCTCGGGCACCTCCGGGTTCGCCAGCACCGCCGCCCGGGGGTCCGGGCGGGGCACGCCGGGCAGGGAGACCAGGCCCGCGCCCAGTTTGTTGCGCCCGGAGGCGGCGCCGGAGGAGTGCGAGCTGCGCGCCGACACCGAGGGCGACGTGGTCCCTTCGAAACCCCCGGACAGCGACCGGGACAGCCGCCCCGAGACGGACCGGCGGGACCCCGACGACCGCGACGACGAGCGGGAGGACGAGCGCGACGACGACCGGGACGACGATCGCGCGGAGGCACCGGACGCTGATGCCGACGCCGATGCCCCGGACCGCTCCGACGGCTCGGGCGAGTGCGGGCCCGCCGCCGCGAACGCGCCGCCCGCGCCCGGGGAGCCGACGCGGCTGATGCCCGCCCGCCCGCCGCCGGTGACGCCCGTGGACGGCGAGGAGAGCGTCCCCACCGGGGTGACGACGGGTGCGAGCCCGCAGGTGTCGCAGTACCGCTCACCGCCGCCGACGTCCTCGTACGTCCCGGCGCAGCCGGGCCGCTGGCAGGCGCTGTTCATGATTCCCCCCTACGGTCGGTGGGCTCGTGCGCCGAGGCCCCGGCGGGCGGCGACAGCGTCTCGGCCACCGCCCGCTGATAGCGCAGCACGGCATCCTCGGCGGCCATCAGGTCGCAGGGCGCGCTCCACAGCCGGCGGCGCGCGTCGTCGTACCGCTCGGTGAGGAAAGGGTCCTCCGCCAGCCCGTGCCGGGTGACCTTCGCCTTGTACGCGTCGAGACGGCCGCGGAGTTCGGCCCGGACGGCCAGCGGCGCGGTCACCGCCGTCAACGACTCGCGGGCCCGCAGCAGCTCCTCCTCGGAGCGCTCCTCCAGGCTTTCCAGGAGCGGGGAGAGCCGGTGCCACTGGGCGCGCCGGCGCTGGTCGGCGGCGGCCGCCAGCTGTTCGTACAGCGCGGTCGGCGGACCGGAGACGGCGGGCACGTCGGACCCGGCGATCTTCGAGAGGACCTCCATGCGTGCCTGCCGGGCCTCGTTCAGGGTGCGGTCCGCGCGGGAGAGCACGTCGCGCACCCGCATCAGCCGCTGCTCGGCGTCCTGGCGGACGTCGAGGACGGCCTCGATCTCGCGCCGCACCTCCTCCAGGGCACGGGCCGCACGGTCGTAGCGGGCGGTGTCCGGGCGGCCGCCGCCGGGCGCCGAGCTGGGCGAGGCGCCGGACCAGAAGGCGAGCGGATCGGATATCACCTCGGCACGCAGCGAGGTCAGCTCGTGGGTGATCTGTTCCAGGTCGTCGCCGGAGGGGTGTTCGCCGGGGCGCACGCCCACCGAGTGGGCCAGGGAGCGGGTGCGCCGCAGCTCGGCGGCGAGCAGGTCGATCCGGGCGGGCAGCGCGGACCAGACGGCGTCGGCGGTGACGACGACGTCGAGCGCCTCCGCGTACCAGCCGTTCATCCGGTCGACCAGCTCGGTCAGGCTCAGCCGCTCGCTGAGCCGCGCGGCGGCGGGAGCGAGGGTGGGGGCGAGGGCCGGGGTGCCGCCGCCGGGCAGGGTGATGCCGCTGCCGCGCAGCAGGTCGGTGAGTTCGGCCAGTTCGCCCTGGGTGGGCCAGCGGCGGCGGGCGCGCAGTTCGCGGGCGGTGGTCAGGACGTCGGTGTAGACGTCGAAGTGCGTCCACAACTGGGTGATGAGCTGCTCGGCGACCGCCCACCGGCTCTTGGTGGCGCCGGTCAGCTCGGCGCCCTCCAGAAGACGGCGGCCGGCGTGGTCCTGGAGGGCGAGCAGCGAGGATTCGACGGCCTCGTGCTCGGCGCCCAGTCTCGCCAGCGCACGGTCCACCTCCTCGCGGCTCAAGGCCGGCCCGGTGGGCCCCGCGACCGCCATCGGTCCCCTCTCCTGTCCGCGGCCCGTGCCGCGTACGTCCGCTGCGGCTCCCGCCTTCGCGGGGACGCCTTCCCGAAGACGCCGGTCCGGATGCCCGGTCCGGCGGGTCCCTCCGGGCCCTGTGCTCGTCGTGTCCGTCAGTCCTTGTACTTGGGCACCGGCGGGCCGGTGATTCCCGGGAGTTCATGGGCGAGCCACTTCTCGTAGGCCCGCATCCACGCACTGGCGGTTCCGCCGCGGCGGTACTCCTCCAGAACCTCGTTGACCCGGCGTACCAGGTCGGCGTCCCGGAGATTCATCGCCACGCCGTACGGTTCGGTGGTGAACGGTTTACCGACGAGCCGCAGCGACGGGTCCTGGGCCGCCTGCCCGGCCGCCAGGGCGTTGTCGGTGATCACCGCGTCCACCCGGCCGAGTTGGAGCCGCACCAGGCAGTCGAGCTGATTGGGCACGGTCAGCACCGTCGCGCCGTGTGATTCTTCGGTCAGCTCGCTCTCCCCCGTGGATCCCTTGGCCGTACAGACCTTCTTCCCCTTCAAAGTGTCGTCGAATGCCTTGATCGGTGAGTCTTTGGGGGCCAGTACCTGTTGGCCCGCTTCGAAATAGGCGGTGGAGAAGGCGACTTGCTTGATCCGGTCACAGTTGATGGTCATCGTGCGGGCGATGATGTCCACCTTGCCCTTTTCCAGGGCGGGTATGCGCTGGTTCGTGGGGATCGCGAGAAAGGTGACCTTGTCGGCGTCGCCCAGGACGGCCTGGGCGATGGCCCGGACGAGGTCGATGTCGAAGCCGCTCAGCCGGCCGTTGGCCGGGTCGCGGTAGCCCCAGCGGAAGCTGTTCTGGTCGACGCCCGCGATCAGCCGCCCGCGCTCCTTGATCCGCCGCACGGCCGTGCCGTCCGTGCCGGCAGCGCCGCCCGTGCCGCCCGTGCCGCCCCCGGGCCGGAGGCTGGCCTCGGGATCCTGGCACTTCGCGGCGGCCGCCGGGACCCGTGGGCCCGCCGCCGCCCCGTCCGTGCGGCGTTCGCCGCCCCGGGCGCCGGCCCCGGCCGGGCCGGGCAGCAGCAGCGCCACCGCCGCGGCCAGCGCGCACACCGCCGCCGTAACGGCCCACGCGGCCCACGCGGCCGCCCCGCGCCGGGCCTCGTCCCGTGTCCTCAACGCCCCGCCTCCCCGCGTCATCGGTACTCCGACAGCCTGCGGCCGATGCCGAGCACCGCGCCCGCCGCCCCCAGCACGGCCAGCACGGCGGCGCCGGCCGTCAGCCCCGCGAGCGCTCCGCGCCCGTCGTCCGCCGCGCGGCGGAACTCGCCCTGCTCGTGGGCCAGTGCCCGGCGCAGCGCGTCGTCCACCCGGTCGAAGGACTCGCCCGTGCTGCCCCGCTCGCCGATCACCTTCGGCAGGGCCTGCTCGTAGTTCCCGCCGTCGTCGGCGGTGCGGGCCTCGCCGTGCCGCCGCTGCCACCGGCGGACGTCCTCGACCGCCCGGGCCACCGGGTCGCGGCCGGCGGTGTCGTCGGCGAGGGATCCGGCCCGCTCCAGCAGGGTGCCGCGCTCGGGTTCGCCCCGGTCGCCGCCGACGAGCCGGCGCATGCCCGCCCGGTAGCTCGCCTCGTAGGCGTCGTCGCCGCCGGGGGTGAGCACGGCGCCGCGCGCCACGAGGGTGAGGTTCTCGTCGCCCCGGGCCTGGAGGGAGGCGATGCGGGCCTCGTTGAGGACCTGGAGGGACCGGGCGCCGTGGTCGTAGGAGTCCCGCAGCTCCGCGCGGGCCACCCCGTGCCCGACGGCCAGCCACAGCAGCACCACCGTGGTGGCGGCACTGGCGCCGAGCAGGCCGTGGTTGAAGACGCGGTGGGTGCGCAGGTATTCGCGGCGCTGGGCCCAGCCGAGCGCCGCGAGGGTCAGGACGCCGGCGCCGAGGGCGGCCCAGGGCCAGCGCTCGGCGTCGGCGTAGTCCGAGCCGAGCCGGCCGGTCTCCGCCTCGTAGAGCCGGCGGGCGGCGGGCAGCAGCTCCTCGCGCATGCGGTCGCCCGCGTAGCGCAGATAGGCGCCGCCGAGGGGCAGCCCCTGGCGGTTGTTGGCGCGAGCCGACTCCACCAGACCGGTGTATTGCGGAAGTTGTTCGTTGAGTTTCGCTATCTGCTCGCGTGCGGAGGCCGAGCCCTCGGTATTGGCCGCGGCCTTCACCAGCAGCTCGGACGCGAGGGCGATGTCCCGCTCGTATCTTTGGCGCACCGCGCGCGGCTCCTGGCCGCCCGCCAGGAAACCGCTGGCGGCGGTGGTGTCGGCGTCGGCGAGCGAGCGGTAGATATCGGCGGCGTCGGCGCTCAGCGGCTGGCTGTTGGCGACCACGGCGTCCGAGGCCGCGACCCGGTCGTCGACCTGCCAGGCGGTGACCGCCCCGAAGGCGATCAGCAGTCCGGCCAGCACCGCCCCGATGCCGCGCAGCCGCCCAGGCTCGGTGATCGCCGCGGCCCGCAGCCGGTCGAGCCCCTCGCGCCATGCCGTACGCCCGGGCCCGGGACCCGGAACGCCGCCGCTCGGCTGCGGGTGTGACACGAGACCTCCCCCTCGGTCGCCGGGCACCCCCCGCCCGTCGGCGGGGTACGGGTGCCCGGCCAGCAGTATGGCCGCGAGAACTGACAAAAACACCGGTATTGCATCGATCTTGTCAGACCGTGATCTTGGTCGGTGGTGCCGAGCCGTTCCCCGCGGGCCGTCCTCCGCCCGTTCCCCTCCCTCTCTCCACGCGAGCGCCCCGCGTCCGGTTCCCGCGCCCCCGCCTCCCCTGCCGGCGGGGGCGCGGGAGAGCTACGCGTAGTGAGCGCGCAAGCGGACGTGGGCCGTGCCCGGTGCCCCGACGTGGTCGAGTGCCAGCAGCCCCGCCCCCAGCACCGGCGGTGCCGTGACGACCACCGGCCGGGCTGCGGGGGCCCGCTCCGCGAGCAGCGTCTCGATCTGCTCCAGCAGCAGCGGGTGCCGGGCCGCCAGCACCCCACCGCCCAGCACCACGGGAACCTCCGCCTCCAGCAGCCCCAGCCGGCCCAGCGCGACGGCGGCCATGGTGACGATCTCCCGCGCCTGCTGGATGACGATCGCCCGGGCCACCGGGTCTCCGTCGGCGGCCACGGCGAACAGCAGCGGCGTCAGTTCGTGCCGGCGCCCGTCCGACACCCCGCCCAGGTGCAGGGCCTCGATCAGGGCGGGCATGTCCGGCAGTCCGAAGTGCTCGGGCACGGCCTGGGCCAGGGCGCTCGGGTCGCCCCGGCCGTCGTGGGCCCGGGCCGCCCACCACAGCGCCTCCTCCGCCAGATGCCCGCCGCCGCCCCAGTCGCCGGAGAGCCGGCCGATCGCGGGGAAGCGCGCGATACGGCCGCCCGGGGCCAGCCCCGCGCAGTTGATGCCCGCGCCGCAGACGACGGCGACGCCCGTCGGCTCGCCCTCGTCGGGCAGGCCCGCCCGCAGCAGCGCGAAGGTGTCGTTGGCGACGGTGACCGAACGCCCCCACCCGTACGCGCGGATCTCCGCGGTGAGCCGCTGCTCCTCCACCGGCAGATCGGCGTTGGCCAGACAGGCCTGGACGTGCTCCACGTGCAGCGGCCCGGACCAGCCCGCCCGGGACGCGGCCTCGGCGACCAGCGGCACCAATATCGCCACCGCCTGCTCGGTGCCCACCACCGGCGGCCTGAAGCCACCGCCGCGCGCCTCGCCGAGGACCGTGCCGTCGGCGGCCACCACCGCCACGTCGGTCTTGCTGTTTCCCGCGTCGATGGCCAGCACGGCCCCCGGGACGGCCGCCGGGGAGGCCGGTTCCGCCTGGTCACTCATGCCCACGTGAGGTACTCCCGGTTGTGTGCGAGGAGGTCGTCGGTCAGCCGGTCCGCGGTACTGATCTGTCCCACCAGCGGGTGCGCGAGCAAGGCCTCGAACACCCGGTCGCGGCCGCCCTTCAGGGCCGCTTCCAGGGCCAGTCGCTCGTAGGCCGTGACGTGCCCGATCAGCCCGGCGTACAGCGGCTCCACCGGCCGCACCGGCAGCGGGTGCGCGCCGCGCGCGTCCACCGAGGCGGGGACCTCGATGACCGCGTCGTCGGGGAGGAAGGGCAGCGTGCCGCCGTTGAAGGCGTTGACCACCTGGACGTCGCCGGTGTCGCGCAGCAGGGACGACGTCAGGGCGACGGCGGCCTCCGAGTAGAAGGCACCGCCCCGCTTCGCCAGCAGCTCCGGCTTCGCGTCCAGCGCCGGATCGGCGTACAGGGCCAGCAGCCGCCGTTCCATCCCGGCCACCTCGGCGGCCCGGGAGGGGCCGCCGCGCAGCTCCCGCACGACGGCGTCGTGCTGGTAGAAGTAGCGCAGGTAGTACGAGGGCACGACGCCGAGCCGGTCCAGCAGTTTGCGCGGCATGCGCAGATCGGCGGCGATCGTCTCGCCGTGCTCGGCGATCAGCTTGGGCAGCACGTCCTCCCCGCCGACCCGCACCGACCGTTCCCAGGTGAGGTGGTTCAGCCCCACGTGCTCCAGGGTGACGTCCCGGGGGGCGACGCCGAGCAGAGCCGCGAACTTCCGCTGGAAGCCGATGGCCACGTTGCACAGCCCGACGGCCCGGTGGCCGGCGCTCAGCAGGGCCCGGGTCACGATCCCGACGGGGTTGGTGAAGTCCACGATCCAGGCGTCCGGGTTGCGCCGCCGGACCCGTTCGGCGATGTCGAGCACCACCGGCACCGTGCGCAGCGCCTTGGCGAGGCCGCCCGCGCCCGTCGTCTCCTGTCCGACGCAGCCGCAGTCCAGCGGCCAGGTCTCGTCCTGCTGCCGGGCCGCCTGTCCGCCGACCCGCAGTTGCAGCAGGACCGCGTCGGCGCCGTCGACGCCCGCGTCCAGATCCGCGGTCCAGGAGATCCGGCCGGGGTGGCCCTGCCTGGCGAAGATCCGCCGGGCGAGCCCGCCGACCAGCTCCAGCCGGTCCGCCGCAGGGTCGACCAGGACGAGTTCCGTCAGCGGCAGGACGTCCCGCAGCCGGGCGAAGCCGTCGACGAGTTCGGGGGTGTAGGTCGATCCTCCGCCGACCACGGCGAGTTTCATACGAGCCTCATGGACATCAGCCCTTTACTCCGGTGAGAGTGACGCCTTCGACGAAGGCCTTTTGTGCGAAGAAGAAAACGATGACCACCGGGGCCATGACCAGCAGCGTCGCCGCCATGGTCAGGTTCCAGTTGACGTTGTGCGCGCTCTTGAAGGTCTCCAGGCCCAGGGCCAGGGTCCAGGCGTTCGGGTTCTGCGCCGCGTAGATCTGCGGCCCGAAGTAGTCGTTCCAGCAGAAGAAGAACTGGAAGAGGGCGACCGCCGCGATGCCCGGCTTCGCCATCGGGACGACGATGCGCAGCAGCGTGCGCAGTTCCCCGCAGCCGTCGACCTTCGCGGACTCCAGGTACTCGGCGGGGATGGTCAGCAGGAACTGCCGCAACAGGAAGATCGAGTACGCGTCGCCGAACGCCATCGGAATGATCAGCGGCCACAGGGATCCCGCCAGATGCAGCTGCTGGGCCCACACCAGGTACATCGGGATGACGATGACCTGCGGCGGCAGCATCATCGTCGCGATGACGAGGGACATCGCCGTGCGGCGTCCGCGGAAGCGGAACCGGGCCAGCGCGTAGGCGGCGGGGATCGAGGAGCACACGGTGAAGAGCGTGCCCAGTCCCGCGTAGATCAGTGAGTTCTTCCACCAGTCGAGGAATCCGGGGGCGTGGAAGACCTCCGCGTAGTTGGACCACCGCCACTCGTGCGGCCACAGTTCACCGCTCATGGCCTGTTCGTCGCTCATGACGGAGGTCAGCAGGACGAAGACGAAGGGCAGGAGGAAGAAGAGCGCGGCGGCGACGGCCGTGGTGTGCACGGCGATCCAGTGCAGGGCACGGGTGCGGCCGCGGGCGGGTGCGTGGGTGCGGGTGCGGGTGTGGGTCATGTCGGCTCAGTCCTCCGCCGTTCGCAGGCCGGCGTTCTTGCGCATCAGGAGCGAGGTCACGGTCATCGCGATGGCGAAGAGCACGAGGGAGAGCACGCACGCGGCGCCGGTGTTGAAGTTCTGGAAACCGAGCGAGTAGACGAGCTGCGGCACGGTGAGGGTGCTGTGGTCGGGGTAGCCGGGCTGGATGGACGAGCCCGGTCCGACGGCGACGCCGGAGGCGAGCTTCCCGGCGACCAGCGCCTGGGTGTAGTACTGCATGGTCTGTACGACGCCCGTCACGACCGCGAACAGCACGATCGGGGTGATCGACGGCCAGGTGACGTAGCGGAACTTCACGAAGGCGCCCGCGCCGTCCAGTTCGGCGGCCTCGTACTGCTCCTTGGGCACGTCCAGCAGGGCCGCCATGAAGATCACCATCAGATCGCCGATGCCCCACAGGGAGAGCAGCACCAGCGACGGTTTCGCCCACGCCGGGTCGTTGAACCAGTTGGGCGCGGAGACACCGATCGTGGAGAGCACTTCGTTGACCGGTCCCGTGCCCGGGTTGAGGAGGAAGACGAAGGCGACGGTCGCGGCCACCGGCGGGGCCAGATAGGGCAGGTAGAAGGCCGTGCGGAAGAACCCGGCACCGGTCTTGATCCGGGTGACGAGCATGCCGATGCCGAGGCCGAAGACGACGCGCAGGGTGACCATCACGACCACGAGCCAGAGGGTGTTCCACAGGGCTGGCCCGAACAGGGGCATCTGGCCGAGGACGTATTTCCAGTTCCGCAGGCCCACGAAGGTCGGGGCCTGGATCTGGTTGTAGTGCATGAAGGAGAAATAGACGGTGGCGAGGAGGGGATAGCCGAAGAAGACGCCGAAACCGACCAGCCAGGGGGAGAGGAAGGCGAGGGTGCGCAGCCGGGCACGCCGGTGCTTGCGCCGCAGCTCGGGGGCGGGGTGCAGGGGGGCCATGGCTCGTCAATCCCGGGACTGGAGGGTGTCGTCGTCTATCTGCCGGTCGAGGGCGCGCAGGCCCTTGGTGAGATCACGCACCCTGCCCGCCTCGGAGTCGTAGGCGAAATCCGCGAACGTGAGGATGTACTGGTTGCCGTTGACGGACGCGGGCATGCCGGTGCTGTGGGCGTTCCCCGCGATGTCGAGGAAGGTGGTGAGGGCGGGATCGCGGTGCAGTTTCGGTGAGGCGAGCGCGGCCTTCGTCGAGGGCACATTGTGAATGGCGTTGGCGAAGGCGACGACCTGGTCGGTGTCGGCGGTCAGGAAGCGCACCAGTTCCCAGGCGGCGTTCTGGTGCTTGCTGGTGTGCGCTATTCCGGCGACGGTTCCCGTCAGATAGCCGCGCCCGTAGGTGTCGGGCCGGTCGTCCGGGACCGGCAGGGGCGCGGTGGCCCACCGGAAACCGGGCTTGGCGTCGTTCAGCATGGGCCCGCGCCATTCACCGTCCAGGTGCATGGCGAGTTTCCCGGTCAGAAAGGCGTTCTGCGTGGACATCTCCTCCCCGAAGGAGGTGCGGAACGTCTCCAGCGGCCCGTATCCGCCGAGCGCGGTGACCAGGTCCCGCTGGAAGGTGAGAAATTCCTTCGCCGCAGTTCCCTCGGCGAGCCGGGACCGGCCGTCGGCGTCGAAATAGGTGGGCCCCCACTGGGCGAAGAGGCGGTCCGGGCTGTTCTGGTACAGCTGGAAGTTGGGCATGAATCCCACCCGCCGGTACGAGCCGTCCTCGGCCCGTTCGGTGAGTTTGACGGCGGCCCGCTTGAATTCCGACATGGTGCGCGGCGGACCGCTGATGCCCGCCTGCTCGAACGCGTCCTTGTTGTAGTACATGCCGTAGGCGTCGGCGAGGAGGGGCAGCGCGCACTGCTTGCCCTCGTAGGAGGTGTAGTCCAGCAGCGTTTTCGGGAAGACCGCCTTCTTGTCCAGGCCGGTCTTCCGCATAAAGGGGTCGAGGTCGACCCACATGCCCGACGAGCAGTACTGGCCGACGTTGTTCGTGGTGAAGGACGACACGACGTCGGGTGTCTCGCCGCCGCCCGCCCGCAGGGCCTGGTTCACCGTCGCGTCGGTGACGTTCCCGGTGGACTCGACCCGGATGTTGGGGTGCAGCCGCTCGAACCGGGCGATCGCCGCGTCGATCGCCTTGACCTCCTTCTTCTCCGCCCACCCGTGCCAGAACCGCAGGGTCACCGGCGCCGTCGGGTCGTCCGTGTCGCTGCCGGTGCCCGGATTGGCGCAGCCCGTCAGGAGGAGGACCGCGGTGAGGAGGAGGGCGGCGGGACGGACCGGCGCGGGGCCGCCGGGTGGCCCGTCGTCCGTCCGGCCGCGTACCCGGTGGCGTATTCGGTTGCGTAGGCGCGACATGGCGGGCCTCTTTCACTGCGGGGGAGGAGAAGGGAACGGCGGTACCGGTCAGGCGGTGTCGAAGACGGTGTCGCGGGTGGCGGTGAGCGCGGCGCGGAGCGCGCCGTGGAGGATCGGGGAACGTGCCACGGTGCCCAGTCGCAACTGCGGCCGTGGCAGGGCGAGTCCGGACATCTCCGCTCCGACCAGCTCGCACAGCCGCTGCCCGCCGGCCCGGCAGACCTCGCCCGACAGCACCACCAGCTCGGGGTCGACGACTGCCACCACCGCCGCGAGCCCGAGGGCGATCCGTCTGGCCAGATCGGTGAGGACATTGTCGCCGGTGCCCGGTACGGCGGCCGCCCGGGCCAGTGCCTCGGGGGCGGTAGGGGCGTCGATGCCGTAGGTGCGGGCGAGTTCGAGCACAGCGGGCGAGCCGACGAGCATCTGGAAGCCGCCGCCCCCGTCCGGTCCGGCCGTGGCGTCCGGTCCGCCGCGGGCGAGCGGGGCACCGGGCAGCGGCATGTAGCCGATCTCGCCGGCGCCCCCGGTCGCTCCCCGCAGCGGCTTCCCGCCCAGCACGATCGCCGCTCCCACACCCTCGTCGGCCCACAGCAGCACGAAGTCGTCGAAGCCCCGGGCGGAGCCGCCGTGCCGTTCGGCGATGGCGGCGAGGTTGACGTCGTTCTCGATGACCACGGGGGTGCCGAGCGCCTCGGCGAGTTCGGCGCGGAGCGTGCGCGAGTGCCAGCCCGGCAGGTGCGGGGCGTAGCGCAGGGTCCCGGTGCGCGGGTCGAGTGCGCCGGGGGTGCCGATGACCGTGCGGTGCAGCGCGTCCCACCCGAGCCCGGCTTCCCGCAGCGCCCCGGCCACGGCCTCGGCGACCAGCCGGGGCGTCCGGGTCCGTACCTCCTCGGCGCGGGCGTCGGCCTCGATGTGGTGCTCGCCGGTGATGTGCCCGGTGATGTCCGCGACGGCCGCAGTGATGCCGTTCTCGTCGGCGGCGAGCGCGGCCACGTGCGCGACGGCCGGGTTCACCTCGTACAGCCGGGCGCTGGGGCCGGGGCGTCCGGTGACGCTGCCCGTGCTCACCACCAGCCCGTCGGCCTCCAGCCGGCCCAGCAGCTGGGAGGCGGTGGGTTTGGACAGCCCGGTCAGTTCGCCGAGCCGGGTGCGGGTGAGGGGGCCGTGGGTGATGAGCAGATCGAGCGCGGCGCGGTCGTTCATGGCCCGGAGTACGCGCGGTGTCCCGGGGGTAGTGGCCACGGCTTCGCACCCGCCCTTGTGTCGTGCAGTCTGTTAGGAAACCTTCCTATTATCGAGGGGGACGTTAAGGCGCGGTCGGCGCGGCGTCAATGGGGCCGTAGGGCGCCGCCCGAAATTCATGCGACGTCCCGTCGGCGCCGGTGTTAGCTTCACTCACCATGGAACCACTCGGCGAGAACGACATACGCGCCTCCTTCGTGAACTGCTCCAAGGGAGAGGCACGCAGGATCAGCCTGCCCCGGGGACTGGCCGAACTCCCCTGGGCCGACCTCGACTTCCTGGGCTGGCGTGACCCGGGTGCCCCCGACCGCGGCTATATCGTCGCCGAGCGGGCCGGGGAGCTGGTGGGCATCACGCTGCGCGTCCCGCAGGGCGGCCCGCGGAGCATGATGAAGACGACGATGTGTTCGCTCTGTCTGACCGGGCACGTCGCCTCGGGGGTCTCGCTGCTCGCCGCCCGCAAGGTCGGTGCCGCCGGCCGCGACGGCAATACGGTCGGCGCCTACATGTGCGCGGACCTGGCCTGCCCGCTGTACGTGCGGGGAAAGAAGAAGCCGCTGCTCGCGATGCGCTACAAGGAGACGCTCGACGTGGAAGACCGCGTCACGCGCACGCTGGTGAACCTGGACGAGTTCCTGGACAAGGTCTTCCGGGTCGAGGACGCGGTGGCGCGGGGCTGAGCCGCGCGCGGCGCCCGCACACAGCGGAAGCCGGGACCGTCCATGGACGGCCCCGGCTTCCGCTGTGTCGCGAGGATGCGGCTCAGGCCTGCTCGGCCCGGGCCCGGCGGCGGGCGAGCAGGGCCTCGCGGCGCTCGTCGAACTTCGTCGCCTGGTCGTCGAGGCCGCCCATGTACAGCCCCAGCTCCTCCTGGGCACGCAGACCGTCCGGACCCAGCCCGGTGATCTCCAGGACCTTCAGGAAGCGCAGCACCGGCTGCAGCACGTCGTCGTGGTGGATGCGCAGGTTGTAGATCCCGCCGATGGCCATCTGCGCGGCGGCCCGCTCGAAGCCGGGGATGCCGTGGCCCGGCATCCGGAAGTCGACCACGACGTCCCGCACGGCGCTCATCGTCTGGTCGGGCGCCAGCTCGAAGGCCTTGCCCAGCAGATTGCGGTAGAAGACCATGTGCAGGTTCTCGTCCGTGGCGATCCGGGAGAGCATGCGGTCGCAGACCGGGTCACCGGAGTGGTGGCCGGTGTTGCGGTGCGAGATGCGGGTGGCCAGCTCCTGGAACGCGACGTAGGCGACGGAGTGCAGCATGCTGTGCCGGTTGTCGGACTCGAAGCCCTCCGACATGTGCTGCATCCGGAACCGCTCCAGCGCGACCGGGTCCACGGCGCGCGAGGTGAGCAGGTAGTCCCGCATCACGATGCCGTGCCGGCCCTCCTCGGCGGTCCAGCGGTGCACCCAGGTGCCCCAGGCGCCGTCGCGGCCGAAGAGCGACGCGATCTCGTGGTGGTAGCTGGGGAGGTTGTCCTCGGTCAGCAGATTGACGATGAGGGCGGTACGCCCGATGTCCGTCACCTTCGACTGCTCGGGCGCCCAGGCCTCGCCGCCCATGACCCCGTCGAAGTTCCGCCCGTCGCTCCACGGCACGTACTCGTGCGGCATCCATTCCTTGGCGACCTTGAGGTGCCGGTTCAGCTCGGCTTCGACGACCTCTTCGAGTGCGTACAGCAGGCGGCTGTCGCTCCATACGGCCCGGGAGTGGTGGCGGAGGGGGGCGATGGTCACAGACGACTCCAGATGGGGGGACGATCTTACTTACGGATCCGTAGGTTACGACACCGTAGGTTAAGGGGGCGGTAAACGGCAAGGGCCGCCCGTCCGGTGGGACGGTAGGTGCGGAAGTGGTCACTGTGGGTGTGCCGGTCCGGGCACGCAAAAGCCCGGTGCCCCCGGTCCGTGAGGACCGGGGGCACCGGGCGTAAAGGTGTGGAAGTGGGGTGGGGACAGCCGTCAGCGCGACGTACGCGGGTGGTGGGTGTCGTGCGTACGGGGGTTGTCCGAGTGCCTGGCCGCGACCATCGTGAGACCCGTGATGACCAGGAAGGCGACGATCGGCGCGGCGACGTAGAGGCCGAGCGTGTTGATCACGCTCATGCCCGGACCGGGGTCGTCGCCGTCGTCGCGGGTGAGCGCGAACGCGGGGGACGACATCAGCAGCATCAGCACAGTGCCGGCGGAGATGGCGCCGGCGCGCATGGCGTTCTTGTTGACCTTGTTGCTCACGGGCTCAACGTATCGGACCCGCGTGAGCCCCGCGCGCCCGGGGTCGCCTATGGGGGACCGGCCGGGCCCTTCGGGCCCGTCGCGGGCCACTCCCCCCACGTCTTTCCCCAGGTGCCGTCCACCGGCACGGTCCGCAGCTCCTCCATCAGGGCGTGCAGCCGGGGCGAGGCCGCCAGGTCCTCCAGGGAGACCGGCCGGCCGGCCGCGTCCGCGACGGGCAGCCGCCAGTTCGGGTACTGGTCCCAGGTGCCCGGCAGGTTCTGCGGACGCCGGTCGCCGACCGTGTCCGGCAGCCAGACGCCGATCATCCGGGCGGGGGTGCGCAGCAGGAAGCGGTGGACGGCCTTGACCGCCGCCGCCTCGTCACCCGGGCCCTCCGGGAGCAGCCCCAGCCGGCCGAAGAGGGCCATCCACTCCGCGACCGCCGTCGCGTCCTCCCGCTGCTCCACCCCCAGCGGACGGCTCAGCAGGCCGAGCCGGTGCCGCAGCTCCACATGGTCGCCGGTGAGCCGGGCGGCCGTGCTCGGCAGATCATGGGTGGTGGCCGTGGCCAGGCAGTCGGTGCGCCAGCGCGCGGGCTCCAGCGGCTCGGCCCGGCCGCCCGTGCCGTCGTAGTCCCGCTCGAACCACAGCACCGACGTCCCCAGCACCCCCCGCTCGGCCAGCGCCTCCCGCACGCCCGGCTCGACCGTGCCCAGGTCCTCCCCTACGACCGTCGCGCCCGCGCGGTCCGCTTCCAGCGCGAGGACGCCGAGCATCGCCTCCGCGTCGTAGCGCACATACGTCCCCCGCGTCGGCTCCGCCCCCTCCGGCACCCACCACAGCCGGAACAGGCCCATCACATGGTCGATGCGCAGCGCGCCCGCGTGCCGCATCAGCGCGCGCAGCAGATCGCGGTACGGGGCGTAGCCGGTGGCCGCGAGGGCGTCGGGCCGCCAGGGCGGCAGGCCCCAGTCCTGGCCGTGCGGGCTGAACGCGTCGGGGGGAGCGCCGATGGACATGCCGGCGGCGAAGGCGTGCTGCTGCGCCCAGGCGTCCGCGCCCGAGGGATGCACCCCGACGGCCAGGTCGTGGACGAGGCCGACGCGCATGCCCGCCTCGCGGGCGGCCCGCTGGGCGGCGGCCAGCTGCTGGTCGGTGAGCCAGGCGAGCCAGCAGTGGAAGTCGACGCGGTCCAGCAGCTCGCCGCGGGTGCGGGCGGTACGGGCCGAGCGGGGGTCCTTCAGGGCGCCGGGCCAGCTCCGCCAGTCGGGGCCGTGCACCTCGGCGAGCGCGCACCAGGTGGAGTGGTCGTCGAGGGCCTGGCCCTGCTCGGCGAGGAAGTCGCAGTACGCGGCGCGGCGGCCGGGGCTCAGCGGCACCGCCCGCACCAGCTCCAGCGCCTGGCGCTTGGCCGCCCAGACCGCGTCCCGGTCGATCAGGGCGTCGCGGCGCAGCACGCCCTCGCGCAGCGCGGCGGCCCGGCCGAGGAGCACCTCGGCGCGCTCGCGGGCCGCACCGCCGAGGTAGGCGAACTCGGCGACGTCCTCGACCCGCAGATAGACCGGGTCGGGGAAGCGGCGGGAGGAGGGGCGGTACGGCGACGGGTCGGTGGGCGCACCGGGCACGGCCGCGTGCAACGGGTTGACCTGCACGAAGTCCGAGCCGAAGGCCCGGCCCGACCAGGCGGCGAGTTCGGCGAGGTCACCGAGGTCGCCCATGCCCCAGGAGCGGGCGGACAGCAGCGAGTAGAGCTGCACGAGGAAGCCGTGTGCGCGCTCGGGCGGGGTGGGCAGCCGCTCGGGGGCGACGATCAGGGGCACACACGCGGTCCGGCCGTCGGGGGCCTGGGCGCGCAGGAGGTGACTGCCGAGCGGCAGGGCCCGCGCGGGGCCCGTCCCGCCGAACAGCTCCGCGCCGTCCCAGGCGAGCTGCCGCCCGTCCTCGGTGTCGACCCGCAGGGCCGTTTCCCGTGGCAGCGGGGGCAGCGGCCGCCCGTGGGCGCGCGGCGTCCCGTCCGCCGCCGCCCGCAGGACCACCGCCCGGGGCAGCAGCCGGCGGCGCTCGGTGGCGGCGTGCGCGTCCAGGGCGTCGCGGACGGCCCGGGGGGTGGACGCGTCGACGCCCAGGGCGGCGAGGACCGCGACGACGGTGTCCTCGGGCACCTGGAACCCCTGGCCGGGCGCGGGCTCGTAGGAGGTGGCGACACCGTGCAGTTCGGCGAGCCGCGCTCGGCCCATTCAGACCTCCGAGGGCTCCGCGCCGAAGGCCGGTCCATGGACCGTGCCGGCCGTGGGTTCGCTGGTGAGCGGCAGTTCGGTGGCGAGCGGGGGCTCGCTGGTCAGCGGCGTCGCGTCGGCGAGCGGGGGCTCGCTGGTCAGCGGGGGCTCGGCGGGGGCGCCGGAACCGGAGCCGGCCTGGGCGGGGCCGTCGAACTCCGGGAGGTAGCCGTCGGCGTGCGCGCACGCACACGGGGACGGGGCCGGTTTGGACAGGGCGGACAGCAGGAGCTGGGCGGACGCGGCCACGGGGGCCTCCCGGGAGGACGGCAGTAGGTCACACCTGCCCTACCCACTGGGGGCGGGCGCAGACGTACCGGACCAAGGAACGTGTCCCGGGTCACATTACGTTCCCCCGTGTCGGTTCAGGGGTGCTTTCGGAGGCTTCGATTTGCGTTCCCTCGTCGACTCGCCGGGCAATACAGGCACTTCGGTCACGTGCGTTGACACGCATCGCGCCTGGTGATGGGCTCACTGCCCACGCAGCGTGCACCTTGGGGCGAGGAGAAGGCCGTGCGGTTCCCGGGTAACGAACCCTCGTACGACAGCCACGGCGGAGAGCGACAGACGGAGCGACCGGCAGAGCGGTACGAGCAGCGTCAAAAGGGGCGTTCCCTTCGGGTGGCCGCCCGTGCCGTCGGCACCGGCCGTCTCGGCCGTCCGGGGGAGCCCCTCGTCACCCGCCCCCGCAAGGCCGGGGCCACCGTGCTGGCCGCGGCCCTCCTCGGCGGGCTGCTCGGCGGCGCGCCCGGCGCCCTCGCCGACCCGGGCACCGGCGGCGCCGCCACCACCGCGGGCCCCGCCGACCGGGAGAGCGCGGACGCCGTGCCCGCCGTCTGGCCGCGCCCCCAGTCGCTGAACGCCCGGGGCGCGTCCGCGCGGATCGGTGACGAGGTCACCGTCATGGCCGACTCCGGCGCCGACCCCTACGCGCTGGAGGCGCTGCGCGACACGCTGCGCGGTCTCGGCGCCCGCACCGTCGTGGACGCCGGCGCCGGCGGCACCCCGCCGCCGCGCGGGCTGATCGTCTACGCGGGCGGGCAGCCGGCCGAGGACGCCCTGCGGGCGCTCGGCGCCCCCGCCGTCGACGACCTGCCGACCGGTGGCTACCGCCTCGCCACCGGGCAGCTGGACGGGCGCCCGACGGTCGCTCTCGCCGGGATGGGCCCGGACGGGCTGTTCCACGCGGCCCAGACGCTGCGCCAGCTGGCGGTGGAGCGCGACGGCCAGAAGGCTTTCGCCGGCGTCGTGGTGCGCGACTGGCCGGGCACGGCCGTGCGTGGACTGACCGAGGGCTTCTACGGCCGGCCCTGGTCCCGGCAGCAGCGCCTGGACCAGATCGACTTCATGGGCCGCACCAAGCAGAACCGCTATCTCTACGCCCCCGGTGACGACCCCTACCGCCAGGCCCGCTGGCGCGACGCCTACCCCGCCGACCAGCGCGCCGAGTTCCGGGCGCTGGCCGAGCGGGCCCGCCGCAACCACGTGACGCTCGGCTGGGCGCTCTCGCCGGGGCAGGCGATGTGCTTCTCCTCCGCCTCCGACCTGCGGGCACTGGGCCGCAAGGTCGACGCGATGTGGGCGCTGGGGGTACGCGCCTTCCAGCTCCAGTTCCAGGACGTGAGCTACAGCGAGTGGCACTGCGACGCGGATGCCGACGCCTTCGGCTCGGGGCCCAAGGCGGCGGCCGCGGCCCAGGCCAAGGTCGCGGGCGCCCTCGCCCGGCACCTGGCGGCCAAGGGCCCCGAGGCGGCCCCCCTGTCGCTGCTGCCCACCGAGTACTACCAGGACGGGCGGACGGCCTTCCGGCGCGCGCTCGCCGAGGCCCTCGACCCGCGCGTGGAGGTGGCCTGGACGGGCGTCGGGGTGGTGCCCAAGACCATCACCGGCGGTGAACTGGCCGACGCCCGGGCGGCCTTCGGCCACCCGCTGGTCACCATGGACAACTACCCGGTCAACGACTACGCACAGGACCGGATCTTCCTCGGCCCCTACACCGGCCGGGAACCGGCCGTCGCGGTCGGCTCCGCCGCGCTGCTCGCCAACGCCTCCGCGCAGCCCGTCGCCTCCCGCATCCCGCTGTTCACCACCGCCGACTACGCCTGGAACCCGCGCCAGTACCGCCCCGAGGAGTCCTGGCGCGCGGCCGTCGACGACCTCGCCGGCCACGACCCCGCCACCCGCGAGGCCCTCACCGCCCTCGCGGGCAACGACCGCTCGTCCGTCCTGGGCGGCGAGGAGTCCACCTATCTGCGCCCCCTGCTGGACGCCTTCTGGGCGGCCCTGGCCACCACGGACACCGGGCGGCTGACGGAGGCCGCGGACCGGTTGCGCACCGCCTTCCGCGCCATGCGCGACGCCCCGCGGCGCCTCTCGGGCACCCTCGGCGGCCTCGACGCCGAGGTACGGCCCTGGCTCGAGCAACTGGCCCGGCACGGCGAGGCGGGCGAGAAGGCCGTGGACATGCTCACCGCTCACGCGCGCGGCGACGGCACGGCGGCCTGGTGGGCCCAGCTGGAGGTCCAGCGGCTGCGCGAGCGGATCGAGGACAGCCGGGTCACCGTCGGCAAGGGCGTCCTGTCCCCGTTCCTGGAGCAGGCCCTGGCCCGGGCCAACGGCTGGACCGGCATCGACCGGCCGCTGCGCACCACCGGCCCGGCCACCGACGGCGACCCCAGGACGAGCGCCCCAGCCGGGGGCGAGAGTCTGACCGTGCGGCTGCCGCGCCCCCGCCCGCTGACCGCCGTCACCGTGCTCACCGCCCCCGCCGCCGGGGTGCGCGGCACCGTCGAGGCCCACGACCCCGACCGCGGCTGGCAGCCGCTCGGCGCCGTGTCCGCCGACGGCTGGACGCAGGCGCCCGGCAAGAACCTGCGGGCCGACGCCGTGCGCCTGGTCTGGGCGCCGGGCAGCACCGCGCCGGCCGTCCACGAGGTCACCCCCTGGTTCGCCGACGACCCCTCCGCCGACTTCGAGCTGACCCACCGGAGCGCCGACGCCGAGATCGGCGGCCGCCCGGCGGTCGTCGACGCACGGATGATCACCCGGCGGCCGGGGACGGTCACCGAGAAGCTCACCGTCACGGCACCCCCCGGGGTCACCGTCCGGGCACCGGCGGAGATCACCTCGCCGCGGGGCGGCGTCACCACGGCCCGGATCGAGCTGTCGGTGCCCGCCGGGGCCGCCGCGCGTACCTTCACCGTGCCCGTCCGCCTCGGCGACCAGGAGCGGACCCTGACCGTCCGGGCCTATCCGCCGACCGGCGGCCCGGACCTGGCGCGCGGCGCCCGGGCCGCCGCCTCCGGGCAGGAGACGGGCCGGTTCCCGGCCTCGGCGGCCGTCGACGGCGATCCGCGGACCCGCTGGTCCTCACCGGCCGACGACGACGCCTGGTGGCAGCTGGAGCTGGCCCGCCCGGTCCGGCTCGGCCGGCTGGTCCTGCACTGGCAGGACGCCCACCCCGCCCGCTACCGGGTGCAGGTCTCGCCCGACGGGCGCACCTGGCGGGACGCGGCGGTGGTCGCCGACGGCAAGGGCGGGGTCGAGAGCGTCCGCATGGACGCGCCGGGCGCCCGCTTCGTGCGGGTACAGGGCGAGAAGCGGGCCACCCGGTTCGGGTACTCGCTGTGGGAGGTCGAGGCGTACGCCGTACAGGAGGCGCGGGGAAAGTCGGAGGCACCCGACAAGCACTGAGACCGGGCCGGCGCCGCCTACGTCCCTCGGGGCGGCCCCCGGGGAACGCCGACGCACGCCAGGACGACGACGGCCCGGTCGACTCAGGCGGAAATGCCGTCGATCCGGGCCATCGCGTCTTGGGCGCCGTAGGCTTCCAGGTACGGCAGCCAGCGTGGATCCCGGTGGCCGGTGCCGATGATGCGCCAGGCCAGCCCCGACGGCGGGGCCGGTTGGTGCCGCAGCCGCCAGCCCAGCTCACCCACGTGCCGGTCGGCCTTGACGTGATTGCAGCGGCGGCACGCGGCCACCACGTTCTCCCAGGCGTGCTGGCCGCCGCGACTGCGCGGAACGACGTGATCGACGCTGGTTGCGACGCCACCGCAGTACGCGCACCGGCCGCCGTCTCGGGCGAACAGGGCACGGCGGGTGAGCGGGACGGGCCCCCGAAAGGGCACCCGCACGAAGCGCTTGAGCCGGACGACGCTGGGTGCGGGGATGGAGCGGGTCGCGCTGTGCATATGGGCGCCGGAGTCCTCGAGGCTGACGGCCTTCTCATTGAGGACGAGTATGAGCGCGCGGCGGAGCGGTACGACGCCGAGCGGCTCGTACGACGCGTTGAGGACCAGGACATGCGGCACGGGTGCCTCCTTGTACGCCGGCGGCGCGTGGCTCGCGCCGGGACGATCTCCTGCAAGTGTCCCCTGACCCCCGCTCGGAGCGCCACCATCACCGGGTAACGGGTCACAGGTGTTTTCGCGCACACCGCGTTCATCCCCCGCCCAAGACCTGTCCCATCTCGAACACGGCAACGGAGCATCCTGTCTGCCCCGTTAGTGTGGTGAGTCCGCCCGTTCCGCTTCTCGGCGCGGGCGTGTCCCACACGAAGGGTTCCCGCTGTGTTCCGGTCCGCTGCTCTGGGCGCCGACTCACCGACCACCCCGCCGCCCTCGTCCCTGGACGAGGCGCAGCGGACGGCGAACGACGCCGCCGGCTGGGTCGAGGAGAACTGGTCCATCTGGCTCAGCAATGGCCTGCGCATCATCCTGATCATCGTGATCGCCGTGGCCATGCGGCATCTGATCCGCCGGGCGATCACCAAGCTGATAGCGCGCATGAACCGCAGTGCCGAGGCCGTCGACGGCACCGCGCTCGGCAGCCTCCTGGTCAACGCCGAGCGCCGCCGGCAGCGCTCGGAGGCCATCGGCTCGGTGCTGCGCAGCGTCGCCTCGTTCCTGATCATGGGAACGGCGGCCCTGACGGTGCTGTCCGTGCTGAAGATCAACCTGGCTCCGCTGCTGGCCAGCGCCGGTGTGGCGGGTGTGGCCATCGGTTTCGGCGCCCGCAATCTCGTCACCGACTTCCTCTCCGGCGTCTTCATGATCCTGGAGGACCAGTACGGCGTCGGCGACGAGGTGGACGCCGGTGTCGCCACCGGTACCGTCATCGAGGTCGGTCTGCGCGTCACCAAGCTGCGCGGCGGGAACGGCGAGATCTGGTACGTGCGCAACGGCGAGGTCAAGCGCATCGGCAACCTCAGCCAGGGCTGGGCCACCGCCGGGGTGGACGTGCAGGTCCGGGCCACCGAGGACCTGGAGCGGGTCCGCTCGGTCGTCCTCGCGGCCGGTGCGGAGATGGCGAAGACCGAGCCGTGGAACGAGCGTCTCTGGGAGCCCGTCGAGGTGCTCGGCCTGGACGCCGTCTATCTGAACTCCATGGTCGTGCGCGTCTCGGCCAAGACCATGCCGGGCAAGGCGCTCGGCGTCGAGCGGGAGCTGCGCTGGCGCGTCAAGCGGGCCCTGGACGAGGCGGGCATCCGCATCGTCGGCTCCGCGCCCGGGGAGGCGGACGACGAGGCCGCCGCCGACCCCAGCGCCACCGTGGCGGCCCCGTCGGTGCTCGCCAACCCCACGTCCCCGCAGTCCCTGGCCACGACCCCGATACCGGCCCCGCTCACACCGGGCGCGGGCGCCCCGCTGGGCAAGTAGCCGCACCGCCGCACCGAAGAAGACCCGACGAACACCGACGGGCACCGAAGAACACCGACGAACGCCGGGGGCGCCCCGGGCCGCAGTGGCCCGGGGCGCCCCCGTTCTCCGTCTCCGTCGCCGCCGGGCGTCAGGCCGCCGCGGCGTCCGCCGCCTGGGCCTTCAGCGCCCGCTCGACACCCGCGCGGGACTCGGTGACCAGCCGGCGCAGGGCCGCGTTCGGCCCGGCCGAGGCCAGCCACGCGTCCGTCGCGTCCAGCGTGTCCCGCGACACCAGCAGGGCCGGGTAGAGGCCGACCGCGATCTGCTGCGCGATCTCGTGGCTGCGGCTCTCCCAGATGTCCTTGACGACCGCGAAGTACTTCTCGCTGTAGGGGGCGAGCAGCTCGCGCTGGTCGGTCTGGACGAAACCGCCGATGACCGCCTCCTGCACCGCGTTGGGCAGCTGGTCGGACTCCACGACCGCCGCCCACGCCCCGGCCTTCGCCTCGGCCGTGGGGCGCGCGGCGCGGGCCGCCGCGGCGTGCCGCTCGCCCGCCGAGGTCTTGTCGCGCTCCAGCTCCGCCGCGATCGCCTTCTCGTCGGCACGGCCGGTGGCGGCGAGCCGCTCCAGCAGCGCCCAGCGCAGCTCGGTGTCGACGGCGAGGCCCTCGATCACCTCCGTGCCCTCCAGCAGCCCCTGGAGCAGGTCGAGCTGGTCTCCGGTGCGGGCCGTGGCGGCGAACGCGCGGGCCCACGCCAGCTGGTGGTCGCTGCCGCCCTCGGCCGCGCGCAGCTGCTCGAGGGTCGCCTCGGTCCACCGCGCCAGACCGCTCTCGCGCCAGTCGGGGGCCGCGTACAGGTCCAGGGCGAGCTTCGCCTGGCGCTGCAGCGACTGCACCACGCCGATGTCCGACTCCTTGGTGACGCCGGAGAGCACCAGCGAGAGGTAGTCGCGGGTGGCCAGCTCGCCGTCACGCGTCATGTCCCACGCGGAGGCCCAGCACAGGGCGCGCGGCAGGGACTCGGTGAAGTCGCCCAGGTGCGCGGTGACGGTCGCCAGCGACTCGGCGTCGAGACGCACCTTCGCGTAGCTCAGGTCGTCGTCGTTGAGCAGCACGACGGCCGGGCGGGCCCGGCCCACGAGCGCCTCGACGGGCGTCAGCGCGCCGTCGACGTCCAGCTCGATGCGGTCCTTGCGGACCAGCTTGCCGTCCTCGTGCTCGTAGAGGCCGATGGCGATGCGGTGCGGGCGCAGCGTCGGCTCGCCCTTGGCGCCGGCGGGCAGCGCCGGGGCCTCCTGCCGGACGGCGAAGGAGGTGATGACGCCGTCGGCGTCCGTGGTGATCTCCGGACGCAGGATGTTGATCCCGGCCGTCTCCAGCCACGCCTTCGACCAGGTCTTGAGGTCACGCCCGGAGGTCTCCTCCAGCGCGCCCAGCAGGTCCGACAGCCGGGTGTTGCCGAAGGCGTGCGCCTTGAAGTACGCCTGCACGCCCCGGAAGAACTCGTCCTGGCCCACGTACGCCACCAGCTGCTTGAGCACGGAGGCGCCCTTGGCGTAGGTGATGCCGTCGAAGTTGACCAGGACGTCGTCCAGGTCGCGGATGTCCGCCATGATCGGGTGGGTGGACGGCAGCTGGTCCTGCCGGTACGCCCACGTCTTCATGGAGTTGGCGAACGTGGTCCACGAGTGGGGCCACTTCGAGCCCGGCGCCGCCGCCTGGCAGGCGATGGAGGTGTAGGTGGCGAACGACTCGTTCAGCCACAGGTCGTTCCACCACTCCATGGTGACGAGGTCGCCGAACCACATGTGGGCCAGCTCGTGGAGGATCGTCTCCGCCCGCACCTCGTACGCCGCGTCCGTCACCTTCGAGCGGAAGACGTACTGGTCGCGAATGGTGACCGCGCCTGCGTTCTCCATCGCGCCCGCGTTGAACTCCGGCACGAAGAGCTGGTCGTACTTGGCGAAGGGGTACGCGTAGTCGAACTTCTCCTCGAACCACTCGAAGCCCTGCCGGGTGACGTCGAAGATGGCGTCCGCGTCGAGGAACTCGGCGAGCGAGGGGCGGCAGTAGATGCCCAGCGGGACGCTGCGCCCGTCCTTCTCGTACGAGCTGTGCACGCTGTGGTACGGGCCGACGATCAGCGCGGTGATGTAGCCGGAGATCCGCGGGGTCGGCTCGAAGCGCCAGACGTCGTCGGCGGGCACGGGGGTCGGCGAGTTCGAGATGACCGTCCAGCCCGTGGGGGCCTTCACCGTGAACTGGAAGGTGGCCTTGAGGTCCGGCTGCTCGAAGGAGGCGAACACCCGGCGCGCGTCCGGCACCTCGAACTGCGTGTAGAGGTAGGCCTGCTGGTCGACCGGGTCGACGAACCGGTGCAGTCCCTCACCGGTGTTGGTGTACGCGCAGTCCGCGACGACCGTCAGCTCGTTGCGCCCGGCGAGCAGGCCCGGCAGCGCGATCCGGCTGTCGGAGAACACCTCGGCGGCGTCGAGCGCGGTGCCGTTCAGCACCACCTCGTGCACGGTGGGGGCCACCAGGTCGATGAACGACTCCGCGCCCGCCTCGGCCGCGTCGAAGCGGACGGTGGTCTTCGACCGGTAGGTGCCGCCCTCCTGCGCACCGGAGAGGTCGAGGTCGATCTCGTACGAGTCGACGGTGAGCAGGCTCGCCCGCCGCCGCGCCTCTTCGCGGGTCAGATTCGTTCCAGGCACCTGGGCATCTCCTTAACATCGCGACTTTCCGCCCATCCTTCCACGAGGGCAGGGCGGAACGCCCGTGTTAATCCCGAGGCGGAATGTTCGGCTGCGGGCGCCCTGCGGGCGCGTCCTCAAACGCCGGACAGGCTTGAATCAAGCCCGTCCGGCGTTTGAGGACACCGCCGCGCAGCGGAGGTGCGCAGTTACCCGAAGGCGTCAGCCCCGAAGCTCGGCCGCCACCAGCTCCGCGATCTGCACGGCGTTGAGCGCCGCGCCCTTGCGGAGGTTGTCGTTGGAGACGAAGAGGGCGAGGCCGTGCTCGACGGTCTCGTCGACGCGGACGCGGCCCACGTAGGAGGCGTCCTTGCCCGCGGCCTGGAGCGGCGTGGGGATCTCGGAGAGTTCCACGCCGGGGGCGTCCTTCAGCAGCTCGTAGGCGCGCTCGACGCTCAGCGGCCGTGCGAAGGAGACGTTGACCTGGAGGGAGTGGCCGGAGAAGACCGGTACCCGGACACAGGTGCCGGAGACCTTCAGCCCGGGGATGTCCAGGATCTTGCGGGACTCGTTGCGGAGCTTCTGCTCCTCGTCCGTCTCGAAGCTGCCGTCGTCGACGATCGAGCCGGCCAGCGGCAGCACGTTGAAGGCGATGGGGCGCTTGTAGACACCGGGCTCGGGGAACTCCACGGCCTCGCCGTCGTGGGCCAGCTTCTCGGCCTCGCCGATGACCTTGCTCGCCTGGCCGTACAGCTCGGCGACGCCGGCCACGCCCGAGCCGGAGACGGCCTGGTAGGTGGTGGCGACCATGGCGGTCAGCCCGGCCTCGTCGTGCAGCGGACGCAGCACCGGCATGGCGGCCATGGTGGTGCAGTTGGGGTTGGCGATGATGCCCTTGGGGCGGTTCGCGATCGCGTGCGGGTTGACCTCGGAGACGACCAGCGGCACCTCGGGGTCCAGCCGCCAGGCGGAGGAGTTGTCGATCACCACGGCGCCGGCCGCGGCGACCTTCTCGGCGAGCGCGCGGGAGGTGGCGCCGCCGGCCGAGAAGAGCACGATGTCCAGGCCGGAGTAGTCGGCCGTCGACGCGTCCTCGACCGTGATCTCGGCGCCCCGCCACGGCAGCGTGGACCCGGCGGAGCGGGCCGAGGCGAACAGGCGCAGCTCGTCGACCGGGAAGCCCCGCTCGTCGAGGATCTTGCGCATGACTCCGCCGACCTGACCGGTGGCTCCGACGATTCCGATCCTCACGGGCGCTCCCTACCTCATACGTTCAGTTACGACTCAGCGAAAGACAGTCTTACCTGGCTCAACAGTTCCATCATGTGGTGTTCACCGCACCAAAAGTCCAATCCATTGCCGCAGGCCGGGGCGGTTCGGTGACCGGGATCACCAAGACGGGGCGGGCGCCCGTCCGGACGCCCGCCCCGCATGCCGTAGCCCGAGAGTTACGACACGACCTTCTCGATCTTCACGCTGCCGCTGCCCGCGGCCGTGCCGGCCGCGTTGACCAGCTGGACGTCACCGAAGAAGGTGCGCCCTTCGGGGGCCGCGCCCGCGACCACGACCTGCGCCGTGACCTGGGCGGACGTCCCCGCGGCCAGCTTGACGACCGCGGCGTCGTCGACCTTGATCTCGCCCAGTGAGGGAGCGAAGTACACATCGCGGTAGTCGTACTGCGTGCTGCCCGCGGGCACCTCGTAGCCGGTGACCTCGATGGTGTACTCGCCCGCGGCGGGCTTGCTCAGGGTGACCAGCTCGTCCGAGCCGCCGCTGGTGGAGGCGCCGACGGACTTGCCGTCCTTGAAGACGGCCAGGTCCAGGTCCGCCTTGGCGTCCGAGGCGCCGCCGATGGCGGCGTCGAAGCGGGAGACGCCCTCGCCGAGGGTGACCTTCGTGGTCCGCTTCTCGCCCTTCTTGATCGACGGCCGGTCGATCTTCGACGAGCCCAGCTGGCCGCCCTTGAGCTTGCCGTCGAGCGCGGCGAAGTCGTTGGTGGCCTTCCAGGACACGGCGGTGGGGGTGCCGATCTTCGCCTCGGGCACGGTCCGCGTGGCCGGGTCGAAGGTCACGCCCAGCACCGAGGCCGTCAGCGCGTAGGGGTTCTCCAGGAGCGGGGAGGTACGGCGGGACTCGACCTCGATCTCCCAGACGCCCGGCATCGGGTTGGCGTACGTCCGCAGCTCGGGGCGGCAGGTGTTGGCCGGGTTCGGGTAGTTCGGGTAGCAGTTGACCGTGGAGGTCGGGTCGACCGGGACGCCGTAGGGGTTGATGGCGATGAACCGGGTCTGGCTGCCCGTGGCCAGGCCGCCGAGCGAGACCTCCAGCGACTTGGCGCCCTTGGGCACGGTCACGAAGTACGAGGTGGAGGCGTTGCGGATGGCCTTGCCGGAGGCCTTGACCACGTACGACGGCTGCGCGAGGGGCTGCGCGGCGACGACGGTCGACAGGATCTGCTTGTCGACGCCCTCGGTGCGGTCGTCGTCGACGGTCAGGATCGCGCTGTGGATGCCGGCCGTCCTGGCCTTGGCGCGCAGCTTGACGGTGACCGGCTGGTTCAGCGGCAGCTTGACCTCGTCATCACCGACGATCTTGAACGTGCCGTCGTTGTTCACCAGGCCCAGCTCGTGCCACACGGCACGGTCGGGGCCGGTGGTGCGGGTGACGACGACGTCGTAGGTCTTGCTCTCGCCCGCCTTGAGGCCGCCCTCGCGGTCGTAGACGCCGGTGCCGAAGCCCGGGGTCTTGAGCGCGCCGGACAGGGCCGTGGAGACCGGGGCCTTGACCGTGTACGCGTGGGCGGTGGCGCCCTCGCGCAGCGCGTCCCAGGCGTCCTCGATCCGCATGAGGCCCGCGCCCTGCTCGTGCGGCTGGAAGCCCTTGATCTTCTTCGCGGTGCTGGTGAGCGCCGTGCGCAGATCGGCCGGGGTGAGCTTCATCTTCTTCTGCTTGGCGGCCGAGATCAGCAGCGCCGAGGCACCGGCGGCCTGCGGGGAGGCCATCGAGGTGCCCTGGAGCATGCCGTAGCCCGGCGGCAGCTGGTAGCCGGCCTCGGCGACGGGCGCGCCCGGCTCCCAGGTGGGAGTCGTGTTGATCGAGGCACCCGGGGCGGAGATCGTCGGGGTGAAGCCGCCGTCCTCACGCGGACCGCGCGAGGAGAAGGGCATCATCGCGTACGGCGTCTTGACCTCGGAGCCGTAGTTGGCGGCCCAGGTCTCCTTCGACACGGAGGCGCCGACGCTGATGACCTTGTCGGCCAGGCCGGGGTCGCCGATGGTGTTGGTACCCGGGCCGCTGTTGCCCGCCGAGATGACGAGCTGGACGCCGTAGGTGTCGATGAGCCGGTTGTACAGCTCCGAGCGGGCGTTGTTGCCGTCGTTCAGCGCGGGCAGACCGCCGATCGACATGTTGACGATGTCGACGCCGCGGTTGACGACGAGGTCGAGCATGCCCTCGGTGAGCGCCACATTGGTGCAGCCGCCGGACCAGGTGCAGGCGCGCGAGGAGACGAGCTTCGCGCCCGGGGCCGCGCCGTTCATCTTCCCGCCGAACAGGCCGTGGGCGGCGGTGATGCCCGCGACGTGGGTGCCGTGCTCGGACTCGATGACGCCGATGTTGACGAAGTCGGCCTTCTTGCCGACCCAGTCGCCGCCCTTCGGCGTCATCGACACGTCCTTGCGGATCTGCACGACGAAGGGGATGCGCTCGGCGATCGGGGTGTCGGGGTTGTCGGTCCCGAAGTAGCCGGTCTGGTAACCGTCCTTGTACGGCTTCATCTCGGCGTCGTTGCCGAAGTCGCCGTTGTCGTCGAGGTCGACGCGGACGGTGCCCTTGGCCTTGTCGTACAGGACCGCCCAGGAGTCGGTGGTGTCACCGTCCCGGTTCAGGTCGCCCTTCATGTCGCCGCCGGCGGTCACGCTCTCCCGGAAGAGACTGACGTCGTAGGAACCGGCGGGCACGGTGTAGTTGCGGCCGTTGAAGGAGAAGCTCGGCCCGGTGACGGTGTTCGTCATCGCCAGCCACGTGCCGTCGGCGTCCGCGAGCGGGTCGGTGGAGGTGACCCAGTCGACGATCTTGCGCTCGCCGGTGGTGGTCTTCTGCAGCGCCGGGTGCCCGAGGTCGATACCGGAGTCGAGGATGCCGATGGTCACCCCGCGGCCGTCGGCCTTGGGGTGCTCCTCGACGAAGTCGACGGCACCGGTCTCGAAGGCCGGCTGGTAGGGGTTCTTCGCCGGGGTCTTCCGGTCCGGGCCGGGGTAGCCCTTGGCCTTCGCGGCGCGCTCGCCCTTGACGGTGTCGGCGCGCGGCGTCGGGTCGGGAAGCCTGATCTCCTGCTGGAGGTCGATGCCGTGCACGGAGGCGAGCTTCTTCGCCTCGTCGATGGCGGCGTCGGCCTTGCCGGTCGGGACGGTGGCCCGGACGTAGCCCAGCTTGTCGTAGGACTCGCCGACCGAGGCGCCCTTGATGGCACCGAGTTTGTCCTTGATCTGCCCGGTCCGGCCGGGGGCGGTCGCGATCATCATGGTGACGGTCTTGTCGCCGTCGGCCTTGGCGTCGGCGAGCAGCTTCGCGTCGTGCGAACCGAGCTTGTCGGGAGCCGACTTGACCGGGCCCGGGGCGGGGCGGGGGTCGTCGGCGAAGGCGGGTGCGGCGCCCGCGGCGGTGAGCGCGGCCACGACGGAGGCCGCGACGGCTATTCGCGCCGCGCGTCTCGCGCCGCCGACGGAGGCGTTCTGGGGATCGGGGGTCATGGACATCCCTAGCTGATGACGTGAACGGGCGGAGAGGGGCCGGGCAGGGCCCGGAACGCGGCGTCCGGAAATCGGAGCCGGATGAGCGCTCACTTTGATGGAAGTGGCGGGGGTTTGGGGAGAGTTGTCGGGCCGGGAAAGTAAGGATGGCGTAAACCCGCCATGTGCCACACGGGATGAAGCATGCCGAAGGCCGTGAAGCGGTCAGGGGCGTTCCCGCAGCTCAGCGCGTGTAAGGCAAACGGACTACAGCGCCGGCGCCCGGACCGGCCACACCGTTCCCCTCGCGGGTGAACGCTGAGTGAGCGTCAGCGCGCCAGGGGACGAGTGCTGTATGTCTGTTCGCACTTGCCAAGATCGATGTGAGGTGATCGGCGGCGGCCGTTGCCACCGCGTTCACGCCCAGGTCATTCGCGCTGCCGACGATCCTCACTGACAGAGCCGATTCACCGGACCGCAGCTCAGCAGCCCGTCCCGCCTTCGCGTTCGCATCCGGGGAGACCGCATATGCCTCGCAGATCCCGTAGACCCGCAGGACTCGACCGACGCACGTTCCTGGCAGCGGCGGGCGCCGTCGGCACCGCCACCGGGCTCGGACTCGCCCTGGGACCGGACAGCCCCCGGGCCGCCGCCCTCCAGCCCGTCGCCGACACCACCGACAGTCCAGCCGCCCAGGAGGCCGTCACGGCGGCCGCCCCCACCGGGGCCGGCACCACACTCGTCTCCGTCGCCGCACCCGGCGGCACCACCGGCTACCGGCGGCTCGGCGAGGGCCCCGGCTGGCCGCGCGTCGTGCGCTCCGAGCTGGCCACGGGCCGGCCCGGCCGCGAGGACCGCCGTACCACACTGGCGTCCTTCGTGCAGTTCACCGACCTCCATCTGACGGACGTGCAGCACCCCCTGCGCTACGAGTTCTTCCGGGCCGGCGACCCCGGGGCCTGGCGCCCGCACGAGGCGCTCACCCTGCCCGGCGCCGTCTCCCTCGTCGAACGCGTCAACAAACTCCGCCGGGGGCCGGCCACCGGGACGCCGCTCGGTTTCGTCATCACCACCGGCGACAACGGCGACGAGAACGCGAAGATCGAGGCGGAGTGGTTCCTGACCGCCCTCAGCGGCGGCCGGATGAGCCCCCAGACCGGCGACCCGCGCCACTACGAAGGCGTCCAGGACAGCGGCCTCCCGCTGTACTGGCACCCCGACAGCGCCCTGAACGACAACGACAAGAAGCTCGGCTTCCCCCGCATCCCCGGCTATCTGCGCGCCGCCACCCGCCGCGTCGACAGCCCCGGTCTGCACATCCCCTGGTACTCCACCTTCGGCAACCACGACCTGCTCTCCGGCGGCTGCTACCCGGCCAAGGGCAGCTTCATCGAGGAGGTCTGCGTCGGGAACAAGAAGCTGCAGACCATCTCCGCCGCCGAGGCCAAGTGGCTCATGGAGGGCGAGGCCGCGGGCGTGGACCCCAAGGGGGAGCGCGTCAAGGCACTGCTGCGCGAGCACAAGAGGAAGCTGCGCACGGTCACCGCCGACCCGCGCCGGGTGCCGCTCACCGCCCGCGAGTACATCGCCGCCCACCTCGACCCCGCCCACAAGGGACGAGGCCCGCTCGGCCACGGCTACACGCGTGCCAACCTCGACTCGGGCCAGCTGTACTACTCCTTCCGGGTCTCCGACCGGGTCCTCGGCATCAGCCTCGACTCGACGGACCCCGGCGGTCACTACCAGGGCTCACTGGGCACCGCCCAGCGGGACTGGCTGGAGCGGACGCTGAAGGAGCACCGCGACGAGTACGTGCTCGTCTTCAGCCACCACCCGAGCTGGAGCATGAACAACCTGACGCCCGACCCCGCCCGGCCGGGCGAGAAGCGGCACGACGGCAACGAGCTGATCGCCCTGCTCCAGCGCCACACCAACGTCCTGGCCTGGATCAACGGCCACAGCCACCGCAACCGGGTGCGGCCGCGCGGCAGCTTCTGGGAGATCTCCACCGCCTCGCACGTGGACTACCCGCAGCTCGCGCGGGTCATCGAGGTCACCGACAACAAGGACGGCACGGTCTCGCTCTTCACCACGCTCATCGAGTCGGCCGCGCCTTACCGCACCGACTACGCGGACCTCTCCCAGACCGGGCTGGCCTCGCTCTACCGCGAACTGGCCTTCAACGCCCCCGGCTCGGACGGCTCCCTGGCCGGTTCCCCCACGGACCGCAACACGGAGTTGTTGCTTGCGCGGTCTTGACGTCTCGCCTGGCCGGCGGTTTCTTCGACTGCGGGCCGCGTCTTCGCCGCCTACGGCGGCGGGGCGCCCTGCGGGCGCGTCCTCAATCGCCGGACGGGCTGGTTTGGGGCTGAGGCCAGCCATAGAAAGCCCGTCCGGCGTTTGAGGGCACAGCACAGCAGCCCGTCCGGCGATTGAGGACACACGAAACCAGCCCGTCCGGCGATTGAGGACAACCGCCGCGCACCGTCGTGGGAACGGCACGGCCCCAAGGGCCGCCCCGCTACCTCGGCAGGACGACGACATACGCGGCGGGCTCGCGGTCGGCCGAGGCCATCAGGGCCGTGCGGGCCACCGCGGCCTGTTGGTCCGGGGCCTCGCGGAGCTTTTTCGGGGTGAGGTGTACGACCAGGATGCCGAGCCGCTCCAGGCGCTCGCGCTTGCCCGCCTGTTCCGCCCAGAGCGCGTCGTCGTCCTGGCGCGGCATCCGGGTGTCGATCTCCAGCGCTACCCCGTACTCCGGCCAGTACGCGTCCACGCCGCCGAGCCGTGGGCCGCCGGGCAGCCGCAGATTGACGTTCCACAGGGGTTCGGGCAGGCCGTGTTCGCGCACCAGGCCGTACAGCGCGCTCTCCGCCATCGTCCGGCTCTCGGCGAGCAGGGTGTCGACGGCGTCCACCACGGCGGGCCGGTTCAGCAGGCGTGCGCGGGTCAACTCTCTTACCACCGCGCCCGCTTCGCAGTGTCCGCCGCGCACGGCCTCGGTCAGGAGCCGGCGCACCGTCGTCGGCTCGACGAGTCTGGCCACCGCGTCGGCGACCGCGCGGGCGGGCGGGGCGACCGGCACCCCCGTCAGCTGTACCGGGCGCGGCAGGGTGTGCGCCCGGACCACCCGTGCGAAACCGGTGGAACGCAGCCGCCGGGTGCGCGGCACGAGGACGTCGATGTGGTCGAGGGAGAGCAGCGGGGGAGCGGAGGTGAAGCCGTGCAGGGCCAGCGCCGCCATTCCGGTGATCATGGCCTCGCCGTACGGGGCGGTCTCCGCCGCGGCGCCGGTGTCGTCCGGGCGTGGGTGGCCGGACGCGGTCCGGGTGCGCGGCAGGGTGTACAGCAGCCCGGCGTGCAGCCGTTCCTCGCTGGTCGGCGGGCCGGGGCGGAGCAGGAAGACGCCGGGCAGGAGCAGCTGCCAGGGGCCGCCGGGCCGGCAGCGCTCGGCGGCCGTGGCCGCCGGGACGCCGTGCTCGCGGAGTTGACGCGACGTCAGGACGCGGTGACGGACGTCGGAGAGGTGGTGCAGGGGGCGGGGGGACAGGGGGGTGTCGGGGTTCATGCCCCGGCCATTCCCGCTGTCCGCCCACCTCCTAACCGCTGTTACACACCCGTCGGCAAATCAGGACAACTTCGCCCTAAAGTACGGGCGTTCGATGCCGATTACCCACAGTCTTCCAACTGTTACCCGTAGTTATGCGGCTGGGTGTGCGGCCGGCCGTTCACCGGGCCGCGTCCGCGTCGCGCTCCTGGGCCCGCAGCGCCCGCGCCAGGTCGTCCCGCGCCTCCAGCACCAGCCGGCGCAGCGCGGGGGCCGCGTCCTGGTGTGCCGTGAGCCAGGCGTCCGTCGCCTCCAGCGTCCCCCGGTCGTCCTGGAGCATCGGGAAGAGGCCGCGCACCACCGCCATGGCGATCTCGATGGACCGCTCCCGCCACACCCGCTCGATCACCTCGAAGTAGCGTGCCGCGTAGGGCGCCAGCAGCTCCCGCTGCCCCGGCCGGCCGAAGCCCGCGATGGTGGCCTCGACGAGGGCGTTGGAGAGGGCGTCGGACTCCACGACCGCCGCCCACGCCTCGGCCTTGACCTCCGCCGAGGGCCGGGAGGCCAGTGCGCGGACCTGGTGCCGCTTGCCGGAGGCGGTGTTGTCGCGGGCCAGCTCGGCGGTGACGGCCCCCTCGTCGGCCGCGCCGTGCGCCGCGAGCGTGCCCAGGAACGCCCAGCGCAGCTCCTGGTCGACCTCCAGGCCGTCGATCCGCGCGGTGCCCTCCAGCAGCCCGCGCAGCAGCTGGAGATCGGCCTCGCTCTCCGCCGTCTGCGCGACGAACCGCGCCCAGGCCAGCTGGTGGCCGCTGCCGGGCTCGGCCTGCCGCAGTTCGCGCAGCGCGGCCCCGGCGAGCCGCCGGCCGCTCTCCGCGCGCCGGCCGGGCGCCACGTAGTGCTCCAGAGCGGTCCGGGCGCAGCCCTGGAGCGACTGGAGCACGCCGATGTCGCTCTCCGCCCCGGCGAACCGTTCCACCAGGGCCAGGTAGTCGCGGGCGGGGAGCAGGCCGTCACGGGTGAGGTTCCACAGCGCGGACCAGCACAGGGCACGGGCGAGGGGGTCGGTGAGGTCGCCGAGGTGTTCCCGCAGGGTGGCGAGCGAGACCTCGTCGAAGCGGATCTTGCAGTAGGTGAGGTCGTCGTCGTTGACGAGGATCAGCTCGGGCCGTTCGGCCCCGGCCAGCTCGGTCACCACCGTGCGCGGGCCCGTGACGTCCACCTCGGCGCGGGCGTAGCGCTCGAGCGCGCCACCGATGCCCTGCCGGCGGTAGAGGCCCACGGCCACCCGGTGCGGGCGCAGCTCGGGGTGCGAGGCGGGGGCCTCCTGGAAGACCGACAGCTCGGTGATCCGGCCGGCGGCGTCGTAGGTCGCGTGCGGCGTCAGCGAATTGACCCCGGCCGTCTGGAGCCAGGACCGGGACCAGGCGGCCATGTCCCGGCCCGAGGTCTCCTCCAGTACCCGGAGCAGGTCCGTCAGCCGGGTGTTGCCGAACGCGTGGCGCTTGAAGTAGCGCCGGGCGCCCTCCAGGAAGGCGTCCCGCCCCGCGTAGGCGACGAGCTGCTTGAGCACCGAGGCGCCCTTGGCGTAGGTGATGCCGTCGAAGTTGAGCTTGGCGTCCTCCAGGTCACGGATGTCGGCCGTGACGGGGTGGGTGGAGGGCAGCTGGTCGGCGCGGTAGGCCCAGGCCTTGCGCTGGTTGGCGAAGGTGATCCAGGCGTTCTCGAAGCGGGTCGCCTCCACCTGCGAGAAGGCCCCCATGAAGTCCGCGAAGGACTCCTTGAGCCACAGGTCGTCCCACCACTCCATGGTGACCAGGTCGCCGAACCACATGTGCGCCATCTCGTGCAGGATGACGTTGGCCCGCCGCTCGTACGACGCCCGCGTCACCTTGCCGCGGAAGACGAACTCCTCCCGGAAGGTCACGCACCCCGGGTTCTCCATGGCGCCGATGTTGTACTCCGGCACGAACGCCTGGTCGTACTTCCCGAACGGGTACGGGTAGTCGAAGTGGTCGTGGAAGAAGTCCAGGCCCTGCTTGGTGACGGTGAAGATGTCCTCGGCGTCGAAGTGCTTGGCGAGGCCCTTGCGGCACAGCGCGCCCAGCGGGATGTCGAGGACGGTCCCGTCGTCGAACGTGCGCCGGTAGTGGTCGCGGACGACGTGGTACGGGCCGGCGACGACGGCCGTGATGTAGGTGGAGATCGGCTTCGTCGGCACGAAGCGCCAGGTGGTGCCGCCGGTGCCCGCGCCGGTGGGTTCGGTGCCCGCCGGGCGGGGCTCGCCGTCCTGCTCGCCGTTGCCGAGCACGGTCCAGCCGGTGGGGGCGGTCACGGTGAGGGTGAAGGGGGCCTTGAGGTCCGGCTGCTCGAAGTTCGCGAAGACCCGGCGGGCGTCGGCGGGCTCGTACTGCGTGTAGAGGTAGACCTCGCCGTCCTCGGGGTCGACGAAGCGGTGCATGCCCTCACCGGTGCGGCTGTAGGCGCACTGGGCGTCCACGACGAGGGTGTTCTCGGCGGCGAGGGACGCCAGCTCGATCCGGGTGCCGTCGAAGACGGTCTTGGGGTCCAGCTCCGTGCCGTTGAGCGTGACGGCGGTCACCGACGGCGCCACCAGGTCCGCGAACGTGGCCGCCCCCGGTGTCGCGCAGCGGAAGCGGATGGTGGTCACCGAACGGAACGTGCGGGGCTCCGGGCCCGCGCCCACCGCGGACCGCAGGTCGAGCGCCACCTCGTAGCCGTCCACGGTCAGCAGCGCGGCCCGCTCGCGGGCCTCATCACGGGTCAGGTTCTCACCGGGCACGACGGGACTCCCTCGGATGAATGTCTCGTATGTCGAATGTCGAACACCAGGAATCATGGCACGGGGGTCGGTTGTTGATCCGGCTACTGACCTGCCTTGATGAGGAGACCCGCGTGACCGTTTCGGAGAAGACCCCCGTCGATTTCTGGTTCGACCCGATCTGTCCCTGGGCGTGGATGACCTCGCGCTGGATGCTCGAGGTGGAGAAGGTCCGCCCGGTCGAGGTGCGCTGGCACGTCATGAGCCTCGCGGTGCTGAACGAGGACAAGCTCGACCAGGTGCCCGAGGAGTTCCGCGAGTACCTGCGGACCGGTGCCTGGGGCCCGGTGCGGGTCCTGATCGCGGCGGCGAAGGAGTACGGCGACGAGGTGCTCGGCCGCCTCTACACCGCGCTCGGCACCCGGTTCCACAACGAGGAGCTGCCGCGCGACCGCGAGACGATCGTGGCCGCCCTGGCCGAGGCGGGCCTGCCGGCCCGGCTGGCGGACGCCGCCGACTCCGACGCCCTCGACGCGGACCTGCGCGTCTCGCACAAGGAAGGCATCGAGAAGGTCGGCCAGGAGGTCGGCACCCCGGTCATCGCCGTCCCCGGCGCCGACGGGGGCCAGGTGGCCTTCTTCGGCCCGGTCGTCACCCCCGCCCCCAAGGGCGAGGCGGCGGCCAGACTCTGGGACGGCACGCTGCTGGTCGCCTCGACCCCCGGCTTCTACGAGCTGAAGCGCACCCGCACGCGGGGCCCGGTCTTCGACTGAGGACGCGCCGCAGGGCGCCTGCGGCAACCACGGCCCGGCCAGGGCAAAGGCCCCCGCGCGATGCGACCGTGCGGGGGCCTTCCCATGCCTGCCGCGTGAAGGGTGAGAAGACGATCACGAGCAGGCCGTGTGCGGGGTGCCGCTCGGCACCCGGGGTGTTACGGGACCAGCAGGAGCGTGTTGCCCCGCTCCTTGGCCGCGGCGTAACGGGCGGCGACGTCCTGCCAGTTGACGACCTGCCACATGGCCTCGATGAAGTCCACCTTCTGGTTCTTGTACTGAAGGTAGAACGCGTGCTCCCAGGCGTCGAAGACCAGGATCGGGACCGAGCCCTGGCCGACGTTGCCCTGGTGGTCGTAGACCTGCTCGACGATGAGACGGCCGCTGACCTGCTCGTAGGCCAGCACGCCCCAGCCGGAGCCCTGAGTGGTGGCCGAGGCCTTGGTCAGCTGGGCCTTGAACTTCTCGAAGGAGCCGAAGGACTCGGCGATGGCGTCGGCCAGCTCGCCCACGCCGTCCTTGTCGAGGGGCTCGCCGCCGCCGTCACCGGTCATGTTCTGCCAGTAGATGCTGTGCAGGATGTGCCCGGACAGGTGGAAGGCCAGGCTCTTCTCCAGGCCGTTGATCGCGCCCCACTGGTCCTTGTCGCGGGCCTCGGCGAGCTGCTCGAGGGTGTCGTTCGCGCCCTTGACGTACGCCGCGTGGTGCTTGTCGTGGTGCAGCTCAATGATCTTCGCGTCGATGACGGGCTGGAGCGCCGCGTAATCGTAGGGAAGTTCGGGAAGTGTGTAGATGGCCATGCCGAGCCCTCCGACTGCTTATTGCAATTAACTTGCAGGTAAACGCTATCAGCATGTGCGTCAGAAGGGCGGGTGCGGGGCGGGGACCGGGACCAAAGACCGAGGCGGGGTAGGTCCTGAAGATCAGGACCTACCCCGCCTCGGTGCCGCGGATGTGGTGGAGCGTCAGCGCCTGGCGGCCGCCGCGCGCTGCTTGAGGTAGCCGATCAGGGCGAGGGCCAGCGCCAGTCCGGCCGTGAAGTACAGCTGGAGTCGGGTCTCCTCCTCGCGCAGCATCAGCGCCAGCACCCCGACGATGCCGGCCAGGGCCAGCCAGGTCAGGTACGGGAAGAGCCACATGCGGACGAGGAGCTTGTCCTGGGGGATCCGCTTGCGCCCCACGAGCTGGGACACCGCGATGAAGCCCCACACCACGAGCGTGGCCGCGCCGACCATGTTCAGCAGCCACTTGAAGATCGTGTCCGGCCACCAGTAGCTGAGCAGCACGGCGACGAAGCCGAAGGAGGCGGAGGCGATGACCGCGAGGCGCGGCACCCCGTTGCTGACCTTGGCGAGGACCTTCCAGCCCTGGCCGCGGGCGACGAGCGAGTACGCGATGCGCGAGGAGCCGTAGATGTTGGCGTTCATCGCGGAGAGCAGCGCCACCAGCACGACGACGTTCATGATCTGGCCGGCGTGCGGGATGTCCAGGTAGTCGAGGACCGCGACGTAGGGGCCCTTGGCGGTGACCGACGGGTCGTTCCACGGGATCAGCGTGACGACGATGGCCAGCGAGCCGACGTAGAAGAGGGCGATGCGCCACATCGAGGTGCGGACCGCACGGGCGACGCCCTCGCGGGGCTTCTCGGACTCGGCCGCCGCGATGGTCACCGTCTCCAGGCCGCCGTACGCGAAGACCGAGGCGAGCAGACCGACGACGAGCCCGTCGAGGCCGGTGGGGAAGAAACCGCCGTGGCCGGTGAGGTTGTCGCCCCCCGGGGCGTCGGTGCCGGGCAGCACGCCCACGATGGCGAGCACTCCGAGGATCAGGAAGAGGCTGATCGCGCCGACCTTCAAGGTCGCGAACCAGAACTCGAACTCACCGAAGTTGGCGACCGCGGCCAGGTTGGTGACCGTGAAGACGACCATGAACAGCGCGACCCACATCCAGGACGAGGTGTCCGGGAACCAGCCGACCATGATCTTCGCCGCGCCTATGCCCTCGGCGGCGACGGCGACGCACAGCAGGGTCCAGAACACCCAGCCGGAGGTGAAGCCCGCCCACGGGCCGATCGTGCGCTCCGCGTGCACCGAGAAGCTGCCCGAGGCCGGGTTGGCCGCCGACATCTCACCGAGCATGCGCATCACGAGCATCACCAGCAGCCCGGACGCCGCGTAGGCGAGCACGACCGCGGGGCCCGCCGCGGCGATGCCACCGCCCGAGCCGACGAAGAGTCCCGCGCCGATGACGCCACCGAGGGCGATCATCGACAGATGCCGCTGCTTGAGGCTGTGCGACAGGGCCTTGGCGTCGGTGCCGACCTCGGTGGCCGGAACGTCGGTGTTTGATTTCGCGTCGGAGGCCGCGCACTCGGGAGGAGAGGGGGGTATACCGGTCATGATCGTGTCTGCCCCGTTGGGTGTGAGCGGAAAAGTTGCCTCAGTGTGAAGGCCACGTTCGCTCAGGACAACACCCTTTGCAGAGGTGTCCGATATTCAGACGTCGGAATGACCGTACGTACCTGATGTATCGCCAGAACAAACGTGTTTTACGGCCGATCTATCGGCCCGGGCGGCCCGTCGCGCGCAGCCGCAGCTCGCGCAGCCCCGCCACGACGAGCACCGCGCCCGTCGCCGCCGCCGACCACAGCAGCTGCGGCCGGGCCTCGTCGTCGGTCAGCATGAGCACCAGCACGCCGCCCATCGCGGCCAGGGCGACCCAGGTCAGATAGGGGAAGCACCACATGCGCAGCGTCAGCCGCTCCGGTGCGTCACGCTCGATGCGCGGGCGCAGCCGCAGCTGCGAGACGGCGATCAGACCCCAGACGAAGAGCAGGACCGCGCCCACCGCGTTGAGTAGATAGTGAAAGATGGAATCCGGCCACTCGAGGTTCAATATGACCGAGATGAAGCCGAAAGCCACCGATGCGAACACCGCGCGTCGGGGCACCCCGCCGTCGGAGATCTTCAGCAGCGAACGCGGCGCCTCGCCGCGCTCGGCGAGCGAGAAGACCATCCGCGACGAGCCGTAGAGGTTGGCGTTCAGCGCGGACAGCAGCGCCACGAACACCACGATGTTCATGATCTGTCCGGCCCCCGGCACCCCGATGTGATCGAGGACGGCCACGTAGGGGCTCTGCCCCGGCCGCATCGAGGACCAAGGGAGAAGGGTGACGATGACGAGCATCGAGCCGACGTAGAAGAAGAGGATGCGGTACACGGCGCTGCGCACCGCCCGGGCCACGGCGCGCGCCGGGTCGTCGGACTCGGCGGCGGCGATCGTGACGACCTCCAGGCCGCCGAAGGCGAAGACGACGGCCAGCACGCCGGAGACCACACCGCTCCAGCCGTTGGGCAGGAAGCCGCCCTGGCCGGTGAGGTTCGTGAACCCCACGGCCTCGGTGTCCGGCAGCACGCCGAAGACGGCCAGCAGGCTCAGGCCCAGGAAGAGGACGATCGCGCCGACCTTCAGCGTCGCGAACCAGAACTCGAACTCGCCGAAGTTCTTCACCGCGGCGAGGTTGGCGGTGGTGAACACCACCATGAACAGCAGCACCCAGCCCCACTGCGGCACCGACGGCAGCCAGCCGTGGGCGATCCGCGCGGCACCGGTCGCCTCCACGGCGAGCACCACGACCAGCATGAACCAGTACAGCCAGCCCACCGAGAACCCGGCCCAGCGGCCCAGTGCCCGTTCGGCGTGCACCGAGAAGGCGCCCGAGGCGGGCATCGCCGAGGACATCTCGCCGAGCATCCGCATCACCAGCATCGCGAGGGCGCCGGCGATCAGATACGACACGATGATCCCCGGCCCGGCCACGGCGATCCCGGCCCCCGACCCGACGAACAGCCCGGCCCCGATCACCCCGCCCAGCCCCAGCATGGTCAGATGCCGCTGCTTCAGCCCCGCGGCCAGCGGCTCTCTCTCGTCACCGGTACGGGACTCGGCGACAGACGGTGCGTCGTGCATGGGCTTCGTACTCTCGGGCTCTGTGCGGTGGGCTGTGCGGCGGGCTGCGCTACGGGGCGGTGACGGACGCGGGGGCTCCGGATGTGTGGACTCCGCGAATCCGACTACTTCCGACAGATTCTCCCGACCGAGCGGTATGTGCCAAGCTGCGCAGGTCGGGGGTGACGAGCATCACGGTGGCGCTGGGCGCTGGCCTTTGCGGTTGCCGTTGCCGCGGCTGGGCCGACGGCCCGTAGCCCCCGTGGCACCACCGCTGCGCGGCGGTGTCCTCAATCGCCGGACGGGCTTAATTAAGCCCGTCCGGCGATTGAGGACGCGCCCGCAGGGCGCTCTGCCGCCGCAGGCGGCACAACCGGCCGGCAGTCGAGGATCCGCCGACCAGGCGAGAGGTGCTCGCCGCCGCAGGGGGCAAAGACGGCCCGCCGCCGCAGACGGCACAACCACCCCCGCCGGAGGCGCCACGTTTGGAACTCTCCAAGCCGGAGGCCACCGCTTTGTCGTGGGTGCCCGGTGCCCACGCGGTGACGCTCGGCTAACGTCAGCCTGTCCCTACTTGCCCAGTCACCTCGCGGAGTACCGATGGCCACCGCCGCTGCCTCAGTTTCCCGGACCGGTACGGTCCTCGCCGATCTGCTCCCCGCCTCCACCGCCGGCCGGGCCCGTGTCCGCGACGCCGCCCTGGTCCTCGGCGGTGCGGCGCTCACCGGTATCACCGCCCAGATAGCCGTCCCGGTGCCCGGCTCGCCGGTCCCGGTCAGTGGGCAGACCTTCGCCGCGCTGCTGGTCGGCACCGCGCTGGGGGCCCGGCGCGGGTTCCTCTCCCTCGCGCTGTACGCCGTCGTCGGCATGGCGGGCATGCCGTGGTTCGCCGAGGCGAAGTCCGGTGCCGCGTTCCCGTCCTTCGGTTACGTCCTCGGCATGCTGCTCGCCGCGACCGTCGTCGGTGCCCTCGCCCGGCGCGGTGCCGACCGTTCCGTGCTGCGCACCGCGGGCACCATGGCGCTCGGCTCCGCGATCATCTACGCGGTCGGTGTCCCCTACCTCGCGCTGGCCACGCACATGTCCTTCGCGGACGCCGTCGCCGCCGGTCTGACGCCCTTCCTCATCGGTGACGCCCTGAAGGCCGCCCTCGCGATGGGCGCGCTGCCCGCCGCCTGGAAGCTGCTGGGCCGCCGGGGCTGATCGGCGCCCCCACCACGTACGGGCCGGGCCCGCACCCCCTGCGAGGGGGTGCGGGCCCGGCCCGTACACATGTACGCGGATTTTTGTTATCGGCTTCCGGCCGCCGCGTCTCCTGAGTGTTGGACCAGCTCAGCAGACCCCGTACCGGAAGTGGATCCGCGTGAACCGTGAACCCGAGACCGTGACGTTCGACCCCGCCCCCGAGGGAAGCCGGCGTGCGCGCCGGAGCCGGGGCAAGCGCCCGCGGCGAGCCGTGCTGGTGACCGGAACGGTGGCCCTGATAGCCGTCGCCGGCGGCGGCTACGGCGTGGCCCAAGCCGTGGGGGACCACGGCGGGGACAGCAGGCCGTCCGCCGGGGCGGCGTCGGTGCGGGCCGGGCACCAGGCCGGCGAGCCGGCCGCCGTCGCCGGGAAGAAGAAGGCATCCCCGGCCGCCACCGCCACCGCCTCGGCGAAGCCGAAGAAGAAGCCCAAGGAGACCGGGAAGGAGACGGCGGACCCGGCGAAGACCGGCAAGAAGGGGACTCCCTCCCCCGCCAAGCCCAGGCCCAAGCCGACGAAGAAGCCGAAGCCCAAGCCCAAGAGCACCCCGGCGGGCGGGCCGACCGCACGTCTCGCGCGGCAGGTCGTGGAGATGGTCAACGCGGAGCGGGCCCGTAACGGCTGCTCGCCCGTCACCGTCAACGCCAAGCTCCAGGCCGCGGCCCAGGGCCACTCCGACGACATGGCCGCCCGCGACTACTACGACCACACCACCCCCGAGGGCAAGAGCCCCGGCGACCGGATGACGGCCGCCGGATACCGCTGGAGCACCTACGGCGAGAACATCTTCAAGAGCCCCAAGGACGCCCGGACCGCGATGGACGGCTGGATGAAGAGCCAGGGGCACCGGGACAACATCTTGAACTGCTCCTTCAAGGAGATCGGCGTGGGCATCAACCTCAGCGCCAACGGTCCCTGGTGGACCCAGAACTTCGGCGCCTCCCGCTAAGGAACACCAGGCGGGAAACGCCGCTGGGAAGACAGCCGCGTACGACAACGGGCCGGGCCCGCACCCCCTTGACGAAAGGGGGTGCGGGCCCGGCCCGAAACGCGAGAGGAGGCTACTTCGTGGCAGCCGCCCCGCTCTTGCGGCGGCGGTCCAGGACCACGCCGACGACCAGGACGATCACACCCAGCAGCGTGGAGAGGAGGACCTGGTCACGGTTGTCGCCACCGTCGTAGACCATGTAACCGAGCACGAAGGTGATCATGCCGATGGTCAGCCACGTCAGGTACGGGAAGAGCCACATCTTCACGACGTGCCGCTCCGGCGTCTCACGCTCGATGATCTTCCGCATCCGCAGCTGGGTGAAGCAGATCGCCAGCCAGACGAAGAGGGCCACCGCACCGGAGGCGTTGAGCAGGAACTTGAAGACCGTGTCCGGCCACATGTAGTTGAAGAACACCGACAGGAAGCCGAAGACGACCGAGCCGAGGATCGCGGCCCGCGGCACACCGTTCGGGCGGACCTGCGCGAACGCCTTCGGGGCGTCACCGCGCTGGCCGAGGGAGAAGGCCATGCGGGAAGCGGTGTAGAGGCCGGAGTTCAGGCAGGAGAGCACCGCGGTCAGCACGATCACGTTCATGATCTGGCCGGCGTGCGGGATGCCGATCGTGTCCAGAGCGGCGACGTAGCTGCCCTTCTCGGCGATCTCCTTGGAGTCCCAGGGGAGCAGCGAGACGACGACGAAGATCGAGCCCAGGTAGAAGACGCCGATGCGCCAGATCACGCTGTTGGTGGCCTTGGTGACCGCGCGCTGCGGGTCCTCGGACTCACCGGCGGCGAGGGTGACGATCTCGCTGCCCATGAAGGAGAAGACGACCATCAGCACACCGGCGAGGATCGCACCCGGCCCGTTGGGCATGAAGCCGCCGTGCGAGGTGAGGTTGTCCAGGCCCGCGCCCGGGTTGTCCGAGCCCGGCAGCAGGCCGAACACGGCGAGCCCGCCGATCACGACGAACGCGGAGATCGCGACGACCTTGATGCCGGCGAACCAGAACTCGAACTCACCGTAGGAGCTGACCGAGCCGAGGTTGGTCGCGGTGAGCACCACCATGACGATCAGTGCCCAGGCCCACTGCGGCACGGCCGGTATCCAGCCTTCGAGGATCTCCGCGCCCGCGGTCGCCTCGACGGCCAGCACCACGACCCAGAAGAACCAGTACAGCCAGCCGATGGAGAAGCCGGCCCAGCGGCCCAGCGCCCGGTCCGCGTAGGCGGAGAACGAGCCGGAGGTCGGATTGGCGGCGGCCATCTCGCCGAGCATCCGCATCACGAAGACGACCATCGCGCCGACGAGCGCGTAGGAGATGAGGATGGCGGGTCCGGCGGCGGCGATGCCGCTCTTGGAGCCCACGAAGAGGCCGGCGCCGATGACGCCACCAATGGCGATCATGGACAGGTGGCGGTTCTTGAGCCCGGCCTTCAGGCCGTCCTGGCCGGACGCGGGGGCCTGGCCGGGATCGCCGGCCGTCGGCGCCTTCGTCGTTGTCGGCGGTGTCGCGCTCATGGAACGTTTCCTTTGGTTCTCGGGTTTCGAGCTTCCGCATTAGAACTTTTCGCAGGTGTCTTTCGGAAGACCCGAATCCGTATCGTTGTATTCACGGGGTAAGCCCCGGCCCCGGCGACGGTTGCCCGTTCCGAGTCGTGCCACACTCGGACGCATGCGCGTGTACCTCGGCTCCGACCATGCCGGCTACGAACTCAAGAACCACCTCGTCGAGTGGCTCAAGGCCCAGGGCCATGACCCCGTCGACTGTGGTCCGCACATCTACGACGCCCAGGACGACTACCCCCCGTTCTGCCTCCGTGCCGCGGAGCGGACCGCCGCCGACCCCGACAGCCTCGGGATCGTGATCGGCGGCTCGGGCAACGGCGAGCAGATCGCCGCGAACAAGGTCAAGGGCGTCCGGGCCGCGCTGGCCTGGAGCGAGCAGACCGCCGCCCTCGGGCGTGAGCACAACAACGCCAACGTGATCAGCGTCGGCGGCCGGATGCACACCCAGGAAGAGGCGACGAAGTTCGTCGAGATCTTCCTCGCCACGCCGTACTCCGGTGAGGAGCGCCACACGCGCCGCATCGAGATGCTGAGCCGGTACGAGGCCACCGGCGAGCTGCCGGAGATCCCCGCCCACCACCCGCAGCAGGGCTGATACCCCTTTGTCCTCAAGCGCCGGACGGGCTGGACAAGTCCGTCCGGCGCTTGAGGTCCCGGGGCCGGGGCGGCGCCCCGGTCCTGAAGCCGCACCAGTCAACGCGACCCGTCCGGAGGACAAGCCGTGCCCGAGGGGCATACGATCCACCGCCTCGCGGCGGACCACCGTGCTCTCTTCGCCGGCCGCCCCGCCCGGGTGAGCAGCCCGCAGGGCAAGTTCGCGGACAGCGCGGCCCTGCTCGACGGCCGGGTGCTGGAGAGCGCCGAAGCCCACGGCAAGCACCTCTTCCTCGGGTTCGCCGCGACCGGCTGGGTCCATGTCCACCTCGGCCTCTTCGGCAAACTCGGCTTCGGCACGGGCCAGGCGCCGCCGCCCACCGACACCGTGCGGCTGCGGCTGGCGAACCCCGATGCCTACGCCGATCTGCGCGGCCCCACCACCTGCGCGCTGATCACCGACGGCGAGAAGCAGGCGATACACGACCGGCTCGGCCCCGACCCGCTGCGCCCCGGCGACGACCCCGACAAGGCGTGGCGGCGGATCTCCAGGAGCCGCACCACGATCGCCGCCCTCCTCATGGACCAGAAGGTCATCGCCGGGGTCGGCAACGTCTACCGCGCGGAAGTCCTCTTCCGGCACGGAATCGACCCCTACCGACCCGGCCGCGATCTCACCCGGTCCGCCTGGGACGCCATCTGGGCCGACCTGGTGGTGCTGATGCGCGAAGGGGTGCGGAACAACCGGATCGACACCGTCCGGCCCGAGCACATGCCCGAGGCCATGGGGCGCCCGCCGCGCGTCGACGACCACGGCGGCGAGGTCTACGTCTACCGCCGTGCCCACTTGCCCTGCCACATCTGCGACAGCGAGATCCGCACCGCCGAACTCGCCGCCCGCAACCTCTTCTGGTGCCCGACCTGCCAGTGAACCGGCCGGGCCCGCCCCAGGGCTCAGAAGCCGTGCGGCAGCCACGGCGCCACCGTGCTGCCGAACGCCACCGACGCCTCCTGCAGGGCGGCCGGACGCAGCTCCGTCACCCGGCCGGCGCCCGCCAGCGACGCCAGTGACACCCCGCCCAGGTACGCCGCGCCCAGCTCCCGTACGGACAGGGCCAGGTCCGCCGCGTCGTCGGTGCGCTCGCAGGAGGCGCCCTTCGGATCGCCGGTCAGCCGCCAGCGCCCGGCGTTCCAGGGGCAGAAGTCGTCCTCGACGTCGAACACCACGTCCACCGGCGCTTGGTAGGTACGCGCGGACAACGCCGCGCCCACGTCGACCAGCCGGACGTAGAGCGAGTCCCGCACCCCGATCTCACAGCGCCGGACGTCGTTCACCAGGCGCAGCAGCGGGTCGTCGACGGGGCGGTTCGTCGTGGTGATCCGCGTCGTCAGGTCGATCTCGGTCAAAAAGCGCCACAGCGCGGCGTACGCCTGCGGTGTCAGCGCCTCCAGATCGCGCAGGACCACCGTGCCCTTCGGACCGGCCGTCTCCCATTCGGGGTTCACCGCATAGCGCGCGTAGCCCACCACCTCGCCGTCGGTCTCGGCCAGCACGCACTGCAGCGGGGAGGCCCCCGCGCGGTTGGCCGGCGGGTCGAGCAGGGGCTGGTCCTCCCAGCCCGGCTGCCGGACCAGCATGCCCGGACGGGCGGCTACCCGGCGCGCGTAGACCGCCTCGCACACCTCGCGCGCATCCGCGGGCTTCGAGAAGCGCAACCGCACGCCCTGCGCGCCGTCCGACGCGTCGGTACCCGGCGGCACCGCCACCCGCACCCGCGTCGTGTCGATGCTCGCGTGCAGGCTGTGCGTCGCGGCTCCGTACCCGAACCGGCCGTAGATCGCGGGCTCCGAGGCGGTCAGCACGGCCAGTGGCTCCCCCAAGGACCGTACGTCCGCGAGCAGACGCCCCATCATCTCCCGCAGCACCCCGCGCCGTCGGTGCGTGGGCCGTACCCCCACCATCGTCACACCGGCGGTGGGCACCGCCTCCCCGCCCGGCACCGTCATCCGGAAGGCGAGCGTGCCCGCCGTGCCCACGATTTCCCCGCCGTCCCAGACACCGAAGGAGCGGTCGAAGCACGTCAGCTTCTGCCACAGCGCCCGCTCCTCGGGGGACTCCGTCACCCCGCCGAAGGCCAGTTCCAAGGTTCCGTACCACTGGTCCCAGTCGGCAGGGCGTAACACGCGAAATTCCATCGTCATGGCCCATGCCTAGCAGCGCGTTCCCGGTTCGGGCGAGCGAATTTCGCATAGGCTGTGCCTTCCGAGACGTGCCGAGTTCTTCCGATGGTCCGCTGATGCCCCGCTCGTGCTGTTCCGGTGCTCTCCTGGTGCCCTCGCGGCTGACGAGTCGGCGCGGCGTGAATCGACGCACCGCCGAATGGGTGGATAAGGTCCCGATGCAATGACTGGCGGCGCGGAGACCCCGACGGCCCGGATGCGCAAAAGACTGCACCGGGCCCGCACGAGCGTGCGCAAAGCCGGTGTCGACTATTTCCGCGGCGACGGCTCCGACTGGCTGGCCCTGACCGCGCTGCTGCTCGCCGTCCCCGCCCTCACGCTCGGCACCGTCGCCAACCCCGGGTGGTGCGACCCCGCCGCGCTCGTCCTGCCCATCGTGGCCGGCGGGCTGCTGCTGCGGCCCGCGAGCCTGCTCGGTCTCTACGCGGCGGCCGCCGCGGCCCTCATCGTGGAGTCGGCGGCGCTGGACGACCCCGGCTCGCACGGCGCTGACCGGGTCACCCCCGGCACCATCCTCGTCGTCGCCGCGGTGGGCTTCCTCGGGCTGCTCATCGCGCAGTTCCGCAGCCGGGTCGGGGTGCCCTGGCGGCGCGGCGGCACGATGCTCTTCGACCTGCGCGAGCGGATCCGGGTCCAGAGCAAGCTGCCGAAGCTCCCACGCGGCTGGCACCGGGAGATGGCCCTGCGCCCGGCCGGCGGCCAGTCCTTCTCCGGTGACTTCGTCGTCGCCGGGCGGACGAACGGCGGCCGCACCCTGGAGGTCGTGCTGACCGACGTCTCCGGCAAGGGCATGGACGCCGCCTCGCGCGCCCTGCTGCTGTCCGGTGCCTTCGGCGGTCTGCTGGGCTCCCTGCCACCCCCGCAGTTCCTGCCCGCCGCCAACGCCTATCTGCTCAGACAGGACTGGGACGAGGGGTTCGCGACCTCCGTCCACCTCGTCCTCGACCTCGACAGCGGCGACTACGAACTGCTCTCCGCCGGCCATCTGCCGGGGCTGCAGCTGAGTGCGGGCACCGGACGCTGGGAGGAGAAGGCCGCCGAAGGCCCGCTCCTCGGCGTCTACGACGGCGCGCGGTTCGACCCCGTCAAGGGCACGCTGCGCCCCGGCGACGTCCTCATGCTCTTCACCGACGGCCTGGTCGAGACGGCCGAACGGGACCTGACCGAGGGCATGGACCGGCTCACCGGCGAGGCCGACCGTTATGTCGCCACCGGTTTCCACGGCGTCGCCTGGCATCTGATCGAGGCCGTCGCCAAGGACGTCAACGACGACCGGGCGCTGCTGCTCATCTGCCGCGACTGAGCCACGCATTGTCACAAGCGCGTGACAAGCGGCGTTTGTTGTGCGACGAATGCCACTTCTGCGTAACAGGTATGCGGAAGCGGCCCCTGTTCACGTTGCAGGTGGCAATGCGGGGTTGATAGACATGGCACGCCAGTGCGGGCCGTGGATGTTCGAGCGGCCTGTCGTGAGAGGTGACGGGGGTGAACTCGTGAAGTTCGATATGGGTAACACGGCGTTGACGGGGCTGATGTCTCGGACGCGGGGTTCGAGTGAGGACCTGGGTGGTCTGATCCGCCAGCTGATCGCCGCTGCCGCACCGTTGGAGGGCAAGTTCAACGGTTCGGGCAAGGTGGCCTTCGATCAGTTCAAGGAGCACTCGGACGATGTGACGGCCGCGCTGAACGGCTCGCTGCGTTCGATCCTGGGCGGTCAGTCGGGCATGGACACCTCGTTCGGCCAGGGTGACCAGGAGTCCGCGGACAACGCGAAGCAGCAGATGGCGGCGGCGAACTTCGACGCGGCCCGTTTCTCGGGCCGCTAGGAACACGGGGGTAGTTGACATGGGTGGCACGGGTACGGACCGGCGGAGTTACGACGTCGGCGCCTCGACCGAGGTGCAGGGCTCGCTGGCGGGCATCATCGGCCGGCTGGAGACGGTGCTCGCCGAGCGCGAAGCGGCCGTGAAGGCGGCCATGGCCGACTTCCAGGCCGACGGCGTCTCGGACGAGTACCACGGCAAGGAAAAGCGCTGGGACAAGGCGGCCGCCGAGGTCCGCTCCATCATCACGCTGCTGCGTTCGACGATGGAGAAGAACGACGGCACGGCGCACCAGACGCTGGCCCGCGCCAAGGCCGCCGTCGACAACATCGGCTGACGCCGGGGCACCGCAGAGAAAACGTTTTACGGAACGGGGGAATCGTGTCCGACAAGTGGGACATCAAGCCGGATGGCGTTCGTGGAGTCCTGAGCAAGACCGCCGAGGCCGGCGGGAAGTTCGAGGCAGAGTTCAAGGCGTACGGCGAGGACTTGGTGGGCGCCGCTACCACGGCGGGCACGATGGTGCTGGGCGGGGCCGAGATCCCCAAGGGGGGAGCGTTCGGTCCCGTGGCCCAGGCTCTGCAGGAGTTCCAGCAGAAGACCGAGAACGATCTGAAGTACCTCCCCGTCCGGACGGGGAAGTCCATCACCGGGGCGCGGCTGGCCACCGAGGAGTACCTCAAGGGTGACCTGGAGATGGCGAAGAACAAGCAGGAGGAGTACTCCAAGGCTCCGACTCCGGAAGAGATGAAGGGCCCCAAGAAGTGATCGAACTGGGGAAGATACCCACCTTCACGGGGCAACTGGAGGAGCTGGAGAAGCACGCCGGCAAGCTGAAGACGACTGCTTCCAGCATTCGTGGTACCGGCAAGGACGTGCACAACGCCTTCCAGGCGCTGGATCCGGTGTACGACGCTCCCGAACAGGAGCACCTGCTCAATTCGACGATTCCGGTGCGGGACAAGGCGGACGAGTTCGCGAAGAAGCTGGAATCGGTCAGCGGTGCGCTGACGGGTTTCGCCTCGGCGGCGAAGCCGTTGGTCGACAAGATGAACCAGCTCCGGGCCGATGCGAAGAAGTTCGTCGCCGAGAACAAGGACGACGACGACTGGCAGAAGGACCAGGGCAAGATCGACGAAAATGCGCGTCTTGTCCGTGAGGTCGGCACGACCTGGGTGGCGTTCCAGGGTGTGGAGCGCGACGCCGCCAACAAGATCACCGCGTTGGTGGGCGGTACGCATTTCGTCGTCGACGACGGTTCGCACAAGGCCGGTATGTACGGCTTCAAGGAAAGCGATGTCAAGGACGCCAAGGAGACTCCTTGGGGGACGGTCGACAAGCGCGAGTACACCGGTTTGCGGGCTGCGTGGGAGTGGACGAAGGACAATGTCGGCGGTGCGCTGAAGGGGTTCTTCGTCGATGGTGTCCTGGGCACGCTCAAGGGCCTGGGCAGCATGGTCAACTTCTTCGACTGGGACAATTTCAAGAAGACCTGGTCGGGCATCGGTGATGTCTTCGGCGGTGTCAGCGCCTATATCGCGACGCCGTACGAGTGGGCGATGGACAAGATGTTCGGTCCGGTCGACCACAGTGATACGGACAAGCAGAAGGCGGCGTTGCGCAATTTCGGCAAGTCGCTGGTCGCGTGGGACGAGTGGGGCAAGGACCCCTCGCGGGCGTTCGGAACGGTGCTGTTCAACGCCGTGACCATCGGTTCGGGTTCGCTGCTCAAGCTCGGCAAGGCCGGGAAGCTGGGCGTGGGCGCGGAGGCCGCGACCGCGCTGGGCAAGGCGGGCGCACTCGTCGATCCGATGAGCTATCTGGGCAAGGCGGGCAGCTTCACCAAGCTGAAGATCGGCGACCTGATGGAGGGCCTCAAGGCCAGCCAGGCGGGTGTCGACGACATGGCCCGCAACATCCCGACCGGGACCGCGCCGCACCCGACCGAGGTGAACGCCCCCTCGGCCCACACGGGCGACGGTTCCCCGACCCCCACCCACACGGGCGAGGGCTCGTCGACGCCTGCCCACTCGGGCGACGCGTCGTCCACCCCCGCCGGCTCCGGCGAGAAGACTCCCGCCGGCTCGGGGGACAAGACCCCCGCGGGCTCCGGCGAGCACACGCCCCCCGGCCGTGAGTACACCGACGCCGCGGGCAACAAGCGCGTCATCGGCAACGACGGATTCATCAGGGACGAACACGGCGACGTCGTCCCCGACACCGAACCCGTCCGCGAGCCGCACAAGAACGAACTGCCCGACGTCAAGGAGCACGAGACCGCTCCCGTCAAGGACGAGGCGAAGGTCCTCGAGGGCGCGGGCGGCCCCGGCCACGTGGAGAACTCCGCGAACCACCCGACGGGCCCGTCGCTCCCGGCGGACGGGGCACACCCGGCGGGCGGCGGTGGCACGCACGGCACCCCGACCACGGGCGGTCACGTCACGGACCACTCGACCGGCGGCGGCTCGGGCACGGGTGCGGGCTCGCACACGCCGTCGGGCGGCGGCGGGTCCCACACGCCGGGCGGTGGCGGCGCGGGTCACGGCGCAGGCGGCCACGGCGAGACGCCGGGCACGGGTGCGGGCGCCGGCGGTCACGGCGGCACGGACGGCCCCGGCGGCACGGGCAAGGACTCTGGTTCCGCCGATTCGGGCTCCGGCTCGGACAAGGGCTCGGACGCCGGCCACGGCGCGGGCGCGGGTCACACCGGTGACTCCGGCACGGGCTCGGGCTCCGGTGACTCCGGTTCCGGCTCGGGCTCGGGCGACTCCGGTACCGGCGCGGGCGACTCCGGCTCCGGCTCGGGCGATCACACACCGCCCGGTTCGTACCGGCCCGGTCCCGCCGAAGAGGTCCCGAAGATCAAGCGTCACGACGCGGACTTCTCGGACACGCACAACAGCAAGGGACAGCGCAAGAGCTACCTCAACGAGGACGGCGACCTCGTCCCCGCCAACCCCGACGGTGACGCGACGATCGTCGACCACATCGTTGGACGGGAGCCGAAGAAGTCGGAGAGTCCTTACACCTCGACCAGTGAGGACGGTGCCAACGCCAAGGACTACGGCGGCCAGAAGATCCAGATCGATCTGCCCCGGCTCGTGGACGACATAGCCAAGGGCAAGGTCAAGGGTGTGGAGGTCTACTCGCCGCGGGAGGTCGAGGCGGCGATCCAGCAGGCTGCCGACAAGGTCGCCGGCCGGCCCGTGGACATCAGTGTCCCGCGGGACACCCCGCACCCCGAGATCGACGCGAGGGCCGCCGAAATCGCCAAGGAACTCGGCTTGGGTAAGGCCAAGACGAAGAGCCTCGCGCAGCGCATGAAGGACATGATGCACACACGCCGGGACTCGGAGTGGCTCATCAAGGGCGTCGTGCCGCACGACTACATCAGCGGACCGTGACGACGACCGACGGGCGGAATGCGAAAGGATGCCACTCATGACCCGCTTCAGTGAATTGCTCGGCACGGATTTCGATGGCGAGCCGACGACGGATATCGACGATGTGATCTACGGGGCCTTCGACGATCCCGGACACCGGGACCGTGTGCCGGGACTCGTGGAGCTCATGAACGATCCCGCCGAGCCGGAGATCGAGCGTTTCCTGGCGTGCCTGGCGCTGACGACCTGGGGCGAGACGGCGGGGTACGAGGCGGTCGTCCAGGCCGCCGCGGACCCGCGGAACACGCCCTGGTACGAGTTCTCGCTCGACCGCAAGTTCTCGGTCGACAGCACGTTCGCGCAGCTCGCGGACGCGGTGGCCGACGGTGATCTGGCGCGGGAAAAGGGCACCGAGGGACTGCGGGTGGAAACGGCCCGCGCCCTCGTGCGGCTCGCCGACAGCCAGTACTTCGAGGACAAGCTGGGCGAGTTGTTCGACAACGCCACGCTGCGGGCGCTGCTGGACGACATCAAGGAGGTCATCGACCGGGGCGTGCGGGCCCTGGCGGCGGGGGAGAAGCCCCGCTTCGACCTGCCCACGCAGCTGGTCGACCTGGCCAGCGCGGTGTCGGTCCTCGACGGCCCGCTGGGCGTGGACCTGGCCATGAGCGTGCTGACCGTCGCTTCCTCCCCCCGCACGCTGAACCACGCCGTCGGCATCGTGTACCGCGCCAAGGGGCCGGAGGCCCGGCAATTCGCCGAGTACCTGACCTCGGTCGGCGACGACAAGGTACGCGCGGAGGTCGCCGAGGCGTTGGCCCGCGCCGAATAGCCGGTGACGACGAGTCGCCGCTTCCTCCGCGCCAAGGCCCTGCTCGCGGCCTGGACATAGGGGGCCGGCGCCCCGGCCTCGGCCGCCGGCGCCGGCCGTCCGCCGTCGGCCGAGCGGGGTGACGCGGTGGTCCGCATGCGGACGTTCGTCGTCGAGCCGGCTGGTCGGCGAAAGCGCGGCGGATCGTGGCCGATATCGGGGCGGCGGCCGTGAAGCCGGCGGACGACGGCATCTTCCTCCGCGGCAAGGCGCCGCTCGCGGCCTGAGCCGGGGCCGGCACCCCGGGTCCCCCGCCCTCGGTCACCGGCGGCGGAGGCCGCCCGGCTGCGGGGGGAATGTCGACGGCACTTTGCGTTCCCCCGGCAAAAGTTGATAGGCATAGCGACCGGTGTGTGTCATGACCGCGCCGTTCCATAGTGCAGTGATTGATTCGGGGGACTTTTGTGGCTACTCCGCCGCAACAGCAGCCATTTCCGGCGCAACAGCCGTTCCAGCAGCAGCCGGGATTCCCGCCCCAACAGGGCTGGAGTCAGCAGGGCATGCCGCAGCAGGGATTTCCGCCGCCGACCGGACAGGTGCACTGCCGGCTCTGCGGTGGATTCCCCGCCGTCGAGGCCACCGTGCGCGGGCATCAGGGCATTCTGATCATGATGCGCTTCCTGTCCCTCAAGGGCCCGTTCTGCCGTAATTGCGGAACGGCCGTGTGGCGCGACATGACCGGTAAGACGCTGCTGCAGGGCTGGTGGAGCCCGCTGTCGCTGGTCCTGCTGACCCCGTTCACCCTGCTGTGGAACGTATTCATCAGGGTCAAGCTCAACAAACTCCCGCCCCCGGTCCCCGGCCAGCCCGGCCCGCAGCTGGATCCCGGCCTGCCGCTGCGCCGGCGCGCCGCCGTCTGGGGTCTGCTGATCCCGGTGTCCTGGCTGCTGTTCATGGCCTTTCAGATCGCCCGGGGTTCGTAGGTCCATACCGGCTCAACGAGCCCGGCCGATCGGGGAATGATGGCGAAGGATTACGACAGTCAGCTGCTGGAGTCGGTGTCTGTACGGCGCCGGCGGATGCGGGACGCGCTGCACTTCGGTGCCCAGCGCGCCCGTCGTACGGCGGACGAAAAGCTCGGGAAGATATTCGCGGGTATCGCCGTGGCGGCGGTGCTGTGCGCCGGCTGTGTGGGGTGGTCGTTCATCCAGCACACCCTGGCCAAGCAGAAAGAACAGCAGAAACAGCAACAGCAGCGCTATGCGCCGCAGGTGACGCCGTCACCGTCGTTGTCGCCTTCGCCGTCCCTCTCGCACAGGAAGCTGTCCGGCTCGCATACCAAGCCGCCTGCCGCGCATGTGTTGCCCACCGCTACGCATGCCAAGCCGGTCGCTTCCCGGGTGAAGCCGTCCGCCTCGCATACGAAATCGGCGAAAAGCCCGAAAGGAACGCACAAAGTGACGGAGCCGGTCCAGTGATAGGTTCTGCCGCGTGGTGAATGTGGGGGAAAAGCAGCGTACGGAATTGAGCAGGATCACTCTCGTCGGCGACCGCCGGCGGGTGGATCTCGTGCTGCCCGCGGACGAGCCCATCGGGCGGCTCCTGCCCGACGTCCTGCGGCTGTTGGACGACAGGATCGGTGAACGACCGGCCGCCCGGCATCTGATCACCGCTGAGGGAACGGTTCTGCCGCAGGACGGGACCCTCGCCGAGGCCGCCGTGCCCGACGGTGCCGTGCTCCGGCTCGTCCGGGTCCACGACGCGCCCTCCGCGCCCGTCGTGCACGACGTCACCGACGAACTCGCCGAGGACCTGGACGTACGCGCCTGGCGCTGGCGGCCCGAGGCCCGGCGGTGGACCGCGAGCCTGGCCACGATCGCACTGGCCGTGACCGCCGGTGTGCTCGCGCGCACCAGCCTCGGCCCGGCCGCGGTCGCGGCCGCTCTCGCGGTGACGGCCGCGCTCGTCGCGGCCGTCGGCGCGGTCGCCGCCCGGATCGGCACCCGGGCCGCACAGCGCGCCCGGACGGACGACCGGGCGGGCCAGGCCGGCCGTGACCTCGGCACCACCCTCATGCTCACCGGCGGCGCCCTCGGTCTGCTCGCCGCGTGGACCGCCGCCGACGCGCACGACTGGACCGGCCCCGCGCGGCTCGCCGCCGTGGCCGCCGCGCTCACCGTGACCCTCGCGCTCCTCGGGCTGTTCTCCCAGCTCGGCAAGGGCGGCCTGATCGGCGCCGGAGCCGTCGCCGCGACCACCGCGGTGTGGGAGGCCGTCGCCGCGCTCCAGCACGACCCGGCACGCGTCGGATCCGTCATGGCCGTCGTCTCCGTCGTCGTCCTCGGCCTGCTGCCCCGCCTCGCGCTGATGGCGGCCGGTCTCACCGGGCTCGACGACCGCCGCTCCGGCGGTGCCTCCGTCAGCCGCCACGAGGTCGAGACCGCCCTGGCCGCCACCCACCGCGGGCTGGTCCTGGCCACGGCCGCCGTCGCCGTGTCCGCCACGGCCGGCGGGCTGCTGGCCGTCACCGCGCCCTCGTGGTGGACGGTCCTGCTCGCGTCCGTGCTCGTGGTCGTGCTGCTCTCCCGCTCCCGCGCGTTCCCCCTGATCGCCGAGGTCGTCACGCTGCTGGCCGCGGCCCTGGTGCTGCTCGTCCGCCTCGTGGTGCTGTGGATCGGCCACATCCCCGGCACCCCCTCCGGGCCGCTCCTCGCGCTCGGCGCGGTGGCGGTCGTGCCGCTCGCCGTGCTGGCGGTCCGGCTGCCGGAACACGTCGGCGTCCGGCTGCGCCGTGCCGTGGACCTCGTCGAGACCATCGGCGTGATCGCGCTGTTCCCGCTCGCGGTCGGGATGTTCGGCGTCTACGGACGTCTGCTCCACCAGTTCTGAGCTTCCAGGAGAGACCGCATGTCCCAGGACGACTGGCAGGGCGACGTACTGCGCGACCTGCGTGACCTCACCGACGACCCCGGCGCGCCGGGCCGGCCCGGCGACCTGCCCGGCCGGCCCCCGGCCGGACCCGCCGGGCCACCGCCGCGGGCCGGCGCCCCCGGGCAGCCCGCCGCCGGCCCCCGCCCCGCGCCCGCACCCGCGCCCAGGCCCCTGCCCACGCCCGTCACCATGGAGATCCCGCTCCCCGAGGAGCTGATCAAGGGCAAGCCGCTCAGCGGGGACTCCGCCGCCAAGCGGACCTCCCGCTCGCTGCGCCGGCTCGTCGGTTCCTCGGCCACCCGGGAGGTGGAGGAGGCGACCCGGGTCGCCCAGGCGCTGCAGCAGCCGCTCACCACGGGCCGGCAGATCGTCGTCACCAGCATCCGCGGCGGCGCGGGCAAGACCACCGTCGCCGCGCTGCTCGGGCGCACCTACGCGCACTACCGCCAGGACCCGGTGCTGATGCTGGAGGCCGACCCGGCGCTCGGCACGCTCCCCGCCCGGCTCGGCGTCACCAAGGTGCGCTGGACCACGAGCGACGTCGCGCAGCTCATCGACCCGTCGATGCAGCTCACCGACGTCGTCGGCTACCTCGTCCAGCTGCCCGACCGGGGCTGGCTGCTGCCCGGCAGCCAGGGCCGGGTCGGCAACCGGCTGGAACTGGCCGAGTACCGCTCGGTGATGGTCGCGCTGCGCCGCTACTTCGGCATCACCGTCGTCGACTGCGACACCCTTCCGAGCGAGCTGTCCCGCACCGCCCTGTCGGCGGCCCAGGCACGGGTGCTGGTCACCCCCGCCACCGTCGAGGGCGTCACCACCACCCGCTCGGTACTGGACTGGATGGCGTCACTGTCGCGACCCAGGATGCTGGAGGGAACCGTGGTGGTCGTCGCCGCGTCGTCCCCGCACATGACGCTTGATGTGACCGCGGCGAGAGAGCATCTCCAGCTCGACGGCGTGAAGGTCCTGATGCTCCCGTACGACCGGCACCTCGCCACCGGCGGCCCCATCCGCACCGACCTGCTCGGCCAGGTCACGCGCGAGGCCGTCACCGAGCTGGCCGCCGACGTCCTCACCCGAGCCATGAGCAGGCGAAGCAACCGATGAGCACCCGCATAGTCCACCGCCCCGCCCGTGCCACCCGGCCGCTGCCCACCCCCGAGGCGCGCACCATCGAGCCGCCGCCCAACCTGCCCGAGGGCAAGACCGGCGGCGCCCTGCACACCCTCATGCCCATCGCCGGCGTGATGAGTTCCGTCGTGATGATGACGATGGTGCGCAACAGCCAGTTCGCCGGGCTCGGCGCGATCGTGCTCCTCGTCACCGTCATCGGCTCGGTCGGCATGCTGCTGTCCCAGCGCGGCAAGGCCCAGCGCACCCGGCGCCAGCAGCGCGAACGCTACCTGGAGTACCTGGAGGAGCTCCGCGAGGAGCTGGGCGCCGAGGAGCGCGAGCGCCGCGAGACGGCCCGGGTCCTCGACCCGCCCCCCGAGGCGCTGTACGACATCGTGCGCGACCCCGCCCGGCTGTGGGAGCGGCGCCGCCTCGACGGCGACTTCCTGCGCGTGCGCGTGGGAACCGGGCAGATGCCCGTACGGCCGCTGACGGTCGGCGAGACCGGCGGTAACGTCCTCACCCCGCCCGACCGGTTCATGCTCAACGAGGCCGGGGCGCTGAAGAATCGATTCTCCACCGCTACCGACCTGCCCCTGACCGTCCCCCTCGACCGCGTCGGCAACGTCAGCGTCGTCGGCGACCGCGAGGGTGTGCTGCGCGTCGTCCGCGCCCTGCTCACCCAGACCGCCGTCGCCCACGCCCCCGACGACGTCGCCTTCGCCCTCGCCTGCCCCGGCGACCGCATGACCGACTGGGCCTGGGTCAAATGGCTGCCCCACACCCTCGACCCCGACGAGCAGGACGGCCCGGTCAGCGCCCGCCGGATCGCCCCCACCCCGGCCCAGCTCGCCCGGCTCATCAACCGTGACCTGCGCGCCCGCGCCTCCTACGCCGCCGAGGTACGCCGCGGCCTGTCCGGCAAGGACGCCCTGGAGATGGCCGGCCGGCTGCTGGTCGTCAGCGACGAGTACGGCGAGGACGCGCACGAACTGCCCCGCCCCGACGACGCCGTGTCCCTGCGGGACATGGGCGTCACCGTGCTGCACCTGGTGGCCGAGCGTGTCCAGGAGCCCGGCCAGGTCTCCCTGCGTATCACCGTCGACGGCGACCAGGTCCACATCGAGGACCTGCGCCCCGCCGAGACCGTCACCTCCCACGGCACCGCCGACCGGGCCACCGCCGCCGGCGCCGAGGGCCTCGCCCGCCTGCTGGCCCCCCTGCGGCTGTCCGCCGAATCCCTCGGCGACGCCCCGCTCTCCGGCCCCGTCGACTTCGCCGAGATGCTCGGCGTCGACGACCCGGCCGCCCTGGACGTCCGGCAACTGTGGCGGCCCCGCGGCGAACGCGCCTTCCTGCGCGTGCCCATCGGCCTCAGCGACTCCCGCCAGCCGGTCCTGCTCGACCTCAAGGAATCCTCCGAACTCGGCATGGGCCCGCACGGCCTGTGCGTCGGCGCCACCGGCTCCGGCAAGAGCGAACTGCTGCGCACCCTGGTGCTGGCACTCGTCGCCTCGCACCCGCCGGAGGACCTCGCCATGGTCCTCGTCGACTACAAGGGCGGTGCCACCTTCGCGCCCTTCGCCGACCTGCCGCACGTCGCCGGCGTCATCACCAACCTCGAGAACCAGGCCGGCCTCGTCGAGCGCGTCCACTCCTCCCTCGCCGGCGAGGTCCAGCGCCGTCAGCAGGTCCTCAAGGACGCCGGCAACATCGCCGACATCGGCCACTACGCCGCCCTGCGCGAGACCCGCCCCGACCTCGAACCGCTGCCGCACCTCTTCGTCGTCATCGACGAGTTCGGCGAACTCCTCACCGCCAAACCCGACTTCATCGACCTGTTCCTCTCCATCGGCCGCATCGGCCGCTCCATCGGGGTGCACCTGCTGCTCTCCAGCCAGCGCATCGAGGGCGGCAAGCTCAAGGGCCTGGACACCTACCTCTCCTACCGGCTCGGCCTGCGCACCTTCTCCGCCGACGAGTCCCGCACGGTGCTCGACACCACCGACGCCTTCCACCTGCCGCCCATCCCCGGCTTCGGCTACCTCAAGGTCGACACCAGCGCCTACGAGCGGTTCAAGGCCAGCTTCGTCTCCGGCCCCTACCGCGGCCCCGTCGCCCGCGACGTCGAGGACGAGGGCCCGGCCGTCCACCCCTACCCGGAGTTCAACACCCTCGGCCGGCCCGAGACGGCCCCCGGCGAGGCCGAACCGGCCATGCGCCACCGCAACCCCGGCCCCACCGTCATGTCCGTCGTCGTCGACCAGCTCCGCGACGCCGCCCCGCCCACCCGCGCCATCTGGCTGCCGCCGCTGCCCCGGGCCATCGCCCTGGACACCTCCGCCGGCCCGCTCCGGGCCGGCGAACGCGGCATGCAGCTCGCCGTCCGGCCCGGCCCGCTCAAGGTGCCGCTCGGCCTCCTCGACGACCCGGCCAAGCAGTGGCAGGGCCAATGGGTCCTCGACCTCACCGTCGCCGGCGGCCACGCCGCCGTCATCGGCGGCCCGCAGTCCGGCAAGACCACCCTGCTGCGCACCCTGGCGCTGTCCCTCGCCATGACGCACACCCCGCGCGAGGTCGGCATCTACGGACTCGACCTCATCGGCGGCGGCCTCGCGGCCCTCTCCGGACTCCCGCACGTCGGCGGCATCGCCGGCCGTGCCGACCGCGAACGCGCGGCCCGCACCGTCGAAGAGGTTCGCGGCATGCTCGCCGCCCGCGAGGAACTCTTCCGCGAACACGGCATCGACTCCGTCGAGCGACTGCGCTCGCTGCGCGCCGAAGGCCGGCTCCCCGAGCTGTCCTCCACCGAGATCGTGCTGATCATCGACGGCTTCGGCGCCCTGCGCGACGACTTCGAGGAACTGGACGACGCGGTCACCGACCTGCTCAAGCGCGGCGGCGGCTACGGCATCCACGTCGTCGCCGGCATGCTGCGCTGGAACGACGTCCGCATCGCCACCCAGTCCCTGTTCGGCACCCGCGTCGAGCTGCGCCTGAACGACCCCGGCGACTCCAGCATCGACCGCAAGCTCGCCGAGACCCTGGCCCCGGACGAGAAGGGCCGCGTCCTGACCGACGGCAAGCTCTTCGCCCAGACGGCACTGCCCCGCATCGACTCCCTCGCCTCGGTGGCCGACCTCGGCCCGGCCGTCGAACAGGCGGCCATGGTGATCCGCTCGTCCTGGTCCGGTGACGGCGCCCAGCGGGTCCGGGTGCTGCCCGCCCGCATCCCCGCCGCCTCCCTGCCGTCCGTGACGGCCGAACCCAACCGGGTGCCCCTCGGCCTGGACCAGACGGCGCTCGCACCCGTCCTGCTCGATCTGTTCCGACGCGACCAGCACCTGATGATCCTGGGCGACAGCGAGTGCGGGAAGACCAACCTGCTGCGCCTGGTCACCCAGGGGCTCATGGAGCGCTACTCCGACGAGGAGATCGTTTTCGCGGTCATGGACCCGCGCCGGGGCCTGCGCAAGCTGGTGCCCGAGGAGTACCGCGGCGGCTACGCCCACAACTCCAAGCTCTGCGGCGCCCTGGCCACCGGCATCGCCACCGAACTCGAAAAGCGCATGCCCGACGACCTCGCCGCCCAGGACGCCCTCGCGTCCGGCACCTGGTACTCCGGCCCCCGCATCGTCATCCTCATCGACGACTACGACATCCTCACCACCGCCGGCCAGCAACCGCTCGCGCCGTTCCTGCCGTTCATCCCCTCCGCACAGGACATCGGCCTGCACTTCGTCGTCACCCGCAGGGTGGCGGGCGCCTCGCGGGCCCTGTACGAGCCGTTCCTGATGACACTCCGGGAGAGCGGTACGACGGCGGTCGTCATGACCGGCGACCGGCAGGAGGGCCAGCTCTTCCCCGGCGTCTACGCGAGCCCCCAGCCGCCCGGCCGCGGCACGCTGCTGCGCCGCGGCGAGTCCACCCGGCTGATCCAAACGGCGCTCGCCGCCGCGGACGGCGACACCGAGACACCGGCCGACCACGCATGACCAGGGGGAACACCGAATGACCAAGGACGTGATCGCGCTCACCGAGCGCATGCCCGACGCGCTGAGCGTCGTGGCGGGCCTCCTCGCGGGCGGCCCGGACCTGCACATCGCGACCACCGGCGAGGGCGCCGTGGTCCAGCTCTGCGACGACGAGGGCCGGCCGCTCGTCTCGATCGAGGCGCCCCTGCTGCTCCAGGTGCCGGGCGAGGCCGCCCGGCTGCTGGGGCCCGGCGCCGAACCCTCCGGCGACGGCCCCGGATGGTGGATCGAGGCCCGCGCCACCACGGGCGTCCCCCAGGCCGAGCAGCTCGCGGGTGCCTTCGCGGCCCGTCTGACGATGCTCCTGGGCGGCCGGGTCTGGCCGCCGGACGCCCCCGGCACCGTCGGCGCGGCCCGCCCCGTCGACGTCTCGGGCGTCACGGCCGTCCCCACCCCCGCCGCCGCCCAGCCCGCCGTCGACATGCTCACCGACGAGGCCGCCGTCGTCCTCCAGGACCGCCCGGTCGTCCCCATGACGAGCTGGCTCTCCGAGGCCCTGCGCGCCACCGTGGACAGCGACCGGTCCCTGCAGATCGTCACCCCGCCGCACTGCCGACTCTCCCTGCCCACCCGCCTGCTGCTGCAGTCCACCCCCTCGCGCTGGGTGGTGCGCGACGAGCGGTGCGGCTACTACGACGGGCTGACCGGCGCGGTCCTGCGCTGGCAGGACGGCGCCTTCTCCCCGGACCGGGACGAGAACGGCGAGAGCCCGGTGGCGGACGCCTTCCAGGACATCCGGCCGACCGGCGAGCGCCAGCTCGTCGTCTCCTTCCGCACCCTGCACCAGCCCGAGGCCGACCTCGTGCTCGGCGGCGCGCTGGAAGCCGCCTGGCAGGCACTGACCGGCGGCCCCCCGGCCGGCTGGGGCACGTCCGAACCCGCCGGCCTCACCTGGTCGCGGCGACAGCTGACCGACCTGGCCTACGAGCGCGCCCCCCAGCCCACCTGGACGGTCGTCGTCGGCACCCCGGACCGGCCGGCCATCGCCACGCTGCGCGTGATCCGCACCCCGGAGGGGGTGGAGGAGGACATCACCCTCACCCTCGGCTACGGCCCCGACGAGCAGCCGCCCCTGGAGGCACTGCCGGGCCTGGCCGGCGAGCTGGTGACCCGGCACGGCCTGAAGACCATGATGGTCCAGCTGCGCGAGGCACGCCGGGACCTGAACGCCCCGCCCCACTTCGAGCAGCCGCCCATGCCGTACGCCTTCGTCCTGGGCCCCGCCGAGGTCCGGGAAGCGGGCCGCGACACGGCGAGCCGGACTCCGTTGAAGGACCGCCCGGTCCAACTGGGCCCGAACGCCCGGCCGGGCTACTACTACCCACTCGGCGAAGGCCCGGAGGGCTGGGCCGCCCTGGAGAAACTCATCCGCCACCTTCGGGGTGCGCCGCCGTTGTAGTCTCCGCCCGCACCACCGCTGCGCGGCGGTGTCCTCAATCGCCGGACGGGCTGCTGTGCTGTGTCCTCAATCGCCGAACGGGCTTGATATGGCCGACCTCAGCCAAAACCAGCCCGTCCGGCGATTGAGGACGCGCCCGCAGGGCGCCCGCCGCCGCAGGCGGCAAGACGGCCCGCAGAGCCGCAGGCGACTAGGTAGAGGACTTCCCCCGGAGGGGGGTCTTGACGAAGGCCCACTCCATCCGCGGCTCCATCGCGAACCGGAAAACCCTCCGCACCGGCCCACTGCACAGCGCGGTCATCACGGCGATCGCGAGCAGCGTCACGACGACCTCGCCCACCGGCTGCCGGATCCACGCGTACGCGTCGTACCACTCCCACCAGCGCGACAGCTTGATCAGGAAGCCGTGCAGCAGATACCCGTACAGGGTCCCCGCGCCGAGCGTCGTGAACCACACCGTCCGCCCCGGCACCCAGGCGAAGAAGCAGACGATCAGCACGGCCGCGCAGGCGAAGAGGGCGAGCTGCATGACGGGCGCGGCCCACAGCGGGGCATCCAGTTCCTGCACGCTGTCGTTGTGGTAAAACCACGCGGTGTCCATGGTCGGCGCCAGCCAGTAGGCGACCGCGACCGCGCCCGCGAACACCGGCACCGCCGCGATCCGCACCCAGCGCCCGCGCACGAGCCGGAAGTGTTCGGCCTTCATGTGCAGCCCGATCACGAAGAACGGCAGGAACTGCATCACTCGTTGGAGGTCGAAGTCCGTGCCGACCTCCGGGGAGAGCCCGGCGAGGATCGCGATGACGAAGGCGACCGGCACGGGCCACCGGATCAGCTTCCAGATCGGGGTGGTCAGTCGCCAGACGAACAGCGCGGCCAGGAACCAGTTCAGGTACCAGGGGTTGAGCAGGGAGACCGGCTCGTTCGGGGCGTCGTCCTCCGCCCAGTGCTGGAAGTACGTGTACGCGACCTCGAAGATCAGGTACGGCACGACGACACCCGTGAGGAGTCGCTTGAGCTTGGCAGGGCTCATATCGAAGCCACGGGAGAAGTAGCCGGAGACAAGGATGAAGGCCGGCATGTGGAACGCGTACACGGTCATGTACAACGCCGTCGCCGCCCGGCCGCCATGGGTGAGCGGCTCCCAGGCGTGGCCCAGCGCGACCAGGACGATCGCCAGGTACTTCGCGTTGTCGAAGAACGGGTCACGCTGCGGGGCGGCGCCCTGGCCGGGTTCCGGCGAAGGCGTCGAAACCGGCTGGGAAGCGGCGGAAGCGGAGGCCACGGGGCGCGCGGGAGGCGTGGCGGTGGGGGACATTCGAGGCACCCTAGCGGCGGAAGCGGAACGCGTAAAACCTTGCCTGTACGTACGTACACGGCCCGTGGCTTACCTCCGCGATACTCGGTAAACCGCCCCAAAAGCCGCCTCCGCGCAACGTTGCGGATTCCACTGGCGAATCGTCACGCGGCTCCACTGGCGGGCGAGTTGATGGCACGATGGTTGCCGAGAGGGGTCCGGGGGGCAGCATGCCCTCCGGGGGGCGGCCAGGGATTCCGACCGAGGGTGTGATCAGTCGTGACCACTGTTTCACTGTCTGTGGTGTTACTGCTGGCGATCATCCTGGTGGTGATGTACCGCGCGGGCAACATCAAGGCCGGGCCCGCGATCGTCGCCATACTCTTCGGCTTCTTCCTCAAGAACACGAGCATGGCGGAGCCGATCCAGCGGTTCCTCAACTCGATCGCGGAGACGATCAACAACATCAGATTCTGAGCCCGGGCGCGCCCGGGGCGCCTGCCGGACATGCGAAACCCCCAGGCAGGCGAAACCTCCCGGGCATGCGAAACGCCCCCGGCCGGAGCCGAGGGCGTTGCTGGAGCGGGCGACGGGAATCGAACCCGCGTAGCCAGTTTGGAAGACTGGGGCTCTACCATTGAGCTACGCCCGCCGGGCGGTGTTCCGCCGGTGCGGCGAAGACCGCGGTCATCGTATCAGGGGTGAGCGGCGAGGTGTTGTGGGCATCCCCGGACCCGGGACCGCCCCCAGGACCCGCCGGGGTGACCTGCGCGGAAATCGCGTGCACCAAGGGGTCTTCGGCCATGTACCCTACGTCTCGCACCGACGGGGTGTGGCGCAGCTTGGTAGCGCGTCCGCTTTGGGAGCGGAAGGTCGTCGGTTCGAATCCGGCCACCCCGACCAGCACGACTTGTTTTCCGGGTTTCCCGGCTTCTTGAGATCTCTCGCCGTCTCCGGACGTTTTCCGGTGTTTTCCGGGGCGCCGGGAGGTTTTCCGGCGCGTCCCGATCAGCTGTACGCGCCGCACAGCGAAGATCACATTGTGGGGCTCAACCCGCTTGCGGTTACTATGCAAGCTGCGCGCCCGTGTGCCTCTCTGCCGGGCGCGGTCCGCTGAACCTCAGCAGAAACCCAGCAGTCAGCCCCAAGGAGACCGAACCGTGAAGAGCGCCGTGGAGACCCTGAACCCGACTCGGGTTCGGCTCACTGTCGAGGTGCCCTTCGAGGAGCTCAAGGCCAGCCTCGACGCGGCGTACAAAAAGATCAACCAGCAGGTCACGGTGAAGGGCTTCCGTCAGGGCAAGATCCCGGCCCGCGTCATCGACCAGCGGTTCGGCCGTGGTGCGGTGCTCGAGGAGGCCGTCAACGACGCGCTGCCGAAGTTCTACACCGAGGCGGTCAACGAGGCCGACCTGAACCCGCTGGGCCAGCCCGAGGTGGACATCACGGAGCTGAAGGACGGCGAGCTGCTGGCCTTCACCGCCGAGGTGGACATCCGTCCGGCCCTCGAGATCCCGGACTACTCCGGCATCGAGGTCACCGTCGACGCCGTCGAGGTGTCGGACGAGGACATCGAGAAGTCGCTCGAGCAGCTCCGTGACCGCTTCGCCACCACCTCCCCGGTCGAGCGCGCCGCCGCCGAGGGCGACATCGTCACCGTCGACCTGGAGGCCAAGGTCGACGGCGAGGTGCTGGAGGACGGCGTCGCCACCGGCGTCGACTACACCATCGGTTCCGGCCAGCTCCTGGACGGCATCGACGAGGCCGTGACCGGCCTCGAGGCCGGCGGCACCGCCACCTTCACCTCCGAGCTCAAGGGCGGCAGCGCCGAGGGCAAGGAGGCCGAGGTCACGGTCGTCGTCACCGCCGTCAAGGCCCGCGAACTGCCCGAGCTGGACGACGACTTCGCCCAGCTGGCGAGCGAGTTCGACACGCTGGAGGAGCTTCGCGCCGACAGCGAGAAGCGTCTGGGCCGTATGAAGAAGTACGACCAGGCCACCCAGGCCCAGGAGAAGGTGCTCGAGGAGCTGCTGAAGCTCGTCGAGGTCCCGATGCCCGAGAAGCTTCTCGAGGACGAGGTCAACACCCGCAAGCACAACCTGGAGCACCACCAGCTGGGCCAGATGGGCCTGGACCTGGCGAAGTACCTGGAGATCCAGGGCAAGTCCGCCGAGGACTTCGACGCCGAGCTCAAGGAGCAGGCCGAGAAGGGCATCAAGACGCAGTTCGTCCTCGACGAGATCGTCAACAAGGAGAAGCTGTCGGTCGGCCAGGAGGAGCTCACCGAGCACCTCATGCGCCGTGCGCAGTCCTCCGGCATGAGCCCCGACCAGTTCGCCCAGGCCGTCGTCGAGGGTGGCCAGGTGCCGATGCTCGTCGGCGAGGTCGCCCGCGGCAAGGCCCTCGCGACCGTCGTCGAGGCCGCCACGGTCAAGGACAGCAACGGCGAGGTCGTCGACCTCGACGACGAGGACGAGACCGCCGAGACGGTCGAGGTCACCGAGACGGCCGAGGCCGCCGAGGAGAAGACCGAGGCCTGATCCACGGCCTCTGCGCGACCCGCAGAACCCCTTACGGACGGGCCCGTACGTGTTTCGCACGTACGGGCCCGTCCGTGGTCTCACGGGCCTGTCACGGCCCCGGGAACATGCGCTCAGAGCGAACAGTTCCTGATGCGGGATGGCGCCCGCCGGGCAGCGCGTTAGGGTCCGTAGATACGAGGGCAGGGGAGACATCGGAGCGGGCCGGGCAGACTGGCCGCCCCACCCCCTACCTCAGGTAGAAGACGCGGAGACGGCCCGTTGCCGTCAGAGACGAGCAGGTGGATACGTGACGAATCTGATGCCTTCCGCCGCCGGTGAGATTGCCTTCGGTGGTGGCCTCGGCGACCAGGTCTACAACCGGCTGCTCGGGGAGCGGATCATCTTCCTCGGCCAGCAGGTCGACGACGAGATCGCGAACAAGATCTGTGCGCAGCTGCTGCTGCTGGCCGCGGAGCCGGACAAGGACATTTACCTCTACATCAACTCGCCCGGTGGCTCGGTGACCGCCGGCTTCGCGATCTACGACACCATGCGTTACATCAAGAACGACGTGGTCACGATCGCGATGGGCCTCGCGGCCTCCATGGGGCAGTTCCTGCTGACCGCGGGCACCCCCGGCAAGCGCTTCGCGCTGCCGAACTCGGACATCCTCATGCACCAGGGCTCCGCGGGCCTGGGCGGCACCGCCTCGGACATCAAGATCCAGGCCGAGCAGCTGCTCCGCACGAAGAAGCGCATGGCGCAGATCACCGCCGAGCACACCGGCCAGACCGTGGAGACGATCATCCGCGACGGCGACCGTGACCGTTGGTTCACCGCGGAGGAGGCCAAGGAGTACGGGATCATCGACGAGATCATCACCTACGCCTCCGGCGTTCCGGGCGGCGGCGGCACCGGGGCCTGATACCCCCCGGCAGCACTGCCTCGAAGCCGAATACCAGCCCACCGATCGCCATCAGGATGGTGAACACCCGCATGAACAACTTCCCCGGCAGCGGCCTCTACACCGGCCCGCAGGCCGAAGCCCGCTATGTCGTGCCGCGCTTCGTGGAGCGCACCTCCCAGGGCGTCCGTGAGTACGACCCGTACGCGAAGCTCTTCGAGGAGCGCGTGATCTTCCTGGGTGTCCAGGTCGACGACGCCTCCGCCAACGACGTCATGGCGCAGCTGCTGTGCCTGGAGTCGATGGACCCCGACCGTGACATCTCGATCTACATCAACTCGCCGGGCGGCTCGTTCACCGCGCTGACCGCGATCTACGACACGATGCAGTTCGTGAAGCCCGACATCCAGACCGTCTGCATGGGCCAGGCCGCCTCCGCGGCCGCGATCCTGCTGGCCGCCGGCACCCCCGGCAAGCGGATGGCACTGCCGAACGCCCGCGTCCTGATCCACCAGCCGTCCAGCCAGACGGGCCGTGAGCAGCTCTCCGACCTGGAGATCGCGGCGAACGAGATCATGCGCATGCGTACGCAGCTCGAAGAGATGCTGGCGAAGCACTCCAGCACGCCGATCGAGAAGATCCGCGACGACATCGAGCGCGACAAGATCCTCACTGCCGAGGACGCGCTCGCGTACGGTCTCGTCGACCAGATCGTTTCGACGCGCAAGACGTCTGTTTCGGTCTGAGTTCCGGTCCGGGCACCGGTGCCGGGTGGCAACCCCCTTGGACCGAGTACGTCCAAGGGGGGCCCGCACAGGGGGCCCGGCAAGGTACCGTCGATAGGCAAGCACCCGGGTTCGCAGAGCAAGGCGGATCCCAGGCGAAGGGGAAGCACCTCGTGGCACGCATCGGTGACGGCGGCGACCTGCTCAAGTGCTCGTTCTGCGGCAAGAGCCAGAAGCAGGTGAAGAAGCTCATCGCGGGTCCTGGTGTGTACATCTGCGACGAGTGCATCGACCTCTGCAACGAGATCATCGAGGAAGAGCTCGCGGAGACCTCCGAGGTGCGCTGGGAGGAGCTTCCCAAGCCCCGTGAGATCTACGAGTTCCTCGAGGGCTACGTAGTGGGCCAGGAAGCCGCCAAGAAGGCGCTCTCCGTGGCGGTCTACAACCACTACAAGCGCGTACAGGCCGGCGAGAGCTCGGGGAACCGCGACGACGGCATCGAGTTGGCGAAGTCCAACATCCTGCTGCTCGGCCCCACGGGCTCCGGCAAGACCCTGCTCGCGCAGACGCTCGCCCGGATGCTCAACGTCCCGTTCGCCATCGCCGACGCGACCGCGCTGACGGAGGCGGGCTATGTGGGCGAGGACGTCGAGAACATCCTGCTGAAGCTGATCCAGGCCGCCGACTACGACGTCAAGAAGGCCGAGACCGGCATCATCTACATCGATGAGATCGACAAGGTCGCCCGAAAGAGCGAAAATCCGTCGATCACACGAGACGTCTCCGGCGAGGGCGTCCAGCAGGCCCTGCTGAAGATCCTGGAAGGCACGACGGCCTCCGTCCCGCCGCAGGGCGGCCGCAAGCACCCGCACCAGGAATTCATCCAGATCGACACGACGAACGTCCTGTTCATCGTGGGCGGCGCCTTCTCCGGTCTGGAGAAGATCATCGAGTCGCGGGCCGGCGCCAAGGGCATCGGCTTCGGCGCCACGATCCGCTCCAAGCGCGAGATCGAGGCCAGCGACCAGTTCCAGGAGGTCATGCCGGAGGATCTGGTGAAGTTCGGGATGATCCCCGAATTCATCGGCCGCCTCCCGGTCATCACCTCCGTCCACAACCTGGACCGCGAGGCCCTCCTCCAGATCCTCGTCGAGCCGCGCAACGCCCTGGTGAAGCAGTACCAGCGGCTGTTCGAACTCGACGGTGTGGAGCTGGACTTCGACCGCCCGGCCCTGGAGGCCATCGCCGACCAGGCGATCCTGCGCGGCACGGGTGCGCGAGGTCTGCGCGCCATCATGGAAGAGGTCCTGATGTCGGTGATGTACGAGGTCCCGTCCCGCAAGGACGTCGCCCGCGTCGTCATCACCGAAGACGTCGTCCATTCGAACGTCAACCCCACCCTGGTGCCGCGCGAGCCCCGCATCGTGGGCAAGGACGAACGGCACGAGAAGAGCGCGTAGCGCGCTGTCCGTACGCACAGAAGGGGCCGCCCGGCCTGGACAAGGCCGGGCGGCCCCCTTCGTCGATCAGGCGGGCTTGCGTACGTCCCGGTGGATGCCTGAGGTGATTTTCGCGAAGGCCGCGAGGTCCACGGAGTCCGCCGAGCGCCGGCCGGGATCGAAGTCGAGGACCAGCATCGCGTCCGACGCCTTTGCCCACGCGCAGGCCGGGGCGTAGGCGCGGTCGTACATCTTCACGATCTCGCAGGTGACGGCCGGTCCGTCGGGGCCGTCCGGGGTGAAGACATGGCGCCCGCCCCTCACGGACGGTTTGCCCGGGCCGTTCTCGAAGCCCTTGAACATGCCGTCCAGGACGGCGTCCGGTTCGCCGATACCGCCGTACGCGCCCGAAAGCGACAGCGTCACCGCGTGGTCGGCCACCCGGTGGTAGCGGGCCAGTACGGAAACGGCGCCCTTGGGCAGGCCGCCCTGGACGCCGAGTCCCTCCTTCTCCAGCTCCTCGGTCCCGGCATCGAGCCGGTACGCCCCGCCGGCCAGGGCCGGCGGGGTGACGAGCGTGACCGCCCCGTCGTCCTTCCGGACGAGCAGCAGGACGGCAGCGACGACGGCCGCCGCGACGCCGAGTGCGACGGCCGCGGCGGGGACGAGGATCCGGCGCCGGTTCAGCGGGCTACTTCTTGATTTCCTGGCGGGACTCGTTACGCACCTTGACCGTGGCCTCGGAGAGTTCCTGGGCGGACATCACGTTGCCGGTGGCGGAGGAGCTCGCCCCGTACGGGGAGCTGCTCTTCGGGACCGAGTGCCGCACCACGCCCACGGCGCTCGAGTCGCCCCAAATGCAGACGCTCACCTCGGCCGAGCCGCTGATGGTGCCCACCGAGTAGGTGGACTTCTTGGTCTCGCACTTCATGACCGCTCCGTCGAAGCCGCCCGGGGAGTACTCCTTCCAGGGCGAGACCGTTTCGACCTTCATTCCCGAGCTGTTCTCGGTCTTCTTCGAGCCCTCTTCCATCTTCGCGATCATGGCGTCGACGGTCTTGTGCGGATCGGCGAGATCGCCGTACGCGCCCATCACCGAAAGGGACTGCTTCTCCGCGCTGGTGTAGCCCGCCTTGACGCCGGTGCCGTTGGAGATGCCCATCTCCTTGGCGTCCTTGTCGTTGGCGATGTTCTCGGTCTTGTCGGTCGAGGTACCGGTCGTACCACTCTTGGTGAACTTTCCGTCCAGCAACTTCTCCGGCAGCACCAACTTGTACGGCGCCACCGCGCCACCGCTGCCGCTCCCGTTCATGAAGAACACCGCGCCGCCCACGAGGGCGCCCACCACGACCAGCGCACCGATCACGATGCCGATCGTCTTGCCCTTGCCGCCGCCCTGCGGCGGCACCGGCGGCGCGTACTGGCCCGGCATGCCCGGCTGGCCGTACGGCTGCTGGCCGTAGGGGCCCGGCTGGTGGGGGGCGCCGTACGGGGCCTGGGGCTGGCCGTAGGGGGGCTGCTGGCCGTACGGGGCCGCGGGGGGCTGCTGGGGGTAGCCGTAGCCGGGCTGCCCGGCGGCGCCGCCCTGACCGTAGGGGCCCGGCTGCTGGGGCGGCTGCTGGCCGTACGGGCCCGGCTGGGGGTAGCTCATGGTGACTCTCTTCGAATGCGGGGGGACTCTCGCGTCAGATGCCCGTCATCCTTCCCGATGACTTACCAACGGTTTACCGCGGGGCCGCAACGGTTTCGGAACAGTTGCCGTCCGCCGTCACGGGCCGGCCTCGACGCGTACGTCCTGACGGAGCTTCACCGTTCGGGCGGCGGCCTCCTCCAGGCCGAGGTCCTCACCGCGGGCGAGCACCGTCATGTCCAGGGCGAACACGGTACCGATCGTGTGCTTGTCCGCCCAGATGCACAGCGGCATGGAGACCGTGGGCACACCCTCGTTGGCCCACTTGGTGAGCTGGCACTTCAACACGGCGTCCCCGAGCCCCTCCGGGGTCATCCGCTGGGGGCTGCCCTCGAACTCGGCCTTCGAGGCGGGGTTCTTCTCGTTCCCGGTGGCTCTGGTCAGGCTCATGAACAAGCCGTCCACCAGCATTTCGGGGTCGCGTACGTCATCACCCCACGCGCCGGTGAATCTCAGCTGCTTCTGGGTGAGTTTGTCCGTACCGGACACGTACACGCCCGAGGCGCCCTGGGGGTTGGTGAGCCCCAGGATCTGGAGTTCGGCCAGTTCTTTCGTACCGAACCCGCTCGCGGGCTGGGTGGTGTCCTTCTTGTACTCACCCGCGACCGTCTCGGGCGATATGAGCTTGTAGCGCTTCGCGGCCGGAGCGGCGGTGCCGGGGGAGGCACTCGCCGGAGCCGTGGGGGAGGCCCCGCCGCCGGCCCGGTGGTGTCTCTCCCGGCCGCCGTCCTTCAGGACGACGATGCCGCCCACGATCGCGCCGACCACGACGACCGCGCCGACCGCGAGGGCTGCCGCCTTGCCCTTGCCGCCGCCCCGCGGTGGTACCGGCGGTGGTACCGGCGGCGGGTACGGGGGCGGCATGCCCGGCCCCCAGCCGCCCCCCGGCGGGCCGTACGGACCCGGCTCTCGCTGCGATGGCCAGGGCTGCTGCGGCGGCCCGTACGGGCCTGGCTGGTGCTGGGTCATCGTCGTCCCCCGGGTCTGCGGATGTGTCTACGGATGCCGCTGTGGCTGATCGGTTCACGACATCCTTCCGGACGGCGCGCCCGGCGCCCCGCCCCGGGGCGTCAAACGGGTTCGTGGGCGGGCGGCGCGGCCCCGTAGAATCGCCTCGTGACCGAGAACACTCAGCAGAGCCCCGACCGCGGGCCGACGAACAGCAACCCCGAACTGCCGACCCAGTACGCGCCGGCCGAGGTAGAGGGGCCGCTGTACGAGCGCTGGGTAGAGCGCGGTTACTTCGAGGCCGACGCCTCGAGCGACAAAGAGCCCTACACCATCGTCATCCCGCCGCCGAACGTCACCGGCTCGCTCCACCTGGGCCACGCCTTCGAGCACACGCTGATCGACGCCCTCACCCGGCGTAAGCGGATGCAGGGCTTCGAGGTGCTGTGGCAGCCCGGCATGGACCACGCCGGCATCGCCACGCAGAACGTGGTGGAGCGCGAGCTGGCCAAGGAGGGCAAGTCCCGCCACGACCTCGGCCGTGAGGCGTTCGTCGAGCGCGTGTGGCAGTGGAAGGCCGAGTCCGGTGGCCAGATCTCCGGGCAGATGCGCCGCCTGGGTGACGGTGTCGCCTGGAGCCGTGAGCGGTTCACCATGGACGAGGGCCTCTCCAAGGCCGTCCAGACCATCTTCAAGAAGCTCTACGACGACGAGCTGATCTACCGCGCCGAGCGCATCATCAACTGGTGCCCGCGCTGTCTGACCGCCATCTCGGACATCGAGGTGGAGTACCAGAACGACGAGGGCGAGCTGGTCTCGATCCGCTACGGCGAGGGCGACGCGTCCATCGTCGTCGCCACCACCCGCGCCGAGACCATGCTCGGCGACACCGCCGTGGCCGTCCACCCCGAGGACGAGCGGTACAAGCACCTGATCGGCACCGAGATCGAGCTGCCGCTCACCGGCCGCCGGATCCCCGTCGTCGCCGACGAGCACGTCGACCCGGAGTTCGGTACGGGTGCCGTCAAGGTCACCCCGGCCCACGACCCCAACGACTTCGAGATCGGCCGGCGCCACGACCTGCCGTCGATCACCGTCCTCGACGACCACGCGGTCATCACCACCCACGGCCCCTTCCAGGGCCTGGACCGGCTGGAGGCCCGCAGCGCCATCGTCGCGGCCCTGCGCGCCGAGGGCCGCATCGTCGCCGAGAAGCGCCCGTACGAGCACTCCGTCGGGCACTGCTCGCGCTGCAAGACGACCATCGAGCCGCGGCTGTCCATGCAGTGGTGGGTCAAGGTCGGCCCGCTGGCCGAGAGCGCGAGCAAGGCGGTCCGGGACGGCGACGTCGCCATCCACCCCAAGGAGATGGAGTCCCGCTACTTCGGCTGGGTCGACAACCTCCACGACTGGTGCATCTCGCGCCAGCTGTGGTGGGGCCACCGCATCCCCGTCTGGTACGGGCCGAACGGCGAGATGGTCTGCGTTGGACCGGACGACGAGGCGCCCACGGGCGAGGGCTGGCACCAGGAGACCGACGTCCTGGACACCTGGTTCTCCTCCGGCCTGTGGCCGTTCTCCACCCTCGGCTGGCCCGAGAAGACCGAGAGCGTCGAGAAGTTCTACCCGAACTCCGTCCTGGTCACCGGCTACGACATCCTCTTCTTCTGGGTCGTCCGGATGATGATGTTCGGGACGTACGCGATGGACGGCAAGCCGCCGTTCCACACCATCGCCCTGCACGGCATGGTCCGCGACCAGTTCGGCAAGAAGATGTCGAAGTCCTTCGGCAACGCCGTCAACCCGCTGGACTGGATGGACAAGTACGGCTCCGACGCCGTCCGCTTCACCCTCGCCCGTGGTGCCAACCCCGGCGTGGACGTCCCGATCGGCGAGGACTGGGTCCAGGGTTCGCGGAACTTCGCGAACAAGATCTGGAACGCGACCCGCTTCGCGATGATGAACGGCGCGACCGTCGAGGGCGACCTGCCGTCCGTCGAGCGGATGTCGGCCACCGACCGCTGGATCATGTCGCGCCTGAACGCGACGGTCGCCGAGGTCGACGCGTTCTACGACGACTACCAGTTCGCGAAGCTGGCCGACACCCTCTTCCACTTCGCGTGGGACGAGGTCTTCGACTGGTACGTCGAGCTGTCCAAGACCACCTTCATGGCGGGCGGCGAGCAGGCCGAGGTCTCCGCGCGGGTCCTGGGCGAGGTCCTGGACGTCACCCTCAAGCTGCTCCACCCGGTGGTCCCCTTCGTCACGGAGACGCTGTGGACGACGCTCACCGGCAAGGAGTCCGTCGTCATCGCGGACTGGCCGAAGGCCGTGTCCGTTCCCGGGGCCGATGCCCCGGGCGGCTTCCGCGACGAGGCCGCCGAGCAGGAGATCGCCGCCCTCCAGCAGCTGATCACCGAGGTCCGCCGGTTCCGCTCCGACCAGGGTCTCCAGCCCGGTCAGCGGGTCCCGGCGCGGCTCGACCTGAGCGGTACGGCGCTGACCGCGCACGAAGACGCCATCCGTCAGATGCTGCGGCTCCAGCCCGCCGAGGACGGCTTTAACGCCACCGCGACCCTGCCGGTCGCCGGCGCGACCGTCGCGCTCGACCTCTCCGGCACCATCGACGTCGAGGCCGAGCGCAAGCGGCTGACCAAGGCGCTGGCCGCCGCCGAGAAGGAGAAGGCGCAGTCCACGGCCAAGCTCGGCAACGAGGCGTTCCTCGCCAAGGCCGCCGAGGTGGCCGTGGCGAAGATCCGCAAGCGGCTGGAGACGGCCGAGGCCGACATCGAGCGGCTCACCGCCCAGCTGGCGGGCCTGCCCAAGGCCTAGTCCGGTCCGGGTCCCACATGGGACCCCACGGCCCTTCCACAGGCCCCTCGTCCATCCGGTCGAGGGGCCTGTGCCGGCTCCGGCGGTCGCGCATCGGCCAGCACAGCACATACGCCGTCGACACGGCCACGAAACCGAGCCGGACCAGGCCCTTGGCCGATTCGTCGGGCACGGCGAACACGCTGCCGTAGAGCACGATCAGCGCGATCCAGCTCCACCACGGCACCAGCCGCCGCTGCCCGCACACGTCCCACAGCAGGGTGCCGAGCAGCACGGACGCCGTGTAGTAGGTGTAGACGCTGGGGTCGAGGAGGATACGGGCGTTCGCGCCCAGCAGGACCACTCCCGCCCAGCGTCCGCGCCACACCGCGACCGCGCCGAGCGTGAGCCCGAGCGCGGCCTGCGCGGGCCGGGCCCAGCCGGGCGTCTGGGGGTCGTTCGCCCCCAGCCAGCGCAGCGCGGACGCCGGGTTGTTGGGGATGGTGAACTTCGCGGCGGCGAAGGAGTGCGGGTCGACGAGGAAGAACGGCAGCCAGGCCACCGCCACCAGCCCCGCGCACCACAGCCCCGCGCGCAGCCACAGCGTCTTGGGCAGGGCGAGGATCAGCGGCACGAACGTCAGCGCGGTCGGCTTGGAGTCCATGGCCAGGGCCAGACAGGCACCGACGGCGGCGGGGTTGCAGCGGGTCAGGAACCATACGGCCAGCGCGGTGAAGAACAGCGCGAGCACGTCGTCGAGGTGCCCGAAGCGAACCGAGACCTCGATCCACATGGGGATGAAGGCGAGCCCCGCGACCAGGACCCGCTGACGCAGCCGCTGGTGGTTGGTGCCGGTGCCCAGGAAGTGGGTCGCGGCGCTGCGCCCGGCGAGGACCAGGATCACCAGGCCCAGCGCGGACATGAACGCCGCCGCCAGGAACTGGCCCGTGTGCTCGGAGAAGGGGTTGAACAGCCCCGCCACCAGGAAGCTGATCGGGCCCATCTGGAGTTCGGGGTGGTGGGCGTAGAGATTGAGCCCGCCGGTGCCGTCACCGGACGAGCCCTGGTAGATCAGCTCGCCGCCGGTGCGCAGGTAGTGCCAGGAGAATCCGCCGTTCGGCTCCACCACCGCGAACCACAGGACGGTCCACGCGGTGAGCAGCAGCAGGTGCATCCTTGTGCTGACTTCAGGTACCCGCACGACGCTCCCGTGTCCGCCGCCCGGAACGGCTTCCGGGCTCGTTTCCCCGGGTCGTCAGATGGCTACGGGCGCCGGGAGGTTGTGCTGTGCGCGGGCTGTGTGACTCAGCTCATGGTTTGTCGGTGACGGCCCACAGAACGGTCCGTCAGCTCTCCACGGCCACCGGGCCGGAGAGGACCTGCTCGGCGTTGCGGCGCGTCTTGGCCCAGCCGTTGCGCCCCCGCAGCATCCGGACGAACCCCCGGGCGGACGCCGGGAACAGGTGGTACGCGTACAGCCACAGCGCCAGGCCCCACAGCAGCGCGACGAGCGCCGAGCGGCCCGGGGCGCGGTCCCGGCGGTAGACCGGGCCCCACAGCACGAACGGCAGCACGGAGACGACGGCCAGTGTGAGGACGAGCGGCCACAGGGCCAGGATGCCGTCGAGCGTCCTGCCCGCGCCCTCGTCGGCCACGGACAGGCCGAGGAGGACGAACATCACCGCGCACAGGGCCAGCGTGACCAGGTGGGCGACCGGCTGGAGGAAGGTGTAGAGCGTCTCCAGGACGCCCTTGCCGCTGTAGTGGCGCGAGGAGACGATGCGCGGCGCGTAGCGGACGCATTGCAGGTTGCCCTGGGCCCAGCGGGTGCGCTGGGTGAGGAAGCGGCGGCCGTGCGGCAGTCCCTCCTGGGAGACCCAGGTGTCGGCTATGTGGGCTATTCGGTCGCCGTTCAGGATCATGTGCAGGCCCAGCTCGTAGTCCTCCAGCAGGGCACCGCGCTGCCACGGGCGGCGCTCGGCGGCGGCGATGCGGTCCAGGGCCGAGAGCCGGGTGAACTGGCCGTTGCCGCCGAGACCGACCGAGCCGGTGCGGCCGCGCAGCAGCTGCATCCCGGCGTTGGACACCGAGAACTCCATGTCCTGCATGCGCACCAGCAGCCGGGCGAAGGCGTTGCGGACCCGGCCGCGGTCGGGCAGCGGGCGCGGGTCGTCGGTGTTCCGCATCCGGACGCTGACCTGCACGCCGCCGATCTCCGGGTCGCCGAAGCCGCTCGGGCCGCTGACCCGGGCCAGGGCGTGCGGGTCGAGCTGGCCGTCGGCGTCGACGACGCACACGACGACGCGCTCACGGTCGGCGTCCTCGCCCAGGAACTGGTTCAGCTCGTCGTAGGCGGCGTTGAGGGCCGCGCCCTTGCCGGTACGGGCGTTGGGGCGGTGCCGGCGCACGAGGTGGACCCGGCGGTCGGTCTCGGCCAGTTCCGCGACGATGGCGCCGGTCCGGTCGTCGCTGTCGTCGTCGATGACCCAGACGTGGGCGCCGGGGAAGTCGCTCCGCATCCGGCCGACGGTCGTGGCCACGACGGCTTCCTCGTCACGGCACGGCACGAAGAAGTGCCAGTCGTGGCTCGCGGGGTCACCGCTGGGGGCTTCGGGCCGGCGGGTGTAGGCGTGGCGGGCGCCGGCCCAGTACAGCAGGAAGCAGAGCAGGAGGAAGAAGGGGAAGACGAGCAGCAGGGGGTTGTCGAACATGCGGAAGCGGCTCCGTGAGAGGTGCTGACACCGCGCGTAGCGCGGTCGGGGGGCCCGGGGCGGAGCCCCGGTTCGGGCGATGTCAGGCCGCGGCGGCCAGCTGCCGCGGCGCGGCGACGGCCGTCAGCAGCGCGACGATCCGCTCCGAAGCCGACCCGTCCCCGAAGGGGCTGGGCAGGGCCGCCAGGCGCGCCAGGCCCGCCGGGCCTTCCGCCAGGCGGCGGCGGGCGGCGTGCCCGATGCCCGGCCCCGGCTCCACCAGGTCCGCGAAGTCCCCCATCGCCTCCGGGCGCTCGGTGGAGCGGCGGACGACCACCAGCGGACGGCCGAGGACCGTGCACTCCTCCTGGAGGCCGCCCGAGTCGGAGACGAGCAGCGCGGCGTGCGCGGCCAGCGCCAGGAACTCGGCGTAGCCCAGCGGCGCGGTCACGAAGAGCGGCGCCAGCAGTTCCGCCAGCCCGGCGGCGGCGATCCGGGCCCGGGTGCGCGGGTGCAGCGGCAGGACGACCGGGAGGTCACCGGCGAGGGCGCCCAGCTCGGTCAGGATCGCGCGCAGCGCCTCGGGGGAGTCGGTATTCTCCGGGCGGTGCACGGTGGCCAGGACGAAGCCGTCGGCACGCAGCCCGTGGCGGGCCAGCAGCGCGGCCCGCTCGGCGGCGTCGGGGAGCTGGTTGCGCACGGCCTCGACGACGGTGTTGCCGGTGACGGCGATCCGCTCGTCGGCGATGTTCTCGGCGAGCAGATTGGCGCGGTTCTCCCCGGTGGCCGCGCACAGCACGTCCGCGATCCGGTCGATGAGGACGCGGTTGTGCTCCTCGGGCATGTTCCGGTCGTGGCTGCGCAGCCCGGCCTCGACGTGCAGCAGGGGGATGCCGCGGGCGTTGGCGGCGAGCGCCCCGGCCAGGGCGGCGTTGGTGTCGCCCTGGACGACGACGGCCAGCGGCGGCTCTTCGGTGAACAGGGCGTCGAGCTGGGCGAGCGCCGCGGAGATCTGCACGGCCCGGGGCCGCCCGCCGATGCCGGTCAGGAAGGTCGGCTCGGGCAGGCCCAGCTCGGTCAGGAAGCGGCCCGACAGCTCCTCGTCGTAGTGCTGCCCGGTGTGCACCAGGTGCGCGGCGGGACCGAGGAGGCGCACGAGGTCGGTGAGCTTGACCAGCTCGGGGCGGGTGCCGAGGACGAGGGCGATGCTGCGCGGGGGCAGGGACACGAGAGGACTCCCGGGGCTGGCAGGCGATGACAGCTCCAGAGCCTGTGGTGCGTCGGTTGCGGGTCGGGACGGCCTTCGGTTGCCGGACGGTTGCGACCGCGGCCGGCGCGCCAAGTGGTGACTTCGGGCCCCCGCGGCCCGGGGACCTTCGGCCCCCGGGGGTCAGGGACCTTCGGCCCCCGGCGGCGTCTCGCCCTCCCCGTTCGCGCGGTAGCGGTAGCCGAGCCCCCGGACGGCCTCCAGCGGGTCCGCCGCCTCGTCCCCGGCCGCCTGGCGCAGTTTCCGCCGCAGGCGCAGCACCGCGAACTTCACCCGCTCCCGGCCCGTGCCCTCCGGGTCGTCCCACACCCGGTCGAGCAACTGGTCGGTGGTGATCACCCGGCCCCGGTTGCGGACGAGCACCTGGAGCAACCGGTACTCGATGTCGCTGAGCCGCGCCTCGTGGCCCTGCCAGACCGCCGAGCGCCGGTCGGGCACCAGCCGCAGGCCGTCGTCGAAGGAGTCGCCGGCCCAGCGGGCGGGTGCGCTGCGGCGCAGCAGGGCCTCGACGCGGGCGAGCAGCTCGTCGTTGCCGAAGGGCTTGGGCAGGTAGTCGTCGGCGCCCGCGCGCAGGCCCCGGACCCGGTCGCTCTCGGCGCCGCGCGCGGTGAGCAGCAGGACGGGCAGATCGCTCAGGTCCCGGGTGCGCTCCAGCACCTCCCAGCCGTTGAGCTGCGGCAGCCCGATATCCAGGACCATCAGCGCCGGCCGCTCGGCGAAGAGCAGCCGCAGCCCGTCGCGGCCGTTGTCGGCGTGGATGACCTCGTGGCCGGCCCGGGCGAGGAGGGTCCGCAGGGCGAGGGCGAGATCGGCGTCGTCCTCGACGACGAGTACGCGGGTCATGCCGGTGCCTCTCCGGTGGCGGACGCGGGGCGGGGGCCGGGGCCGGCGACGGGCAGCCGGATCCGGAACACCGCCCCCTCGCCCTCCCGGCCCTCCGCCGTGATCGTGCCGCCGTGCAGTTCGACGACGGTGCGGCTGATGGCGAGGCCCAGGCCGGTGCCGGGGTAGCCGCCGTCCTGCGCGTTGGGGGCCCGGACGAAGCCGGTGAAGATCTCCTCCCGGTACTTCCGGGGGATCCCGATGCCGGTGTCGGCGACCTCGATCTCCCAGTGGTCGTCCCGGGGGGCGGCGGTGACGGTGATCCGGCCGTCCGGCGGGGTGAACTTCGCGGCGTTCTCCAGCAGATTGACGACGACGTGCCGCAGCCGGTGCCGGTCGCCGTGCAGGACGGGCCCGGGGGCGCAGTCCAGCACGGTGAACACCCCCGGCTCCCGGCCCGTGCCGATCCGGTCCAGCACGGCGTCCTCCAGCATCCCGTCCACCTCGACGGGGCCGAACTCCAGTCGCGGCCCGGCGGCCCGCATCCGGGTGGTGAGCAGCAGATCGGAGATCACCCGCTGCATCCGCTCGGCGTTGCGCCCGATGGCGTCGAGGAAGGAGCGCTGGTCCCCGGTGAGCCCGCCGAAGGCCGGGTCGGCGAGCAGCTCGCAGAAGCTGCTGATGGAGGAGAGCGGGGTGCGCAGCTCGTGGGAGGCGGCGGCGGTGAAGGCGTTGCGCTGCCGGGCCAGCTCGGTGAGGGCGAGGTTGTCGCGTTCGAGATCGCGTTCGTGCCGTTTGCGCTCGCTGATGTCGTCGAAGAGCCACAGGGCCCCGAGGTAGGCGCCCTCGTGGCGCAGCGGTTCGACCTCGCGGCGGATGACGCGCCCGTCGTCGAGGGGGATCTCGGCCACCCGGTGGATGCGGCGGTGGGCCGGTATCCCGTCGAGGGTGCGGGGGCCGGTGTGGTCCGGGGCGAAGAAGGCCCGTACGAGGGGCAGCAATGGCCGCAGGGGCGCGCCGGGGGAGAGGTCGACCCGGCCCGCCAGATCGAACATGCGGACGAACTTCCGGTTGACGGCGAGCACCCGGTCGTCCGGGCTCTGCAGCAGCGCACCCGGGGGCAGGGCCCCCAGGACGGCGGCGAGCCGCTCCCGGTCCTCGGACGCCATGTCGCTCACCCAGCTCTCCTCGGGGCGGGGGCCGGTGCCCCGGTACCGCGGTCAACGGAGATTTCGGAAAAACCGTATGTCACCGATCCCGGCCCCGCTTGGTGTGAACCGGCCCCCGGTGGCGGCCAGTCGGGCGGCGCCCGGCGCACCCGGCGGGTGTGACCCCTGCCGCGCCAGCCCGTCCCCGGCCCCGCGCGCCGCCCCGGCTCCGTAGACTGGTCGGCGTGAGCGAGCGCCCCCTGAACGACGACCATGGCGACACGGAATTCGGTGAATCTGGCGGAAACGACCAGTTCACCGAGATCGTCGATGCCGAGACCGACCGCGACCCCGACCTCGCCGTGATCGAGGCGGGCAGCCGGACCCTGCGCGCCCAGGGCGGGCAGCCGCAGGGCGACGGCGTACCGGCCCGCCCGGCCGACCCCGAGGTGGACCGGGAGCTCCGCGAGGTGGAGGCCGAGCTGGCCGGACGCTGGGGCGAGACCAAGCTCGACCCGTCGCGGGCGCGCATCGAGGCCCTGATGGACATCCTGGGGCAGCCGCAGCGCGCCTACCCCTCGATCCACATCACCGGCACCAACGGCAAGACCAGCACCGCCCGCATGATCGAGGCCCTGCTGGGCGCCTTCGATCTGCGGACCGGCCGCTACACCAGCCCGCATGTGCAGTCCGTCACCGAGCGGATCAGCCTCGACGGCGCGCCGATCGCGGCCGAGCGCTTCATCGAGACGTACCGCGATATCCAGCCGTACGTCCAGATGGTCGACGACCGCGAGGAACACCGGCTGTCCTTCTTCGAGGTGCTCACCGCGATGGCCTACGCGGCCTTCGCCGACGCGCCCGTGGACGTGGCGGTCGTCGAGGTCGGCATGGGCGGCACCTGGGACGCGACGAACGTCATCGACGCCGGCGTCGCCGTGGTCACCCCCATCTCCCTCGACCACACCGACCGGCTCGGCACGACCCCCGGCGAGATCGCCGGCGAGAAGGCCGGGATCGTCAAGACCGACGCCACCGTCGTGCTGGCCCAGCAGCCGGTCGACGCGGCGCAGGTGCTGCTCAAGCGCTCGGTCGAGGCGGACGCCACGGTCGCCCGCGAGGGCATGGAGTTCGGCGTCACCGCCCGCGAGGTGGCGGTCGGCGGACAGCTGCTGACCCTGCGCGGGCTGGGCGGCGAATACCCGGAGGTCTTCCTTCCGCTGTACGGGGCACACCAGGCGCACAACGCCGCGGTCGCCCTGGCCGCGGTCGAGGCGTTCTTCGGGATCGGCTCCCAGCACGCCCGCACCCTCGACATCGACACCGTCCGCAGGGCCTTCGCCTCGGTCACCTCGCCGGGCCGGCTGGAGGTCGTGCGCCGCAGCCCCACCGTCGTGCTGGACGCCGCGCACAACCCGGCGGGCGCGCGGGCCGCGGCCGAGGCGGTCACCGAGGCGTTCGGATTCAGCCGGCTGGTCGGCGTGGTCGGCGCCAGCGCCGACAAGGACGTCCGGGGTCTGCTGGAGGCCTTCGAGCCGATCTTCAACGAGGTCGTGGTGACCCGGAACTCCACCCCGCGGTCCATGGACCCCGACGAGCTGGCGGGCGTGGCCGTCGAGGTCTTCGGCGCGGACCGGGTGCAGGTCGAGCCCCGGTTGGACGACGCTCTGGAAGCGGCGATCACCCTTGCGGAGGAAGAGGCCGAGTACGCCGGCGCGGGTGTGCTGGTGACCGGCTCGGTGATCACGGTCGGCGAGGCCCGGCTGCTGTTGGGAAAGGGCTGACATGAGAACGCTCTGCGCGAGCACCCTGATCGGTGAATTCTTCGTCATCGGTTTCGCCGGTCTGGTCGCCATGCAGACCTCCGACCTGTCCACCGGCACGGTCTGGGCGGTCAGCGGCACCGCGATGCTGCTGAGCGTGCTGCTGTGCGGCATGCTCACCCGGCCCGGCGGCGTGCAGCTGGGCTGGCTGCTGCAGATCGGTCTGATCGCCAGCGGCTTCGTGGTCCCGATGATGTTCATCCTCGGGGTGGTCTTCGCCGGTCTGTGGTGGGCCTCGGTGCACTTCGGACGCAAGGTCGACGAGGCGAAGGCCCGCTTCGCGGGCCAGGCCTCGGCCGAGGCGTAGGCCCGGGCGGTCCTCAAGCTCCCCCGGCGGGCTGGATCGGGCTGAGGTCAGCCAAAACCAGCCCGTCCGGCGATTGAGGACAACCGCCGCGCAGCGGTGGTGCGGGACAAGACGGCGGGTGAGCCGCCACCCGGGAGCGCGGACTGCACGGGTCGCCCCCGGCCCTGGTGCGGGAGCACCATCGCGCCCCTGTAGCCTCTGGCCCACCACAATCGATTGCTCGCAAGGAGCCGCATTATGAGCCAGCGCACCCTCGTCCTCCTCAAGCCGGACGCGGTCCGCCGCGGCCTGATCGGCGAGATCGTCGGCCGGATCGAGCGCAAGGCGAACTGGACGATCAGCGCGCTGGAACTGCGGACCCTGGACCGGGCGACGCTGGAGCAGCACTACGCCGAGCACGTCGGGCGCGACTTCTACGAGCCGCTGATGGGCTTCATGGCCTCCGGCCCGGTCGTGGCGCTGGTCGTCGAGGGCGAGCGGGTGATCGAGGGCGTGCGCGCGCTGGCCGGCCCCACCGACCCGATCGCGGCGGCTCCGGGCTCCATTCGTGGCGATTTCGGGACCATCACCCGGGAGAACCTCATCCACGCCTCGGACTCCGAGGAGTCCGCCCAGCGGGAAATCAAGATTTTCTTTCCCGGCCTCGCCTGATACCGCATCAGGCCCGCGCCCATTCTGATCAGGGGCGACCGATTTCTTTTCGGTCGCCCTCCGGCATATGCGCGGCGAACGAGGGAACCTCTCACTCCGACACGACGTCACCATTACTGGGGCGCGCTCGTGTTCCGCCGACAATGGCGGAGGAACCCTCGCGCCGCGTTCCGGCGGTCGAGACTACGATGAAGCTTCCGCGCCCGCAGCGCACCACACCTGCCGACCTCAAGTAAGCATTCGCTCCAGCTGGGAAGGCCAGACGTATCCTCATGGGGAACAACATGTCGTTCATCGGCCGTGACATGGCTGTCGACCTCGGGACCGCCAACACGCTGGTGTACGTCAGAGGTCGCGGAATCGTCCTCAACGAACCGTCCGTCGTCGCCATCAATACCAACACCGGCGGCATCCTCGCGGTCGGCTCCGAGGCGAAGAAGATGATCGGCCGCACCCCGGGCAACATCGTCGCCGTCCGCCCGCTGAAGGACGGCGTCATCGCCGACTTCGAGATCACCGAGCGGATGCTCCGGTACTTCATCCTCAAGATCCACAAGCGGCGCTGGATGGCCCGGCCACGGGTCGTGGTCTGTGTGCCCTCCGGTATCACCGGTGTCGAGCGGCGCGCCGTCATCGAGGCCTCCACCCAGGCCGGCGCCCGGCAGGTGCACATCATCGAGGAGCCCATGGCCGCCGCGATCGGCTCGGGCCTGCCGGTCCACGAGGCCACCGGCAACATGGTCGTGGACATCGGCGGCGGCACCACCGAGGTCGCCGTGATCTCGCTGGGCGGGATCGTGACCGCGCAGTCCATCCGGGTCGCGGGCGACGAGCTGGACAACGCGATCATCCAGCACATCAAGAAGGAGTACAGCCTTCTCCTGGGTGAGCGCACCGCCGAGCAAATCAAGATCACCATCGGTTCGGCCTACGACCTCGAACAGGACGAGCACACCGAGATCCGCGGCCGTGACCTGGTCAGCGGGTTGCCGAAGACCGTGGTGATCTCCGCCGCGGAGGTCCGCAAGGCCATCGAGGAGCCCGTCAACTCCATCGTCGACGCGGTCAAGACCACCCTCGACAAGTGCCCGCCCGAGCTGTCGGGTGACGTCATGGACCGCGGCATCGTTCTCACCGGCGGCGGTGCCCTGCTGCGCGGCCTCGACGAGCGGCTGCGCCGGGAGACCGGTATGCCGATCCACATCGCCGAGGACCCGCTGGACTCCGTCGCCCTCGGCTCGGGCAAGTGTGTCGAGGAGTTCGAGGCGCTCCAGCAGGTGCTGGACGCCCAGCCGCGCCGATGACGCCCGGCTGAGACCTCCCGCCGCGGCGGGGAGGAACGTTGCCCCGCCCCCCGGAGCGGCTCCCCGGACCTCCGAGCCGGGGGGCACCGCCGGACGTGCCGGGGAACGCCGGCGGTCTTTGGCCGACCGCGCCCCGGCGCACCGGCACCGCCGGGAAACAACCTGATATACAGGCAGAACGCTCCCGATGACCGGCCCGGACCCGCAGCCCGGCCGGTCCGATGAGAAGGGCACGCCGCCGCACGTGAGGGACACACGAGAGAGCCGGCTGCTGCTGGTGCTGCTGGTCGCCATCGCTTTCGCGCTGATCACGGTGGACATCCGTGGTGGCGAGCGGTCCCCGCTCGACGGTGCCCGGCATGCCGCCGCCTCCGTCTTCGGCCCGGTCGAGGAGGGCGTCGCCACCGCCGTCGACCCGGTCGGCAACGCCATCGCCGCCGTCCGCGACTCCGGCGAGCGCCACACCAGGATCAGCGAACTGGAGCGCGAGAACACGGCCCTGAAGCAGCGGCTCGGCAGCGACGACCGCAACCGCGGCCGCGTCCGCGATCTGGACGCGATGCTCAAGACCGCCGGCGCCGGCCAGTACGGCATCAAGGGGGCCCAGGTCATCGCCATAGGAGCGGCCCAGGGCTTCTCCTGGACCGTCACCATCGACTGCGGGGCCAACGACGGCGTCAAGCGCGACATGACCGTCCTCAACGGCGACGGACTCGTCGGCCGGGTCACCACCGTCGCCCCGTCGACCGCGACCGTCCTCCTCGCCAACGACCCCAAGTTCACCGTCGGCACCCGGATGGAGAAGACCGGCGAGATCGGCTTCGCCAACGGCCAGGGCGACCGCTCCCTGCGCGTCGAACTCCTCAACGGCAAGGCCGCGGTGCGCGAGGGCGACCGCCTCGTCACCTTCGGCTCCAGCAAGGACAAGCCCTTCGTGCCGGGCGTCCCCGTCGGCGAGGTCACCCGCGTCGAGCCCGCCGGCGGCGGACTGACCCGCACCCTCCAGGTCCGCCCCTTCGTCGGCTTCAGCAAGCTCGACGTCGTCGGCGTCGTCGTCCAGCCGCCCCGCACCGACCCGCGCGACACCGTCCTGCCGCCCAAGCCGGAAGCCCCGAAACCGGCCCCCACGGTGACCGTCACGGTCACCCCCTCCGCGAGCGCCAAGCCCAGGGACTGAAGACCGATGCGCCTCAACCGGATCCTGCTCTCCACCGTGCTCGTGGTGGTCGCCCTCGTCGTCCAGGTCAGCGTCTTCGCCCGGCTCCACCTCCCCGGAGCCGTCCCCGATCTGCTGCTCCTCGTCGTCATCGGCCTCGCCCTGGTCTACGGCCACACCAGCGGAGCCCTGATCGGCTTCGCCGCGGGCCTCCTCGCCGACCTCGCACCGCCCGCCGACCACGCCACCGGCCGCTACGCCCTCGTGCTGTGCCTCGTCGGCTATCTGGTGGGCCTCGCCCGCCCCGAGACCGGCCGTATGCGGTCGGCCACCGTCCCGATGCTCGTCGTCGTCGCCGCGGCCGTCGGCTCCACCCTGCTCTACGCGGGCGTGGGCTCTCTCGTCGGCGATACCGCCGCCCGGCACGTGGGACTGACCGGCCTCGTCCTCACCGCTGCCGTGTACGACCTGTTGCTCGCGCCCTTCACCGTGCCGCTGATCATGGCGCTGGCGCGGCGCACCCACAACGACCCGCTCGCCGGGGACGGCACCCCCGCGGGCGGTGAAGGCGCCTACGGCTGGCTCTCCGGCGGCAGGGCGAACCGCATCGGCAGCCAGCGCGGCGGTCTGCTGACCAAGTCGGCGAAGAACAGGTCCGGACGCATCAAGGGGGTCAAGCGACTGTGACGCAGCGATTCACCGGCAGCCGGCGGGAGGCGGGAACGCCATGAGCAACCTCCCCGAGACCGGGCGCACCTCGCGCGTCACCATCCGGCTCGTCGTCATCCAGATCCTGGTCTTCTCCCTGCTGTTCACCCTCGGCGGGCGGCTGTGGTACCTCCAGATCCGCAGCGGCGACCAGTACACGGCCGAGGCCGCCAACAACCACATCCAGCAGGTCGTGGCCCCCGCCACCCGCGGCTCGATCCTCGACGCCCGCGGAGTGCCGCTCGCGGACAACGAGACCCGTCTCGTCGTCTCCGCCAACCGCACCGACCTGATGAAGATGAAGGACAAGGGCAAGCGCGTCCTCACCCGCCTCGCCGGCATCCTCGAACTCAAGCCCGAGGACGTCGCCGCCAAGGTGCGGCTCTGCGACGCCAAGACCCCCCAGCCCTGCTGGGCCGGCTCGCCCTACCAGCCCATCCCCATCACCGACGAGGCCACCACCCAGCAGGCCCTGCAGATTCGCGAGCGCGCCGAGGACTTCCCCGGCATCACCGCCGAACCCACCGCCGTCCGCCGCTACGCCGGACCCGGCGGCTCCAACACCGCCCAGGTCCTCGGCTACCTCTCGCCCGTCACCGACGACGAGATCACCAAGGCCAAGGACAGCCGCTCCCCGCTGCTGCGCTCCGACCAGATCGGCCGCTCCGGCCTGGAGCGCCAGTACGACACCGAGCTGCGCGGCAAGGCCGGTGTCACCCGCTACGAGGTCGACAACCTCGGCCGGGTCATCGGCAAGGCCAAGAGCGACAAGGCCGAACCCGGCGCCAACATCGTCACCAGCGTCGACGCCCGCGTGCAGGCCATAGCGGAACGCGAACTGGACCAGGCGATGAAGGACGCCCGCAAGGAGCTGGACCGCAACACCGGCGTCAACTACAAGGCCGACGCCGGCGCCGTCGTGGTGATGGAGTCCAAGACCGGCCGGGTCGTCGCCATGGCCTCCAACCCGACGTACGACCCCAACGCCTGGGTCGGCGGCATCTCCGCCAAGGACTACCAGCGGCTCACCGGCAAGGCCTCCAACTTCCCGCTGCTCAACCGGGCGATCCAGGGCCAGGCCGCCCCCGGCTCCGTCTTCAAGGTCATCTCCGCGACCGCCGCCGTCAACGCCGGCTACTCCTTCACCGACAACTACAACTGCTCCAGCTCGTACAGCATCGGCAGCCAGGTCTTCAAGAACTTCGAGTCCAAGGGCTACGGCCCCATCGACCTCGGCCGGGCCCTGGAGGTCTCCTGCGACACCGTCTTCTACGACCTGGCCTACCGCCAGTGGCAGAAGGACGGCGGCAACAACCCCAAGCACCCGGCGGACTGGTTCTACAAGACCGCCCACCAGTTCGGCCTCGGCAAGCAGACCGGCATCGACCTGCCCAACGAGGTCCGCGGCCGCGTCCCCGACCGCGACTGGAAGAAGAACTACTGGAAGTCCAACAAGGACTCCTGGTGCAAGCAGGGCAAGAAGGACGACGACAGCTACGCCGGGAAGATCGCCAAGGAGAACTGCGAGTCCGGCATGCGGATGCGCGCCGGTGACTCCGTCAACTACTCCATCGGCCAGGGCGACACACTCGTCACCCCCGTCCAGATGGCCACCATCTACGCCGCCATCAGCAACGGCGGCACCCTGTACAACCCCACCGTCGGCAAGGCCGTCGTCAGCCCCGACGGCAAGCGGGTCGAGGAGATCAAGCCCCGCTCGCACGGCAAGCTGCCCTTCGACCGCAAGACCCGCGACCAGCTCGACCGCGCCCTGGCCGGGGTCGCCACCAACGGCAGCGCCGCCTGGCGGTTCGGCGGCTGGCCGCAGAAGCAGATCCCGATGCACGCCAAGACCGGCACCGCGGAGGTCTACGGCAAGCAGACGACCTCGTGGTTCGCGACGTACACCGAGGACTACACCGTCGTCATGACGATCTCCCAGGGCGGCACCGGCTCCGGCGCCTCCGGCCCCGCCGTACGCAAGATCTACAACGCGCTCTACGGCGTCGACGAGAAGGGCGGCATCGACGCCAAGAAGGCGCTGCTGCCCAAGCCCGAGGCGAAGCTCCCGAAGATCCAGAAGGACGGGACCATCGAGGCCCAGCCCCTCCCCAGCCCGCCCGCCCGCAAGGAGGACGAGGACGGGGCCAAGAAGGAGGACGGCGCGGCGAAGCCCGGCACGGCGGACTCGACGGAAAAGCCCGACGACCCCGACGCCACCAGGAAGCCCGACGACCCCGACGCCACGGAGAAACCCGGCCCGGCAGCGGCAGGGGGGCAGGACGAGTGACCACCGCCGACGGCTACAAAGTCCGCCGCTACAGCCCCGAACGCGGCACCTGGGGCAAGCTCACCGCCCGCGACTCCGTCGTCCGCAGGCTCGACTGGGTCATGCTCCTCGCGGCGCTGGCCCTGTCCGGCATCAGCACCCTGCTCGTCTACTCCGCCACCCGCGGGCGCACCGAACTCAACCACGGCGACCCGTACTACTTCCTGCTGCGCAACATCCTCAACACCGGCATAGGGCTCGCGCTCGCCGTCGGCGCGGTCTGGCTCGGCCACCGCGCCCTGCGCGGCGCCGTCCCCATCCTGTACGGCATCTCCGTGCTGCTCACCGCCGCCGTGCTCACCCCGCTCGGCGCGACCATCAACGGCGCCCGGTCCTGGATCCAGCTCGGCGGCGGCTTCTCCATCCAGCCCTCCGAATTCACCAAGATCACCATCACGCTGGGGATGGCGATGCTGCTGGCCGCCAAGGTCGACGCCGGCGACCGGCTGCACCCCGACCACCGCACCGTCATGGAGGCCCTCGGCCTCGCCGCGCTGCCCATCGTCATCATCCTGCTGATGCCCGACCTCGGCTCCGTCATGGTGCTCGTGGTGATCGTGCTCGCCGTGCTGCTCTCCTCCGGCGCCTCCAACCGCTGGATCGCCGGACTGCTCGGCACCGGCGTCCTCGGCTGCGTCCTCATCTGGCAGCTCGGCGTGCTGGACGAATACCAGATCAACCGCTTCGCCGCGTTCGCCAACCCCGCCCTCGACCCGGCGGGCGTCGGCTACAACACCAACCAGGCCCGCATCGCCATCGGCTCGGGCGGCCTCACCGGCTCCGGACTCTTCCGCGGCAGCCAGACCACCGGCCAGTTCGTCCCCGAGCAGCAGACCGACTTCATCTTCACCGTCGCGGGCGAGGAACTCGGCTTCGTCGGCGCGGGCCTGATCATCGTGCTGCTCGGTGTCGTCCTGTGGCGCGCCTGCCGCATCGCCCGGGAGACCACCGAGCTGTACGGCACGGTCGTGGCCGCCGGCATCATCGCCTGGTTCGCCTTCCAGTCCTTCGAGAACATCGGCATGACGCTGGGGATCATGCCCGTCACCGGACTGCCCCTGCCCTTCGTGTCCTACGGCGGCTCGTCCATGTTCGCCGCCTGGATCGCCGTCGGACTCCTCCAGTCCATCAAGGTGCAGCGCCCCGTGTCGGCCTAGTGTCCGCCGGACGGGCTGCTGTGCTCTGTCCTCAAGCGCCGGACGGGCTGGTGTGCTGTGTCCTCAAGCGCCGGACGGGCTGGTTTTGGCTGAGCCTGTCCTCATCAGCCCGTCCGGGCGGGTTTGGGCTGAGCCCAGCCAATCCAGCCCGCTGGGGGCACCTCCCAGCGGTAGCCGGGGGAGCTTGAGGACGCGCCCGCACACCCGCCGGAGGTGCCCGCGGCCTGTCGGCCCGGCCGACCGCGCATTAGATTCGGTCCATGGCGGAAACCGTGCGAGAGATCGAGCGGAAATACGAAGCCGGGGACGGCGCGGGCGCGGCCCGGCTGCCCGATCTGCGCCGGGTCGAGGGCGTCGCCGCCGTCACCACGCGGGAACCGGCGGAGCTGGACGCCGTCTACTACGACACGGCCGACCACCGGCTGGCGGCCGCCGGCATCACCCTGCGCCGCCGCACGGGCGGCCCCGACGCGGGCTGGCACCTCAAGCTCCCCGTCGCCCCCGGCACCCGTGACGAGATCCACGCACCCCTGTCACCCGCGGTGCCCCGCGCCCTCGCCACCCTCGTCCGCGCCCGCACCCGCGACGCGGAACTCGTCCCCCTCGTACGGATCGTCTCCCGCCGCGAGGCCCATCACCTCCTCGACGAGCACGGCTCGGTCCTCGCCGAGGCATGCGCCGACGCGGTCACCGCCACCCGGCTCGCCGGCGGCCGCACGGCGCACTGGACCGAATACGAGCTGGAACTCGGGAAGGACACCGTCCCCGCCTTCCTCGACGTCGTCGAGCCCCATCTGCTCGGAGCGGGCCTGCGCCCGTCGAAGGCCCCCTCCAAGCTGTCCCGCGCGCTCGCCGAGACCGGCCCCGCGCCCGCGCCGGAGCCCGGGCGCGAACGGAAGCGGCGCCCGGCCACGGCCGGGGACCACGTCCTGGCCTACGTCCGCACCCAGGCCGAGGCCGTCGTCGCGGGCGACGCCGGCGTCCGGCGCGACGCCGACGACGCCGTCCACCGGATGCGCGTCGCCACCCGCCGGCTGCGCAGCGCCTTCCGCACCTTCACCAAGGTGCTCGACCGCCGGGTCACCGACCCGGTCGGCGCGGAGCTGAAGTGGCTCGCCGGTGAACTGGGACTCGACCGGGACGGCGAGGTCCTCTCCGCCCGCCTGCGCGAACGCCTCGACGAGGTCCCCGACACCCTCGTGCTCGGCCCCGTCCACGCCCGGCTGCGCCGCTGGGCCGCCGGCCGTCACGCGGACGCCCGCGAACGCCTGCTCGCCGTCCTCGACAGCGAGCGCTACCTCACCCTTCTGGGCACTCTCGAGGCGCTCCTCGCCGACCCGCCCCTGCTCCCCGCCGCCGCCGGCCCGCCGCGCGAGACCCTCGCCAAGGCCGTCCTGCGCGACTACCGCCGCCTCGCCCGCCGCGTCGACCACGCCCTGGCCACCGAGGCGGGCCCCGGCCGCGACACCGCCCTGCACGACGCCCGCAAGGCGGCCAAGCGCGCCCGCTACGCCGCCGAAGCCGCGAAACCGGCCCTCGGCAAGCGGGCGAAGCGCTTGGCTCGGCGGATGAAGACCGTCCAGAGCCTGCTGGGCGAACACCAGGACAGCGTCATGGCCCGCGAGGCACTGCGCGCGCTGGCCATCCAGGCGCACGCGGCGGGGGAGAGCACGTACACGCTCGGACTGCTGCACGGCCGCGAGGAAGCCGTTGCTGGCGCGTGCGAGCGGGAACTGCCTTCCGCTTGGCGGAAGGCGTCCGCCAAGCGGTGACCGGTTCCCCTAGGGTCCTGTCCTGGCCGCCTGCGGCGGCTGAGCGCCCTGCGGGCGCGTCCTCAATCGCCGGACGGGCTGGATTGGCTGGGCCCGCCCCCATCAAGCCCGTCCGGCGATTGAGGACCGGGGCTCGGGGCGGAGCCCCGCAACGGCGCGCCACCCCGGAGGGCCGGGGCAGAGCCCCGCAACGGCGGGCACCCCCGGGGGCCGGGGCGGAGCCCCGGGACGGGGGGCACCCAGGGGTCCGATTCGCCTGCGGCATGCTCCACCGCTCGCTCGCGTACGCTAGAGAGTCGCCCCCTGCCAGCCTCCGAAGGTCGAGATGTCTGTCGAGTCCGTCTTCCCACAGCTCGAAGCGCTGCTCCCGCACGTGCAGAAGCCCATTCAGTACGTCGGTGGAGAGCTGAATTCCACCGTTAAGCCTTGGGACAGCTGTGACGTCCGATGGGCGCTCATGTACCCCGACGCCTACGAGGTCGGACTGCCCAACCAGGGCGTCATGATCCTTTACGAGGTCCTCAACGAGCGCGAGGGCGTGCTCGCCGAGCGCACCTACAGCGTCTGGCCGGACCTCGAAGAGCTGATGCGCGAGCACAAGGTGCCCCAGTTCACCGTGGACGCACACCGCCCCGTCAAGGCCTTCGACGTCTTCGGGCTGAGCTTCTCCACCGAGCTGGGCTACACCAACATGCTCACCGCCCTCGACCTCGCGGGCATCCCGCTGGAGGCCAAGGACCGCACCGTCGACGACCCGATCGTCCTCGCGGGCGGCCACGCGGCCTTCAACCCCGAGCCGATCGCGGAGTTCATCGACTGCGCGGTCATCGGCGACGGCGAGCAGGCCGTCCTGGAGATCACCGAGATCATCCGGGCCTGGAAGGCCGAGGACCGCCCCGGCGGCCGCGAGGAGCTGCTGCTGCGCCTCGCCAAGACCGGCGGCGTCTACGTCCCGGGCTTCTACGACGTGGAGTATCTGCCGGACGGCCGTATCGCCCGTATGGTGCCCAACCGCTCCGGCGTGCCGTGGCGGGTCTCCAAGCACACCGTCATGGACCTCGACGAGTGGCCCTACCCCAAGCAGCCGCTGGTCCCGCTCGCGGAGACCGTCCACGAGCGGATGTCGGTGGAGATCTTCCGCGGCTGCACCCGCGGCTGCCGTTTCTGCCAGGCCGGCATGATCACGCGCCCCGTGCGGGAGCGAAGCATCACCGGCATCGGCGAGATGGTCGAGAAGGGTCTCAAGGCGACCGGCTTCGAGGAGGTCGGCCTGCTGTCGCTGTCCTCCGCGGACCACACCGAGATTGGTGACATCGCCAAGGGCCTCGCCGACCGGTACGAAGAGGACAAGATCGGCCTCTCCCTGCCCTCGACCCGCGTGGACGCCTTCAACGTCGACCTCGCCAACGAGCTGACGCGCAACGGCCGCCGCTCGGGCCTCACCTTCGCCCCCGAGGGCGGCTCCGAGCGCATGCGCAAGGTCATCAACAAGATGGTCTCGGAAGAGGACCTGATCCGTACGGTCTCCACCGCGTACGGCAACGGCTGGCGCCAGGTGAAGCTGTACTTCATGTGCGGCCTGCCCACCGAGACCGACGAGGACGTCCTCCAGATCGGTGACATGGCGGTCAACGTCATCGCCGAGGGCCGCAAGGTCTCCGGGCAGAACGACATCCGCTGCACCGTCTCCATCGGCGGGTTCGTGCCCAAGCCGCACACCCCCTTCCAGTGGGCGCCGCAGCTCTCCGCCGAGGAGACCGACGCACGGCTGGCGAAGCTGCGCGACAAGATCCGCGGCGACAAGAAGTACGGCCGCTCCATCGGCTTCCGCTACCACGACGGCAAGCCCGGCATCATCGAGGGCCTGCTCTCGCGCGGTGACCGCCGCGTCGGCGCCGTGATCCGCGAGGTCTACGAGTCCGGCGGCCGTTTCGACGGCTGGCGCGAGCACTTCTCCTACGACCGCTGGATGAAGTCCGCCGAGAAGACGCTGCCCCCGCAGGGCGTCGACGTCGCCTGGTACACCACGCGTGAGCGCACGTACGAGGAGGTCCTGCCCTGGGACCACCTGGACTCCGGTCTCGACAAGGACTGGCTCTGGGAGGACTGGCAGGACGCCCTCGACGAGACCGAGGTCGAGGACTGCCGCTGGACGCCGTGCTTCGACTGCGGGGTCTGCCCGCAGATGGACACCTCGATCCAGATCGGCCCGACGGGCAAGAAACTGTTGCCGCTGACGGTCGTCAAGTAGCCCGCCGCGACATCCCGTGAAGGCCCCACCGCCCCGGTGGGGCCTTCACGCGTTCCGACCCACCGGGGCGCGCTCCCGGGTGAGGCACGTACTCTAGGTAGCAGTACGACCGCTCTCACGAAGGACTGAACGACACTGGGCAAGCGACAGCCCGAAGGTCCGCCGCCCGCACCTGTGGTGCAGCGCATTCGTCTGCGTTACACCAAGCGCGGCCGCCTTCGGTTCACCAGCCACCGCGATTTCCAGCGCGCCTTCGAGCGGGCCCTGCGCCGCGCCGACGTCCCCATGGCGTACTCGGCGGGCTTCTCCCCGCATCCCAAGGTGTCGTACGCCAATGCCGCACCCACCGGCACGGGCAGTGAGGCCGAGTTCCTGGAGATCCAGCTCGCCGAGTTCCGCGACCCGAAGCAGCTCAGGGAGCTGCTCGACGAGTCGCTGCCCGACGGGCTCGACATCACGGACGCGGTGGAGGCCCACACCTCCTCGTTCGCCGACCGGCTGCAGGCCTCCCTCTGGGAGCTGCGGCTCGACGGCGTCGAGCCGGCGGACGCCGAGCGGGCCGTGGCGGCCTTCCTCGCCGAGGAGACCGTCGAGGTCCAGCGCCGGACGAAAAACGGGTTGCGGACCTTCGACGCCCGTGGCGCCGTCGCCCGACTCGAAGCGCTGGCGGCCCCGGCCGATAGGCCCGGCGACCGTGCCTGTGCGATACTGCGGCTGGTTGTTCGGCATTTGACACCTGCCGTGCGACCCGACGACGTCCTGTCCGGTCTCCGCGCTACGGCCGACCTGGCGCCGCCGGTCCCCGCCGCGGTGACCAGGCTGGCGCAGGGGCTGCTCGATGAGGAGTCCGGCACGGTGACCGATCCGCTCGCGCCCGACCGCGACGCCGCCCCGGCCGCCCCATCCACGGCCGCCGGGCCGAGCGCCGCGAAGGTGCCGGAAGGTTCCGCGTAGGACGGCCGTCGTAGCGCCGCCGATCCACCAGGGAGCCACCCGGGTCCGGCAGGCGCACTGACCAGGAGACTTTCGCCGGTGCCGACAACTCGGCCCCGGCGAGCGAGACGACAGCTCCCGTGCGGCGACCGCGCCCCGGACGGCGGTACCGCGCACAACACGCGGTCCGCCGGGTCGGATCACGACGCGGCGCCCGGGAGCGTGACGGGAGAACCGCCCGCATGCTCGAAGCTATTGAGCCCACCGAGCCCGAGAACGCGCCCAGCGCACCCGGGAACAACTCCGACGCGAGTCCCAGCGACACGCTGCCGCCGCGACGCCGTCGCCGTGCGGCGTCCCGCCCGGCCGGTCCGCCGGTCGCGGAGACCGCCGCCGCGCAGCAGGCCGTGACGGTCACCGAGACGGCCCCGGCCGAGGCCGCCGCGCCCGTCGCCGAGACCCCCGCCGCCCCCGAGGCGGCACCTCCGGCCCGTCCCCGCCGCCGCGCGACCCGCAAGGCGACGGCTCCGGCCGGTGCGCCGCGTGCCGCCGAGGCCGCGGAGACCGCCGCACCCGAGGCCGCCCCGGCCCCCGCTGCCGAGGCCCCGGCCGCCGCGGAGACCGCCGCCGAGGTCCCGGACAGCAAGCCGGCCCGTACGCGCCGCCGTGCGGTCCGCAAGGCCACCGCCCCGGCGGGTGCCCCGCAGACCGCCGAGGCCGCTCCGGTCACCGCTGCCGCCGCCGCTGCCGAGGTGCCCCTGCCGGTGGCCGTGGCCGCCGCCGAACCCGTCGCCGAGGCTGCCGCCGAGGAGACCCCGGCCGCGAAGCCCGCCCGTGCCCGCCGTCGCGCCACCCGTAAGGCCGGCTCCGCCGCCGCGCCGGAGGCGCAGCCCGTCGAGGCGGCCCCGGTCGTGACCGAGGCCGCTGTCGACGAGGCCGAGGAGACCGAGGACGCCGAGGACACCGCCGTGGAGGCGGTCGTCGAGGAGGCGCCCGCCAAGCCGGCCCGTACCCGTGGCCGCCGTCGGGTCGCCCCCGGTGACGCCGAGGCCGCCACCCAGGCCCTGGAGGCCGCGAAGGCCGAGAGCCGTCGCGCCGCCGAGGCCGCCGAGCCCGCCGCCGAGCAGGCCGAGCCCGCCGCCACCGGTGGCCGCGGCCGTCGCCGTGCCGCCGAGGCCGAGCCGGAGGCCCCCGCGCGGGGCCGTCGCCGTGCCGTGCGTCCGCCGACCGCCGTGTTCCAGGCACCGGTGTTCGCCGAGCCCATGTTCCAGACCCCGGAGACCGCCGCCGCGGCCGCCGCCGCCACCCCCGTGGTGGAGGAGGAGCGGCCCGAGGAGGAGCGCGTCGAGACCGAGCGTCCCGCCGCCGACCGCGACCGAGGCCGCCGTCGCCGCCGCCGTCGCGGTGAGCCCGCCGAAGCCGAGCCGGCCGTGGCCGAGGAGCGCGTGCCCGCCGCCGAGCCGGTGGCCGAGGTCCAGGACGTCCAGGAGTCCCAGGAGGCCGAGGAAACGGCCGAGGACGACGAGGAGTCGGGCGACCGCCCCTCGCGCCGTCGTCGCCGTGGTGGCCGCCGTCGTCGTCGCGGTGAGTCCGCCGAGGACGAGGCCGGCCAGGAGGAGACCGAGCGCCGCGCCGAGGCCGACGAGGAGCCGGAGGCCGAGCAGGAGCCCGAGTCCGCCGAGGACGACACCGAGGACGAGGACGCGTACGGCTCTTCCAGCAGCCGCCGTCGCCGTCGCCGCCGTCGCCGCAGTGGCGACGCCGCGGAGGCCGAGGCCACCGGTGACGACCCGGAGCGCACGGTCGTGAAGGTCCGCGAGCCGCGCGAGTCCCGCAAGCGGGAGGAGCGCGAGCCGGGCACCGGCTTCGACGAGGTGCAGTCCATCAAGGGCTCGACCCGGATGGAGGCCAAGAAGCAGCGCCGCCGTGAGGGGCGCGAGCAGGGCCGCCGACGCGTGCCGATCATCACCGAAGCCGAGTTCCTGGCCCGCCGTGAGGCCGTCGAGCGCGTCATGGTCGTGCGCCAGAGCGGTGAGCGCACCCAGATCGGCGTGCTGGAGGACAACGTCCTCGTCGAGCACTACGTCAACAAGGAGCAGGCCACCAGCTACGTCGGCAACGTCTACCTGGGCAAGGTCCAGAACGTGCTGCCGTCCATGGAGGCCGCGTTCGTCGACATCGGCAAGGGCCGCAACGCCGTCCTGTACGCCGGTGAGGTCAACTTCGAGGCGCTCGGCATGGGCAACGGCCCGCGCCGCATCGAGTCCGCGCTGAAGTCCGGCCAGTCCGTGCTGGTGCAGGTCACCAAGGACCCGATCGGTCACAAGGGCGCCCGCCTGACCAGCCAGGTCTCGCTGCCCGGCCGCTACCTGGTCTACGTGCCCGAGGGCTCGATGACCGGTATCAGCCGGAAGCTGCCCGACACCGAGCGCGCGCGGCTGAAGCAGATCCTCAAGAAGATCGTCCCCGAGGACGCGGGCGTCATCGTCCGTACCGCCGCGGAGGGTGCGAGCGAGGACGAGCTGGCGCGTGACGTGCAGCGGCTGCAGGCGCAGTGGGAAGAGATCCAGAAGAAGGCGAAGAGCGGCAACGCCCCGACCCTGCTGTACGGCGAGCCGGACATGACCGTCCGGGTCGTGCGCGACATCTTCAACGAGGACTTCTCCAAGGTCATCGTCAGTGGTGACAGCGCCTGGGAGACCATCCACGGCTATGTCGCGCACGTCGCCCCGGACCTGACGGACCGGCTGCAGAAGTGGACGTCGGACGTCGACGTCTTCGCCACGTACCGGATCGACGAGCAGCTGATGAAGGCGCTGGACCGCAAGGTCTGGCTGCCGAGCGGTGGCTCGCTGGTGATCGACCGGACCGAGGCGATGGTCGTCGTCGACGTCAACACCGGGAAGTTCACCGGCCAGGGCGGCAACCTGGAGGAGACGGTCACCAAGAACAACCTCGAGGCGGCCGAGGAGATCGTGCGCCAGCTGCGGCTGCGCGACCTCGGCGGCATCGTGGTGATCGACTTCATCGACATGGTGCTGGAGGCCAACCGGGACCTGGTGCTGCGGCGTCTGCTGGAGTGCCTGGGCCGGGACCGCACCAAGCACCAGGTCGCCGAGGTGACCTCGCTCGGTCTGGTCCAGATGACCCGCAAGCGGGTCGGCCAGGGCCTGCTGGAGTCCTTCTCCGAGCCGTGCGTGCACTGCAACGGCCGCGGTGTGATCGTCCACATGGACCAGCCGACGTCCGTCGGTGGCGGCGGCGGTGGCAAGCGCGGCAAGAAGAAGGGCAAGGCCGGTGCCGGTCAGCCCGAGCACGACCACGTCCACGAGTACGCGGTGGAGGAGCCGGCCGAGGCCGTTTCGTCCGTCGAGGCGGAGGCCGAGCACGAGGCGGAGCTGCCCGAGCTGGAGCCCGTCGCGGTGACCGAGGCGGAGCTCCAGCAGGCGGTCGGCGGCGACGAGGAGTGGTTCGGCAGCCCGACCGAGGCGAAGGCCGCGGCGTCGCGCGGTGGTCGTACGCGCCGTCGGGCGACCCGTAAGGCGTCCGCCCCGGCGGGTTCGCCGAAGGCCGCCGAGCAGCCGGAGCCCGAGATCGTCGTGGCGCCGGCCGCCCCGGCCGAGGCCCCCGAGCCGGTCGCGGAGCCCGTCGTCGAGGCGGCCCCGGAGCCGCGGGCCGAGGTCGCGGCGGACGTCGAGCAGGCGCCCGCCCCGGCGGCGCCCGTCCGTGCGCGTCGCCGTGCGGTCCGCAAGGCGACGTCCCCGGCCGGTTCGCCCAAGGCGGCCGAGGAAGCGGCCGTGATGGTCGTGGAGACGCCCGCGAAGGTGACGGCCGAGCCGGAGCCCGCGCCCGTCGGCGAGGAGCCGGTGGCCGAGGCCGAGCAGGTCGAGCAGGCCGAGACGGCGGCCCCGGCCGCCGAGGAAGCCGAGACCGCGGCTCCCGCCAAGAAGACGGCCCGTAAGACGGCCGCCAAGAAGGCACCGGCGAAGAAGGCCGCCACCGCGAAGAAGGCCACGACGGCCAAGAAGACGGCCGCGAAGAAGACCGCCACGACGGCGGCCAAGAAGACCGCCACGAAGACGGCGGCCAAGAAGGCCCCCGCGAAGCGGACGGCGAAGAAGACGGCGGCTGCCGCCTCCTCCGCCGAGGACTGAGCGCGCGAGCCGCTGATACCGAGGGAACGGGGCCGGCCCACAGCGGGCCGGCCCCGGCCCCCCGGCCATGGCCCGCCCCCGCCGGTCACCTCACCGGACAGCCTTTTCCCGGGCTCTTCCCGGGCTCGTCCCGGAAGGGCCCGCCACGGCGAGGGGCCCGGTTTGACCCCCCGGACAGGGCCCCGTAACCTTGTCCTTCGGCGTCTGTACGCCAACCCCTGAGCACATCCCTTCCGGTGCATTCCGGGAGAGGCCGCTCGTCCTTTCGGATATGCGTGGGCTTCACGCCCGCGTGAGCGGCTGGCATCAGAGGTCCCGATTACCAGCGAGAGAGTGAGATCCGCGTGTACGCAGTTGTGCGTAGCGGTGGTCGCCAGCACAAGGTTGCTGTCGGCGACATCGTCGAGGTTGACAAGATTTCCGACGGCAAGGTGGGCGACTCTGTCGAGCTCTCCACGCTGCTCGTGGTCGACGGCGAGTCCGTCACCAGCGACCCGTGGGTGCTGGCCGGGATCAAGGTCCAGGCCGAGATCGTGGACCACCACAAGGGTGCCAAGATCGACATCCTGAAGTACAAGAACAAGACCGGCTACCGCAAGCGCATTGGTCACCGCCAGCAGTACACGGCGATCAAGGTCACCGGCATCCCCACGGCTGCGAAGTAAGGGACTGAGACATGGCACACAAGAAGGGCGCATCGTCCACTCGGAACGGTCGCGACTCCAACGCTCAGCGGCTCGGCGTCAAGCGCTTCGGCGGCCAGGCCGTCAACGCCGGTGAGATCCTGGTCCGCCAGCGCGGTACCCACTTCCACCCGGGCACGGGCGTCGGTCGCGGTGGCGACGACACCCTGTTCGCGCTGGCCGCCGGTGCGGTGCAGTTCGGCACCCACCGTGGTCGCAAGGTCGTGAACATCGTCCCGATCGCTGAGTAATCAGCCTTTCGGTACGACATAACACCTTTCCGAGGGCGGGCCTGCTTTTTCCGGTGACGGGGAAGCCGGCCCGCCCTCGGCGTGTTTAGTAACAGAGACATCCCCGTATTCATCTGGAGGCACCGCAATGACCACCTTCGTGGACCGCGTCGAGCTGCATGTCGCCGCGGGTAACGGAGGCCATGGCTGCGCCTCCGTTCACCGTGAGAAGTTCAAGCCGCTCGGCGGCCCGGACGGCGGCAATGGCGGCCGTGGCGGCGATGTGATCCTGGTCGTCGACCAGTCGGTCACCACGCTCCTCGACTATCACCACAGCCCGCACCGCAAGGCCGGCAACGGCGCGCCCGGTGCCGGTGACAACCGCTCCGGCAAGGACGGCCAGGACCTGATCCTGACGGTGCCGGACGGCACCGTCGTCCTGGACAAGCAGGGGAACGTGCTCGCCGACCTCGTCGGCGAGGGCACCACCTTCATCGCCGGCCAGGGCGGCCGCGGCGGCCTCGGCAACGCCGCGCTGGCCTCGGCCCGCCGCAAGGCTCCCGGCTTCGCGCTGCTCGGCGAGCCCGGTGAGTCCCGTGACATCGTCATGGAGCTGAAGACCGTCGCCGACGTGGCGCTGGTCGGCTACCCGAGCGCGGGCAAGTCCTCGCTGATCTCGGTGCTCTCCGCCGCCAAGCCGAAGATCGCGGACTACCCGTTCACGACGCTGGTCCCGAACCTGGGTGTGGTGACGGCCGGCTCGACCGTCTACACCATCGCGGACGTCCCCGGTCTCATCCCGGGCGCCAGCCAGGGCAAGGGCCTCGGCCTGGAGTTCCTGCGGCACGTCGAGCGCTGCTCGGTGCTCGTGCATGTCCTGGACACGGCGACGCTGGAGTCCGACCGCGACCCGGTCACCGACCTCGACGTCATCGAGGACGAGCTCAAGCAGTACGGCGGTCTCGACGACCGGCCGCGCATCGTCGTCCTCAACAAGATCGACATCCCGGACGGCCAGGACCTCGCCGACATGATCCGCCCGGATCTGGAGGCGCGCGGCTACCAGGTCTTCGAGGTGTCCGCCGTCGCCCGCACGGGCCTGAAGGAACTCTCCTTCGCGCTGGCCGGCATCATCGGCGCGGCACGTGCCGCGAAGCCGAAGGAGGAGGCGACCCGCATCGTCATCCGCCCGAAGGCCGTGGACGACGCCGGTTTCACCGTCACCCTCGGGGACGACGGCCTGTACCGCGTGCGCGGCGAGAAGCCGGAGCGCTGGGTCAAGCAGACCGACTTCAACAACGACGAGGCCGTCGGTTACCTGGCCGACCGGCTCAACCGCCTCGGTGTCGAGGACGCCCTGCTCAAGGCCGGTGCCCGGTCCGGCGACGGCGTCGCGATCGGCAGCGAGGAGAACGCGGTCGTCTTCGACTGGGAGCCGTCGATGGCCGCCGGTGCGGAGATGCTGGGCCGCCGTGGCGAGGACCACCGCCTGGACGCCCCGCGCCCGGCCGCCGTGCGCCGCCGCGACCGCGACGCGGAGCGGGACGAGGCGGACACGGAGTTCGAGAAGTTCAAGCCGTTCTAGCGGACGCTGCGGGGTGGCTGCGAGGCCGCCCCGCGTCCGGGGCGGAGTCCGGGCAGCCGCGCGAGTCGTAGGTGCCCCCAGGCGCCGGGCAGGCTTGTCATAAGCCTGCCCCGGCGCCTGAGGGCCTTCGTACAGGCCCGTACGGCCCCGTATAGCGCATGAAGAAGGCCCCGGGAGGAAATTCCTCCCGGGGCCTTCCCCATGCGCTCAGCGGACGGCTCAGACGGCGCCGACCGTCGGCCCGGCGGCGAGCGTGTCGCGCTGTGCCGGGATCTCGGCGGCCATCCGGGCCTCCATCCGGACGCGGCGCTCGTCGGCCTTCGCGCAGAGCGCCAGGGCGGCCTGGTTGAAGCGGACCAGCGACGGCGGGTCGGACGGGCCGAGCAGCTCGACCTTCAGCTCCGCACGGGCCGCCGCGAGGGCGTCCCGGCCGGGGGCGCGGACGGCCGCGAGGAGCGCCGGGACGCCTTCCGCACCGGGGCCGAGGATCGTGGCCGCGCCGACCGTCGGGAAGCCCGCGCGGAACTCCTCCTCGGTCATGCCGCTGGTGTTGGCCACCGCGTACGGCTTCTCGCTGATCAGGTAGTCCGAGACCACGCTGGAGACATCGCTGATCAGCAGGTCGGCCTGGTTGAAGCAGGTGTAGAGGGCGGGCCGGGCGGCCGTGATGATCTGGTGTTCCCAGACCGGCAGCGAGTCCCAGTACGCGGCCTCCCAGGCGGCGGTGGCGTCCGCCACGGTCGCCGCGCGGCCCCTCTCCGGGGTGCCCTGGAGGAGCATGCGCTCCACCTCGTCCGCGCTGGGACGGAAGGTGCTCGTGGTGAGCCGCTCCAGCTCGGCCGTGCGGCGTGCCAGCTCGGCGGCGGCCTCGGGGCCGGGGCGCGGGCCTTCGCGACGGGCGTTGGCCTCGCGGATCATGGCCTGGATGCGCTCGTTGGCGCGGCCCGCGCGCAGATCGACCGAGCCCGTCATCGGGTGCGGCTTGTACAGCAGTCGGACCTTGGGGTCGGCGAGCAGCTCGCGGACGATGTTCTCGCCGGCCAGCATCACCGAGGTGTTGCCGGGCTGGCCGTCCCAGCCTTCCCAGGTCGGGGCGTACAGCACGGTGGTGAAGCCCTCGGCGGCGGCCTTGCCGCGCGGCGCGGTGTACGGCTGGATCGGCGCGAGCTGCGGACGGCCGACCTCGACGACGTCACGGTCGTCCACGCCGATGTCGGCGAGCTGGTAGCGCTCGCGGGCGGCGGGGCCGGCGACCCAGATCTCGTCGTACGCCTTGGAGTACGGGTTGCAGCTGGAGAGCTTGTCGCTCTCGCCGTGGTTGGTGAAGGCGTGCTTGATCGACGGCATGCGCAGGACCTGCGAGGTCTTGCCGGAGTTCGCCGGGTGCAGCAGCAGCTTGAGCGAGGACTTCTCCAGGGCCATCAGATGCACGACCTTGGGGATACAGATGATCGGCACGTCGGTGGCGTCGATCTTCTGCACCATGAAGCGCTCGCGGAGCACGATGACGGGGTTGCCGTCCAGCTCGGCGAGGGTGGAGAGCCACATGTTGGCCTGGTAGGCCGAGCTGGTGCCGCCGGAGAAGTACATGCCGACGGTCGGCTTGTAGCCGGCCAGCCAGGTGTCCAGCCACTCCAGGGCCTGCTGCTCGTTCGCGATGCGCTTCTTCGGGCGCAGCCACGTGGCCAGGTACAGGGCGCCGCCGAGGGACAGCGCGAAGGCGACGCCGACGCCGATCTCGCCCCACAGGGCCTTCTCGGTGGCCGCGGTGAGCAGCGTGCCCGCCGTGGCGGGGGCGGCGAAGCGCAGCAGCCGGCGGCCCTGCTGGCGGGCCAGCAGACGCGGCGGCGCGGCCGACAGGCGCAGGCCGGAGGTGTCGACGTTCCGGGTCAGGAACGGCAGGGTGCGGCTGCGGCGCACGAGGATCGCGACGGCCTGGCAGCCGAAGTGAGCGCCGTAGAAGAGCAGCAGTCCGACGAACAGCGGGGTGTACTCGTGCAGCGGGCCGTCGCCGTGCACGCGCAGCAGCCCGACCATGATCAGCATGTCGCGCAGCAGCTGACGCACGGTGACGTCGAAGCGGACCTTGCCGAGCAGGGAGAGCAGACCGGGGTCCCGGTGCTGCAGATAGAGGTCGAGCGCGAGGCCCGCCGCCGAGGCGGTGACGAAGAGCGGCACGTTGGGCAGCAGCGCGCCCACGAGCTGGGCGGCGAAGAACGCCAGCATCGCGAGCAGCGCCGCGAGCTGTACGACTCGGCGGGAGGCGGATCCGGCAGAAGGCACTGGGCGGGCTCCTGGCAGGAGGGCTAGGGGGTGAGGGAGACCGCGATGGACAACGGTCGGCTACCGACCGTATGACGGCGGCTGGGCCAGGAGCAATCTTCCTCGACGGCAATCATCGCAAAACAGGGCCGAACGACCACAATCCTCAGGCGGTAGATTTGCGGGCCGGAAGCAGGCACAGCAGCGGCGATCACAGGGGTGTACGTACGTGACAGGGGCAGGGACAGGGCAAGAGACCGGCCGGGCGGTCGGCCCGGAGGCCGCGGGCGGGCTCCGGCGGGAGGTCCTGGACGCCCGCAGGATCGTGGTCAAGGTGGGATCCTCCTCACTCACCACCGCGGGCGGGGGGCTGGACGCCGACCGGGTCGACGCACTGGTCGACACCCTCGCCAAGGCGGGCGGGGAGAAGGAGATCGTGCTGGTCTCCTCCGGCGCCATCGCCGCCGGGCTCGCCCCCCTCGGCCTGGAGCGGCGCCCCCGCGACCTCGCCCGCCAGCAGGCGGCCGCCAGCGTCGGGCAGGGCCTGCTGGTCGCCCGCTACACCGCCTCCTTCGCCCGCTACGGCCGCCGCGTCGGCCAGGTGCTGCTGACCACCGACGACACCAGCCGCCGCGCGCACTACCGCAACGCCTACCGGACGCTCGACCAGCTGCTCGCCATGGGCGCGGTCCCGGTCGTCAACGAGAACGACACCGTCGCCACGGACGAGATCCGCTTCGGCGACAACGACCGCCTCGCCGCCCTCGTGGCCCATCTCGTCCGGGCCGACCTGCTGGTCCTGCTCTCCGACGTCGACGCCCTCTACGACGGCGACCCCAGCATCCCGGGCACCACGCGGATCGCCGAGGTCACCGGCGAGAAGGACCTCGACGGCGTCTCCGTCGGCAGCGCGGGCAAGGCGGGCGTGGGCACCGGCGGCATGGTCACCAAGGTCGAGGCCGCCCGGATCGCGGCCGCCGCCGGCATCCCGGTCGTCCTCACCTCCGCCAGCCGGGCCGCCGACGCCCTCGGCGGCCGCCCGGTCGGCACGCTCTTCCACCGCACCGGCCGCCGCTCCGCCGACCGGCTGCTGTGGCTCGCCCACGCCTCGACCCCGCGCGGGTCGCTGACGCTGGACGACGGCGCCGTGCGGGCCGTCGTCGACGGGCGGGCGTCGCTGCTCCCGGCGGGCATCGCGTCCGTCGAGGGTGAATTCACCGCGGGTGATCCGGTCGAGCTGCGGGACTCCTCGGGGCGGGCCGTCGCCCGGGGGCTGGTCAACTTCGACGCCCGGGAGATCCCCCGGCTGCTCGGCCGTTCCACCCGTGACCTGGCCCGGGACCTCGGACCCGCGTACGAGCGTGAGGTCGTCCACCGCGATGACCTGGTCGTGCTGCGCCCCTGACGACCGTCATCCCCGGGCGAGAGGGTGAGGTAAGTCCAGCCTTTCCATGGAGACCTTCCGTAAAACCGCCACACGGCCGCCCGTCGGCTGGTCAACTTTGAGCAAGGGGCCGTCGCGGACGGGCGGTGCCCGCGGGCGGCACGTGGTCCGCACCACCGGGCACGGTGCGCGTCACGTGACCGCGGCCGGACCAGCACGGCGGGACCCGGAGCGGGAACCGGCACCACACCGCTCCGCCGCACGTGCGCGGAGCAGCGATCAACAGGAGGCCGTCGGTGGTGAGACGAGGGCGTCCCGGGGCGCTGCCCCGGGGGACGGCGGAGCGCACGCTGACCAGCGTCGGGACGGGTGACGCGGCGGACGGGACGACGGGGCCCACGGGGCCGGACGGGGCGGGCGGGACCGTGCGGGACCGCGACGAGGGTTCCCGGCTGTGGCACGTCACCCTCAGCGTCTCGGGGGCCGAGGCACCGCTGGGAGAGGTGCGGCGGGCACTGGAACAGCTCGCCCACGACCACCCCTTCCTGCTGACCAGCCGCTACGCCAACGACCACGCCGAGATCCGCTACTGGGAAGAGGCGCGTGATCTGCACGACGCGGCGGCGGTGGCACTGCGGCTGTGGGGCGAACACCGCTCGACGGCGCGGCTGCCTCCGTGGGAGATCGTCGGCCTGGAGGTCATCGACCGCGAGACCTATCACCAGCGCATCGCGGAGGGGTATGGCCCGCTGCCGGCGACGCCGGTGGGTGTCCACCCGTTCTAGGCCGCGTTCCAGGCTGCGGCCCGCCTGAGCCGCCTGCGGCGGCGGGCGCCCTGCGGGCGCGTTTCAATCGCCGGACGGGCTCGCTGTGCCTTGTCCTCAATCGCCGGACGGGCTCGAAATCGAGCCCGTCCGGCGATTGAGGACACACCGCCGCGCAGCGGTGGTGCGCACCGACACGGCCGAGGCCGAGAGCCGACCAGCCGCCGGCCACGGCGTCCGCACTGTGGAATACGGGGTGGTGACCGCGCCCCGCGCGACTAGGCTGCCCGCCATGAGCAGCAGTGTCTTCCCCTCCCCCCTCGCCGACCCGATGCCGCAGTCCCCGGTGCTGCGGGCCGCCTACCGCGCCCGCGCCGCCGCCGCCGACCTGGCGCCACTGCCGCGCTCGGTGAAGGACGAGGCGCTGCTGGCCATCGCCGACGCGCTGGAGGTCCGGACCCGGGAGATCGTCGAGGCCAACGCCGAGGACGTCGAGAAGGCCCGCGCCGCCGGCACCAGCGAGACCGTCATCGACCGGCTGACCCTCACCCCCGAGCGGGTGCGGGCCATCGCCAAGGACGTCCGGGACGTGGTGGCCCTGCCCGACCCGGTCGGCGAGGTCGTCCGCGGCTCCACCCTCCCCAACGGCATCGACCTGCGCCAGGTGCGGGTGCCGCTCGGTGTCGTCGGGATCATCTACGAGGCCCGGCCGAACGTGACCGTGGACGCCGCGGCGCTCTGCCTGAAGTCCGGCAACGCCGTCCTGCTGCGCGGCTCGTCCTCCGCGTACGCCTCCAACACCGCCCTGGTGCGGGTCCTGCGCGACGCCGTCGGCGGTGCCGGGCTGCCCGCCGACGCCGTGCAGCTGGTGCCGGGCGAGAGCCGGGAGTCCGTCCGGGAGCTGATGCGCGCGCGGGGCATGGTCGACGTGCTGATCCCCCGCGGCGGCGCCTCCCTGATCCGCACGGTCGTCCAGGAGTCCACGGTTCCGGTGATCGAGACCGGCACGGGCAACTGCCACGTCTACGTCGACGCCGAGGCCGATCTCGACATGGCCGTGGACATCCTCGTCAACTCCAAGGCCCAGCGCCCCAGCGTCTGCAACGCCGCCGAGACCCTGCTCGTCCACCAGGACATCGCGGAGCGGTTCGTGCCGCGGGCCCTGGCGGCCCTGGCGGAGGCGGGCGTGACCGTGCACGCCGACGAGCGCTTCCAGGCGCTGGCGGAGGGCGGGCCCGCGACGGTCGTGCCCGCGACCGTGGAGGACTGGGAGACCGAGTACCTCTCGTACGACATCGCCGCCGCCGTCGTGGACTCCCTCGACATGGCCGTCCGCCACATCCGGCTGTGGTCCTCCGGCCACACCGAGGCGATCGTCACCACCTCGCAGGCCGCCGCCCGCCGGTTCACCCAGCTGGTGGACTCCACCACGGTCGCGGTCAACGCCTCGACCCGCTTCACGGACGGCAGCCAGTTCGGTTTCGGCGCGGAGATCGGCATCTCCACGCAGAAGCTGCACGCCCGGGGCCCGATGGGCCTGCCGGAGCTGACGTCGACCAAGTACATCGTCACGGGTGACGGCCATGTGCGCGGTGGTGCCGGACCCGTCGCCTCCTGAATTCCCGTAGCGGCTGCGCGGATTGAGCGGTTCGGGGCTAATCTGGACGGGTGCCGGACGATGTGGGGGGCAGGCCGTTCCCGGACGGCGAGGAGCCCGACAGCCACCGCCACGGAGGCGCGGACGAAGAGTTCGCCTCCGTGGTCTTCGACGAGGAGTTCGTGCGGTCCGCCGTGATCCACGAACCCTCCGCGGCCGAGCGGATGCTCGCCGCCGAACGGGCGCGTGCCGAGGCCGACGCCGCCCGGGCCCGGGCGGGCGGCGGCCCCGCCGACGACGACCCGCGTGACGACGTCTTCGAGGGTTTCGACGGGTACGAGGGCTACGACGGTCACGACGGGTACGGCCCCGACGGCCGCCCCGTGACCGGCCAGCCCTCGGCCCGGCCGGGGGAGTGGCACGGGCTCGTCCACGACCTCGACCCCGACGACGCCTACGGCCCGTACGGGCGCTACGGCACGGCCCGGCGCCCCTACCGCGGCCATGCCCGCTGGCACCGCCCGGTGGCCTGGCTGCTCGCCGTGCTGATGGGCATCGGCGTGGTCGCCCTGGCCTTCGCCGCCGTCTACCGCGGCGCCTCCGCCGGTGACCGGGGCGACCCGGCGCCGCCCCCGGCGACCACCGGCGTGGACGCTCCGGCGGCCGGGCGCCCCGGCCCGTTGCCCTCCGTGTCCGCCGATTCCGAGCCCCCGGTGGCCTCCGCCGCACCGGGCCGCGGCTGATCCCACCGACCGGTCACCCACCGTGACCGCCGGTCGAGTGGTGACCGGTCGCCGAAGCATGGGCCAAGGCATGGGGTGCCGCTGCCCGGCGATCCGCACGATCCGTGGAACTTGTCGTGTACCAGGGCGTTTACCGAAGCCCCCGCAGACCTACTCTTGGAGTATGGACGGGCCGCGAGACCCACCCGAGGGGCCGCCCGAGGGCGTTCCGGGCAGCGGGGACGACGAGTACCGCTCGGTCGTCTTCGACGAGTCCTTCGTGCGCGCTGCCCGGCTCCAGGAGTACTCGGCCCGGGAGCGGATGGCCGACCACGCCCACCCCGTCCGCAGCCGGCACGTCTGGGCGCGCATCGGCGCCTCCCGGCAGGTCCTCGTCCTGATACTGCTGATCGCCATGGCCTTCGGCACCGCCGTGTACATGGGCCTGCGGCACCCCTACGAGGAGCCCAGGCCGCCGGCGGCCGAGGCGCTGCGCACCACGCTCGTGCCCCTCGCGCCACGCGACCGGGTGCCGGGCGGGACCTCGGCGCGGGAGCTGCTCGACCACAGCCCCGCGGCACAGTTCCGCGACGGCGAGGAAGGGATCAATCTGCCGTCCGCCCGGCGCACCCAGCACTTCTCCGAGAGCCTGGTGATGACCGCCCTCGCCACCGCCAAGGAGTACACGCTGAAGTCGGCGCTCGACCGCGCCGCGCTCACCGGCGGCGCCCACCGTGGCATCCGGCTGCTGCTCGATCCGTCCCAACTCGACCAGTTCGACCGCACTTTCACCCAGCCCGTCGACGACGGCAGGCATGCCGCCACGGGCTGGCTGGTGCGCTTCGACCCGACGCAAACCGCGCTCGCCGACGTCCCCGTACGGACCCAGGGCACGTTCTCCCTCACCGAGACGACGCCCGGCACGCTGGAGGTCGCCGCCGACCACACCTTCGTCTACGCCGTGCACGCCGTGCGGTCCGGCACCGGGCAGCACGCGGGGGAGCCGGGGCGGGGCGAGGACCAGGTGTCGCTGTTCACCGTGCGACGGCAGATGCGCTTCCGCTTCGACCGGGACGATCTCCAGAGCCATCACGTGGAGGTCCTGCAGAGCCACGTCCAGGCCGGCCCCCAGTCCTGCTCGGCCGACGACGCGAGCTATCTGCGCCCGCTGCTCGCCGGCCAGTCGGCCGGCACCGGCCGCCCGGCCGACACCGACCCGTACGCCACGGGCCGCGAATCGGCCGCGCTCTGCGGCGTCATGGCCCCCAGCGCCCAACCGAGCCTGCCGGCGACCTGACCTGGCCCTGAGCCGGGGTGCGCGGCACCCCGCTGCCCGGTGGTGTCCTCAATCGCCGGACGGGCTGCTGTGCTGTGTCCTCAATCGCCGGACGGGCTCAATTTGAGCCCGTCCGGCGATTGAGGACGCGCCCGCAGGGCGCTCGCCGCCGCAGGCGGCAACGACGGCCGCAGCCGAAGGGGACGCCGGGCCCGGCTAGGGCCGCGGCTCGTCGGGGTCCTCCGGGCCCTTCCCGGGGCCCCCGGGGCCGTCCTTGGGGGAGGGCCCAGGGCCACCGCCAAACGCGTCCCGCAGCCGGCCGCCCAGGCCAGACGCTCCGCCCGCGAGATCCCGCACGAGACCCATCAGCGGGTCCTTGCTGGAGCGCACCGACTCGGCGTAGTGGTTCGCCGACTCCCGGAAGGAGTCGGACACCGAGGTGTCCTTGTCCTCCGCGCGGCGCGGATAGTGGCCGTCCATGACGCGCTGGTGGTCGCGGCTCTCGGCCCACTTCTTCAGCTCGGCGGCACGCACGGTCGTGAAGGGATGGGTACGCGGCAGCACATTGAGGATCTTGAGCACGGAATCGCGCAGATCGCCGCCCGCCTCGTACTCCTCGGCCTGCGCGAGGAACGCGTCCACGTTCATCTCGTGCAGATGGTTACCACCCGCGATCTTCATCAGACCGCGCATGGAGGCCCGCAGGTCCTGCCCCACCAGCAGACCCGCCCGGTCCGCCGACAGCTCCGACTTGCGGAACCACTCGCGCAGCGCCGTCACGAGCGCCATCACCGCGATGTTGCCCAGCGGGATCCAGGCGACCTTGAGGGCGAAGTTGGTCAGGAAGAGCAATATCGTCCGGTAGACCGCGTGTCCGGACAGCGCGTGCCCCACCTCGTGGCCCACGACCGCCCGCATCTCCTCCTCGTCCAGCAGCTCGACGAGGCCGGTGGTCACCACGATGATCGGCTCGTCCAGGCCGATGCACATGGCGTTCGGCTGCGGGTCCTGGGTGACGTACATCGGCGGGACCTTGGGCAGGTCCAGGATGTAGCAGGCGTCCAGCAGTATCGCGTGCAGGTGCGGGAACTGCCGGTCGCTCACCCGCACCGAGTCGGACAGGAACAGCAGCCGCAGACTCCGCTCCGGCAGCAGCCCGCTGAGCGCCTTGAAGACGGTGTCGAAGCCGCTCAGCTTGCGCAGGGCCACCAGGGCCGAACGGTCCGCCGGGTGCTCGTACGCCCGCGAGGAGATGTCCGGGAACCGCCTGCGCCCGTTGCCCGGCGGCCGCTTCCCGTCCCCGGGCGTGCCGTCGGCGTCGTGGTCGGAGCTGTTGTCACTCATCGAGACCCCCTCAATGGGCTGATCATGGCTCGTCCCCCGGCTTGCCGGACCCCACCCTAGGCGGTGGCACCGGCATGGCTACCGTGGGGACATGCCCTATATCAATGGTTTCGCCGCACAACCCGGGTTCACCGAGCTGCTCGCCGTGTCCAGGAGCGACACCGGACCGGGCACGATGCTGCGCACGGTCCTCATCGTCGCCGTGGTGGGCATCGCCCTCCTCGCCTGGTTCCTGCTGCGCGGATACGGCAACAAGGACTGACGCGCCGGAGTCGGCGTGGGGTTGCGAACGGCCCCCGCATACGATGTGGCAGAAGTCTCCACCCGATCCCCGATCCCCGGATCCCATCCCGGATAGGTCCTGCCGACGATGAACCTCATCACCGCCCACGCCGCCGTCGCCACCCTCGCCTCCGAGGGCGAGCACGTCGACACCCACGAGAGCCTCAGCCCGTACATGACCGGCGGCGCCGCCCTGGTCATCCTGCTGCTCCTGCTCTGGATCACCACCCGCTTCAACCGCGACCGCTGACCCCACCGGTCCCTGCGGGCTCGGCGCCGAGCCGCGCCCAGTAGGGTCTGCACGCATGGGAGAGCAGACAGGGCCCGTGAAGCGGCGGCTCGGCGTGATGGGCGGGACCTTCGACCCGGTCCACCACGGCCACCTGGTCGCCGCCAGCGAGGTGGCTTCGCAGTTCCACCTGGACGAGGTGGTCTTCGTACCGACCGGGCAGCCGTGGCAGAAGAGCCACAAGGCGGTGTCACCGGCCGAGGACCGCTATCTGATGACGGTCATCGCCACCGCGTCCAACCCGCAGTTCTCGGTCAGCCGGATCGACATCGACCGCGGTGGTCCGACGTACACCACCGACACGCTGCGCGACCTGCGCGCCCTCAACGACGACGCGGACCTGTTCTTCATCACCGGCGCCGACGCGCTGGCGCAGATCCTGACCTGGCGGGACACGGACGAGCTGTTCTCCCTCGCCCACTTCATCGGCGTCACCCGGCCCGGCCACATACTCGCCAACCCGGGGCTGCCCGAGGACCGGGTGTCCTTCGTCGAGGTGCCCGCGCTCGCGATCTCCTCCTCCGATTGCCGCGCCCGGGTGGCGGAGGGCGAGCCGGTCTGGTACCTGGTGCCCGACGGTGTGGTGCGCTACATCGACAAGCGCAAGCTCTACCGGCACAGCGGCTGAACCGGATCGACTCCGGGGCCACCGGACCGACCTCCGGATCTACAGGGCACTGAGGGGCACTGGTGAACGACCGACAGGACCCGTACGCGCACGACCCGTACGCACAGCAGCCGCGGCTGTACGGCTACGACGCATACGGACAGCCGGTGTACCAGCCGAACGCCCCGGAGCGCGTGTACGACCAGCACGGGCAGCCGCTGCCGCAGCAGCAGTACGGGTACGACGGCGGGCAGCAGTACGGGCAGGACGGCGGCTACGGCACCGGCGCGGCGGGACCACAGGGACAGCAGCAGGGCTACGGCCATGACCCGTACGGTGCAACCGGGCCGCAGGGTTATGACGGGTACCCCGCCGCACAGCCGCAGACCCGCCAGCAGGAGTGGATCCCCCGGCAGGCGGCTGCCCCCACCCACGAGGAGCCGGGGCACCGGGCGCCGGAGCAGGCACCCGAGCCGGTGCCGATGCCGGAGCCGCGACGGGCCCCGGACGCCGCCGAAGCCCCGGCGCCGGACTACCGCACCGAGCAGTTCTCCTTCATCGAGGAGCCGGACGAGGACTCCGAGGACGTCATCGACTGGCTGAAGTTCAGCGAGAGCCGCACCGAGCGCCGCGACGAGCGCAAGCGCAAGGGGCGCAACCGCGTCGTCGCCCTCGTCGTCGTGCTCGTCCTGGCCCTCGGCGGCGGGATCGGCTACCTCCTGCTCGGCGGCTCCGACGCGAAGAAGGGCACGACCGCGAGCGGCGGCGGACAGAAGCGCGACGTGATCGTGGTGCACCTGCGGCAGACGAAGGGCGGGCTCAGCTCCACCGCCCTGCTCGTCGACAACGAGACCACCAAGAAGGGCACCACGGTCCTGCTGCCGAACGCGCTGGCCGTCTCCAAGGAGGGCGGCGGCTCCACGACGCTCGGCAAGTCCGTCCAGGACGAGGGCACCGGCGCCACCCGGGACGCGCTGAACGCCCTGCTCGGCGCCGACATCAAGGGCAGCTGGCGGCTGGACACCCCGTATCTGGAGAACCTCGTCGACCTGGTCGGCGGCATCGTCGTCGACACGGACGTCACCGTCCCCGGCGCGAAGTCCGGCGACCGCCCGCTCGTCCGGCAGGGGAAGGGGCAGGACCTGAGCGGCCAGATGGCCGTCGGCTACGCCACCCACCGGGCGCCCGGGGAAGCCCCGGACAAGCAGCTGGCCCGGTTCGGCCAGGTCATGCGGGCCGTGCTGAAAAAGATGCCCAGCGACCCCGGCCCCGCCACCACGACGGTCGAATCGCTCGCCCAGATCCCCGACCCCTCCCTGCCGGTCAAGGAACTCGGCGCCTCGCTGGCCCAGCTCGCGGCGCTGGCCAAGAACGGCTCGTACGACACCGCCGTGCTGCCCGTGCAGAAGGACGGGACGCTCGGCGCGCAGGCGGCCGGGAGCGTGGTCAAGGACGTCCTCGGCGGCACCGTGCGCAACACCGACCCGGACGCGACGCCCCGAGTGAGCGTGAAGAACGCCACCGGAGGCAAGGCCGCCACCCAGTCCGCCCAGGTCACGCTGGTCAACAGCGGTTACACCCACGTCGACGCCGGAACGGCCGCGGCCGTGGCCGCCGCCTCGACGGTGACGTACGCGGACGACAAGCGGGCGGCCGAGGCCAAGGAGGTCGCCAAGACGCTGGGCCTGCCGGCCGGCGCGGTGAAGAAGGCGGTGGGCGCGCCCAACGCGGACATCACCGTCACCCTGGGCAAGGACTACAAGGGCTGAGCCGCTGTTCCGGGCCGTTTCGCCGCCGGGCCCCGGGCCCGGCGGAAACGGCCCGGAAAGCGCTTGGCGGGTCGTGAGACCCTTGAGAGGTACTGACCCTCTTTATCGAAAGCATGGCTTGTGACCGCCACGGACCGCTCCATCGAGCTGATCAAGGCCGCCGCCCAGGCGGCCGCCGACAAGCTCGCGCACGACATCATCGCGTACGACGTCAGCGACGTGCTGTCGATCACCGACGCCTTCCTGCTCGCCTCCGCCCCCAACGACCGCCAGGTCAAGTCGATCGTCGACGAGATCGAGGAGCACCTCAACAAGGAACTCGGCGCCAAGCCGGTCCGCCGTGAGGGCGACCGCGACGCCCGCTGGGTGCTGCTCGACTACGTCGACATCGTCGTCCACGTCCAGCACAGCGAGGAGCGCGTCTTCTACGCCCTGGAGCGGCTGTGGAAGGACTGCCCCGAGATCGAGCTGCCGGCCGACGCCGTCGCCACCCGGGGCAAGGCCGCCGAGCACGCCGAGAGCCAGGCCGCCGCGGCCGACCTGGACGGTGAGCTGAGCTGAACGGCGCGGACACCGGCACCACGGCACCCGCCCGGACCGACCGGGGCCGCCGCATCGTCCTGTGGCGGCACGGGCAGACCGCCTGGAATCTGGAGCGCCGCTTCCAGGGCTCCATGGACATCGAGCTGACGGACACCGGTGTCGCCCAGGCGCGCCGGGCCGCCCGGCTGCTGGCCGCGCTGCGGCCGGACGCCATCGTCGCCTCGGACCTGCGCCGCGCCGCGGCGACGGCCGCCGAGCTGGCGGCCGTCACGGGTCTGGAGGTCGCCTCCGACGCCGGGCTGCGGGAGACGTACGCGGGCGCCTGGCAGGGCTTGACGCACGACGAGATCATCGCGGCCTACGGCGAGCAGTACGCGGCGTGGAAGCGCGGCGAGCCCGTGCGGCGCGGTGGCGGCGAGCTGGAGACCGAGGTCGCCGACCGGGCCGCCCCGGTCGTGCTCGACGCGGCCGAGAAGCTGCCGGACGGCGGCACGCTCGTCGTGGTCAGCCACGGCGGCACCATCCGCACCACCATCGGACGGCTGCTCGGCCTGGAGCCGGGGACCTGGGAGTCGCTCGGCGGCCTCACCAACTGCTGCTGGTCCGTGCTGGGCGAGGGCGCGCGCGGCTGGCGTCTGCTGGAGCACAACGCCGGCACGCTCCCCGAGCCGGTGCTGGGCGACGACGTCTGAGCGGGCCCGCAGGACCGACGCCGGCGGCCTGCCGGGACCGGATTTCACATCTGGGCAGGTCGCAGGCTAAAGTTCATCTTGTTCGCGGGAAACGCCGGGGGAAACGCCGGAAGACCTGAGAACAGCGGGGCTATAGCTCAGTTGGTAGAGCGCCTGCATGGCATGCAGGAGGTCAGGAGTTCAATTCTCCTTAGCTCCACAATCCGGACGATCCCGTCTCCCTCTCAGAGGGAGGCGGGATTGTTTGCTGTTGCGGCACCTTCCCATGGCAGAATCGGACGGCCGGGTGCGGACGGGGCCGAAGGGGAGGGAAAGCGTCATGTCGCTGTGCGTCCTCAAGGGGGCCTGGATCCCTCGCGGCGCGGCTCCCCACATCGGGCACGAGGCGCGGGGACGCGTTCACGGGCGCGTTCACAGCTGCGATGTTGTTCTCCGCACGGCCCGCCGCCACAGTGGGAGCTGACCGATGGGTGCACACAGCCGGAAATGCGACTGGTGCGGCAGTGGAACGCCGATCGTCCGCGACATGGAACCCCTCAACTCCGCGTACCAGTACTGGTGTGTGGAGTGCGCGCGGGCGCTGATCATAAAAGGCGACCCGATCGAGACCTACCGTGAACTCGAGGGCGAGCCGATCTACGGCCGGCTGCTCGACGAGCACTGCGCGCTGAAGCGCTTCTACTCCTTCGCCAGGGCCTGAGGCTCCGCCAGGTCCGAGGCTCCGGGGTCCGAGCTCCCGGGCCTGCCCGCCGTTTCGGACAAATCGCCATCAGGCGGACGACGCTACCCCGCGCGGGCTCGTTTCAAGCGCTGACGGGCCATCGATTTGGCAGATGGCGGGTAGGTCCGTGTAATGTAGTCGATGTCGCCGGGAGAACCGGGCGGGAAAACAGAACAAGGGGCTATAGCTCAGTTGGTAGAGCGCCTGCATGGCATGCAGGAGGTCAGGAGTTCAATTCTCCTTAGCTCCACAGTGAACGAACGGGTCGTCCGCATCGGACGGCCCGTTCGGCGTTTCCCGGCCCGCCGCCGGAAGCCGGGCGCGCGGACCCCGTCCGCGCGGGGCGCGGCGGTGGCGCCACGCCCGGAAGCCCCCGGGCAACGGCGTGCGGGCCCTTCGGCCGCTGCGGTAACCTGGCCCCATGCGTGCCGTACGCCTTCTGCTTAGCGGGCCGCGCTGATCCAAGCCGACCGGTGACAGTCCGGTCGGCATCGGCGCGGCGTCCCCTCCTGTGCGAGGGGCTTTTTCATTTCCCGGACCGCGTGCAGAGACGACGATCGATGGAGCTTTGAGGACGATGAGCGAGACCACTTCCGCCGCCGAGCCGGCTGCCCCGCACCGCTACACGGCCGCGCTGGCCGCTGACATCGAGGCACGCTGGCAGGACTTCTGGGACGCCGAGGGCACCTACGAGGCACCCAACCCCACCGGTGCGCTGGCGGGCGACGCCGGGACCGTCGCCCGGCCCAAGAAGTTCATCATGGACATGTTCCCGTACCCCTCGGGTGCGGGCCTGCACGTCGGCCACCCGCTGGGCTACATCGCCACCGACGTCTACGCGCGCTACCACCGCATGACGGGCCACAACGTCCTGCACACCCTCGGCTTCGACGCCTTCGGCCTGCCCGCCGAGCAGTACGCCGTGCAGACCGGCACGCACCCCCGGGTCTCCACCGAGGCCAACATCGGCAACATGAAGGCACAGCTGCGCCGGCTGGGCCTGGGCCACGACAAGCGCCGGTCCTTCGCGACGATCGACCCGGACTACTACAAGTGGACCCAGTGGATCTTCCTGCAGATCTTCGACTCCTGGTACGACCCGGACGCGAACAAGGCCCGGCCGATCAGTGAGCTGGTCGCGCAGTTCGAGAGCGGGGAGCGCGCCCTCGACGGCGGCCGCACCTGGGGCGAGCTGAGCGGGGCCGAGCGCGCCGACGTCCTGGGCGAGTACCGCCTGGCGTACGCCTCCGACGCGCCCGTCAACTGGTGCCCCGGGCTGGGCACCGTCCTGGCCAACGAGGAGGTCACCGCCGACGGCCGCTCCGAGCGCGGCAACTTCCCCGTCTTCAAGTCCAAGCTGCGCCAGTGGAACATGCGGATCACCGCCTACGCGGACCGTCTGATCGACGACCTGGACGCCCTGGACTGGCCCGAGGCCATCAAGCTCCAGCAGCGCAACTGGATCGGCCGCAGCGAGGGCGCCCGCGTCGCCTTCCAGGTCGCCGGCCGCGACGAGAAGATCACCGTCTTCACCACTCGCCCCGACACCCTCTTCGGTGCCACCTACATGGTGCTGGCCCCCGAACACGGGCTGGTCGACACCATCGTTCCCGCCGAGTGGCCGCAGGGCACCAAGGACGCGTGGACCGGCGGCGCCCGCACCCCGGCCGACGCCATCGCCGCCTACCGCAAGCAGGCGCAGTCGAAGACCGACGTGGAGCGCCAGACCGAGGGCAAGGACAAGACCGGTGTCTTCACCGGTGCCTACGCGCTCAACCCGCTGACCGGCGAGCGGATCCCCGTCTTCGTCGCCGACTACGTCCTGATGGGCTACGGCACCGGCGCCATCATGGCCGTCCCCGGCCAGGACGAGCGCGACTGGGAGTTCGCGACCGTCTTCGAGCTGCCCGTCGTCCGCACGGTCCAGCCCCCCGAGGGCTGGGAGGGCGAGGCCTACGGCGGCCAGGGCCCGGCGATCAACTCCGCCAACGCCGACATCGACCTCAACGGCATGGACGTCGACGAGGCCAAGCGCACCGTCATCGCCCACCTGACCGAGCGCGGCATCGGCGAGGGCACCATCAACTTCCGGCTGCGCGACTGGCTGTTCAGCCGCCAGCGCTACTGGGGCGAGCCCTTCCCGATCGTCTACGACGAGGACGGCGTCGCCCACCCGCTGCCCGAGTCGATGCTGCCGCTGGAGCTGCCCGAGGTCGAGGACTACTCGCCCCGCACCTTCGAGCCGGACGACGCCGACACCTCCCCCGAGCCCCCCCTGTCCCGCAACGCGGACTGGGTCAACGTGGAACTGGACCTCGGCGACGGCGTCAAGCGCTACCGCCGTGAGACCAACACCATGCCCAACTGGGCCGGTTCCTGCTGGTACGAGCTGCGCTACCTGGACCCGCACAACGGCGAGCAGCTGGTCTCCGCCGACGCCGAGCGGTACTGGATGGGCCCGCGCGAGGGCCAGCCGCACGGCGGCGTCGACCTGTATGTCGGCGGTGCCGAGCACGCCGTGCTGCACCTGCTGTACGCCCGCTTCTGGTCCAAGGTCCTCTTCGACCTGGGCCACATCACCTCCGACGAGCCGTTCCACAAGCTCTACAACCAGGGCATGATCCAGGCGTTCGTCTACCGCGACAGCCGGGGCATCGCCGTGCCGGCCACCGAGGTCGAGGAGCGCGACGGGAAGTTCTTCCACCAGGGCGAGCCGGTCAGCCGGGTCCTGGGCAAGATGGGCAAGTCCCTGAAGAACGCCGTCACGCCGGACGAGATCTGCGCCGAGTACGGCGCCGACACCCTGCGCCTGTACGAGATGGCCATGGGCCCCCTGGACGTCTCGCGCCCCTGGGACACCCGCGCCGTCGTCGGCCAGTACCGGCTGCTCCAGCGCCTGTGGCGCAACGTGGTGGACGAGAACACCGGCGAGGTCACCGTCGTCGACGCCGAGCCCGACGAGGCGACGCTGCGCGCCCTGCACAAGGCTATCGACGGCGCCGGCCAGGACATGGCGAACCTGCGGTTCAACACCGCCATCGCCAAGGTCACCGAGCTGAACAACTTCGTGACCAAGCTGCCGGAGGTCCCGCGCTCCGTCGCCGAGCGGATGGTGCTGCTGATCGCGCCGCTGGCCCCGCACATCGCCGAGGAGCTGTGGCGCAAGCTGGGCCACTCCGGCTCGGTCGTGCACGAGGACTTCCCCGTGGCCGACCCCGCGTACCTGGTCGACGAGGCCGTGACCTGCGTCGTCCAGATCAAGGGCAAGGTCAAGGCCCGTCTGGAGGTCTCCCCGGCCATCTCGGACGAGGAGCTGGAGAAGGTCGCCCTGGCGGACCCGGCGGTCGTGGCGGCACTGGGCGGCGCGGGCATCCGCAAGGTCATCGTGCGGGCGCCCAAGCTCGTGAACATCGTTCCCGCGTAACGGCCCTCCCGGACGGTCCACGGCCGGCACGGGTGGTCTGAGGGTTTGTCCCTACGGGCAGGTTGGGGGTTCCGGTGGAACCCCCGGCCTGCCCTTTCCGTTTACGGTGGAGAGGTAACGCAGACCGGTCCGACCGACCCCGCTGAGGAGCGCTCATGGAAGCCGTGGCCGTGATCGTCGCGTTGATGTTCGCGGTCTTCGTCGCGCTCGGGGTGATCGCCGTGGTCAGGTCCGTGCGAGCCGTCAAACGGGGCGTGGACCGTACCGTCACCCAGGCGCGCCGCACCGTCGAGGACACGCGGCTGAAGGCCAGGCAGTACGTGCAGCCCGGGGCGCCCGGCGAGATCGCCGAGCTGCGTCTGTCGCTGCGGATGTCGATGCGCGCCACCCAGGAGGCGCTGGGGGCCGCGGCGCCGGAGGACCCGTCGCTGTCCGAGGCGCAGGCCCTTTTCCAGCGGCTCAGCGCCCACGGCCACGAGATCGACGCGGACCTCAAGCGCCTGGAGACCGAGCCGGACAAGGCCCGAGTCGCCGGGAGCCTGCCCGGGTTGCGGGAGCGCGTCCAGCGCGTCACGCACTCGGCCGATTCGCTGCGGTGGGCGGCGCGGGACCGGGCGCGGCAGTTCGCCGACGACGATCTGGCGGTGCTCGGCGAGCAGATCCGCATGGAGGCCGGCGCGCTGCGGCACTGGACGACGGAGGAGGAGCCCCCGGCCGCTCCCACGGGGACCGCGCCGGGTGCCCGCACACCGGGAGCGGGCGTCGGCGCGGACAGCGGTGCGGACGGCGCGACGGGTACCGCGCCCGCGCCCGGCGCGGGGCCCGAGCGGCCCGCGATCACCGCGCGGGACGCGTGGCGGCAGCCCGGATACTCCTGGCAGAAGACCCGCAGGCCCGAGAGCACGACCTGAGGGCGCACGACCTGAAGTGATCGCCGGCGCCCGGCCCGCACTGCCGTCCACGGGCCTCGGCGGGTAATCTCCGGAGCATGTCCCGCCATGTCGCGATCGTCACCGACTCAACGGCCTACCTGCCGCAGGAGGCGATGGAGCGGCACGGCATCACCGCCGTCCCCCTGGCGGTCGTCCTGGGCGACCAGGTGCTCGAAGAGGGCACCGAGATCTCGGCCCGTTCCGTGGCGCAGGCGCTCCAGAAGCGCAAACCGGTGACCACCTCGCGGCCCGGCCCCGAGGTCTTCGCCGCCGCCTACCGCGCGGCGGCCGACGCGGGCGCCACGGGGATCGTCTCCCTTCATCTGTCCGCCGAGTTCTCCGGCACCCACGACGCGGCGGTCCTGGCGGCCCGGGAGGCGCCCGTACCCGTGCGGGTCGTGGACACCGGGATGGTCGCGATGGCCCTCGGCTTCTGCGCGCTGGCCGCCGCGGACACCGCCGCCGCCGGTGGCACGCTCGACGAGGTGGTGGCCGCCGCCGAGAAGCGCGCCCAGGGCACCGCCGCGTACTTCTACGTCGACACCCTCGACTACCTGCGCCGGGGCGGCCGTATCGGGGCCGCGCAGGCGCTGCTGGGCTCGGCGCTCGCCGTGAAGCCGCTGTTGCAGCTGGAGAGCGGCCGGATCGAGATGCGGGAGAAGGTCCGTACGGCCTCCAAGGCCATCGCACGGCTCGAGGAGATCGCCGTGGAGCGGGCGGCCGCCGCCCCGGTCGATGTCGCCGTCCACCATCTGGCCGCCCCCGACCGTGCGAACGACCTCGCGGACCGGCTGCGCGAGCGGGTACCGGGGCTGGTGGATCTGCATGTGAGCGAGGTCGGCGCGGTCATCGGGGCGCACACGGGGCCGGGGCTGCTGGCCGTGGTGGTCTCGGCCCGGTAGCGCGACGGGCTGCGCCGGCCGGGCGGGCCGCGTCTCGCGACCGGGTTCGGGTCACCCGTCCGAGGGGCGGGGTTTTCCACAACCGGCCGGTTATCCACGGGATTTGCGCTGCCTGAGCAAGAGCGCGTGAAGACGTCTACGGTCACGTTCCATGACGACTCGATCACTTGTCGCGATGGGCGGGGTGGTTGCCGCGCCCGCTGCCTCTGCCGTGCCCGGCGCTTCGGCCATGTCCGCCGCCTCTGGCGGTCCCACCGTTCCCGGTGCCTCTGCCGAGAGTGCCCCTCTCGGGGCGCGCGAGCGTGCGTCGGGGCTGTTCGCCGGCCCGGCGCGGGGCGCGACGTCCGATGGTGGCGACGCGCTCGGGGGCTTCGGGGGGTCCGGTGTGGGCCCGGCGGCGGAGGCCGCGCGCCACGTGTCCGGCGGTGGGGCCGGTGCCGCCTCGCGGGCGGACGGTCCGGTCGGGGCACGGCCGCCGGGGCGCGGTAGCCCGGACCCGCCCGATTCCGCGCGCTGGCGGGCGAGTTGGCGCGTCGCCGTGGTGGAGCGGCTGCCGATGTGGGTGCAACTGCGGTGCGGCATCGAGCCCAAGACCCTCGCCGCGCTGGCCGTCGTCCTGATCGCCGCGAGTGTCTTCGCCGCGTATCACTTCTGGACGGGACGTCCGCAGACCGTGCGGGCGCCCGCACGGGAGATGCCCGCCGCGGTGGCGGTCCCGACACCGGCGGCCGTGCCGCCGGCGGGGCCCGCGGCCCCGGCGAGCGTCCGGCCCAGCGGCGTCGTGGTGGTGGATGTTGCGGGCAAGGTGCGCAAGCCCGGCATCCAGCGGCTGCCCCCGGGGTCGAGGGTGGTCGACGCCCTGAACGCGGCGGGCGGGTCCCGGCCGGGGACGGACACCACCGGACTCAACCGGGCACGCGTCCTCACGGACGGCGAACAGATCGTGGTCGGCACCCCGCCGAACACACCGGCCGCCGGGGCTGCCGGGGCGGCGGGGAGCGCGGCCCGACCGGGGGGACCGGGCGGTTCAGGGAGCCCGAGCGGCCCGGTCAGCCTCAACGCCGCCACGGTCGACCAGCTCGACACCCTCCCCGGCGTGGGCCCCGTCCTCGCCCAGCACATCGTCGACTACCGCACCCGGCACGGCGGTTTCCGCTCCGTCGACGAACTCCGCCAGGTCGACGGCATCGGCAACCGCCGCTTCACCGATCTCCGACCCCTGGTCCAGCCGTGAGCCCGTCGCCCCTCCGGGCCCCGGGCGCCGGGACGAACGCGCCGGGGCGGCTCGCTTCCCCCGCCGCCGGGCAGGCCGGGGCCCACCCGGAGGGGCCCGCCGATCTGCGGCTGGTGGCGCCCGCGCTCGCGGCATGGCCGGCCGCGGCGGCCGCGTTGACGGCGGACGGGCGCGCGGTGGCCGTCGCCTGCGCGGTGGCGGTGGTCGCCGCCGGGGCGCTGGTGTTCGCGGTGCGGCGACGGGCGGTCGCGCGGGTGGGTGCGGCGGTCGCGGTGGCGGCCGTACTGCTGGGCGCCGCCGCCGGGGCCGCGGCCGCCGCCCTCCGGGCGGCCGATTCGCACCGGGGGCCGCTGCCCGAGCTGGCACGGCGGTACGGGGAGGCCACCGTCGAGCTGACGGTCACCACGGACCCCCGGCCCGTGCGCCCGCACGTGCGCGGCACGGCCCGCGCGGCACCCGCCGTCGTGTTCGAGGCCCAGGCGACCCGTGTCCACGGCCCGCGGGGCCTGACGGCCGTCCGCACGCCCGTTCTGCTGATCGCCCCGCGCTCCTGGCTCGGACTGCTCCCGTCGACGCGGGTGCGGGCCGACGCAAGCCTTTCCCCTCCCGCCCGGAAGGGCGACCGTGCCGGCGCCGTGCTCCGCGTCGCCGACCACCGGCCGCCTCGGATCGTCGCACCCCCCTCCCCACTCCAGACCGCCGCCGCCCGGCTGCGATCGGGCCTGCGCGAGGCCACGGACCACCTCCCGCCGGACGCCCGGGCACTGCTGCCCGGACTGGTCGTCGGCGACACCTCCCGCGTTCCCCCCGACCTCGAAGACGCCTTCCGGAGCACCGACCTGACGCACCTTCTGGCCGTCTCCGGCAGCAACCTCACGATCCTGCTGGTCGTGCTGATCGGACCACCGCACCTGGCGACCCGTGCCGAGCGCCGTGGCCTCGCCGCCCGGCTCGGGGTGCCCCTGCGGCTGACGGCGGTGCTGGGCGGTGCGCTCGTCCTCGGATTCGTCCTCGTGTGCCGCCCCGAGCCGAGCGTGCTGCGGGCCGCCGCGTGCGGCCTCATCACGCTGCTGGCGATCGGGACGGGCCGGCGCCGCAGCCTGCTGCCCGCCCTGGCGGCGGCCGTGCTGCTGCTCGTCCTCTACGACCCCTGGCTGGCCCGCGGCTACGGCTTCCTGCTCTCCGTCCTGGCCACCGGGGCCCTCCTGACCCTCGCTCCCCGCTGGGGCGACGCCCTGCGGCGAAGGGGGGTACCGGCCCGTCTCGCGGAGGTCCTCGCGGCGGCGGCCGCCGCGCAGGCCGTGTGCGCGCCCGTGATCGCCGTGCTGGCGGCGCGCGTCAGCCTGGTGGCCGTTCCGTGCAATCTCCTGGCCGAGCCGGCCGTCGCCCCCGCCACCGTCCTCGGCTTCGCCGCCCTCGCCGCGGCCCCGCTCGCCCCGCCCGTCGCCGAGGGCCTCGCCCGGCTCGCCGGCTGGCCCGTGTCCTGGATCGCCACGGTGGCCCGGGGCGGTGCGGAACTGCCCGGCGCGGAGCTGGGCTGGCCCGGCGGCTGGCCGGGCGGGCTGGCCCTGGCCGCGGCTACCGCCGTCGCCGCGCTCGCCGCCCGGAGGGTGGTCCGCCGCCCCTGGGCGTGCGCGGGCTGCGCCCTGCTCCTGGTGGTCGCCGTGGTCCGCCCGGTCCCGCTGACGCGGATCGTGACCGGCTGGCCCCCGCCCGACTGGCGGTTGGTGGCCTGTGACGTGGGCCAAGGGGACGCCTTGGTCCTCGCCGCGGGCCACGGGACCGCCGTGGTCGTGGACGCCGGCCCCGAGCCCCGGGCCGTCGATCACTGCCTGCGCGCACTGGGCGTCGACAAGGTGCCGCTGTTGTTGCTGAGCCATTTTCACGCCGACCACGTCGACGGGCTGCCCGGTGTGCTGCGCGGCCGCGCGGTCGGCGTGATCCAGACGACGCCGTTCGCGGAGCCGCCGGGCCGGGCCGCGTTCGTACGCCGCGAGGCATCCCGGGCCGCGGTGCCCGTCGTCACCGCGGCGGCGGGGGAGCGGCGCCGCCTGGGGGATCTGTCCTGGGAAGTCCTGTGGCCACCGCCTCCAGGGGCGTCCTTCGTGGCGGAGGAGGGGCCCAACGACGCCAGCGTCACCCTGCTCGTCCGCACCGCCGGGCTCACCGCCCTCCTGCTCGGCGACCTCGAACCACCCGCCCAACGCGCCCTGGCCGAGGCCCACCCCGGCCTGCCGCCGGTGGACGTCCTCAAGGTGGCCCACCACGGATCCGCCTACCAGGACCCGCGGTTGACGCACGGCCTCCACCCACGGCTGGCACTGATCTCGGCCGGCACCGGCAACCCGTACGGCCATCCGTCGCCCCGCACGGTCGCGGCCCTGCGTGCCCAGGGCGCGGTGGTCCTGCGCACCGACACCGACGGCCCGCTCGCGGTGACCGGCGCGGCCACCGCCGTCCGAGGCGGAACCGGGGGAGGAAAGACGAGGTCGGCGGGGCGCAGGCGCCGCCCGGACGGCCGGGAGCGATCTCCGCCGGACGTAGGTCTGCGGGCTGATGCCACATCAGCTCACGTAAGGCATAACTGACCCATGGACATAATCAACACCGCTGCCTACCTCCGCCGGATAGGCGCGACGCGGCCCACCGCCCCCGACGCGGACGCCCTCCGTGATCTGTGCCTAAGTCACCTGAGAGCGGTGCCCTTCGAGAACCTCTCCATCCACCTCGGCGAGGAGATCGTGCTCGACGGCAAGGCTCTCGTCGACAAGATCGTGCACGGCCGACGGGGTGGGTTCTGTTACGAACTCAACGGCGCCTTCGCCGAGCTGCTGACCGCGCTCGGCTACCCGGTGACGCTGCTCGCCGGGCGGGTCATGGGGGAGGAGGGGCTCGGCGTGCCGTACGACCACCTGGTGCTGCGCGTCGAGACGCCCGAACCCTGGCTGGTCGACGTCGGCTTCGGCCGGAACAGCCACCACCCCCTGAGCCTCACCGAACGGGGCGAGCAGAGCGACCCGGCAGGAGTGTTCCGTATCGCCGAGACCGAGGAAGGGGACCTCGATGTCTATCAGGGCGACGCCCTGCAGTACCGGATAGAGCAGCGCCCCCGGCAGCTGGCCGAGTTCGAGTGCGCCTGCTGGTGGCACCGCACCTCGCCGAAGTCGCACTTCACCCAGAACCTGGTCTGCTCCCGGCTCACCGAGAACGGCCGGGTGACGATCAGCGGCCGTACGCTCGTGATCACCGGCGCCTCGGGCAGGCGGGACCGGACGCTGACCGAGGACGAGATCCTGCCCGCCTACCGGACGCACTTCGGCATCGACCTGGACCGGGTGCCCGAGGTCCGCACCACCCTGCCGGCCCGGTAGAGCCGAACCGGCGACGTCCCGTCACCGTCCCGCCGCCGCTCCGTCGGCTACTGCGCTTCGAGCCAGCCCTCGTACTCCTCGGCGAGCGCGCGCAGCGCGGCGGGGTCCAGGGCGCCGCGCGGGTCGTCGACGACCACGAGCCACTGGGCGTCCTCGGCGTCGTCCTCCCCGGCGAGGGCGTCGCGCACGATCTGGGGCTCCTCCGTCAGACCGAAGCGCTGCACGGTCTCGACGGCCACCTCCTCGGCGGCGTCGCGGTCGGGGAGCACCAACAGGTGCCGGAGGGGGTCGGAGGACTGGAAGGAGATGGGAGTGCTGCTCACCCGCCCATTGTGCGTCATCCCGGGTCCGCCGCACGGGGAGCGTGTCAGTGGGGCGTGGGATGCTGGACGCGATGGCCAGGAAGACTGCAACCGACGACCCGCTCGCTCCCCTCACGATCGCCGTGGGCCAGGAGGATCTGCTCCTCGACCGCGCGGTGCGGGAGGTGGTGACGGCGGCCCGCGCCGCCGACGCGGACACCGATGTGCGCGACCTCACGCCCGACGCGCTCCAGCCCGGCACGCTCGCCCAGCTGACCAGTCCCTCGCTGTTCGCCGAGCGCAAGGTCGTGGTCGTGCGCAACGCCCACGACCTGTCGGCGGACACGATCAAGGACGTGAAGAACTACCTCGGCTCGCCCGTCGAGGAGATCACCCTCGTCCTCCTGCACGCCGGTGGCGCCAAGGGCAAGGGCCTCCTCGACGCGGCGCGCAAGGCGGGGGCCCGGGAGGTCGCCTGTCCGAAGATGACCAAGCCGGCGGACCGGCTGGCGTTCGTCCGGTCGGAGTTCCGGGCGACCGGCCGCTCGGCGACGCCCGAGGCCTGCCAGTCCCTCGTGGACGCGATCGGCAGTGATCTGCGCGAGCTGGCGAGCGCCTGCGCGCAGCTCGTCGCCGACATCGAGGGCACCATCGACGAGGCCGTCGTCGCCCGCTACTACACGGGCCGTGCCGAGGCATCCAGCTTCACCGTGGCCGACCGTGCCGTGGAGGGCCGCGCGGCCGAGGCGCTGGAGGCACTGCGCTGGGCGATGTCGACCGGCGTCGCCCCGGTGCTGATCACGAGCGCGCTCGCGCAGGGGGTGCGGTCGATCGGCAAGCTGGCCTCCGCCCCGCGCGGTGCGCGCCCCGGCGATCTGGCCCGTGAGCTGGGCATGCCGCCGTGGAAGATCGACCGGGTGCGCCAGCAGATGCGCGGCTGGTCGGCGGACGGCGTCGCGGCGGCCCTGACCGCCGTCGCCGAGGCCGACGCGGGCGTCAAGGGCGGCGGCGACGACCCGGAGTACGCACTGGAGAAGGCCGTCGTGGCCGTCGCAAGAGCGGCCCGCAGCCGTTCGTAGTCGTTCGTAGTCGTTCGTCGAGCTGAAGCCGTTCACAGCCTCGGGGCCGTTCGTCAGCGGTAGCCCCTGGGTGGGGTACCCCTTCCCCCGAACGGCCCGCACGCCGCCCCGAACGGCCGAAGGCCCGGGTTCCGGAACGGCCGAAGGCCCCGTGCCGCCCTGGGGAAGGGCAGGCACGGGGCCTTCGGTATCGAGCCGTCGAGCCGGAGGCTCAGTGCGCCGCACCCGCGTGGCGAACGCAGGCCGCGTGCGGCGCGCATCGCAGCCTGGCTGCGATGAGGTGCCGGGACGGCGCGGTAGAGAGGGTCCGCGGAGTCCGTACCGACGGGGTGGGGCTCACGCCCCGGAAGAACTTCAGGCCTTGAGAGCGGCAGCCTGCTTGGCCAGCGCCGACTTCTTGTTGGCGGCGGCGTTCTTGTGCAGGACACCCTTGCTGGCGGCCTTGTCGAGCTTCTTGCCGGCCGCGGCAACCGCGGCGGTGGCCTTCTCGACGTCGCCGGCGAGCAGGGCCTCACGGGCCGCGCGGACAGCGGTCTTGACCGAGGACTTGACGGCCTTGTTGCGCAGGCGCGCCTTCTCGTTGGTCTTGTTCCGCTTGATCTGGGACTTGATGTTCGCCACGAAAGAGCCTTTTCAGCTTCGTCGGATTTCGATGAGCACCCCGGCCCGAGAGGGCACGAGGCACAGTGGACCAGGTTACCAGCAGCCCCGACGGGCTCCCAAACCGGACCGAGGTCGCCGGTCATGGGACGATGGGGGGACGTATAAACCGCGACTCCCGCCGAGACCGCGTTCAAACGCCGAAGTCACCGAATGGACCTTGCGTGCCCGCGACCCCTACCAACGTGCCGGAGCCGAGCCGTACCGACCCGGCTCTGATCCGTAACTTCTGCATCATCGCGCACATCGACCACGGCAAGTCGACGCTCGCCGACCGGATGCTCCAGCTGACCGGTGTGGTCGACTCGCGGCAGATGCGCGCACAGTACCTCGACCGGATGGACATCGAGCGCGAGCGCGGCATCACGATCAAGTCCCAGGCGGTCCGCCTGCCCTGGGCGCCCACCGAGGGCGAGGACACGGGGCAGACCCACATCCTCAACATGATCGACACGCCGGGCCACGTGGACTTCACCTATGAGGTCTCGCGTTCGCTCGCCGCCTGTGAGGGCTGCATCCTCCTCGTGGACGCGGCCCAGGGCATCGAGGCCCAGACCCTCGCCAACCTGTACCTGGCGATGGAGAACGACCTCACGATCATCCCGGTCCTCAACAAGATCGACCTGCCGGCCGCGCAGCCCGAGAAGTTCGCCGCCGAGCTGGCGCACCTGATCGGCTGCGACCCCTCCGACGTGCTGAAGGTCTCCGCGAAGACCGGCGTCGGCGTCGACGAGCTGCTCAACGAGGTCGTCAAGCAGGTCCCGCCGCCGGTCGGCGTCAAGGACGCCCCGGCCCGCGCGATGATCTTCGACTCGGTCTATGACTCCTACCGCGGCGTGGTCACCTACGTCAGGGTCGTGGACGGCGAGCTGAAGAAGCGCGAGCGCATCAAGATGATGTCGACCGGCGCCACCCACGAACTGCTGGAGATCGGTGTCTCCTCGCCCGAGATGACGGCCTCCGACGGCCTCGGCGTCGGTGAGGTGGGCTACATCATCACCGGTGTGAAGGACGTCCGGCAGTCCAAGGTCGGTGACACGATCACCTCCCTGCACAACGGCGCCACCGAGGCCCTGGGCGGCTACAAGGACCCCAAGCCGATGGTGTTCTCGGGCCTGTACCCGCTGGACGGCTCGGACTACCCGGAGCTGCGCGAGGCCCTCGACAAGCTCCAGCTCAACGACGCCGCGCTCGTCTACGAGCCGGAGACCTCGGCCGCGCTCGGCTTCGGCTTCCGCGTCGGCTTCCTCGGTCTGCTGCACCTGGACGTGATCCGCGAGCGGCTGGAGCGGGAGTTCGGCCTGGACCTCATCGCCACCGCGCCGAACGTGGTCTACCGGGTCAACATGGAGGACGGCACCGAGCACATCGTCACCAACCCGAGCGAGTTCCCCGAGGGGAAGATCGCCGAGGTGCACGAGCCGGTGGTGAAGTCGACGATCCTCGCGCCCAACGAGTTCGTCGGCGCGATCATGGAGCTGTGCCAGTCCCGCCGCGGCTCGCTGCTGGGCATGGACTACCTCTCCGAGGACCGCGTCGAGCTGCGCTACACCCTGCCGCTCGCGGAGATCGTCTTCGACTTCTTCGACCAGCTGAAGTCCAAGACCCGCGGTTACGCCTCCCTCGACTACGAGCCCACCGGCGAGCAGCAGGCCAGCCTGGTCAAGGTCGACATCCTGCTGCACGGCGACAAGGTGGACGCGTTCTCCGCCATCACGCACAAGGACAAGGCGTACGCGTACGGCGTGCGGCTCGTCGCCAAGCTGCGCGAGCTGATCCCGCGGCAGAACTTCGAGGTGCCGATCCAGGCCGCCATCGGCTCGCGGGTCATCGCCCGTGAGACGGTCCGCGCGATCCGCAAGGACGTCCTCGCCAAGTGCTACGGCGGCGACATCTCCCGTAAGCGCAAGCTGCTGGAGAAGCAGAAGGAAGGCAAGAAGCGGATGAAGATGGTCGGCAGCGTGGAGGTCCCGCAGGAGGCCTTCATCGCGGTGCTGTCCTCGGACTCCGACGGCGCGGAGAAGGGCAAGAAGTAGCCCCCGCGTGAACGACGCGTAGCCGCGGCGGCTCCCGCCGCCCGGCCGGAAGGCGCCCGCCCCCGCGAGGGGACGGGCGCCTCTTCGTATGCCCGCGCCCCGGTACGGTCCACGATCCGCGCCCGATTCGGACCGGAAAAAGGCTGCTCCACAGTGGTGTGTGCATATGACACTCACCACTGTGGTCACAGCTTGAACCCGTCGTCCACAGCCCCTTACGCGGTGGCGGCACGGGCTCTAGTCTGATCACAGTTTGGAAGGTTACTCACGAGTCACCACAGCGAAGTGCGGGCCCCCGGAGGATGCCGTGACCGAGACACAGACCTTGATCGAGAGCCGGCCGCCGTCCGTGGCGACCCTCTTCCTCGAACGTGTCGGGGCGACCCCGGACGCGGAGGCGTACCGCTACCCGGTGCCCGCGGCCTCCGGTACGGGCCCCGACACCTGGGCCTCGCTCACCTGGGGCGGCGCGGCCGAGCGGGTCTTCGCCATCGCCGCCGGCCTCCTCGCCCTCGGGGTGCGCCCCGAGGAGCGGGTCGCGCTCGCCTGCTCCACCCGCGTGGAATGGATACTGGCGGACCTCGGTGTCCTGTGCGCCGGCACCGCGACCACCACGATCTACCCCAGCACCAACGCCGACGAGACGGCCTTCATCCTCTCCGACTCGGAGAGCAAGGTGCTCATCGCCGAGAACGCCGCGCAGCTCGCCAAGGCCCGGCAGCGGCGGGCCGAGCTGCCCGCCCTCGCCCATGTCGTCGTGATCGACGCCGAGGACGCCGTCCCGGCCGACGGGGACCCCGAGGGCTGGGTGCTCTCCCTGACGGAGCTGGAGCGCCGGGGCGCCGAGCACCTGCGCAAGCACCCCGACGCCGTGCGGGAGAGCATCGGCGCCCTGCGCGCCGACCAGCTCGCCACCCTCATCTACACCTCCGGCACCACCGGCCGCCCCAAGGGCGTACGGCTGCCGCACGACTGCTGGTCGTACATGGCCCGGGCGATCCAGGCCACCGAGCTGGTGCTCCCCGACGACGTGCAGTATCTGTGGCTGCCGCTCGCACACGTCTTCGGCAAGGTGCTGACCGCAGGGCAGATCAGCGTCGGCCACGTCACCGCCGTCGACGGCCGGGTCGACAAGATCATCGAGAATCTGCCGATCGTCCGGCCCACGTACATGGCCGCCGTGCCGCGCGTCTTCGAGAAGGTCTACAACGGCGTCGCGGCCAAGGCCCGCGCCGGCGGCGGCGCCAAGTACAAGATCTTCCAGTGGGCCGCGGAGGTCGCCCGCGAATACGCCAAGGTCTCGCAGGACAACTTCCGCCGCACCGGCAGCCGGACCGCCCCCTTCGGGCTCACCGCCAAGCACAAGGTCGCCGACGCGCTCGTCTACGCCAAGATCCGCGAGGCGTTCGGCGGCCGGATGCGCGCCTGTGTCTCCGGCGCGTCCGCCCTCGCCCCCGATATCGGTTACTTCTTCTCCGGCGCCGGCATCCACATCCTGGAGGGCTACGGCCTCACCGAGACCAGTGCCGCCAGCTTCGTCAACCCCGGTGAGGCGTACCGCACCGGCACGGTCGGCAAGCCGCTGCCCGGCACGGAGGTCCGCATCGCCGACGACGGCGAGATCCTGCTGCGCGGGCCCGGCGTCATGGAGGGCTACCACGGCCAGCCCGAGAAGACGGCGGAGGTGCTGGAGTCCGACGGCTGGTTCCACACCGGCGACATCGGCGAGCTGTCCCCGGACGGCTTCCTGCGGATCACCGACCGGAAGAAGGACCTGATCAAGACCTCGGGTGGCAAATACGTCGCGCCGGCCGAGGTGGAAGGCCAGTTCAAGGCCGTGTGTCCGTTCGTCTCCAACATCCTGGTGTACGGGGCGGACCGTAACTTCTGCACCGCCCTCATCGCGCTCGACGAGCCGACGCTGATGTCCTGGGCCGCGGAACACGGCCTGGAGGGCAAGTCGTACGCCGAGGTGGTCGCCACCAAGGAGACCGAGGAGCTGATCGAGGGCTATGTGCGGCGGCTGAACGAGGGCCTCCAGCGCTGGCAGACGATCAAGAAGTTCCGGCTGCTGCCGCGCGATCTGGACGTCGAGCACGGCGAGCTGACCCCGAGCCTCAAGCTCAAGCGCCCGGTGGTGGAGCGGGAGTACAAGGCCCTGATCGAGGAGATGTACGAGGGGTCCAGGGAGGGCTGAGGCACGGGCCCGCCCCGCCGCCGTCCGGCCCGGGCGGGCCCACCGGCGGCATGCCGGACAATGGACGCATGCCTTCCGTACTGCCTGATGGTGAGCCCATGCCCGAGGACGGGGCCCTGCCCCGGCCTGCCCTGGAGGGCGCGGGGCAGCGGCCGCTCGGGTTCTATCTGCACGTGCCGTACTGCGCGACACGCTGCGGTTACTGCGACTTCAACACCTACACCGCCAGTGAGCTGCGCGGCTCCGGCGGCGCGCTGGCCTCCCGGGACAACTACGCCGACACCCTCACGCAGGAGATCCGGCTCGCGCGGAAGGTACTGGGCGACGACCCCCGCCCCGTGGAGACCGTCTTCGTCGGCGGCGGCACACCGACCCTGCTGCCCGCCGCCGACCTGGTACGGATGCTGGCCGCGATCCGCGACGAGTTCGGCTTCGCCGAGGGCGCGGAGATCACCACCGAGGCCAACCCCGAATCCGTCGACCCCCGCTACCTCGCGGAACTGCGCGAGGGCGGCTTCAACCGGATCTCGTTCGGCATGCAGAGCGCGCGGCAGCACGTGCTGAAGATCCTGGACCGCAACCACACCCCGGGCCGCCCGGAGGCCTGCGTCGCCGAGGCCCGGGCGGCCGGCTTCGAGCACGTCAACCTGGACCTGATCTACGGCACGCCGGGGGAGTCCGACGACGACTGGCGGGCCTCGCTGTCCGCCGCGATCGGCGCGGGCCCCGACCACGTCTCGGCCTACGCCCTGATCGTCGAGGAGGGCACCCAGCTCGCCCGGCGCATCCGCCGCGGCGAGGTCCCGATGACCGACGACGACGTCCACGCCGACCGCTACCTCATCGCCGAGGAGATGCTCACCGCCGCCGGCTTCGGCTGGTACGAGGTCTCGAACTGGGCCACCACCGACGCGGGCCGCTGCCGCCACAACGAGCTGTACTGGCGCGGCGCCGACTGGTGGGGCGCCGGCCCCGGGGCCCACTCCCATGTGGGGGGCGTGCGGTGGTGGAACGTCAAGCACCCCGGCGCATACGCGCAGGCACTGGCCGAGGGGCGCTCCCCGGGAGCGGGCCGCGAGGTCCTGCCGGACGAGGACCGGCGGGTGGAGCGGATCCTGCTGGAGCTGCGGATGCTGGAGGGGTGCCCGCTGTCCCTGCTGAAGCCGGCCGGAGCGGCGGCGGCCGCGCGTGCCCTGTCGGACGGCCTGCTGGACCCCGGCCCGTACGAGCGGGGCCGCGCGGTCCTGACCCTGCGGGGGCGGCTGCTCGCCGATGCCGTGGTGCGGGATCTGGTGGACTAAAGGCCCCGGGGCTCCGCCCCGGGCCCCGGTCCTCAAGCGCCGGACGGGCTGAGTATTCTCAGGGCGCTGTCACGAAGTCGATCAGCTCCTCCACCCGCCCCAGCAGCTGCGGCTCCAGGTCCTTGTACGAGCGGACCGATCCCAGGATCCGCTGCCAGGCGGCGCCCGTGTTCTCCGGCCAGCCCAGTGCCCGGCACACGCCCGTCTTCCAGTCCTCGCCGCGCGGGACGCGCGGCCATGCCGGGATGCCCACCGAGGACGGCTTCACCGCCTCCCACACGTCGATGTACGGGTGGCCGACGACCAGCACGTCCTCGCCCGTGACCCGCGCCGCGATCCGTGACTCCTTGGAGCCCGGCACGAGGTGGTCGACCAGGACCCCCAGACGGGCGTCCGGGGCGGGGGCGAAGGAGCGGACGATGGCGGGGAGGTCGTCGATGCCCTCCAGGTACTCCACGACCACGCCCTCGATGCGCAGGTCGTCACCCCACACCCGCTCCACGAGTTCCGCGTCGTGCCGTCCCTCGACGTAGATGCGCCCCGCCCGGGCCACCCGTGCCCGGGCCCCGGGCACGGCCACCGAGCCGGAGGCGGTCCGCCGGGGCGTGCCGGGGCCATGGCCGCTGGGGCCGGGGCCGGGTCCGCCGGGGCGCACGAGGGTGACGACCCGGCCGTCCAGCAGAAAGCCGCGCGGATCCATGGGGAAGACCCGGTGTTTGCCGAAGCGGTCCTCCAGGGTGACCGTCGGGCCCTGCGCCGTCTTCTCGCAGCGGATCACCGCCCCGCAGAAGCCCGTGCCGGCCTCCTCGACCACCAGGCCGGGGTCGGCCGGGACCTCGGGAGCGGGGGCGGTCTTCTTCCAGGGAGGGGTCAGGTCGGGGCCGTACTGTCTGCTGCGCATGAAGCCGTTCCGGTCGGGGGTCCGGGGGTGCCCGGAGGCGCGCGGCCCGTGCCGCGCACCAGCCCGACGATAGGAAAAAGCGCGCGACAGGGGCTACGACACGCCGAAACGCAGCGCGAGCGCGTCACGTTGCGCCCGGACGAATCCGGCATCCACCACCGCGCCGTGGCCCGGGACGTAGAGCGCGTCCGCGCCACCGAGCGCCAGCAACGCGTCCAGTGCCGCGGGCCACTGCTCGGGCAGCGCGTCCGTGCCCGCCTGCGGTTCGCCGGACTCCTCGACCAGGTCCCCGCAGAACACGACCTCGGGAGCGCCGCCGGCGTCCGTCACCAGCACCGCCAGATCGTGCGCCGTATGCCCGGGCCCCACGTCGGCGAGCAGCACCCGGCGGCCGCCGCCCAGGTCCAGGGTCAGCTCGCCGGAGACCAGATGGTGCGGGCGCACCAGCAGATCGGCCGCCTCCTCGGCGGCGTCGGGGTCCACCCCCTGCCGCACCGCGCTCGTGCGCACCTCCTCCCCGTCGCACAGCGCCACGTCGATGCCCATCGCCCCGTACACCTGCGCGCCCGCGAAGGCGGCGGTGCCCAGTACGTGATCGAAGTGCGCGTGCGTGAGAGCGATATGCGTCACGCGGCGGCCGAAGAGTTCCTCGACCTCCCGGCGGATCTCCGCGCCCTCCCGCAGGGACGAGCCGGTGTCCACGAGCAGCAGCCCGTCAGGCCCCGCGACGGCCCCGATCGTGCAGTCCCAGACCGGCATCCTGCGGCGCGCGATGCCCGGCGCCAGCGGCTCCCAGCGCTCCCGCGCGCCCCGTTCCCCAAGATTTTCCATACCGAGACGCTAGCCGGAGCACGGTACGGTTTGCCCGCCGGTGAGGCGCGCGCCGGGACGGCCCTTGCCCTGGCCGTAGTACCCGGCCGTACACTGGCGGGAGGGATTTGGCACTCGTGACCTTCGAGTGCCAGGGACGACCCCGTGAGACGGCTGGACAGGGAGGTGCGCGCGGTGCTGAGCGAACGAAGGCTCGAGGTGTTGCGCGCCATCGTCCAGGACTACGTGGGCACCGAGGAGCCGGTCGGCTCCAAGGCCCTCACCGAGCGGCACCGGCTGGGCGTCTCCCCGGCCACCGTGCGCAACGACATGGCCGCGCTGGAGGACGAGGGCTTCATCGCCCAGCCCCACACGAGCGCGGGCCGCATTCCGACCGACAAGGGCTACCGCCTGTTCGTCGACAAGCTGGCCGGCGTCAAGCCGCTGTCCTCGCCCGAGCGGCGCGCGATCCAGAACTTCCTGGACGGCGCCGTCGACCTGGACGACGTCGTGGCGCGCACGGTCCGGCTGCTGGCGCAGCTGACCCGGCAGGTCGCGGTGGTGCAGTACCCGTCGCTGACCCGGTCGACGGTGCGGCATGTGGAATTGCTCTCACTCGCCCCGGCCCGGGTGATGCTCGTGCTGATCACGGACACCGGCCGGGTCGAGCAGCGCATGGTCGACTGCCCGGCACCGTTCGGCGAGACCTCGCTCGCGGACCTGCGGGCCCGGCTCAACAGCCGTGTCGTGGGGCGGCGGTTCGCCGACGTGCCGCAGCTGGTGCAGGATCTTCCGGAGTCCTTCGAGCAGGACGACCGAGGAACCGTTTCCACGGTGCTCGCTACCCTGCTGGAGACCCTGGTCGAGGAGACCGAGGAACGGCTGATGATCGGCGGCACCGCCAATCTCACTCGTTTCGGGCATGACTTCCCGCTGACGATCCGGCCCGTGCTGGAGGCGTTGGAGGAGCAGGTCGTGCTGCTCAAGCTCCTGGGCGAGGCCAAGGACTCGGGCATGACCGTCCGTATCGGTCATGAGAACGCTCACGAGGGGCTGACCTCCACCTCGGTCGTGGCCGTCGGCTACGGTTCGGGCGACGAGGCAGTCGCCAAACTCGGCGTGGTCGGACCGACCCGCATGGACTACCCCGGAACGATGGGAGCGGTACGCGCAGTGGCACGTTACGTCGGACAGATCCTGGCGGAGTCGTAAGTGGCCACGGACTACTACGCGGTCCTGGGCGTACGGCGTGATGCCTCGCAGGACGAGATCAAGAAGGCCTTCCGTCGGCTCGCCCGCGAGCTGCACCCGGATGTGAACCCGGACCCGAAGACCCAGGAGCGGTTCAAGGAGATCAACGCCGCTTACGAGGTGCTCTCCGACCCGCAGAAGAAGCAGGTCTACGACCTCGGCGGCGACCCGCTGTCCTCCTCGGGCGGCGGCGGTGGCGCGGGTGGCTTCGGCGCGGGCTTCGGCAATTTCTCCGACATCATGGACGCCTTCTTCGGGCAGACCTCGCAGCGCGGCCCCCGGTCGCGCACGCGGCGCGGCCAGGACGCCATGATCCGGCTCGAAGTCACCCTCGACGAGGCCGCCTTCGGTACGACCAAGGAGATCCAGGTCGACACGGCCGTCGTCTGCACCACGTGCAGCGGCGAGGGCGCGGCCCCCGGCACGTCCGCCCAGACCTGTGACATGTGCCGTGGTCGCGGCGAGGTCTCGCAGGTCACCCGGTCCTTCCTCGGCCAGGTCATGACCTCCCGGCCGTGCCCGCAGTGCCAGGGCTTCGGCACCGTGGTGCCGACCCCGTGCCCGGAGTGCGCCGGCGACGGCCGCGTCCGTTCGCGGCGGACCCTGACGGTGAAGATCCCGGCCGGTGTCGACAACGGCACCCGCATCCAGCTCGCGGGCGAGGGCGAGGTCGGCCCCGGCGGCGGCCCGGCCGGCGATCTGTACGTGGAGATCCACGAGGTCCCGCACAGCAGGTTCCAGCGGCGTGGCGACGATCTGCACTGCACGGTCACCATCCCGATGACGGCCGCGGCGCTGGGCACGAAGGTGCCGCTGGAGACGCTGGACGGCATCGAGGAGATCGACATCCGGCCCGGTACCCAGTCCGGCCAGTCGATCCCGCTGCACCAGCGCGGTGTCACCCACCTGCGCGGCGGCGGCCGCGGTGACCTCGTCGTGCACGTCGAGGTGACCACCCCCTCCAAGCTCGACCCGCAGCAGGAGGACCTGCTGCGACAGCTCGCGAAGCTGCGCGGCGAGGAGCGTCCGATGGGCGAGTTCAAGCCGGGGCAGCAGGGGCTGTTCTCGCGCTTGAAGGATGCGTTCAACGGGCGGTAGGCGCTGGCCGGGGGTTCGGGGGTTGTCCCCCGGGTGGTGCGGTAAGCCGGGGCAGCAGGGGCTGTTCTCGCGCTTGAAGAACGCGTTCAACGGGCGGTAGGCGCCTGGCTGGGCTTGACCGACGCGGGCTCGCGCTGCGCGCCCAACGCGGTCGGGCTCGCACTGCGTGCAGTCGTCAGGACGTCGGGCCGGGGCATTCGCCCCGGCCCGACGCGCGTTTGCGGGGCCCGGCGTCAACGCCCGTGCCGCGTAAGCCGGTACGCGGCGTGGCCGGGCGCGGCCGATGGGCCCCACCCGTACGGGTGGAGTCGGGGGGCGCCCCCGGCCCGGGGCCCGGCCGGGTTCGATTCGGCGCCGTGCGCGGGGCGTGACACGATGTGGTCATGGCTTTTGACTCCAGGGGGGCCGCGGCGCTGACGGGCCTGTTCCGGTATCCGGTCGTGCAGGCCCCCATGGCGGGCGGCGCCTCGTGCCCCGCGCTCGCCGCAGCGGTCTCCGAGGCCGGTGGCCTCGGCTTTCTCGCCGCCGGGTACAAGACGCCGACGGCGATGCGCGAGGAGATCGCGGACACGCGGGCCAGGACCGGCCGCCCCTTCGGTGTGAACCTCTTCCTGCCACAGCCGCCCGTGACCGACCAGGCCGCCGTGGACGCCTACGGGCAACGGCTCACCGACGAGAGCGCCCGGTACGAGGCACCGCTCGGTGAGCCCGGCCAGAGCCGTGACGACGCCTACGAGGCCAAGCTCGCGGTCCTCCTGGAAGATCCCGTCGCGGTGGTCTCCTTCCACTTCGGCTGCCCGGACCCCGAGGTCCTGGCGGCCCTCGCCGGGGTCGGCACGCGCACCGCGGTGACGGCCACCTCGGCCGCCGAGGCGCGGGCCGCGCAGCGGGCGGGCGCCGACGCGGTCTGCGTCCAGGGCGTCGAGGCCGGCGGCCACCAGGGCACCCACCACGACGACGGGGCGGACGGGGCGGGCACCGGACTGCTCGCGCTCCTCGCGGAGGTCCGCGACGCGGTGACCGTCCCACTGATCGCGGCGGGCGGCCTCATGCGCGGCGACCAGATCGCCGCCGTCCTCGCGGCGGGCGCGACGGCGGCCCAGCTGGGCACGGCGTTCCTGGTCTGCCCCGAGTCGGGCGCACATGACCTGCACAAACAGGCCATGACCGATCCCATGTTCACCCGCACCACACTGACCCGGGCCTTCTCCGGCCGCCCCGCGCGCGGTCTGGTGAACCGTTTCATCCGTGAGCACGGCCCGTACGCCCCGGCCGCGTACCCGCAGGTGCACCATCTGACGTCCGGCCTCCGCAAGGCCGCCGCGCGGGCGGGCGACCCGCAGGCCATGGCCCTGTGGGCGGGGCAGGGCCACCGTCTGGCGCGGGACCTTCCGGCGGGACGGCTGGTGGAGGTCCTGGCCGCCGAACTGGGCGCGGCACGGGCGTCGTTGACGCGAGGCAGTGAACTGCGAGGGAGCGAGACATGACAGCACCGGTCTTCCTGGTCGAGGAGGACTCCCTGACGGGCGTCTTCCCCGGCACGGTCTTCCCCCTCGACGGCCCGGAAGGGCGGCACGCGGTCTCGGTCCGCCGTCTGCGGGCGGGCGAGGAGATCGTTCTGACCGACGGCGCGGGCACGGGCGCCTTCGGCACCGTGGCCGCCGTCGAGGGCAAGGACCACCTCGACGTCGCGGTCACCTCGGTCCGCTCCGAACCCCTGCCCCAGCCGCACATCACGGTCGTGCAGGCACTGCCCAAGGGCGACCGGGGCGAGTTGGCGGTCGAGACCATGACCGAGACCGGTGTCGACGGGATCGTCCCGTGGTCGGCGTCGCGTTGCGTCACCCAGTGGAAGGGCGAACGCGGGCTGAAGGCACTGGGCAAGTGGCGTGCGACGGCCCGCGAGGCCGGAAAGCAGTCCCGCCGTCTGCGCTTCCCGCCGGTGTCCGACCTTTTGACGACGAAGCAGGTATCGACCCTGCTCGCGGACGCCGCGTTCGCGGCCGTCCTCCACGAGGAGGGCAGCAGTGCCCCCCTGGCCACGGCCCCGCTCCCGCAGACGGGCAACATCGTCCTGGTCGTCGGCCCGGAGGGCGGCGTCTCCCCGGAGGAGCTGGCCGCCTTCGCCGAAGCGGGGGCCAAGCCCTACCGCCTGGGCCCGAGCGTCCTGCGCACGTCGACGGCGGGCACGGCGGCCACGGCACTGCTGCTGGGGCGGACGGGGCGCTGGTCCTGAAGCCGGTCCGTACCGACGGCAAGCATGCCCCCGGTGCCGCGTACCCGTGGTCGCCGCCGTGGCGAGGCCAATCGTCGTGGTGAGGCCGGTCGTCGTGGCGAGGCCGGTCGTCCTCACGCGTCGAGCAGCCGCCACGCGGTGAGCGCGAGCCGGACCCGCAGCAGCCCGGCGGGTTCGGTGAGTTCGATGCCCAGGGTCTTCGCGATCTGCTCGATGCGGCGGGCGACGCTGCTGTGGTGCAGATGGAGGACGTCGGCGGCCCGGCGCAGGGAGCCGGTGACGCAGTAGGCGTCCAGCGTCTCCATGTCGTCCGCGTTGCCGGAGATCCGGGCGATGGCGGCCACGTCGGGGTTGTCGCGCGCGGCCTCCTCGGGTATCTCGGCCAGCAGCGCCAGCGCGCCCAGGCCGGCGTAGCGGACGACCGGTTCGCGCGGGCTGGTGAAGCGGAGGGCGGTGCGGGCCTGCCGCCAGGAGAGGGCGGGGTTCTCTGCCGCACCGATGCCCGCGCGGACGCCCGCCGGAATCCGGGCCGTGTCGATGGCGGCGGCCAGGATGACGCCCACGTCGCCGAGCGGTGCCGCCTTCACCGGGCGGCCCGGGCACACCAGGCCGCCGATCGCGTCGAGCGGAAGCCGGGACCGTACGGCGACGACGCGGACCGGCAGGCCGGCGGCGAATCCGAGGAGCCGCAGCGCCCGGGCCCGGGCCGCCTCGTCGCTGTCGGCGCTGATCGCCAGTTCGACGAGGGCGGGGTCGGCCATGGTGGTACGGGCCGGGCCGTACTGCTCGGCGACGGCCGCTGCGGCGATGGCGAGCCGGTCGAGGAGCACGTCGTCGAGGGGGTTCGGCGGGCCGGGGCGTTCCAGCCACACCGTGCCGATCTCCTCCTCGTCGAGGGTGATCGGCGCCGTCGTGGACGCGGGGGCCGACGGTGCGCACGCCCGGTCGCCGTCCGGCGCGAAGCGGATCACCCGGCCCGTGCCGTGCAGCCGGATCCCCGCCACGCACTCGGCCAGGCCCGCCGATCCCCGGGCGAGCGCCGGGAGATCCACCCGTCGGCGCATCAGCGTGTCGTAGAACGCGACGATGCGGATCGCGCCGTCGACATACGGATCCAGTCCCGACAGCCGAACGGCCAGTGCTTCCATGGCAGAAGGATAGAAGGACCGGGGTGCGCCGATCGGCGCGTCATCGCGGTGGGACGCGCGACGGACGGCGGATGACCCGCCGGGTGACGGCCGTGAGGATGGTCGTCATGGATCCCGAGCTAGAGGCCTTCCTCCCGTTCCTCCCCCGACTCGACATGAACGACCCCGTCACCTCGCGCAAGGACTTCGCCGAGCGTGCCGCCGCGGCGCCGCCACCGGACACCTCCACCATGGAAGTCGAGGACCGCACGGTGCCCGCCGACCCGGACGTGGCGGTGCGGGTCTACCGCCCGCACCGGGCGCAAGGCGCCATCGTCTGGCTGCACGGCGGCGGCGGAGTCTTCGGCGACCTGGACACCGAGCATCCCTGGGCCGCCCGGATCGCGGGCCTCTCCGGGGCGGTGGTGATCTCGGTGGGCTACCGACTGGCGCCCGAAAACCCGTTCCCGGCCGCCCTCGACGACGCCTGCGCCGTACTGGCCTGGACGGCCGAGCACGCGCACGAACTCGGCATCGACCCGGCGCGGATCGCGGTCGGAGGACACAGCGCCGGCGCGAACATCGCCGCCGCGACCGCCCTGCGGGCGCGCGACGAGCAGGGGCCGGCCATCCGCTTCCAACTGCTCAACCAGCCGGGACTGGACGACCGGCAGGAGACGTGGTCGGCGCGGAACTTCACCGACACGCCCTGGTTCGACCGCGGCAAGCTCGCCACGGCCTGGCGGCACTACCTGGGCCCCGCACCCGCCACGCCCTACGCCGCCCCCGCGCGGGCCGCCGATCTGTCCGGCCTGCCCCCGGCCTACATCGCCACCGCCGAGTTCTGCCCGAACCGCGACGAGGGCATCGACTACGCGTTGCGCCTGATGCGGGCGGGCGTGTCGGTCGAACTCCACCAATGGCCCGGAACCTTCCACGGATCACAGGCGATCCTGTCCGCCGACGTCTCGCAGCGGCAGAACGCCGAACTCGGCGCCGCTCTGCGTCGCGGCCTGGCCGCGTGAGCCGGAAATGCCGACCGGCACGGGGAAAGCCCCCGGTCCACTCCACCTATTGATCACGCCACTCCACTCACTGATCACGAAAGGACGGACGTCGTGAAGACCCGACTGGCGATATGGGGAACCGTGGCCGCGCTGAGTGTCTGCGCGGGCACGGCGGCGGCAGCCACCGCACCCGAGGGGACGGGGGCCGCCCCGGCCGCCGGCGCGAGCCCCGCGACCGGCCTCGACCCCGGCGCGCTGCAGTCCGCCCTGGACGGTGTCCACCGCGCCGGCATCCCGGGGGTGTACGCCGAGGTGCGCGATGCCGGCCGGACCTGGCGCGGCGCCTCCGGGGTCGCCGATGTCACGACCGGCCGTCCCGTCACGCCCGACATGCGGCAGCGCGTCGGCAGCATCACCAAGACCTTCACGGCCGCCGCGATCATGCAGCAGGTCGAACAGGGCCGGATCCGGCTCGACGCGCCGATCGGCGACCATCTGCCGGAGCTGGTACCGGGCGAGCGCGGCCGGAAGATCACGGTCCGGATGCTGCTCAACAACACCAGCGGCCTCCCCGACTACATCCGCTACGCGTTCCCTTCCCTGGGGGAGAGGTCGTCCAAGAGCCTGGACGACAACCGGTTCAGACAGTTCCGTCCCGCCGAGCTGATCAAGATGGGCGTCGACGCGCCTCCCGCGGGCGAACCGGGAGCCACTCCGGGGGTGTACTCCAACACCAACTACCTGCTCCTCGGCCAACTCCTGGAGCGGGTCACCGGTACCACGGCCGAGGAGTACATCACCCGGCACGTCATCGAGCGAGCGGGACTCCGGCGCACCGGGTTCCCCGGCGGGCCGCGCATCACGGGACCGCACTCGCGGATGTACGAGGCCCTGTGGGGCGGGATCGACCCGCCGCGCGACTACAGCGTCTACAACATGTCCTGGACGGGGACGGGGGCCGCGCTCGTCTCGACCATGGACGATCTCAACCGTTTCTACGGCAAGCTGCTCGACGGCAGGATCGTCGGCCGGGCGTCGCTGGCCGAGATGCAGCGCACGGTCCCGGTCGTCGCCCTGGACGGAACGCTGATCGACTACGGCCTCGGCCTGCACAAGGTCGGCACCCGGGACTGCGGCACTTTCTGGGGCCACGACGGGACGGTCTGGGGGGCCGGAACGATCTCCCTGACCCGGGCCGACGGCAAGCGTCAGATGTCCGTCGCCGTCAACCTCCAGAGGTGGAACAAGCCGGACTCCTCGGGAAAGCCGCAGCACCACCCCATCGACGACGCGCTGAAGACGCTGCAACGGCAGGCGATGTGCGGTACGGCGGACGCCCGGGAGAACCCGGCATCACCGCCGGCGTCCTCGGGGCACGACCTGCCGTAGGAAGCTCCGCGAAGGGGGCCGACGTCGTTCGCGGGGGAATCGGCGTCGCCCCTGACCGGGCCGTCCGACGAGGGCCTCGACCGGGCCTCACCGGGCCCGGTTCCGAGTGGCCTGAGGCGTCCTTCCGCCCCGCCCGTGCGAGTGGGAACCTCCCTCTATGAGGGCATTGAGGCGACTGCGAGGCCGGCGGGTGCTGTCCGCTACGGGAGCCGCGGCGTTGACGGGCACGGCGGTCGTGGCGCTCGCCGCCTGCCGGCCCTCCGACGCGCTCGACACGGCGACCGTCTCCGTCACCACCGATCAGCTGGCCACCCGTCAGCTGGAGCACGAGCACATCCCCGTGCGCTGGCTGACCTGCACCGGGAAGGCGGAGTCCGACGGCGGCACCGACAAGGACGGCAAGCGCAAGGTGACCGCCGTCGGTGTCGACTGCCAGGGCAGGACCGACAAGGACAAGAGGATCATCGCCTTCGGCAGGATCACCGGCATCAACGGCCAGTCGTGCGTCACGGGTTCGCTGACCGTGAAGGTCGACGGCAGGACCGTCTTCGCGGGCGGCGTCCTCGGTGACTGCGGGCGGACCGGCGGTGGCGGCGGGCAGGGCAAGCCCTCGCCACACCCGTCCCCGACGTGCACCGACAAGAACGGCGACGGCGGGCACGGCGATCACCACGGCGGGAACCAGGGCTCCCAGCAGGGGAAGTAGGGCCCGTCGGGCCGATCGCCGCGCAGCGGTGGTGCACGCGTCACCCTCCGGGGGCAGCCGGGTAGCATCCGGACCGTACGAGCCGACGACCCGGGAGGAGCCCACCGGTGGCGGGAGAACCGCAGGCCGATTGCCTGTTCTGCAAGATCGTGGCGGGGGAGGTGCCGGCGACCGTCGTGCGGGAGTCCGAAACCACCGTGGCGTTCCGTGACATCAATCCCCAGGCCCCCACGCACGTCCTGGTGATCCCCAAGGCGCACTACCCCGACGCCGCCTCCCTGGCGGCCGCCGAGCCGGGCATCGCCGCGGACATACTGCGCGAGGCCGGCCAGGTCGCGGCGGGGGAGGGCGTGGACGAGAAGGGCTTCCGCATCGTCTTCAACACCGGCGCCGGCGCCGGGCAGACGGTCTTCCACGCGCACGCCCATGTGCTGGGCGGCCGGGGCCTCAACTGGCCTCCCGGCTGACCGCAGCCACCGGCACCACACCGAACAGACGAAAGCAGTCCCTTGTCCGTACGCGAACTCGTCGTCCTCGGCACCGCCAGCCAGGTGCCCACCCGGCACCGTAACCACAACGGCTACGTCCTGCTCTGGGACGGCGAGGGCCTGCTCTTCGACCCCGGTGAGGGCACCCAGCGGCAGATGCTGCGCGCGGGGGTGGCCGCGCACGACCTGAACCGGCTGTGCGTCACCCACTTCCACGGCGACCACTCCCTGGGCCTCGCCGGGGTGATCCAGCGGATCAACCTCGACCGGGTGCCGCACCCGGTCACCGCGCACTACCCTGCGAGCGGCCAGCGGTTCTTCGACCGGCTGCGGTACGCCACCGCCTACCGCGAGACGGTGAAGCTGGCCCAGGAGCCGGTCTCCGGGCCCGGCGGGGTACTGGCCGCGGCCCCCGCGTACACGCTGGACGCGCGCAGACTCTCCCACCCCGTCGAGTCCTACGGCTACCGCCTGGTGGAGCCCGACGGGCGCCGGATGCTGCCCGCGCTGCTGGCGGAACGCGGGATCGCCGGGCCGGACGTGGGCCGGCTCCAGCGCGAGGGCGTCGTCGGGGGCGTCACGCTGGACGAGGTGAGCGAGGTGCGGCCCGGGCAGCGGTTCGCCTTCATCATGGACACCCGGCTGTGCGACGGCGTCTACGAGCTGGCACGGGGCTGCGACCTGCTGGTCATCGAGTCCACGTTCCTCGACGAGGACGAAGCGCTCGCCGTCGAACACGGCCACCTGACGGCCGGCCAGGCCGCCCGGGTCGCGGCGGAGGCGGGCGTCCGCCACCTGGTGCTGACGCACTTCTCGCAGCGGTACGCCGACCCCACGTCCTTCGAACACCAGGCCCGGGCGGCGGGCTTCACCGCCGAACTGACGGTCGCCCGCGACCTGATGCGGGTACCGGTACCGAAGAGGCGGTGACGCCTGTGTCTTTTGCCTGAGCCCAGCCAGATCAGCCCGTCCGGCGTTTGAGGACGCGCCCGCAGGGCGCCCGCCGCCGCAGGCGGCCAAGACGGCCCGCAGGCGCGAATCGGCGGCAGGGCGCCCGCCGCCGCAGGTGCGACCGAGAGTTTTAGGTGGCGGATGAGCACGCTAGTTGGCGGATCTTGGTCTTATAGCGCTGCGTTGTGATCAGATCCGAGGACCAGCCCCCGCTGCCGACCGGGGGCGCTGCTGTGGGTGAGTGAGCGAGGCAGCGAGCGCGAAGATCCCGTCGGATTCAAGTCACCTGGACGATCTTGTCACCGGGTACGACGGGGATGTCCGGCTGCGAGATCGGCTGCGGCTCGGGGAGGGCTGGACATGTCGTTGGAGTTCGACGTGGCAGGTGGGTACCGGTGAGGTCTGTTGGCCCGTCCGGGATATGGCTCACGTGCCGGTGCTGTTGTCCCGGCCGGTGCGGGGGTTCGCGTGGCGGGCGAAGCAGCGGCATCGGCCCGGCCTGGAGGTGATGGCGTCAACGGGCCGGAAGCACGGCTTCGAGTCGTTGGAGGAGATGCGGCTGCTGGTCGCGCTGGACTTCCTGAGGGCATCGGAGGTGCTGTCGCAGCCGTTCCGGTGGACCTCGAGCACGTGGGTGGGCAGGCCTGGCACATCCCGGACTTTCTGGCCGTGATCGGCGGCGGGATGTGGCTGCTGGACGTGCGCCCGATGGAGCTGGTCATGGAAGAGGATGCGCTGAAGATCGCGGCGGCAAGAGAGGTGGCGGCGGCATGCGGCTGGCGGTACTCGGTGGTCGCGGGCTGGCGCCCGCATGTGTGGAGCGTCCTTGATCACTTGTCCTCGCGCCGTCGGTCGGCGAGGGATCTGCTGGGCATGAGGGATCAGCTGCTCACCGCTATCGGCGGCTGGGAGGGGCGCGTGATGACGTTCTCCGAGCTGGCGGACGCGACCAGCGTTCCTTCCGTCGGCCGGGCGAATATTATCCGGCTGCTCTGGCGACGTGAACTCGGCGTCGACCTGCGCGACAGCTCGCTGATCTGGGCGGCGTAATGGCGGCGAGGGGGTTCTTGCAGATCGCGCCGGGTAGAAGGGTCGCGCTCAACGGGGTCGAGTGGACGATCGAAGAGGTCCACGGCCAGCACGGCCGGCTTGTCCTCGTGGACGCCGACGGCCGAACGGAGACCCGCTCGTTCCGCTGGCTCATTAACCACGGTGACCTGCGGCTCCTCCCGATGGCCGAAGCATCGGGGCGGCCTTCACCGGTCTCCCGGCAGCCGAGGACACTGACCGACCTGACCAAGGACCAGCTGGAGCGGGCCCGGCTGCGGGCAGCGCATGTGCTGGAAACCGAGACCGGCTTCCGGGAGGGCCACCCAGCTCGGGCCCTGCCGGGTGAGCCCCGGTCTGCCTACGATCCGGACCGCACGACGCTGACCCAGCGCCGCCACGCGAAGGCAGCGGAGACGAAGGCGATGCCCCGTCCAGAAGCGGTACGGCTCGGCCTGCAGCACCTCAACTATCGAACGTTTGAGCGCCTGTCGGGCCTGTCGGGCGACAGTCTCCTGCTGGCGTGCGCGGACGGGCGCTGGACACGGCGACGCAGTGGGCACCGCAGCAGCGCCCGGAATGTCCGGGTTCATTGGACGGCTGCGGCCTCTGTCGTCATTCATTCCCGTGACGCGAGCCGCCCTCCAGGAAGGCGATACATTCCCTTCCTGGAAGGCGGCTGACGGGGCGTCGGGTGCACTGGAGCTGGGGCGAGTGTGCTCTGCGTGACGTACCCGTCAACGTCCGGGCGTGTCCGGATCGGGCAGGAATGGAGAAGCACAGTCCACGGAGTCGCGTCTAGCCTGCTCGCCATGGAGATCACCATTCACACGACGGCTCTTCCGCACGACGACCCGGAGGCGTCGCTCGTCTTCTACCGTGACGTTCTCGGCTTCGAGGTCCGCAGCGATGTCGGGCAGGGCAGGATGCGCTGGATCACGGTTGGTCCGGCCGGTCAGCCGGGCACGTCGATCCTTCTGGCGCCGCCTGCCGCCGATCCCGGCATTACGGAGGACGAGCGCCGCACGATTACCGAGATGATGGCCAAGGGCACCTACGGCTGGATCCTGCTGGCCACTCCGGATCTCGACGCCACGTTCGAGAAGGTGCAGGCCGGTGACACCGAGGTTGTCCAGGAGCCGACCGAGCAGCCGTACGGGGTGCGCGACTGCGCCTTCCGCGACCCCGCGGGCAACCTGATCCGCATCCAGGAGCTGCGCTGAGCCCTGTGGGTATCGGTGCGGCTGTGCGGGCCGACATCGCGGCCACCCATGAGAAACGCGGCGGCGCACCAGAGCAGATGTGCCTGCCATGGCGCCCGCCAGCCGCCTCCGGGGCCTCGTTGCACCGGCCAATGAGCCCGGACTCCGTCCCGCCGCTGTCCGGTAGTTGCCCGACCGGCTGGTCGAGTCCGGCGAGCCGGTCCACCCCGCCACACCACCGGGCGTCTGGTGTGTCCGCCTCGGCGGGCACCCCAGACGCCCGAAGGCGTCGATGGCAAGGGAAGATGAACGATAAGAGGGGGGTGCTCATGTGTAAGCCTGAATGGCGGCGTGCACGCGTCCAGGCGCAGCGCTTGGACGATCTCGCGCGGCTGCGCCGCGTCCGCGACCGGATCGACCGGGAGTACGCACAGCCGCTGAACGTGGAGGCGCTCGCCCGCGACGTGCACATGTCCGCTGGGCACCTGAGTCGGCAGTTCCGTGCCGCGTACAGCGAGTCGCCGTACGCGTACCTGATGACGCGTCGTATCGAGCGGGCGACGGCGTTGCTACGGCGGGGCGATCTCAGCGTCACCGAGGTCTGCTTCGCGGTCGGCTGTGCGTCGCTGGGAACGTTCACCACCCGTTTCACCGAGCTGGTCGGCATGCCGCCCGGGGCCTTCCGGCGCCAGGCGGCGGCTGCGGCACCCGACGACATTGATGCCGCGGGCGCGGCCCACGCGCCGGGCTCGGCGATCACCGTGGTGGGGATGCCGGCGTGCGTGGCGAAGCATGTCGCGAGACCGGTCAGGAATCGAGAAGCCCCGGCCGCCGCGCAGCCCCTAGCGTGATGACCATGGCAACTACCGCTTCCACCGGAGCCCACACGTCCCTCGCGTGCGTCACCCTTGAGGTGGCCGACCCTGAGACCGCCCGCCGCTTCTACAGTGCCTTCGGCGTGGATACGTACCTGCGCCTGCGGGCGTCCGAGGCGCACTCCACCGGATTCCGCGGCTTCACCCTGGCGCTGACGGTGTCCGGGCCGGCCACCGTCGACGGCTTCGTCGCCGGCGCCGTGGACGCCGGCGCCACGGTGCTGAAGCCCGCCGCGAAGTCGCTGTGGGGCTACGGCGGCGTCGTCCAGGCCCCGGACGGGACGATCTGGAAGATCGCGACCTCAGCTAAGAAGGACACCGGCCCGGCCACCCGTGAGATCGACGAGGTGGTCCTGCTGCTCGGCGTCGAGGACGTGAAGGCCACCAAGCAGTTCTACGTCGACCGGGGCCTGACCGTGGCCAAGAGCTTCGGCGGCAAGTACGCCGAGTTCGCCCCCGGCGCGACCGGCTCCGTCAAGCTGGCGCTGTACAAGCGCCGCGCCCTGGCCAAGGACCTCGGCGTCCCCGCCGACGGCACCGGCTCGCACCGCATCGTCCTCGGCGGCACCGCCGACACCTTCACCGACCCGGACGGCTTCGCCTGGGAGGCCGCCGCATAGCCCGCCCCACGCCGTCCTGACTCCCGCCCCGCATTCCCGCACCGCCTTGTCTCACCTTGTACGAGAGGAACCTGCCATGCCGTCCACGAAGTCGCCCGCCGAGAGCTCCGGCACGACCACCGAGAAGTACGACGGATTCACCGCCGAGGAGCGTGCCGCGATGAAGGAGCACGCACGCGAGCAGAAGAAGACGGCGGCGCGGCGCGGCGCGTCGAAGGCGGAGAAGGAGGCGGCCGCGGAGCAGGACGTGCTCGCGAAGATTGCCGAGATGCCGGAGGCGGACCGGGTCCTCGCCGAACGGATCCACGAGATCATCAAGGCTGCCGCTCCGGAGCTCGCGCCCAAGCTCTGGTACGGGATGCCCGCGTACGCCCGGGACGGGAAGGTCGTCTGCCACTTCCAGAGTGCGGAGAAGTTCAAGTCGAGGTACGCCACGCTCGGCTTCAGCGACCAGGCGGCACTCGACGACGGTGCCATGTGGCCGACCGCCTACGCCCTGAAGGAGCTGACCGCGACCGACGAACAGCTCATCAGCGGGCTCGTGAAGACGGCGGTGGGCTGAGGCCGGCCGGAGCAGACGGCGGCGAAAGTGACCCGGTGAAACACGCCTCCGTGCGGGCCTCGGCCGCCCTCCTCCCGTCGGCGGGTGGGGCCATCTGCCGCTCTCCAGCCCGGCTCCGGGCTCATCCACGTTCACGGTCCGCAGCGGCCGGTGGCCCTTCTCGTCGAGCTGAGCGAGTTCGCGGTCGTAGTCGACGGTGATCGAGCCGTAGTAGTTGACCGCCGAGCTGCGGGCCGGGGAGATGTGCGCCAGGACCTCGGCGTCCGCCTCGCGGCCGACACCGCGGCGCAGTTCGCCGACGGCCAGGCCCATGTACTCGGTGTGCCAGCACACCACGGCGAGCCAGGGCCTGCGCCCGCTGCGTGACCCGGACGCCCCCGACCGGGGTCAATGTACGGGGCGACGGCGGCGAGGAACAGGCTGGAGCTCGGCCGGCACCAGGGCTTCGGCCTCCCACCGCACGGGGCGGCGGGGGCCGAACCCGGAGCGGTGGGCGAAGGCCAGCCACCTCGGGTCGCTCCTCTTGTCCTCGGCCGCCGGGGCCCCGTACGCGCGCACTTGGGCGTAGGTGGGCAGCACCCGAGATACCCGGCTCCGGCAGCCGTGCGCTCCACCCAGTCGCGTTCGATGTCCTCCCCGGACGTCGGCGTAAGACTGGGAACCGAAGCAGCCGCGGACACCAGGACGGGGAGGCCTGTCTCCCGCGGTGGCGGAAGCACTGGCAGCCGTATGGGGTCCGGCCCGCCCACCGGCTCGGCCGGCTCTGGACGCTCAGCCATCGCCGGTCGGCGGGGAGGGAGTGGGGGCGGAAGAGTTGCTGCGCAGACAGGCCTGCTGACCAGCTGCACCTGCAGACCGGGTGCTGGCTACTCCGTGATCCGCCAACTATCACCCTCAAGGTTCGCCAACCGGTTTGCCCTGCATACCCGTGACCTGCGCCGAAGCTGGCGTGATCCGCCATCTACCGCCCTCGGTTACAGCAGGCGGCCAAGACGGCCCGCGGCCGCGAATCGGCGGACCCGAACCCTACGGGAGGAAGTACATCGGGTTCGGCAGCTTGAACGTACGGTCGGCGTACCCGCCCTTCAGGTCGCTGTGCTGGTCGCCGAAGTTGGCGACGATGTCGTAGCCCTGCGACTCGATGTACTTCCGCGTGCCCGACTTGTACTCGACCGTCGTGCAGGCGGCACCGCACGACAGGTACGCCGGCGGGTTCTGCTTGTTCTTCAGGAAGAAGTGCGCCGGGTCGGCGACGGGCTTGTAACCGACGTTCTTGAGGTTGCGCGCGCTCCACTCACGCTGGTGCTCGCCGCGCCCGGTGACGTAGAAGACCTCGATCCCCTTGGCCTTCGCCCAGTTGACGAGCTTCGGCATGCCGAAGACCGGGGACATGTCGGTGGACTTCAGATAGGCGTCCTGCGACTCGGGCGTGAAGTGGAAACCGACCTGGAGCTCGTAGTTGTAGGTCAGCAGGGTCGTGTCGTCCAGGTCCAGGACGATGGCGGGCTTGGCCTTCTTCGCCTTGTTCTTCACGACGTTCTCGAGGTGGGCCTTGGCCTTCCTCTCGATGTCCGCGACCTGCTTGGCGTAGTTGCTGTCGGGAGAGGCGTAGTGCTGGCCCGCCGCGTCGACCGTGTCGCCGTAGTACGCCTTGATCTTGTCGGTGACCTTGGTGAGGTTCGGGATCTCCTTGTCCGTGCGCGGCGCCGCGTGGTCGGCGGAGGCCGCACCGGCCGCGAACAGACCGGCGCCGACGGCCACGGCGGCGGTGGCGGCCGCTATGCGGACGCGCTTCGAGGAGAAAGAGAGAGTCACGTGCGGGCTCCTGGGACAGGTGAGCGGAACGGTAGGAACAGTTGTCTACGCGCGAAGACCCCCGCCGTCAATCTACGCGCGGAGATCCGCTCCGACCGGCGGCAGTGACGGCACGTCAGGCCTCTGCCCACGGGCCCGGCCCGCTGCGCGTACGGTGTGGACTGACCAGCGACGAGAAGGGGAACGGCCATGGCGCAGGAAGTACGCGGAGTGATCGCACCCGGCAGGAATCAGCCGGTGCGGGTGGAGACGATCGTCGTGCCGGACCCGGGCCCCGGCGAGGCCGTGGTGAAGGTCCAGGCGTGCGGCGTCTGCCACACCGATCTGCACTACAAGCAGGGCGGCATCAACGACGACTTCCCCTTCCTCCTCGGCCACGAGGCGGCCGGTGTCGTGGAGGCCGTCGGCGAGGGCGTGAGCGAGGTCGCCCCCGGTGACTTCGTCGTCCTCAACTGGCGGGCCGTCTGTGGCCAGTGCCGGGCGTGTCTGCGCGGCCGCCCGCAGTACTGCTTCGCCACGCACAACGCCAAGCAGAAGATGACTTTGACCGACGGTACCGAGCTGTCCCCGGCGCTCGGCATCGGCGCGTTCGCCGAGAAGACGCTGGTCGCCGCCGGACAGTGCACGAAGGTCGACCCCGCCGTCTCCCCGGCGGTCGCCGGGCTGCTCGGCTGCGGCGTCATGGCGGGCATCGGCGCGGCGATCAACACCGGACAGGTCGGCCGTGGCGACTCCGTCGCCGTCATCGGCTGCGGCGGCGTGGGCGACGCGGCCATCGCGGGCTCCCGGCTGGCGGGGGCGGCCCGGATCATCGCCGTCGACATCGACGACCGCAAGCTCCAGACGGCGCTGACCATGGGCGCCACCCACACGGTCAACTCGCGCACCACGGACCCGGTCGAGGCGATCCGTGAGCTGACCGGTGGTTTCGGCGCGGACGTCGTCATCGAGGCGGTCGGCCGCCCCGAGACCTACCGGCAGGCCTTCTACGCCCGTGACCTGGCCGGCACGGTCGTCCTGGTCGGCGTGCCCACCCCCGAAATGAAGCTGGAGCTGCCGCTCCTCGACGTCTTCGGGCGCGGTGGCGCGCTGAAGTCCTCCTGGTACGGCGACTGCCTGCCCTCCCGCGACTTCCCGATGCTCGTCGACCTGCACCTGCAGGGACGGCTCGACCTCGGGGCGTTCGTGACCGAGACGATCGGGCTGGAGGACGTGGAGAAGGCGTTCGAGCGGATGCACGAAGGGGATGTGCTGCGGTCGGTCGTCGTGTTCTGACCTCTCGCCTGGCCGGCGGTTTTCGGCTACGTTCGCCGCCGGCGGCGGACAGGTTTGGGCTGGGGCCGGCCACATCAAGCCCGTCCGGCGTTTGAGGACAACCGCCGCGCAGCGGCGGTACGCCCTACACCGGGCAGGCCCGTGCCAGGATGCGGGCCGCGACGGCCGGGGAGTCGACCAGGGGGTGCAGGGCCATGGCGCGCAGCGCGGCGCCGTGGTTCTCGCCCACCGCCGCGTCGATGGCGGCTCGTTCGACGGCCTTGAGCTGGAGCATCAGCCCGAGCTGGTCCTCACGCAAAGGGGCGCACGGCAGCGGGTGTGCGCCCTTCGCGCTCACCTCGCAGACCGTCTCGATGATCGCCTCGGGGTCCAGCGCCGGCACGGTCGTGCCGTTGGGGACGTTGAGGATCAGCCGGGTGCGCTCGTCCCGGGCGACGGCCCGCATCAGGGCCAGGGCCACCTGGTCGTAGCCGCCGCCGTCGAGGTCGCACGAGTCGCGCTGCCAGCCGCCGCTGGCCGCCCGGCTCTCGGCCATGTACGTCTCCTCGCGGTGCAGCCGCGTCCGCTCCCACAGCGCGTACGCCCGTTCGGGCTCGGCGGCGGCCGCCGCGAAGAAGCCGCCCTGCTGCTGGTCGAGGAATTCGCCCCGGGTCTCCGGGGACTCCAGCACCGCGTGCAGGGTCTCCCGGCGGAAGTAGTAGTAGTGCAGGTATTCGTTCGGCAGCGAGCCGAGGGCCTGGAGCCAGCGCGCGCCGAAGAGCTTGCCCTCCTCGAAGGAGGACAGGGCCGTCTCGTCGGCCAGCAGCCCCGGCAGCAGGTCCCGCCCGTCGAGCGTCAACGAGCGCAGCCAGCCCAGGTGGTTGAGGCCCACGTAATCGAATTCGACCCGGGCCGCGTCGGCGCCCGCTGCCCGCGCGGCACGTCGTACCAGCCCCACGGGTGAGTCGCAGATGCCGATGACCCGTTCACCCAGGACGGCCGACATCGCCTCGGTCACCATGCCCGCGGGATTGGTGAAGTTGATGACCCAGGCGTTCGGGGCGAGTGCCGCGACCCGCTCGGCGATGCGCAGCGCCACCGGGATCGTCCGCAGCCCGTAGAGCACCCCGCCCGCGCCGACGGTCTCCTGCCCCAACACCTGCTCGCCGAGCGGAATCCTTTCATCACGCACCCGTCCGGCCGTGCCGCCCACCCGGATCGCGGAGAAGACGAAATCAGCGCCCCGCAGGGCCTCGTCCAGGTCCGGGACGGCGGTCACGACGGGGGCGCCCGGGACGCCTCGCGCCTGCTCGGCGAGCACGTTCGCGATGACCTTGAGTCTCGCGGAGTCGGTGTCGTACAGCGTGAGTTCGGTGCAGCGTCCGGGTGCCTCGCGTCGCGCGTCGTCCAACAGGGCCCGGTGCACCAGAGGCACCCGGAAACCGCCACCGCCGAGAATCGTCAGCTTCATGGCCCGGAACGTACCGCAGCTTCGGGCAGACTGTCGGGACCCGCACCCCGTGGAGAGGAGCAGCGAGCGAGCATGACGATTTTCTCGCCTCATGCGGCACCGCAGACGGCACTGTCCGGCGAGCGTTCCCAGGTGTTCGAGGGCGCCGCGCCGGTCCTGGACCCGCTGGCCGAGGTCCGGGCCGAGGGCGACCCGGAGACGGACGTCTATCTGACCGGGACCGTCTTCCTCGACATCATCTTCACCGGCCTGGACTCCGCCCCCGTGCGCGGCACCGAGTCCTGGGCGCGTGGCATGGGCTCCAGCCCCGGCGGCATCGCCAACATGGCCACCGCGCTCGCCCGGCTGGGCCTGCGGACCTCGCTCGCCGCCGCGTTCGGCGACGACATGTACGGGGAGTACTGCTGGGAGGCCCTCTCCCGTGGCGAGGGCATCGATCTGGGGCTCTCCCGCACGGTCCCCGGCTGGCACTCCCCGGTGACCGTCTCCATGGCCTACGAGGGCGAGCGCACGATGGTCTCGCACGGTCACGAGGCCCCGCCGCACGGTGAGGGGGGCGTGCCCGCCCCCGAGTGCCCGCCGCCCGCCCGTGCCTGTGTGGCCCTGCTCGTGCCCGGGCGCGAGGAGGAGTGGATCGCGCGCGCCGCCCGGCGCGGCAGCCGGGTCTTCGCCGACGTGGGCTGGGACGAGACCGGCCGCTGGGACCCCTCGGACCTGGCCGGTCTGGAGCACTGCGAGGCGTTCCTGCCCAATGCCGAGGAGGCCATGCGCTACACCCGGACCGACTGTCCGCGCGCCGCCGCCCGGGCGCTGGCCGAGAAGGTGCCGCTCGCCGTCGTCACGATGGGCGAGCGGGGCGCCTTCGCGGTGGACAGCCGCACCGGGGAGAGCGCCGAGGTGCCGGCCATCGCGGTCGAGGCGCTCGACCCCACCGGCGCCGGGGACGTCTTCGTCGCCGGCTTCGTGACCGGCACCCTGGCGGGCTGGCCGCTCGCCGACCGGCTGGCCTTCGCGGGCCTGACCGCCGCCCTGTCCGTACAGGAATTCGGGGGATCGCTCTCCGCGCCCGGCTGGGTGGAGATCGCCGCCTGGTGGCAGCATGTGCGGTCCTACGACGACACCCCGTCCGCCGCGCGCCGCTATGCCTTCCTCGACGGCATCCTGCCCGCCGCCGCCCGCCCCTGGCCGCTGCGCCGGGCCGTGCCCACGCTCGGATTCCGCCAGCCGTGAGCGCCCGCCACGGGCCTGCCGGAAAACCCCTCGGGCCGGTCGGCGCACCGTCGTACCCTTGATATCCCAAGGATGTCCGCAGACATCGGGCGGATGCCGCCCTGTCCGGGCACGTCGGAACGCAGGAAAAGAGGGGATGAGCAGGCCCGAGTGGCCGGCCCATGACTCAGACACCCACACGACCGCAGGCGACAGCCCGGTTCACGGTCCCGGCCAAGCACCCCATGGTGACGGTCCTGGGTTCCGGGGACACGCTCCTGCGCGTGATCGAGAAGGCCTTCCCGCACGTGGACATCCACGTCCGGGGCAACGAAGTCAGCGCCGCCGGGGGGACGCGGGAAGTCGCCCTCGTGCAGCGCCTGTTCGACGAGATGATGCTGGTGCTCCGCACCGGACAGCCGATGACGGAGGACGCGGTGGAACGCTCGATCGCGATGCTGCGGGGCGAGGGCGACGGGGACGAGACCCCGGCCGAGGTCCTCACACAGAACATTCTCTCCAGCCGCGGTCGCACGATCCGGCCCAAGACGCTCAACCAGAAGCGCTACGTCGACGCCATCGACAAGCACACGGTCGTCTTCGGCATCGGCCCCGCCGGCACCGGCAAGACGTACCTGGCCATGGCCAAGGCGGTCCAGGCCCTGCAGTCCAAGCAGGTCAACCGGATCATCCTGACCCGGCCGGCCGTCGAGGCGGGCGAGCGGCTCGGCTTCCTGCCCGGCACGCTCTACGAGAAGATCGACCCGTATCTGCGGCCGCTCTACGACGCCCTGCACGACATGCTCGACCCCGACTCCATCCCCCGGCTGATGGCCGCCGGGACGATCGAGGTCGCGCCGCTGGCCTACATGCGGGGCCGGACGCTCAACGACGCCTTCATCATCCTCGACGAGGCGCAGAACACCAGCGCCGAGCAGATGAAGATGTTCCTCACCCGCCTCGGCTTCGACTCGAAGATCGTCATCACCGGTGACGTCACGCAGATCGACCTCCCCGGCGGCACCAAGAGCGGTCTGCGGCAGGTCGTGGACATCCTGGAGGGCGTCGAGGACGTCCACTTCTCGCGGCTCACCAGCACGGACGTGGTCCGGCACAAGCTGGTCGGCCGTATTGTCGACGCGTACGAGCAGTTCGACGAGCGCAACGGAAAGTAAGTAATCGAAGCGATGGCAATCGACGTCAACAACGAATCCGGCACCGATATCGACGAGCAGGCGATCCTCGACGTCGCCCGCTACGCCCTGGCCCGGATGCGTATCCACCCGCTCTCCGAACTCTCGGTCATCGTCGTGGACGCCGACGCCATGGAGCAGCTCCACATCCAGTGGATGGACCTGCCCGGCCCCACCGATGTGATGTCCTTCCCGATGGACGAGCTGCGCCCGCCGGCCAAGGACGACGAGGAGCCGCCGCAGGGCCTGCTCGGTGACATCGTGCTCTGCCCGGAGGTCGCGAAGAAGCAGGGCGAGGAGGCGCCGACCGGGCACTCCATGGACGAGGAGTTGCAGCTCCTCACCGTCCACGGCGTCCTCCACCTGCTGGGTTACGACCACGAGGAGCCGGACGAGAAGGCCGAGATGTTCGGCCTCCAGGCGGCGATCATCGACGGCTGGCGTGCCGAGCGCGGGATCGAAGGAGCCTCCCCGGCTCCCACGATCACGTGACCGGGCAGCTGATCGCCGCCGCGGTCCTGCTCCTGGTCGTCGCCTGGCTCGCCGCCTGCGCGGAGGCGGGCCTGGCCCGCACCACCCGGTTCCGTGCCGAGGAGGCCGTCCGGGCGGGCCGCCGCGGCAGCGCCAAGCTGATGGCCGTCGCCGCCGATCCCACCCGCTACCTCAATGTGGCGCTGCTGGTCCGCGTCGCCTGCGAGATGGCGGCCGGCGTCCTGGTGACCTACGTCTGCCTGCGGGAGTTCGCCAAGACCTGGGAGGCGCTGACCGTCGCCATCGCGGTGATGGTCCTCGTCTCCTACGTGGCCGTCGGCGTCTCCCCGCGCACCATCGGCCGCCAGCACCCGCTGAACACCGCGACGGCCGCCGCGTACGTCCTGCTGCCGCTCGCCCGGATCATGGGCCCGGTGCCACGGCTGCTGATCCTCATCGGCAACGCCCTCACCCCCGGCAAGGGCTTCCGCATGGGCCCGTTCGCCTCCGAGGCGGAGCTACGGGCCATGGTCGACCTGGCGGAGAAGGAGTCGCTGATCGAGGACGACGAGCGCCGGATGGTGCACTCCGTCTTCGAACTGGGCGACACGCTCGTCCGCGAGGTCATGGTGCCCCGCACGGACCTCGTCGTCATCGAGCGCGGCAAGACCATCCGCCAGGCCCTGACCCTGGCGCTCCGCTCGGGCTTCTCCCGGATCCCGGTCACCGGCGAGAGCGAAGACGACATCGTCGGCATCGTCTACCTCAAGGACCTCGTCCGAAAGACGCACATCAGCCGGGACGCCGAATCCGAGCTGGTCTCGACGGCGATGCGTCCCGCGGTCTTCGTGCCCGACACCAAGAACGCGGGCGACCTGCTGCGGGAGATGCAGCAGCAGCGCACCCACTGCGCGGTCGTCATCGACGAGTACGGCGGCACCGCCGGCATCGTCACGATCGAGGACATCCTCGAGGAGATCGTCGGCGAGATCACCGACGAGTACGACCGCGAGCTGCCGCCCGTGGAGGAACTCGGCGAGGACCGCTACCGCGTCACGGCCCGGCTCGACATCGGCGACCTCGGCGAGCTGTACGGCCTGGAGCTGGACGACGAGGACGTGGAGACGGTCGGCGGCCTGCTCGCCAAGTCCCTCGGCCGCGTCCCCATCGCCGGCGCCACGGCCGAGGTCGACCTCACCGACGACACCACCGACCCGTCGCTGCACGCCCTGCGCCTGACCGCCGAATCCGCGGCGGGCCGACGCAACCGCATCGTGACGGTCCTGGTGGAGCCGGTGCGCGTCCCGGAGCCGGCCGAGGACTGAGCGGTTCGCCGCCCGGTGGGCCCACAAGGCCCACCGGGCGGATACTTCGGCGGGCCCGCCTCATCGGCCCCGCCCGATCACCAAGGAACCCTGTGCGTCCTCACCCGCGCCGCGGCGCGTCCGCCGTTCTCGCCGCCTCGGCCCTGCTGCTCGTCTCCGCCTGCGGCGGGATGCCCGGCCGGGAGACGCGGGCCCGGCCGGGCATCCCGCCGCAGGCCACGCGTGACGCCGCGAACGGCTCCCCGAAGACCGAGCCGCTCACCGGCGAACAGGTGAAGGCCACGCTGCTCACCGCCAAGGACCTGCCCTCCGGCTGGAAGGTCATGGACGCGAGCGACGTCTACGGCCCGGGACTGCTGCGGATCGGCACGACGACGAAGCCCCCCTGCCAGCCGCTGCTGGACGCCTTCGTCGGCCGGAGCGGCGGGCCGAACCCTAAGTCGCACGCCATGGCCGAGCTGGTCCAGGACGGCGACGGCGGATCCATGCTGATCAACGGGGTCACCGCCTACCGCGAAGCCGACGCCCGGAAGATCATGCGGGGCCCGCTCGACGTCGAGGCGTGCGCGCACTTCACCGGCAAGCTGGGCGACGACCGCGCCGCCGACTTCACGGCCGAGCGCCTGGACGCGGCCGGGGCCGGCGACGAGTCGCGTGCCGTCCGGGTGACCGTCGCGGAGACCGCGAACGAGGCGGCCATGCGGCACGACATCGCGGCCGCCCGGGTCGGCGCCACGATCGTGACCGTCATCCGCACCAGCTTCACCACGGCCGACGCCGCCGGCTTCGACGACGCCCTCCGCAAGGCCGTCGAGAAGGTGCGGAAGGCCGCGCGGGCGGCGAAGACGTCCTGACCGGCCCGGACCGGGCCCCGCGCCCGGCTCCGGACCACCGTTCAATATGCTCCGCCGTATGACGGACAACGCCACGCTGGACCCCGAAGACCGCAAGCTGATCACGCTCGCCCGTTCCACGCGCGCCCGTAACGCGGTCGCCGAGGGCGCGGCCGTGCGCGACGAGAACGGCCGCACCTACGTCGCCGGGACCGTCGGCCTCGACTCGCTGAAGCTCAGCGCCCTCGCCACCGCCGTCGCGATGGCCGTGGCCAGCGGCGCGAAGTCGCTGGAGGCCGCCGTCGTCGTCTCCGATGCCGAAGCCGTGCCCGACGCGGACCGCGCCGCCGTCCGTGACCTGGGCGGACCCGCGACGCCCGTACTGCTCGCGGGCCCGGACGGGGCCGTGCGCACCGCGCTCACCGCGGGGTAGCCGGACCACTGGTCGGCGCGGGGCCGGGGATCGGGGAGAATACCGAACATGGACAGTGCTGCCTCCCCCTCCCAGGCCCCTCACCGCGCGGGCTTCGCGTGCTTCGTCGGCCGCCCCAACGCGGGCAAGTCGACCCTGACCAACGCACTGGTGGGGACGAAGGTCGCGATCACCTCCAACCGGCCGCAGACCACCCGCCACACCGTGCGCGGCATCGTGCACCGCCCCGACGCCCAGCTCGTCCTCGTCGACACCCCCGGGCTGCACAAGCCCCGCACGCTGCTCGGCGAGCGCCTCAACGACGTCGTGCGGACCACCTGGGCCGAGGTCGACGTGATCGGTTTCTGCCTGCCCGCCGACCAGAAGCTCGGCCCCGGTGACAAGTTCATCGCCAAGGAACTCGCGGGGATCAAGAAGACCCCGAAGATCGCCATCGTCACCAAGACGGACCTGGTCGACTCCAAGCAGCTCGCCGAGCAGCTCATCGCCATCGACCAGCTCGCCGTCGAGCTGGGCTTCGAGTGGCAGACGATCGTCCCCGTCTCGGCCGTCGGCGACAAGCAGGTCTCGCTCCTCGCCGACCTCATCGCCCCGCTGCTCCCGGAGAGCCCGCCGCTCTACCCCGAGGGCGACCTCACCGACGAGCCCGAGCAGATCATGGTCGCCGAGCTGATCCGCGAGGCCGCGCTGGAGGGTGTGCGCGACGAGCTGCCGCACTCCATCGCCGTCGTGGTCGAGGAGATGCTCCCGCGCGAGGACCGGCCGGAGAACAAGCCGCTGCTCGACATCCACGCCAACGTCTACATCGAGCGGCCGAGCCAGAAGGGCATCATCATCGGCCCGAAGGGCGCGCGCTTGAAGGAGGTCGGCATGAAGTCCCGCAAGCACATCGAGGCCCTGCTCGGCACGCCGGTCTATCTCGACCTGCACGTCAAGGTCGCCAAGGACTGGCAGCGCGACCCCAAGCAACTGCGGAAGCTCGGCTTCTGACCTCGGCCAATTCCTGTCCGCGGATCCTGTGCCCGCACCACCGCTGCGCGACGGTGTCCTCAATCGCCGGACGGGCTGCTGTGCTCTGTCCTCAATCGCCGGACGGGCTATTCAGCCCGTCCGGCGATTGAGGACGCGCCCGCAGGGCGCCCGCCGCCGCAGGCGGCACAACCGGCCGTCAGCCGAAAACTTGCCGGCCAGGCCTAGGCCCCTTCCTTCAGCACCATCCGAATCAGCTCCCGCTGCTCCGGCGACACGTGCGGGTCGGCGCAGTGGACCGTCCGGCCGTCCACCGTGATCTCGTACCGGAAGCCGTCCGGCACACCGCGCGCCGTGGCGCACGCCTCCGGGCCCGTGTCGAGCGCGCGGTGGGCCAGCGCCTTGAGGTGCGTCGCGTCGGGCCGGCCGGTGGTGTCCAGCTCGGCCCGGCGCTCGATACCGGCGAAGCCGCCGGTTCGGGTGATGGCAATCCGCATAACGCCATCCTTACCCCGTCCGCCCGTCTCTACGAGGTGGCGACCCCCACCTGTTCCCACGCCTTGAGAACGGCCTGAATCTCGTCGCCCTCGCCGAACCGGGCCCGCGCCGCCGCCACCGTCAGCCGTGCGAAGTCCTTGAAGTCGGCGTCGGTGGCCAGTTCGCCGCCGGTCAGCGTGTCGTACCAGATGTGCCCGGCCCGCTCCCACGCGTGGCCGCCGAGCGCGGTGGCCAGGAGGTAGAAGGCGTGGTTGGGGATGCCGGAGTTGATGTGCACGCCGCCGTTGTCACGTGAGGTGCGGACGTAGTTCTCCATGGTGGCGGGCTGCGGGTCCTTGCCGAGGACGTCGTCGTCGTAGGCCGTGCCGGGTGCCTTCATGGAACGCAGCGCCTCGCCCCGGTCCACATTGGGGCCCAGCAGACCCGCACCGATCAGCCAGTCGGCCTGGGCGGCGGTCTGCCCGAGGGCGTACTGCTTGATGAGCGAGCCGAAGACGTCCGCCACGGACTCGTTCAGCGCGCCCGACTGGCCGTAGTACTCCAGGTTGGCCGTGTGCTGGACGACGCCGTGGGTCAGCTCGTGGCCGATGACGTCGACGGGGATGGTGAAGTCGAGGAAGAGGTCGTTGTCCCCGTCCCCGAAGACCATTTGCTCGCCGTCCCAGAAGGCGTTGTCGTAGTCCCGGCCGTAGTGGACCGTCGCGTTCAGCGGCAGCCCGCAGTCGTCGATCGAATGCCGCCCGTACACCTTGAGGTACAGCTCGAAGGTCGCGCCGAGCCCCGCGTGCGCGCGGTTGACCGTGGCGTCCCGGGACGGCTGGTCGCCCTCGGAGTGCACCTTCCGGCCCGGGGTCGTCTCCTGGTGCCCGGCGTCGTAGATCGTGCGCTGCGGGGTGTCGGAGGCTGTGCCGACCGGTGCGGCGACACCACGGAGCGCGGCGATCCGGCGGCGGGTGCGCTGGAGGGAGTCGTGCTCCAGGGTGCGTCGAGCGGGCTCGGAGAGCCGGGGGTCCTCGGACTGCGCGAGCCTGTCGAGGACGTGCGGCGGAACGATGGTGCAGAAGACCTGGTGAGGTGTGGCGTCCATGGCCTGAATGTGGCACTGGGTTTCCGTCGTGTCACTCCTTGCGGTCATGATTAATGAAATCGAGTGGTTGGCCTCCCTTTGGGTGGCACCACCGACGGATCCGTTCCGCATCCCGCATGCTGATACGGGGCCTGTCGGGACCGGCCGCGTCGGTTAGTGTGCTGTGCATCATGCGTTACGGGCTGCTTCTTCTTAGCTGCCGCGGCGAGGGTCTGTAAGTCGTAGGCCGACCCCCTCCCCGCGGAGTTCGGTGGTGCGCTACCCCCGCCCCCCGTCGGCCGCTCGTTGCAGCGGACACATGAGGAGCCCTACGCAGATGACCGAGATTTCCGTCGGCAGGCCCACGCCCGTCACCGCGGCCACCGTCACCCAGAAGCCGTCCGGGATGCCCATCCACAAGTACGGCCGTTACGAGGCCGTGGACATCCCCGACCGCACCTGGCCGGACAACCGCGTCACCGCCGCCCCCCGCTGGCTCTCCACCGACCTGCGGGACGGCAACCAGGCGCTGATCGACCCGATGTCGCCCGCCCGCAAGCGGGAGATGTTCGACCTGCTGGTCCGCATGGGCTACAAGGAGATCGAGGTCGGCTTCCCCTCCTCCGGGGCCACCGACTTCGACTTCGTACGGTCGATCATCGAAGAGGGTGCCGTCCCCGAGGACGTGACGATCTCCGTCCTGACCCAGGCGCGCGAAGAGCTGATCGAGCGGACCGTCGAATCGCTGCGCGGGGCGCACCGCGCGACCGTGCACCTGTACAACGCCACCGCGCCCGTCTTCCGCCGGGTCGTCTTCCGCGGCTCGCGGGAACAGGTCAAGCAGATCGCCGTCGACGGCACCCGGCTGGTCATGGAGTACGCCGAGAAGATCCTCGGCGACGAGACCGCGTTCGGCTACCAGTACAGCCCGGAGATCTTCACCGACACGGAGCTGGACTTCGCCCTGGAGGTCTGCGAGGGCGTCATGGACGTCTGGCAGCCCGAGCCGGGCCGGGAGATCATCCTCAATCTGCCGGCCACCGTGGAACGCTCCACCCCCTCCACACACGCCGACCGCTTCGAGTGGATGTCGCGGAATCTGTCGCGGCGTGAATTCGTCTGCCTGTCGGCGCACCCGCACAACGACCGGGGCACCGCCGTCGCCGCCGCCGAGCTGGCGCTCATGGCCGGGGCGGACCGGATCGAGGGCTGCCTGTTCGGACAGGGCGAGCGGACCGGCAACGTCGACCTGGTCACCCTGGGCATGAACCTGTTCAGCCAGGGCGTGGACCCGCAGATCGACTTCTCGCAGATCGACGAGATCCGCCGCACCTCCGAGTACTGCAACCAGATGGAGGTCCACCCGCGCCACCCCTACGCGGGCGACCTGGTCTACACCGCCTTCTCCGGCTCCCACCAGGACGCCATCAAGAAGGGCTTCGACGCCATGGAGGCCGACGCGGCCGCCCGGGGCAAGACCGTGGACGACATCGAATGGGCCGTGCCGTACCTGCCCATCGACCCCAAGGACGTCGGCCGCAGCTACGAGGCCGTCATCCGCGTCAACTCGCAGTCCGGCAAGGGCGGTATCGCCTACGTCCTGAAGAACGACCACAAGCTGGATCTGCCGCGCCGGATGCAGATCGAGTTCTCCCGCACCATTCAGGCCAAGACCGACGCCGAGGGCGGCGAGGTCACCCCGCAGCAGATCTGGTCGGTCTTCCAGGACGAGTACCTGCCCACGCCCGCGAACCCCTGGGGCCGCATCACGCTGCGCGACACCCAGACCTCGACGGCCGGGGACGGTATCGACGCGCTGACCGTCGAGGCCGTCGTGGACGGCCGGGAGACGGTGCTGACCGGTACGGGCAACGGCCCGATCTCCGCGTTCTTCGACGCGCTCGGCTCGGTCGGCGTCGACGCCCGCCTGCTGGACTACTCCGAGCACACCATGAGCGAGGGCGCCAGCGCGCAGGCCGCCTCGTACATCGAGTGTGTGATCGACGGCGTGGTGCTGTGGGGCATCGGCATCGACCCCAACACCACCCGCGCCTCGATCAAAGCCGTCGTCTCCGCCGTCAACCGCGCCTACCGGAACTGACCTCGGCCTGCCGGTCTGTGGGGGCCCGGCACCTCGGGGGTGCCGGGCCCCGCCGCCGTCTTTCGTCAATCATGTGCCGCCGAAACCACCGGATCCGGTGGACTCGGTGGCATGTTCGGCCCACGCTTGCCCGAAGACCCCCCGCAGGAGGTGCTGACGCACCCCATCGATGTGGCTAACATCACGTCAACGCGGCGACGAGGCCGTGGCGTTATGGAGGTGCGCCGTGATGCACGCGCAAGGCCGACACAGCCCCGACCGGTGTGTGGTGGGCGTACGTACCGTGTGGCGCACCGTCGGGGACGGCGAGTTCTTCTGCCCCGGCTGTGGCGGTGACCGCAACTACCAGCGCCGCACGGGCCACCGCCGCCTCGTCGCCTTCGGCGTGCCCCTGCTGCCGCGCGGCCCCGTCGGGCCGGTCGTGGAGTGCGCGGCCTGTCACGCCAGGTTCGGCATGGATGTCCTCGACCACCCCACCACCACCCGCTTCTCCGCGATGCTCCGCGACGCCGTGCACACCGTGGCCCTCGCCGTCCTCGCCGCGGGCGGCACCGAGGCCCGCACGGTCCGCAGGGCCGCCGTCGGCGCGGTGCGGGCGGCGGGCTTCGCCGACTGCGGCGAGGAACAGCTGATCACCCTGATCGAGGCGCTCGCCGCCGACACCGGGCGCCTGCCCGGCATGTACGCCGGCGGCGCGTTCCCCGCCGGCCCCGGGGCCGGGCGGGGCGGCTTCGACCCGTGCGGCACGGCCCTGGCCATCGAACTCCACGAGGCCCTGGAACCACTGGCCCCGCACCTCGCCCCCGCGGGGCGCGAGGCGATCCTGCTCCAGGGCGCGCACATCGCCCTCGCGGACGGGCCGTACCGGCCCGCGGAGCGGGAAGTCCTCTCGACGGTGGGACGGGCCCTGCTGATCTGTCCGGAAGACACGGATCGCCTGCTGGCGGCGGCGCGAATGCCCATGTAGCGCAGAAGCGGGGTCCTCTTCCCCGACCCGCACCTTCCCGAAACCGGGGCATGGCCCCGGACCCCGGGACGCGGCCCCCGTAGTCCGGGCGCGGCCCCCGGCCCCGGGGCCCAGCCCCGTACCCCGTGTGCGGTGCGATCAGTTCTCTTCCCCCTACCCCGCCCCTTCCCGAAACCGGGGCATGGCCCCGGGCGCGGTGCGGCCAGGGGGATGCGCCCCCCGTAGGGGCGGGGTTCTACCTGCCTCAACCGGGGCCCAGCCCCGGGCCGCGCGGCGCGCGGTGCGGACAGGGCGGCTGGGGGCTCGCCCCCGGTTCGGGAAGGGGCGGGGGGAGGAGCCCGCCGAGGGCGCCCCCCGGCACGCGCCCCAGCCGGGGCATGGCCCCGGCCCCCGGGTTCGACCCGTACCCCGCGCGCGGTGCGCGGTGCGGTCAGGGGGCCTGGGGGCTTGCCCCCGGTTCGGGAAGGGGCGGGTAGGGGAGAGAAGCCCGCCGAAGGCGCCCCCGGCCCGAGCCACCCCGCACGTACGGGACAATGGCTTCATGAGTCTCTTCCGCGACGACGGCATCGTCCTGCGCACGCAGAAGCTCGGGGAAGCGGACCGCATCATGCTGTGTTCTCCCGGGGGGCGACCCCCGTACCCCCAGCCGGGTGTCCGTGGGGGCGCGCGATGAGTCTCTTCCGCGACGACGGCATCGTCCTGCGCACGCAGAAGCTCGGGGAAGCGGACCGCATCATCACGCTGCTCACCCGCGGTCACGGCCGCGTACGGGCCGTGGCCCGGGGCGTGCGGCGGACCAAGTCGAAGTTCGGGGCCCGGCTGGAGCCGTTCTCCCATGTCGACGTGCAGTTCTTCGCCCGCGGCGGCGAGCTCGTCGGGCGCGGGCTGCCGCTGTGCACGCAGAGTGAGACCATCGCCGCCTACGGGGGCGGCATCGTCACCGACTACGCCCGCTACACCGCCGGCACCGCCATGCTGGAGACCGCCGAGCGGTTCACCGACCACGAGGGCGAGCCCGCCGTACAGCAGTACCTGCTGCTCGTCGGGGGCCTGCGGACGCTCGCCGCGGGCGAGCACGCGCCGCATCTCATCCTGGACGCCTTCCTGCTGCGCTCCCTCGCCGTCAACGGCTACGCGCCCAGCTTCGAGGCCTGCGCGAAGTGCGGTATGCCCGGGCCGAACCGATTCTTCTCGGTCGCGGCCGGCGGCGTCGTCTGCGGGGAGTGCCGGGTGCCCGGAAGCGTCGTACCCTCCTCGGAGTCGATCGAACTCCTCGGCGCGTTGCTGACCGGGGACTGGGCGACGGCGGACGCGTGCGAGCCGCGCCATGTCCGGGAGGGCAGCGGCCTGGTGGCGGCGTATCTGCACTGGCACCTGGAGCGGGGACTTCGCTCCCTGCGCTACGTGGAAAAGTAACTGGTATCGAGGAGAAGTGGCACGCATGGCACGACGCGGGATTCTGGGCCGTTCCCGACGCGAGTACCTCACCCCTGAACCGCACCCGTCCGGGGCGCGGCCGCCGAAGATCCCGGGCGAGCTGGTCCCCAACCACGTGGCGATCGTCATGGACGGCAACGGCCGCTGGGCGAAGGAGCGCGGGCTGCCGCGCACCGAGGGGCACAAGGTCGGCGAGGGCGTCGTCATGGACGTGCTCAAGGGCTGTCTGGAGATGGGCGTCAAGAACCTCTCCCTGTACGCCTTCTCCACCGAGAACTGGAAGCGTTCGCCCGAAGAGGTGCGCTTCCTGATGAACTTCAACCGGGACGTCATCCGCCGCCGCCGCGACGAGATGGACGAGCTGGGCATCCGGGTGCGCTGGACCGGCCGGATGCCGAAGCTGTGGAAGTCGGTCGTCGAGGAGCTCCAGGTCGCCCAGGAGCAGACGAAGAACAACGACGCCATGACCATGTACTTCTGCGTCAACTACGGTGGCCGCGCGGAGATCGCGGACGCCGCGGCGGCGATCGGCCGGGACATCGCGGCGGGCCGGCTCGACCCGTCGAAGGTGAACGAGAAGACCTTCGCCAAGTACCTCTACTACCCGGACATGCCGGACGTGGACCTCTTCGTGCGGCCCTCCGGCGAGCAGCGCACGTCCAACTACCTGATCTGGCAGAGCGCTTACGCCGAGATGGTCTTCCAGGACGTGCTCTGGCCGGACTTCGACCGACGTGACCTGTGGCGTGCCTGCCTGGAGTACGCGCAGCGCGACCGCCGCTTCGGCGGGGCGGTGCCGAACGAAAACGAGGCCGCCGGGGCCGCCGCGCCGCAGGCGTAGCCCTCGGGCGGTGCCGCACCGCGGATACGACACTGCTCCGGGCGTCGGCCGACGCCCGGAGCAGTGTGGTGTTCCGTCAGCTCCCGGAGCGCGCCGCGGCGCAGTCCCCGCAGGTGCCGAAGATCTCGATGGTGTGGGCCACGTCGACGAAGCCGTGGTCGGCGGCGATGGAGTCCGCCCACTTCTCCACGGCCGGGCCCTCGACCTCGACCGCCTTGCCGCACACCCGGCAGACCAGGTGGTGGTGGTGCCCGCTGGAGCAGCGGCGGTAGACCGCCTCGCCCTCGCTCGTGCGCAGCACGTCGACCTCGCCGGCGTCGGCGAGGGACTGGAGCGTGCGGTAGACGGTGGTCAGGCCGACCGAGTCGCCGCGGTGCTTGAGCATGTCGTGCAGCTCTTGCGCGCTGCGGAACTCGTCCACCTCGTCGAGCGCCGCCGCGACAGCGGCCCGCTGCTTGGTGGACCGGCCGCGTACCGGGGGACCCGCGGTCGCCACAGTTGCCTCCTCAAGCTCGCCTGAACGCATCCGCACGTTGTGCCCGGCCAATTGTGCCAGGCCCGGCGTCATCCCCCGTACGACTGAGCGCCCCGGGCCGCCGCGGGCGGGAGCGGGCGGGGCCCGTCAGGCCTCCACCCGTACGTCGTCCGTGGGGGCGTCGGGCGTGCGCAGCGTGCAGTGCCGCTCGGCGTCGGCGGCCCGCCTGGCCCGTTTGCGGGCCAGCGGTGTGGCGAGCGCGGTCAGGGCGAGGAAGACACCGATCGCGAACAGCACGATGGTCGCGCCCGAGGGCACGTCCACGTAGTACGAGGTGGCGGTCCCGGAGACGGTGACCAGGACGCCGATGGTGACGGCCAGCGCGAAGGTGGTCGCGAAGCTGCGGGCGATCGCCTGCGAGGCGGCCACCGGGATCACCATCAGGGCGCTGACCAGCAGCAGGCCCACCACCCGCATCGCGACGGTGACGGTCAGCGCGGCGGTGACCGCGACCAGCAGGTTCAACAGCCGCACGGGCAGCCCCGTGACGCGGGCGAACTCCTCGTCCTGGCAGATCGCGAACAACTGCTTGCGCAGTCCCACCGTGGTGAGGATCACGAAGGCGGCCAGCACGCAGATCGCGACGATGTCCTCTTCCGCGACGGTGGTGATCGAACCGAAGAGGTAGCTGATGAGATTGGCGTTGGAGCCGCCGGAGAGGTGCATCAGCATGACGCCGCCGGCCATGCCGCCGTAGAACAGCATGGCGAGGGCGATGTCGCCGCGCGCCTTGCCGGAGGAGCGGATCAGCTCCATGGCCACGGCGCCGACCACGCACACGGCGGTGGCCACCCACACCGGGCTGGTGTTGAGCAGGAAGCCCAGGCCGACGCCGGTGAGCGCGACGTGGCCGATGCCGTCGCCCATCAGCGCCTGGCGGCGCTGGACGAGGTAGATGCCGATGGCGGGCGCGGTGATGCCGACCAGCAGGGCCGCGAGCAGCGCCCGCTGCATGAAGGCGGGATTCAGGATGTCCATCAGGTGAGCAACCCCGTCCGGATCGGTTCGGCAGCCGGGTCGGCGTGCGGGTGGACATGGTCGTGGCCGGGCAGCGCGTGCTGGCCCACGGCCTCCGGCGGCGGGCCGTCGTGGACGACGCAGCCGTCCCGGAGGACGACGGCACGGTCGATGAGCGGCTCCAGGGCCCCCAGCTCGTGCAGGACGAGCAGCACGGTGGCGCCCCGGGCGACCTGCTCGCGCAGGGCGCTCGCCAGGACCTCCTGGCTGGCCAGGTCCACGCCGGCCATCGGCTCGTCCATGATCAGCAGCTCGGGTTCGCCGGCCAGCGCACGGGCGATGAGCACCCGCTGGTGCTGGCCGCCGGAGAGCGCGTTCACCGAGTCCTTGATCCGGTCGGCCATGCCGACCAGCTCCAGGGCCCGCACCACGGCCTCCCGGTCGGCCTTGCGGGTGAGGCCCAGCCGGGTGCGGGCCAGCCGCCCGGCGGCGACGACCTCGCGCACGGTCGCGGGAACCCCGCTGGCGGCGGTGGTGCGCTGCGGTACGTATCCGAGCCGGGCCCAGGCACGGAAACGGCGCTTGGGGGTGCCGAACAGCTCCAGCTCACCGCCGGTGAGCGGCACCTGCCCGACGATGGCCCGGACGGCCGTGGACTTGCCGGAGCCGTTGGCGCCGAGCAGTGCGACGACCTCGCCGCGCCGGACGGTGAGGTCCACGCCGCGCAGCACGGGGCGGGAACCGAGCGAGGCGGTGGCCCCGCGCAGGGCTATGACGGGCTCGGCCGCCTCCGGCGCCGCGCCCGGCCGCGGGCGCACCGATCCTTCCGGGCCGCCGGGGCCCTGCGGGGCTCCCGGCCCCGTCGGCCCTTCCGGCTTCGCTGGTCCTATGGCCGGCTCGCTTGCCACGAGTGCCTCCTTGGGGCTGCTCACTTGGTACCGAGTGCCTTCCGCAGCGCTGCGAGGTTGGACTCCATGACCTCGAAGTAGTCGTCACCCCTGGACTCGTCCGTGATCCCCTCGAGCGGGTCGAGCACGTCCGTCTTCAGCTTGAGGTCCGAGGCCAGGGTCTTCGCCGTCTTGGGGCTGGCGAGGGTCTCGAAGAAGATCGTGGAGACGTGGTGGTCCTCGGCGACCTTGTGCAGGTCCTTCATCCGGGCCGCGCTGGGCTCGGACTCCGGGTCGAGGCCGCTCACGGACTCCTCGGTGAGCCCGTAGCGCTCGGCGAGGTAGCCGAAGGCCGCGTGGGTGGAGATGAAGGTGTCGGAGGCCCGGTTCTTCAGGCCCGCCCGGAACTTCTCGTGCAGCCCGTCCAGCTTATTCGCCAGCGCGGCCGCGTTCTTGTCGAAGTCCGCCTTGTGGTCGGGGTCGGCCTCGCCGAGCGCCTTGGCGACACCCTTGGCGACCTCGGCGTACTTCACCGGGTCGAGCCAGATGTGCGGGTCGCCGCCCTCGTGCCGGTGCGTGTGGCCCTCGTGGCCGTCCTCGTGGTGGCCGTCGACCTCGGAGCCGTGCTCCTCCAGCTCCGTGAGGGAGGCCGCGTCGACGACGTGCTTGGCGTCCGACTGCTTGATCGCCTTGTCGACGCCGGGCTGGAGGCCCTTGAGGTAGACGACCGCGCCCGCCTCGTCGAGAGAGGCGGTCTGCTTGGGGGTGAGCTCCAGCTCGTGGGGCTCGACACCGGGCTTGGTCAGGGCGGAGACGCTCACGTGCGCCCCGCCGATCTCCTCGGCCAGGAACTCCATGGGGTAGAACGACGCCACCACCTTGAGCTTGCCCTCCGAGTTTTTTCCGCTCGTCGCGGAGGAGCAGGCGGTGAGCGAGAGCAGCCCGAGGGCGGCGAGCGCGGCGATCGCGCCGGTGGTTATTCGGGCGGATCGGGCGGATCGGGGAGAGGTCGGGCGTACGTTCATGACACTCATTTTCAACAAAAGTGGAAACGATTGTCAACAAGACGTAGGCCGGATGGTCCCGGTGAACCCCAGGCCAGTACCGATTTGATTAGGGGGGTGGCGGCGCCGGTAACCTGAAGCATTCGCTGTTCGTCGTCGCAATGAAGAGAGCACCGTGGCCGCCGACAAGATCGACACCATCGTCAGCCTGAGCAAGCGCCGTGGCTTTGTCTATCCGTGCAGTGAGATCTACGGCGGCCAGCGTGCCGCCTGGGATTACGGACCCCTCGGCGTGGAGCTCAAGGAGAACATCAAGCGCCAGTGGTGGCGCTCCATGGTCACCTCGCGCGACGACGTCGTCGGTCTCGACTCGTCGGTGATCCTGGCCCGTGAGGTGTGGGAGGCGTCCGGTCACGTCGCCACCTTCTCGGACCCGCTGACCGAGTGCACCTCCTGCCACAAGCGCTACCGCGCGGACCACCTGGAGGAGGCGTACGAGGCCAAGCACAACCGGCTGCCCGAGAACGGCCTCGCCGACCTCAACTGCCCCAACTGTGGCAACAAGGGCGCCTTCACCGAGCCCAAGCAGTTCTCCGGCCTGCTGGCCACGCACCTCGGCCCGACCCAGGACACCGGTTCGGTCACCTACCTGCGCCCCGAGACCGCGCAGGGCATCTTCACCAACTTCAGCCAGGTGCAGCTGACCTCGCGCAAGAAGCCGCCGTTCGGTATCGCCCAGACCGGCAAGTCCTTCCGCAACGAGATCACGCCGGGCAACTTCATCTTCCGCACCCGCGAGTTCGAGCAGATGGAGATGGAGTTCTTCGTCAAGCCGGGTGAGGACGAGGAGTGGCACGAGTACTGGATGGCGCAGCGCTGGAACTGGTACACCGGCCTCGGCATGCGCGAGGAGAACATGCGGTGGTACGAGCACGCCGCGGAGAAGCTCTCCCACTACTCGAAGCGCACCGTCGACATCGAGTACCGCTTCAACTTCGGCGGTTCGGAGTTCTCGGAGCTGGAGGGTGTGGCCAACCGCACCGACTTCGACCTCAAGGCGCACTCGAAGGGCTCCGGCCAGGACCTGTCGTACTTCGACCAGGAGGCCGGCGAGCGCTACTTCCCGTACGTCATCGAGCCGGCGGCCGGTCTCAACCGCGCCATGCTCGCCTTCATGCTCGACGCGTACAACGAGGACGAGGCGCCCAACGCCAAGGGCGTCATGGAGAAGCGCACCGTCATGCGCCTCGACCCGCGCCTCGCGCCGGTGAAGGTCGCGGTCCTGCCGCTGTCCCGCAACCCGCAGCTGTCCCCGAAGGCCAAGGGCCTGGCGACGGACCTGCGGAAGAACTGGAACATCGAGTTCGACGACGCGGGCGCCATCGGCCGCCGCTACCGCCGCCAGGACGAGATCGGTACCCCGTTCTGCGTGACCGTCGACTTCGACACCCTCGACGACAACGCCGTGACCGTGCGCGAGCGCGACACGATGAAGCAGGAGCGGGTGTCGCTCGACCAGATCGAGTCGTACCTGGGCGCGCGGCTGCTCGGCTGCTGACCCCTGCCTGACGGCCGCAGGCCCCGGACCCGCTACGGCGGGGCCGGGGCCTGCGGGCTGTCTCAGCCCGTCCAGTCGGCGGTGTCCAGCTCGCAGTCGAAGGGTGAGGGAATGCGGACCGTCTCGCCGAACTTGATCTGGGCGTGGCGCCGGTAGCCGAGATCCGGTGTCGGGTCGTCGAACACCGTGACGGTGCCCTTGAGCATGTCGATGAGTACGTACACCGGCACTTCCGCTCTGCCGTAGACGTCCGCCTTCTCGCCCAGATCGCGGTGCCTGGTCGATGTCGACGTTTGCTCGGCTACCAGGGAAAGCGCCGGGCCGGGCAGGAAGATGCTGTCGACACGGGTCGCGGCCTTGTCCGACACATGCAGGTCCGGGCCGAAGGCGTCGGCATACTGCGGAAACGTGTAGAGGTTCGGGGTGGTCCGAGCCCGGTGCCCGGGAGGGACATGCGGCGACAACTGGTCCAGGAGCGAGTCGAGGATGTCGTTGTACTGGCCCTTGGACCATGGCGACATGACGATTGATCCCCCGATGATCTCCACGCGGTAGCCGGCCGGCATGGCGGCGATGGCCAGCTCCAAGTCGCGGCACAGCAACGGAAAGTCGCTGTCGCGCTCGTCGTCTATCGTCCGAGGTGTCTCGCGCGGAATCTCGACCATGGCTGTCATGATGCGCCTCCTTGCCCGGGTAAACGTGCTGCCACACAGCGTAGTGGTCGCCAGTGACACGCTGCGGGGCCTCGCGGCCGCTTGTTCGGGACAGCGCAGCCGCGGGCGATCAGTCTCGCAACCCCCGCAGTACCAGCTCGCACACCGCGTCGAACGCGGCGTCGATGCCGGGGCGCGACCAGTCGGCTGCGTAGGCCGGGTCGTGGAAGCGGTTGGTTGCGTCCCAGACCGCGCGGGCGGCCGTCGCCGGGTCGACGGGCCGGAACTCGCCCTGGCGTATGCCGTTGCCGACGATTCCCGCGAGCTGCTCGATCATCGTCTCGATGTGCCGGTCGACGACACCGCTGTTCTCGCCGACGAGCACCATGTACGTCGCGAACAGTTCGGGATCGTCGCCCGACTTGCGGCGCTTGGCGGCGAAGAGGGCGGTGAGCCAGTCGCGCAGCCGGGCCCCCGCCGGTCCGGCCGCCTCGGCGACGGCGGACAGCTCGGTGTGCGACTGGTCGAGCCAGCGCTCGGTGACGGCCTCCCGCAGGGCGGCCTTGCTGCCGAAGTGGCGGTAGACGCTGCCGTGGCTGACGCCCAGCGCGCGTGCCACGTCGACGACGGTGGCCTTGGCCGGGCCGAAGCGGCGCAGCACGTCCTCGGTGGCTTCGAGGATGCGGTCGGGGGTCAGGGTCTCGGGCGGCATCGCGGCCAGTGCCTTTCGCTCGGGGCGGGGCGTACGGTCAGGCGCCCCGACTAGGACCGTACCCGTCGGACGGCGCGCGCCGGGGCCCGTCCCGGCGGGCCCTCGACCACGGGCCGCGACGGCGGCCGGCGGGCCGCTGCGGCCGAGTCCGGCTGCCCGCTGCCGCCCGGCCCTCGGCGGACCGTCCGGGGACCGGCCCGCCTGCCCGTGGGTCCTCGGACGGTCCGCCCTCGTCGTCCGTGGCCCTTGGCTTTCGTCGGGTAGCTGGGCTCCGCTGCCGCCCGGCCCGGGCGGACCGCTCCTGGGCGCCGTTCCGCTCGTCCGGCGGGTCGCCAGGCCCGGCCGTTGCTGGCCGGCCCAGGCGGGTCGCTCTCCATACCGGCCCGGAAAGGGCCCCGCACCCGCCCGGAGGGCTTCGTACCCGCCCGGAGGGCTGGGGCTACCGCTCGCTGTCGAGGTGGGCCATCTGGTCCGCCGGGTAGCGGTCGCCGGCGGCGGCGCCGGCCGGGACGGCTCGTTCGATGCGCGCGAGGTCGTCCGCGTCGAGGGTGACGTCCAGCGCGCCGAGCGCCTCGGTGAGGCGGTCTCGGCGGCGGGCGCCGACCAGCGGGACGATGTCCTCGCCCTGGGCGAGGACCCAGGCGATCGCCGTCTGCGCGACACTCGCGCCCTTCGACTCGGCGATCTTGCGAAGGGCCTCGACCAGGTCGAGGTTGTGCCGCAGGTTCGCGCCCTGGAAGCGCGGGCTCATGCCACGGAAGTCGTTCGCGGCGAGCTGCCGGTCGGCGGCGAAGTGGCCGCTGATCAGGCCGCGCGAGAGCACCCCGTACGCGGTGACGCCGATGCCCAGCTCGCGGACGGTCGGCAGGATGCTCTCCTCGATGCCGCGTGAGATCAGCGAGTACTCGATCTGGAGATCGGCGATGGGCGCGACGGCGGCGGCCCGGCGGATCGTCTCGGCGTTGACCTCGGAGAGGCCGATGTGCCGGACGTGCCCGGCCGCGACCAGTTCCGCGATGGCGCCGACGGTCTCCTCGATCGGCACGTCCGGGTCGAGACGGGCGAGGCGGTAGACGTCGATGTGGTCGAGGCCCAGGCGCTGGAGGGAGTAGGCGGCGAAGTTGCGGACCGCGTCCGGCCTGCCGTCGACGCCGGTGAAGCCGCCTTCGACCGTGCGCAGGGCGCCGAACTTGACGCTGGTCAGGGCCTTTTCACGGGCCCCGGCGGGCGCGGTGCGCAGGGCCTCGTTGATGAGCAGTTCGTTGTGGCCCATGCCGTAGAAGTCGCCGGTGTCGATCAGGGTGACGCCGGCGTCCAGCGCGGCGTGGATCGTGGCGATCGACTCGGCGCGGTCGGCTTCGCCGTAGAGGGCGGACATGCCCATCGCGCCGAGGCCGAGTGCGGATACCCGGGGGCCGGTGGTGCCGAGAGTGCGGTGCAGCACGGGGGACTCCTTCGGAGCGTCGGGGGAGGTCGGCAAGGCCCGGAGAAGGGGCCGACACCAGAAGAGTGACACATGGAATGACAGATTTCAATATCTGTCATTCCATGTGTCATCGAGAGGGGCCCGTACCCGCCGAGGACTCCGCTCACCCCACCGCGCGCGGCAACCGCAGGCTCAGCAGCAGCGTTACGGCCACCGCCGCCAGTTGCGCCCCGAGCGTGATCGTCAACGCGTCGCGCATCCCGGCCGAGGGCGCCAGCGAGAGGAAGAGCGTGCCGAGCGTGGCCACGCCGAGCGCCATGAACGACTGCTGCGTGGTCACCATGACGCCGCCACCGACCCCCGCCTGCGCCACCGGCACCTCGCTCAGCACCGTCCGCAGCGTCAACGGCAGCAGCACGCCCTGGCCCAGCCCCAGCACGGCGAGCCCCGGGACCAGGCCCAGCGGGCCGAGTCCGTCCCAGCCGAAGTGGAAGGTCGCCACCAGAGTGATCAGGCCGGCCGCCTGGAGCAGCGTCCCGGCCGTCACCGCCCGCCGCCCGTACCGCGCGCCCAGCCGGGGCCCGGCCATCGAACCGACCAAAAACGTCACGCACAGCGGCACCAGCGCCAGGCCCGCCGCCAGCGGGCCCAGCCGCAGCCCCTCCTGCAGCGCCACCGCGACGACGAACATGAAGCCGCCCCAGCCGATCGAGAACGGCACGATCAGCGCCAGCCCGCTGCGCACCGAGTGGATCCGCAGCAGCGACGGCGGCACCAGCGGCGTCCGCCCGGCCCGCTCCTCACGCCGCTCCACCACCACGAAGGCCACCGCCGCGAAGGGGAACACCGCCAGCAGCACCCACGACCACAGCGGCCACCCCGCCGAACGCCCCTCCGTCAGCGGCAGCAGCAGGGAGACCAGCGTCAGCGACAGCAGTACGGTGCCGCGCCCGTCCACCCGCGTCGGGTGCTCCGAGCGCGTCTCGGGGACCGCGCGGACCGCCAGCAGCATCGCCAGCGCCGCGATCGGCGCGTTGACCAGGAAGATCGAACGCCAGCCGGTGCCGAAGAGATCGACGGAGACCAGCACCCCGCCCAGCACCTGGCCGACCGCGCTCGAGACCCCGGCCGTGCCGCTGTACATGCTCAGCGCCTTGGTGCGGTGTGCGCCCCGGGTGGTGGCCTGGATGGTCGCCAGCACCTGCGGCATCATCAGCGCGGACGCCGCGCCCTGCGCGATCCGCGCCGCGACGAGCGTCCAGGCGTCGGGAGCGAGCCCGCACGCCACCGACGTCACACCGAAGGCGGCCGTGCCCCACAGAAACAGTCGCCGCCGGCCCACCATGTCGCCCAGCCGTCCGCCGAGCACCAGCAGTACCGCGTACGCGACGCCGTAACCGCCGACCACCATCTCCAGCATGGCGGGGCCCGCGTGCAGATCGTGGTCGATGGTGGGCAGGGCGACGTTGACGATGAAGAAGTCCACCATCGGCAGGGCCGCGCCCATCAGCACGGTGAACAGCGCGAGCGGGCTCAGCGCGGCTCTGCTGCCGGAAGATCCGGGGGTCGCGGGGGACGCCGGGGCCGAAGGGGCAGTCGGGGCCTTCGGGGCGGCGGAGGTGTCAGGGACGGACAGAACGGGGTTCGCTATCGGGAGTTCGCTCACGGATACGACGATGACGGCTCGCCAAGCCGGGTACCAGAGTGCTTTTATCCTGGTACAAGCAGTACCTGGCAACCGGCTGGGACGTCCCGCACTCTGGGAGCATGACCACGATGGTGCAGGAGACGCCGGCCGTCACCACGGCCACAGCCGCCTCGGACGTCCGCCGCGGCGAACTCGCCGCCTTCCTGCGCAGCCGCCGCGAGCGCATCACCCCCGAGCAGGTCGGCCTGCCGCGCGGCCCGCGCAGACGCACCCCCGGCCTGCGCCGCGAGGAGGTGGCGCAACTGGCCGCCGTCGGCGTCACCTGGTACACGTGGCTGGAGCAGGCCAGAGCCATCCAGGTGTCCGCGCAGGTCCTCGACTCCATCGCCCGCGCCCTGCTGTTCGACGCCGGTGAGCGCGCCCATCTCTTCGCCCTGGCGGGCACCGTCGACCCCCTGCCCGACACCGCCTGCGCGGGCGTCTCGCCCTCGCTCCGGCAGATCCTGGAGCGGCTGGAGCCGTTCCCCGCCTGTGTGCAGAACGCGCGGTACGACATCCTCGCCTACAACCGCACATATGCGACGCTGATGTGCGACCTCGACACCCTGCCGCAGGAGGAGCGCAACTGCCTGTGGCTCACCTTCACCAACCCCGACTGGGCCGCGAGCATCGTGGACCGGGAGGAGCAGATGCGGGCCATGGCCGGGAAATTCCGCGCCGCCATGGCCGAGCACATCGCCGAACCCGCTTGGAAGTGCCTGCTCAAGAGGCTGCTCGACGCCTCCCCGGAGTTCCGGCGGATGTGGGCGCGGCACGAGGTCGTCCAGCCCGTCGCCTACCGGACGAAGACCTACCAGCAGTCGCGCGTGGGCCTGCTGCGCCTGGACCACAACGGCCTGTGGACCGGCCCCCACCCCGGCGCCCGCCTGGTGACCTTCACCCCCGCCGACGAGGAGAGCCACGAACGCCTGCGGCGCCTGCACGCCCTGGCCCTCGTCGAGGCCTGACCCGGATGGGGGACAATGGACGGTCGGCCCCCCTTCCGTACGAGCCCGAGGAAGCCCCCTTTCATGACGCAGCTCCAGATCGGCCCGCACTCGGTGCAGCCGCCGGTGGTCCTGGCCCCGATGGCGGGGATCACCAACGCGCCCTTCCGCACGCTGTGCCGTGAGTTCTCGGGTGGCAAGGGCCTCTTCGTCAGCGAGATGATCACCACCCGGGCGCTCGTCGAGCGGGACGCCAAGACCATGCGGCTGATCCATTTCGACGGCACCGAGAAGCCGCGCTCGATCCAGCTCTACGGGGTCGACCCGGTCACCGTCGGCCGGGCCGTCCGCATGATCGTGGACGAAGACCTGGCCGACCACATCGATCTGAACTTCGGCTGCCCGGTCCCCAAGGTCACCCGCAAGGGCGGCGGCTCCGCGCTGCCGTTCAAGCGGAACCTGCTGCGCTCGATCCTGCGCGAGGCGGTCGGCAACGCGGGCGCGCTGCCCGTGACCATGAAGATGCGCAAGGGCATCGACGACGATCACATCACCTACCTCGACGCCGGCCGGATCGCCGTCGAGGAGGGCGTCACCGCCATCGCCCTGCACGGCCGCACGGCCGCCCAGCACTACGGCGGCACCGCCGACTGGGACGCCATCGCCCGGCTCAAGGAGACCGTCCCCGAGATCCCCGTGCTCGGGAACGGCGACATCTGGTCGGCGGACGACGCCGTGCGGATGATGCGCGAGACCGGCTGCGACGGCGTCGTGGTCGGGCGCGGCTGCCTGGGCCGCCCCTGGCTCTTCGGCGACCTGGTCGGCGCCTTCGAGGACGGCGGGGCCACCCGGGCCGAGCCCACCCTCAAGGAGGTCGCCCGCGTGATGCTGCGCCACGCGGAGCTGCTGGGGGAGTGGCTGGAGAGCGAGGAGCGCGGTGTCATCGACTTCCGCAAGCACGTCGCCTGGTACACCAAGGGCTTCTCGATCGGCTCGGACATGCGCCGAAAGCTCGCGATCACCTCGTCCCTGGACGAAATGGGCGCTCTTCTGAGCGAGCTGGACCTGGACCAGCCGTGGCCGGCCGGCGCCGACGGCCCGCGCGGGCGGACCTCCGGCCGGAATCGCGTCGTCCTCCCGGACGGCTGGCTCAACGATCCGTACGACTGCGCGAGTGTGAGCGCCGACGCCGAACTCGACACGTCCGGCGGCTGAGCGCGGCGTGATTCTCGCCACCACTGATCGGGGGGTCGCTCGGATGAGCGGCTGAGGCGAGGGTCCACTTTCTGAGGGGTGGCACTGCGTGCCACCCCTCTTGCGTTCACTTCCCGAACTGAAAGGCTGGATTTCTCGACACCCTGTGATGGTGTGAATGTTTTCCGTGAGATTGGGTTCAAGCTTTGAAGTTGTCCCCGCCTCACCTCCACGGGATGGATCACTTTCGATCTGCTGGCGGACGGGTGGTTACAGCCATATGACGAGGGAGTGGACCTGCCCAGAAGCCTTCGATCTGGGTACGCTCCCCGCCGTTAGCACGTTTGAGCAGGCCATCCCCCAACTGAGTACGGGGGGACCCCAGTGAGGAGTCGAGTCCCGTGCCGGAAACCACAGATCGCCAGAAGTTCGTCTACGACTTCACCGAGGGCAACAAGGACCTCAAGGACCTGCTCGGCGGGAAGGGCGCCAACCTCGCCGAGATGACCAACCTCGGTCTCCCCGTGCCCCCCGGCTTCACCATCACCACCGAGGCGTGCAAGGTCTACCTCGCCAGTGGTGTCGAGCCGGCGGAGATGCGCGACGAGGTCAGCGCCCACCTCGACGCCCTCGAGGCGAAGATGGGCAAGAAGCTCGGCCAGGCCGACGACCCGCTGCTGGTGTCCGTCCGCTCCGGCGCGAAGTTCTCCATGCCCGGCATGATGGACACCGTTCTGAACATCGGCCTCTCCGACGCCTCCGTCGCCGGTCTCGCGGCCCAGGCGGGCAACGAGCGGTTCGCGTGGGACTCCTACCGCCGTCTCATCCAGATGTTCGGCAAGACCGTCCTCGGCGTCGACGGCGACCTCTTCGAAGAGGCGCTGGAGGAGGCCAAGCGGGCCAAGGGCGTCACCACCGACATCGACCTCGACGCGGCGGACCTCCAGCGGCTCGTGGAGGAGTTCAAGGGCATCGTCTCCCAGGAGACCGGCCGGGACTTCCCGCAGGAGCCGCGCGAGCAGATGGACCTCGCCATAAGGGCCGTCTTCGAGTCGTGGAACACCGACCGCGCCAAGCTCTACCGCCGCCAGGAGCGCATCCCCGGCGACCTCGGCACGGCCGTCAACGTCTGCTCGATGGTCTTCGGCAACCTCGGCCCGGACTCCGGCACCGGCGTCGCCTTCACCCGCGACCCCGCCAGCGGCCACGCCGGCGTCTACGGCGACTACCTCCAGAACGCGCAGGGCGAGGACGTCGTCGCGGGCATCCGCAACACCGTCCCCCTCGCCGACCTGGAGGGGCTCGACAAGGCCTCGTACGACCAGCTGATGCAGATCATGCAGACGCTGGAGACGCACTACAAGGACCTGTGCGACATCGAGTTCACCATCGAGCGCGGCAAGCTGTGGATGCTCCAGACCCGCGTCGGCAAGCGCACTGCGGGCGCCGCCTTCCGCATCGCGACCCAGCTGGTGGACCAGGGCCTGATCGACGAGGCCGAGGCGCTCCAGCGCGTCACCGGCGCGCAGCTCGCCCAGCTGATGTTCCCCCGCTTCGACGAGAAGGCCGCCACCGAGCTGCTGGGCCGGGGCATCGCCGCCTCGCCGGGCGCCGCGGTCGGCAAGGCCGTCTTCGACTCCTACACCGCGGTGAAGTGGTCGCGCTCCGGCGAGAAGGTCATCCTCATCCGCCGCGAGACCAACCCCGACGACCTCAACGGCATGATCGCCGCCGAGGGCATCCTCACCTCCCGCGGCGGCAAGACCTCGCACGCGGCCGTCGTCGCCCGCGGCATGGGCAAGACCTGTGTCTGCGGCGCCGAGGAGCTGGAGGTCGACACCAAGCGCCGCCGCATGACCGCCCCCGGCGGCGTGGTCATCGAGGAGGGCGACGTCGTCTCCATCGACGGCTCCTCCGGCAAGGTCTACCTGGGCGAGGTCCCGGTCGTGCCGTCCCCGGTGGTCGAGTACTTCGAGGGCCGCATGCACGCGGGCGCAGACGACGCCGACGAGCTGGTCCAGGCCGTGCACCGGATGATGGCCTACGCCGACCGCACGCGCCGCCTGCGGGTACGGGCCAACGCGGACAACGCCGAGGACGCGGCCCGCGCCCGCCGCTTCGGCGCCCAGGGCATCGGCCTGTGCCGCACCGAGCACATGTTCCTCGGCGAGCGCCGCGAGATGGTCGAGCGGCTCATCCTGGCCGACACCGACGCCGACCGGGACGCCGCCCTCGACGCCCTGCTGCCGCTGCAGAAGGCCGACTTCGTCGAGCTGTTCGAGGCCATGGACGGCCTGCCGGTGACCGTGCGGCTGCTGGACCCGCCGCTGCACGAGTTCCTCCCCGACATCACCGAGCTGTCGGTGCGCGTCGCGCTCGCCGAGGCCCGCCAGGACGCCAACGAGAACGACCTGCGCCTGCTCCAGGCCGTGCACAAGCTGCACGAGCAGAACCCGATGCTGGGTCTGCGCGGTGTCCGGCTCGGCCTGGTCATCCCCGGTCTGTTCGCCATGCAGGTACGCGCGATCGCCGAGGCCGCGGCCGAGCGCAAGAACGCCAAGGGCGACCCGCGCGCGGAAATCATGATCCCGCTGGTGGGCACCGTGCAGGAGCTGGAGATCGTCCGCGAGGAGGCCGACCAGGTCATCGCCGAGGTCGAGGCCGCCACCGGCACCAGCCTCAAGCTGACCATCGGCACGATGATCGAGCTGCCGCGCGCCGCGCTGACGGCCGGCCAGATCGCCGAGGCCGCCGAGTTCTTCTCCTTCGGCACCAACGACCTCACCCAGACCGTGTGGGGCTTCTCGCGCGACGACGTCGAGGCCAGCTTCTTCACCGCCTACCTGGAGAAGGGCATCTTCGGGGTCAGCCCGTTCGAGACCATCGACCGCGACGGCGTGGGCTCGCTCGTCCGCGAGGCCGTGAAGGCCGGCCGGGCCACCCGCCCCGACCTCAAGCTCGGCGTCTGCGGCGAGCACGGCGGCGACCCGGAGTCGGTGCACTTCTTCCACGAGGTGGGCCTGGACTACGTCTCCTGCTCCCCGTTCCGCATCCCGGTAGCCCGCCTGGAGGCGGGCCGCGCGGCGGCACTGGGCGGGGGCAGCGACAGTCGCTGAGCCGGCGGCTGCCGTACGTGACCGGGGCTCCGCCCCGGACCCCGGTCCTCAATCGCCGGACGGGCTGGTTTTCCCAGCCCGTCCGGCGCTTGAGGGCACCAACGTGGGCTGCGAAAACCAAGCCCGTCCGGCGCTTGAGGACGCCGCGCGCAGCGCGGTCCAGGGGCCCGGGGCGAAGCCCCGGGTAGCTGTGTGACCGGCGAGTGACGGGCGAGTTTCCCACCAGGCCCCGAGCGGAGCGAAGGGGCGGCGCCCGTGCGGGAGCGCCGCCCCTCTTTACTCCCCCACCGGGAGTTGCTGCCGCCCGCATCGGCTCGGGCGGCAACTCGCATACTCAGCGACCGCTTTTTCGCTCGCCACCCCCCACGGGAACGAGCGGGTGCGGCCCTGAGTGCGTGAATAGCATTTCGCTTCTGCGATGTTCGCCGCGACTCCTTTCAACTGTGGCCAAAAGGGCGTGGTAACACCTCGTATCGGTGTGCATACTCAGTGAGCGGGGGGTGGTTGCGGATGTCTCATGTGGGGGTTTGGTGCTGCGTGTCCATTTCACTGGACTCGATCTGGCCCGGTTGCGCCTGGCCGGAGACCCGGACGCACTCTGGGAAACCGTATTGAGCTTGCACCGACTTCGGGACAAACAAGGCGAGTCGATCTTCGGGGATTGGCGCTCGGAAACCCGCACTCGGTTGAATGGTGAAACTCGGCTTCTCGCGCCGCTGGTGCCCTCGCGCGGATATTTCCCCGACTTCTTGACCCCGCCCGAAGGCGTACTCGGGCTCGAGTCGGGCATGCAGGCGCTGCGGGCCACGCCCGCCGACCGGGTCCACCAGGAACTCGGCCGGGTGGCCGGCGCGCGGACGCTGCCCGCTTGGATACGATCCCTCGCCGAGGGCGACGCCCGGGCGTTCGGCAAGCTGATCGGCGCGCTGCAGGCCTATCACCAGGCGGCCATAGAGCCGTACTGGCCGCACATCCAGGCGCAGATCGAGGCCGATCGCGCGGTGCGCGGCCGGGCGCTGCTGGACGGCGGGGCCGACGCGCTGCTGTCCTCGCTGCCACCGATGATGCGCTGGCGGGCGCCGGTGCTGGAGGCCGACTACCCCGTGGACCGCGATCTGCATCTGAACGGGCGGGGGTTACTCCTCCTGCCGTCGTTCTTCTGCCGACGCACCCCGGTGGCCTTCCAGAACCCCGAACTCACTCCGGTGCTCGTCTACCCCGCCCGGCATATGTCGGAGTCCGCGCCCGTCGTCCCGCACGCCCCGCGCTCGCTGGGCAAGCTGGTCGGCCACACCCGCTCGGCGGTCCTCGGCTCGATAGGGGGCGGCTGCACGACGAGCGAACTGGCCCGGCGGGTCGGCGTATCGGCGGCCTCGGCCAGCCAGCACGCCGGCGTGCTGCGCGAAGCCGGGCTGGTCCTCACCCTGCGCAACGGCAGCGCGGTGATGCACACCCTGACGCCGCTGGGCGCGGCCCTGCTGCGCGGCGGACACCGGGGCACCCAGCTCTGCCCCCGGGAGCGGGACCGGTCGATGCGGACACAGTCGTCGATTCCCGACCGCTCCACCCCCGCGACGATGCTGCAGTCCCCCGGGGGGTGACCCCGGGGCGGCCGGGGCGCGGGTTCAGTCGTCGATCCCCGACCGTTCCACCCCCGCCACGATGTGCCGCTGGAGCAGCAGGAAGACCAGCAGCAGCGGGACGATGGAGACGGCCGCCGCGATGAACAGTTCGTGGATGTTGACGTTCTGGGCGGTGGTGAAGGTGGACAGGGCGACCTGCACGGTCCACGCGTCGCGGTCCTGGCCGATGACCAGTGGCCACAGGAACGCGTTCCAGGCGCCGATGAAGACGATGGTGCCGACGGCGGCGAAGACCGGCCGGGAGTTGGGGACGACGACACGCCAGTAGGTGCGCCAGTACCCCAGCCCGTCCACCTGGGCCGCGTCCTCCAGCTCCCGGGGGAAGCCCAGGAAGTACTGCCGGAAGACGAAGCACGCGAACGCGCTGAACAGCGTGGGGACGACCAGGCCGCGCAGGGTGGAGACCCAGCCGAGCGAGGAGACCAGCACGAAGGTCGGCACGAACGTGACCGCCGCCGGGACCATGAGGGTGCCGAGGATCGCGTAGAAGACGGCGTTCGCGTGGCGGTAGGGGATGCGGGCCAGGCCGTAGCCGGCCAGGGAGGCGAGCAGCAGGGTGCCCACCGTCGTCGTCACCGCGATGAGCGTGGAGTTCAGCAGCGCGTGCGCCATCGGCACGTTGGGGTCGGTGAACAGCTCGCGCAGGTTCGACCAGCGCCATTGCCCGGGCAGGAGCGTCCACTCGGGCGCGGTGATCTCCGACTCCGACGCCAGGCCGTTGCGCACGAGCAGATAGAAGGGGATCAGGAACAGCGCGGCCAGCGCGATCAGCAGCACCAGCCGCAGCGCCCGGCCGGCCCTTATCAGTGCGTCGTTCATCTACACCGCCTTCTCGTCTTTGCCGCCGAGCCCGAACCAGCGTGCTTGCACCACCGTCACCACCGCGATGATCAGGGCGAGGATGACCGCGCCCGCGCTGCCGAGGCCGAGGTTCTGCCCCTGGCCGAGGGCGGTGTAGTAGAGGTAGACCAGCGGCGGGCGGGCGTAGGGCGGGTAGCCGCGCGCGTCCGAGAGCAGGTTGTAGAACTCGTCGAACGCCTGGAAGGCGCCGATGACCAGCAGCAGCACCACCGCCACGGAGGTGGCGCGCAGCGCGGGGAAGGTGATGTGCCGGAAGGTCTGCCACCCCGGCCGCGCGCCGTCCACGGCGGCGGCCTCGTACAGCTGGGGCGGGACCCGCTGGAGTCCGGCGAGGAAGAGCACCATGTAGAAGCCCGCCTGGAGCCAGAGCCGGACGGTGACGATGACCAGCCAGTACCAGGGCGGGTCGGTCGTCGACAACCAGGCGATCCCGTCGGCGCCGAACCAGCCGAGGACGGTGTTGGCCAGTCCGAACCGCACCCCGTTGAAGATCGACAGCTTCCAGACCAGGGCCGCGACGACGTAGGAGCAGGCGGTGGGCAGGAAGAAGACCGAGCGGAAGAACGCCTGCGCGAAGCGCAGCCGGTTGACCGCCAGGGCGAGGCCGAGCGACAGGGCGTAGGTCGCCGGGACGATGAAGGCGGTGAAGACCGCGAAGGTCAGCAGGGCGGCACGGAAGGAGGGGTCGCCCAGCATCGTCGTGTAGTTGTCCAGGCCGACGAAGTCCGTCGGCGAGACGGTGTTGTGGGCGTCGAAGAAGCTGAGGTAGAGGCTCCAGGCCAGCGGTACGTAGGTGAAGAGGGCGAGCCCGGCCGCGAACGGACCGACGAAAATCCAGAACCAGAGGGTACGGTTCCGCTGCCGCACCGGCCGGGGAGAGGGGCGGGTCGCGCTTCGCGCCGGCATTCAGGACGACTTCCGTACGCGCCGCAGCTCCGCCTCGGTCGTGCGGACGGCCGCCCTCAGCTCGCGGCCGGGGTCGGCACCGTCCTTGATGATGCGGCTGAGAGCGTCCTGATAGGCGGTTTGGCTCGCGACCGTCCACAGAAGGGGCTGGGCGTAGCCGTGGTCGACGGTGAAGCGCACGATGTCGGCCGCCGCACCCGATCTCAGCCTGTCGGCCTTCTTCGCCAGGGAGACGCGGGCCGGGATGTGGAAGCCGTAGGAGAGGGCGAAGTCCCGCTGGTAGTCCGTGCGGTCCACCCACAGCCACTTCACATACGCCTTGGCCAGGTCCTTGTGCCGGCTGCGGGTGCTGACCGCGCTGCCGTACGCGCCGACAGGCACGGCGGGCCGCCCGTGCGGGCCGTCGGGCGGGAAGGGCAAAACCCCGAAGTCGTTCCCGAGCGCCTTCTGGACCTGGGGCAGCACCCACAGCCCCGACCACTGCATGGCGGTGAGCCCCTGGAGGAGGGCCGAGGGGTTGGACCAGTCGGTCGGGGCGCCCAGCAGCAGTGACTTGTCGGCGTACATGCGGCGGATCTTGCCCAGCGTGCGGGCGGCGGCCGGGTCGTCGAAGCCGGCCTTGCCGTCGGCGGTGACCAGGCTCAGGCCCGCCGCGTGCAGCGGGGTACCGCCGAGGACGCCCGCACCGCCGTCGTTGCCGAGGAAGAGCCCCTTGGTCCGGTCGTCGGTGAGCTTCTTCGCGGCGTCGACCAGTTCGTCCAGCGTCCGGGGCGGCCGCACCCCGGCCTTCTCCAGCAGGCTCTTGCGGTAGTAGAGGACCTGGGTGTCGATGACCTGCGGAACGGCCCAGACGCGGCCGTCGTGGGTCTTGGGGGCGAGGACGGCCGGGTGGAAGTCGTCCCGCACACCGCTGACGAGGTCGGTGAGGTCGACGACCTGCCCGCCCCGGATCTGGTCCAGGGTCGGCCCGTTGACCTCGAAGACGTCGGGACCCGAGTCGGTCAGCAGGGCGGCCGCGGTCTGCTGGTCGTAATTGCCCGGCCGCCACTGCACCCGGACGTCCGCGTGCGCGAAGGCCTCGGCATACCGGCGCACCGCCTGCTCGGTGCCCGCCTCGCCGTACTGGTGGTACCAGTGGGACAGCCGGGGCCCAGAACCGTTGTCGTCGCGCCCGGTGTTGGAGCCACAGGCGGCGGCGAGGCCGCCCGCCAGGGCGAGCCCGCCACCGGCCTTCAGGAGTCGTCTGCGGCTGATCGGCATGTCGCGTCCCCTCGCTGCGTTGACGTCACTGAGTGCCTCGATCCACTGAGCGCCTGGATCGTACGGCTCAACGATCAACGATGGAGGGGGATTGCGACAGAGGTGTTAGCGCCGCGTGTCGGCCGTCGCGGCCGGTTCGCCGTCTTGCGCGGCGCCGATGCGGAACCGCAGCCGGCAGATCACCGCGTCGGTGTCCCGGCGCACCGCGTGCGCGACGACCGCGCCGCGCTGGTTCTGCAGCAGCCGTTGCCACAGGCGCGCGGGCTCGACCTCCGGGATGAGGACGGTGACGCGGTGGTCCGGGTGCCGGGCCGCTAGTTCGCGGACGTAATCCACGATCGGGCGGCCCAAGGACCGTGCGGGCGCGGGGAGTTCCACCAGATCGACACCGGGCCGCCACAGCTCCCAGTCGCGGCGCAGCGACTCCGCCGCCCGCCGCCCGTCGGTGTCGTCCTGGGTGACGGTCACGGCCACGACCTCGTCACCGAGCGACACGGCGGCCGTCAGCGCCTTGCTGGTCAGCCGCGACAGCGAGGAGACGGGCACGACGACCACGGAGTGGCAGCGGCGCGGCGCCTCGGGCACCCGCCCCAGCTCCAGACGCTCCCCGATCCGCCCGTACGCACGGTGGACGGCCTCGAAAACCAGGACCAGCACCGGCAGCGCGACCACGATCAGCCACGCGCCCTCGGTGAACTTCGTCGCGGTGACGACGACGGCCGACACGCCGGTGAGCACCGCGCCGAAGCCGTTGAGGAGCGCCTTGCCCTGCCAACTGGTGGAACCGCCGCTGCCGGTGGCACGCCCGTCGGCGGAACACCGCCCGGTGGAACGTTCCTGCCGCCAGTGCCGGACCATGCCGACCTGGCAGATCGTGAAGCCGACGAACACCCCGATCGCGAAGAGCGGCACCAGGGTGTTGACGTCACCGCCGGAGAAGACCAGCAGCAGCGCGGAGACGGCCGCGAGGGCGAGCACACCGTGCCGGTGCACCTGCCGGTCGGCCTTGAGACCGAACACGTGCGGCAGGTAATTGTCCCGCGCCAGCAGCCCCATCAGCACCGGCAGCCCGCCGAACGAGGTGTTCGCCGCCAGCGCCAGCAGCACCACGGTCGCGAACTGCACCACGTAGAACGCCCAGTTGTGACCGAGCGAGGCGTCCGCGAGCTGCGCCAGCACGGTGACGCCCTCGACCGGCTGGAGATGGAAGCGGCCGATGAGGACCGACAGACCGACGAGCATGACGCCCAGCAGCGCCCCGAGCGCGACCTCCGTCCGCTGCGCCCGCCGGGCGGCCGGGGCGCGGAAGGACGGCACGGCGTTGGCCACGGCCTCGACGCCGGTCAGCGCGGAACAGCCGGCGGCGAACGCCTTCAGCAGGAGCAGCGCCCCGACGGTGGTCGCGTCGTCCGACAGCGCCGACGCGTGCCCGGCAGCGGCCTCGGTACTGACCGGGGCGTCCCGGAACAGCCCCACGACGATCAGGGTCATGATCGAGCCGACGAAGACGGCGGTCGGCACGAGGAACGCCTTCGCCGACTCCACGATGCCGCGCAGGTTCACGGCGGTCACCAGGGCGAGGACCCCCAGACAGAGCCACAGCCGGTCGCCGTGGAGCGAGGGCACGGCGGAGGTGAGCGCCGCGACACCGGCGGTGACCGACACCGCGACGTTCAGCACGTAGTCCAGCACCAGGGAGGCGGCGGTGAACAGACCGGTGCGCCGCCCCAAGTGGCGCCTGGCGACGGCGTAACTGCCACCGCCGTCGGGGAAGGCCACGATGACCTGCCGGTAGGAGGCGACGAGCACGGCCAGCAGGGCCGCGATCGCGAGCGTCACCGGAAGCGTGAACCCGAGACCGTGCGCCCCCGCCGCCGCCAGCACGAGGACGATCGCCTCGGGCCCGTACGCGACCGACGCCATCGCGTCGAGCGACAGGGCCGCAAGGCCCTGCGTGGCGGTCAGCCGGTGCGTGTCGCCCGCAGGCGGCCGGCGGTTCGCCGTGGGCCGGCCGACCCTGGTGTCAGGCGGCTGGTCGCCGGTCCCGGCGGGCCGGTCGCGCTTGTTGGCCAGCATGGACATGAGTGGTCGTACCTCCGTGACGAGGGGACGCCGCTTGGTGCGCGGTCGCGCTTGGCGCTCCAGAGGCTCAGGTTGCGCCCGTGACGCCCGGGAGAGGCCGGGCCTTGGCGGTGCCTTGGCGCGTTTCGGTGCTTTCTTCACGCGTCCTTGACGCCGGGGGGGCGGTCTGTCGTCAGGGCGACGTAAGAGTGGGGGGATCCGGTATCAGCATCACGTCAACGCCGCGCATACGGCGGACGCGTCGGTTCTAGCGTCAGGGCCATGGGACGCCGACAGACAGCACGGTCGCGGGCGCACGGCCTTTCGCGGGCGCACGGCCTGCCGGGAACGTACGGCCTTTCGCGGGCGTACGGCCCTTCGCGAGCGCACGCTCGTGAGGTGCACGGCCGGGGGCCGGACGCGCGTGCCACGGCCGGCGGTGTCCTCGCCCGGGACCGTGGCTGGCGGCGCGAGGCCCGGGCCGCCTGGCTGTGCGGCCTGGCGCTCGCCGGTGTCCTCACCGCGATCGATCTCGGGCGGGGCGGGTTCGACTGGTGGCACGGGTGCTGCTGGGCGGCGCTGGGCGCCACGCTCGTCCTCGTGTTGCGCCCGGCCCGGATCACCGCCGGTCACGGCTGGCTGGCCTCGCGCGGCCTGCTGCGCGAGCGGCGCGTACGGACGGATCTGCTGACCCGGATCCGGCGGGCGGACGGCATGGCACCGCGCCTGGTCCTGCTGGACATCACGGGCTGCCGCGTCGAACTCGACCCCGAGATCCTCGTCGGCAACCCGCTGCTCTGGCACCACCTGGACACCGGAGCCCGCCTCGCCCGCGAACGCGGCGTGCTGCTGGAGGGGGCGGGCGTGCTGACCGCGCTGGCGGAGCGTATCGACGGGGAGGGGGCGCGGAGGCTGTTGAGTTCGGCCGAAATCAGCCCGTCCGGCGATTGAGGGCACCACCGCGCACCGGAGGCGCACCCCCGCACACCAAGCGGCCTAGCGATACCGCACGCCGGTCAGCCGCTCCGACGCCGCCCACAGACCCGCGCTCGCCTTGTCGCTCAGCGTCCACTTCGCCCGGGCGGAACGCACGGGGGAGCCGCGCCAGAGCTGCACGCGCGGGCCGAAGAAGTCGTCCTGGCGGACGTCCGGCGCGGTGGCCGCGTAGAGCGGGGGGAGCGCGCCGTCCTCGGCGCTCTGCGCGAGGGCCCGGTTGAGGAATTCGGCACCGCGCTCCACCCAGGCGCGTTCCTCCATCCGGGCACCCGCCGTCTGGAGATTGGTCGCCGCGTACCCGGGGTGCGCGGCGGCGGCCACGACCCGCGAGCCCTCGGCCGTCAGCCGGCGCGCCAGCTCGTGGATGAAGAGCAGGTTGGCGCTCTTCGTCCGCCCGTACTGGATCCAGCGGCGGTAGCGGTGGTCCATGTTGAGATCGCGCGGGTCGACCGTGCTCAGGAAGTGCAGCCCGCTGGAGAGGCTGATCACCCGGGCCCCGTGCCCGGCCGCCCGCAGCCGGGGGAGCAGCAGCCCGGTCAGCGCGAAGTGGCCGAGATGGTTCGTACCGAACTGCATCTCGAAGCCGTCGATCGTGCGGCGCTGCGGCAGCGCCATCACGCCCGCGTTATTGATCAGCAGGTCCAGCCGGTCGTCCGGGAGATCCGCCGCGAAGGCCCGTACGGACGCCAGGTCGGCGAGGTCCAGCGGCGCGAACACCACGTCCGCGCCGGGCGCCTCCGCCCGTATCCGCTCCTCCGCCGCCTTGCCGCGCGTCGCGTCACGACAGGCCAGCACCACCCGCGCGCCGCGCCGGGCCAGCTCCCGGGCGGTGATGTACCCGATACCGCTGTTGGCACCGGTCACCACGGCGGTACGGCCGCTCTGGTCGGGGATGTCGTTCGCGGTCCAGCCAGTCACGTCTGCTGTGCTCCTCTGCTCGGCGAACCCGGCCGGATGCCCGCAGTCGGTCGTCCGGAGCCCGTTCGCTACGCGCCAGTAGCTTGCGTTCGTCCCAGCGTAGGCGACGGGGGCGCGTGAGGGATGCCCGGGCGCCTACGAATGCGCTGTCCGCGCCCCATTGGGCCAAACGGGGGTGTCAAATGGGGGTGCCGAGCGTGAGAGGCGGCGGGGGAGGCGGTGGGGCGTGGCCGACGGATCCCGATCTGTGCGGGGACCGCCCCCGGCTGCCCGTACGATCGCCCCGGTGAGCCCCGACATATCGCTGACCACGCTGCTCCTGCTCTGCCTGGCCGCGGCCGCGGCCGGGTGGATCGACGCCGTCGTCGGCGGGGGCGGCCTCCTCCAACTCCCCGCGCTGCTGGTCGGCCTGCCGCACCTGCCGCCCGCGCACATCCTCGGCACGAACAAGGCCGTCGCCATCTGCGGCACGACCGCCGCAGCCGTCGCCTACACCCGCCGCGACCCCATGACCCTGCGCTCGGGCCTGCGCATCGGCGCGGCAGCCCTCGTCGGCTCCCTGGCCGGCGCCTTCTTCGCCTCCGGCATCAACAGCGCCGTCCTGCGCCCCCTGATCATGGCCGTCCTGCTCGCCGTCCTCGCCTTCGTCCTCCTGCGCCCCACGTTCGGCGCGACGGCGCCCTCGCCCGGCCCGGTCACCCGCCGCCGCGTCCTGACCGCGATCGCCGTGGCGGGCCTGGGCATCGGCTTCTACGACGGCCTCATCGGCCCCGGCACGGGCACGTTCCTCGTCCTCGCACTGGCCGCGATACTCCACATGGACCTGGTGACGGCCTCCGGCACGTCCAAGGTCATCAACGTCTGCACGAACGTAGGCGCGTTGGTGATGTTCTCCCTCCAGGGTGCCGTGGTGTGGCAGGTCGCGGCCCCCATGGCGGTCTTCAACCTCGCGGGCGGCGCGACGGGGGCGCGGATGGCGCTGAAGCGGGGGAGCGGTTTTGTGCGCTGGGTGCTCGTCGTGGTGGTGGTGTCACTGGTGTGCAAGCTGGCGTATGACCAGTGGGGTTGGTGAGACGTTCCGTCATAGGGCTGTACAAGGGCCCGAGATGGGCGATATTTAGCTGCTAATACAGTAAGCGCTGCTTTGCAGGGCCCAGCCCGCCGGTTCCCGGCCGTTTCCCGAACAGAGGATGCCTAGATGAAGTTGTCACGGATCGCCGCGGTCGTGGCCGCCGCGTCCATAGCCCCGGCCGTCTTCCTGGCCGCCCCGGCGGTCGCCGACGGTGCCGATGCGAAGCCGGCGGTGACGGCGGGGTCGGAGGGGGAGGGCACCCGGCCCACGCGGACGGTGGAGGTCCCGAACTTCCCCGAGAAGCTCACGGCGGGTGGTGACTGGACCGAGTTCTCGTTCGAGATAGACAACAAGAACGCCGAGGAGCTCAAGGACTTCACCTTGTCCTTCTGGCTTAGCGGTAAGGGCAAGAGTGCCGGTCAGCTCGACCCGAAGGACCCCCGCGCCTCGAAGCTGATGTACCGGACGCGCAGCGGCTCCGCCGCGTCGGCCTGGGAGTCGATGGTCGACGTCGTCACCAACGTCACCGTTCAGGGCAAGAGGAAGTTCGGCAACATCCCCAAGGGGGAGAAGCTCACCGTCGACCTGCGTATCCGCCTGGGTGACGCCTTCCCGGCAGGCCAGGCGTCGCCCATCGTGAACACCCCAGCAGATGTCGAGGCGCCGTCGCTGCGGGATATCACCGTCACGGCCAAGGACGGTGGCAAGACGACGCCCACCGAGAGCACGAGCCCCACGGCCAAGTCGACCGCAACTGCCAGCAGCGGCACGGGCACCCAGCCCACCGGCAAGGCCACCACCCCGAGCGCCTCGGCCACGCCGACGACGACGGCGACGGCGTCCGCGAGCGCGACGCCCACAACCACCGCCACCCCGTCCGCGAGCACCTCGCCGACGTGGGCGGCCGCAGGCACCACGACCACCGGCGGCACCGGCGAACTCGCCACCACGGGCGCCGACTCCTCCACCCCGTGGGCCGTCGCAGGCAGCGCGGCGGCACTCGCGCTGGGCGCGAGCCTGGTCGTAGCGGCCCGGCGCCGCAAGGGCTCACACGAGGCCTGACGCCCGCGATAGCCGACCGCACAACGCGAACCGGCCCGGACCTGATGGTCCGGGCCTCCCGCGATGAAGCTCCCCCCGAACCGCAAGGGACATGGCCCGGAGCAGCCCCAGAGGTCCCTTAACCGCCCCTTTGCGGCTCGACGGGCCCGAGGGCGCTCGGTGTGACGACCCCACCCGAGTGTGACCAACCGAAGTCACCCGGTTTTTGAATACGGACGGTGACTTCGTGCCCGCCTCCGCCAAGGTTCAGATGATGCCCTGTGCTGAATACGACGCGCAGCGACCCAGACTTGAAGGCCACCGCTGACGCAATGGTCGCACCGGCCAAACCGTCCAGTTCATCAGCGGCCAGCGGAACGGCATCCGGAGCGTTAGCCGATCCGTGTGTCAGACGCATCGGGCCACTGATGGTCAGCTCTGTCCCGCCGACAAGGGATATCGCGATCCCCTTACCTCCGGAATCGCGGGAGACAGTAGCCACCGGGATAGCTCGCAGCCTAAGAACCCAGCGGTCGTTCAGTTCCTCGATCACTCTTCCATCCGGCAGGCAGTCGAAATATAACGAGCAACCTGAATCGCCCAGAGTGCGAACTCTACCGGGACGTCCCCGGCAGCGGGGTCAATGCTGATGGTTGCGTCTGTCCAGTCACCTTCGTCCGGAACGATGACGGCCAGGGTCGAATCGTTGCGACGTACTTGCCGGTCGCGGAATTCGATGACGCGCTCCCCGGAAGAAACGTCGCTGAAGTCGATGACTTCAATGTCCCTCCCGTCGAAATTTACGCTTGAAATGATTGCAACCTCAGTTCAAGTCGCCGAGTGTTCCTCTCGGCCCGCCATCGTCGAATATGTCCTTGAGTGCCGTGACCATGGCCGCAACCCCCTTGTCCCGTACGATTACCAAGTCTGGGCACTGGAAATAGTGTCCGCCCAGGTACTCGCCGGTACCAGCCCATCGGTCCATGATCCGAGAAATTTCCGCAAGTGTCAGAAACGTTGCGCTCCACTTGCTTCCGTCGGAAGCGGTGACGTGGGCGTCCACGTTCTCTACCGTCTCGGCCAGGTCATCGGCACCGAGCAGGAAGCGGGCCGTGAACTGACTCGTTCTGACGACATGGTAGATGTCGGTTTCCATAGACCTTCTTCAGACCTTCCGTAACCTTGAATTCGTTGGATCGTAGCCAGTAGGGGCGCCGTCCCCTCCCGCTCCTGCCCCGTCATCGACCCAGCCGCCCAGCCGCAGCCCAGCCGACTGGCCAGGCGCGAGGCGAGTGGCTTGAATCGGTGCCTTTCGACGGCAAATAAGACCGTTGTAGCGTGCCGCAAGTGCAGAATGCAGTCCTGGGGTGTCGGCCTGACTGGGTGCGGTCACTCATCGAAAAATCGATTGACAATTGGCGGCGTCTTGAGAGTGTTCCGTGGAAGTGTCTTGGCGATCGTGGCGGCCGGGCTGGTTTTGGGTCTGACGGCCTGCGAAGGCGACGAGAAGGATCCGCTGTCCGAACTGAAAGTGGCCGCCAAAAACGCCATGAAGCAGAACACGTACAAGGCCAAAGGTGTGAACAAGGATCACGAGGGTGAGACCTCGTTCGAGATGGTCTATTCGGAGAAGCCGGCCGCCATGGACATCAGGGGAACCGGGCCCAAGACAGCCGACAACCCGACCGGCGAACTTGGTATGGTGCGCACTGATGGAAACCTATACACAAAATTCGGCCGATCCGTCGGAGGTAAGTCCTGGGTCAGGATCGATGGCGGCAAGGCGGAAGATTCGCCCAGGGGTGCTTCCGTTGATTCGGCGGGGTTCCAGACTGCCGTGCTCGCTGCTTCCGAAGATATCAAGAGGGTGGGCGAAGAATCGGTGGGAGGGCGTAAAGCCACGCACTACAAGGGAAGCGTTGCCCTCTCGAAATTGATCGAATACGAGGGTGGCTTGCTGACTCAGAAGCAGCTGGATGCATACGTGCGGTCTTCTCGGGTCGGCGATGTGAAATCGATCGATATGGATGTCTGGGTGGGTGAGGATGGACTTCCGGCCAAGACCCGAGAATCCAGCCGAGGCTCAAAAGGGGAAGCTGTCAAGACCTTGGAGTTTCTGGAGTACGGTCTTCAAGTAAAGATACAAGCCCCGCCGGCCCGTGAGGTCGCCTCCACGGCGGAAATGCTCAAGGGCATGGAGACGGAGTAGCCGAGCCAAGGGGTTGTTGCCGCCCCGACCGCCGGGCTGGAAGTCATGTGAGCCGTCCGGCTCCGGTGACATTGGGGCATATACCAGTCGGGTGCGCCGGCCCCGCGGGCTTCAAGTTCATCGAGTCCGTCCAGGAACGCTGGCGGGCCGTGAACGCCCTCCACCTCGTCGAACGCCCCGAGGCTCACGTCGCCTGACTCACCTCACATCACCGAGGTCAGGGCGCCGGGCTCGGAGTCTCAATTCCTCATCCCCGCCTTCGTGCTGGAACCCCTGTACGCGCCAGGGCCGACGGACGCCTGATCAGGGTCGGCGGAGGCCTGACCGGGGCGGGCGGCCGCCTGACCTGCGAGGGGAACCGTCACCGTGACCGGACTCGCCGTGAACGCGGCGCAGCGCTGCACGCTCTCCGCATGGGCCGTCGTCCGCCCCGGCACGTCGGCCTCGGCGATCGCAGGTGAAGGTCAGTGGCGCCCCGAACCCTTTCCCGAGCCGCGCGGTACGAAGAGTCAACGACTTCGGCTGCCCGCTGACCCCTGCCCGCTGCCCGCGACAGAAGCGGCGGCGTGGAGAGCATGCTCCCAGCGGGCACGAGCCTGCGTCATCTCCCGTGTGACACAAATATGTGATGTGGTGACCGGTTAACGCAAGACATGGGCAAAATTGCATAGTTGGGTGCTATTCACCCAAATGTCAGTCAACCTCGCCGGGCTCTCGTTCGTTGGGGCAATGTGATGTCATCCGAACCTCAGCCCGTACTCGACGGCCATGCCCCTTCCGGCGCCACCGGGGTCCTACGGGTCTCTTCATTTCCCACCCGGTGCGCGGCAGCGTTGTCCGTCCGGTCCAAGCGCCACATGGCAGACGCCAAAATGCGCCGGCCGGACGGGCCGGCCGACTCGGACCTGCTGGAGGGGTATCTGGCGACGCTCGCCCGCCTCCAGGCCGATTTCCACAAGTCCTGGGAGGCGCTGCGGTGACGGCGCAACAGACGGCATGTGCGCACGGCGCCGACGGGCGCGCCGGTCGGTGTGGACCGCGCTGCCATGCATGAGCACAAGCCGCATGTCCCCCAACCGAGAGCGGCACACGAGCAGCCTGTGCGAACCGCCGACTTCCTCCCCGGGGAACCACGCCATGCCGCCGTGGCGACCGAGGACTTCTCCTGCGCCCCCACGCCCGATTACGCCCCTGTGTGGGGCGAAACGGAACCGGGTCAAGTGCCTCGTCAGGCCAGACGCACCGCTGACACATCACGGACCGGGAGCGTGCACAGCCATCCCCGGCATCGCCGACGCCGGGGCTGGCGGCCCGGGGCGGTGCAGTGGGCTCGGCTGCTCAGTTGCACCCTGGCCACGTTGACCGCACTGATCGTGGCGGCGGCCAGCATGCTCGGTGGCGTGATCTCCTATCCGCTCCTGCAGGACCTGGCTGCCCCGTACGTACCGCGCGGTCTGTACCCCTGGTGGCCACCCCTGGTCTACGGCCCCTGGCTGGCAGCTGCCTTGTCCATCCTGCGCGCTGCCGTACACCAGCGCCGCGCCGCACACTCCTGGGGTGTGCTCCTGTTCTTCTCCTGCGTCGCGGTAGCCCTGTGCGTCAGCCACACCCCCATGACACTGTCGTCCTTGGGCGTCGCCGCCCTGCCACCGGTCACCGCGCTCACCTGCTTCCACCAGATGACCCGCCAGATCACGCTCACCCGGCCGCCGCGCCGGGCCCGCCCCGCACATACCCGCAACCACTGAGCGTTTCGGAGCCTTAGCCGACCGGGTGACGTGACCATCCGAAGCCATCGGGCCCGAGCCCGGGTGGATGCTCTGAACCTGCGGCGAAGCCGCGGCTCCCCGACGGGCATGAGCCCCGCGTATCACCGTCGCTCCGCCGCGCGGCGGAGCGGGATCATCCACCGGTGTGATGCCTGGGCGTCGACGCGAGCGGCATCGTGATGGGAGGTGATCGGCACGTCGCCGGCACCGTTCATCAGGAGGAAGCAATGTCCCGTGTCCGCCGTCCCCTCGGTGCCGTCCTCGCCCTCGCCGCGTGCGCGGCCGCTGTGTTGACCTCGGGTGCGAGCGGACCGGCCGCGGCGGCCGGGAACGAGACCCGGGCCGCCGCCGCCCGGCAGGCACCGGACGGGCCCTCGCTCACCGGGTCCGCCAAGCTCAAGCGCAAGCCGGGCGACGACGTGCACTTCTCCTTCAACGCCCACGGCTTCGCCGAGAAGGCACGCGGCACGTTCTACGTCAGCCACCACATGGGCAAGGACTGGGGCGGCTACTTCAAGGGCCGTATCGACTGCCTGATCACCGGCGGGCCGGTCGCCGTGGCGACGGGCATCGTGACCGAGTCACACTTCAAGGCCGCGCCCGGTCTGCCCCAGGTCGGGGACCTGAAGGGCAAGCGGTTCGGCTTCACCGTGCTGGACGACGGCAAGAAGGACCGGCTGGGGTACAGCTGGGCAGTGGACGGGCTGCCGGAGAAGAGCGTCCGCCCGTGCCTGGGCAGTGCCCCGATCGAGACCTTGGAGAAGGGCGACTACAAGGTCCAGCACTGGATGCCGTCACGGGAAGCCGACGCGGTGGCGAAGCCCTGATCGCCGCCGAATGCGAGAGGGACCGCAGTGGCCGACGTGTGAGCGGGCCCCCAGGTGCCGGGCAGGTGGGTGTCGATGCGGATACGGCTAATAGGATCGGTAGTCCGTAGAAGATAAACAGAAGGCGAGCCGGGCCGAGACGATGGACACCCGATGAAGAAGTCCTATGTCCCCTGGTCCATACTCTGTGGCGTGCTCGCCGTGGGCGCAGTGATATCCCTCAATCTGCTCTTTCCCGATGGTTCGGCGAAGCCGAGTGAACTCATCGGCTCATGGCATGGCAGCCAGGGGGCGGAGCTGACTCTGCGCGAGGACGGGGCCCTCACCGCGGTCGACGTCCCCACCCACTTCTCCGATGACGACGAGCCCATCGAGCCTTTCACCGGCAAGGGGACATGGACTCTCGAACCGAAGCCTGAGGCCGGCGACCAGCAGATCCACCTTTCGCTCGGTGAGGTCTTCGGATCCAAGATCGGTATTGAGCTGGATATCCAGGGAAAGGGAGCCGGGAACGGTCTCGCCATCCCGATCTCCATAGACAGCGGAACGAAGTTCACCTTCAAAAGATCCCGCTAGCAGGCTACGCCCGCTGACACGGCCGCCGTAGCAGGGGATCAGCAGTGGAGCCCTCCAGTCTGAACAGGCTGGAGGGCTCCACGCGTGGGACCGGTCAGCGGCGGGTGCTCGGCGCATGGTCGTAGCAGTAGCCGTGGTGCTGGCCGGCGTTGTCCAGGACGCTGTTTCCTCGCCGATCGGATGCCCCTTGCCCGGGCGCTCGGCCCAGTTGTTCATGGCCCGGTGCACACACGACACGCCGTGGGAGTTACCGGAGCCGACGGCGCTCGCCGTTCCGGCCAAGCCGCTGTCCACCTTTGATCGCGTGCGTCATCCGCTGCGGTACGCCACGTCCCCCTCGGCCCTGTGCGGTACACGCGGCGCCCGCGTCGGTGCCAAAACCCCGTCGTCTACCCCGGCACCCAAAGGTTGCCCCCGTATTCGGGTCGAGTTGGCGGAGTGGCCGGGCTGTGGTCCGGCGGCGGCCGACCGGAAGATCTTCGGGTGGAAGTGGTGTGGCGGCTCAAGTTTCCCTCCGGTCCGGGACATCAGCCGGTCTCCCGGGAAGATCGCCGCCCTTGAACGATGCACTATCCACGCGGAGTTGGCTTCTTCATGCCCCACGGCCGTCCGGCCCCCTCTTGGGAACCGTCCGCCGCTGTCAGCATGTGGCGGCACAGGCGGACGGGATGATCGCGTTCCGTCTCGCGAAGGAACGTTCCTGCTGCGGACGCGCCGCCCGTGGTGGGGCAGACGAGAGGAGAGACCGTGCACCGTCTCACCCGCCGTGACCTGGTTCGACGGACCGTGCTGGTGGTGGCCGGTACCGCGCTCACCGGGCAGACCGCTGTCACCACGGCGAACGCCTCGCCCCGCAGCCCGCAGGGCCACGACATGCCGGAGGCGTTCGACGAGATGTATCTCGGCCGGCACATCGAAGGCTGGCCGGCCGAGGAGGGCCATGGCGGCCACGGGGGCCATGGCGGGACCGACGGCCACGGCCTCGTCGCGTTCGTCGTCCGCGTCGATGACGACGATCTGCACGTGATGCGGAACGCCGACGGCAGCTGGATCAGCGTCGTCGACCACTACGAGACGCACCCCACGCCCCGCGACGCGGCCCGTGCCGCCGTGCGGGATCTCAACGGGGCTTCACTCGTGCCCCTCGCCGTCTGACCTCGCGCCCGGCCCCCTCATCGAAGCATCGAAAGGAGCGGTCGCCATGGCAGACCGCAAGAACCAGGCAGACCTGTCGGCCGCCGAAAAGCGGAATTTCGTCGACGCCGTCCTCGCACTCAAGCGCCAGGGCCGCTACGACGAGTTCATCACCACGCACAACGCCTTCATCATGAGCGACACCGACGACGGCGAGCGAACGGGCCACCGTTCCCCGTCGTTCCTTCCCTGGCACCGTCGTTTCCTGCTCCAGTTCGAGCGGGCGCTGCAGAGCGTCAACCCGTCCGTCATGCTGCCGTATTGGGACTGGACGGCCGACCGTTCGCCCAGCAGCTCGCTGTGGTCGGACACGTTCCTCGGCGGTGACGGCCGCAGCGGTGACGGCCGGGTCACCTCCGGGCCGTTCGCCTTCGGAGGCGGCAATTGGCCCCTGAACATACGGGTCGACGGCCGGACGTTCCTACGGCGCGCGCTGGGCGTCGGCACCCGTGAGCTGCCCACGCGGGCGGAGGTGGACGCCGTGCTGGCCATGCCCACGTATGACGCCGCCCCGTGGAACAGCAGGTCCGACGGCTTCCGCAATAACGTCGAGGGATGGCGCGGCCCCAACCTGCACAACCGGGTTCACGTCTGGATCGGTGGCCAGATGACCAGCGGGGCTTCGCCGAACGACCCGGTCTTCTGGCTGCATCACTGCTTCATCGACAAGCTGTGGGCCGACTGGCAGAAGCTGCACCCGTCATCCGGCTATCTGCCCGTCACCGCCCCGCGCAATGTGATCGGCCTCCGCGACAAGATGAAGCCCTGGAACGACGTCACGCCGGAGGACATGCTCGACCACACGAAGTTCTATACCTACCGCTGACCGGGCGGGGGGGGCCGGCGGAGGCCATGGTCACTCAGAACGGGCCCTTCTCCAGCTTGAGGGGCTGGAAGGGGTTCCCCGGGCCGTGAAGCTCGCTCTGGACAGGGTCCGTCACGTCGGCATCCTTCTTCGGCATGACAACGGATCCGTAGCGTTGCGCCTGGCCGGCCACCCTCATCCTGGCCCCACCACCCAGCTTTACGGGGTACCACCCGTCACTCGTTCCGCTGGTGACGTTGACCTCGACTCCGAATTCACAGTCGTTCTTCCCCGTGAAGAAGTAGAGGTCGAAGGAGCGGGCATCGGCCTGCTTCCCGCCGTCGAGGTAGATGCCCTTCGAGAAGGCGTTTCCCTTGGCCCGCCAGACTTCCGCCTTCGCGGCCGGGTCGGAGTCGACCCTCCCCTCGCTCTGTCTCGGCCGGGGGACGGGCTCCGTGAGATCGAAGGCGATCTCCGTGGGCGGGATTTCCTCCCCGCCGTCCCCGATCGGCGGCGGAACGACGGCGGTGCCCGCGTACCGTGTCGGCTGGCACTTGAGACCGGAGAGCCGCATGTTCTGGACCACGACGGTTCCCTCGTGGAGCGGTGACAGGGTGACCCTGGTCGCGGCCACGCCGACGGGAGCGACGCGGTTCTTTTCAAACCATGTCGAGTACGCCTGTGTGCCGTAGAGGGCTGATTTTCCTTCCCCCAGATCGGTGGTCCGATCGGGGAAGGCGAAACGTGAACCGTAGAAGGAAGGTGCCCCCGCCACGCTCGCGATCGGCGGGCCCGCCTCCTTCTTCTTGTCCTCTTCCACCTCCCCCTTCTCCCGGTTTTCCGCTTCCCGCGCGATCTTTACGGAGTCCTCGCCGGACTTGGTACTGCGGTCCTGGTACCAGAGGCCGAGAATCACCCCGGGCACCCCGATCAAGGCGCTTAAGCCGCCGATCACGGCCATGACCTTGACCGTCTTCTTCCAGCGCGGGGTTTCCTGGTCCGGTCCGCCGGTCGGCTCCGCCGAAGGTGGAGGTTCGGTCATCGTTTCCCCCGGTTCTTCCGCTACCTGAGGCCGATGTTCTAGCAGAAGGTGTGAGGCCCATCAACTCAGCTCAAGATCAGCTGAGTTGATCACCGACTCCGGATGTCCGAAACCGCGTCGCTCTTAAGGGTGCCGCCCTGTTCGAGACCTACTCCAGTCCTCCCGAGGAGGTGACGGTGAAGGCACGGCCTCGTACCGCGATGTCCGACGTACTGTCCTCGTCCGCCCACGCGATGAAGACCGATTCGCCTTCCTCCCCGAAGGCCGCCGCGGCGCAGACATGGAAGCGATTACCGGTCGTCGCCCCACTGACCTGCACTTTTTCGCTGAGGGAAAGTGCGGTGTCGGAACACATCTTCGCCATGACGGTGGGGACGGTGGAGAAGGTGGTCGCGCTCTTCTCCACCCAGGCGAGCAGGAAGCGCCCACCCGGCAACGATGCGAGGGCCGGGCTCGAACGGTTGAAGTCCATCGGCTGGCCCGCGGTCACGCTGGTGATCTCGCTGCCGTCTCCGTTCGGGTCGTAGACGCTGACTTCCACGGTGGTCTGATCGACGCCGAGATCGCTGGGACCGATGCTGTCGACGTGCGCGACGACGAACCGTCCGTTGTCGAGCAGGGTTATCGCGTTGTCACCCCTGAACCCCGATGCGTTCGGCTGGATCTCGCCTCCCTGAGGAGTGCCTTCGAGGTCGAAGACCCTGAACGTGAGGCGGCCGCCTCCAACCGACGAAGGGTCGGACGTCCAAGCGATGACGTAATTCCCGTCCGCCACGACCGTCACAGCCGGGTTCTCATGGAACCCCGCAGTGGTATTGACCGTGAACTCCGAGCCGGCCTTGGCGCCCTCGGAATTGAAACGCTGGGCACGGATGCGCTGGTCCGAGCCGGCACCCGCCCAGGTGACGAGGCAACCTCCGTCGACCATGTTCGTGACGGACGGTCGGGTCGTCGTGTCGATGTCACTGCCGTTGACCTGAATTTCGGCCCCCGACGGTTGCCCGTCGACGAGTCGCCGCAGCTTGAGCCGGGGGCCGGGAGGGGGGTTGAACGCCTCTTCCCTCCACACCGCGAATGAGGAGAATCCCGCGGATTCAAACGTCGGCCACTGCCGGTTGGTGTTGCCGCCGGGCGGCGTCGACTCGTTGACCTGGAACTGTTCGCCGAGCTTGGCCCCCGTGTGTCCCAGGTTCTGGCCCTTGACGCAGGCGTCACTCCCGTCCGCCCACATGGCCACGAACTGCGTACCATGCACTGAGTCGACGGACGGTTGGAACTGGATTCCACTGGTGGTCGTACTGACCAGAATCTCGTCCATGGCCGTGCTCCGTTCGTCTCTTCGCTTCCCCTGACGGCTGCGAGACCGGAACGGATTGCGGACCGCGGACCGCTATATCAAGCCTGACACGTCTCCGCCGCGGGTGCATCCTGCGGTTTCCAGGTGTTCGGGCCGCCCTGGCCGCCGACGCGGCGCTCAGCGTTTGAACGTGCCGTTCAGCGTTTGAACGTGCCGTTCAGCAGGGCAGTGTGGAAGGTGTCCCAGGAGGCTGGGGCGAGGCGGAGGACCGGGCCGTCGGGCACCTTGGAATCGCGTATGGCGACGGTGCCGGGGACGTTGGTGGCTATCTCGACGCATTCGCCGTTGCCGCTGCTGTGTGTGGACGTGAGGAACGCGAAGGCGGGCACGGGCTAGAACTCCTTGACGATGCTCTCGATCAGAGCGCGGGAGTCGTGCTGCGCCAACGAGAGCCTGGCGATGCGGTCGAACAAGGTCGCGTGATGAGCCGCGTCCGTTTCGGTCTCCAACCACACGGTAGCCGAGGTGGTGTCCATGTACACGACGTCCATCGAGCCAGTCTCGGCGAAGGAGACGATGCTGAACGCACTGGTCATGCCGGGATGCGCCCCCGCGAGGTAGGGAAGCACCTGGAGCCGGACATGAGGGAGACCTGCCGCGTGGAGCAGGTGCCTGAGTTGCGCGCGCATGACCTCGCGTCCGCCGACGAGTTGGCGCAGCGCCCCCTCCGCGACGATGGCCCAGAGCTGCAGAGGTGCGTCGCTGCGCAGTCGCGCTTGACGTGCGATTTTGGCCTCGACGAAGCGCTCGATCTCATCCGGGTCATCCCAAGCGGCATTGCCTACAGCCAAGGCGCGGGCGTAGTCCGACGTCTGAAACAGGCCCGGAATGAACGCCTGTTGCCAAGTTCTGATGGTGGTGGCGACGTCCTCCAGTGCTACGTACTCGACCATCGTGCGAAGCTCTGGGTACTGGTTCCACCAGCCCTTGGCCTTGCGACGCTCCCGGTCGGCTGCCGCCAGCGACAGCAACCCGTCGATGACCTTGCGATCGCTCACCCCGTACAGCTCGCACAGCGCCCGGATGTCCGGGTCCCGTATCGGGACCCAGCCGCGTTCCATCTTCGCCACCTTCGTGGTGGACGCGCTCAGCACCTTCGCCGCCTGCGGCTGGGTCATGCCCGCCGACGTCCGGAGCTTGATGAGTTCGCCCCCTAGTCTGCGGCCCAGAACGGTCGACGTGCTGTTGCCCTGCATCGGCTGACTGGCTGTCACGTATCGCTCCTCATGGGCGTTGCGCGCCCAGTTTGGTGCCGTGCCACCCGCGCTCGCAACCTGGTTCGGAGGATATTTCCTGGGAGGAGGTTGCGGGCCAGCCGGGCGCGGCCATACGGTCCGTAACGAACCGATCGCGCCACGCAAACCAGCCACGCGCCGATCCCCCACGCCCGGAGGAGACCGAAAGTGTTCGCTCCCGAGGAAGACCCCCAGGCCCAGCCCGTCCACTACGACCGCGTCAACTACCCGTCCAGCCTGCAATGCGTCGCCATCGCCCGCCGTCACACCGCCCGGCTCGTGGACGTCTGGGGGTATCCCGACCTCGCCGAAGACGCCGCCGTCCTGCTGTCCGAGCTGGCGGGCAACGCCGTACAGCACGGGCGGTTGCGGGGGCGGCTCTTCCAAGTGGAGCTGACCGTCACCGAGGCCACCACCGGGCCGGGGGCCGCCACGCTGCGGATCGCCGTCTCCGACGCGCGGGGCGAGGTTCTGCCGAGCCCCCGGCACGCCACGCCGGAGGACGAATTCGGCAGGGGTTTGCTGATCATTCGTACGCTGGCCACACGCTGGGGAGTGGCTCGGCGAACCGTGGGCAAAACGGTCTGGTGCGAGTTGGATCTTGGCGGATGCGGTTAGCCTGTCGACTACCTTCCTGACGTGGTGGGGGTTCTAGTGCGTTTCTCCCGGTGGAGCCGAGGCCCGTGGGTGCGGGCCGTGCTCGCGGGGCTGTATGTCGTCGCGCTCGCCGCTGCCGTGCCGCACGGGGCCGGTGGGCACGGGCGGGACGGCAAATGGTCGAGCGAGGAGGCCCAGCGGTTCTGGGGGCCCTCGCGGATGTCCGCTTCGACGACGGCCGGGGACGGCGAGGACGACGACGCCGGGTCCCCGGCGCAGCGGATCACGGGGAGCGCGCGGCACTTCGACGGGATTCCGTCGGTGGGCGTGCTGTTCTACGTCGGCGAGGACATGAAGGACCACCACTGCACGGCCAGCGTGGTGCACAGCCCCAAGGGCAATCTGCTCGTCACCGCCGGGCACTGTTCGATCGGTGACGACGCGGCCTTCGTACCGGACTACCGGCGCGGCGAGGACGAGCAGCCCTACGGGGTGTGGGCGGTGGACCGTTCGTTCGTCGATCCCCGGCGTGCGGATTATGGCGACGGCTCCGATCTGGACTTCGCCTTCGCCACGGTCAAGCCCGACAGCCGGGGGCGGCAGGTCGAGCGCGTCACGGGCGCCAACCGGCTGACGCGCACGCCCGGGTACGTCAACCGGGTGACCGTCATCGGCTATCCGAACTCCGAGGACGACCCCGCCGACCAGGCCATTCGCTGTACGACCATGACATCCCGGCTGGAGGACCACAAGCAGCTGCGGATGCGCTGCGACGGTTTCTACTCGGGCACGTCGGGGAGCCCCTGGCTGGCCCACTTCAACGAGAAGACGAAGACGGGCGAGCTGATCGGGGTGCTCGGCGGGCTGAACGGCGGCGGTCCCGACGGCGACGACAGCGATCAGCTCTCCTACAGCCCCGTCAACGACGAAGAGATCTTCAAGCTCTACCTGGACGCCATAAACGACCGCGAGCCGCACCGCTCCTGAGCTGCGGCAACCATCCTCAGCCCGTTTTCGCCACCCGCGCGCATCGTCCCGCGCGACCACCACGGCTCGCCCCCGGCCCCGGGCGCCGCGTGCTGCCCGCGCCCCTCAGCCGGAGGAACGAGAAGAGACCGGCACCGGCCATGGCGACGGCAGCGCCGACGGCCGCGACGCTCATCCCGTGCGTGAAAGCGTCACGCGCGGCCGCCAGTACGGCGTGCGCGGTCCCGTCGGGCAGCCGGGCCGCGGCCGCCGTCGCGCCGCCCAGCGTTTCGCTCACGGCCTCCTCCCGTGGAACGCCGGGCGGCAGTGCGCCGGCCATGTCGTCGCTGTAGACCGCCGCCCCGATGGATCCGAGGATCGCCATGCCCAACGCTCCGCCCAGCTCTTGGCCTGCCTCCAGCACGGCCGCGGCCGATCCCGCGCGCTCCGGCGGGGCCGCGCCGAGGGCGAGTTCGTTGGCGAGGGTCATGGCGGCGACGAGGCCGCCCGCGTACAGGGAGGCGGCGCCGAGGGTGAACCAGAGCGCCGAGTCGGTACGCACCTGGGTCAGCCAGAGAAATCCACAGGCGGAGAGGAGGAAGCCGCCGCCCATGACGTACGCGCGGTCCACGTGCTGTGCGAGTGCGGCTCCGGCCGGGGCCACGACGGCCACTCCGGCGGCCGGTACCAGGCTCCACAGCGCGGCTCGGAACGGGCTCATGCCGAGGACGGACTGCAGGTACTGGGTGAAGAAGACGGCCATCCCGACCGTGGCGAACATCGAGAGGAGATTGGCGAACACCGGGCCGCCGAAGGCGCGCCGACCGAGCATGCCGAGGTCGAGCAACGGATGTGCGAGGCACTTCTGCCGGCGCACGAAGACGACGCCGAGGGCGAGCCCCACGCCGATGGCGAGGGCGGGCAGCGGCTCGTACCCGTGCCGGGCCCATTCCTTGATTCCGTAGATGACCAGGAGCACGGCACCGAGTGACAGCACCGCGCTCGGCAGGTCGAAGCGCTCGCGCTGCGCCGACTCGCTCTTCGCCGACGGGAACTCGGGCACCAGGAACGGCACCAGCACGAGCAGCAGCACCATGGCGGGCAGGTTGATCAGGAACACCGACCCCCACCAGAAGTGCTCCAGCAGCAGGCCGCTGACCACGGGCCCCAAGGAAATCCCCGTCGTCATGACGGTGGTCCACAGCGTCACCGCCTTGCCGCGCTGTTTCTCGTCCGGGAAGAGATTGCGGATCAGGGCGAGAGTCGAGGGCAGCAAGGCGGCGCCGCCGAGACCCAGCAGCGCGCGGGCGGCGATGAGCAGTTCGGCCGTGTGCGCGTACGCGGCGGCGACCGAGGCCGCCCCGAAGAGGGCCGCTCCCGCGAGCACCAGCCTGCGTCGGCCGATCCGGTCGCCGAGCGCACCCATCGTGATGAGCAGCCCGGCGAGGACGAAGCCGTACATGTCGAGGATCCACAACTGCTGTGTGGCGCTGGGCTCCAGGTCCTGGCTGACGTAGGGAATCGCGAAGTACAGGACCGAGACGTCCATCGAGACGAGGAGCAGGGGCACCATCAGGACGCCGAGGGCGGTCCATTCCTTGCGCCCCGCGCGGGGGTGGGGTGTGTTCTCCATGGACGGCAGGGAACCGACAGTGCGGCGTACACCGCAAGCAGATGCCTAGTGCATCGCGCGATTCTGCTGCCTGAGCAGCCGGAATGTGTCGTGGGTGCACTAGTACAGTGCGGTCATGGTCCTGGAACCGCCCTATCTCCGCATCGCCGCCGACATCCGCCGGCGCATCGCCTCGGGCGAACTCGCGCCCGGTACCCGCGTCCCTTCCACCCGGCGCATCACCCAGGAGTGGGGCGTCGCCATGGCGACCGCGACGAAGGCGCTCACCACCCTGAACCAGGAGGGCCTGGTGAGGGCCGTGCCCGGCGTCGGCACCGTCGTCGCCGAGCCGGGACGGGAACGGCCCTCGACTCCCCACCTCGCACTCACCCGGGACGGCATCGTCCGCACCGCGATCACCGTCGTCGACAGCGAAGGGCTCGCGGCACTGTCCATGCGCCGGGGTCGCGACCGAGTTCGGCGTCTCCACCATGGCGCTCTACCGTCACGTCCCGAGCAAGGGGGAACTCGTCCGGCTGATGTCGGAGTCGGTGTTCAACGGTGAACCGGCGGGGCCGCGACCGCACGGCTGGCGCGCGAGACTGGAACGGGAGGCACGGTGGTTGTGGGGTCTGTACCAGCGGCACCCCTGGCTGGGGCGGGCCATGGCCGCGCTCACCCGCCCGATGGCCTCGCCGCACGCGATGCGTTACACCGAGCGGGTCCTCGGCGCCCTGAGCGGCCTGGGTCTGACACCGACCCAGATGATGCACGTCCACCTTGCCCTGTTCGGGTACGCCCAGGGCCTCGCGGCGGCCGTCGAGCTGGAGACGCAAGCGTGGCAGGACACCGGCATGACGCCCGAGGAGTGGATGGCCGCCAACGAAGCGCGGATGGAGACGATCCACACCGCCGGGGCCTACCCGGTCATGTCCACGCTCTTCGAGGACGGGGAGTTCGACCTGGAACTCGAGACCCTCTTCGAGTTCGGGCTGGCCCGCATGCTGGACGGGGTCGCCTCGCTCATCCAGGGCTCTGCTCAGACGTCCACCGCCCCGGCATCGCGGACGGGCGCGGGCCCCTGAGCCGGCGAGGGCGGCCGGCCGGGCCGTTCACACCGCGACCGACCGTCGTGGCACGTGGTGCCGGCTGATGTTCTTCTCCAGCAACTCCGTGACGGTCCTGACCCCGGCCGCCCCGGTCTCCCCGACGTTCGGCAGCCGCCCCTCGGTCTTTCGCAGTTCCAGCAGGGCGCCGTCGATCGCGTCGTGTGCCGCGAAAAGGCAGGGCGTGCTGTAGATGGCGAGGTCGACGCCCAGCTCCGTGAGTTCCGGCAGGGAAAGCCGGGGTGATTTCCCGCCCGCGATCTGATTGAACAGCAGCGGCTTCCGGCCGACGAGCGAACGGATTTTTCGAATGCTCTCGACGCTTTTCACTCCGTCGACCAGGACGACATCCGCTGCGGTCTCCGCGAGCGCCGCCGCCCTGCGCATGATCTCGGCTTCCTCGGTGGCGTCCGTGCGCGCCACGACGACCAGGTCCTTTCTGCTGTCGAGAACCATGTGCAGCTTTTCCAGATACTCCTCCAGCGGCAGGATCAGCTTGCCGTCCGCGTGCCCGCAGCGGCGCGGGCGCTTCTGGTCCTCCAGGATCACCCCGGAGGCACCGGCCCGCTCCAGCCGCTGCACCACATGGCAGGCGACCTCGGGGTCCACATAGCCGTCGTCGATGTCCACCAGCAGGTGATGACCGGGGAAGGCCAGGCGCAGCCGTTCCGCGAAGGCCACCATGTCCGGCCAGGCGATGAAACCGATGTCCGGCAGGCCGTAATGCGAGGCGGCGAATCCGAAACCGGATACGAAGAAACCATCGTAATACCGGGCCGCCAGCGAGGCGGAGAACATGTCGTAAATCCCGATGAGGGGCATGGTCCGAGGGCCTGAGAACGCTTCACGTAAGGCGCTTCCGTGCCGCATGGCTTTCTCCCTGCCGTGCATTCGTGAACAGTTCCGCAAGCGGATGATGTCCGGGGCTCATCCCGCGCAAACCGACCGTGTGCTGCTTTTCGCGATCGAAAATGCGGCAAGGGAACGGAAGTCTGAGGACGTGGCCGGGAAATCACCGGCCCCCGGCTCGCCTCCGCGAAGGCGCCCGCCCCGGTTACGCTGGCAGGGCACCCGCGCTCGCACAGGAACAGGTCCCCACCGTGTCGCTGCCCCCGATACCCAAAGCAGAGCTGCACCTCCACATCGAGGGCACGCTGGAACCCGAGCTGGCCTTCGCGCTCGCCGCGCGCAACGGCGTCGAGCTGCCGTACGCCTCGCAGGACGAATTGCGGGCCGCCTACTCCTTCACGGACCTCCAGTCGTTCCTGGACCTCTACTACGCGCTGATGGCCGTGCTGCGCACCGAGGACGACTTCGCCGATCTCGCCGACGCCTATCTGGCCCGCGCGCGGGCGCAGGGCGTGCGGCACGCCGAGATCTTCTTCGACCCGCAGGCCCACACGGCGCGCGGCGTCGGCATCGGCACCGTCATCGAGGGCCTCACCCGCGCGCTCGACGCCGCCCCGGCGAAGTACGGCATCAGCACCCGGCTGATCATGTGCTTCCTGCGTGACGAGAGCGCGGAATCCGCCCTCGCGACGTTCGAGGCCGCCCGCCCTTACCTGCACCGGATCGCGGCCGTCGGACTGGACTCGGCGGAGGTCGGCAACCCGCCGTCGAAGTTCCGCGAGGTGTACGCGCTCGCCCGCGAGGCCGGCCTCAAGTGCGTGGCCCACGCGGGGGAGGAGGGCCCGCCCGCGTACGTCTGGGAGGCGCTCGACATCCTCGGCGTCGACCGGATCGACCACGGCGTGCGTGCCATGGAGGACGACGCGCTGGTGGCACGACTCGTCGCCGACCAGGTGCCCCTGACGCTCTGTCCGCTGTCGAACGTGCGACTGCGCGTCATCGACCGGCTGGCCGACCACCCGCTGCGCGCCATGCTCGACGCCGGCCTGCTGGTGACCGTCAACTCCGACGACCCCGCGTATTTCGGCGGCTACGCGGACGACAACTTCACGGCCGTGCGCGACGCGCTCGATCTCGACGTCGAGACGCTGCGCACCCTTGCCCGGAACTCTTTCCGGGCCGCGTTCCTCGACGACGAGACGCGCGGGCTGTATTTGAAGGAAGTCGACGCGTACGGACTGCCGTCTGCGTAGGCCTGGCCGACGGGGCTTTGGCTGCGGGCCGTCTTGCCGCCTGCGGCGGGGGCGCCCTGCGGGCGCGTCCTCAAACGCCGGACGGGCTGGTTTTGGCTGAGCCCCCTACTCCCCCTCCGACGCCGCCAAGGCCCGCTCGACCCCCGGCTCGTGCGGGCCCAGGAACGTGGGGCTCGGGCGGACGACCGCGTCCAGGGCCGCCTTGCCCGCGGCGAGGACCTCGCGGGCCCCGCCCCCGTACCAGGTGACGTTGTGCACGGCGTCGACCCCCACGCCGTACGCGTCGATGCCCGCCGCCCCGCACAGCGCCAGCGCGCGGCGGATGTGGAAGCCCTGGCTGATCAGCACCGCCCGGTCCACCCCGAAGACCCGCTTCGCGCGGGCGCACGAGTCCCAGGTGTCGAAGCCCGCGTAGTCGCTGACGACCCGGTCGTCGGGCACCCCGTGGCGCGTCAGATAGGCGCGCATCGCGTCCGGCTCGTCGTACTCCTCGCGGCCGTTGTCACCCGTCACCAGGATCACCCGGACCTTGCCCGCCCGGTACAGCTCGATCGCCGCGTCCAGCCGGTGCGCCAGATACGGCGACGGCTTGCCCTGCCACAGACCCGCCCCGAAGACCATCGCGACCGGTGCCGACGGCACGTCACGCAACTCCCGCAGACGTGGCTCCGCCGCCGCGTACACCCAGGTGACGGGCAGCAGGGCCAGCACACAGCCCGCCACCACGGCCCACAGCGCGCGCCGGCGCCCGCGTCTGGTCGCCGGCAACCGCAGGCGCCGTCGCAGATTTCGCGCCAACCTCATGTCGATCTCCCCCGTTCACCCAGCCTCAACGCGTCGGCACCCGGTGCGGTTCCCGCCGGTGGGCGCCCCGCCCGGGCCGCTGAGCGCGGCCGGACGCGGACGCGGGTGTCACACCCGGCGGCTACGGTCGGAGTATGAACGGCACAGCACGGACCGCAACGGAACAGCCCGGCATCGCCGGATACGACGCGCCGGACCTGGCACGGTGGGCCACCGAGCCCGACAAACGCCCTGGTCGCACCGCCTTCCAGCGCGACCGTGCGCGCGTGCTGCACTCCGCCGCCCTGCGCCGCCTCGCGGGCAAGACCCAGGTCGTCACCCCCGGCGTCAGCGGTCAGGCCTGGGACGCCAGCCCCCGGACGCGCCTGACGCACTCCCTGGAATGCGCCCAGGTGGGCCGGGAGCTGGGGGCCGCGCTCGGCTGTGACCCCGACCTGGTGGAGGTCGCCTGTCTGGCCCACGACCTCGGCCACCCCCCGTTCGGGCACAACGGCGAGCACGCGCTCAACGAAGTCGCCGAGGCCTGCGGCGGCTTCGAGGGCAACGCCCAGTCCCTGCGCCTCCTCACCCGCCTGGAGCCCAAGCGCTTCGTACCGGAGACCGTCGGGGGCGACCCGGCCGGTACCCCGACCGGGCGGCTGGTGAGCGTCGGTCTCAACCTCACCCGTGCCGCCCTCGACGCCGCCACCAAGTACCCCTGGGCGCGCGGCGGGCACCCCACCGACCCGGCGTCCCGCAAGTTCGGGGTGTATCCCGACGACGTCCCCGTCTACGAGTGGTTCCGTCAGGGAGCGCCCGCGCACCGCAAGAGCTTCGAGGCCCAGGTCATGGACTGGGCCGACGACGTCGCCTACTCCGTGCACGACGTGGAGGACGGGCTGCACGCCGGCCACCTCGACCCCAACGTGCTGCAGGCCGACCCCGAGCGCCGCGAGGTCTTCGCCGTGGCCGCCACCCGCTACGCCCCGGGCGCCGACGAGGGCGCACTGGCCGAGGCCCTCGACCGTCTCCTCGACCAGGAGTGGTGGCCGCACGGCTACGACGGCTCGGCCGTCGCCCAGGCCCGCCTCAAGGACGCCACCAGCCAGCTCATCGGCCGTTTCTGCCTCGCCGCCGAGACCGCCACCCGGGCCGCGTTCGGGCCGGGCCGGCTGACCCGCTACCACGCGGAGCTGGTCGTCCCCCACGAGACCCGCCTCGAGTGCGCCGTGCTCAAGGCCGTCGCCGACCGCTACGTCATCCAGCGCGAGGATCAGGAGAAGCTCCGCGCCGACCAGCGGATCGTCATCGCCGAGCTGGCCGAGGCGCTCGTCGCCCGCGCGCCCGACGGACTCGACCCGCAGTTCCGCTCCCTGTTCGCCGCGGCCGACGACGACGCGGGCCGGCTGCGCGCCGTCGTCGACCAGATCGCCGCGCTCACCGACGCCTCCGCCCGCTCCCTGCGGGCCCGCCTCGCGGCCGGGCGGCCTGCGGCCAGGCCGAGGATGTGACATGGGGCCCGGGCCGTCCCTCCCGGGGCTCCGCCCCGGACCCCGGTCCTCAATCGCCGGACGGGCTCACCGTCGAAATGCGGATCCGAAGGACACACCGTGACCCGTCCGGGGTAGTCCCTCTTCCGGCGGCAGGCTCCGTGCGGGACGCTCGGCACTGCTGATTTGCGACCGGGGGCGGTTAACGCAGACGTTCTGCGTGGCATCGAGGAGGCAGCAAGTGGTCGACGCACACCAGACGTTCGTCATCGTCGGAGGGGGCCTGGCCGGGGCGAAGGCCGCCGAGACCCTCCGGTCGGAGGGCTTCACCGGGCGGGTGATCCTCATCTGTGACGAACGCGACCACCCCTACGAGCGGCCACCGCTCTCCAAGGGCTACCTCATCGGCAAGGACGAGCGCGAGAGCGTCTTCGTCCACGAACCCGGCTGGTACGCCCAGGCCGACGTGGAGCTGCACCTCGGCCAGCCCGCCGTCCACCTCGACCGCGAGGCCAAGTCCGTGCGCCTGGGCGACGGCACCCGCGTCCACTACGACCGGCTGCTGCTGGCCACCGGTGCCGAGCCCCGCCGGCTCGACGTCCCCGGCACCGGCCTCGCGGGCGTCCACCATCTGCGCCGCCTCGCCCACGCCGAGCGGCTGCGCGGCGTCCTCGCCTCTCTCGGCCGCGACAACGGCCACCTCGTCATCGCCGGAGCGGGCTGGATCGGCCTCGAAGTCGCCGCCGCCGCCCGCGGTTACGGTGCCGAGGTGACCGTCGTCGAGCCCGAGCCCACCCCGCTGCACACCGTCCTCGGACCCGAGCTGGGCCAGCTGTTCACCGATCTGCACAGCGAGCACGGCGTCCGCTTCCACTTCGGCGCCCGTCTCACCGAGATCGCCGGCCACGACGGCATGGTCCTGGCCGCCCGCACCGACGACGGCGAGGAGCACCCCGCCCACGACGTCCTCGCCGCGATCGGCGCCGCCCCGCGCACCGCCCTCGCCGAAGCCGCGGGCCTCGCCCTCGTCGACCGGGCCGACGGCGGCGGCATCGCCGTCGACGCCTCGCTGCGCACCTCCGACCCCGACATCTTCGCCGCCGGCGACGTCGCGGCCGCCGAGCACCCGTGGCTCGGCACCCGGCTGCGCGTCGAGCACTGGGCCAACGCGCTCAACGAGGGCCCCGCCGCCGCGCGCGCCATGCTGGGCCAGGAGGTGTCCTACGACCGGGTGCCCTACTTCTTCTCCGACCAGTACGACGTGGGCCTGGAGTACTCCGGCTACGCGCCCCCCGGCTCGTACGACCAGGTCGTCTGCCGCGGTGACGTCGGCAAGCGCGAGTTCATCGCCTTCTGGCTGGCGGAGGGCCGGCTGCTCGCCGGGATGAACGTCAATGTGTGGGACGTCACGGACACCGTGCAGAAGCTGATCCGCTCCGGTCACCGGCTCGACCCGAACGCCCTCGCCGACCCCGGCACCCCCCTGGAGTCACTGCTTCCGTAAGCGGGGCTTCCACCGGGCGCCCCGCCGGACGTAGCGTGATCCGTATGACGACCTCAGCGGCCCGTACGGCCGTGGTACCCGTGGCGGAGATCTTCGAGCTGCGCCGGTCGGTGCTGCGGCCGGGCCTGCCGGCCAAGGCGGCCGTCTTCGCGGAGGACACCGGCCCGGACACCTTCCACATCGCGGCGTACGACGAGGGCGGCGCGGTGCGCGCCTGCGTCACGTTCCTGCCCGAGCCGCTGCCGGGGGACGCGGCGGCCGGGCCCGCCTACCGCTTCCGGGGCATGGCCAGCGATCCGGCCGTCCGGGGCCTCGGCTACGGCGTCGCCGTCCTGCGGGCCGGGCTGGCGCAGGCCGCCGCCCGCGGCGCGGCCCTCGCCTGGTGCAACGGCCGCACCTCCGCCCGCGGCTTCTACGAGCACCAGGGCTTCACCGTTATCGGTGAGGAGTTCGTCGTGGAGTCCGTCGGCCCGCACCACCTCTTCACGATCAAGCTCCCCGGGTGAGCGGTCCGGACTGTCGCACCCCGGCCGTAGAATTCACGGCGTGGCAGGCAGGATCAACGATGACGACGTGAAGGCGGTCCGGGACGCGGTCCCGATCGACGCCGTCGTTTCCGAGTACCTCCAGTTGCGCAACGCGGGCGGCGGAAACCTGAAGGGCCTGTGCCCCTTCCACGACGAGAAGTCCCCGTCGTTCCAGGTCAGCCCCGCCAAGGGACTCTTCTACTGCTTCGGCTGCCAGGAGGGCGGAGACACCGTCGACTTCGTCATGAAGATCGACCACCTCTCCTTCGCCGAGACCATCGAGCGCCTCGCGGGCCTCGCCGGCATCACCCTGCGGTACGAGGAGGGCGGCTACACCCCCGGCCGCCAGCAGGGCGAGCGCATCCGCCTCGTCGAGGCGCACAAGCACGCCGCGAAGTTCTACGTCGAGCAGCTCGACAGCCCCGAGGCCGAGATCGGCCGCGCGTTCCTCGCCGGCCGAGGCTTCGACCAGGGGGCCGCGCAGCACTTCGGCGTCGGCTACAGCCCGGCCGGCTGGGACCACCTCACCCGCTTCCTGCGCGGCAAGGGCTTCAGCGACAAGGAGCTGATCCTCTCCGGCCTCGCCCAGGACAGCCGCAACGGCCGGCCCATCGACCGCTTCCGCGGCCGGCTGATGTGGCCCATCCGCGACATCACCGGCGAGGTCATCGGCTTCGGCGCCCGCAAGCTCCGCGACGACGACAACGGCCCCAAGTACCTCAACACCCCCGAGACCCCGCTCTACAAGAAGTCCCACGTCCTCTACGGCATCGACCTCGCCAAGAAGGACATCGCCAAGACCAGCCGCGCCGTCGTCGTCGAGGGCTACACCGACGTCATGGCCTGCCACCTGGCCGGGGTCACCACCGCCATCGCCACCTGCGGCACCGCGTTCGCGGGCGACCACATCAAGATCCTGCGCCGGCTGCTGATGGACAACTCCGGTGCCGAGGTCGTCTTCACCTTCGACGGCGACGCGGCCGGGCAGAAGGCGGCCCTGCGCGCCTTCGAGGACGACCAGAAGTTCGCCGCCGAGACGTCCATCGCCATCACCCCCGGCGGCATGGACCCCTGCGAGCTGCGCCTCGCCCAGGGCGACGCGGCCGTCCAGTCCCTCGTGGAGACCCGCACCCCGCTCTTCGCGTTCGCCATCCGGCAGGTCGTCGGCCGGTACAACCTGGACACCGCCGAGGGCCGGGCCGCGGCCCTCGAAGCCGCCGCCCCCATCGTCGCGAACATCAAGAACGGGTCCATCCAGCACGAGTACGCCGTGCAGCTCGCGGGCATGCTCGGCATCCTCGACACCCAGTTCGTCGTCCGCCGGGTGAGCCAGCTCGCCCGCTGGGCCCGCGAGCGGGGCGTCCGCCCCGGCGAGGGGCAGGGCGGGGCCCGGCAGCACCGTGCCGCGCCCGCCGCTCCCCAGCCGGCCCCCGCGCGCGGCGGCCCCGCCCTGAACCTCCGCAGCCCCGCCCACCGCACCGAGCGCGAGCTGCTCAAGCTCGCCCTCCAGCGCCCCGAGCTGGTCGCGCCCGCCTTCGACGCCTACGGCGAGGACGAATTCACCGCCCCGCCCTACGTCGCCGTGCGCCGCGCCATCGAGGAGGCCGGGGGAGTCACCCACGCCGCCGACGACTACCTCGCCCGGGTCCGCGACGTCGCCCCCGACGACACCGTCCGGGCGATGGTCACGGAGCTGGCCGTCGAGGCCATCCACAACAAGAACGTGGACGAGATCTACGCCGGCATGCAGCTCGTCCAGGTCCGCCTGCGGGCCGTGGAGCGCCGCATCGAGGAAGTCCAGGGCAACCTGATCCGCCTCGGCCCGCAGGCCGCCCCCGAACACGTGGCCGCCGTGCAGAACGAACTCTGGGTGCTCGAACAATACGGGCGCGCCCTCAAGGACCGTGGCGCGGCTGCGCTGTAGCGCCGGACGGGCTGGAGGGGGCTGAGGCCAGCCCTATCCTGCCCCGCCGCGTGGGGGTGTCCTCAATCGCCGGACGGGCTGGTTTTGGCTGGGCTTGATTGTCATAGCCCAGCCACATCAAGCCCGTCCGGCGATTGAGGACGCGCCCGCAGGGCGCTCGCCGCCGCAGGCGGCAAGACGGGCCAGGGATCCGTTCAGTAATCGACCGGTCACCGTGCGAGCTCAAAAAGTCCCCGCACGCCCCTCGTAGCGGAGCTGTGTCGTACCCCACACTGGTGGGCGGTGCCTGAGTCCTCGGAGCGCGCGGCAGGTCCGGGCGACTGGACCCGGAGCCCTTCGCGAAGCCGCTCTTGATCCCAGGGACGGGTGGCGGCCCGGCCGTCTCCGTCCCCCCTGCGCATGCCGCCCCCCGAACCGGCAGCGATCACCCTGGAGGTCGCCCCCGTGCAGACCCGGACCCCGACCCTGCCTCAGGCCCCGGCCGATCCGGCCGCCCCCGCCGAGCCGGCCCCGACCGTGCCACGGCAGTCCGAGCCACCCGCGTCCGAGACCTTCGCCGACGAGACGGCCCCCGAGCCGGCGGCCCGGGCGGCCGACACCGGCGGCCCGTCCTCCGATCTCTTCCGGCAGTACCTCCGGGAGATCGGCCGTATCCCCCTGCTCTCCGCCGCCGAGGAAGTGGAGCTGGCCCGCCGTGTCGAGGCCGGGCTCTTCGCCGAGGAGAAGCTCGCCAGCACCCCCGACCTCGACTCCCAACTCGCCCTGGACCTCGACCGTTTGGTCGTCATGGGCCGGATGGCCAAGCGCCGGCTCATCGAGGCGAACCTGCGGCTGGTCGTCTCCGTGGCCAAGCGCTACATCGGCCGCGGGCTGACCATGCTCGATCTCGTGCAGGAGGGAAACCTCGGGCTGATCAGGGCCGTTGAGAAATTCGACTACGCCCGGGGCTACAAGTTCTCGACCTACGCCACCTGGTGGATCCGGCAGGCCATGTCCCGGGCGCTGGCCGACCAGGCCCGGACGATCCGTGTCCCCGTCCACGTCGTCGAGCTGATCAACCGCGTGGTGCGCGTCCAGCGCCGCATGCTCCAGGAGCGCGGCTACGAGCCCACCGCCGAGGAGGTCGCCGCCTATCTCGACCTCTCCGAGGAACGGGTCAGCGAGGTCCTGCGCCTTGCCCAGGAGCCCGTCTCGCTGCATGCCCCCGTGGGCGAGGAGGACGACGTCGCGCTCGGCGATCTGATCGAGGACGGCGACGCCGCCTCCCCCGTCGAATCGGCCGCGTTCCTGCTGCTGCGCGAGCATCTGGAAGCCGTCCTGTCCACCCTGGGCGAGCGCGAGCGCAAGGTCGTGCAGCTGCGCTACGGGCTGGTGGACGGCCGCCCCCGCACCCTGGAGGAGATCGGCCGGATCTTCGGCGTCACCCGCGAACGCATCCGCCAGATCGAGTCCAAGACCCTCAACAAGCTCCGCGACCACGCCTTCGCCGACCAGCTCCGCGGCTACCTGGACTGAATTCCCTCTCCCGTGGCGCCGTGGAACGCCCCGGGGTGGGTCTGCTCGCGCACGGTCACGTACTGCTGCCGCACGGCCTGGCCCACCGCCAGGTCCTCACCCGGCTCGAAGACCTGGCCGGCCGCGGCCGGCCAGCGCGGCGGCTCCAGGTGCGACAGCACGCCCTGCTGGACGCCCAGCGCCCACGCGGCCTGCCGGGCCGCGCCCAGCGCCACGTAGTCCGCCGCCTGCGGCACGACGACCTGCGCACCGAACAGCGCCGGCGCCACGGCCCGCACGGCCGGCAGCTCCGCCGCGGCCCCCAGCAGGAACACCCGCCGGACGTCGACCCCGCGCCCGCGCAGCACGTCCAGGGCGTCCGTGAGCCCGCACAGCATGCCCTCGAAGGCGGCCCGCGCCAGATGCTCCGGCTTCATGCTCTCGCGGCGCAGGCCCGCCAGCGTGCCGGCGGTGTGCGGCAGGTGGGGGGTGCGCTCGCCCTCCAGATACGGCAGCAGCACCAGCCCGTACGCGCCGGGCGTGGACCGCAGCGCCAGCTCGGACAGCCCGTTCAGATCCGTACCGAGCATCTCGGCCGTGCCGCGCAGCACCCGTACCGCGTTGAGCGTGTGCACCACCGGCAGATGGCGCCCGGTCGCGTCCGCGAACGAGGTGATCGTGCCCGTGGGGTCCACCAGCGCCTCGTGGTGCACGGCGAAGACCGAACCCGAGGCGCCCAGCGAGATCACCGCGTCACCGGGGCCGACGCCCAGCCCGAAGGCCGCCGCCATCGTCTCGCCCGTCCCGGCGGAGATCAGCAGGCCCTCAGGGGTGTGCCCGGCGGGCTCGGCGGGATGCAGCACGTCGGGCAGCGCCGCCTGCCGGCCCAGCGCCAGTTCCACGAGGTCGGGCCGCCACTGCCCGGTCGCCGCCGACCAGTAGCCGGTCGAGGACGCGGCACCACGGTCGGTCGTCCGCCGGACGGGACGGCCGAGCAGCTGCCACACCAGCCAGTCGTGGGGCTGCATCAGCGCGGCCGCCCGGGTCGCCGACTCCGGTTCGTTGCGGGCCAGCCACCGCAGCTTCGCCACGGCCTGCCCCGCCTGCGGCACCGACCCGACGGCCTCCGCCCACGCGGCCCGGCCGCCGAGCGCGTCGGTCAGATCGGCCGCCGCCGCCTGCACCCGCCGGTCGTTCCCGAGCATCGCGGGCCGTACGAGCACACCGCCGGCGTCCAGCACGAGCAGCCCGTGCTGCTGCGCCGAGACGCCGATGGCCTGTACCCCCTCCAGGAGTCCGCCCGCGGCGGCCTCGCCCAGCGAGACCAGCCACGCCTGCGGATCACCCTCGGGGCCCGTCGTCGGATGCGGGGCGTAGCCCTGCCTGAGCACGGTGCCCGTCTCCGCGTCGCAGACGACGATGCTCGTGCTCTCGGTGGAACTGTCCAGCCCCGCGACTATGCCCATGCGAAGGATGATGCCAAATCCCCGGCGTCCCTCCGTCATCGGTCAGGTGTTGGTGGTGCCCCACTCGTCCTCGTCGCCGCGGCCCTTCTCGCGCAGGCCCCGGATCCGGTCCGAGACCGAGGCGGGCAGCCGCTCGCCCACCGTGTGCAGGGCCGTGTTCGCCATGGCCCTGCCGTTCTGCGCGGCGGACTCCGCCGTATTGCGCACTGCGGGGTTCTGCGCGAGCCGCTGCGCGCCCTTGCGCAGCTGTTCGTAGCGCTCACGCCCGGCTCGTGCGCCGAGTACGTACCCGACGGCTGCTCCGGTGATGAACGTCAGCCGGTAACGCATCGCGCTCCACCCTTCCCTCGGATTCCGCGGGCCTGACGGCCCTCGTGGCCCCTTGTGACCCCTCGGCCCCCACCGTGCCGACGGGGGCCGGTCGGGGCTGTGCACCGCCTACCCGCCGGACCCGAAGGTCACTCCCGGGATACCGATTGGCGGAGCACCCCCCAGCTTGCGCTAATGTATGTGTCGCAGCGAGCGCACGCCGCCCGGGAGACCGGAGGGCAGCGCATTCGAGGCACCACAGCAATCCCCTGTAGCTCAATTGGCAGAGCAGCCGACTGTTAATCGGCAGGTTACTGGTTCGAGTCCAGTCGGGGGAGCGCAGTCCCCTGTAGCTCAATTGGCAGAGCAGCCGACTGTTAATCGGCAGGTTACTGGTTCGAGTCCAGTCGGGGGAGCAGTGGAGGAAGGGGCCCCTCGGGGCCCTTTTCTCGTGCCCGGGGGGAACCATCCGGGCGTGATCGAAGTCCTCATGGGCAGGCTGGTCACGCAAAGCGGACCCTCAGGGGCAGCAGATCGTATGAGCAGCTATGCTGCGGCAGACGGCGCGCACAGTTGTGCGCGACGCGCCGTGAATGGGGCGGTAGCTCAGCCGGTTAGAGCAGCGGACTCATAATCCGTCGGCCGTGGGTTCGAGTCCCACCCGCCCCACCACACGGCTTCAGGCAGAAACGTTCTGACTTGCGATTTCGATGCCCCGGCCGGGCTCACCGGCCGGGGCATCGCGCTGTCCGGGGCCGGCCGCCATGAGCGCTGGGGCCGGTGCCGGGGCCGGAGGGTACAGCCCGGCGGCGGATGGCCCCGGGAGCCGCCCCGGGGGCGCCGGCGGCCTCGGCCGTTCCCCCTGAGCCGCCCTTACGCGCTCGTGGTGGCCCTTCCCGGGGCCGGAGCCCGTGGAGCCCCTCGGCCGCCCGCCCGCGCACCCGTGACGGACCGCCCCGCGCTAGGACTCCGTCGAGGCACCGGACAGCACGTTGGAGATCCGCCACAGCTGGCCGTCCCGGGTGGCCACGTAGATGAGGCCCTTGGAATGATCCAACGCGAGGCCGCCGGCCGCGCCGATGCCCTCGGCCACCACGCGCTGACGGCCCTTGGCCTCGCCGTCGGCCACGACGACCTCATGCAGCTTGCCGCCCCTGTCGGAGACGTACGCGTGGCCCCTGCCGTCCAGCGCCACGCGGACGGTCGCCCCGAGGACGGTGGCCACCGGCTTCGGGGAGCTGTCCTTTGTCTTCAGGTCGACCTCGTACAGGGTGTCTCCCTCGTACTTGACGACGTACGCCTTGTCCCCTTGCAACGCCACTCCGGCGGGGGTCGGCACCTTCCAGGCCTGCAGCCGTTCCAGTGTCGTGCCGGTCAGCTCGAACTGGACCAGCACTCCTGTGTCGTAGTCGCTGACGTAGGCCTTCTTGCCCGGCAGGTCGAGTGCGATGCCGTACGCGCCGATCGTCTTGGCGACCTCCACCGGGGCGGCGGAGGGGTCGGACAGGTCCACCGTGACCACACGCTTCCCGCTGTAATCGGCGACGTAGGCCTTGCCGGCCGCCAGGTCGAGCGCCACATCGTTGGCCTCTCCCAGGTTCTGCGCGGTCCAATCCGTGTTGCCGGTGGCGAGATCGACCTTGTACAGCCTGCCGGTGCTGTAGCGCTCGGTGATGTACGCCTTTTGATTCTGCGGGTCCAGCGCGAGGCCGTCGTCCCACCCCAGCCCGGTGGGTTTTTCGAGGAGTTCCTTCTTCGGGAACGCCTCCTCCTTGCCGCCGCCCTTGTGCAGGGGGTGATCCTTCATGTCGAAATGGAGAGATTCGAGCTCGAAGACCTCGTGCACCCCGGCGAGGGTGGAAACGACCTCGGCCTCGCCCCGCTGCCTGAAGGGCCTGCCTTCGTCGTTCAAGTCGAAGGTCTCCGCGGGCTTGTCACCGTTCTCGCCGAGTTTCCAGGCGATCACCCTGGAGAATTTCGGCTCCTGGGCCTGTGGGCCGTCCGGGCGGACCTCCTTCACCTCCACCGGCTCGGGGTAATGCAGAGCGACCCACCCGCCGAAGGAGATGGGGAATTCGTAGTCGAACCTCCGCACCTGACGTCGCTGCGTGGCGAGGACGTCCACCCGGCTGCCGACTTTCCCGCTGAGCGTGGACGTCGTTTTGAACCCGGTGGTCAGCGAACCGCTGACGGAAGCGGTGATGCCCAGCATCAACTGGGCCGACACTTCTCCGGTGCCCGTGGCGGTGCCCATGGCCGTCGTCGTGCTGGTCATCTGTGACTGCGACTCCGAGTCGACGCCCTGATTGTCCTTGCTGTTCTTCAGGGTGGTCTTCTGGGACTGGTTCATCGCCATGCTCTTCTGCAGTTGCGCCTGCAGTGATGCGGTGGCTTTAGCCCCGAACGTCAGCTGCACCTGGCCCTGCAGCGACCAGCTGATGGTGTTCGTGATCGAGAATTCGACCGAGTGGGACCAATCGGTGGCCTTGGGGTCGGTCCGGTTGGCGAACGTCTGCTTGGAGATCACGTCGGGCGGGGGCTGGGTGATGTCGCTCCGTTCCTCGATGAGCGGTACGCCCACCGTCATGTAGGCGCGCCACCCCCGCTGGTGTGCCGTCTCCTCCTCTTCGGGGAAGGAGCCGAAGCGCCCCTTGTTCAGGGAGAACCCGGTGGGGTAGACCTCCCGGTCCTTGCCGTCCGAGGTCTTCTGCTCGGCCTTCCTCTTCAGCCGTTCCTTGTTGCGCTTCAGGATGGCAGCGGTCTTGTCGGCGATGTCGAGTTCTTTCAGGTTTCGCCCGGTCAGTGGGTGGCGCACAAATCGTTCGCCGAGATGGGCCGTACTCACGTTGTTCTTGACGGCGGCTTCGCCCATGCCTGTCAGCCTCCTTGCGTAACGGACTCAACGATGTGTCCGTGCTGATGAGTGAGTTCGTTTGCGGCTTGCGGGGCGGGTTTCCGGCCGGTCCTCACCAGATGACCGAGCCGTCGGGATTCCTCCGGACTTCCTTGACCGCCTTCTCGTTTTCCTTCCTCGTTTTTTCCAGATCCTTGTCGTCGGCCTTCGGCCGGTCTTCGTCCTTGATTTCCACCTTCATCTTCTTGGCCGTCTCGTCCTTGGCGGAAGACGCCATATCGGATGTCGACGCGGGGTTGTTGCTGGCTTTCTTCTGCTCGTCGGCCGCCGTCTGGGTGCTCTGGAACATGGGGGTGATGAAGCTGCTCATGATGCCGAGCGCCTCGGGCGACGTCTCGCGGATGATCTTCGGGTCGCGCGGAACGTCGGGAATTCCGTCGTACAATTCCGGGTCGACCCCTTCCCGCTCGGGCCGGTCGCCGGGAATCTTTTCGTGCACCTTTTTGGCGGACTCTTCGGCGGACTTGGCCCGGTCTCGGCCACCGTCGAAGATGTTGTTGAAAGTCATGAACTTTCCTCCGGACGCGTCTTCTGCTGGGGGCGCAAAGGTCTGTATGGGCCTGCCTACCCCTGCGGTGATCGGTCTATTTATTCGGGTCGCCATGACGGCCGGAACCGACCTCCGATTTGTTTTCGATCGGACGGATGCGCTGAATTGATTCCGTCCACGACCTGCGAGGACCGTTTTAGGGGGCTGCTCCAGGGAGCCATCGAACTGCAGACCGCGTGGACATCCGGCCACTACGCCGTCGCCGGGCGGGCCGGGGCCGTGCTTACGGGGCCGCCGTCGGCTTGGCACACTGAGTCCGCGAGAGCGCGACATCGTGGGGGCCCCGGCACGGGCGGATCGTGGCCGGAACGACGACGGGCGGGTGCGTGGACTTCATCGGCAACGGCATTACCGGCGGCACCTTCCCGGGAACGGTCATCCAGGCGCAGACCGTGCACTGGGGGCGGGCGGCCCCCCTCCGCACGCCCCGCATGCTGCTGCCCGAGCCGGAGGAGTTCGTCGACCGCGCCGCTCCCCGCGCGCGCCTCGACGGCCTGCTGACCGGAGGCGACGGCCGGGGAGCGCCGCGCATCGTCGTCATCAGCGGCCTCCCGGGCATCGGTAAGACGGCCGTCGCGCTGCGCTGGCTGTACGACGTGCGCGAGGGCTTCCCCGGCGGGCAGTTCTACGCGGACATGAGCCCTCAGGGCCCGCGCTCCCCGGTCGACCCGGTCAGCGCGCTGGAGACGTTCGTCGGGCAGCTCGGCACGCCGCGCGAGGAGCGGCCCGCGGGCCTGGCCGAACTGTCGGCGTACTTCCGCTCCCTGACGGCCGACGAACCGAGCCTCATGCTCCTCGACAACGTCGTCGTGCCCGCCCAGGTCCGCCCGCTGCTGCCCGGGGCGCCCGGCAGCGTCGTGGTCGTGACCAGCCGCAACCGGCTCACCGGCCTGAGCGTCTCGCAGCCCGGACCCGACTACGTGACGCTGGACGCCCTCGACGACGACGCCTGCGCCGAGCTGTTCGGCCCCGTCGCCGAGGCCGGCCCCGACGGCGGGCAGGCGCTCCGCGAGGTGATCCGCGCCTGCGCCGGACTGCCGCTGGCCGTCCGGATCGCACGCGTACGCGCGGCGGAGGGAGCGGAGGCACTGCGCGAGCTGGCGGCCGAACTCGCCGATCCGCAGACCGTATGGGAGGCGCTGTCCGTGGCCGACGAGATCCCTTACCCCAAGATCCTCGACATCGCCTGCTCCGGCCTGGACGAGACGGCCACGGCGGTCCTGGGCATGCTCGGCGGGCATCCCACCGGCGAGTTCGCGGGCGACCTGGTGAAGCGGCTGGGCGGCGGCGGCCGCGACGGGACCAAGGCGTTACGGACCCTCGTCCACGAAGGGCTGCTGGAGCCCTCCACCGCCGGCCGCTACCGCATGAACGGCCTGGTGCACGCGTACGCCCGTCGGCTGCTGTGCGACGCGGCGCCGCCGGGCGCGGCGGACGCGGCGACCGACGCGATCGTCGACTGGTACACGGAGCGGGCCGCGGCGGCCGAGTCCCTCGTCTCCGACCGGTGGCGCTTCGGTTCCCGCTTCACCCACCCGGGCCGGACGCCCGCGCTCTTCGCCGGCGAGGAGGCGGCCCTGGACGCGCTGGAGCCGGACGGGGAGAACGCGGCCGCCGTCGTCGCGCTCGCCGCCCGCACCGGCCGTGACAGGGCCACCTGCGAACTCGCCGAGGCGCTGCGGGGCTTCTTCTTCCGCCGGAAGTACCACACGCACTGGATCGGCGTGTGCGAGACGGCCCTCGCGGCGGCCGGACGGCTGGGCGACGACCTCGTCCTGGCCCGTATGCACTACGAGACCGCCTTCGCGCTGTACGACCGTGCGGGCGACGGTGACGGCGACGCCGCGCGGCACCACTACGAGCGGGCGCGGGCCATCGCGGCCGGCATCGGGCACGCGCGCACCGCGTCCTCCGCGCTGGAGGGCCTGGGGCAGCTCGCCCTCCGCGAAGGCCGCCCCCACGACGCGATCGTCCTCTTCGGGGAGGCCACCACCGCGCTCGGCGACATCGAGCACCCACGGGGGCGCGCCCTGCTGGAGTACCACCGGGGCCGCGCCCACAGCGCCGCCCACGATCACGAGGAGGCGGCACGGCTGCTCCTGCACGCGCGCGGTCTGTTCGCGGCCCTGACCGACCGCCGCGACCCCGCCGTCCCCCGCCCGGACCGCTACAACGAGGCCCGCGCCCTGACCCGTTACGCGGAAGCCCGCCTCCGGGCCGACCGCCCCGACGAGGCACTGACGGGGCTCGACCAGGCGATGGCCCTGTTCCCGCCCGGCGCCGCCCCGAAGGAGCGCGCGGACGCGGTCCTGCTGCGGGGCGACGTCCTGGCGGCGGGCGGCGACCACGAGGGGGCTTGCCGGGAATGGCGGACGGCGCTGGAGACATATCTGCGGATCGGCAGCGTGAAGGCGGCCGCGGCGCGGCAGCGCTTGGCCGCGCGGGGTGTCGACGGGGCCTCTGCCGATGGCGCGAATGGCGCAGGCGCGTAGGCACGTAGGCGCGCAGGGGGGCTGCGGCGGCACCTCCGCTGCGCGGCGGTGTCCTCAATCGCCGGACGGGCTGGTTTTGGCTGACGTCGGCTGTTATCAACTCGTTCGGGGCGGGGGCGCTACCGCTGTGTGGCGGTGTCTTCAATCGCCGGACGGGCTGGTTTTGGTTGGCCTCGGCTGCTATCAGTTCGTCCGGGGCGGGGGTGCCACTGCTGTGTGGCGGTGTCTTCAAACGTCGGGCGGGCTGGTTTTGGCTGACGTCGGCTGCTATCAGCCGGTCCGGGGCGGGGGCACTACCGCTGCGCGGCGGGTGTCCTCAATCGCCGGGCGGGCTGGTTTTGGCTGACGTCGGCTGTTATCAGCTCGTTCGGGGCGGGGTGCCGCCGCTGTGTGGCGGTGTCTTCATATGCCGGGCGGGCTGTTTTTGGTTGCCCTCGGCTGCTGTCAGCCCGTCCGGCGTTTGAGGACGCGCCCGCAGGGCGCTCGGCGCCGCGGACGGCCGGGCGCCCGGTCGCGTCATCCTCGGCGGGCGGCGGCAACGGTCAGTACGGCGGGTGCCAGGTGGTCTCCCGCGTGGACCGTGATCTCGCCCTCCCAGGCCGGGCCGAAGCGGGCCAGGCAGGCGTGGGCGGCCGCCGCCGCGGTCCGCGGCGTGGTCCACCACCGCGGCTCCCGCCAGCGCGCCGTGAACTCCGGGCCGTCACGCAGGACCAGCCCGCAGCCCCCGGCCGGCCCGGGGAGCGCGTCGTCCACCGGCTCCGCGACGGCGACCGCGCCGCACCCCGGATACCTGGCGAACAGCGGCTCCGCGAGCTGCCGCGGCGTCCGGTCCGGTGCGCCGGGGCGGGCCAGGACGACGTCCGCCGTGTGCAGCCACCGGCTGTCCGGCTCCCCCTCGGCGGCCAGGAGGTGCGGGTCGGCGAGGTGTCCGGCCTCGGAGCCCTGTACGGCGGCGGGATAGCGGCGGAGCGTGACCGTCGCGGCGCCCCCGGCGCCCTCCTCGAAGCGGGCGGTCACGAACACCGGGGGAGGGGCGGGGTCCCGGCGCCGGTCGTGCGGGCGGCGGGGGACCGCCACGGGCCGGACCACGGCGGGTTCGGCCGGTTCGGGAAGACCGAGATGGGCGTAGAAGAGGTCGCGCAGCAGGGCCATCGACCGCATCGGACGGGACGTCACCAGGCCGGCCACCTCGGCCAGCCGCTCGTCACCGGGCCGCGCGGCCGTGGCGTCGGCCAGTTGCCCGGCCAGCGGACGTCCCACCGTGACGCGCGGCAGCAGCCCGCCGAGGAGGTCCATCGGGGAGCCGGGGGCCACGACGCCGTCGTCGAAGGCGCCCAGCAGGCCGGGCAGGCCCAGCGCGACGCCGTAAAGGGTGACCGAACCGTGATCGCCGATGAACGCGTCGGCGGCGGCCAGGGCGGCCTTCCAGGTGTCCGTCTCCGGCACGGGGAGGACGAGCCCGGCGCGGACGAAGGGCGCGAGCCACGTGTGCACCTGCCAACCGCCGTGCCCGTGCCAGGCGTTGGGATGCACGGCCGCCACCACGCGGTATTCGTCCCGTGGCAGCTCGGCGAGCGCCCGGCGCACCGTGTCGCCGCCGTTCCCGAGAAGGGAGCGCCGGCCCCAAGTCGACGTCAGGACCAGCAGTTTCTGGCCGGGGCGCACGCCGAGGGCCGTCCGGTAGGCGTCCCGGAACGGGACGGAGGCCCGCAGTTGGTCGGCGCAGGGATCGCCGACGACCGTGGCGAAGGGCACCGCGGCGGGGCAGCCGTCGCGCAGGCGTTCGCGTTGTTCGTCGTGGGACAGGACGATGGCGGAGGGGATCAACCGGCCGTCATGGACCAGCCATTCGTCCGTCAGGCCGAAGGCTCCCGGCTCCCGGCTCCCGGCTCCCGGCTCCCGGCTCCCGGCTCCCGGCTCCCGGCTCCCGGCTGAGCGTTTTATTGTATCCGGCGCCGTGCGGCGCGCATATGAGTGGTGCGGAAATATTCTGCAATTCTCCGCCGCGGCTGCTGCTGACCGCGAGGTCGAATTTCAGCTCGCACGCCTCGTCCCACGGAACGCACGGCATTTCCCGTGCGGCGATGAATTCCCGCATTCCGCCGTCGAACGCCGACGATCCCGTGCACGTGAAATGCACCTGTATCCGGGTGTCGCCCTCGAAGACGGAGAGGAGGTCCAGCAGCCGGGTCGCGGAGGTGACGTTGTGGATGACGCCGAGGACGTGGTGGGTCGCGCCGACCGTGCGCCAGCGCTCGGCTCCGCCGGGCGCGGCGAGATGTGTCCGCACGGGCGACACCGGCACCGCGTCCTCCTCGTGACGATCGCGTCGGCCGTGGCGCTCCGGACGGCCCCGGCCGACGATACCCGGCCGCTGTCCGGGGCCGGGGGCGGGCCTCTCGGCGGTGCGCTGTCCGCCGGACGGTGCCCGGAGGGGCCGGGCCGGAATACGGCGCACCACTGCCCTGTTGCCGCTGCCGGGGGCCCTGGACGACGAGTGGAAGAGGCAGGCACGCGATGAGCGGCAGCACGGTGGAACTCACCAAGGACAACTTCGACGAGATCGTCTCCGGTAACGGATTCGTGCTCATCGACTTCTGGGCGGAGTGGTGCGGACCCTGCCGGAAATTCGCGCCGGTGTACGAAGGGGCCGCCGGGCGCCACGAGGACCTGGTGTTCGCCAAGGTCGACACCGAGGCGCAGCCGGAGCTGGCCGCCGCCTTCGAGATCCAGTCGATCCCGACCCTGATGATCGTGCGGGAGAACATCGCGGTGTTCGCCCAGCCCGGCGCGCTGCCGGAGGCCGCGCTGGAGGACGTGATCAAGCAGGCCCGCGCGCTCGACATGGACGAGGTCCGGGCCTCGGTCGCGCAGGCACAGGCCGACGCGGAGGCCCGGCAGGGCGGCGAGCGGCGCGACGGTGAGTGAGCTGCTGCTGGTCCGGCACGGCGAGACCGAGTGGAGCCGTACCGGGCGGCACACCGGGCTGACCGATCTGCCGCTGACCGAGGTCGGTGAGGGACAGGCGACGGCGCTGCGGCCGCTGCTCGCGGAGCGCATGGTTTCGCTGGTGCTGGCGAGCCCGCTGGGGCGGGCGGTACGGACCGCCGAACTGGCCGGGCTCATGGACGTACAGACCGATCCCGACCTGCGGGAATGGGATTACGGCGGTTACGAGGGCGTGACGACGGCGGAGATCCACCGCACCCGGCCCGACTGGTATCTGTGGGACGACGGGGTGGTTCCCGGTCCCGCCGAGCACCCCGGCGAGACGCTCGTCGAGGTGGGTGCGCGCGCGGACCGGGTCCTCGCGCGGATCGCGCCCCGGCTGGGGTCGGCGGACGGCGGCGATGTGGTGCTGGTCGCGCACGGGCACTTCCTGCGGGTGCTGACCGCCCGTCGGCTGGGGCTGCCGCCCGCGGCCGGCGCGCTGTTCCGGCTGGACACGGCGACCGTCAGCCGGATCGGCACCGAGCACGGCCGCCCGGCGCTCGTGGCCTGGAACACCCCCTCCGCCGCGACGCCCGGGGGGCACGGGGGACCCGCGACGCCCGGGGCTCCCGGGCGTGTCGGAACCGGGGCGGGGGCCACCGCGGCACGATGATCGGGGCGTTGGGCCCGATCTTCATATGACTCGTTCGAACCGCTCTTACAGGAGGAAGCCGTATGGCCACGAACCGCACCGCGCACACGGTCTGGGAAGGCTCACTGACCGAGGGCGGCGGCACCGTCACCTTCGACTCGTCCGGCATCGGTGACTACCCGGTCTCCTGGCCGTCCCGTGCCGAGCAGGCGAACGGCAAGACGAGCCCCGAGGAGCTGATCGCGGGCGCTCACTCGAGCTGCTTCTCCATGGCCCTCTCGCACGCGCTGACCGGCGCCGGCACCCCGCCGACCCGCCTGGTGACCAGCGCCGAGGTCACCTTCCAGCCGGGTGAGGGCATCACCGGCATCCACCTCACCGTGGAGGGCGAGGTGCCCGGCCTGGACGAGGCGGGGTTCGTCGCGGCCGCCGAGGACGCCAAGAAGAACTGCCCGGTCAGCCAGGCGCTCACCGGGACGACGATCACGCTGACGGCCGAGCTGGCCTGAGCACCGATCATCTGGGACGGGCCGTTGCCGACCGCCGCACGACGGCCGGCAACGGCCCGTCCCACGAGTGCCGGTGCCCTCAGACGCCGGACGGGCCGGGGGCCTCGGCCACGCGCTGGAGCAGCCCCCAGGTGAACTCCGCGACGTACTCCGCGCGCTCCCCGGCGGCGTCCGGTGCCGTGAACGCCAGTCGCCAGCGGGTGGGGGCCGTGCCCTCCATCGGGCGCGCGGGCGGGAAGGCGCGGGCCACCTCGTCCACGGTGCACATCCAGGGCCGCAGGTCGCGGACCGTGCGCAGGGCCGGGCCGGGCAGGCCGGGGGCCCGGACCAGCCATTCGTTCCAGACCGCGCCGCCGGGCGCGCTCAGCACCTCGAACCTCAGGTCGGGCCAGAGCGGCACCCGCCACATCAGGGCGTCGAACGTCAGGTCGCCCACGCGGCGTTCGGCGGCCGTCTCGGGCGGTCCGAGCACGGAACGGTAGCGGGCGCCCGCCGCGCGGCGGCGCGGCGCGTGCAGCATGGCCTGCCAGCGGCGGTTGGCCTCGCGCATCTCCGCCCGGCCGGCCCCCAGTTCGCGCAGGGCCTCCTCGACCAGGCCGGGCTGGTGGTCGGCCATCCGGCGCAGCAGCACCAGTTGGAAGGCGAGCGGGCCGAAGGCGGGGTCGGCCGAGGGGCCGGGCGCTGAACTCATGGGGGCCATCGTCGCGCATCCCGCGATGTCGTCGAAGCTTTACCCGCCGTCAGCCCGGAGCCGGTCCGGGGGACGCCTACGGCGCCGGCCCGGCCGCTACGGTCTGGACATGACCGAAATCGACCCGCAGCGAACCGCCTTGGTGATCGTCGACCTCATGGAGCGCATCGTGGCGCTGCCGCTCGCGCCGCGCTCCGGTGACGAAGTGGCGCGGAGGGCCGTGGAGTTGGCGCGGGCGTTCCGCGAGGCGGGGGCGCCGGTCGCGATCGTGCGGGTGGAGCGGCCGGGGGCGGTGGAGCAGCCGCCCGGCAGCGCGGTGCTGGCCGGGGTCGCGGAACCGGGCGACATCGAGGTCGTCAAGCAGACCGTCGGCGCGTTCCACGGCACCGGGCTGCACGCCCGGCTGCGGGAGCGCGGGGTGCGCACGCTCGTCCTCACCGGCATCGCCACCAATCTCGGGGTGGAGTCGACGGCCCGTGCCGCCGCCGACCACGGCTACGAGCTGGTGTTCGTGGAGGACGCGATGAGTGCCCTGACCGAGGCGGAGCACCGGGCGTCGGTGACGCTCGACATGCCCCGGCTGGGCACCGTCGTCACGGCCCGCGATCTGCGCCTGACCGGCTGACCTTCGCGCCGGGGGCTCACACGGGCGTGTACGGGTCGTCCGGGTCCTCGCCCAGCATGCGCTTGAGCAGGTCCCGCAGGACCGCGCGCTCCTGTGCCGACAGCCCCGCCAGCGGTTCGCGCGCGAAGTGCAGCGACTCGCGCAGCCGGCCGCTGACCTCCCGGCCCGCCGCGGTGGCCGCAGCGAGCTTGACCCGGCGGTCGGCGGGGTCCGGTCGGCGTTCCACCAGGTCACGGGCCTCCAGGCGGTCGACGATGCCGGTGACGTTGGACGGCTCGCACTTCAGCTGCCGCGCGATGCGGCGCATGGGCTGCGGCTCGCCGACGAGCAGCGCCAGCACCCGCGCCTGGGCGCCGGTGAGGGAGTGCTTGGCCGCCGCCTCCTCGTACTCCTCGTGGTAGCGGGCCACGACGGTCGCGATGAGTTCGACGACTTCGAGGGTCAGGGCATCCGTTCGGGGGACCATACGGCTCAGGCTACCGCGTTGCTTGACAACATGAAATATCGAGGCGCATGGTTGTTTTAGTTGGTGAACCATTAGGAGGCTACGTTTCATGTCCGCAACGCCCGCCACCGGCCGTGAATGGCACCTCGTCGCCCGTCCGCAGGGCTGGCCGAAGCCCGAGGACTTCGCCCTGCGCGAGGTCCCGGTCCCCGAGCCCGGCGAGGGCCAGATCCTGGTCCGCAACGTCCACATGTCGGTCGACCCGTATATGCGCGGCCGCATGAACGACGTGAAGTCCTACGTACCCCCGTTCCAGCTCGATCAGCCCATGGACGGCGGTGCGATCGGTGAGGTCATCGCCTCCCGCGCCGACGGCCTCGCGGTCGGCGACCACGTGCTGCACGGCCTCGGCTGGCGCGAGTACGCGGTGCTCGACGCCCGCCACGCCGCCAAGGTCGACCCCGACCTGGCCCCCCTCTCCGCCTACCTCGGCGTGCTCGGCATGCCCGGCATGACCGCCTACGCGGGTCTGCTGGAGGTCGCCTCCTTCAAGAAGGGCGACGCCGTCTTCGTCTCCGGCGCGGCGGGCGCGGTCGGCAGCCTCGTCGGCCAGATCGCCCGGCTCAAGGGCGCCTCGCGCGTCATCGGCAGCGCGGGCTCGGACGAGAAGGTCAGGATCCTCAAGGAGGAGTACGGCTTCACCGACGCCTTCAACTACAAGAACGGCCCGGTCGCCGAGCAGCTGAAGGAAGCCGCCCCCGACGGCATCGACGTCTACTTCGACAACGTCGGCGGCGACCACCTCGAGGCGGCCATCTCCTCCCTCAACGTGCACGGCCGTGCCACGCTGTGCGGTGCGATCGCCCAGTACAACGCCACCGAGCCGACCCCCGGGCCGCGCAACCTCGCCCTCGCCATCGGCAAGCGACTGCGCCTCCAGGGCATGCTCGTCAACGACCACCAGGCGCTGCGCCCGCAGTTCGTCGAGGAGGTCTCGGCGTGGGTGCGCTCCGGCGAGCTCAAGTACGACGAGACGGTCGTCAAGGGCATCGACCACGCGGTGGACGCCTTCCTCGGCATGCTCCGGGGCCAGAACACCGGCAAGATGATCGTCAGCTTCGATTCCTGACCTCTGCCCTTGCCGGGCTTGCGGGGAATGTGTGCTCCCGCTGCACGGCGGTCGTCCTCAATCGCCGGACGGGCTGCTGTGTTGTGTCCTCAATCGCCGGACGGGCTGGGTTGGCTGGGCTCAGCCGCAGCAAGCCGGTCCGGCGTTTGGGGGTGCGCGAATCAAGCCCGTCCGGCGTTTGAGGACGCGCCCGCAGGGCGCCTCGCCGCCGCAGGCGGTACCACCGGCCGGTAGTCGGCAAACCGCCGGAGGCTGTCGGCACCGCCGCTGCGCGGCGGTAGTCCTCAAGCGCCGGACGGGCTGGAATGGCTGAGCCCAGCCGCATCAAGCCGGTCCAGCCGCCGCAGGCGGCAGTGGTAACCCCGCGGCCAGCGGCTACGGTGGCGCCATGCGAGATCTTGTAACGGGGATGACCTACCTGGCCAAGGGCCAGCGCTGGGTGGGGCGGAACCGGAAGCAGTGGGGGTTCGGGCTGCTGCCCGGGCTGATCACTCTCATCGGGTACGCGGGCGCGATGGTCGCGCTCGTGATGTACGCGGACGACGTCGTCGACTGGGCCACGCCCTTCGCCGACGGCTGGGGATCGCCCTGGCTCGGTCTCTTCCGCGGTGCCCTGACCGTCCTGTTCTTCGGCGGCAGCCTGCTGCTCGCGCTGATCTCCTTCACCGCCGTCACCCTGCTCGTCGGCCAGCCCTTCTACGAGTCGCTCTCGGAGAAGGTCGACCGGTCCGAGGACGGCACCGTCCACGAATCGGGGCTGCCGCTCTGGCGCGAGCTGTGGATCTCCGCCCGCGAGAGTCTCGCCGTGCTCCTCCGGGTGGCGGTCTGGGGCGTGCTCCTCTTCGCCGCCGGCTTCCTGCCCGTCGTCGGACAGACGGTCGTCCCCGCGCTCGGCTTCTGCGTCTCCGGGTTCTTCCTCACCGAGGAACTCACCGCCGTCGCCCTCCAGCGCCGTGGCGTCCCCCTGCGGGAGCGCCTGCGGATGCTGCGCTCCCGCAAGCTCCTCGCGCTCGGCTTCGGCGTGCCCCTCACCCTGCTCTTCCTGGTGCCGCTCGTCGCCGTGTTCGTCATGCCCGGCGCGGTCGCCGGTGCGACGCTGCTCGCCCGCGACCTGACGGGCGAGACGGCCGCGCGGGACGAGGGCGACGTGGAGGACGGCGACGACGGCGGTCGGCGGCCGGACCGCGTGGTCAGCTGAGCACGTCCGCCGTCACCAGCTCCGCGACGGTGGCCGAGGCCTCGGCCGGTATGCGGCCGTCCGGGGACCACACCGCGCTGAGACCGCAGGCGTCGTACGGGCCCGCGGGGCCCGTGTGGTTGGCGAGCAGGACGTGCAGGCCGTGGTCCTTCGCCAGCGCGGGGAAGACCGCCACCCGCTCCTCGGCGCCGACGCCCTTGGAGTACAGCGAACTCGCCAGCAGGACCCGGCAGCCGTCGGCCGCCGCGCGGGCGGCGACGTCGGGGAAGTGGGTGTCGAAGCAGATGGCCAGCCCGAAGGTGACACCGTCCAGCGTGAACCGGCCGTCCGCCGTCCCCGCGACGAAGCCCGCCGCGCGCTCCGTGTCCGTCACGTGCCGCTTGTCGTAGCGCGTGCGCAGGGCGCCGTCCGGCCCGTACACGTACGAGGTGATCGTCGGTCCCGCCGCCGAGTGTCCCGGGCAGTTGACCACCGCGGCGACGCCCGCCGCCGCGCACGCCTGCCGGAGGGGGGCCAGCCGGGGGTCGTCGGGGGCGAGTGTGAGACGGCCCCCGGCGGCGACGATCTCCGGCAGTTCGTAGCCGGTGACGGCCAGCTCGGGAAAGACGACGAGCGCCGCACCCCGCTCTCCCGCCTCGGTGACGAACCCGGCCATGCGCGCGACGTTGGCGTCGACGTCGCACGGCCGGGAGGTGAACTGCGCCGCTGCGATGATCATGCGCTCATCATGACCGAGGGGCGCCCCCCGCCGCCACGCCGATCACGGCGCGGATCTGCGCGGTGATCGCCTGCCGGTCCCGGAGGAACGAGGGGTCCGTGATCCGCCCGGTCGCGGGATCGGTGTTGCCCGCGCCGAACCGCAGCACCGGGGTGTGCAGATGGCCGCCCGGAAGGTACGGGCGCAGCGCGTCGCGCAGCAGCGTCGCCCGGTAGGCGATCTCGTTGGAGAGGTAGTCGCCTCCGCCGCCCGCGCGGGCCGTCGAGCCCGGCGTCGGCCCCTCGGGCCGGTGCACGGGCTCGGTCCCGCCGGCCGGGATCTCCGTGACGGCCCTGTTGTCGTACACCGGGTACGGGCCGGTCTTCGCGGCCAGGACCGCGTCGTAGGGCAGGGTCGTCGACGTCCACTGCGGCTGCGGGTGAACGGTCGGGACGCCCGGCGGCACGGGCACGGTCTCGGTGCGGGAGTCGCCCACGTTGTCCCCGTAGCCGCCGCGCCAGGCGCCGTTGGTGTGCTCCAGGTCGAAGCGGCCGTCCCGCCCCTGGCTGATCGTCGTGAACATGTCCGCCTCCCGCTGCCCGGACTCGAAGTGCGGCAGCAGGGTCCGCTCGACGTCACCGGCCGCGAAGTCCGCCCAGCGCACCGGGAAGAGCGCCGCCTCGATCCGCGCCGGGCCGGTCGCCGTGTGCACGGTCGTGCCGTCCAGGGCGAGCGCGGCGGCACCGGAGGGGTTGGAGCGCCGGATGTCGGAGTCCAGCTGGAACGGATCGAAGCCGGTGATCACGACGCGCCTGATCCCCCGGTCGCCCCGGGGCAGCTCGATGGAGTCCTGTCCGCGCGAGCCGCGCTCGACCCTCGCGACCAGCTTCTCCACCAGGGCCGTCCGCCGCGCGTCCGTCGTCGCGAAGGCCGGCTTCCATTCGCGCAGTGCCCGGGTCATCCCCAGGCGCGCCCAGTACAGCGGTCGGTCGTCGTCGCGGCTCAGGTCCCCGCCGGGGGCACCACGGCCCTGTGCCCGGTCCACGGCCCGCTGCCACAGCCGCCGCCCCTCGGTGGTCGCGAGCCGCTCGGCCTGCCCGGCGCTGCCCGTAGCCGCCAGGGCGCGGGCGAAGCCGGGTGCCACCCCGTCGAACCCCGAGCGCCGCAGGATCTCCCGCGGCACGGGGCCGGTGAGCCGCTCCTCCTCGACGGTGAGCGCCGTGGCCGACGGCCCCGAGGGCCCCGACGGCGACACGGGGGCCGCGACGGCGGGGGCGGGCAACAGGGCGGCGCAGGCGAACAGGGCGACGCCGAACGATATCCGGGCCTTCTCAATGGGTCTCATGAGCCGGAAGGAAATCATTGTGCGTGCATGGGCGGAAGGGAAGCACCCAATCCCCATTACGTACAGTCGAGTTCAGGCCACAATGACGGGATGCGAATAACCGAGTACGCAGCCCCGCTGTTCTCGCCCGGCAGCGGTCAAGGGGCCCGCCAGTTTGCCGAGTTGGGCATCGCGCTCCTGCTCGCCTCGCTCATCGGCCTCGAACGCGAGTTACAGCAGAAGAGCGCCGGGTTGCGCACGCACACCCTCGTCGGGGTGGGCAGCGCCCTGTTCATGGAGGTGTCGGCCCACGGCTTCGGCCTGGCCGAACTGGCGGGGGTGCGCCAGGACCCCTCGCGGGTGGCCGCGCAGATCGTCTCCGGCATCGGCTTCATCGGCGGCGGTCTCATCTTCGTCCGCCGCGACGCGGTGCGCGGTCTGACGACGGCGGCCACGATCTGGCTGACCTGCGCGGTCGGCATGGCGTGCGGCGGCGGTCTGCCGCTGCTCGGCGCGGCGGCGACCGTGGTCCACTTCCTGGTCGTCCGTGGTTTCCCGATGATGACGAGGCGGATGGCGGTGGCGCCGGTGGCGGAACAAGTGGAGCTGAGACTGTCCTACCGCACGCGCAGCGGGCTGCTGGGGCGGGTGCTGGAGCTGTGCACCAAGAGCGGCTTCCGGGTCACGGACGTCCAGATCGAGGCCGGGACGCCGCCGTGCGCGGGTGACGGCCGCGAGAAGGGCAGACACCAGGAGGCGGCCCTGGTGCTGAGCCTGGAGGGCAAGGGGTCCGCCCACCCGATCGTGGAGGAGCTGACGGACTGGGACGGCATCCGGGGCGTGGGCCTGCGGGCACACGGCGACAGCACCGAGTGACCCCCGGGGGCGCCGCCGGGAGGCGGGCGCCGGTGGCGGGTGTCAGGCTGGCTGGGCAGACATCCGCGAAGGGAACCCCCATGATCACCACGGACTTCGTGCACGGCTCCCCCTGCTGGCTCGATATCGGCGCTCCCGACGTCCCCGCCACGGCCCGCTTCTACGGCTCGGTGTTCGGGTGGGAATTCCAGCCCTGGGGTTCGGACCCGGAAGCCGGCGAGTACGGCGGCTTCCGGCTGGGCGGCAAGGGCGTCGGAGGCATCGGCCCGCTCACCGAGCAGGGCGCCCGCTCGGCCTGGATGGTCTACTTCAGAACGAACGACGCCGATGCCACGGCCCAGGCCGTGGAACAGGCGGGCGGCACCGTGCGGGTGCCTCCGTTCGACGCCGACGGCTGGGGTCGGATGGCCCAGTTCACCGACCCCCAGGGCGGCCAGTTCGCCGTCTGGCAGGCGGGGGAGAAGCCCACCGGCATGGAGGTCGCCGACCGGCCGGGCTCCCTGTGCTGGACCGAGCTGTACACCACCGACGCGGCCGGGGCGAAGGCCTTCTACGGCGGCCTCTTCGGCTGGACCACGCAGGACGTGCCCCTGCCGGGCGACGGGGACGGCGCGTACTCCCTCATCACCCCGGCGGAACAGTCCGAGGACCGGATGCACGGCGGCCTCCTGCAACTGTCGGCCGAGGACCTTTCCCTCAACGGCGGCCGCGCCTACTGGCACCCCGTGTTCGCTACGGCGGACTGCGACGCCACGCTCGCCAAGGTCACCGATAACGGCGGCAGCGTGCAGATGGGCCCGGAGGACGCGGAGGGCGTCGGCCGCCTGGCCGTCTGCCTCGACCCCAACGGCGCGGACTTCGTGGTGCTCAAGCCGACGGAGGCCTGAGGCCGCGCCGCCGGTGCGGATCCGTGACGGGCGGGCCCGGGGCGCCCCGCCCCGGGCCCGCCCGTCACCTGGTGCTCAGCCGATGTTCAGCGGTGCTCAGCAGGTGCGTCCGACGTAGTGCGCACCGTCGATCTTCGAGGCCGATCCGAGCCACGTGGTGCCGGGCACCACGCACCGCTCGTAGTTGGGGCCCCACACCTCCACCTCGATGACGACGTGCGAGCCGTCACCGGTGCAGTGGTTGTAGAACGCGTCACTCCCGGTCTTGTAGAACCCGCAGGGGTTCAGGGCCGCGGGAGTGGCGGAGGCGGCCGAAGCCAGGCCGAGGACAAGGGCCACGGCGCCGACGGCGGCGGTCACGGAGCGGCGAACGTTCACGGATAACTCCTCATATGCGTACGCGATGCCCGGGTGTGCTCCCGGGCGCACGCCAGAGCGTGGCGCTCATTGCTTCGGCCGTCACGTGATCTCGCCCGTACGAGTGGTGGACTCCACCGGTTCGAGTGCGAATATCAAGCCCGTCCGGCGTTTGAGGACGCGCCCGCAGGGCGCTCGCCGCCGTAGGCGGCACCACCGGCCGGTGGCCGAAGAACCGCCGGAGTCCGTCGGCACCACCGCTGCGCGGCGGTAGTCCTCAATCGCCGGACGGGCTGGATGTGGCAAGCCGGTGGCCAACCACTCAGCGCCGTGCGGTGATCCGCCGGTACGCCATATCGGCCAGCGTCAGCTGCCCGCGTTTGTTCGGGTGGAACCAGTCCCACTGGCTCAGCTCCAGGCCCGTGAAGGCGTAGCCGCCCACCGCGTCGTCGTAGCGGCACAGTTCGTCCCGCGCGCAGGCGCTCTTGAGTACGTCGTTGTACGCGGCGACCCGCTTGGCGACCTGGGCGCGGCGGTCCACGGCGACCGCGTCCACCGCCTCGGAGTCGCCGAGCATCGACGGGCAGATCCCCAGCTTCCAGACCGTCTTCGCGTAGCCGTTCGTCCGCCCTTGTGACCACAGCCGCATGAGGTCCGGCACACCGGCCACATAGACCTGCGACTTGGGCAGGGAGCGGCGGAGTTCGTGGAGGGAGGACTCGAAGTCCTCCCGGAACCGCTCCACCGGCGTCATGTCGTCCACCTGCTTGCGGCAGGCGTCATTGGCCCCGACCAGCACCGTCACGAGCTGCGGCTTCCGCGCTATCGCGGACCGCATCTGGCCGGGCAGATCCGCCATCCGCGCCCCCGTCCGCGCGTAGTTCCAGCTGCTGGTCTGCGGGTACGGCAGCAGCCGCTGGGCCAGGCTGTTCACCTTGGTGCCGGTGGCCCAGGACACCTCGGGGCAGTCCGCGAGCACGGAGCAGGCGTCGAAGCCCCGGGTGATGGAGTCACCGAGCGAGGCCATCGACTCGGGGCGGGCGTTCCAGGCGGAGGTGGGGGTGGCGCTCGGCTTCGCGGCCGACTTGGCCGAGCCGCCGTCCGTGCCCCCGCCGCAGCCCGCGACGAGGAGTGCGGCCGAGAACGCCGCCACGGCGGTCCGTGCCATCCGGGACCGCCGCCCCGTGCTGCTGCGCATCGTCTTTCCCCCATCGAGCCGGGTGATATCTGTTCCCGACCGACGGTACGTCACCTTGCCGGGGGCCGTCGGTGCCGCCTCTCGCCTGACCGGCGGGCCTGTGGCTGCCGACCGCTGTGCCGTCTGCGGCGGCGTGCGCCCTGCGGGCGCGTCCTCAAACGCCGGACAGGCTGGTTTGGCTCAGCTCAGCCAATCAGCCCGTCCGGCGCTTGAGGACTCCGCCGCACAGCGGTGGCGCGTCCTCGTGATCCGCCGGACAGGCCCTGGCTGGCAACACGTCATACCCTGTCCCTTTTCAGGAGAATTGCTCCCGATGGTGTTTACTGTAGGTAACCTCGTGGGCTGGTACGGGAGTGGCCATTGGGGCAAGATGCCCTCAGTTGTCCCGGGCGGGACCGACAGGCGCGCGAGGCCGCTGGGGAAGGCGAACCTCGAACCGCACTGGAGGTCCCCGTGACGACACGTGGAGTTCTGTACGTGCACTCCGCGCCCCGCGCGCTGTGCCCGCACGTCGAGTGGGCCGTCGCGGGCGTGCTCGGTGTGCGCGTCACCCTCGACTGGATCCGACAACCCGCCGCGCCCGGCACCTGGCGTGCCGAGTTCTCCTGGCAGGGCGAGCCCGGCACCGCCTCCAAGCTCGCCTCCGCGCTGCGCGGCTGGCACCTGCTGCGCTTCGAGGTGACCGCCGAGCCCCGCGCCACGGCCGAGGGCGAGCGGTACAGCGCCACGCCCGGCCTGGGCATCTTCCACGCCGTCACCGGCATCCACGGCGACATCCTGATCCCCGAGGACCGGCTGCGCGCCGCCGTGGCACGGGCCGGGCGGGGCGAGAGCGATCTGCGCGCCGAGATCGACCGGCTGCTCGGCAAGCCCTGGGACGACGAGCTGGAACCTTTCCGCTACGCGGGCGAGGGCGCTCCCGTCCGGTGGCTGCACCAGGTGGTCTGAGCCACCCGATCGAACGACGGTCTCCACGCCGGACGCCGTGCCCCTGAGCTGCCCCCTTGCACCGTCGGGTCACCTGATCGGGGGAACGCGAAGGCCCGCCCGGTCAGCGGACCGGGCGGGCCTTCGACATGCCTCGACGAGCGGTGATCAGACCGAGCGGAGCGCGAGGACCACGTTGTGGCCGCCGAAACCGAAGGAGTTGTTGATCGCCGCGATGGAGCCCTCGGGAAGCGGGCGGGGCTCGCCACGGACGACGTCCGCGTCGATGTCCTCGTCCATCTCCTCGATGTTGATGGTGGGCGGTGCCATCCGGTGGTACAGGGCGAGAACGGTCGCGACCGTCTCGATGCCGCCGGCGCCACCGAGCAGGTGACCGGTCATCGACTTGGTCGCGGAGATCGCGACGTGGTCGAGGTCGTCACCGAGGATCTTGCGGAGCGCCTTGATCTCGGCCGCGTCACCCTGCGGGGTGGACGTGGCGTGCGCGTTGAGGTGGACGACCTCCGACGGCTTGAGGTCGGTGGAGTCCAGCAGGTTCTGCAGGGCGGCGGCGATGCCGCGGCCCGTCGGCTCGGGCTGGGCGATGTGGTGGCTGTCGGCGGACAGACCCTGGCCCAGCACCTCGCAGTACACCCGGGCACCGCGCTTCGCGGCGTGCTCGGCCGACTCCAGGATGACGACGCCCGCGCCCTCGCCGAGGACGAAGCCGTCCCGGCCCTTGTCGTACGGGCGGGAAGCCTTCTCCGGCTCGTCGTTGTTCTTCGACATCGCCATCATGTTGGCGAACGCCACGATGGGCAGCGGGTGGACGGCCGCCTCGGTGCCACCGGCGACGACCACGTCGGCACGGCCGGTGCGGATCATCTCGACGGCGTAGCCGATCGCCTCGGCACCGGACGCGCAGGCGCTGACCGGGGTGTGCACACCCGCCTGGGCGCCCACCTCCAGGCCGACGTTGGCGGACGGGCTGTTGGGCATCAGCATGGGCACGGTGTGCGGGGAGACGCGGCGGACGCCCTTCTCCTTGAGCACGTCGTACTGGTCGAGCAGGGTCGTCACGCCGCCGATGCCGGAGGCGATGACCGTGCCGAGCCGCTCGGGGGCGATGGCGGCGTCGTCACCGGCCTTGCCGGTGAAGCCCGCGTCGGCCCAGGCCTCGCGGGCGGCGATCAGCGCGAACTGCGCCGACCGGTCCAGCTTGCGGGTGAGCGGGCGGGGCAGGACGTCCTCGGGGTCGACGGCCACCCGGGCGGCGATGCGGACCGGCAGGTCGGCGAAGCGCTCACCCACCAGGGGCTTGACGCCGGAACGCCCGGCGAGCAGCCCTTCCCAGGTCGATGCGCTGTCGCCACCCAGCGGTGTGGTTGCGCCGATACCGGTGACGACCACGGTGCGATTGGTCGAGTTCACAGGAATTCTGTCTCCACGTGTAGAGGTGCTGGAACCGCCACCGCCGGGGTGGCGACGAACGCTTGGGTCAGTCCTGGTGCTTCAGGATGTAGTCGGCAGCGTCACCGACGGTCTTGAGGTGCTTGACGTCCTCGTCGGGGATCTTCACGTCGAAGCGCTCCTCGGCGGCGACGACGACCTCGACCATGGACAGCGAGTCGACGTCCAGGTCGTCGGTGAAGGACTTGTCCAGCTGGACGTCCTCGACGGGGATACCGGCGATCTCGTTGACGATCTCCGCGAGACCCTTGAGGATCTCTTCCTGAGTGGCGGCCATTGTGGCGCTCCTTCGATATTGCGGTGGAACTGCGATGTGAGAACTGCGTAAGTGGCCAGTGCCCGCGGCGGCCGGTGGAAGCCGGTCCGCGCGGATCTCGCCTAGGGGAGGGTAACGACCGTCGCGGCGTACACGAGACCCGCCCCGAACCCGATGACGAGCGCGGTGTCCCCGCTCTTCGCCGCCCCTGTCGCCAGGAGCCGCTCCATGGCCAGCGGAATGGAGGCCGCGGACGTGTTGCCCGTGGTCTCCACGTCACGGGCGACCGTGACGGTCTCCGGCAGCTTCAGCGTCTTGACCATCGAGTCGATGATCCGCATGTTGGCCTGGTGCGGGATGAAGACGTCCAGGTCCTCCGGGCTGACACCGGCGTCGTCCAGCGCCTGCTGGGCGACCTTCGCCATCTCGAAGACGGCCCAGCGGAACACCGCCTGGCCCTCCTGGGTGAGAGCGGGGAAGCGTACCTCGGTCTCCTCGCGGTAGGCGTCCCAGGCGATGGTCTGCTTGATGGTGTCGGCCTTGTCACCCTCCGAACCCCACACGGTGGGGCCGATGGCCGGCTCCTTCGAGGGGCCGACGACGACGGCGCCCGCACCGTCACCGAACAGGAAGGCCGTGGAACGGTCCTCCAGATCGGTCAGGTCCGAGAGCCGCTCGACACCGATGACCAGCACGTATTCGGCGCTGCCGTCGGTGACCATGCCCTTGGCGAGGGTCAGGCCGTAGCCGAAGCCGGCACAGCCCGCGGAAATGTCGAACGCGGCGGGCTTGCCCGCGCCGATCTTGTGCGCGATCTCGGTCGCGATCGCCGGGGTCTGCTTGAAGTGCGACACCGTCGAGACGATCACGCCGCCGATCTGCTCGGGGTCGATCCCGGCATTGGCGATGGCCTTGCCCGCGGCCTCCACGGACATCGCGGCCACGGTCTCCTCCGGGCCCGCCCAGTGCCGCGTGGCGATACCGGAGCGCGAGCGGATCCACTCGTCGGAGGAGTCGATGTGCTTGAGGATCTCCTCGTTCGGCACCACCCGGACGGGGCGGTAGCCGCCGACGCCGAGGATGCGCGCGTACGGAGTGCCCTTCGCGGGCTTGATCTTCGCGGTCATACTCTCGGGCTCCTTATTCGGCCGGGGTCTCGGCGGCGGCGGTGTGCTCGGCGATCAGCGCACGGGCGGCGTCGAGGTCGTCCGGGGTCTTGAGAGCGAGAGTCTTCACACCGGGCAGGGCGCGCTTGGCGAGGCCCACGAGGGTGCCACCGGGGGCGACCTCGATCAGCGCCGTGACGCCCAGCTCCTTGAAGGTGTCCATGCACAGGTCCCAGCGGACCGGGTTGGCCACCTGGCCCACGAGCCGGGAGACGACCTCCTGGCCGGTGGCCACCGTCCCGCCGTCCCTGTTGGAGACGTAGACCGTGTGCGGATCGGTGACGGTCAGCTCCGCGACCGCCGATTCCAGTGCGGTGACGGCCGGGGCCATGTGCGGCGTGTGGAACGCGCCGGCCACCTTCAGCGGGACGACCCGCCGGGTGCCCTCGGGCTTGTCCTCCGCCAGCGCCGCCAGCTGCGCCAGGGTGCCGGCGGCCACGATCTGGCCCGCGCCGTTGACGTTCGCGGGGATCAGGCCGAGCTTCTCCAGATGCGGCAGGACCACCTCGGGCTCACCGCCCAGCAGGGCGGACATGCCGGTCTCGGCGGCCGTCGCCGCCTCGGCCATGGCCAGGCCGCGGCGTCGTACCAGGGTCATAGCGGCCTGCTCCGAGAGCACACCGGTGAGCGCCGCGGCGGCCAGCTCGCCGACGCTGTGCCCGGCGGCGGCACCGACCAGGCGCGCGAAGTCCCCGGGCGTGGGGAACAGCTGACCCGCGGAGACCAGGGCCGAGGCGACCAGCAGCGGCTGGGCCACCGCGGTGTCACGGATCTCGTCCGCGTCGGCGTCCGTGCCGTAGTGGACCAGGTCCAGGTCGATGGCAGCCGACCACTCCCGGAGGCGGTCTTCAACACCGGGGAGGTCGAGCCAGGGGGTCAGGAAGCCGGGCGTCTGAGCGCCCTGGCCGGGAGCGACGAGTACGAGCACCCTCACACTCTCTCTCGTGGACGGCATCGCCCACCCGTGGGGACAGGGACGAAGAACCGTCAGGGGAATTGTTGACGTCTGACAAAAGACTAAGACTGCGACTCCGCGTCGGCCAGACGCCCCAGGATCAACGCGACCCGCAGGGTAAAGGCGGAGCGTACATCGGAGGGTGACCATCCGGTGACGTCCGTCACACGTCGGAGGCGGTATCGCACGGTGTTTGGGTGGACGAACAGCATCCGCGCCGCACCCTCAAGGCTACTGGCTTGTTCCAGGTACACGCTCAGCGTCTCCAGCAGCGCGGAGCCCGCTTCCTCCAACGGTCTGTAGATCTCCTCCACCAGTTGCTCACGGGCGGTCACGTCACCGGCCATGGCCCGCTCCGGCAGGAGGTCGTCGGCCAGCACCGGACGGGGCGCATCCGGCCACGCCGCGCACGCCTTGAGTCCGGCGGCCGCGGCCTGCGCGGACCGCGTCGCGGCCAGCAGGTCGGAGACCACCGGGCCGGCCACCACCGGCCCCGCCGCGAACGGGCCGATCAAGGACTTCGCCGTCTGCAGCGGATTGTCCGAGCCACCGGCGATCACCACCAGCCGGTCCCCGAGCACCCCGGTCAGCACCTGCAGCTTCGCGTGCCGGGAGGCCCGGCGGATGGCCTCGACCGTCAGCTCGCTGTCCCCGTTGGGGGCGGTGCCCAGCACCACGCAGACGTGCGCGGGCGAATTCCAGCCCAACGCGGCGGCGCGGGACAGCACCCCCTCGTCGGCCTCGCCCGACAGCACGGCGTTGACCACCAGCGACTCCAGCCGGGCGTCCCACGCGCCGCGTGCCTCGGCGGCCTGCGCGTACACCTGGGCCGTGGCGAAGGCGATCTCGCGGGCGTAGACCAGCAGCGCCTCGCGCAGCACCGACTCGTCGCCCGGCGCCGCCACCTCGTCGATGGCCGACTCCATGACCTCGATGGTCGTGCGGACCATCTCCACGGTCTGGCGCAGCGTGATCGCCCGGGTCAGCTCCCGGGGGGCCGTCCCGAAGACGTCGGTGCTGATCGCCTGCGGGGTCTCCGGGTGCCGGAACCACTCGGTGAAGGCCGCGATACCGGCCTGGGCGACCAGGCCGATCCAGGAGCGGTTCTCCGGGGGCATGGCCCGGTACCACGGCAGCTGGGCATCCATACGGGCGATGGCGGCGGCGGCCAGGGTGCCGGAGGACTTCTCCAGGCGGCGAAGGGTGGCGCTGTGCGGATGCGGGATGTTAGCGGCGGGTTCAGGCACGGGACAAGCCTGCCTTATTCGGGTGCGGGGCGGGGCGGCCGGGCTACCGTAGCCCGATGACGCGACGGCGACCGATCATCCAACGGGCGGGAGAACGCTTCCACGGCGGGGACCTACCGGCCGGTATCGAAACCTGGCACGCCTTCTCCTTCGCCGGCTTCTACGACCCGGACAACGTGCGCTTCGGGCCGCTCTCCGCCTGCAACGAGGAGCACCTGGCACCGGGCGCCGGCTTCGCGGAGCACCCGCACCGGGACACCGAGATCGTGACCTGGGTGATCGAGGGCGAACTCACCCACGAGGACTCCGCCGGACACGTCTCGGTCGTCGGCCCCGGCGACGTCCAGCGGCTCAGCGCGGGCGCGGGCGTACGGCACGTGGAGCGCAACGCGGGGCCCGCTCCGCTGCGGTTCCTGCAGATGTGGCTCACCCCCTCCGAGTACGGCGGGGATCCCTCGTACGAGGTGGTGCGCGCCCTCGCCGACGGCACGCCGTACGCCCTGACCCGGGCGGACGCGAGCCTGCGCGTGTGGCGGCTCGACCGGGGCGCCACCGTGACCCTGCCGGCCGCCCCGTGGCTGTACGCGCACGTGGTGCGCGGTGCCGTCCGGCTGGCGGACGTGCCGGACGTGCCGGGCGGGGAACTGCGGGCGGGTGACGCGGTGCGCCTCCCGGACGCTTCGGGGCCGCTCGCCGAGGCGGTGGAGTCCGCCGAGCTGCTGGTGTGGGAGATGCGCGCCGAGCCGCGCTTCGGGTGACCCCGGCGGGCGTCAGGCCCCGCGCAGCTCGGCGAGGACCGCGTCGGTGAGCGGCGGCCAGGCCTCGATCGCCCAGTCGCCGAAGGGGCGGTCCGCGAGCGCCACGCACGCGGCCCCCGCGTCCGGGTCCACCCACAGGAACGTGCCCGACTGGCCGAAGTGACCGTAGGTCCGGGGCGAGGACGAAGTGCCCGTCCAGTGCGGGGACTTGCCGTCGCGGATCTCGAAGCCCAGGCCCCAGTCGTTCGGCCGCTGGTGCCCGAAGCCCGGCAGCACCCCGGGCAGTCCGGGGAAGACCACCGACGTGGCCTCGTCCACGGTCTGCCGGGACAGCAGCCGCGGCGCCTGGAGTTCGGCGGCGAAGCGCGCGATGTCGGCCACCGTCGAGACGCCGTCCTTGGCCGGGGAACCGGGCAGGTCCGTGGCCGACATCCCGAGCGGCTCCAGCACCGCCTGGCGCAGATACTCGGCGAAGGGGATGTCCGTGGCCTTGGCCAGGTGGTCGCCGAGCGCCTCGAAACCGGCGTTGGAGTACAGCCGGCGGGTCCCCGGCGCGGCCATCGTCCGCTGTTCGTCGAAGGCCAGCCCGGAGGTGTGCGCCAGCAGATGACGGACCGTGGAACCGGCGGGGCCGGCCGGTTCGTCCAGCTCGACCGCGCCTTCCTCGACCGCCACCAGCACCGCGTACGCGGCCAGCGGCTTGGTCACGGACGCCAGCGCGAAGGGGCGGTCGGTCGGCCCGAACGACCCCGCCCAGCTGCCGTCGGCACGGACCACGGCGGTCGCGGCATGCTCCACCGGCCAGTTCTCGATCTTGCGCAGGCTTTCCATGACGTCGAGCCTAGGGCCTGCCCGGCCGATCTTCGGCCTCGGGTGGCCGGACGGGCCGGGCCCGAACTTGGAAGCGGACCAAGATTGCCTCAAGTCTCCGCTTGCCTGGAGTGCACTCCAACTCTCTAGCGTTGATCCCGTCGCAAGGGCACAGGCCGTGCAGCCATGCGGAGGGGTACTGATGGGGACTGCGATGACCGTGACCGACGAAGCGCCGGCACCGGTGCGGGCGTGCGGCGAGCTGGAGCGCCAGCGGCACCGGCGCCCGGAGGGGCGGGACCGCTTCACGATCAGCGAAGTGGCCGACTACACCGGGCTGTCCGCGCACACCCTGCGCTGGTACGAGCGGATCGGGCTGATGCCGCTGGTGGACCGCTCGCACACCGGGCAGCGCCGCTACGGCCCCCGGGACCTGGACTGGCTGGACCTGGTGGGCAAGCTGCGGCTGACCGGAATGCCGGTGGCCGACATGGTCCGCTACGCGGAACTGGTGCGCCAGGGCGAGGAGACCCTGGCCGAGCGCGAACGGCTGCTGAGCGCGCACCGCGAGGACGTGCGGCGGCGCATCAACGAGCTGCGGAGCACGCTCGACGTCCTCGACTACAAGATCGATATCTATGCCGACGCCCGTCGCCGGGCGTCCGAAGGAGCCTCACGCACATGAGCAAGGAAAAGATCGACACCGTAGCGCTCGGCACCGGCGGCCCGCTGGTCGGTGTGCAGGGGCTCGGTTGCATGGGCATGTCGGCCGTTTACGGGCCGACCGACGAGAACGAGGCACGGGCGACGCTGGAGCGCGCCCTGGAGCTGGGCGTCACGCTGTTCGACACCGCCGACGTCTACGGGTACGGGCGCAACGAGCAGTTCATAGCGCCGTTCGTCCGGGCCAACCGGGACCGCGTCACGCTGGCCACGAAGTTCGCCATCGAACGCCGCGAGGACGACCCGTCGTTCCAGGCGATCCGCAACGACCGCGCCTACATCCGCGCGTCCGTCGAAGGCAGCCTCAGCCGGCTGGGCGTCGACCACATCGACCTCTACTACATGCACCGCCGTGATGTGAACGTGCCCATGGAGGAGAGCGTCGGCGCGATGGCCGAGCTGGTGGCGGAGGGCAAGGTCCGCCACCTCGGCCTCAGCGAGGTCTCCCCGGGCGAACTCCGCGCGGCGCACGCCGTGCACCCGATCGCGGCCGTGCAGTCGGAGTGGTCGCTGTTCAGCCGCGATGTGGAAGGGACCGAAGGGGGCGCGGGCGGCGTCGTCGACGCGGCCAAGGAGCTGGGCATCGCCTTCGTCCCGTACTCGCCGCTCGGCCGCGGCTTCCTGACCGGCTCGTTCGTGAGCGCCGACAAGGAGCTGGCCGACAACGACTGGCGGCGCACGCAGCCCCGTTTCACGGGCGACAACGCCACGGCGAACGCGGCGCTGCTGGAACCCGTACGGAAGATCGCCGAGGCGCGCGGAATCTCCCTGGCGCAGGTGGCCCTGGCCTGGGTACAGCAGCGCGCGGACGTCCACGGCCTGGCCGTGATCCCGATCCCGGGCACGCACAAGCGCACCCGCGTCGAGGAGAACCTCGCGGCGACCCGCATCACGCTGGACGCGGCGGAGCTGGCCCTGCTGGAGCCCATCGCTGGCCGCGTCACCGGCAATCGCTACCCGGACATGAGGTTCACGGCGGTGGGGCGGGCTTAGCCCAAACCCAGCCCGTCCGGCGATTGAGGACTACCGCCGCGTAGCGGTGGTGCCGACGGACTCCGGCGGTTCTTCGGCTAACGGCCGGTGGTGCCGCCTGCGGCGGCGAGCGCCCTGCGGGCGCGTCCTCAAACGCCGGACGGGCTTGATGTGGCGGGGCTATGTCAGCCGGGTTCAGCCACCGCAGCCCGTCCGGCGTTTGAGGACAAGGCACAGCAGCCCCGTCCAACGACCGCCGTCGGAGACTACCGGTCGCCCGGGGCGACCAGCCCCGACTCGTAGGCGTGGATGACCGCTTGGGCCCGGTCGCGCAGGCCGAGTTTGGACAGGACGCGGCCGACGTGGGTCTTCACGGTCTGTTCGGCCAGGACCAGCGTGTTCGCGATCTCCTGGTTGGACAGGCCGCGGGCGATGAGGCCGAGGACCTCCGTCTCACGGGGCGTCAGGCCGTTCAGCCGCAGGGCCGGGTTCCTGCGTGGCGCGGGGCGCTGCTTGGCGAAGTCCGCGATGAGGCGGCGGGTGACGGAGGGGGCCAGCAGGGCCTCGCCGGCGGCGACGACGCGGACGGCCGAGATCAGATCGGCGGGCGGGGCGTCCTTGAGGAGGAAGCCGGACGCGCCCGCGCGCAGCGCCTCGTAGACGTAGTCGTCGACGTCGAACGTGGTGAGCATCAGCACCTTCGGACGATGCGTCACCCCCGTCGGCGGGTCGAGGAGCCGTCGTGCGGCCTCCAGGCCGTCCATCTCCGGCATGCGGACGTCCATGAGCACCACGTCCGGGTGCGTGCGGCGGCTCACCTCCACGCCCTGCCGCCCGTCCGGCGCGTCGCCGACGACGTCGATGTCGGGCTGGGCGGCGAGCAGGGCGGCGAAGCCCGCCCGCACCATGGCCTGGTCGTCGACGATGATCACCTTGATGGTCATGCGGTGCGGAGTCCCTCTTCTGTTCTCGTGGTGAACGGGAGCCGGGCGGCGACCCGGAAGCCGCCGTCCGGCAGCGGGCCGGTGTCGAGGCTGCCCCCGACCAGGCGGACGCGTTCGCGCATGCCGACCAGGCCGTGGCCCGTGCCGCCCGTCTCCACGGGTGGCGCGTCCGCGTCCGGGGCGGTGGCGTTGACGACCAGGACCATCAGGCCCGTACGGTCCGGGTCGACGCGCACCGACACCCGCGTCGCGGCCCCCGGGGCGTGCCGGACGACATTGGCCAGGGCCTCCTGGGTGATGCGGTAGGCGGACAGGTCCACGGCCTGCGGCAGCCCGGCGGGCAGCGGGTCCGGCATCGACAACTCCACCGGCAGCCCGGCCCGTACGGTCGCCTCGACCAGCTGCGGGATCCGTGCCACACCCGGCTGCGGCGCCCGCTCCACACCACCACCGTCCCCGCCGGAGGCGTCCTCGCTGCGCAGCACGCCCAGCAGCCGGCGCATCTCGGTCAGCGACTCGCGGGCCGTCGCGGCGATCGAGGCGAACTCCGCACCGGCCTCCGGCGGCAGACCGGTGAGACGGTAGGGGGCGCTGTCCGCCTGCACGGTGATCACCGACATGTGGTGCGCGACGACGTCGTGCAGCTCGCGGGCGATACGGGTGCGTTCCTCCAGGAGGGTACGGCGGGCCCGTTCGGCCTCGCTGATGGTCTCCTGTTCGGCCAGCGCCCGCCGGGCGTCGCCCCGTTCGCGCAGCGCACCGCCCACCACGAGCAGCACGCCACCGAGGACGACCAGCGACACCCAGGTGCCGCCGTCGCGTTCGGGGGAGACGCCCCGGAAGACGACGCTCGCGGCGAGGAGCAGCAGCCAGACCGTCACGAGCGTACGGCGCCGCTCGCGCAGACCGACGGCGAACATCAGCAGCAGCATGCCGATGATCGCCATCGGCGGCCACGGCCAGGGCCGGCCCTCCTGCGCCGGTACGCCCAGCAACGCCATCGCGGCCGCCACGTCGGCGACGAAGGCGATCACCCAGGCCGGCAGCGGCCGGCGGACCGCCATCAGCAGGGGCAGGGTCTGCGTCACGGCGAGCGCGAAGGCGAGATCGGTGGGCAGCCCGTAGTCGTTCGAGAGCACCATGCCGGTGACCGGCAGCAGGATCGCGACGAACACGATGGCGACGCCGTACGGCAGCCGCCGCACCCATCGGCGCCGGGAACGGCCGAACAGGGGGGCGGGCGGGGAGGACACGGGTGATGAGGACATGGCCCGTTCAGCCTAGGCCGTGTCCGGCGGATCCTCGGCTGCCGACCGTCTTCGCCGCCCGCAGGGCGCCACGGGCCGCGGCGCCCGTCCACATGATCCGCCGGAAGGGCCCGGGGCGGCGACGGGCCGGGCGCGGTCACAGCTCGGCCAGCAACTCCGCTTTCTTCGCGCTGAACTCGTCGTCGGTCAGCAGCCCCGCCTCGTGCAGGGCGCCTAGGTGGCGGATGCGGTCGGCGATGCCGCCCGGGTCCGGGCGGCCGGCGAGGGAGCGGCGCGGGGCGGGCACGCCGGCGCCCCGGCCGGACCGGGCCCGCACGGCCTCGTGGACCGCCGCCGCGAAGGGCAGCGATTCGTGGACGAGGCCGTAGCCCATGCCGAAGACGACGGCCGCCGGATCCTGGTCGGTGTCACCCGGCCGGCTGTCCTCGGTGCCGTGCGGCACGAGCCGCAGATGCCCGCCGAGGACCTCCGGGGAACGCCACTCCACGCCCGCCAACTCCTCGACGGGGAACCGCTGGTCGCCGGCCTTCCACTTGGCGGAGGAGGCACCGGTCCAGAACCAGCGGAAGGACACGGCCCGGCCGTCGAAGGACGCCTTGCCGTCATAGGCCTTGAAGGACAGCGGGGGTGCGGGGGCGGCGACCAGATGCCGCTCGGCGGGCTCGGCGGCACGCGGGCCGAGCCTGGCCCGTATCTCGTCGGCGAAGTACTCCGCGAGCAGCTCGCGCTCGGCGGGGAGCACCAGCCGGTACGGATCGCAGCCCTCCTTGAGCTGCCCGTCCGCCACGTCGATCAGCGGATCCGCGCCCGGTCTGGGCACAGCGCGCAGGACCACCGTGCCGCGCTTCCCCGAGGCCGCCTCGACGGCCGCGAGCGCCTCGTAGGGGACACGTCGCGCACCGAGCGCCTGGAGCAGCTTCGGCGTGCGGATCCCCCGTTCGAAGCGGATGAGCACGGAGTCGGTGTCGAACTCCCAGGCGGCATGGAAACCGGCCAGCACATCACCCATGCGCTTCATCGTATGCGGCGGCCGCCCGCCCGTCCCCCCTCCCGGCGCTACGCGCGTCAAACCGGTGGCGCGCACGGCCCGGGCCCGGCCGGAACCGGCCGGTTCCGGTTCAGCCGACGGAGCAGTCGGCGTCGTCCTTCGCGCAGGTGACGGAGGTGACGGCACCGACCCCGACCGCCGCGAAGTTGGCGAGGCTGACGGTGCCGGGCTCGAAGTAACCGGCGTGCCCCTTCGCGTCGCGGGCCGACAGCAGCCGGGCCCCGAAGGCCGCGGAGACCGGGTCGGCGCCGTGGCCGAGGCCCCCGACGGCCAGGTGCGGAACGTCCTGAATCCAGTCGTCCGCATCGCGCATCGCCCAGATCCGGGCGCTGGTGCGCAGCTCGGAGACCCGCTCGGCCCGCATGCCGGGGCTGCCGGCCACCGCGACGTCCGTGACCCGGGCGGGCAGCTCACGGGCGGCGACGCCGCAGACGACCGAGCCGTAGCTGTGGCAGAACAGCGCGACCGGCGAGGTGCCGGGCAGTGCCCGCACCAGCGCCCGCAGCCGCAGCGCCCCCTCGGCGGCGAGCTTGCCCGTCGCCGCGTCCATGCCGACGCCGTTGGGCGAGGTGTAGTCGGCCCAGGCGATGACGGCGGTCCTGGTGTCCGGCGCCGCCTTCCGCTCGGCCGCGTAGAGCGAGCGGCCCATGCCCACGGACGCGGTGTGCGCGCGCTGGGTCTTCTCGAACGTCAGCACGTTGGTGTCGACGCCGGGCACCACGACCGAGACCCGCTCGGCCCGGTCGAGGTCGCCGAAGACCTCCGCGACCCGGCCGGAGCCGCTGGGGTCGAAGGCGAGGATCTGCCGGTCGTCGGCCATCAGCGAGGCGAAGCGGTGCATGCGGCGCCCGGCCTCGTGGCGGCCGGAAGGGGTGAGCCCGCTCGCGTGCGTGCGGCGCTCCTCCACGGTGCGGGCCTGCGCGAGGGCGATCCGGTTGGCGCGGTAGCGCAGCCCGGCCGGGGCACCGTCGAGGTTGCCGACGACCAGGGGATAGTGCTTGGCGAGCCGGTCCCGCTGGCCGCCGGTGAGGGCGCCCAGGAAGCGGGCCACGGCGGCGGGCCCCGCCTGGGGGGCGGGCAGCGGACGGCCGCCTATGGAGTCGTGCAGCCAGGCGCTCAGCGAGGCCGCTCTCGGGTCGGAGTTCCCCTGGTGTCCTCTGACCGCCGTCCAGCCGGTCGTGGCGAGCATGACGAACACCACGGCCAGGGCGAGCAGCGCGCGCATCGCCGTGGTCGAGTTCGTCCAGGGCAGGGAGGAGGGAGAGCCGAGCTCCGGGAAAGAAGTCACCGCGAGACACCCTAGGAGAAACCTGTGGCCATCCGGGAAACCGGTGAGCTATCTCACGTTTGGCGAGGGGTAATTGGGCACAGTCGTACCCACCCCGCTCAGGTACGCCAATTTTCCGCCAACAGGGGTCCGATCCGGTCGAGATGTCCGCTCGTGAGCCGGTGTTCCCGACCCCCTCCGAGGCCCGCACCGGTGACCGGCATCACGTCTTTCCCCGGCCCGCACGTCTTCCCCTATCAGGGCCCCGCGCGCCGCGCGCCCTTGGCAGCGGTGATCACCGATGAGCAGGATCGGCGTACGCCCATTCCGAATCATCCGAATCAGGGGAGTTCCATATGCGGACGATCCGTACCGCGGCCCTCGCCGTGAGCCTCGCCGCCCTGGCGGGGACCCTGGCCACCGCCGGCGCACAGGCCGCGCCCCAGCCGTCGCCGTCCCGCACGGCCCGCGTCGCGACCGGCGACTGCGCCGCCGGGCAGCTGTGCCTGTGGCAGAAGCCCCGCTTCCGCGGCGGCCGGACCACGAGCGAACTCGCGGACATCGACATCGAGAGCTGCGTGACCTTACCCCCCGGCGCGAGCGCGGCGTCCCTCGCCAACCGCACGGGGCGCCCCGTCACCACGTACCAGAGCGCCATCTGCGGGGAGACGGGCGAGTTCGACACGTATCCCTCCGGGAGCTGGGTGCCGGAGTCGCCCTACCAGGTGCGGGCCTACAAGGTCTGGGAGAGCTGACCCCCGAGGGAGCGGGTGCCACAACGGCCCGTGCCCCCGACCAGCATCGCTGGTCGGGGGCACGGGCCGTGACTCTCGGCTCCCGCCGTCGCGCGAGCGACTACGCGTCGCCGCCCGCGGCGCCCGGGTCGGCCGCCGTGACGTCGAGGAGCTGGTAGCGGTCGATCGCCTGCTTCAGCGCGGAGCGGTCGACCTTGCCCTCCTTGGCCAGCTCGGTGAGCACGCTGAGGACGATCGACTGCGCGTCGATGTGGAAGAAGCGACGGGCCGCGCCACGCGTGTCCGCGAAGCCGAAGCCGTCCGCGCCCAGCGAGGTGTAGGTGCCCGGCACCCAGCGCGAGATCTGGTCCGGAACGGCCCGCATCCAGTCGGACACGGCCACCGTCGGGCCCTCGGCGCCCTGGAGCTTGCTCGTCACGTACGGGACGCGCAGTTCCTCCTCCGGGTGCAGGAGGTTGTGCTCCTCCACCTCGATGGCGTCCTTGCGCAGCTCGTTCCAGGAGGTCGCCGACCAGACGTCCGCCTTGACGTTCCACTCCTCGGCCAGGATGCGCTGGGCCTCGATCGCCCACGGCACCGCGACACCGGAGGCGAGGATCTGCGCCGGGATGGCACCCTGCTCGCCCGTCTTGAAGCGGTAGAGGCCCTTGAGGATGCCCTCGACGTCCACGTCCGCCGGCTCGGCCGGGTGCTGGATCGGCTCGTTGTAGACGGTCAGGTAGTAGAAGACGTCCTCGGCGTTCTCGCCGTACATCCGGCGCAGACCGTCCTTGACGATGTGCGCCATCTCGAAGCCGAACGCCGGGTCGTACGAGACGACGGCCGGGTTGGTGGACGCCAGCAGCTGCGAGTGGCCGTCCGCGTGCTGCAGACCCTCACCGGTCAGCGTCGTACGACCGGCGGTCGCGCCCAGCACGAAGCCGCGCGAGAGCTGGTCCGCCATCTGCCAGAACTGGTCACCGGTGCGCTGGAAACCGAACATGGAGTAGAAGACGTAGACCGGGATGAGCGGCTCGCCGTGCGTCGCGTAGGCCGAGCCCGCCGCGATCAGGGAGGCCGTGCAGCCCGCCTCGGAGATGCCGTCGTGCAGCATCTGACCGGTCGGCGACTCCTTGTAGGCCAGGAGCAGCTCACGGTCGACGGCCTCGTACTGCTGACCCAGCGGGTTGTAGATCTTCGCCGACGGGAAGAACGCGTCCATGCCGAAGGTGCGGTACTCGTCGGGGGCGATCAGCACGAAGCGCTTGCCGATCTCCTTGTCCCGCATGAGGTCCTTCAGGATGCGGACGAAGGCCATGGTGGTGGCGATCGACTGCTGTCCCGAACCCTTCTTCGCGGTCGCGTAGGCCTTGTCGTCCGGCAGGGGCAGCGGCTTCGCGCGCACGACGCGGGTCGGCACATAGCCGCCCAGCGCATTGCGGCGGTCGTGCATGTACTGGATCTCCTCCGAGTCGCGACCCGGGTGGTAGTACGGCGGCAGGCCGGACTCCAGCTCCTTGTCGGCGATCGGGATGTGGAGACGGTCCCGGAAGCGCTTGAGGTCGTCGACCGTCAGCTTCTTCATCTGGTGGGTCGCGTTGCGGCCCTCGAAGTTCGGACCGAGGGTCCAGCCCTTGACCGTCTGCGCGAGGATCACGGTCGGCTGGCCCTTGTGCGCCTTGGCCGCCGCGTACGCCGCGTAGATCTTCTTGTGGTCGTGACCGCCACGGCCCAGGTGCAGGATCTGGTCGTCGCTCATGCCCTCGACCATCTTCCGCAGACGCTGGTCGTCGCCGAAGAAGTGCTCACGGATGTACGCACCGGTCTCGGTGGCGTACGTCTGGAACTGGCCGTCCGGGGTGCTGTTGAGCTTGTTCACCAGGATGCCGTCGCGGTCCTGCGCGAGCAGCGGGTCCCAGGAGCGGTCCCAGACCAGCTTGATGACGTTCCAGCCGGCGCCGCGGAACTGCGACTCCAGCTCCTGCATGATCTTGCCGTTGCCGCGGACCGGGCCGTCGAGGCGCTGCAGGTTGCAGTTGACGACGAAGGTCAGGTTGTCCAGACCCTCACGGGCGGCGATCGAGAGCTGGCCGAGCGACTCCGGCTCGTCCATCTCGCCGTCGCCCAGATACGCCCACACGTGGGACTTGGAGGTGTCGGCGATGCCGCGCGCCTCCATGTAACGGTTCATGCGCGCCTGGTAGATCGCGCCGAGGGGGCCGAGGCCCATCGAGACGGTCGGGAACTCCCAGAAGTCCGGCATGAGCCGCGGGTGCGGGTAGCTGGACAGACCGTAGGGGGCCTTGGACTTCTCCTGGCGGAACGCGTCGAGCTGCTGCTCGGACAGTCGGTCCAGCAGGAAGGCGCGGGCGTAGACGCCGGGGGAGGCGTGGCCCTGGAAGAAGATCTGGTCGCCGCCGTCGCCCTCGTCCTTGCCACGGAAGAAGTGGTTGAAGCCGACGTCGTACAGCGACGCGGAGGAGGCGAACGTGGCGATGTGACCGCCGACGCCGATGCCCGGGCGCTGGGCGCGCGAGACCATCACGGCCGCGTTCCACCGGGTCGCGTTGAGGATCTTGCGCTCGATCTCCTCGTTACCGGGGAAGAACGGCTCGTCCTTGGTGGCGATGGTGTTGACGTAGTCCGTGCTGCGCATCTCGGGCACGGCCACACGCTTCTCACGCGCGCGCTCGATCAGGCGAAGCATGAGGTAGCGGGCACGTTCCCGGCCTCGCTCATCGACGGCTGCGTCGAGCGAGTCGAGCCATTCCTGGGTCTCTTCGGGATCGAAGTCCGGGACCTGGCTGGGAAGGCCGCCAATGATGATCGGGTTGCGATCGGATCCGGGAGCCACGCTGTTCCTTCGCTGTTCGGGTCGTTGTGCCCTGCACGCAAACGCTGCTGCGCACGCGGTCACATACGGTCTTTGCTTATGTCGCGCCGTCCCATCGTGGACCGCGGCGGCGCAAACGTCATCTCTACCGATCGGTAACCACCGCTCGTGAGATGAGGCGCCGAAGGCCGGCCGACGCGCGGCAGCCAAATCGCAACCATACGCCCCCTATGGGGGTCGTTCGCGTACGGCCGTTCGGACCCGATTGCCGTAATCGTGCGGTGCAACTTCACAAAACCGACAGAACGCTGTGTCATGAATCACTCGCCTGTGCTCTTCCATGGTTGGAGTTGCGGCGAGACGTCAACGTTTGGGCGGGGTGGAGGGCCGGGTACTTGCGCGAACCGCCCGTCACGTGTGGACTACCGCCAATGCCTCGCGTAAGCGAGGAACAACAAGACATTTTCTCGAAACAAGACAGGAGGCAATCCGTGAGCGCGACCGCGGACCACGCGGAGGAGCGGACCAACCCTGCCGCCAGGCTGGGTTTCCAGCCCGGGCAGGTGGTCCAGGAGATCGGCTACGACGACGATGTCGATCAGGAGCTCCGCGAGGCCATTGAGGAAATCACCGGCCAGGATCTCGTCGACGAGGACTATGACGACGTGGCCGACGCCGTCGTCCTGTGGTTCCGCGACGACGACGGCGACCTGACGGACGCGCTCGTGGACGCCATCGGCCTGCTCGAGGACGGTGGCGTCATCTGGCTGATGGTGCCCAAGACCGGGCGGGACGGCTACATCGAGCCGAGCGACGTCAGCGAGGCGGCGCAGACCGCGGGTCTGAGCCAGACCAAGAGCATCAGCGTGGCCAAGGACTGGTCCGGCGCCCGACTGGTCGCCCCCAAGCGGTAGGCCTGTCCGGCTCCGGCGAAGGCTCGGCCGCGGTCCGTCGCCGCCCGCGGCGGCGAGCGCCCCGCGGGCGCGTCCTCGATCGCCGGACGGGCCGGTTTCGGCTGGGCCCGGCCGATGCCGGTGATCCGCCGAGCACGACCCTCGCGCCCCCCGGCAGCACCGCTGCCGGGGGGCGCGCTGTATCGCGTGGGGGGCGCAGTGACACACTGGCCGCAACCCGCCGGCGGGTAGGCCGTGATCGACCGACCCAGGGCCGGCATTTTGTCGAGACGAGGGATGCGAACCCATGGCGATTGAGGTCGGCACCAAGGCCCCGGACTTCGAGCTGAAGAACCAGCACGGCGAGACCGTCCGGCTCTCCGACTTCCGTGGTCACAAGAACGTCGTTCTGCTCTTCTACCCCTTCGCGTTCACCGGCGTGTGCACCGGCGAGCTGTGCGCCCTGCGCGACGAGCTGCCGCAGTTCGCCAACGACGACGTGCAGCTGCTCGCCGTCTCCAGCGACTCCCCCTTCTCGCTGCGCGTCTTCGCCGAGCAGGAGGGCCTGGAGTACCCGCTGCTGTCCGACTTCTGGCCGCACGGTGAGGCCGGCCGCGCCTACGGCGTCTTCGACGAGGAGAAGGGCTGCTCGGTCCGCGGCACCTTCATCATCGACAAGGAGGGCGTCGTCCGCTGGACGATCGTCAACGGCCTGCCGGACGCGCGCGACCTGAACGAGTACACCAAGGCGCTCGCCGCCCTCTGATCCGGCCGGCGACGCGTCCGGCGGTATGGACGGCGGGCGCCTGACATGCGCCTACCGTCCGTTTCGCTGTAGTTTGAGTCACTTCGAGGGCAATCCGAGCGCTCTCCGCGTGCCCTTGAGTGCAAGACCCTGTAATCGGTGGGAACCGGTCACTAGGATCAAAACGTTGATCGGATGCCATCGCACAACGGGGGCGCAGGTCTCGCCGAGTGGTTCCGGCCCCCTCAACCAATGGAGGACTCGTGGGAGTCAGTCTCAGCAAGGGCGGCAACGTCTCGCTGACCAAGGCGGCCCCGAACCTGACCGCGGTCATCGTCGGTCTCGGCTGGGACGCCCGTACCACCACCGGTACGGACTTCGACCTGGACGCCAGCGCCCTGCTGGCGAACGACCAGGGGAAGGTCACCAACGACCAGAACTTCGTCTTCTTCAACAACCTCAAGAGCCCCGACGGTTCCGTCGAGCACACCGGTGACAACCTCACCGGTGAGGGCGAGGGCGACGACGAGGTCATCAAGGTCAACCTGGCCGGCGTCCCGGCCGATGTGCACAAGATCGTGTTCCCGGTCTCCATCTACGAGGCCGAGGCCCGCACGCAGAGCTTCGGCCAGGTGCGCAACGCGTACATCCGCGTGGTGAACGCCGCCGACAACAACGAGCTGGCGCGCTACGACCTGAGCGAGGACGCCTCGACGGAGACCGCCATGGTCTTCGGCGAGCTGTACCGCAACGGCGCGGAGTGGAAGTTCCGGGCCATCGGCCAGGGCTACGCCTCCGGTCTGCGCGGCATCGCCCAGGACTTCGGCGTCAACGTCTGACCTGGCGGTCGCACCCGACCGATCGCGTCCGGCGCCGCACACCCGCCCCAGGCCTTCGCCATGGGCCGGGAGTGCGGCGCCGGACGCGCATGGACACCCATCTCGTTTCATCTCGGGGAGGAATCAAGATCATGGGCGTAACGCTCGCCAAGGGGGGCAATGTCTCCCTCTCCAAGGCCGCACCGAATCTCACCAACGTGACCATCGGCCTCGGCTGGGACGCTCGCTCCACCACCGGAGCCCCCTTCGACCTCGACGCCAGCGCGCTGCTCTGCGCGAACGGCCGGGTGCTCGGCGACGAGTACTTCGTCTTCTACAACAACCTCAAGAGCCCCGAGGGCTCCGTCGAACACACGGGTGACAACCTCACGGGTGACGGCGACGGCGACGACGAGTCGATCCTGATCGACCTCGCCCAGGTGCCGATGAGCTGCGACAAGATCGTCTTCCCGGTCTCCATCCACGACGCCGATGCCCGGGGCCAGAGCTTCGGCCAGGTCAGCAACGCCTTCATCCGCGTGGTCAACCAGGCCGACGGCGCCGAGCTGGCCCGCTACGACCTGAGCGAGGACGCCTCCAGTGAGACGGCGATGATCTTCGGCGAGGTCTACCGCTACGGCGGGGAGTGGAAGTTCCGGGCGGTCGGTCAGGGGTACGCGTCAGGGCTGCGCGGCATCGCTCTAGACTTCGGGGTCAACGTTTCGTAAAGCCGCGCCACAGCGCGGGGGACCCCGTACTAACACGATTGGGTAGCCAGTGGTTCTGAAAACCTTCGGCTGGTCCTTCGGCGTCACCGCCCTGGGACTGGCCGCAGCGGTGTTCTACGGCGGGTGGGAAGCGTTCGGGATCGTCGCGATCCTGTCCGTCCTCGAGATCTCGCTGTCCTTCGACAACGCCGTGGTCAACGCCGGTGTGCTGCAGAAGATGAGCGACTTCTGGCAGAAGATCTTCCTCACCGTCGGCGTTCTGATCGCCGTCTTCGGCATGCGGCTCGTCTTCCCCGTGGTCATCGTGGCGATCAGCGCCAAGATCGGCCCCATCGAGGCCGTCGACCTCGCCCTGAACCAGAAGGACCACTACCAGGAGCTGGTGACCGACGCCCACCCGGCGATCGCGGCCTTCGGCGGGATGTTCCTGCTGATGATCTTCCTCGACTTCGTCTTCGAGGACCGCGACATCAAGTGGCTGGGCTGGCTGGAGCGCCCGCTGGCGAAGCTCGGCAAGATCGACATGCTGTCGGTCTGCATCTCGCTGATCGTTCTGCTGGTCTCGGCGATGACCTTCGCCACGCAGGCGCACCAGCACGGCGGCACGCACGTCGACAAGGCGGCCACGGTGCTGCTGGCCGGCATCGCCGGTCTGATCACCTATCTGATCGTGGGCGGCCTCTCCGGCTACTTCGAGGACAAGCTCGAGGAAGAGGAGGAGCGCGAGCACGAGGCCGAGGAAGAGGCCAAGAAGAGCGGCAAGAAGGCCCCGGCCGTCGTGCTCGCCGGCAAGGCCGCGTTCTTCATGTTCCTCTACCTCGAGGTGCTCGACGCGTCCTTCTCCTTCGACGGTGTCATCGGCGCCTTCGCCATCACCAACGACATCGTCCTGATGGCGCTCGGCCTCGGCATCGGTGCCATGTACGTGCGGTCCCTCACCGTCTACCTGGTCCGTCAGGGCACCCTGGACGACTACGTCTACCTGGAGCACGGCGCGCACTACGCGATCGGAGCGCTGGCCGTCCTCCTGATGGCCACCATCCGGTACGAGATTCCCGAGGTCGTCACCGGACTCATCGGTGTGGCGCTCATCGGCTGGTCGTTCTGGTCCTCCGTGCGGCGCAACCGCGCCCTCGCGAAGGAGGGCGGCCCGGGCTCCGGCGACAGGGCCGAGGTCCCGTCCGGCGTGTGACCGGGGCATAAACGAGGAACGCTCTAAGCGGGGCGGTCATGAGGCGAGTCCTCATGACCGCCCCGCGGCGGTTTCGGGGTGTGATTCGGGGCGAAACAGGGTGGGGGTCGAGGAATGGAGTTCCGGGACAGGTTTTTCGGCAATTGGGGGCGGGCGAGCGCACGTCAGTTCGACACCAGCGGCACCAACGGCTCGGTGGAGCTGACCAAGCGCAACCCCACCTTCTCCCTGACCAAGCAGGGCGCCCTCTCGGGCAATCTGCGGGTCAATCTCTCCTGGCGGATGCGGACCTCGGACTTCGGCGACCGGCCCGCCTTCGGCACCGGGCTGCGCCATCCGTTCCGCAAGTTCCGACCGGAGATGGTGCAGGCGCAGGGGCCCGCGATGGTCAACGTGGACCTCGACCTCGCCTGTATGTATGAACTCCAGGATGGCGCCAAAGGCGTGGTGCAACCGCTCGGCAACATACTGGGCAGCCTCAACAGCGCGCCGTACGTCCAGCTCAGCGGGGACGACCGGTTCGGCTCGGGTTCCGGCGAGACGATCTACGTCAACATGGACCACCGGGACAAGATCAAGCGACTGCTGATCTTCGTCTACATCTATGACGGCACCCCGGCGTTCGACCGTACGCACGCCCTGGTGACGCTCTTCCCCGGCAACGGGCCCCAGATCGACATCGCGCTCACCGAGCGCGCCCCCGAGGCCCGCTCCTGCGCCGTGGTGATGCTGGAGAACGTGAAGGGCGAGATCATCCTGCGGCGCGAGATGAAGTACGTCTACGGCTTCCAGGCGGAGCTGGACCGGCTGTACGGCTGGGGCCTGCAGTGGGGCAGGGGGTACAAGTCGAAGGTGTGAGGGTTCCGGCCGCACCGGCCGCACCGGCCGCACCGGGCCGAAACCCCCTCACGGCGTCACGGCCGGGTCCGGCCGTCCCTCATCGGCTCTGCTGGAACTGCGGCCCCTGCGGCGGCAGCCGGAAGGCCGGGTCCGGCACGGGCCGCGCCTGCGGATACCCGTAGGACGGCTGCTGCGGCTGGTGCTGCGGCTGCGGGTATCCGTAGGCCGGCGGCTGTGCCGGGGGTTGTGCCGGGGGCGGGGTCACGTGCTGGGGGTAGCCGTACGCGGGTGCCCCCGTCGCGGCGGGGGCACCCGTGGCGGGGCCGCCCGGGGCCGGCGGGTGCTGGGGGTAGCCGTACGAGGGCTGGGCGGGGGGCACCGCCGGTGGCACGGGCGGCGGCGCGACGGGCGGCGGCGGATAGCCGTAACCGGGCGCCGACGTGGACGCGGGCGCGGCCGTGGGGGGCGTGGCGGGTGCCGCCGGAGCCGCCACCGGCGCGGCCACGGGTGCCGTCACGGGCTCGGAGGCGGGCGCCGGGACGACCGCCGGGACGACCGCCTGGGTCGTGCCGTCCGCACCGGCCGTGCCGCCGGTACCGTCCGTACCGGGGCTCTGTGCGGCCTCCGGGGCGTTCGTGGTCCGCGGGGCGGCCGGTGTCGCGTCGGGCGCGGCCGCGCCGGTGGCGCTCTCGGCGCCCTCGGACTCCTCCACGGAGATTCCGTACTCGGTGGCCAGGCCGACCAGGCCGGAGGCGTACCCCTGCCCCAGTGCCCGGAACTTCCACCCCTCGCCGCGGCGGTACAGCTCGCCGCAGAGCATCGCGGTCTCGTCGCCCGTCTCCGGCTGGACCTCGAAGACCGCCACGGGGTCCCCGGATGGCTGCGCCGGCGGTGACGACCGGGTGCCGTCCGCCATGTCGTACAGCAGCACCCGCAGGTCCCGGACCTGTCCGAAGGTGCCGCCGTCCGCCGACGCGGCCAGGACGACTCGGTGCACCGAGCCGTCCAGCATCGCCAGATCGGCCTCGATCGAGTCCGTCAAGCCCTCGACCAGCCGCTTTTTCGGCAGATGGCGGACCAGACCGGATGGGTGCCGTGGCTGGTTGTAGAAGACGAAGTCCTCGTCCGAACGCACACGCCCCTCGTCGCCCAGAAGCAGCGCCGAGGCGTCCACGTCCGGGACGCCCGGGCCGGGAGTCCAGCGCAGTACGGCCCGTACGGTCCGGGCCTCCAGCGGGATGTTCGACCCCTTCAGCATCGCGTGCGTCATGCCCGCAATCCTGCCCTCCCACGTGGGCCGCGGACAACGTAGGGGGCGGTTACCCGGTGGTCATCGGTGACACTGGACATCGGAAGGACCCACGTGAGTCATGAGATCGTCATGGACTTGGGGAACTCTTGACCCAATGCCGGACGTACCATAATCGGCCATGCTCCCGGCTGGACGGCCGGTGGAGCCGCAGCCACGGGGAGAGCGATGAGGCACTTCGGACATCTTGCGCCTGCGGTGCGGAATGCGTTGTTCCACCGGGAACCCGCGGAATTCGGCGCGGACTCCCCGGCCCGGACGCTCGCCGTCGCCCTCGGCGCCACGCTCTACAGCCCCGCCAACCGGCCCGCGCTCGCCCGGGACGTCCTCAAGCAGGCGGACCGCGGTGTCGTGTCCATGGTCCTGTGCCTGGAGGACTCCATCGGTGACGGCGAGGTGGCGGACGCGGAGGAGAACCTCGTCCGGCAGTTCGCCGAGCTGGCGGAGGCCGGTGCGGCCGACGGCCGTGTGCCGTTGCTGTTCATCCGGGTCCGGGAGCCCGCGCAGATCACCGACCTCGTGCGACGGCTCGGCCCGGCCGGGCGGCTGCTGTCCGGATTCGTCCTCCCGAAGTTCACCGAAGAGCGCGGCGTGCCCTTCCTCGAAGCGCTGACGGAGGCCGAAGCCGGGTGCGGCCGACGGCTGTTCGCCATGCCCGTCCTCGAGTCGCCCGAGCTGCTCCACCTGGAGACGCGCACCGAGACGCTGGCGGGGGTCGCCCGCACCGTCGAGAAGTACCGGGACCGGGTGCTGGCCCTGCGTCTCGGCGTGACGGACTTCTGCTCCGCGTACGGGCTGCGCAGAGCGCCCGACATGACCGCTTACGACGTGCAGCTCGTCGCCTCCGTCATAGCCGACGTGGTCAACGTCCTCGGCCGCGCGGACGGCAGCGGCTTCACCGTCACCGGCCCGGTCTGGGAGTACTTCCGGGTGCCCCAGCGGATGTTCAAGCCACAGCTGCGCCGCAGCCCCTTCGCCGGCCCGGCCGAGGCGCTGCGCACCGCCCTCATCCAGCACGACATGGACGGCCTGCTCCGCGAGATCCAGCTCGACCGGGCCAACGGCCTCCAGGGCAAGACCTGCATCCACCCCTCGCACGTCGCGCCCGTGCACGCCCTCTCGGTCGTCAGCCACGAGGAGTACAGCGACGCCCGGGACATCCTGCGCCCGGACCGCGACGGTGGCGGAGTGCTGCGCTCCGCCTATACGAACAAAATGAACGAGGTGAAGCCGCACCGGGCCTGGGCCGAGCGGACCCTGCTGCGCGCCGAGGTCTTCGGCGTGGCGCGGGAGGAAGTGAGCTTCGTGGAGTTGCTGGCAGCGGGTGTGGGGCCCGTATGAGGACCGCCCGTATGAGGACCGTATGAGTACGAAGCGCGAGCGTAAGGACGGCATGGGGAACGACGGCATGGGGAACGACGGCGCGGTGTGGTCGGGGCAGTGGGTCGCGGACCGGCTCGGGATCGGGCTGGAGGGTGACGCGGCCCTGCCGGAACTGCTGGGGCTCGCGCTGCGGCGCAACCCCAAGCGGGCCCATCTGCTCGTCTCCAACGTGCTGGGCAAGCACGTCCCCACGCCTCCCCGGGCCGTGTACGGGCCCGGGCTCGAACTCGGCCGGCGGGTGCGCGAGCTGCTGGGCGACGCGGCTGCCGCGCGGGCGGTCGTACTCGGTTACGCCGAGACCGCCACCGGTCTGGGGCACGCGGTGGCGGACGGCATCGGGCTCGCCCCGTACCTGCACTCCACCCGGCGTCCCGTGCCGGGCGCCCTGCCCGTCGGCGGCTTCGAGGAGGAGCACAGCCACGCCACCTCGCACCTGCTGCTGCCCGAGGACCCGGAGCTGCTGTCGGGCGACGGCCCGCTGGTCCTGGTGGACGACGAGTTCTCCACCGGCCGCACGGTCCTGAACACCATCGCCTCCCTGCATGCCCGTTTCCCCCGTGAGCGGTACGTGGTCGTGGCCCTGGTCGACATGCGGTCGGACGAGGACCGGGCGGGGCTGGCGTCGTTCGCGGCCGGGCTGGGGGCGCGGGTGGATCTCGTCGCGCTCGCTTCCGGGACGGTGCGGTTGCCGGAGGGGGTGCTGTCGCGGGGGCAGGAGCTGGTCGCGGAGTACGAGGCCGCCTTGGCGACTGCCGCGAGCGAGGAGCGGCGCCGGGGCCTCCGGGGTGGGGGTCCGGGGCCGTATATTTACGGGCCCGGTACCCCCGAGCGCGAAGGTGCCCCGACATCGGGCCCGCAAATACACGTCAGCGCCCCGGACCCCCACCCCTCCGACCCCGCCGCCTCCCGTCGTTCTCCGGCCGCCCCCGTGCGCGTCGATCTCGGCTGGCCCGACGGGCTCCCGGACGGTGGAAGGCATGGGTTTACCCCTGCGCACCGGGAGATGTTGGAGGCGGCGCTGCCCTCGATGGCCGGTCGCCTTGCCCGGGCCCTGCCTTCGGACGCCTCGCGGGTGCTCGTCCTCGGCAATGAAGAGTTGATGTATGCCCCGCTGCGGCTCGCCGACTCCCTCCAGGGCGCGTCGTCCGGCATCTCCGTCCGTTACTCCACCACCACCCGCTCGCCCGTCCTCCCCGTGGACGACCCCGGCTACGCCATCCGCACCCGCATCCGCTTCCCCGCCCACGACAACCCCGCCGACGGCCCCGGCGAGCGGTACGCCTACAACGTCGCCGGTGCCGGCTTCGACGCTGTTGTGGTTGTCGTGGACTCGGTGGGTGATACTCCTGAACTGTCCTGTCCTGATGGGTTTTTGGGTGCGCTGGCCGAACACGTTCCGAGCATCCTGCTCGTTGTTCTTCCCTCCTACGTTCCCCACCACCGACAGGTGCCGTCCATGCCCGAGCCCCTCCGCGGTCCCGCTTTCTCCTCGTACGCCCCCGACGAGGTCGGCTGGCTCCTCCAGGACCTGTCCGGCGTATCGCTCGAAGCACCCACCGAGGAGCGCGAGGAGGCCATCCAGAGCGGTGGCGCGCACTACGCGGAGTCCCTGCCCGTCGAGTACCAGCCGAGCGCGGACTACCAGGCGCTCTTCCGCTCCGCGCTCGACGCCTCCGCGTCCCGGATGGCGCGGGCGGTGGGCGTCGTCACCGAGACCGTGCTCGCCGAGCGGTCACCCCGCCCGGTGCTGGTCTCGCTGGCCCGCGCCGGTACGCCCGTGGGGGTGCTGATGCGCCGCTGGGCGCGGCACGCGCACGGCCTCGACCTGCCGCACTACGCCGTCTCCATCGTCCGTGGGCGCGGCATCGACACCACGGCCCTGCGGTGGCTCGCCGCCCACCACGACCCCGCCGACGTCGTCTTCGTCGACGGCTGGACCGGAAAGGGCGCGATCACCCGCGAACTCGCCGATGCCGTCGCGGAGTTCGACGGCTTCGACCCCCGTATCGCGGTGCTCGCCGACCCCGGTCACTGCGTCGAGACCTACGGCACCCGCGATGACTTCCTCATCCCCTCCGCGTGCCTCAACTCGACCGTCTCCGGGCTGATATCCCGGACCGTGCTGCGCGCCGACCTCGTCGGCCCGCACGACTTCCACGGCGCCAAGTTCTACCGGGAGCTGGCCGGTGCCGATGTGTCGGGAGCCTTCCTCGACACCGTCTCCGCTCGCTTCGAGGAGGTCGGCGAGGACGTCACCGCCGACGTCAAGGAACTCGCCGCCACCGATCGCACCCCCACCTGGGAGGGCTGGGCGGCCGTCGAGCGGATCAGCGAGGCGTACGGCATCCACGACGTCAACCTCGTCAAGCCCGGGGTCGGCGAGACCACGCGCGTCCTGCTGCGCCGTGTGCCCTGGAAGATCCTCGCCCAGCGGGGGGCCGGCGCCGACCTCGACCACGTGCGGCTGCTGGCCGCGCAGCGCGGGGTGCCGGTGGAGGAGACCGACGGCCTGCCCTACAGCTGCGTCGGCCTGATCCACCCCCGCTACACCCGGGGCGCGACCGGCGCGGACGGCAAGGCGGTGGCGGCCAAGTGACCCTCCTCGTCGCCAGCGACCTCGACCGGACCCTGATCTACTCCGCCGCGGCCCTCGCCCTGCGCATGCCGGACGCGCGGGCACCGCGCCTGCTGTGCGTCGAGACCTACCAGCACAAGCCGCTGTCGTACCTCACGGAGACCGCGGCCGCCCTGCTGGAGGAACTCGCCCGCACGGCCACGTTCATGCCCACCACCACCCGCACCCGGGAGCAGTACGGCCGCATCCGGCTGCCCGGCCCCGTGCCCGAGTACGCGATCTGCGCCAACGGCGGGGAACTGCTCGTACGGGGCGAGTCCGACCGTGACTGGCGGGCGGGGGTGGAGCGGCGGCTCGCCGACGAATGCGCGACGCTGGCGGAGGTCCGCGCGCATCTGGTGCGGACGGCCGACCCGGCCTGGCTGCTCAAGGAGCGCACCGCCGAGGACCTCTTCGCCTACCTCGTCGTCGACCGTGCGCTGCTGCCCTCCGCGTGGGTGAAGGAACTGGCCGTGTGGGCCGACGAGCGCGGCTGGGCCGTCTCGCTCCAAGGCCGCAAGGTCTACGCCGTGCCCAAGCCGCTGACCAAGAGCGCCGCGGTGGCGGAGGTCGTGCGCCGCACGGGCGCCACCCGGGTGCTCGCCGCCGGTGACTCCCTGCTCGACGCCGATCTGCTGCTGGCCGCCGACCGCGGCTGGCGGCCCGGCCACGGCGAGCTGGCCGAGGCCGGCTGGACCGCCCCGCACGTCACCGCCCTGGACACGGCGGGCGTGCTGGCGGGCGAGGAAATCCTCCGGGCGTTCGGCTCCGAGGTGGGCCGGTAAACCCTTCGTAGGGGGAGCGGGGTGCGGTTAGGCTCGCGGCGGGGCTTGTCCGACGGGCCTGTTGGTCGGACGGACCCGTACTTTCTTCTACCGGCAAGCCGAGGAGATCGTCCGATGGAGATCAAAAGGCCACCCCTCACCCCCGAGCTGTACGCGTACGTCCTCGCCCACAACCCCCCGCTCGACCCGGCGCAGCGCGCCCTGGTCGACATCACCCACAGCGCGCTGCCGGGCGACGCCGTCAAGCAGATCGCCGAGGAGCAGGGCCCGCTGCTGGCGTTCCTCGTCCGGCTCACCCGCGCCCGGCACGTGGTGGAGGTCGGCACCTTCACCGGGCTGTCGGCGCTGTCCATGGCCCAGGCGCTGCCCGCCGACGGCACGCTGATCACCCTCGACATCTCGGAGGAGTGGACGGCGTACGCGCGCGAGGCCTGGGCCAAGGCCGGGGTGGCCGACCGGATCGACCTGCGGATCGCACCGGCCCTCGACTCCCTGCGCGCCATGCCGGCCGAGCCGCACATCGACCTCGCGTTCATCGACGCGAACAAGGACGGGTACATCGACTACTGGGAGGAGATCGTGCCGCGGCTGCGCCCCGGCGGACTCGTCGTGGTCGACAACGTCCTCTTCGCCGGCGAGGTCGTCGCCCCGGCCGCCGGGAGCATGGCCGCGGCGGTCCACGCGTTCAACGAGCACGTGGCGGCCGACGGGCGGATGGACCTCGTCATGCTCACCGTCGCCGATGGACTGACCCTGGCCCGCCGGATTTAGCCCGTCCGGCGTTTGCGGACGCGCTCTTCGGGCGCCGGCCTCAGCCGCAGCAACCGCCCCCGCAGCAACCGCCGCCTCCGCCGCCCGACTGCGGCGCGGCGGCCGTGGAGCCGCCGGTCACGGCGACGGTGGACAGCAGCTTCACGGTGTCCGCGTGCCCCTCGGGGCAGGTCGCGGGGGCGCCGGACTCGGCCATGGGCCGGTTGAGTTCGAAGGTGTCACCACAGGCTTTGCAGCGGTATTCGTAGCGAGGCATGCGGGCAGCATAACCAGCGGCGGGCGCGGGGCGGCGGCCGATGGCCGAGGTGCCCCGGCGGCTCAGCGGCCGCGCTCCTCGCGGATCTCCCGCACCACCCGGGCGACGGACTGCCGGACCGCCTCGGTCTCGGTCAGGAAGTGCCACCAGTCGGGGTGGCGGCCTTCCAGGCCCGCGACCGCCCGCTCCAGCCGGGCCACCGCGTCGTCCAAGGGGCGGGCGTGACGCGGGTCGGGGGTGCTGCGCCCGGCCATCGCGAGCCGCTGTGCGTCGCGGATCGCGAAGCGGGTCCGTTCGACCTCCTTCTGGTGGTCGAACGACACCTCGTCCAGCCGCCGCAGCCGGTCACCCGCCGCCGAGACGGCCTCCTCGGTGGTGTTCAGCAGGGCCCGGACCGTCGCGAGCCCCGCCGTGGCGTCCGGCCAGCGCTGCTCGTCCCGCGCCGTCCGTGCCTCGACCAGCTTCTCCTCCGCCTGCCGGACGGCGCGCTCGGCCTCCTCCGGCACCTGCTGGAGGTCCTGCCAGCAGGCGGCGCTGTAGCGGCGGCGCAGCTCGCTGAGGACCGGGGCGACACCGGCGGCACGCGTGGTGATCGCCTGGGCGCGGGTCCGCAGCGACACGAGCCGCTTGTCGATGTCCGCGGCCTTCCGCGGCAGGTGCTCGGCCTCGCCGCGGATGGCCTCGGCCTCCCGGAGTACCCGGTCCGCGCGCTGGATGGTCTCCCGCACACCGTGCTGCCCGGCGCCCTGGTTGAGCCGGGTCAGTTCGGGGGAGAGCGCGGCGAGCCGCGCGGCCAGGTCGTCGGCCTTGATGCCGGAGGCACGGACGGCGTCCAGCGCGTTGCTGGCGGCGAGCAGCCCCTGACGGGCCCGCTCGACGGCCGGCGCGAGCCGGGCCAGCTGGGTCTCCGCCGTACCCAGCAGCGGCCCGAGGCTTCGGCCGAACCGCTCCAGCTCGGCCTTGACCCGCTCCAGCTCGTCCTTGGCCCTGGTCAGATCCGCCCGCGCGCGGGCGGCGGCCGCGCCGTCGAGACCCTCGCGGTCGAGGTCGTGCGCGTCGACGGCGGTGATGTAGGCGTGGGAGACCTGGTCGATGCGCTGCCCGAGGTCGGCGAAGTCGCCCGCCGCCTTGCGGGCGGCGGGGGAGGAGTCGACCGCGGTGATCGTCTCGATGGAGATCCGCAGCTCGCGCTGCGCGGTGTCCAGCTCGTAGAACGCGGCGGCGGCCGCGTCCTTCGCCGCCTGCGCGTCCGCCCGCTGCTCCTCGCCACGGCCCCAGCCCCAGCGGCGCGTGCCCCCGCCGGCGAAGGCGGCGGGCGCCATGGCGACCAGCAGGGGGAGCGGCAGCAGGGCGAGGGCGACGGTCTCCCGGGCCACGGCCGCCACCGCGTTGAAACGGCGGCGTGCCGGTCGTACGGACTGCGCGAAGGTCGCCGTCACTTGCCCTCTCCCGATGGATCGCCCCAGGCCCGGATGCCATTCTCCCACCCGTTAAGGACGAACACACAGGGCGGTTAGTTCGCGGTTCGCACCGTGACTTCGCCGTTCTGGGTGCGCACGGTCACCTTGCGGTGGCTGGCGCTGTCCCGATGGACGTCCACGTCGACCTTGCCGTTCTGGCTCTCCGCGCTGACGTCGTACGTGGCGCGGGGCAGCTCGACCTTCGTCGAGCCGTTGTCGCTGGAGACCTCCACCCGGTCCGGGACACGGGTCAGTGCGAGACGGATCCGGCCGTTGGAGGAGGTCGCCTTCACCCGCGAGGGCGCGACGCGGTCGGCGACGACCTCGCCGTTGGAGGACGACAGGTCGAGGTTCCCCTTGGAGTCCGCGATGTCGATCTTCCCGTTGTCGGTGTGGATCTCGAGGTCGGTGTCGAAGCCGCGCGCCCGCACTTCGCCGTTGTGGTCCAGCACGGTGACCTTCACCCCGCGCGGCACCTCGATACGGTGCTTCGACGCGCAGTCGTTCATCAGCCCGTCGCAGTGCTCCCGCAGCTTGAGCGTGCCGCCCTTCATCTCCCAGGTCGCCTTCGACTCCCCACCCACGGTCCACCCTTCGAACCACCGGGTGACCTTGAGGTCCTTGGTCTTCGCGTCGACGGTCACCAGCTCGAGCTCGGAATTGTCCGCGTCCACGGTCAGCTCCCGCCCCTGGAGCGAGAACGTCCGCCGCTCCGGCTCGGCGTCCTCGGCCCGCGCCCCGCCGCACCCGGTCAGCGTGACCCCGGCGGTCAGCACCGCTGTGACGGCGAAGGACAGACGGAGGGCGGCGCGGGTACGGGAGCGGGGAAGCACGTGGGACTCCGTGGGTTCGGCATCGGGACTGCGGGTGCCCCCGACTCTATGGACCACCGGCCGGTGGACGGCATGTAGCCCCCCGGCCGCTTCGGGGTGGGGTTAACCCCACCCCGAAGCGGGTTTGCGGGGATACGGGCCGGGCCATGTAGGCTGTCACCTCGTTCGGGGCGCATAGCTCAGTGGTAGAGCGCTGCTCTTACAAAGCAGATGTCGGCGGTTCAAATCCGTCTGTGCCCACAGATGAAATAGCAGGTGAGAGCCTGTATCAGGCCCTCGGTCCACTCGGACCGGGGGCCTCTTGCCTGATCGGATCCCACCGTCGCCCCGCCCGTATCCGGAAGGCTGAGCCCTCTGCCGGTTCGCCTTGCTGATGCGCAGGGCGATGACCCTCGCGCAGCGCCCACCGCGCGAGGAGGCTCCGCCGCCGGCGCTCGGTGTTCCCGTCAACGGCCGCTGGACGGCGCGCAATGGGCCCGCGACCAAGGTGCCCAGCCATACCCACAACCTCGCGCAGACCTACGCCATCGAACCTGCTTCAGCCCCGCCCGGGCCGGAACGGCCGACCGGTCGGATCCTTATGCGCCGTAGCCGGGTTGCAGACGCAGCGGACGAGCCGGACGTGGCCGTCGGGGGGTGGGCGAATCCGCATGGCTCCCGGCCGCGCCCTCAGCGCGGGTCGGCGGGGCCGCGCTGCGCCCGGCGCAGCCTGACCAGCAGGGTCACGGCCCGCAGTATGAAACCGGCGGCCGCGAGGAAGGCCGCGCAGGTGTACACCGCCGACTCCACCTCGCCGCCCAGGTCGAGGAACAGGGCGGGGCTCGCCACCGCGAAGAACAGCAGCGCGGCCACCGCGCAGCCGCTGGCCACGGCATAACCGATCTCCACCGTGATGGCGTCGCGTTCGTCCTGGCTGTGTGGTCGGGCCGTGCGCCGTCCCTGTTCCGGTCCCCTCATTCCGGCAGTCTTTCACCCCCCAAGGCCGGGTACGCAAGCGTCCGGCACGGGCGGCCGGGCGGCAGGGGGTGCGGATTCAGGCCGCGGGCGGTTCCGTGCGCGGGGGCCGGCCGGAGATGCCTGACGGATCCGGCCGGTCCGGTACCCGGAGCAGCGGGCTGGTGTGGCGGTGGAGCCAGGCGCGGTAGGCGGGGTTGGCCCGGATCAGCTGCTCGTAGGCGTCCTGGAGGTCGCAGAACAGGGCGTCGAGTTCGGCCGGGGGCAGCGAGCAGGGTCTCGACGCGAGGAACAGCCGGGCGGCCAGGGGGTCGCCGTGCAGAGGGCGCAGCACCGTGCCGGGCGCCGGGTCGGCGGTGGGCTGGCAGGGGCGTACGGCCTCGCCGGAGGCGACGAGTTCGGCGGCGGTGGTGCTGTCGCGGACGTGCACGAGACGGGGGTCGAGCCCCGCCGCGGTGAACGCGCCGCGCAGCGCGGCACATTCGTCGTCGGCCGTGGGGTCCACGATCCACGGCTCGTCGGCGAGGTCCGCCAGTCGCACGGCCGGCCGGTCCGCCGCCGGGTGCCCCGCGGCCAGGGCGACGAACCTCGGCTCGCGCGCGACGAGCACGCGTCGCTCCACCCCGGCCGGCATGGTCAGCGGGAAGCCGTCGAATTCGTGGATCAGGGCGATGTCGAGCTGGTTCGTCGCGAGCAGTTGCAGCAGGGTGTCCGCCGACACCTCTATATGGATCGTGGTGTCCGTGTCGGGCAGGCGTGCGTGGACGCGGCTCAGCCAGCCCGTCACGGCACGGCTGCCGATGCTGCCGATCCGCAGGCGCAGCCCGCCCGCGCCCGCCGCCGCGTCCCGCGCGGCCGTCACCAGCGCGGTCATCTCGGCCACGATGGGCCGCGCCCGGGACAGCACGGAGTGACCCAGCGGTGTCGGCCGGCTCCCCGTCTGGCCGCGGGTGAAGAGGAGGCCGCCGATGGCCCCTTCGATCCGGCGGAGCTGAGTGGTGAGGGAGGGCTGGGTCATGCCCAGCTGTAACGCCGCTTTACGCACACTTCCCGCGTCGGCTATGGCCAAAAGCGCACGGAGGTGCCTGACCTCAAGCTCCACGGGGGGAGCATAACCGCGCCTCGTGCGTCACACCAGACACAGCGGCGGGCAGGGTAGGTGATTACTCGGTGCTATGGCCACTTGGCATCATCCGCACCATTGATATCTCGTCAGAGACTCTCCGGGACCACAGAGTTCACCCGGTGAACCCCGGCCGCCTGTCCACCCCGTGCGGCCGACGGTTCTCGGAACGAATGGAGTCCCCCACATGAACCGCTCCACCATGGTGCTCTCGGCAGCACTCGGCCTCGGACTGGCCGCGAGCATGACGGCCGTGCCCGCCTCGGCGGCGACGGCCCACACCGACCGGCAGTACACGCAGTCCTCGTACGTCGGCTCGGCGGCCGAGGAGGCCAACAACAAGGCCTTCTTCGAGGCCGTGATGAAGTCCGCGAAGGCGAAGCAGGCCGCGAAGCCGGGCCTGCGCGGCGTCACCGTCGTCTACGACGCCAGCAGAGCCCCCAGCTTCGCCGCCCAGATAGCCGCCAGCGCGCGGATCTGGAACAGCTCCGTGAGCAACGTCCAGCTGCGTGCGGGCAGCAACGCGGACTTCAAGTACTACGAGGGCAACGACTCCCGTGGCTCCTACGCGAGCACCGACGGTCACGGGCGCGGCTACATCCTCCTCGACTACCGGCAGAACCAGCAGTACGACTCCACCCGCGTCACCGCCCACGAGACCGGGCACGTCCTCGGTCTGCCGGACCACTACTCCGGTCCGTGCAGTGAGCTGATGTCCGGTGGCGGCCCCGGCCCGTCCTGCCGGAACCCCAACCCCAACAGCGCCGAGCGCAGCCGGGTCAACTCGCTGTGGGCCAACGGCCTGACCGCGTTCGACAAGGACGCCTTCACCAAGGCGCACTGACCGCGCACCGTTCCACCGGGTCGCGCGCGCGGCCCGCGGGACGCCCGCGGGGGCGTCCGCCCGGCCCCGAAAGGGGCTCCCAAGTGGTCTCCCGCCGATCCGGCGGGGACCGCCCACGGCCTCTGGGCAAGATCGCCAACCGCCTCTGGGTGATCTTGCGGACGATCCCGTGACGCACGACGACGGCGGCCCGGCTCCTTCCCGGAACCGGGCCGCCGTCCCGTGCCAGCCACCCCCGGCCCGTCGAGGGCGCATACTGAGGCTGATGACGAAGCCAAGAGCGACCCGACGTTACTTGCCCACCAGCCCCTTCAACACCCCGCCCGTGACGCTTCCGGTCGAGCATTTCGCCGTAGGGGACCGCGTCACACACGACCGGTACGGTCTCGGACGGGTCATCGGCGTCGAGGACGGCATCGCCGTGCTCGTCGACTTCGCCTCACGCCAGGAGCGGATTCCGGGGCCCTTCACCAAGCTGACCAAGCTCTGACCGCACCTGTGGTGCCGCGGTTCACCTATCCGGAGGTGGGAGCCGCCGAGCGGGACATCCCGCCCGGCGGGTAACTCCCGCCTCCGCGTCCGTGTGGGCCCCCGCGCGAGGAAGCCGCCCGCGGGGCGAGCCGGGCGGCCTGACCCCGTACCGCCCTCGTGGGCCGCTGTGGGCTGCCGCGCGCCCCCTGTCCCACCGGCGTACGGAATCTCCTGTACCGCCCACCGGCGCTCTTGCGGGGGCCCGGTCGCTCGGCTTCGGTATCCCCGCCCTACCGCGTCCGGACCCACTTCGTACGGCCGGCGTGTAGGAGGCGACGAAAGAGGCGGAGCCGAGGCCCACGGCTACGGCGCGGCCGGTGCCTCGGCGGGCTCCGGGCGGCTCATGAGGAACGCCGCACCCGAGCCGGCGGCGAAGAGCGCGAAGACCGAGACGGCCGTGCCCAGCCAGGACGCGCCCAGCCACTGGCCGCCGAAGTAGCCGAGGCTCACGCTGTACGCCGCCCAGGTCAGCCCCGCCAGCGCGGACCAGGGCAGGAACTCGGCGACCCTGCGGTGCATCACCCCGGCGCCGAGGCTCACCACGGAGCGTCCTGCGGGCGCGAACCGGGCCAGGACGACGAGCGGGCCGCCGCCGCGCAGCAGCGCCGTGCCCAGCTTGGCCTGGGCCGCGGTCAGCCGGCGGGAGCGGGACATGGCGCGGTCGAAACGGTCGCCGCCCCGCCAGGCGAGACGGTAGGCGAACAGGTCACCGAGCACGGACGCGGTCGCGGCACACATCACCAGGGCGAACATGTGGGTGAATCCCGCGTGGCCCCGGGCGGCGTCGGCGGCCGCGTCGGCGGCGGTGCCCGCGGCGGCGGTGGCGGCGGTGATCACCAGGACCCCGCTCGGCAGCACCGGCAGGAAAACGTCGAGGAGAACGGACAAGCCGACAATCACATAAATCCATGGCGTGGTGGCCAACGCCCCCAGCTGCTCCAGCACGTCCTGATCTCCCGGTACGGTCCCCCGCCGCGACGTCGCAGGGGAGCGGCAGGGGCGGCCTTCACAACCGTACAGCGTACGCCTGGGGCGCCTGGGGCGTGGAATCGGGGGCTGTGATGTTGTACGCATCACGCACCCGGGAGGGACAAAAGGGGGCCCGGTCATGCGCCAGGAGGGGCCCGGCGGTGCCGGACCCCTCCTGTTTGACGTCCTGATGACGTCTTGTCGACGTCCTGCCGACGGCCGCGCGGGCGGCGTCGCGGCCGCTCGGGCCGTCAGACCGCGCTGGGGGTGCGCCGCGCGCCGGACGCCGGGGCGTCCGCACCACGGGAGCGGGAGAAGAGACGGTCCAGCGCGAAGGCGCCGGGACCGGTGAAGACGAGCAGGAAGAAGGCCCAGCAGAACATCGCCGAGGCCTCGCCGCCGTTCTGGATCGGCCACAGGCCGCCGCTCTGGTGCATGTCGAAGTAGGCGTAGGCCATGGAGCCGGAGGCTATGAAGGCCGCGCTGCGGGTGCCGAGGCCGAGCAGCACCAGACCGCCCCCGACGAGCTGGATGACCGCGGCGTACCAGCCGGGCCAGGTGCCGGCGGAGATGGTGCCGCCGCCGACCGCGCCACCGAGGACGCCGAAGAGGGACGCGGCGCCGTGGCAGGCGAAGAGCAGGCCGACCACCACGCGGAAGGCGGCCAGGACGTAGGGGCGGGCGGCGTCGAGCCGGGCGGTGAGCGCCGAGGCCGAAGACGTGGGGGGCATGGGTGGGGCTCCTCGTGACGGGGACGGGAAACGACGAGGGCTCCAGGTTAGGTACCCCTAACGATACTTGCAAGTTCAAGTTTCTTATTTCGTTCGCACGCGAGTCCTGGTATGCGCGGCCTCACGCCCGCTCTCGCGCCCGTCCGTACGCGCCTTCGTATCCACCTCCATGTCCAGCACCGCGTACAGCCGCTTGCCGGAGTCGTCCGCCTCCGTGCGCGCCTGGTCGAGCCGGAGTCGGGCCGCGCGGCCGCGCAGGGTCAGCGTCATCAGCTGGTTGCCGAACCAGGGGCCGCCGCCGACCCGGTCCCAGGTGAACGCCGGACGCCCCACCCGCCCGTGCCGCCTCAGCGCCCGCCCCAGCCAACGCCCCGGCCGGCTCCAGCCGAAACGGAAACCGAGCCGCACGGCGCTGTGGATGCTGTTGTGCACCGGGGAACAGGTGAGCTGGAGGACGCGGCTCCGCACGGTGTCCGGCAGGGTGGGCTCGGCGACGTACGCGTGGTGGACGTCACCGGCCAGCACACTGATCGTCGCCGGTGCGCCCGGCCCGCTGCCCGCCGCCGTGATCAGACCGGCCAGCTCGGTGAACGACGCGGGGAACGCCGCCCAGTGCTCCAGATCCGCCCGCTGGCGCATGGTTTCGGCCACGCGCGCCCACCTCGGCCCGCGCCCTCCGGCGCACAGGGCGGCGTTCCACACCTCCGCGTCGTGCACCGCCGGTGGCAGCAGCCAGGGCAGTGACGTACCGATGAGGAGGTGGTCGCAGGAGCCGGCACCGGCCAGCACCTCGCCGCGCAGCCAGTCCGCCTCGGCCGGGGCGAGCATCGCCCGGGCGTCCTCCCCGAGGACGCGGGAGGTACGGGTGTCGACCATCACCAGCCGCACGCGGCCGAAGTCACGGCGGTAGCTCCAGCGCGTCCCGGCCGGGTCGTCGTCGGCGCGGGCGGCGAACTCCCGCAGTGCCTCCGTCCCGTCCGGACCCGAGGTGACCGCCTTGTGCAGCTCGTCGCGGGCGAGGTCGGCGGGGGAGAGATTGCCCAGGTGCTGGTACACCCAGTACGACATCAGACCGCTGACCGCCCGCTCCCGCCACCACGGTGTCGCGCGCATCCGGGTCCGCCACGTCTCGCTGATGTTCCAGTCGTCGATGACGTCGTGATCGTCGAAGATCATCAGGCTGGGGACGGTGGAGAGCAGCCAGCGGACCTCCGGGTCGCGCCAGGACTCGTCGTAGAGCCGGGTGTACTCCTCGTAGTCCGCGACCTGGTGCCCCGGCGGCTCGGTGAGCGGGCGGCGCTCGGCGATCCAGCGGCGGGTGGCCTCGGAGGTCTTGTCCGCGTACACCTGGTCACCGAGCAGCACGAGGACGTCGGGCCGGTGGCCGGCGTCGCCGTCGGCCGCCTCGCGCGCCATGTCGCTCGCCAGGGTGTCGAGCGCGTCCGGCCCGAGCGGGCCGAGGCGTTTCAGCCGGGCCCGCGCCCCGATCCCCTCCTCCTCCGGCGGCGGCGCCGCCCACCGGCAGGACCCGAAGGTGACCCGCACGGTGTCGTCGGCGGCGCCGTCGGCACCGATCGCGGGCGTACGGATCGTGCTCCGGGGGAAGCGCGACCCGGCGAGCGGCCACACCGGCTCACCGTCGAGGAACACCCCGTACGCCGTCTCGCTCCCCGGGGTGAGACCCGTGACCGGCACCAGGGCGTAATGGTGACCGGCCACCTGCCAGGTGCGCGCCGCGCCGCCCGCGCCGTCGGCACAGCGGACCTCCGCCTCGCAGGGCCTGTCGCTCTCGACCCACACCGTGGCGCTCGTACCGCTCTCCCAGTCGACGTACCGCAGCAGCGGACCCAGCCGCAGCACTGCCGTCATGCCGGTCTCCCCTCCGTCATCCCGTACGGTACGAAACGAGGAAGGGGAGCGCGGAGTTTCCCGTTCCGGGTGAAGTGCCCGAGGTTCAGCAGCCGTTGAGGACGGCCGTCAGCTTGTTCTTCTCGGCGGGGTCGACGGTCAGCTTGTAGTGGTGCTTCACCGTGACCCACATCTGCGTGTACGTACAGGCGTAGGACGCCAGCGGCGGCATCCACTGCGCCGGGTCCTTGTCGCCCTTCGCCTGGTTCACCCGGTCGGTGACGGCGATCAGCTGCGAGTGGGTCAGGTCGTTGGCGAACGCCTGCCGCTGCGCGGTGGTCCAGGTGTTGGCGCCCGAACGCCACGCCTGCGCCAGCGGCACGAGGTGGTCGATGTCGATGTCCTGGGCGTCCTCCCAGGTGGCGCCGTCGTACGGCGAGAACCAGCGCCCCTGGACGGCGGCGCACTTGTCGTCCTGCTGCACGTCCTCGCCGTCGCGCTTGAGGACGACCTCGCGGGTGTTGCAGGTACCGCCCTGGCTGCTCCAGTGCGGGAACTTGCTGCGGCTGTAGCCGTCCATCGAGCCCTCGCTCTTGACCGTCAGCTCGCCCAGGTACGTACGGGCGGTCGCGGCGTCCACCGGGGCGGGCGGCGCGGCGTGGGCGGCCGGGCCGCTCAGGACGATCGCACCGACCAGGGCGGCGAGGCCGCCGCCGACGGCCGCACGACGCGCGTAGACGCCGCGCGGAGCAGAGGTGACGCGTATACCGGACATGGGAACTCCCTTTGGAGTGGGGGGTTGTCGGCCGTCGGAGCGCGGCCAGGATCGCGGCGAGACATTGCCGGGGGGTGGTCGCCGGGTAACAGCGTGGCGACGCGGCCATGTCAAAGCAAGAGGGAAGGAGCGTGATCCACCACTCGGCGGGCCGCGCGTCCGGTGTGACGGTGGTGGGCTGACACGCCGCCACCCGCCTTCCGGGAAGCTGTGGTTGACACGCCCGCCGCCAGTGCGCCCCGGCGGGGATGTCCGCCGCCCGTAGGGTGGCCGCGTGCCCGCCGTCGCAGTCGCCGCCGAAGTCCTGCTGCCCGTCGACACCGCCCTCGGGGTGGTGCTCGCCGCCCTGCTCGCCGCCGCGGTCACCGTCGCCGCGCTCGCCCGTCTCACCGGCGACCGGGGCCGTGGCTACGCCCGCCAGATCGCCGTCGCGGGGCTGCGCGCGGCCGCGCAGCTGGCGGTGGTCTCCGCGCTGATCGGCTGGGTGGTCCGGGCGGCCCCGCTGCTGCTGTGCTTCCTGCTGCTGATGTTCGCCGTCGCGGTACGGACGGCCGGGCGCCGCGTCACGGACAACGGCACGTGGTGGTGGGCGGCCGTGCCGATCGGGGCCGCGGTACTGCCGGTGGTCACCGTGCTGCTGCTGACCGGCCTCGTGCCGTACCGGGGCATCGCGCTGATCCCGGTCACCGGCATCCTCATCGGCGGCGGTCTGACCGCGACGGTCCTCGCCGGACGGCGCGCGCTGGACGAGCTGCGCACCCGGCACGGCGAGGTGGAGGCGGCCATGGCCCTCGGCTTCCTCGACCGCGAGGCCCGGCTGGAGATCGCCCGCCCGGCCGCCTCGGACGCCCTGCTGCCGGGCATGGACCAGACCCGGACCGTGGGCCTCGTCACCCTGCCGGGCGCCTTCGTGGGCATGCTGCTGGGCGGCGCCTCACCGCTGCTGGCGGGGGCGGTGCAGATGTTCGTGCTGGTCGCGCTGATGGCGGTGCAGGCGGTGGCGGTGGCGGTCACCCTGGAGCTGATCGCCAGGGGGCTCCTGCACCGGGACGCGGGCGGGGACGCGCTCGGCGCCGCGCGCGGTGATGCGCGTGGGGGGCCTCGCGGGGGCCCGCACCCGGGCTCGCGTGCGGGCTTGCGTGCGGGCTCGGCCAGGAGGCCGCGCCGGGGTGCCTGTACCCTGAAGGGAGCAGAAGGGGAGTAGCTCTTCGCCGGACCGTCGACATACTGCTGAGTTCGCTCAGCCGGCGCCCGGAGGCGGATGTTCTTCACCCGCCAGCGAGACCTTCGGCCGCAGTGTCCACGACGCTGCCGTGCCGAAGCGACCCCTGACCTCCACGCAGGCCCCGTCACTCGGTGCGCGCAGCCCCCACCGACAGAGGAAACCCTGTGTTCAGCTTCACCGTCGCCGCCCTGGTCTTCGGGGTCGTCTTCCTGGCCGAACTGCCGGACAAGACCGCCCTCGCCGGCCTGATGCTCGGCACCCGCTACCGCGCCGGCTACGTCTTCGTCGGCGTCGCCGCGGCCTTCGCCGTCCACGTGGCCCTGGCCATCGCCGCGGGCAGCGTCCTGACCCTCCTGCCGCACCGCCTCGTCCAGGCGGTCGTCGGCCTGCTCTTCCTCGCGGGCGCGGCGATGCTGCTGCTGAAGAAGGACGACGACGAGGAAGAGATCAAGAAGCCCGCCGACCAGTCCTTCTGGAAGGTCTCCGGCGCGGGCTTCATGCTGATCCTGGTCGCGGAGTTCGGCGACCTGACCCAGATCATGACCGCGAACCTCGCCGCCCGCTACGACGACCCCGTCTCGGTGGGCGTGGGCGCGGTCCTGGCCCTGTGGTCGGTGGCGGGCCTGGGCATCGTGGGCGGCCGCACCCTCATGAAGCGGGTGCCGCTGGCTTTGATCACACGGATCGCGGCGGTGCTGATGCTGGCGCTGGCGGGGTTCAGCCTGTACGAGGCCGTCGCGGGCTGAGCCCCGCCCGGCCCCCGGGGAAGGCCCCCACCACCGCCCGGAACCGGGGCCTCCCCGCCACGCGGTGGCGGCGCTTCACAGCGCCTCACCGCTCCGCCTGTTGGCTTCCCGCACCTTCCTGAGCAGGGCCTCGCGGGACCGGTGCCTGTTGCTGGAGGCGGCCTGCCGACCGCCGGGACTGCCGCTCAGAAGACCGATGCTTGTGACGGTAGGCCCGTAGGGCGCTGCTCTCTCCGGCGGTTCGAGCGCGGGCCCGAGCGCCCGGAAATCGACGATACGGCGCGTCCCGCAGTCGGAGCAGGTCATCACCCCGTCTGCCGTTACCCAGGCTTCCTCGGGATGCGGGCACCTGGGGCATGGCGGCCTGGACTCGTGCGCTCCGTCGCTCGTCGGTACCCGGGTTGGCTTGGCCGGTGGGCCGGGCCTCTCGGTTTCGTACGACCGGGCGACGGTTGGGTCTGCCAGCCGGGACGGTCGTCTGAGTAGGAGGTGGGTGAAGTAGCCCAGGATCGCCAGCAGTGCGGTGGCTTCGACGGCGGTCGGAACGGCAGTCACGAATGCTCCGCCCGGAGGTGTCGCCCCATCGCCACGGTCGTCACTTCTGCCATGTAGGTATTCCCCTGGCGGGCGGCCGCGTAGTGGTCCGACTTGATCACGGCGCACTGGTTGCAGGGCACCGGGGGAGAACTCTGCCGGGCTGGGAGTTGAGCCCCGCCGGGGGCGGGATCGGCTTCGTTGTGCATCGAGCCTCCTGATCCAGGCACTGCGGAGGAGAGCAGCACATGCACTCATGTACATGAGTGCATGTGCTGAGGGTGGCGCAACTCCTATGCGTGAGTCAACCCGTCCCCGCCTGCCCCCAGTTCAGTCGAGCGCGGGAATCCTGTACTCGAGGACGAATCGGTCTGCGGCCATCACGGTGTCGCAGACCTCAACCGCCTTGCCGTCGCTGGTCAATGCCTCCCGGACGAGATGGATCACCGGGGCTCCAGGGCTGAGCCGAAGGGCCGATGCTTCCTGCTTGGTGGCCAGGCGAGCGCGAACGGTTTCGACGTATTCAGCGAGGGAGTGACCATGTTCTTCGAGGCGAGCGTAGATGCCGCCTCCGCCCGGGTTCTCATCGAACAGTTCCGCGATGTTCTTCGCCACGGACCAGGGGAGGTAGGACGTGGCTTCCTCGGTGGGTGTGCCGTCGACGAAGTAGCGTCGACGCCGTGCGAGTACCCGCTCTCCGACGGGCACGTCCAGGCGTTCGGCGATCTCGGCCGGTGCTTCCGTCGGCCCCACGTACAACACGTGTACTTCCGGGGTGTGGCCCGCCTGCTCCGCTTCCGCCAGGTACGCGGCCTTGCCCGCCTTCCGGTGAGACCGGCGGAACCGGTCCGAGGACATCCTGCGGACAGGCGGAAGGCTCTTCACGTAGGAGCCGCGCCCATGGTGGGTCTCCACCAGTCCCGCCGTGCGCAGTTCGGCGATCGCCTTACGCACGGTCCCCTGCGACACTCCGTAGCGCCCCATGACGTCGGACTCACTGGGCACCTGGGTGCCGGGCTCCAAGGAGCCCGCGCGGATCTGCGCGGCCAGGTCATCCGCGATCTGCAGATAGCGTGGTTTGCCCGAGTCTCGTGAGGCCTCGCTGCCCATGAACCCCCGCCCTCCTATGCTCATCCGTATGAGTACGGCTGCCCAGTCTCGCAGGCCCACGCCACTCCACTCGGTCTCGGTGGCGGGCGCCGTCGTGCGCGAGGACGGGCGGGTCCTCGCGATCAGGCGCAGTGACAACGGGCGGTGGGAGCTGCCGGGCGGGGTGCTGGAGATCGATGAGGCGCCCGAGGAGGGAGCCCGCCGGGAGGTGCTGGAGGAGACCGGTATCGAGGTCGAGGTGGAGCGGTTGACGGGTGTCTACAAGAACATGACGCGCGGGATCGTGGCCCTGGTCTTCCGCTGCGCCCCCTTGGGCGGCACGGAGCGGACCTCCGATGAGTCCGTGGCTGTCTCCTGGCTGTCCCCGGATCAGGTGCGTGCGGCGATGAGCGAGGCGTACGCCGTGCGGATCCTGGACGCACTGAGTCCCGACGCTCCGCATGTGCGGATCCATGACGGCCATCGATTGATGCCGGTGGGGTGAAGACGAGTCGGTGACCGTCTCATCCGGAATCGGGGAACGCCCCGCGCTGCCCGCCGGGATCTGGGATTCTTGGCCCGACCCAGGAGGATGCCCATGACCCCCGGCTTCGGGCTCGTCGTGCGCTTCACGCTGCGCGACGCCGACGCGGCGGAAGCCTTCGACGGGCTGGTCTTCCGGACGTTGGAAGGGATCCGGCGGCATGAGCCGGGCACCGTCGTGTACGTGAACCACCGCGTCCCGAACGAGCCGGACGTGCGGATCTTCTACGAGCTGTACGCGAACCGTGCCGCGTTCGACGCACACGAACAGCAGCCGCACGTCAAGCACTTCCTCGCAGCGCGCGAGGAGTTCGTCTCCCGGACCGAGGTGACCTTCCTGGAGCGCGTCGACGGGACGTCGTGAGGCGGCCGGTGCCCCCGAAGGGGCGGTGCCGCGCGCCCAATGGGCCGGTTCAGGCGGACACTTCGCGGGCGACGACGTCGGTGAGCAGGGGGCCGCAGCCGTCCTGGCCGTCGGGGGTGAACCGCAGGACGCTCAGGTTCGTGGTGGGAACGCAGTCGAAGTGGAAGGTCTGCCAGTCACCGCCGTCGGGGACCGTGACGGTGACCGGCGGCAAGCCGTCGATGCCGGTCGTGAACCGGCGCCCGGCGGCGCCCGGCGTCACGCATCCGTACGCCGCACCCAGCTCGTTCGCCTTCGCGCGGAAAGTGACGCGTACCCCGGTCCCGGGCCGCGTCACCAGCGTGGTGGAGATGCCCCGGTAGGCACCGGCCTTGAGCATGCCGACGGCGTTCGACCCGTTGCCCGTTCCGGCGAGGTCCGCGCCGTAGGCGTTGATGCCCTCATTGCGCCAGCTCGGGAAGTAGGTGGGAAGGTTCCCCTGGTTGAACTGGTTGCCGCCGGAGACGAGGAACTGCGTCTGGAAGTGGGGGTTGTCGGTGAGGACGGGGCCGCCTTGGGGAGCGGGCAGCAGGGGGTGGAGGGCGTTCCTCCAGGCAGCGCTCATCTTGCCGTAACCGGTGAGGTTGGGGTGCACGTCGTCGCCCAGGTCGTCCGCGGCGCGCAGGACGTGTGCCATGTCGACGAAGTGCACCCGCCCGGCCCGCTCCTCCGCCACGGCTCGCACTTCCCGGTTGTAGGCGTCGATGTTCGCCTGGTAGACGGGATTCTTCGAGGGGATGATGGCGGCCAGCAGGATCCGCGTGTCCGGGCAGACGCGCAGGATGTTGTCGACCAACTCCCGCAGCTGCCCCGGCGCCTGGGCCGCCGAGAAGGCGTCGTACATGTTGTTGGTGCCGATGTGCAGCAGGACCCAGTCGGGGGCGGCGGGCGGAAGCTGTTGTGGCACCTGCGCGTTGATCGCCTCGATGCGGATGCCGGACGTGCCGAAGTGGTCGGGGTCCCCGTCCGGCTGGACCAGGTCCTTGCGGGAGCCGACGAAGTCGATGTCGTGGCCGAGCCGGTGCAGTGCCTTGAACAGATCCTCCCGGTAGCCGACCCAGGTCGCCGTTCCCCAGCCCTCGGTGATCGAGTCGCCCATCGGCAGGATCCTGACCGGCCGGGGCGGGGCGTCGGCGTCGTGCTGGACGATGTCGCTGTTCCGGGTGCTCACGGACATGACGGCTCATTCCGTACGGGGCAGGGGTCCCTGCCCACTACACGCGAGGTCCGGCGCCTTCGCACCTTCGCTCGCCCCGGACGGGTGACGCGCCGGCGCGGCCTCAGCCCCGCCTCAGCTCCGGCGGCAGCACCGGCGGGTTGCCCTGCGTCCAGACGATGTGCAGGTCGGCGCGTCGCAGCCGCCAGCCGTCCACGGTCCACACCAGGTCGTTGTCCGTGCGGCCGCCGGAGAGGAACAGGCCGCCGTCACCGGCGAGCACATGGGTGCTGAGCTGGTTGCCGCGCAGGCTCGCGCGGTCACCATCCACCTCGATGACGTAGTTGGAACCGAAGTGCACGGTGCGGTCGAAGAGCCGCATCGCGGTGCGCACGTTCTCGAGGACGGCGTTCCGCCCCCGCACCGACCCGGCGGGGGTCGTGGTGGTGGCGTCCTCGGTGAAGAACGACGCGGCCCACGACGCGTCGAACTTCCGGTCGTCGAGGGACCGTAGGTAGCGGTCGAACAGGTCCGTGATCTCGGCGCGCTGGAGCAGGGCCCGGATGTCGGTGTACGGCGTCTCGTCGGTCATGCGGAGGAGCATGTGCCCTCAACCTTGGTCGAGGTCAAGCGAGCCGCCGCCGTCACACCCCCGCGCCGCACCGGTCGCGGCGTGCCGCCGCGTGCCACGCCGCGAGGAGACGTTCGTACATCCTCCGCTCCGACCTGGTCAGCAGGCCCCGGCGCGTGGCCAGGAAGGCGCGGATGGTGTCGTTTATCTCCTCGGGTGACAGCTGGCCGGTGGTCGGGTCGAGTGACATGGGGCCAGGCTACGAGCAGAAGGGCGCCTTAAACCCCCAGACTCGATCAAGTTCGCGGAACGCTCATCAAACGGTCATCAAGACGAACGCTGATCGAGACCCGTGGCAGCTTCTTACCCGACGGTCAGCACGATCCCGCCGTCCGGCCCCGCCGTGACCCGGACCTGCCGCAGGTCCGTGACGTGGGCGTCCGGCGCGTACGCGGCGGCGCGCGGGCCGACGCCCACGACGCGCATGCCGGCCGCCTTGCCCGCCGTGATGCCCGCCTCGGAATCCTCGAAGACCACGCAGTCGGCCGGGGCGAAGCCCAGGGCGGCGGCGCCCTTGAGGAAGCCCTCCGGGTCCGGCTTGCTCGCGCCGACGCTCTCCGCCGTGACGCGGACCTCGGGCATCGGCAGGGCCGCCGCGCCCATGCGGGCCTCGGCCAGGCCGCGGTCGGCCGAGGTCACGAGGGCGTGCGGGAGACCGGCGAGGGCGGCCATGAAGGCCGGGGCGCCGGGCACGGGGACGACGCCGTCGAGGTCGGCGGTCTCCGCCGCGAGCATGCGGCGGTTGTCCGCGTGGTTCTGCTCCATGGGGCGGTCCGGGAGGAGGACGGCCATCGTCGCGTAGCCCTGGCGGCCGTGGACGACCTTCATCACCGCGTCCGCGTCCAGGCCGTGCTCACCCGCCCACCGGCGCCAGCAGCGCTCCACGACGGCGTCGGAGTTGACGATCGTGCCGTCCATGTCCAAAAGCAGGGCGCGGGCGGTCAGCGTGGTCGGGGCGGGGGTGTTGGCCGGCATCGGCGGACTCCAGGGCGCGGGAGAAGACAAGTGGCCCCGCCCGCCGGTCAGGGTATACGGACGGAGCCACTTTGTTTCTTCACGATACAAAAAGGGCACCGGGAACGCCAATGCCCCTGGTCGCGGCGGTCCCGGGGCTGCCAATGGCCTATCCCGGCGGGCCGGACGCGCGGATCCGGATCACGATGGAGGAACGCGTGGCGCCGAGCGCCCGCGGGACCCGAACCGAGCCGGCGCCGCCCGCCGGAACCGCGTCGCATCCGAGGAGCGCCCATGGCGGAGGACACCCCGGGCCGAGCCGAGCACCCCCCGGAGGCCGCACCGGCGGGGGAGGGGCCGTACGTCCCCGGCGAGGGGCAGTCCACGCGCACCGTCCTGGTCGCGATCGGCGCGCTGCTGCTGGGGCTGCTGCTGGCGGCGCTCGACCAGACGATCGTCTCCACCGCGCTGCCCACCATCGTCAGCGACCTCGGCGGTCTCGAACACCTCTCCTGGGTCGTCACCGCCTATCTGCTCGCCTCCACCGCCGCGACCCCGCTGTGGGGCAAGCTCGGGGACCAGTACGGGCGCAAGAGGCTCTTCCAGATCGCCATCGTCATCTTCCTCGTCGGCTCCGCGCTGTGCGGCGCCGCGCAGAACATGCCGCAGCTCATCGGTTTCCGGGCGCTGCAGGGGCTCGGCGGCGGCGGGCTGATCGTGCTGTCGATGGCGATCGTCGGCGATATCGTGCCGCCCCGCGACCGCGGCCGCTACCAGGGGCTGTTCGGCGCCGTCTTCGGCGGTACGAGCGTGCTCGGGCCGCTGCTCGGCGGCTTGTTCGTGGACCACCTCAGCTGGCGCTGGGTGTTCTACATCAACCTGCCCATCGGCATCGTCGCGCTGCTCGTCATCGCCGCCGTCCTGCACATCCCCGTCCGCCGCACCCCGCACCGCATCGACTACCTCGGCACGTTCCTCATCGCCGCCGTGGCCACCTGCCTGGTGCTGATGACCTCGCTCGGCGGGGTGAGCTACCCGTGGGGGTCCTGGCAGATCATCGGCCTCGGGGTGCTGGGCGTCGGGCTCCTCGTACCCTTCGTGCTCGTGGAACGGCGCGCGGCCGAACCCGTCCTGCCGCTGCGGCTCTTCACGATCCGCACCTTCGCGCTCTGCTCGGTCATCGGTTTCGTCATCGGCTTCGCGATGTTCGGCTCCATGACCTACCTGCCGACGTTCCTCCAGGTCGTCCAGGGCGTCTCCCCGACCATGTCCGGGGTGCACATGCTGCCGATGGTGGCCGGCATGCTGATCTCCTCCACCGCGTCCGGCCAGATCGTCAGCCGCACCGGCCGCTACAAAGCCTTCCCCATCGCCGGCACCGGGCTGACCGCCCTCGGGCTGCTCCTGCTGCACCAGCTCGACCCCGCCAGCGGTGTCGGCGAGATGAGCGCCTACTTCTTCGTCTTCGGCTTCGGGCTCGGCCTGGTCATGCAGGTGCTCGTGCTCATCGTGCAGAACTCCGTCGGCTACCAGGACCTCGGCGTCGCCACCTCCGGCGCCACGTTCTTCCGTTCCATCGGCGCGTCCTTCGGCGTCTCCATCTTCGGCACGATCTTCGCCAACAAGCTCGGGCCGCGCATCGTCGACGCCCTCGCCGGTACGAAGCTGCCCGCCGGCGTCAGCCCGGAACGGCTCCAGGGCGACCCGCGCGCCGTCTCCGCACTGCCGCCGGGCGAACGGTCGGGGGTGCTCGACGCCTACTCCGTCTCGATCACCGACGTGTTCCTCTACGCGGTGCCCGCCATGGCCGTCGCCTTCGTCCTCGCCTGGCTGCTCAAGGAGGAACCGCTGCGCGGCAGCGTCACCGCCCCCGACACCAGCGAAGTGCTCTCCAGCAACCCCGTCGAGCGCTCCTCGCGGGACGAGTGCGCCCGCGCGCTGTCCGTCCTGGGCAGCCGCGAAGGCCGCCGCAAGGTCTACGAGAAGATCACCGAACGGGCCGGGCTGGAACTGCACCCCGCCTCCAGCTGGATGCTGCTGCGCATCAATCGCTTCGGATCCGCCGAGCCCGCGATGCTCGCCGAGCGGGTGCCCGTGCCGCTACGGGTCATCACCGAGGCCGCACGGGAGCTGGAGGTGCGCGGCCTGGCCGTCCGCGAAGGGCTGCCGCTCGTCCTCACCGAACGCGGCCGCGACGTCGCGGCCGAACTCTTCCGGGCCCGCGAGGAATCCCTCGCGGAACTGCTCGGCGACTGGTGGTCGCCGAACCGTCCCACCGACCTCATGGAACTCGTGCGGGAACTGAACGGCGAACTCTGCGGCTCCGACGCCGAACAGCCCCACAACGGCCAGACGGGCGACCACCGGCGCAAGTCGTAGGGAACGGCGGCGCCGGTGTGCCGTGCTGCCGGCGCGGTCAGCCGAGCAGCTCCCGGGAGGCCAGGGCGGTGCCCTCGACCCGGGCACGGATCTTGGCGAACGCGATGTCGCGGGAGGTGGAGGTGTCGTCGGCGAACGGTGCGAAACCGCAGTCGTCGCACGTGCCCAGGCGATCGACGGGCAGATGGCGGGCGGCGGCCAGGACCCGGTCACGGACCTGCTCGGGAGTCTCGACGCGCGGGTCGATCGGGTCGGTGACGCCGATGAACACCCGGGCGTGGCCGGGCAGCTGGTCGGCGAGGACGCCGAGGGCCTTCTCCGGATCCGGCTCACTGGCCAACTGGACGTAAAAAGCGCCCACGTTCAGCCGCAGCAGCCCGGGCAGCAGGGCGGTGTAGTCCACGTCGAGGCTGTGCGTGGAGTCCTGGTCGCCGCCGGGGCAGGTGTGCACGCCGATCCTGGCCCGCTCGGCGGCGGAGAAACGCTCCAGGACCCGGTTGTTGAGCGCGATGAACTGCTCCAGCAGACCACCGCCCGGATCCAGCTTCAACGCGAGGCGGGCCTCGGTGAAGTCGAGCTGGACGCTGTGCGCGCCGGCCTCCAGACAGCCGCGGATGTCGGCCTCGGCCTCGGCGGTGAGATCGTCGAGGAACGCTTCGCGGGGGTAGCCGTCGATGCCGTCCGGGGGGTAGAGCAGGCTGAGCGCCGAGGGGGCGATGACGGCCTGTTTGACGGGGACGCTCGCGTGCCGGAGCGCGGCCCGCAGATAGCTGTCGGCGCGCACGGCGTAGCGCAGCGGTCCGGCCGTCAGACGGGGCAGCTGCCGCTGGTGCCCGTCGGCGAACGGGATGACGGCGCCGTCGGGTGCCAAGTGCTCCAGCCCGGCGAGGGGGTAGGTGGCGAAGCTGGGCTTGGACTGCTCGCCGTCGGTGACGACCGGGGAGCCGGTCTGCTCCAGGCGGCGGATGGTGTCGCGGACGGCGGCGTCCCGGGCGGCCGCGAGTTCGTCGTCACCGATCCGGCCGTCGGCATGGGAGGCCATGGCCGCGAGCAGCTCGGCGGGCCGGGGCAGGCTGCCGATGGGTTCGGTGGGGATCCCCACGGAGGTCCGGGTCACGGGCGGACCTCCAGCTGCACCTGTCCGTCGCTTCCCCGCAGACCGGCACCCAGACACTCGGTGGGCAGCCCCTGGGGCAGCGCGGGCACCGTCCGCCACGCCGACTGCCCCTTGCCGCGCCCTTCGGTGACCCGGCCCGTCAGCCTGACGAACTGGACGCCGAGGAGACGGACCGTGGTGCCGTCCTCGTAGGTGATCGAGGACTGTTTCCCGTCGGCGTAGTGGACGGTTTCCGAGAGGCGCGCGCCACTCAGCGTGAGGCAGGACGTCGACGGCGACACCCCTTCGAGCGAGCTGGTGGCCCGCACGACCCGGCCCGGCGCGACGGTGCACGTGTAGTGGGAGGCCACCGAGACGCGTGCCGGGCGTGGCGTGAGGGTCAGGGGTGGATCGTAGGTACTCTCGCCGGTGCCCGTGCACAGGACGGTCTCCGTGTGTCGGCCCGCGTCGCCTTGGTGCCCGCCCGTGCCGGCCCGACCCGCCGGAGCCCACACCAACGACGAGCCCACCAGGGCCAGGGCACTCAACGCCACCGCCGCACCACGCCCACCGACCATGCGTCCTCCAGGGAGTCCGGATCTGCTACCGGCCCTTGCCTACCCCCCGGTCGCCTCCGCCGCCCCCCGCGCTCGCAGCGGGCCGGCCGCGCACGTACCACCCCGTGCGCGGGGTTCGTGTCACGTGCACCGCGTGACCGAGCGTGAGCCGTCGTCGTGGACTCGTCACCCGGCGTAATGGGTAGGGAAGCACGAGCGGGAACGTGACTCCCACCGTCGGCCCCACCCGATCGAAGGTGCCTCAATGAACGAAATCGCCGCCAAGCGACTCGTCTTCGCCATGCTGGACACGGACGGGGACGGGGTCGTCTCGAAGGACGAGTACGCCGCGCGGGCCCGGCGGGTGACGCTGGCCGCGGGCCGCGAGGCGGACGACCCCCTGGTCGTCACCGCGCTCGCGGCCGGCGAGCGCGCCTGGGCGGCGATGGACGCCGACGGCGACGGCGGGGTGACCTTCGAGGAGTACGCGGCATGGGCGGGCGCCGAGGCGTTCGACACCGTCTGCGAGCCCGTGCTCGGCGCCCTGTTCGACCTCGTCGACGCGGACGGGGACGGTGCCTTGGACCTGCCGGAGTTCACGACGCTGCGGACGGCGCTGGGGAATCCGGTCGACAACATCAAAGCGGCCTTCGACGCGCTGGACGCCGACGGCGACGGGCGCGTCGGCCGTGACGACTACCTCGCCTCGGTCCGCGCGCATGTCGTCGGGGACGACTCGCCTATGGGGGCGGCGCTGTATGGCGGGGGAGCGGCGTAGGCCTGTGCCGGCGGGTTTTTCGGCGGGGGGCTGTCGTGCCGGTTGCGGGCTGTCGTGTCGGCTGCGGGCCGTCTTGGCCGCCTGCGGCGGCGGGCGCCCTGCGGGCGCGTCCTCAATCGCCGGACAGGCTGCTGGGGCTCAGCCACATCAAGCCCGTCCGGCGATTGAGGACAGAGCTCAGCAGCCCGTCCGGGGGCCGAGGCATCCGTGGCTGATCCGCCGGACAGGCGTCAGGCGTCAGGCGTCAGGCCAGTTCCTTGGCAAGCCAAACCTCCGCGTACGGGCTCTCGTTGTAGCGCGGGATGGGCAGATAGCCGTGCCGGGCGTACAGGGCCCGGGCCTCCACCAGGTCCATCCGGGTGTCCAGGACGATACGCTCCACGCCCCACGCGCGCGCCGCCTCCTCGGCGGCGCCGAGCAGTACGGCCGCGCCGCCGAGACCGCGCTTCGTGGGACGTATGTACATGCGCCGCAACTCGGCCGTACGGGCGTCCAGCCGCCGCAGCCCCAAGCACCCCGCCTGTTCGCCGCCGTGCCGGCCGACCAGTAGTACGCCGTGCGGCGGGGTGAGGTCGTCGCTCGGGTCCTCGGCGAGGTGACGGTCGATCTCCTCGGGCGTGGCGGACCGGTCGTGGTTCAACTCGTACCAGCGGTCGGCCACATCGATGAGGTACTCACGCAGCAGGACGGCAGACTCGGCGGAGCCGACCGGCTCCGGGCCGACGGTCCAGGGCAGGCGGGTGGTCGCGGCATCGGTCATGCCGGGATCCTCGCACGTGGGACGCGTGTGACGCCCGGGAATTCGCCGGCGGGAGCGGGCGGTCCTGCCCCCGCCGGAGTGCGCGGCGGTCAGCCGTTCTTCGGCGCCGCCTGCTGAACGACCTCGAAGGACCACAGCGTGGAGCCGGACGCGGCGGGCTTCTGCTTGGGGGCGCCGTCCCCGCCACCCTCGCCACCACCGTGCGAGGCCTTCATCGAGCCGTTCATCCACGCCTGGAAGTCCTCCTCGCTGCGCCAGCGCGTGTAGACGAGGTAGGTGTCCGTCCCCTCGACGGGCCGCAGCAGCTCGAACCACTCGAAGCCGTCGGAGTTCTCGACGGAACCGGCCCGCGCGGCGAACCGCTTCTCGAGCGTCTCCCGCTGCTCTGCGGGGACGGTCAGCACGTTGATCTTTACGACGCTCACATGACACCTCTCATCGGGAGAGCCCCTGGCGGGCCCCCGCTCCGGACCGTGTGGGTGCAGTCTCCTACATCAGCCGGTCAAAGCGTCGTGAGGACGTTTCGTCGCTGACCGCCCGGAATGCCTGCCCTCAGGTGCCCCGGAAGCCCCGGATGAACAACGTGCCCGTGCGCCGGGTGCCCGGGGGCGGGGCGATCACGGAGGCGGACACGTCCGCGTATCCGTGCTCCTGGAGGATCAGAGCCCACACATCCGCCTCGTAGTCCCACCGCTTGACGACAGCAGGGTCCTCGTCGGGCCCGCGCGGGATGTACGACGCCTGGCAGCCGTAGCACCCTTCGACCGGGGGGCGCTGGGACATGGCGAACACACCGCCGGGCTTGAGGTTCGCGTGGATGATCGGCAGCAGCAGGCCGGGGTCCGAAAACCAGCCCGCACCGAAGACGCTGTAGATCGCGTCGAAGACCGTACAGGTATCTCCTAGGTAAGCGAGCGCGTCACCCTGGTGCAGCTCCAACCCCTCGACGTCCGACCACCTGTCCCGCGCCTTCGCGAGTTGCCTTGGAGAGAGGTCGACGCCCACAGCCCGCACGCCGAGGCGGGCGAGGTGGGCCGCGTTCCCACCGGCACCGCAGCCGAGGTCAAGCGCGATCTCACCCGGCTTCAAGGCGAGTACTTCGGCCCCCGGGCCGTGGTCGGCGTACTGAGTCCAGTTGAACCACGTGGACTCGCCACGGGCGTTCGTCGTGCGCCGTTGGTGCTTGGTCTGCGCGTACTCGTCCCAGGCGGCGCTACGGGTGTCGGACACTTCGGTTCCGTTCTCGTCCACGGGCCGGCCGCCCGGCGTCCTGGCCGGGCGGCCGGCCCCCGGGGCTATTTGTTCACGGGGCTGTCGGTGCATCCAGCGTGGCACTGCGAGCAGTCCGCCACTTCCATTCCGGGCCAGAACTCGGGGTCGACTTCGAACCCGGCCGCTTTGATCGCGGCCGTCGTCGCCGCCATCGCCGTCCTTCCCTCCTCGGGGCCGGGGCCGGCCCCGTCGTCGGGAACGTGGTGGATGAAGTCCACGCCGAGGGACCTGGAGAACGCGATGTAGGGAACCGTCCGCTGGAGGAACCGGTGCCAGAACAGGTCTACGCGGAGCGAGGGCGTCAGCGGGATGTCGGAGACCGTGCCGGCGGCCAGGAAGGCCACCATCTGGTTCACACCGCGCTCACCCATCTCGTCGGTGAGGTCGGGCCAGTCCTTGCGCACGTCCTTGATGAGGAGGGCCCGAAGGTCGCCGCTGATGAGGCCGAGAGTCTCGGTCGGGTGCCGGCGGGTGATAGTCACGTCTGTGCCTTCCTGGTCGGATGGTGCGCGAACGTGGGGGCCTTACACGCGGTGCCTGGGGCACTCGCACGGGGGCCAAGCGGCAGACGCCGCCGGGCTGGTTGGCTTTTCGCTCCGGGCACTGGGGTGGGCGACCTGGGCGCCCCAGGTGCGGCCCGAGTCGCGGGAGACACGCACGGTCATGGAGACACGTCCGGTCCCCGCCTTCTCCTCTGCACCCATCACGGTCATTGCGAACCCCTCGCTGTCTGTCGTTGGTGAGCTAGATGTTCGCCTCTCGACGCGGATCACCGCGACGACGCATCAGGCGTCTCGTGGGCGTCACTCAGAGGGGTGTTATTGACGCCCCGAGGGCGTCAATTGGGTGTCATTAAGAGTCACTTCGGTCTAACTTCGACGTCATGACGACGACCGCTGCGGTGCCGAATGGTGTGCTGCGGGCCGTGCGTATCGGCCTGCGCCTAAGCCAAGACGACTTTGCCAAGGCGCTCCGCCGGGCGGGTGCGGAACTGGGAGAGCCGAACGAGGCTTCCAAGCGTCTGGTGCAGCGTTGGGAGTCCGGCACGAGCAAGACGCCTCGGGGCGTGTACGCCAGGGCATTGGAACGGGTCACCGGCCGTCCGGTCGAGGCCCTGGGGTTCACTCTGCCGGTGCCGATGGCACGGGTGCACACAGATGGGAAGGGAGGGCATGACATGGAGACCGGTGCGGGTGATGTCACTTCTGCCGCAGTGGGCGTCCAGCCCGCCGCGCAGACGGCTGAGGAGACGTTCTCGGGGGTGTGGCTCAGCCGCTACGAGTTCTTCTCTTCGAGCCGGGGTGATTCGTACGAAGGCAAGCACTACGTAGTGATCGTCCAGCACGGAAACCGGCTGACCGCTCAGAGCCTGCCCGGTGCGAGTGGCAATCCGGACAGCCCCCTCACGTTGGACCTGACCGTTGACCGCAACGTGGTCACGGGTACATGGGTCGAGCAGACGGCCGCAGACGGCTACTACAACGGGGCCCGTTACCACGGTGCCATTCAGCTCCTGGTCGAGCCGACCGGTCGGCGCATGGCCGGGAAGTGGGTCGGCTTCGGTAAAGACTTCGATGTGAACACCGGCCCATGGGAACTGCGGCTGGTGGACCGGTCCACCAGCAAGGCGACGCTGGAGCGGCACAGCCGGCCGCCGGAGTAGCGTGAGGGCGCTCGTGGAGCCGTGTGCTCCGTTCGTATGTGCCGCGAGCTGATGGCGTCGCCCACTCCCTGGCGAGCAGCGGGGGAACCACGGTCAGCACGGCGTTCACCGGCGCCCGCTCCCGCATCCGCGGAGAAGGCGCCCGCAGGTGCGAACCGTTGCCGGCGTCGGCACGGGCCGTCGGGTCAGCCCGTCTGGGGCCTCGGGCGGCCCGAGCCGAGGTCGGACAGGACCGTGCCGAGCTGTTGGAACGTCAGCGGGGGTGCGGGGAGTGGGCGGGCGGCCTCGGGGCGCAGGCCGTCGAAGAGGAGGGCGAGCTGGCGGCGCCAGGAGTCGGGGGCGACGGCGGCGGAGGAGGGGACGCAGCGGCCGACGGCGGCGAGGGCGAAGAGGAGGTCCTCGGCGACGATGTCGGGGCGCATCGTGCCCTGCTCCTGGGCGCGGCGGACGAGCAGGCCGACCGTCTCGTGGTTGTGCTCGCGCAAGGCGGCCAGCGTCGGGCCGGCCGGGATGGCGGTGGTCATCAGGTCGATGGCGCCCCGGTCGGCGGCCAGGCCTTCGAAGACCGCCTCCATGTAGCCGACGAGGGCCGCCCAGGCGTCCTCGGCCCGCCGGGCCTCCTCGCCCAGCCGCAGCCCCGCGCTGAGGGTGTCGTGGAAGACCGCCTCGATGAGGTCCTCGCGGGCGGGGAAGCGCCGGTAGAGGGTGGCGTTGCCCACTCCCGCCCGGCGGGCGATGTCGTCGAGGGGGGCCTCCAGGCCCTGTTCGGCGAACAGCTCGCGGGCCGCCGCGATCAGCAGCTCCCGATTGCGTTGCGCGTCGCGCCGCAGGGGTGGCGGCTTGTCTGCACCGGTGCTCATGGTGCGCACCCTAACAAGTGTGGACTCATCCCCGTTTGTGACGTGTCCGGACGATCCCGTCGCGGGCGGCGAAATCCGGACAGCTGTGGGAGGTTGTCAGGTGACCCGGGGGTGACCTGCGTCTGTCCCTCAGGACTCAGTAAGGTCTCAAACAGCCCTACGAGGCTGACCGAGCTGGGCGAACTGGAGGAGCGGCGGGGCGTGGCGAATGCGGAGCGGGGCGAGCTGGGAAGCCCGCCGAGAGCGGTCTCGCGAATCGGCGTGGCCCTGGGAGCCCTCTGGCTGCTCGCCGGGCTGCTGGCCGTCCGTCAGGCGGCGGCGGTACTGCGGCTGCCACCCGAGCGCCGCCTCACCGACCTCGAACGATGGATCGGTGACAACGGTGTCCTGCACGTACGCGGCTCGCTGTACGACAAGGACGGCTTCACCGGAACCCCCTTCGCCGGCCTGGTGCTCAAACCCCTGACCCGGGCCGCCGAGCAGAGCCTCGGCATCGCCTTCACCTTCGGCACCCTGCTGCTCGTCGTCGCCCTCGCCCTCGTCGCCGCCCGCGCCCTGCCCGGCCCCGTCTCCCGGCGCACCGCCCTGCTCGCCACCCCGGTCGCGATCAGCCTGACCGTGCTGTCGCTGCCCGTACGCAACACCTTCACCCTCGGCCAGACCAGCATCCTCCCCGTCCTGCTCGTGCTCCTGGGGTGCTGCCTGCCCAAGGCGGCGCGGGGCACCGGGCGCACCACCGGCGTCCTCGTCGGCCTCGCGGCGGCACTGCAGCCCGTCGTCCTGCTCTTCGCGCCGCTGCTGTGGCTGACCGGACGCCGCCGCGCGGCCCTCACCACCGGCGTCACCTTCGTGGCCTGCTCCGCGCTGGCCTGGGCGGCCATGCCGGACGACTCGTGGACGTACTGGGTGCACCACATCGCCGGGGCCGGTCTCGGCCAGGCGCCCGACGGGCTCGCCAACCAGTCCCTGCACGGCCTGCTGCTCCGGATCGGCCTGCGCGGCCCCGTCGAGCTGACGCTGTACGCGCTGCTCGCCGCCGCCGTCGTGGTGCTCGGCCTGCGCCGCGCCGTGCGTTACGCCGAGGACGGGCAGACGCTGCTCGCGATCGCCATCACCGGCTGCGCCGCCGTCGCCGTCTCGCCCACCGCCTGGCAGCACCAGCAGCTGTGGATCCTGCTCGCCGTCGTCGGCCGGGTCGGCAAGCGGCGCGCCGACCGGCTGGTGTGGCCCGTGCTCATCGTGCTCGTCATGACGCTCACGAGCACCGCCCTGATGCCGCACAACCGCGTCCAGGGGCCCATCGCCGACAACGCCCCCCTGCTCGCCGCCCTCATCGCGGCCTGCGCGGTGCCGTTCCTGACGCGCACCTCGCCGCTGTGGGAGAAGCCGCTGCCCACCCCGGTCGGCGAGCCGCGGCCGGGCCGCTTCTCCTGGGTGCCGCTGCTGCGCTTCTGGAAGCGCCCGCTGTCCCGCCCGAACGTGCTGCTGGAACTGATGCTGATACGCGCCGGTTACTGGCTCTACTCCTTCATCCGCTCCGAGGTGCCCGACGAACGGGCCCTCGCGGAGTCCCACGGCCGGCAGATCCTCGGCGCCGAGCAATTCCTGCACATCGACGTCGAGCACGGCTTCAACCGGTTCGTGTCGGGCATCGGCTGGCTCACCGACAGCATGAACTACTACTACGGCACCTTCCATTTCCTGGTGCCGGTCTCCCTGCTCGTCTATCTGTATCTGCGCCGCCCCGGCACCTACCGCTGGGCGCGCACCGCGCTGTCGCTGGCCACGCTCATGGCGCTCATAGGCTTCTGGGCCTACCCGCTGGCCCCGCCGCGGCTCATGCCGGGCCTCGGCTACGTCGACACCGCCAACGGGCCGCAGGACCTGGAGAACCCCGACTTCGGCGCGCTGACCGAGCTGTCCAACCAGTACGCGGCGATGCCCTCGCTGCACATCGGCTGGTCGCTGTGGTGCGGCGTCGTCATCGCCGTCATCGCGCCGAAGCTGTGGATGAAGGTGCTCGGCCTGCTCTACCCGCTGCTGACGTTCTCCGTGATCATCGGCACCGCCAACCACTACGTACTGGACGCGGTCGGCGGCGCGCTGGTCGTCACCGCCGGGTTCGCCATCCAGTACGCGCTGTGCGGCCCGAGCCGCATGGAGGAGGCGCCCCCGCCCGCGCGCCCGCGGGGTGAGGACGCCGAGCGGAAGGAGACGGCCGAAGTCGCCGGCTGAGCGGGCCACTCCCTTCGGAGGGGCCCGACGCGGGGTGCGGGTACGGACACGGGTCCGTACCCGCACCCCGCTCTCCGTTCACGGTGTCCGGGTCAGCCGCTCACCGTGATCTGGGAGGCCGGGTCCGTGACGTCCGTGACGTCGTACACCGCGTTGAACGACGACGTCACGGCGCTGGTGGGGCAGCCGAAGCCGCCGGTGACCTTCACCGGGACCGCGGCGTTGACGAAGCTGATCTTCGAGGGGCTGCCGTTGGTCCAGGTCCCGGTGACGGAACTCGGGCCGGTCGGCGCCGACGTCACCGTGCAGGAGGCCAGCCCGCTGGTCTGGAGCACGAAGCCCGCGGCGGGAAGGGTCAGCGTGGCGCTCGCCGGTGAGCCGTTCTGCATCGAGACGCCCCAGATGCCGCTGGTGGTGACCGTGGCGGTCACGCCCGGCAGGTTGGTCGTGCACGAGGAGTACGTCGGCGGGTTGATGTCACTGGCCACCGGGCCCGCGGGGTTGGAGTTGCCCGGCGCCTGGGGGATCTGGTTGTTGGTGCCCGTGCCGCCGGCCGTCGGCTGGGACACGGACACCGAACACGTGAGGGTCACCGAACCGGCCTTGAAGGTGGCCTTGCCGTTGACCTTGGCGGTGAAGGAGTGGCCCGCCGGGGTCACGGTCGTCGAGTCGGCCGCGGCGGGCCGGGCGTCCGCGACGCCGGTGCCGGTCAGGGTGAGGGCGGCGGTGACGGCCAGACCGGCGGCGGTGGCGAGCGCGGTGCGCTTTGACTTCGTCATCTGGGGCTCCTTGTGTGGGAGGTGGGCTGTGCGTGTTGCACTCCGTGCGGGGTGCGTTGTGTTGGTGCGGTTGCACGTCGGGGGGCGGGTTGCACTGCGTGCGGCGCGGTTGGGGGTCGGGCCGCTGTCCGTCCGTCGTGGGGCGGGCCCGTGCCGCTCCGGTGGGTCGCGGGACTGCTTCGCTTTACGTCCCGCGACCCACCTGCGCGTCCCGGGTCCTCGGGTCCGTCGGCCCGCGGCGGCCGCGCGGACGGCCCGGCCAGCGGGTGGCTAGTGGGTGGGGCGTGACCCGGGAGGTGGAGGCGGCTCGGTCCCGGGCGCGGATGGGGTGACGAAACCGGGCGTCGGATCGGGGGTTGGGGCGGGTGCGGGGCCGGGCGGGGGCTTGTGCCCCGACGCCGGCTCCGAGCCGGTGCCGGTGCCGGTGCCGGTGCCTGTGGCGGCGCCGGTGCTGGTGTTTGTGCCGGTAATGGCGCTGGACCCGTCACCGGCCCCGGCCCTGGACTCCGTCCCGTTCCCGGTTCCGAACTCGGTCTCGGAGCCGGTGCCGGCTTCGGGCCGGGCCCCGGGCTCGGCCTCGGTGCCGGAATCGGCCTCCTGCCCCGGACCCGGCATCGGGAGCGGCACCGGGAGCGGTTGCCACGCGAAGATCATGCCGCCGCCGATGACGCCGATGATCGTGCCGAACAGGAACCCGCCGAGGTTGGACATGACCAGCGTCGCCGTGGCGACCATGACCGTGAGCACTCCGGCGAGCGTGCGGTACTGCGGCGCGAACCACGCCGTCAGTCCCATCACGACCATGACCAGGCCCATCAGGACCGAGGGAATGCCCGCGATGCCCTGATGAAGCATGATCTTCAGTGGTGCGAGCGGGATGGCGCTGATCTCCGCGCCCGCGACGATCGTGGCCAGGCCGCCCCAGAAGGGGCGTCCCTTGCGCCACTGCCGCCACGCGGCCCTCGGGCTGCGTCGGGTCGTGCCGGGTTCGGTGGCACGCCGGGAGGCGGTGGCCACGTCAGAAGCATTCCCGCTTGCCCTTGGAGATCTTCATGTTCAGACCGGCGAGCTTGAACGTGCCCGCGTTGGTCGCCCAGGCGACCTGGTGAAGGTCGGTGATCTTGACGTTGTCGGCCTGCTGGGCGAAGAGGTCCTGCAGGCCCTGGGCATTGTCCGGGCCCTTGTCCACCGTGGAGGCGTCCCGGCCGATCTCGATGTTCTTGAAGGTCGCGTTGCCGGAGAGCTGTGTCGCGTCCACGAACAGATCGCTGGCCTCGACCGGGTCCTTACCGCCGCCCGCCGTGAGGTTCAGTGAGATGTCACCGATGATCGGCAGATGGGTCACCACCGACTGGCAGAGCTTCTTGAGCTCGGCCTTCTTGATGGCGGTCACGGCGACGGGCAGCAGGTCGCCGCGGGCGTTGGTGTCCACGCTGCCGTACTGCGCGAACCCCTCACCCGTCAGACTGTCGGCGGAGACCTTGAACTGCTGGCCCGATACGGCGAACGAGGCGGCCAGCGCCCCGTCGGCGAGGGCCACCGCCAGCGCGGCCGTGGCGGCGAATCCCGGGACTGCCAGAACGGCGAACTTCCGCCACCGTACGCGGCCCGTCACCTGTCTTCCTTGAGCGTCTTTCATGCTGAATGTCCCCTCGGAGAGCGTGGCACAGCGCAAAGCGCTGCTGGGGTACTGGAGCCCGGTGGCGCGCACGGGGAAAGCGGCTCTTGCGGTGCGCTGAAGCTGAGCACGGCGGCATGCGACGGGCATACGGTGCGGGGGTTGTGCGGCGCGACGGTCAGTGCGGTGCGGCGCACACGCGACGTATCGAACATGCCACCCTCGAAGGTGTACCCGAGAGTAAGTCCGCGCATGGCGACTGACAAGGTTCTGGTACGGACCGATTCTGGCCTATCCAGGGCCAGTTGGGGATTCGCGGCCGGGGCGTGCACGTCGTGTCTCGGCTGCCGACCGCTGTGCCGCCTGCGGTGACACCACCGCGCAGCGGTGGTGCGCCCCCGTGATCCGCCGGCTAGGCGTACCGCACGCGCAGTTCCTTGATTCCGTTCAGCCATGCCGACCTCAACCGCCGTGGCTCGCCCGCGAGTTGGATGTCGGGCAGGGTGTCGGCGATCGCCTGGAAGACGAGGTCGATCTCCATGACGGCCAGCGACTTGCCCAGGCAGAAGTGCGGTCCGCCGCCGCCGAAGCCGAGGTGGGGGTTGGGGTCGCGGGTGATGTCGAAGTTCTCGGGGGCCTCGAAGACCTCGGGGTCGTGGTTGGCGGAGGCGTAGAAGAGGCCGACGCGCTGACCCGCCCGTATCTCGGTGCCCGCCAGCTCGGTGTCGTGGGTGGCCGTGCGCTGGAAGGAGACGACCGGGGTCGCCCACCGCACGATCTCCTCCGCCGCCGTCGCCGGGCGCTCCCGCCGGTAGAGGTCCCACTGCTCGGGGTGGGTGAGGAAGGCGTGCATGCCGTGGCTGATGGCGTTGCGTGTGGTCTCGTTTCCGGCGACGGCCAGCAGCAGGACGAAGAAGCCGAACTCGTCGGAGCCGAGGTTGCCCTCGCCCTCGGCCGCCACCAGCCGGCTCACGATGTCCCGGGCCGGGCACTTGGCGCGGTCGGCGGCGAGGTTCATGGCGTACGCGATGAGTTCCGTCGCGGCCTCGGCGCCGATCTCCTCGGTGATGGCCAGCTCGGGATCGTCGTAGGCGACCATCTTGTTGGACCAGTCGAAGATCCGCGCCCGGTCGTCCTGGGGGATGCCGATGAGTTCGGCGATGGCCTGCAGCGGCAGTTCGCAGGCGATGTCGGTGACGAAGTCGCCGCTGCCGTGCTCCCGCGCCCGGGCCGCGATGACGCCCGCCCGTTCCCGCAGGGCGGCCTCCAGGGCCCGGACCGAGCGGGGGGTGAAGCCGCGCTGGACGATCTGGCGGACCCGGGTGTGCTCGGGCGGGTCCATGTTGAGCATCATCAGCCGCTGGGCGTCGATCTCCTCGCGCCCGATGTGCTCGCTGAAGCGGATCACCGAGGTGTTCAGCCGGGCGGAGAAGTCCTCCGGCCGCGTGGAGACCTCCCGGACGTCCGCGTGCCGGGTGACGGCCCAGTACCCCTCGTCGTCGAAGCCCGCGACGCCGCGCCGCTGGGCGTTCCACCACACGGGCGCCGCCCGGCGCAGGGCCGCGAACTCCGGGAGCGGCACGCGGTGCTGGTAGAGATCGGGGTCGGTGAAGTCGAAGCCCTCGGGCAGCGCGGGACAAGGCATCGGGCACTCCGTTCCTGACGGCATCACTGCCGTCATTGCTGACGGCCCATCAGAAATGCCCGAAGGTAACGACGGGCCCCGAAGGAGGCAAGGCCGACGACGCCATCTGTTGCGCACGCGGTGGTTGCGCGACCCTTGCGTACCGAGGTGGCAGTCATAAGACTGCGAGCGGGAACTAGAACGCGTACCAGTTCGGCCAGGGGTCGGTGGTGGTCAGGCAGGGCCCCGGGAAGACACAGCTCCGTGGGCGCCGGGACGTCCCGCGGCGCCCACGAGAGGACGAGTCATGGCCGCGGAACCCGTCATCGTCGAAGCCGTGCGCACCCCCATCGGCAAGCGCCAGGGGGCGCTCGCCAATCTCCACCCCGCCTATCTGCTGGGAGAGACCTACCGGGAGATCCTCGCCCGTACCGGCATCCAGCCCGACTGCGTCGAGCAGATCGTCGGCGGCACCGTCACCCACGCCGGTGAGCAGTCGATGAATCCGGCACGCACCGCCTGGCTCGCGATGGGCCTGCCCTACGAGACCGCCGCCAGCACCGTGGACGTCCAGTGCGGATCCTCCCAGCAGGCCAACCACCTGGTGGCCAACATGGTCGCCGGCGGGGTCATCGACATCGGCATCGGCTGCGGTGTCGAGGCCATGAGCCGGGTCCCGCTGGGCAGCGGCTCCAAGCACGGCCCGGGCAAACCCTTCCCCGACGAGTGGAACGTCGATCTGCCCAACCAGTTCGAGGCCGCCGAGCGGATCGCCCGCAAGCGCGGTCTGACCCGCGAGCGGGTCGACGCGCTCGGGCTGCTCTCCCAGGAGCGGGCGGCCCGGGCCTGGGCCGAGGAACGCTTCAAGCGGGAGGTCTTCGCGGTCCAGGTGCCCACCACCGAGGAGGAGCAGTACGCCGGGCAGGGCATGTGGCGGCTCGTCGACCGCGACGAGGGCTTGCGCGACACCAGCATGGAGGCGCTCGCCGGGCTCAAGCCCGTCATGCCGACGGCGGTGCACACCGCCGGGAACTCCTCGCAGATATCCGACGGGGCGGCGGCCCTGATGTGGGCCTCCAAACGCATGGCCCGCGCCCTGAAGCTGCGCCCCCGCGCCCGGATCGTCGCCCAGGCCCTGGTGGGCGCGGACCCGCACTTCCATCTCGACGGCCCCGTCGACGCGACGCGCGCGGTGCTCGGCAAGGCGGGCATGTCGCTGCGGGACATCGACCTGGTGGAGATCAACGAGGCCTTCGCGTCCGTGGTGCTGTCGTGGGCGCGGGTCTTCGACCAGGACCTGGAGAAGGTCAACGTCAACGGCGGCGCGATAGCGCTCGGCCACCCGGTGGGCGCGACGGGCGCCCGGCTGATCGTCACCGCGCTGCACGAGCTGGAACGCGCGGACAAGGAGTTCGCGCTCATCACGATGTGCGCGGGCGGGGCGCAGGCCACCGGCACGATCATTCAGCGGCTGTAGGTCGTGCCCGGGCACGCCGAAGCGGCCGGCACCCTGGGGTGCCGGCCGCTTCGGTGGAGATTCAGGCGCTTCAGTGGCGTGGTGCCGCTCAGTACCAGTTGTGGGTCTGCCAGAAGGCCCACGCGCCACAGGGGCTGCCGTAGCGGTCCTTCATGTAGTCCAGACCCCACTTGATCTGGGTGGCGGGGTTGGTCTGCCAGTCGGAGCCGGCCGAGGCCATCTTCGAGCCGGGCAGCGCCTGGACCAGGCCGTAGGCACCGCTGCCGGCGTTGGTCGCCTTGTGGTTCCAGCCGCTCTCGTGCTCCACGATCTTGCTGAAGCACTGGAACTGCGCGGAGTCCTTGATCATCTGCTTGGCGGTCTCCTGCGCGGCGGCCTTCGGCGCCGCGGTCGCGGCCTGGGCCGGGACGGAGGCGAACACGACTCCGGCGGTACCCAGGGCGAGGGCGGTACCGGCGACGGTGGCCAGCTTGCGGGAGGCGGCGCGGCTGATGTTCGAGAACGTCACGTAGGAACCTTCCGTGGGGGACATGGGGCGTCGCCGGGCCGACTTGCGCTCCGGCGACTCCACCGACCATGACCGACGCGGCGGGGCCTGGCAACGACCCCCCACTACTAGGCGTCCTCGCAGGAAGGGGGCGGCGCGCGGCCCGCCGGGGCCCGCCTGCAGCGGGCGCCGCGCGTACGAAAGCCGACCGTATGTGAACGGGCTCACGTGGGGTCGTTCACAAATCCGTAATACCTGCGGCTGGCTATTGGGTATTACGCCTTGGGTGTTACGTCCCGCCGCCGGTTTCGGCGTCCTGGAAGCGCACCGGGGCGTCGAAGGCCGCGCGGCGGGTGGCGCGGCGCAGCGCCTTCAGCACCGTGGGGCCCAGGGCGAGGGTGGCCGTCACCGTCACGATCGCGCGCGGCACGTCCCAGCCCAGGGACGTCGCCAGGCAGTACGCGACGAACCGGGCGAGGTTCTCGGGGAGCGGGTCACCGGGGACGAAGGAGACGCCCGTGGCGAGGGAGCCGATGTAGGGCCAGCCCTGGAGGTTCATGATCGTGCCGTAGGCGAGGGAGGCCACCGCCCCGTACCCGGCGAGCATCAGCAGCTCCCCGCGTCCCCGCAGCCGGTCCGGCCCCGGCAGCAGGCCCGCCCCCATCGCCACCCACCCCATGGCCAGCATCTGGAACGGCATCCACGGCCCGACACCGCCCGTCAGCAGGGCGGAGGCGAACATCGACACCGAACCGAGGACGAACCCGAAGCCGGGGCCGAGCACCCGGCCGGACAGCACCATGAGGAAGAACATCGGCTCGATGCCGGCCGTCCCGGCCCCCAGCGGCCGCAGGGCCGCGCCCGCCGCGGCCAGCACGCCCAGCATCGCGATGGCCTTCGCGTCCAGGCCGGTGTCGGCGATGGTCGCCGCGACCACGGCGAGCAGCAGCGGCAGCAGCGCGGCGAAGAGCCAAGGGGCGTCCTTGGAGTGCGCGAGCCCGGACGCGGAGGTCGCGAGCAGCGGCCAGCCGAAGGCGGCTACGCCTGTCGCTGAGACGAGGGTCAAGACGGCGATGGACCTTGGGCCCAGGCGGACGGCTCGTGCCTGGCGGTCACCGCCGGGGCTCCGCCGGGCGGCTCGCGCCGGGCGGTCCATGCCGGGGTCTCGCCCCGCCGGGCGGTCCATGCCGGGGCTCCGCCCCGGACCCCGGTCCTCAATCGCCGGACGGGCTGGGTTTTCGGGACGGGCTGGAACTTCGGGACGGGCCGAGTTTGCGGGGTCGTCTTCGTTCTCGGTCACGGTGTCTCCCGCAAAGCGTCACGGACCTGCGGCACTGTGAGCCATGGCGACGGGGCGAGGATCTTCGCCACCTGGGGGGCGAAGGCGGGGGAGGAGACCACGACCTCGGCGGTGGGGCCGTCCGCGACGATCTCTCCGTCGGCGATGACGACCACCCGGTGGGCCAGCTCCGCCGCCAGTTCCACGTCGTGCGTGGCCAGGACGATCGCGTGGCCCTCGGCGGCCAGGGCGCGCAGGATCTCCACCAGCCGGGCCTTGGCCGCGTAGTCGAGGCCGCGGGTCGGCTCGTCCAGCAGGATCAGCGGTGGGCGTGCCGTCAGCACCACGGCGAGCGCGAGCGCCAGCCGCTGGCCCTCGGAGAGATCGCGGGGGTGGGTGGTGTCGGACACGTCCGGCAGCAGCTCGGAGACCAGGGCCCGGCAGGTGCCCGGCGTCGCCGCCGCGTCGCCGTCGGCGGCCGCGCACTCCGCCGCGACGGTGTCCGCGTAGAGCAGGTCACGCGGCTCCTGGGGCACGAGGCCGACGTGGCGCAGCAGCTCGCCGGGGGCCGTGCTCTGCGGGTTCACGCCACCGACCCGCACCGAGCCCGAGGCGGGCTGGTGCATGCCGACCAGCGTGCGCAGCAGCGTCGACTTGCCCGCGCCGTTGCGGCCCATCAGCGCGACGGTCTCCCCGGCCCGTACGGACAGGCCGACATCGCGCAGGGCGACCACCCGGCCGTGCCGGACGGCGAGCCCGGTCACGGAGGCGGGATCGGCGCCACCGGTGACCGGGACGGCCGGGGCGACGGGTGCGCGCAGCGGCGCCAGCCGCTCCCGCAGCGGCCCGGCCTTGCGGCGCGCGTCACGGACGGACAGGGGCAGCGGCGACCAGCCCGCGAGCCGCCCCAGGGCGACCACGGGCGGGTGGACGGGCGAGCGGGCCATGATCTCGGCGGGATCCCCGACGACGGGGGGCGCACCCGGCGCGGGCAGCAGGATCACCTGGTCCGCGTACTGCACCACCCGCTCCAGCCGGTGTTCGGCCAGCAGGACCGTCGTGCCCAGGTCGTGCACGAGGCGCTGCAGCACGGCGAGGACCTCCTCGGCCGCCCCCGGGTCCAGTGCGGAGGTCGGCTCGTCGAGGACCAGCACCTTGGGGTGGGTGGTCAGCACCGAGCCGATCGCGACGCGCTGCCGCTGTCCGCCCGAGAGGGTGGCGATGGGGCGGTCGCGCAGGGTGGCGAGCCCCAGCAGGTCGAGGGTCTCCTCGACGCGGCGGCGCATCACGTCGGGCGCCAGGCCCAGGGACTCCATGCCGTACGCGAGCTCGTCCTCGACGGTGTCGGTGACGAAGTGGGCCAGCGGGTCCTGGCCGACGGTGCCGACGACGTCGGCCAGCTCGCGCGGCCGGTGCGTGCGGGTGTCCCGGCCCGCGACGGTGACCCGGCCGTGCAGGGTGCCGCCCGTGAAGTGCGGCACGAGCCCGCTGACCGTGCCGAGCAGCGTCGACTTGCCGACGCCGGACGGCCCGACGAGCAGGCACAGCTCCCCTTCGGGGACGGTGAGGTCGACCCCGTGCAAGGCGGGGGCCGCGGCGTCGTCGTAGGTGACCGACACCTGCTCGAAGCGGATCACCGGTTCTCCTCGGAGTGGGGTGGTTGGTTCGGCCGGCCGGCCGGTGTCGGTGCCACGAACGCCGGCAGCAGGCCCAGCAGGATCGACGCCGCCGGCCACAGCGGCAGCTGCGGCGAGGTCAGCGGCACGGCCGGGGGGTGCAGGGCCTGCGGGGCGTAGGAACCCGCCCAGATCGTCAGGGCCGCGACCGCCGCACCCGAGCCGGACACCAGCCACGCGCGCGTGCCCCACCGGTCGGGCCGGTAGCGGGTGCGGACCGAGCGGCGGCCGCCCAGCCACAGGCCCGCCAGCGCGGCGGCGAGGCCGGTCACCAGCACCGTCAGGCCGTAGCCCGCGCCCTGGTCGGCGAGCAGTCCGTACGTTCCGGCGCAGACGCCCAGCAGTCCGCCCAGCGTCAGCGCCGTCGTGGTGTGCCGGACGGCACGCGGGACCTGCGCGCTGCGGCCGTAACCGCGCGCGTCCATCGCCGCCGCCAACGCCACCGAACGCTCCAACGCGCCCTCCAGCACCGGCAGCCCCACCTGGAGCAGGGCCTTGAGCCCCCGGTCCGGGCGGCCGCGCAGCCGGCGAGCGGCGCGCAGCCGCTGGACGTCCGCGACGAGGTTGGGCGCGAACGTCATCGCGACGACGACGGCCACCCCCGCCTCGTACAGCGCGGCCGGCAGGGACTTCAGCAGCCGGGCCGGGTTGGCGAGCGCGTTGGCCGCGCCGACGCAGACCAGCAGCGTGGCCAGCTTCAAGCCGTCGTACAGCGCGAAGACCAGCCCCTCGGCGGTCACCCGGCCGCCGATGCGCACCCCCTTCGCCCAGTGGGGAAGCGGCACCTCGGGAAGGGTCACGAGGACGTGCGTACCCGGGATCGGCGAGCCGAGCACGATCGCGAAGACGAGCCGGATGAGGATGACGGCGATCCCGAGCTTGAGGAACGCCCCGTACGAGCGAGCCCACGGCGCGTCGGTGCGGCGTGCGGCCACCACGTATCCGGCGACGGCGACCAGCAGGCCGAGCAGCAGCGGGTTCGTGGTGCGCGAGGCGGCGGTGGCGAGCCCGAGCGCCCATATCCACCAGGCGCCCGCGTGCAGCGCGGCCGCCCGCGCGGTCACGGGAGCGGAGGCCGACCGCTCGTCGGCGGCCCCGCCGCGCCCGAGGCGGTGGTGGCCGCCGGCGTCCGGCGTCGTCGTCCCCCTCATGCGCGGCGGCGCGCCTGCCACACGGCGGCGGCACCGAGGACGACCACCGCGGCGATACCCACGAGCAGACCGGCGGAGGGCCCGTCGTCGCCGTCGGACCCGCCGGAGTCCTCCGCGCCGGAGGCGCCGGCGGACGGCCGCCGCCCGGACTCCTGGGCGCCCACCTGCTCGCCGCAGCCCGACTTCGGGTACCCGGCGATGGCGCACAGCAGTGCCGCGGAGTTGTAACGCAGCGGCTTGGCGACGGCCGCCAGCGCGTCACCGGCACGGGCGTCCGCTCCGACCTGGGCGCACGCGGTGCGCCGCGCGGGCGGGCGCTCGCCGCCGGGCGCGTGCTCGGGCGTGCCGAAGTCGAGGACGACGGCGACGCGCTTGCTGCCGTCCTTCGCGGGCGTGGCGGCGCAGATCGCCGCGAAGTCACCCTTGTCGCGCGGTTTCGCGGCGTGCGCGGAGTCCTCGCTGACCGCGAACCGGAAGCCGATGGTGTCCCCGTCGTCCGGCCGCAGCACCGACGGCCCCTGGGTGGCGTAGACCCAGCCGCGCTCGCCGTGCTCCCAGAACGACCAGTACCGGTACCCCGCCGCCTGCGCGGGCACGGCCCCCAGGGCGGCGAGAAAGGCGGCGATCAGCAGCGCGCCGACGGCTCGCGCGGCGGAACGCGCCACGGTCACGGCCGCTGCTTCTTGTTGCGGCCGCTGATCAGGAAGCCGACGCCGACGCTCGCGACGAAGAAGATGCCGACGATCCACCAGATGCCGATGGTGTCGTCGTCCTTCTTCTTCTCGTCCTTGGTCTCCGTCGATGACGGAGAAGCCTCCGCCTTGGGACCGGTCGCGGTCAACTGCTGTACCAGGTCGACGCCGGCGAAGTCGCGCGGGTTGGCGCCGGCGGCGTGCACGGCGAGCACGAGCTTGGAGAGACGACCGGGGTCGCCCTTGGCCCAGTCGGCGGTCTCGTTGGTCTCGGCGTGCAGCCACTGCAGGGGCTTGTCCGCAGCACGGAGGTGACCGCCCGCCGCAAGGGCGAGGGCGGCGTCGGTGGTGAGACCGGCGTCGGGTCCCTGGGCGGTGTCGGGCACGGAGGTCCTGAGGAAGCCGCCGTTCGCCTTGATCTTCGCGGCCAGGTAGGCGGCCGCGGCGGCACCGGCGGACGGCGCGTCCTTGGGCTTGGCCGACTCGTCGTCGGCGCACTCGAGCGGCTTGACGGGCATGTCGCCGCCCTTGGCGGGCGCCACGAGGTAGCCCTTGCCGAGTGCGGCCAGCGCGGCGGCGGTCGTGGCCAGGTCGTTGGGGGTGAGCTTGCCCTTCTGGTCCGGGTAGGCGAAGACGCCGCGCTCGTCCTCCTTCTGGTCACAGCCGAGCTGGAAGCCGATCAGCGCGTCGTAGGGGCTCTTGCCGTCCTTGGCCGTCACCTTGGCGGGGTCCTGGCCGGCGGCCGCGTAGGCGCCGATCGCGGTGGAGGTGGAGTTCGGGTCGCTGGGGGAGCCGGGGGTCATGCCCCAGCCGCCGTCCCCGTTCTGGTGGGCCTTGAGCCAGCCCAGGCCCTTCTTCACCGCGTCACCGTGCCCGCCGGTGGCCGCGAGGCCCTGCACGGCGAGGGCGGTCTGGTCGGTGAACTCGCCCGCCTTCGGGTCGCACGCCTTGGCCGTGTCCGCCCGGTACGCGGCGAAACCGCCGTCCGCGCACTGCTGCCCCGCGAGCCAGTCGGTGGCCTGCTTCGGCGGGACGACGCCCGTCGCCTTCTGCGCGAGGAGGGCCAGGGACTGCCGGAAGACACCGTCGAACTGCGGGTCCTTCTTGCCGTACAGCCCCGGGGCGGTGGCCGGGGACGGGGAGCCGTCGGCGGACGCGGCAGGGGCCACGGCCGCGCTGAGGACGACGGCGGCGGCCAGAGCCGCGGCGCCGCGGCGCGCGTGGACGGCGAAGGAGGGGGCCATGGGAAGTCGGTGCCTCTCGATGGGTGTCGCCGCTCACGGGTGCGGGTCAGTGCCGGATTCGCACGGCTTTCCCCGTTCCGAGGCGGGATGAAATCGTCCCGCACACTTTAGCTGGCGCTTTGCCTTTGCCCATGCCTCTGCCCGTGCCGGGCTGTGGCGTGCGCACCACCGCTGCGCGGCGGTGTCCTCAATCGCCGGACGGGCTGGTTTTGGCCGAGGCCGCCCATCAGCCCGGACGGGCTGTTGTGGGGTGTCCTCAATCGCCGGACGGGCTGAATTCAGCCCGTCCGGCGATTGAGGACGCGCCCGCAGGGCGCTTGCCGCCGCAGGCGGCCAAGACGGCCGGTAGCCAGGAACCGCCGGTCAGGCGAGAGGCGCCTGCCGCCGCAGGCGGCGAAGGCGGCCCGCAGGCGAAGGAGACGCCGGCCAGGCGAGAGGCGGCCAAGACGGCCGGTAGCCGGGAACCGCCGGTCAGGCGAGAGGCGCCTGCCGCCGCAGGCGGCACAACCGGCCGGTAGCCGAAGAACCGCCGGCCAGGCGAGAGGCATTGCCCCCGCCCAGCCAACCTGCTATCAGTTCTGATGCAGCGTCAGATAATAGAACCGGTCCCGAAGCCGAAGGCAGAGGTGGGGCGGATGAGCGCGATCGTCGAGCACGGGCAGCTCTTCATCGGCGGGGTCATGGCCGATCCGGCCGGCACGGACACCATCGACGTCGTCTCGCCGCACACCGAGCGCGTCATCGGGCGGGTGCCGCACGCCGGGCGGCAGGACGTGGACCGGGCCGTCGCGGCGGCCCGGGCGGCGTTCGAGGCCGGGGTCTGGGCGCGGCGGCCGCTCGGTGAGCGGATCGAGGTCGTCACGCGGATCAAGGACGCGATCGCCGCCCGGCACGAGGAGATCGCCCGGGTCGTCTCCGCGCAGAACGGCTCCCCCTATTCCTGGAGCGTCCTCGGGCAGGCGCTCGGCGCCATGATGGTCTGGGACTGCGCGATCACCGTCGCCCGTGACTTCCCCTACGAGGAGCGGCGGGCCGGCGTCCTCGGGCCGCTGCTGGTGCGGCGGGAGCCGGTCGGGGTCGTGGCGGCCGTCGTGCCGTGGAACGCGCCGCAGTTCGTGGCGGCCGCCAAGCTCGCGCCCGCGCTGCTGGCCGGCTGTTCGGTCGTCCTCAAGCCGTCCCCGGAGACCCCGCTGGACGCGTATCTGCTCGCGGAGATCGTCGCCGGGGCGGGCCTGCCCGAAGGCGTGCTGTCGATCCTGCCCGCCGGCCGTGAGACCGGCGAGTACCTCGTCGGGCACCCCGGTGTCGACAAGGTGTCCTTCACCGGGTCCGTGGAGGCGGGCAGGCGCGTCATGGCGACCGCCGCCCGCAATCTCACCCGCGTCACGCTGGAACTCGGCGGCAAGTCCGCCGCCGTCATCCTCCCCGACGCCGACCTCGACGCGGCCGTCGCCGGCATCGTGCCGGCCGCCTGGATGAACAACGGCCAGACCTGCGTCGCCCAGACCCGCGTCCTGGCGCCCCGCGCCCACTACGACGAGCTGGCCGAGCGTTTCGCCGCCGCCGCGTCCGCCCTTGTCGTCGGTGATCCCCTGGACCCCGCCACGCAGGTCGGACCGCTCGTCGCCGAGCGCCAGCGGCGCCGGTCGCTGGACTACATCGCGCTGGGACAGCGGGAGGGCGCCAAGGTCCTCGCCGGAGGCGGCCGGCCCGCCGGACAGGAGCGCGGGTGGTACGTCGAGCCCACCCTCTTCGGTGACGTCGACAACGCGATGCGGATCGCCCGGGAGGAGATCTTCGGCCCGGTCGTCTGCCTGCTGCCCTACGAGGACGAGGAGGAAGCCGTCCGCATCGCCGACGACTCCGACTACGGCCTCTCCGGCAGCGTCTGGACCCGCGACGTCGAGCGCGGCATCGACGTCGCGCGGCGTGTGCGCACCGGCACGTACAGCGTGAACACCTTCAGCCTCGACATGCTCGGCCCCTTCGGCGGCTACAAGAACTCCGGCCTGGGGCGGGAGTTCGGTCCCGAGGGCTTCACCGCCTACCTGGAACACAAGACGATCCACCTGCCCGCCGGCCAGGAGGCGTCCCGATGACCGAGCGCTGGCACGTGGAGGTCGACCGGAGCGTCTGCGTCGGCTCGGGCCTGTGCGCGGGCCTCGCCCCGTGGGCGTTCCGGCTCGACGCCGCCCGGCAGTCCCACCCGGCCGCGCCGGAGAGCGACGCGGCCGGGCCCTTGCTCGCCGCCGCGGAGAACTGCCCCGTCGAGGCCATCACCCTGAAGACAGCCGGTGACGGCGCCGCCGTCTTCCCGCCCGAGGACGCGTAACCCGAACGCCTGGACGAGCGGCGGAACGGGCGAGTCAACAACCGGAACACGCGTTGCCTTGTTACTCGTGCGTTCCTCACAGCGGGTTCATGACATATACGACTGTCCTCCGCCGGTGACGCCGTGGAACCCTCACGACGTCACCGGACGAGGGAGTGCGATGAACAAGGGCTACGCCGTCTACTGCGACGCGGACCGCCGGTTCTACGACGCCCCGCACCGCCTGCCCGTCGACGGCGACGGCCCCACCGCCCCCTACGCGACCGCCCGGCGTGCCACGCCCGAGGGCTGGCAGCGCCACAGCAACGGCGACTGGACGGCCTTCCGGCCGCTCGACGCCAAACTGCCCAACCAGGGCTGGAAGATCCACGTCTCCGCGTGCCTGGACAACGCCGAGCGGATCCTCGCCACCGTCTGGGACTACTGCGTACCGCGGCGCATCGCCTTCAAATGCGTACCGAGCCCGTACCTCCTGCACACCCGCAACGCCAAGTACGCCGACCGCGGCGGCAGCGGCAAGTTCATCACCGTCTACCCCGCCGACGACGAGCAGTGCCGGGTCATCGCCGAGGAACTCGACGCCCTGCTGAGCGGCGAGGCGGGCCCCTACATCCTCACCGACCTGCGGTGGGGCGACGGGCCGGTGTACGTGCGGTACGGCAGCTTCACCGAGCGGCACTGCTACGACGACAAGGGCGAGCTGCGCCCGGCCGTCGAGAACGCCGACGGGGTGCTCGTGCCCGACCGCCGGGACCCGGCCTTCCACGTCCCGGACTGGATCACCCTCCCCGACTTCCTCGCCCCGCACCTCGCCGCCCGCTCGGCCACGACGGTCGGCGATCTCCCGTACCGCATCGACCGCGCGCTGCACTTCTCCAACGGCGGTGGCGTCTATGTCGGCACCGACCTGCGCACGGACCGGCAGGTCGTCCTCAAGGAAGGCCGCCCGCACGCCGGACTGGCCGCCGACGGCGCCGACGCGGTGACCCGCCTGCAGCGCGAACGGGACGCCCTGCGACAACTGTCGGGGCTGCCGTACACCCCCGAGGTGCACGACTACTTCACCCTCGGCGACCACCACTTCCTGGTGCTCGAATTCATCGAGGGCCGGCCGCTGAACACCTTCTTCGCCCGCCGTCACCCCCTCGTCGACCCCGACCCCGGCGCGGAACGGCTCGCCGCCTACACCGACTGGGCGATGCGGCTGTACCGGCTGGTCGAGGAGGCCGTCGACGCCGTCCACGCGCGCGGCATCGTCTTCAACGACCTGCACCTGTTCAACATCATGGTCGCCGAGGACGAGGAGTCGGTCGTCCTCCTCGACTTCGAGGCTGCCGCGCACATCGACGAGGGCCGCCGCCAGACCATCGCCAACCCCGGCTTCGTCGCCCCCGCCGACCGCAAGGGCTTCGACGTCGACCGCTACGCCCTGGCCTGTCTGCGCATCGCCCTCTTCCTGCCGCTGACCAGCCTGTTCGCCGTCGACCCACACAAGGCGGCACACCTGGCGCAGACGGCGCGGGAACAGTTCCCCGTGCCGCCCGGGTACTTCGACGAGGCCGTCGCGGAAATCGTCCACGGGCCGCGTGCCACCCGGGCCGCCACGCCCGTTCCGGCCCCCGCCACCACCGCCGGCTATCTGCCCGTCGACCTCGCCGACTGGCCCCGCAGCCGCGACTCCATGACGGAGGCCATCCTCGCCTCGGCCACCCCCGACCGCGAGGACCGCTACTTCCCCGGCGACATCGCCCAGTTCGCCCCCGGCGGCGGCATCTGCTTCGCCCACGGCGCGGCCGGCGTGCTGTACGCCCTGGACGCCACCGGCAGCCGCGAGCGCTGCGGGGACGCCGAGGAATGGCTGCTGCGCCACACCAAGAGCCCCCGGCCCGGCACCCCCCTCGGCTTCTACGACGGGCTCGCCGGCGTCGCCTGGGTCCTCGACCGGCTCGGCCACCGCGCCCGCGCCCTGGAACTCGCCGAGACGGTCACCGCCGAGAACTGGGACCAGATCGCCCCCGACCTGCACAGCGGCCTCGCCGGCATCGGCCTCGCCCTGGACTCCCTGGGCACGGCCACGGGCGAGAGCGCCCTGCACGACGCGGCCCTGCGCTGCGCGGAACTCGTCATGGCCAGGCCGGTCGCCGAGACCGGCGGCAAACCCCGCGCCGGCCTCCTGCACGGCGCCACCGGCACCGCCCTGCTCCTGCTGCGCCTGTACGAGCGCACCGGCGACGCCGTCCTCCTCGACCGTGCCGCCGACGCCCTCCGCCGTGACCTCGCCCGCTGCGTCCTCGGGGTCGGCGACGTCCTCCAGGTCGACGAGGGCTGGCGCACCATGCCCTACCTCGGCGCCGGCAGCGTCGGCATCGGCATGGTGCTCGACGACTACCTCGCCCACCGGCCCGACGCCGAGTTCGAGCAGGCCAGGGGCCGGATCGTACGAGCCGCCCAGGCCACCTTCTATGCCCAGCCCGGCCTCTTCCGGGGCACCGCCGGCATGGTGCTCCACCTGAGCCGCACCACGGCCGACGGGCCCGGCACCGCCCCGGCCGACCTCCGCCGCCAGATCGGCTCCCTGTCCTGGGGTGCCGTCCCCTTCCAGGGCCATCTGGCCTTCCCCGGCGAGCAGATGATGCGCCTGTCGATGGACCTGTCCACCGGCACCGCCGGCTGCCTGCTCGCCCTGGGCAGCGCCCTGCACCCCACACCGGTGCACCTGCCCTTCCTCCCGCCGCCACGGCGGCCCTCCAAGCCGGCCCTTCGGGGTCGTACCGGAAAACACCCCGTCCCCACGAATGAGAGGAACTGACATGACCCTTCTCGACCTGCAGACGATGGAGACCCCCAAGACCGAGGTGACCGGTGAGCTGGGCCACGGCGGCGGTGGCGGCAGCCGCGCCAGCCTGCTGCTCTGCGGCGACAGCAGCCTCTCGGTCGTCACCTGCAACTGACCGAAGGCGCACGGCGGTCCCTGACCGCCACGTCACGAGCGTGGTGAGGTACCCACCGCGCACACGGTCGAACCGGTCCCGGGCGCTCCGCCGCCCGGGGCCGGTTCGCGCCTCCGGCCACGCCCACGGACGAGGACCACCGCGTATGGCCACGACGCCCCGCACGCCGGGAGCCACCGACCCCGCCGCACCGGCCGCGGCACGCCGGGCGGCGGACGACGCCCGGGCGCCCGGCACCACCGGGCGCGACGCCGACCGGCTGCTGCTGGCCGCCGCCCGGCACAGCGCCGCCCGCACCACCGCGATCGGCCTGCTCACCACCGCGACCGCGGGCTGTGCCCTCGCCCTGCCCGCCGCGCTCGGCCACACCCTCGACCTGATCCTCGGCGACGGCGGCTCCCCGTACCTCTGGACGGCCCTGTGCGCGGCCCTGATCAGCGCCGAGGTCCTCCTCGAAGCCCTGACGGCCTTCGTCACCGGCACCACGAACGCGCGCGGCGGCTCCTGGCTGCGCCGCCGCGGCGTCGGCCGACTGCTCACCGCCGGCCCGCACCACGCCGCCCGCTTCACCCCCGGCGACCTCGTCACCCGGCTGACCGGCAACGCCGCAGAGGCGGGCACCGCCCCGGCGACCGCCGCGACCGGCCTCGCCGCGCTCCTCACCCCGCTCGGCGGACTGATCGCCCTGGCCTTCCTCGACCTCTGGCTGGCCGCCGTCTTCCTCGCCGGGGCACCGGCCCTCTTCCTCTTCCTGCGGGCCTTCGCCCGCAGCTCCTCCGACAGCGTCGCGCGCTACCAGCGCGTCCAGGGCGAACTCGCCGCCCGGCTCGTCGAGGCCCTCGGCGGGGCCCGCACCGTCGCCGCCGCCGGCACCGTCCGACGCGAACGCGACCGCATCCTCGCGCCGCTGCCCGAACTGGGCGCCCAGGGACGGCGCATGTGGCAGGTCTACGGGCGGGCCGTCGTGCAGGGCGGCATCCTGATGCCGCTGCTGCAGACGGCCGTCCTCGCGGTCGGCGGGGTACGCCTCGCCGCCGGTGACCTGAGCGTCGGCGAACTGCTGGCCGCCACCCGGTACGCGGCGCTCGCCGCCGGTGTCGGCTCGGTCGTCGGCCGGCTCAACTCCCTGGTGCGCGGCCGCGCGGCGGCCCGGCGCACCGCCGAACTCCTGGCCCTGCCCGCCATGCCCCACGGCACCCGGCCCCTGCCCCCGGACGGCCCCGGCCGGCTCGAACTGCGGGGAGTGAGCGTCACCCGCGGCGGCAGCCAGGTGCTGTGCGAAGTGGACCTCGTGGTCCCCGGCGGTACGACGACGGCCGTCGTCGGCCGCTCCGGCGCGGGCAAGTCCGTGCTGGCCGCCGTCGCCGGCCGGCTGACCGACCCCCACCGAGGCCAGGTACTGCTCGACGGCGTGCCCCTGACCGAGGCCGACCCCGCACAGCTGCGGCGGGAGATCGGGTACGCCTTCGAACGGCCCGCGCTGTTCGGCGACACGGTCGGCCAGGCCGTCGCGTTCGGGGCGTACACCCCCGACGCCCCCGCGATCGAGGCCGCCGCGCGGGCGGCCAGCGCGGACCGCTTCATCCGGCTGCTGCCCCGCGGATACGCCACCGCCCTGGCGGACGCGCCGCTCTCGGGCGGCGAACTGCAACGCCTCGGCCTGGCGAGGGCGTTCGCCCACGCGGGACGGCTGCTGGTGCTCGACGACGCCACATCGAGCCTGGACAGCGTCACGGAGGTCCAGGTGGGCCGGGCCCTGACCGGCGAGGTCCGGGCGGGCACCCGGCTGCTGATCGCGCACCGCGTCTCCTCCGCGGCCCGCGCGGACCGCGTCGCCTGGCTGGAGAACGGCCGGATCCGAGCCGTCGCCCCGCACGAGAAGCTGTGGGAACAGGCCGAATACCGCGCGGTATTCGCGGCCGACCCGACCGAGGACCCCAAACCGGGCCCGCCGTGCGGAACGGGGGCGATCCGGTGAGCGCCCCCGGGCGGACCGCCGCCGCGCCGCCGACGGCGAGCTGGCGCCTCACTTCGCCGGGGCAGGCACGGACGCCGGCCGGCGCCCCGGCCGCGAGGCGGGCGACGACCTCGCCGGGGCGTGCCCGAGGCAAGGCCGGTGCCCGCAGCCCGGGGCGGGTGACCGCTGTGCCGGGGCGTGTCTGGGTCAAGGCTGGCGCCCGCAGCCCGGGGTGGGCGACGACTTTGCCGGGGCGTGTCCGGGTCAGGGCTGGTGCCCCCGGCCCGGGGCGGGGGGCCGCTGCGCAGGGGCGTGACCGGACTCCGTCCGTCATCCCCTCCGCGAGCGGACGAGGGCCGGCCCGGTGACGGGCACCCGTCACCGGGCCGGCCCCGCCCGACGTGTCCTGCCGAAGGCAAAACGCTTTCTGGCGGCCCGCAAGCGCGTTCTGCTGGCGCTCGGCGGGTGGTCCCTGCTGGAGTCCGCGCAGACCTTCCTCGGTGGCTACAGCGTGGCCCGCGCGCTCGACGACGGGTTTCTCGCGGACCGGCCCGGGCTCGGGCTCGGCTGGCTGGCGCTCGCCGCCGTGACCATCGTCGTCGGGGGGCTCGCCACCGGCGGGGTCTTCCGGGGGCTGGCCGATCTCGTGGAGCCGCTCCGGGACGGGCTGGTCCGCCGGGTGGTGACCCGTTCCCTGGGCGAGGCCGTGACCGGCCGGGGCCCGGCGGACAGCGCCGTGGTCTCCCGGCTGACCCACCAGACCGAGCTGGCCCGCGACAGCTTCGCCGGGCTGGTCCTGGTGGCCCGCTCGTTCGTCTTCACCGCCGCCGGTGCGCTGCTGGGCCTCGCCTCCCTCGCGCCGCTCCTGCTGCTGGTCGTCGTGCCGCCGCTGCTGCTGGGACTGGCGCTGTTCATGGCCACCCTGGCCCCGATGGCCGCCCGGCAGCAGGACTTCCTCGCCGCCGACGAACGCATGTCCACCGAGTTCGGCGCGCTCGCCGAGGGATTGCGCGACGTGGTGGCGTGCGGCGCGGAACGACAGGCCGCCGGGCGGGCCGACGCCCTGATCACCGCCGAGGTCCGAGCGGCCCGTTCGCTCGCCGGATGGGCGGCGGTCCGCGCCCTGGCGCTCGGCGTTGCCGGGCAACTGCCCGTGGTGCTGCTGCTCGTCGCCGCGCCCTGGCTGCTCGACCGGGGCCTCACGGCCGGTGAGCTGCTCGGCGCCCTGACCTACCTCGTCCAGGCACTGCTGCCCGCCCTGCACACCCTGATGAACGCGCTCGGAGCGGCGGGCACCCGGCTGCTGGTGGTGCTCGACCGCCTCACCTCGGAGACCGACGGCGAGCTGCCCGCGCCCGGCGACGCGCCGGCGCCGGCGGCGCCCGCGCACCCGCCGCGCGTCGAGCTGCGGTCGGTCACCTTCGCCTACGGGCCCCGCGCCCACCCCGTCGTCCGGGACCTCGATCTCGTGGTGGAACCCGGCGAGCACCTGGTCGTGGTCGGCCCCAGCGGCATCGGCAAGTCCACCCTGACGGGCCTCGTCGCCGGGCTGCTCACCCCGGACCGGGGCGAGATACGGGTGGCGGGGGAGCCCGTGGCAGGGCCCGCGTCCCCCGGCCGCCCCGGCCACGGGATGGCGCGGCGGGTGCTGATCCCGCAGCAGGCCTACGTCTTCACCGCCACCGTCCGGGAGAACCTGCTCTACCTCCGCCCCGGCGGGGCACCCCCGGCAGCCGTGGCGGCCTCGGTCGCGGCCGTGGGCCTCGAAGAGCTGGTGGAGCGGCTGGGCGGGCTGGACGCCGAAGTCGACCCGGCGGTGCTGTCGCAGGGGGAACGGCAGCTCATCGCGCTGGGCCGGGCCCATCTGTCCGCCGCGCCCCTGGTGCTGCTGGACGAGGCGACCTGCCATCTGGACCCGGCGGCGGAGGCCCGCGCGGAACGCGCCTTCGCCGAGCGGCCCGGCACGCTGATCGTCGTGGCGCACCGGATCAGCTCCGCGCGCAGGGCCGACCGGGTGCTGGTGATGGACGGCGCCCACGCGGTGTGCGGGCGCCACGACGAACTGCTCGACCGCTCGGCGCTCTACCGGGATTTGGTGGGGCGCTGGCAGGGGGGGTGACTTGGCGCTCAGCCTCTCGCCTGGCCGGCGGTTCCTCGGCTGACGGCCGGTCCGTGCCGCCTCTCGCCTGGCCGGCGGGGTGTTCGCCTGCGGGCCGTCTTTGCCGCCTGCGGCGGCGGGCGCCCTGCGGGCGCGTCCTCAATCGCCGGACGGGCTCGATTTGGCTGAGCCCAGCCGCAACCGGCCCGGACGGGCTGATGGAGACAGGCCCAGTCAAACCAGCCCGTCCGGCGCTTGAGGACACAGACACAGCAGCCCGTCCGGCGCTGGAGGACACCGCACAGCAAGCCCGTCCGGCGATTTGAGGACAGAGCACGACAGCCCGTCCGGCGATTGAGGACAGCGACGCGCTACACCCAGCCCGCGCCCTGAGAGATCCGTATCGCGTCCACCCGGTTACGCGCGCCGATCTTGCGGGTGATGGCGGCCATGTAATTGCGCACGGTCCCGTTCGAAAGGCACAGGCTGCGGGCGATCTCGCCGATGGAGTCGCCCTCGGCGGCCAGGGATAACACGCTGAGTTCCCGTCGTGTCAGAGGCATCTCCGACGCCTCCAGGAAGCCGAAGCCGAGCGACTCGTCGATATAGCGCTCGCCCTTGGCGACATGCCGGATGCCCTCGATCAGCCGATCGGGAGAAGCGTTTTTGCTCAAGAACCCCAGGGCCCTCTCCTCATAGGCCCGGCGCAGCGGGCCCGGCCGTCCCGCGCTCGCCAGAGCCAGCAGCGAGAAACCGTCGTCCCCTTCGTAACATCGGCGGGACAGCTCCCGGATGCCGCGCGGGCCGACCGCGTCGGGGCTGTCCATGTCCACCACGCACACCTGCGGGCGCAGCGTCCGCGAGGTGGCGACGGCTCCCGGCCAGGACGTCGCGGAGACCTCGAGGTCGGTCTCCCGTCCGATCAGTGCGGCCAGCGCCGTACGCAGCAGATAGGTGTCGTGTACCAGAAGGACCCGGATCACGTTCCCGCCTCTCCCCGTTCGCGCTCCCCGGGTAGCGGGCGCTACGTCGGGCACATCGATAAATACTTACCGGCGTGTGCCACTGTCACGGGTGCCGAAACCGAACGTGCGGGGGGCGCAAGGGCGCACGAAACTTTCCGCGTGCGCCCCAAGTGTGAGCGAATGCGCCTCCCCCTGCCTATGGACGCCGGAGCGGAAAGGTGGTCACGCGCGGCGGTCAGCGCCGTTTGCCACGGCCCGGCCTGGTGCGGCCCGTGGCCGCCGGGTCCGCCCCCGGGCCGGCGTCCGCCGTCGGCGGGTCGATCAGCCGGCAGACCGTCTCGATGTCTATCCGCACTTGCGCGATGGAGGCCCGGCCGGACAGCCAGGTGATCAGCGCCGAGTGCCAGGTGTGCTCGATGACCCGGACGGCCGAGAGCTGCGCGGGGGTGGGTGGGAGCGGCAGCCCCATCGCGTCCAGGATGATCGTCGTGGTCAGCCGGGAGGCGGCGTCGACCTCGGCGCTGACCGACCGGTCGGCGAAGGTGAGGGCGCGCACCATCGCGTCGGCCAGATGCGGCTCGCGCTGCATCGCCCGGAACGCCCGCATCAGCGTCTGCGCGACGCGGGCGGCGGGCTCCTCCTCGGTGGGCGGGCGCTTGCGCAGCGTCTCGTGCAGATGCTGGAGCTGGTCCTGCATCGTGGCGACCAGCAGATGGATCTTCGAGGGGAAGTAGCGGTAGAGCGTGCCGAGCGCGACGCCGGAGGACTCGGCGACCTCCCGCATCTGCACCGCGTCGAAGCCGCCCCGGCCGGCCAGCTGGGCGGTGGCGTGCAGGATCCGGCGCCGCCGGGCTTCCTGACGCTCGGTCAGGGGCAGACCGGACGGGGCGATCCCGACCGACGCGGTCGCCGACTTGGATTCCGTCGTCATATGTCCCATTCCGTGGCGATCCATCCAGCGGTGTCTGTGCGGCCCGGACGGCACAGCATGGCAGGGGCCGGGTCGTGGCGCGAATCACCCGATCCGGCTCCGGCGCGTCGCCGTGCGGCCGGTAGATTCAAGACTTCTGGACGACTCAGTCTGAAACTTGTTCTAGATTAGCGCGACCGGTTACGCTCCGGCGGAATCGCAGTGAGAAGGAGGCCGGGAGTGACCGCTGAGGCCGCTGAGGCAACGACACCCCACCTCCTGGACCAGGACGTCGGCCGGCCGCTGCGCATCGCGATGCTCACGTACAAGGGGAACCCGTTCTGCGGCGGCCAGGGCGTGTACGTCCGCCACCTCTCCCGGGAACTCGCCCGGCTCGGCCACACCGTCGAGGTCATCGGCGCCCAGCCCTACCCCGTCCTCGACGAGGACACCGGGCCCGGCGCGGTCGGCCTCACCGAGCTGCCCAGCCTCGATCTCTACCGTCAGCCCGACCCCTTCCGCACGCCCGGACGCGACGAGTTCCGCGACTGGATCGACGCGCTGGAGGTCGGCACCATGTGGACCGGCGGCTTCCCCGAGCCGCTCACGTTCAGCCTGCGGGCCCGCCGGCATCTGCTGTCCCGGCGCGGCGAGTTCGACGTCGTCCACGACAACCAGACCCTCGGTTACGGACTCCTCGGTGACCTCGGTGCCCCCCTGGTCACCACCATCCACCACCCCATCACCGTCGACCGGCGGCTCGACCTCGACGCCGCCGAAAGCTGGCAGCGCCGTGCCTCCGTGCGCCGCTGGTACGGCTTCACCCGGATGCAGAAGCGCGTCGCCCGGCGGCTGCCGTCCGTGCTGACCGTCTCCGGCTCCTCCCGCCAGGAAATAGCCGATCACCTCGGGGTGCGCGACGAGCGGATCCACGTCGTCCACATCGGCGCCGACACCCGGCTGTTCTCCCCGGACCCGGCCGTCGCCGAGATCCCCGGCCGGATCGTCACCACCTCCAGTGCCGACGTCCCCCTCAAGGGGCTCGTCCACCTCGTCGAGGCGCTCGCCAAGGTCCGGACGGAGAACCCCGACGCGCACCTCGTCGTCGTCGGCAAGCGGGCCGAGGGCGGCCCGGTCGCCGCCGCCATCGAGCGGTACGGGCTGGAGGGCGCCGTGGAGTTCGTCAAGGGCATCACCGACGCCCAGCTCGTCGACCTGGTCCGCTCGGCGCAGATCGCCTGCGTCCCCTCCCTCTACGAGGGCTTCTCGCTGCCCGCCGCCGAGGCCATGGCCACCGGCACCCCGCTGGTGGCCACCACCGGCGGCGCCATCCCCGAGGTCGCCGGCCCCGACGGCGAGACGTGCCTCGCCGTGCCACCCGGTGACGCGGGGGCGCTCGCCGCCGCCCTGGGCCGGCTGCTCGGCGACGCCGGGCTGCGCCGCAGGCTGGGCGTCGCCGGCCGCGAGCGGGTGCTGGCCCGCTTCACCTGGGAGCAGGCCGCCATCGGCACCGCCGAGCGCTACCGCGCCGCCATCGCCGCCCAGGGACGCGGCACCCCGGCCCGCGCCACCGCCGGACGCAAGCCCGCCTGATCTGTCGGCGGCGGCCGCCCGCCACCGGCTTCGCACCCCTCACGACCCCGCAGGACGCATTCCCCGAACCAGAAGGCAGAGCCCGTGCTGACCGTCGATTTCTCCCGCTTCCCGCTCGCCGCCGGCGACCGTGTCCTCGATCTGGGGTGCGGCGCAGGACGGCACGCCTTCGAGTGCTACCGGCGCGGGGCGCGGGTCGTGGCCCTCGACCGCAACGCCGAGGAGATCCGCGAGGTCGCCAAGTGGTTCGCCGCCATGAAGGAGGCCGGTGAGGCCCCGGCAGGCGCCACCGCCACCGCCATGGAGGGCGACGCGCTGGCCCTGCCCTTCCCCGACGACAGCTTCGACGTCGTCATCATCTCCGAGGTCATGGAGCACATCCCGGACGACAAGGGCGTGCTCGCCGAGATGGTGCGCGTCCTCAAGCCCGGCGGCCGGATCGCCGTCACCGTGCCTCGCTACGGCCCGGAGAAGATCTGCTGGGCCCTCTCCGACGCCTACCACGAGGTCGAGGGCGGCCACATCCGCATCTACCGCGGCGACGAACTCCTGGACCGGATGCGCGAGGCGGGCCTCAAGCCCTACGGCACCCACCACGCCCACGGGCTGCACAGCCCGTACTGGTGGCTCAAGTGCGCCTTCGGGGTCGACAACGACAAGGCGCTGCCGGTCCGCGCGTACCACAAGCTGCTGGTCTGGGACATCATGAAGAAGCCACGGGCCACCCGCCTCGCCGAACAGGCCCTCAACCCCCTCATCGGCAAGAGCTTCGTCGCCTACGCCACCAAGCCGCACGCCCCGGCCGGCGCGTCCGCCTCGGCCGACCGGGCCACCCCGGCCGCCGGCGACGCCGTCCGTGAGGGACGAGCGTGACGACACCGGGCCGTACCGAGCGCCTCGTCCTCGCCGGGGTGCTCACCGCCGAGCAGGTCGCGCAGACCGTCGCGGGCATCGCCGCCACGCAGTGCCCCGACGGCGCCATACCCTGGTTCCGCGGCCACCACCTGGACCCCTGGGACCACGTCGAGGCCGCGATGGCGCTCGACGTGGCGGGCGAACGGGAGCGGGCCGAGGCCGCCTACCGCTGGCTGGCCGACCACCAGAACCCCGACGGCTCGTGGTACGCCGCGTACGCCGACGGCGACCCCGAGGAGCCCACCGACCGGGGACGGGAGACGAACTTCGTCGCCTACATAGCCGTCGGCGTCTGGCACCACTACCTCGCCACCGGCGACGACGCCTTCCTCGACCGCATGTGGCCGACCGTCTTCGCCGCCGTCGAATTCGTCCTGGGCCTGCAGCAGCCCGGCGGCCAGATCGGCTGGAAGCGGGAGGACGACGGCACCCCCGTCGACGACGCGCTGCTGACCGGATCCTCCTCCATCCACCACGCGCTGCGCTGCGCCCTCGCCATCGCCGAACACCGCGAGGAGCCGCAGCCCGACTGGGAACTGGCCGCGGGCCTCCTCGGCCACGCGGTCCGCCACCACCCCGAACGGTTCCTGGACAAGGACCGCTTCTCGATGGACTGGTACTACCCGGTCCTCGGCGGCGCGGTCACCGGTGCCGCCGCGAAGGAGCGCCTGGAAGCGGGCTGGAACCGCTTCGTCGTACCGGGCCTGGGCGTGCGCTGTGTCGCCGACCGGCCGTGGGTGACCGGTGGCGAGAGCTGCGAACTCGCCCTAGCCCTCTGGGCGATGGGCGAGTCCGACCGCGCGGTGGAGATCCTCCAGTGGATCCAGCACCTGCGCGCCGAGGACGGCATGTACTGGACCGGCTACGTCTACGAGGACGACGCCGTCTGGCCGGAGGAACGCACCTCCTGGACCGCCGGTTCGCTGCTGCTGGCCGTCGCCGCGCTCGGCGGCGACGAGGCGACCACGATCGTCTTCGGCGGCGAACGCCTCCCGTACGGCCTGGAGCCGGACTGCTGTACCTGATCCCCGGCGGCCGGACGGACGATCCCGGCCGGCCGGGGAGCACCTTCCGGTGGCCGCCGGGGGAGTACGAGGACGGAGCCACCCGAACGGACCCCGAGAAGTCGCACCGCGCCCCCGCCCGCCCCACGCTGGCAGGAGCACCTTCCGCACCCCCGGAGGAAAACCGCCCCTGCCCGAACGGCCGTCCCGGCCCACGGCGTTGTCGGTGGCCCGATCTAAAGTGACGCCATGAGCCTTCTCAGTCACGACCGTTACTGCTCCGAGGTCGAAACCCAGACCGGACTGCTGCGTTCGGCACTGCACGGCACCGACCTCTCCACCACCGTGCCCACCTGCCCCGACTGGTCGCTCCGCGATCTCGTCCTGCACGTCGGCGGCGCGCAGCGCTGGGCCGAGACGACCGTGCGGACCCGGGCGGCCGAGCCGGTGGCGCCCGAGGCGGTCCCCGGCGCGGCGGGCCCGGACCCCGCCGACGCGGCCGGGCTCGACGCCTGGCTGGCCGAGGGCGCGGAGGCGCTCGCGCGGACCCTGCGGGCCGCGGACCCCACCGAGGAGGTGTGGTCCTGGGCGCCGCGGCAGACGCCGGGCTTCTGGGCCCGCCGGATGGCCCACGAGACGGTGGTCCACCGGGCCGACGCGTATGTGACCGCCGGCCTCGACTTCACCCTCGACGCCGATCTCGCGGCGGACGGCATCGACGAATGGCTGGAGATCGGCGGCTACCCGCAGACCCTGGAGCGCAAGCCGGAGCTCAAGGAGCTGCTCGGCCCCGGCCGCACGATTCATCTGCACGCCACCGACACCCCCGCCGAGCTGGCGGCCGAGTGGTTCATCGATCTCACCGGGGAGCGTGCCACCTGGCGGCGCGCGCACGAGAAGGCGGCCGTCGTCCTGCGCGGTCCGCTCACCGACGTCCTGCGCGTCTTCTACCGCCGCCTCCCGGCGGACACCGCCGGCGTCGAGGTGCTCGGGGACCGTGAGCTGCTCGACTTCTGGCTGGAACGGGTCACCTTCTGATGAGACGCGACGAGCACATATCCGACGGCCGGGCCGTCGCCCGCGGCCGGCGCGGGTGGCGGGCGCTCGCGCCACGGCGTCCGCTGCGCGGCGTCCTGCCGGCCGTCGTCCTGTTGCTCGTCGCGGCCTGTACCGGCGACGGCGCCGGGGCCGCCGCCGGACAGCCCGGGGTGGCGGGCGTCGGCGATCCGCTCTTCCCCCGTCTGGGCAACGGCGGTTACGACGTCCGGCACTACGGGCTGACCCTCGACTACGAGCCCGAGGGGAACCGGCTGCACGGCATCGCCGTCCTCACCTCGCGGGCCCAGCAGAACCTGACCGCCTTCAACCTCGACCTCAAGGGCTTGAAGGTCCGGGCCGCGCTGGTCGACGGGCGGACCGCGCGGTTCTCCCGCGAGGGCGACGAACTCACCGTGACGCCCCGCTCGACGATCGGCAAGGGAGACGAGTTCGAGACGAAGATCGTCTACGACGGTGCGCCCCAGCGCGTCGTCGGCCCGGACCACGGCAAGGAGGGGTGGATCGAGACCGACGACGGATCGGCGGCCCTGGGCGAGCCCACGGGATCGATGACGTGGTTCCCCGGCAACCACCATCCCTCGGACAAGGCCACCTACGACATCGACGTCACCGTCCCCGAGGGCTTCACCGCCGTGGCCAACGGGGAGCTGAAGCGTGAGTCGGCCGCCGCCGACGGGCGGACCACCTTCGCCTGGCACACCGCCGAGCCCATGGCCGGCTATCTCGCCTCCGTCGTGGTCGGGGACTTCACCGTCTCCGAGACGAAGACCAAGGACGGCCTGCCGGTGTACGTCGCCGTCGACCCGGACGAGGCGGAGAAGAGCAAGGGCGTCGAGAGGCTCATCCCCAAGGTCCTCGAGTGGGGCAGCGGGCTCTTCGGCCCCTACCCGTTCGCCGGCACCGGTGCCGTCATCGATCACAACCCCGACATCGGCTACGCCCTGGAGACCCAGACCAAGCCGTACTTCCCGAAGGCGCCCGACGACCTCCTGGTGGTGCACGAACTGGCGCACCAGTGGTTCGGCAACTCCGTCACCCCCCGCACCTGGCGGGACATGTGGCTCAACGAGAGCTTCGCGACCTACGCCGAGTGGATGTGGGAGGAGAAGACCGGCGGCCGGACCGTGGCGAAGATCTTCCAGGACTACTACGACGGCACCGACGAACTCAGCGAGAACATCTGGGACTTCCCGCCCGGCAGCCCGCCCGCCGACGACGTCTCCGGGGACCCCGTCTACGGGCGCGGCGCGATGGTGCTGCACAAGGTGCGCGAAGCCGTCGGCGACCGGACCTTCTTCGACATCGTCCGCACCTGGACGAAGGACCACCGGCACGGCAACGCGGAGAGCCGTCAGTTCATCGAGCTGTGCGAGAAGAAGTCGGGCAAGGACCTGGGGAAGCTCTTCGCGACGTGGCTCTACGGGAAGGCCAAGCCTCCCCTGGTCGGGGCCCGGGGCACGTCGTGACCGGCGAGGATACGGGCACCTACCCGACGAGTTCGGCCAGTACCCGCAGCGTCCCGCGATCCGGCACGGTCACCAGAAGGTCCGTGACCGGTCCCGAACGCCACGCGGCCAGCCGCTCCGCGATCCGTTCCCTCGGACCGACCAGGGAGATCTCGTCGGCGAACGAGTCCGGCACCGCCTCCACCGCCTCCGCGCGGCGGCCCGCGAGGAACAGCTCCCGTACGCGCCGGGCCGCGTCCTCGAAGCCCAGCCGGGCCATCAGATCGGCGTGGAAGTTACGGGTCGCGTGCCCCATCCCACCGATGTAGAAGCCGAGCATCGCCTTCACGGGCCGCAGCCCCTCGGCGACATCCGCGCAGACCCGTGCTTGTACCAGCGGCGCGACCATGAAGCCCGCGGGCGGCGCGCCGAGGGAGGCCGCGTAGACGTCCGCGCGCTCGGGCGACCAGTACAGCGGAAGCCAGCCGTCGGCGATGCGCGCGGTCTGGGCGATGTTCCTCGGGCCCTCGGCGCCGAGCAGGACCGGCAGCCCGGGGCGCAGCGGATGGGTGACGGATTTCAGCGGCTTGCCCAGACCGGTGGCCCCGGGGCCGGTGTAGGGGAGCGGATGGAAGCGGCCGTCGAGCGTGACGGGGGCCTCCCGGTGCAGCACCTGCCGGACGATGTCCACGTACTCCCGCGTAGCGGTCAGCGGACTCGCCGGGAACGGGCGCCCGTACCACCCCTCCACCACCTGCGGGCCCGACAGGCCCAGTCCGAGCAGCATCCGGCCGCCGGAGAGATGGTCGAGCGTCAGGGCGTGCATCGCCGTGGCGGTGGGCGCGCGGGCCGCCATCTGCGCCACGGCCGTACCCAGCAGGATCCGTTCGGTACGGGCGGCGATCCAGGTGAGCGCGGTGAAGGCGTCGGAGCCCCAGGACTCCGACGTCCACACCGAGTGGTAGCCCAGCCGCTCGGCCTCCCGCGCGAGGTCCGCATGCCGGGGGTCGGGGCCACGGCCCCAGTAGCCGAGCGCCAGGCCGAGCCGCATGAGCGTGCCACCCCCTCCACCGGAAGCTGACATGCCGTCAGGCAGGGTCCGGTGACTGTACGAGCCACCGGCACCCCCCGGCAAGGGGGCGGGCGGGGAACGGCGAAGGCCCGCCGGGTACACCCGGCGGGCCTTCGCTGCGGAGCTTCTTCCGGCGGTGCCTCAGCCGCGCTGGATGCCCGTGGTGTCCTGCAGCACGCCGCGCCGGCCGTCCTGCGTCTGCGCGACGAGCGCCTGACCGCGCTGGTCCACCGCGAGGTACCACGTGCCGGGCGCCAGCTCGGCGATCTGCGTCGGCGAGCCGTCCTCCCCGTACAGCGGGCGGGCTACCGGCACCGCGAACCAGAACGGGGCGAAGTCACCGGCGGACGCGGCGGCGGGCTGGGCGGCGGCCGGCTGCGCCTGCGCCGGAGCCGACTGGTCCTGCTGCGGGGCCTGCGGCTGACCGGTCTGACCGGTCTGCGCGCCGTAGGGCTGCTGCTGGGCGCCGTACGGGGCCTGACCCTGCTGCATGCCACCCGGACCCGGGTAGCCGTAGCCCGGACCCGCACCGTAGGGGGACGGGGCCTGCGGGGCCGGAGCACCCATGAGCGGGGCCTTGAGCGCCGGGATCCGCTGCGTGAGCAGCGCACCCGCGGCCATCACGAGCAGGGCGATGAGCGCCAGGATGCGGCCGACACCGGCCCCGACCTTGTCGTTGTCCTCCATCGCGCCGCCGAACATCGTCCACAGCGAGGACCACGCGGCGAACACCGTGAGGGCGGTGCCCCACTGGTCGAGCGTGAGCCCGAGCAGGTTACGGCCCTGGGGCTGGAAGCGGCCCGCGATGATGAGCACCGCGCCGACGATCCCGGCGAGGACGACGGTGGGCAGCACCGGGAAGAGCTTGGAGTCCCACAGGTTGGGCAGGCCCGACTTGTCGCAGAACTGGCCACTGCAATCGACGGAGTAGAAATCGAGGAACGAGGCGATGAACAGCAACACCGCTGCTCCGATCACCACGCCGTCGCCTCGAGTGAGGGAGCGGATGTTCACCTAAAATCCTTTGTCAGAGCTGTCAGAATTCGTCGCGGTCGCCGATACGCGAGCTGCGGGGGCGCGGGGGTGGCCGCCCCATCGTACGGGTGAACCTATCGCCTGGACGGTCGGGGCGTCTCCTTCGTATCACCCTCGTGACACGGCCGTGGCCTGCTGGTATCTACCCGTGCAGGAAGTCCGCGATGCCGTCCGCGATCCCTCGCGCCGCCTTCTCGCGCCACGCGGTGTCGGTGAGCAGAGCGGCGTCCTTCGGGTCACGCATGTTGCCGCACTCGATGAACACCTTCGGCCGGGTGGAGAGATTGAGGCCGCCCAGATCGGACCGGGTGTCCAGGCCGGTGCCGCCCCCGATGTAGTTGGAGGGGGCACTCCCGGTCGTCCGCACGAAGTTCCCGGCGATGCGCGCGCCCAGCTCCTTCGACGGCCCGACGATCGGCGCGGTGTCCGCCCGCCCGCCGCGCACGGTCGCGGGCAGGATCACATGGAAGCCGCGATTGCCGACCGCCGAACCGTCCGCGTGCACGGACACCACGGCGTCGGCGTGCGCCTTGTTGCCGATCGCGGCGCGCTCGTCCACGCACGGACCGTAGGGCCGGTCGCCGTCGTGGGTGAAGACGACGGTGGCGCCCCGCTCCTGGAGCACCGTCCGGATCCGGTGCGCGACGTCGAGCGTGAACGTGGCCTCGCTGTAACCGTCGTCCGTGGAGGTGCCGGTGGTGTCGCACTCCTTGCGCCCGGTACCCATGTCGACGGGACGGTTGATCTCGGCGGTGTGGTCGACGTTACGGGTGTTGTGCCCGGGGTCGACGACGACGACCTTGCCCTTGAGCGGGCCGTCGGCGCGCGGCCGGCCGGCCGGTGCCACCGCCGTCGCCTCGTCGGCGGGACGCGACGCCGCCGCCGGCTTCGACGGGGGAGTCACCAGCGCCGAGGGGCTCCCGGACGACGGCTGCCGGGACCGGCCGGCCGGTGCGGGACGCGTCGCGGACGAGGCCGCCACCGGGGACTTGGCGTCGTCGGCCGGACCGCCGGCGGCGGCGTCCCACAGCAGCCAGCCCGCCAGCGAGAGGGCCAGCAACGCGGCCAGCGCCACGAGAAGGGGGGTGCGGATGCCGCCCAGGCGGCCGGGCACATGGGAATTCCTGCCGTTGGACACCCGGCGATGCTAGCGCCGTGGCCGCCGCCGCGAGTCCCCTCCGGGGAAGTAGGGGCACCACCACTGCGCTGCGCGGCGGTGTCCTCAATCTCCCCCAGCTACCGCTGGGAGGTACCCCCAGGGGCTTGATGGGGCTGGTGTCGGCCGAGCCCAGCCACTTCAAGCCCGTCCGGCGATTGAGGACGCGCCCGTAGGGCGCTCGCCGCCGCAGGCGGCCCGCCCAACCCGCCGCAGCACGCGCAGCGACCCCGTCACCGAGACCTCGGTGAACTCCCCCGACTCCAGAGCCCGGAGGTACACCCGGTACGGTGCCTGCCCGCCGTCCGCCGGGTCGGGGAAGACGTCGTGGATGACGAGCAGCCCGCCCGGGGCGACGTGCGGGGCCCAGCCCTCGTAGTCGGCGTTCGCGTGCTCGTCGGTGTGCCCGCCGTCGATGAAGACGAGCCCGACCGGTGTTCCCCAGATTGCCGCGACCTGCGGCGACCGGCCGACGATCGCGATCACGTACGGTTCCAGGCCCGCCTTGTAGAGCGTGCGGCGGAAGGTCGGCAGGGTGTCCATGCGGCCCACGCCGGGGTCGTCGTCCACGACGGACGGGTCGTGGTACTCCCAGCCGGGCTGCTGCTCCTCGCTGCCCCGGTGGTGGTCGACGGTCACGGCCGTCGTCCCGGCCTCCCGCGCGGCGGCGGCCAGCAGCAGCGTGGAGCGCCCGCAGTAGGTACCGACCTCGAGCAGCGGCCCGTACGCCGCCGCCTCCTCGGCCGCGGCGTAGAGGGCGAGGCCTTCGTCGACCGGCATGAAGCCCTTCGCCGCCTCGAAAGCGGCGAGTATCCCGGGCTTGGGGGGCATGGCGGTCCTCCTGGTCGAACGCGGGTCTGGGCCGCTCATGTTATGTCCGTGGCGCGTGCTGTGCCGTGCCGGGCCCGGGGCCTCCGGGGCAGGGGCCGGGGCCGTATATTTACGGGCCCGGCACCCGGAACGCCATTGCTTACCCCCACCCTTGGGCCCGCAAATACACGTCAGCGCCCCGGCCCCTGCCCCTGCGACCCCGGGCCCTCCCGCCGGTGGGCCACCGGCTCAGGCGGTCGGCGCCGGTTACAGCCAACCGTTCTGCCGAGCCGCCCGTACCGCCTCCATGCGGTTGCGCGTCGCGGTCTTCCCTATGGCCGCCGACAGATAGTTCCGCACCGTCGCGGGCGACAAGTGCACCCGTGCCGCGATGTCCGCCACCGTCGCCCCGTCCACCGCCGCGGCCAGCACGTCGCGTTCGCGCTGGGTGAGCGGGTTGGGGCCGGCGCTCAGGGCCGCCGCGGCGAGGGCCGGGTCGATGACGCGCTCTCCCGCCAGTACCCGGCGGATCGCCGCGGCGAGGTCCTCCACCGGGCCGTCCTTGACCAGGAAGCCCGACGCCCCCGCCTCCATGGCCCGGCGCAGATAACCGGGCCGGCCGAAGGTGGTGAGGATCAGCACCCGGCAGTCGGGCAGCCGTTCCCGCAGCTCGGCCGCCGCGTCGAGGCCGCTGCGGCCCGGCAGTTCGATGTCGAGGAGGGCGATGTCGGGCCGGGACGCCAGGGCCTGGGGCAGGATCTCGTCGCCGTCGCCGACCTGCGCGACGATCTCGATGTCGTCCTCCAGGCCGAGCAGCAGTGCGAGCGCGCCCCGCATCATGCCCTGGTCCTCGGCGAGCAGTACGTTGATGACGCGGCTCATACGGCCCGGTCCTCCTCTTCGTCGTCCACCGGGAGTTCCGCCACCAGGCGGAAGCCCCGCTTGCCGTCGGGCCCGGCGGCAAGCGAGCCGCCCGCGGCGGCCAGCCGCTCGGTCAGCCCCTTGAGGCCCGTACCGCCCTTGGCACCGCCCGCCTCAGCGGATTCCGAGCCTACGCCGCGACCGTCGTCGGTGATCTCCAGATGAACCCGGTCCGGCTCGCCGCGCACCTCGATCACACAGCGGGCCGCGGCGCTGTGCCGGACGACGTTGGTGACGCCCTCGCGCACCACCCAGCCGAGCAACGCCGCGGTCTGGGGCGGCAGGGGCGGGCCCGACTGACGGATGTCGGTGGCGATGCCGGAGGCGTCGAGGAGGGAACGGGCGCGTTCCAGTTCGGTGGTGAGGCTGCCCTCGCGGTAGCCGGTGACGGCCTCACGGATCTCGGTGAGGGCCTGGCGGCCCACCGCCTCGATGTCGGCGGCCTGGCCGACGGCCGCGTCCAGGTCGAGCGGGGCCAGCCGGCGGACGGCCTCGGCCTTGACCACGATCACGGACATGGTGTGGCCGAGCAGATCGTGCAGGTCGCGGGAGAAGCGCAGCCGTTCGCGCTCGACGGCGGCGTGGGCCAGTTCCTCGCGGGTGGCGCGGAGCCGTTCCACCGTGTCGAAGAGGTTCAGCAGGGCGGCCGCGACCAGGCCCGACAACGCGGTGCCCCAGGCGATGGCCAGCACGTCCTCGGTGTCGTTGTGCACGGCCATCAGCACCCCGACCGTGGTGCCGAACGTGCCCAGCGCCGCACCGAGCCGGGGGCCGCTGCCGCGCAGCACGATCCCGGCGGCCAGGGACAGCAGGGGGAAGCACAGCAGCCAGTCGCCCCCGTAGCCGATGGTGAGGGCGTAGGTCACGGCGGCCAGGGCGCCGAGGCAGACCGGCGGGGCGGGCGTGCCGCGCCGGCGTTCGTCGAGGCCGAGGGTGACGGTGGTGACGTACAGCGTGACGAAGGCCGCCAGCCCCAGCGCGCCGAGCCAGGGCAGCGGCAGCTTCCCCCGGCACAGGTCGACCACGTCCCCGGTGAGGATGAGCAGCCAGGGCAGGAAGGTCCGCCGGTCCGGCGGCCTCATCCGTTCGATCCGCTGCATCGCTCCACTCATGCTCCGACCCTATGGAACCCGTCGTGAGCTGCGAAGATGAATATGTTGAAGGCCCGCGGTGACTTTTGTCATGGGATATGACGACCCGTCAGTTGTGGGGCTCGCGGCCTTCCGGCGCCCACGGTGATGGGCTATACAAGGATGTCATCGGATCGGCTGGAACGCGTTCCAGTGCCGAACGCGTGCCGGGCCGGCCCGGCAGCGACCCCGGCGCGGCCTGTGGTGCGGACGGCCGGGTCGGGGTCTTCGACCACGCCGCTCTCGACCACGCCGCTCTCGACCACATCGCGAAGGAGCCGTCGCCCCGATGCCCATCGACGTAAGCCAGGCGGTCGGGGCGCGCCCCCGTAGCGTCGAGCTCTCCTGGGACCACAAGGACGTCCTCCTCTACCACCTCGGCCTCGGGGCCGGCGCGGCCCGGCCCACCGACCCCAAGGAGCTGCGCTACACCCTGGAGAGCCGGCTCCGGGTGCTCCCCAGCTTCGCGACCGTCGCGGGCGGTGGCATGGCCCTGGCCGGCGGACTCGCCGCCCCCGGAGTCGACGTCGACCTCACCCGCGTTCTGCACGGCGGGCAGTCCATCGAGCTGCACCGGCCGCTGCCCGCGCGCGGCTCCGCCACGCTCGCCTCCCGCGTCGCCGCCGTGTACGACAAGGGCAAGGCCGCCGTCATCGTGCTGCGCGCCGACGCCGCCGACGCCGAGGGGCCGCTGTGGACCAGTGACTGCCGGATCTTCGTCCGTGGCGAGGGCGGCTTCGGCGGCGAGCGCGGCCCCTCCGACCGCGTCGAGGCACCCGCCCGCGAACCGGACCTGACGATCCTGCGCCTCACCCGCCCCGACCAGGCCCTGCTCTACCGCCTGTCCGGGGACTGGAACCCGCTGCACGCCGACCCCGGCTTCGCCGCCCGCGCCGGCTTCGACCGGCCGATCCTGCACGGCCTGTGCAGCTACGGCATCGTCCTCAAGGCCGTCGTCGACACCGTGCTCGACGGCGACGTGACCCGCGTCCGCTCCTACGCCACCCGGTTCGCCGGCGTCGTCTACCCCGGCGAGACCCTGCGCGTGCGGATGTGGCGCGAGAGCCCGGCGCCCGGCCGGATCCAGCTGACGGTGACGGCCGTCGAACGGGCGGACGCGCCGGTCCTCACCGACACCGTGGTCGAACACACCTGACCCCCGGCCCGTACCCGCGATTCCTCGACCCGCGAAGGGACCCGCCTCATGCGCGCAGCCGTCCAGCAGGAGATCGGCCGGGACAAGCTCGACGTCCTCGACGACATCGAGGCCGTGGGCTTCGGCCCGGGAAAGGTCAGACTCCGCGTCCGGGCCGCCGGACTGTGCCACTCCGATCTGTCCGCGATGAGTGGCGTGCTGCCGCAGCCCGCCCCCTTCGTACCCGGCCACGAGGGCGCCGGTGAGATCCTGGAGGCCGGCGACACCGTCACCGGCCTCCGGCCCGGCGACCGCGTCCTGGTCTGCTGGCTGCCCTCCTGCGGCACGTGCCCGTCCTGCCGACGCGGCCAGACCCAGCTGTGCCTGGCCGGATTCTCGGCCGCCGGCACCCCCAACTTCCGGCGCGCCGACGGCTCCCCGTCCGACGTCTTCGGCTTCGCCGGCACCGGCACCTTCGCCGAGGAACTCGTCGTCGACGCCCGGTGCGCCGTGCCGATCCCCGACGACGTGCCCTACGAGATCGCCGCCCTCATCGGCTGCGGCGTCACCACCGGCCTCGGCGCCGCCCTCAACACCGCCCGCGTCACCGCCGGTTCCTCCGTCGCCGTCCTCGGCTGCGGCGGCGTCGGCATCAACACGATCCAGGGCGCGCGGACCGCGGGCGCCGCACAGATCGTCGCCGTCGACCCCGTCGCCGCCCGCCGCGACGCCGCCCTGCGGTTCGGCGCGACGGAGGCCGTCGCCCCGGACGCCCTGGCCGACGCCAAGAAACGGATCACCGGCGGCGAGGGCTTCGACTACGTCTTCGAGGTCGTCGGCACCTCCGCCACCGCCCGCACCGCCTACAAGACGACCCGGCGCGGCGGCACGCTGTGCGTCGTCGGGGCCGGTGCGGTGGACGACCACTTCCAGGTCAGCATGTTCGAGCTGTTCTTCGACGAGAAGCGGATCCTGCCCTCTCTGTACGGCGGCGGCGACGTGCTGCGCTCGTACGAGCGGGCCATCGCCCTGTGGCGGGCCGGCCGGATCGACCTCGCCGGACTCATCACCCACCGGGTCCCGCTCGCCGGGATCAACGACGCCCTCGTCCAGATGCGCACCGGTGAGGCGCTGCGCACCTGCGTCGAGATCTGACCGGAGCCGTCACAGCGGGGACACGGGAACGGAAAAAGGGAGAGGCTGATGCCGGCACAAGCGACCCTGCGGGGCCGGACCGCGATCGTCACCGGCGCCGGGCGCGGACTCGGCCGGGCCGAGGCCCTCGAATTGGCGCGGCTCGGCGCCCACGTCATCGTCAACGACTACGGGCGCCCGGGCCGCGACGGCTCGGGCGAGGCGTCCGCCGTGCCCGCCGAAGCGGTCGTCGAGGAGATCCGGGCGGCGGGCGGCCGGGCCACCGCCCACCTCGGTGACGTCGCCGACTTCGAACAGGCCCGCGCCCTCGTCCAACTCGCCGTCGACACCGCCGGCTCGCTGGACATCCTCGTCAACAACGCGGGCATCCTGCGGGACCGGATGGTCTTCTCCATGACCGAGGAGGAGTGGGACTCGGTGGTCCGGGTGCATCTCAAGGGCCACTTCAACACCGTCCGCTTCGCCGCCGCGCACTGGCGGGACCGGGCGAAGGCGACGGGCCGCCCGGTGTACGGACGGATCGTCAACACCTCCTCCGAGGCGTTCCTCGCCGGCTCGGCCGGGCAGCCGAACTACGCCGCGGCCAAGGGCGGCATCGTCGGCCTGACCACCTCGACGGCGGAGGCGCTGCGCAAATACGGGGTCACGTCGAACGTGATCTGCCCCCGGGCCCGGACCAGGATGACCGAGGACGTCTTCGAAAACGTCGCGACGACCGACGAGGGGCTCGACCCGCTGGCACCCGAACACGTCTCGCCACTCGTGGCCTATCTCGCCTCACCGGCAGCCGCGCACATCAGCGGACAGGTCTTCGTGGTGCACGGCGGCATGGTCGCCGTCGTCGAACGCCCCAAGGTGGCGGCCAGGTTCGACACGTCCGGTGAGTCCTTCAGCGTCGAGGAACTCGACGGTCTGCTCACCCCGTACTACGCAGCCCGCCCGCCCGGGGAGACCTTCGCGAGCGTGGAGGTCCTGGGCCTGTCCCCCCGGACGACGTGACGACCTCCAGCCCATCGGGGCCGGATGGGCTCACCCAACCCGCCCCGCGGGCCGCGAGCGCCGTCGCCGGACGGTCAGTGACCGCCCGTGGTTTCGCGACGGTGCTTGCCAAGGGCGGGGGCGCCGTGGTCGTTCGGGGAGGCCGGACCTCGGTGCCTGCCGGAGCCGGTGGCTGCGGCCTGGGCGGACGCCTCGCGGGGGCGCGCCTCGGTCGTGTCGGTTCGGGCGTCGGGCATGGGAAGAGTCACTCCGTGGGGAAAGGGGATGCGTGCACTGCGCGGCGGGGGCCGTGGCAGTGGCGCACGGCATCGACGGACGTCAACGCGCGGCACACGCGCGACCGTTCGGTTCACCGCCGGTGCCCGGCCGGTACGGCCGCACAGCCCCGGCCCGATTCTAACGGGGACCTTGATCACGGAGCCACCCGGTTCGTCGCTCTGTTCGCCCCCGCACGGGCCCGGAACCGGGCGGAAACGGGCGTACGCGGACGGGGGCTGGTTTTGGTTGACCTCAGCCAAAACCAGCCCGTCCGGCGATTGAGGACAACCGCCGCGCAGCGGTGGTGCGGACGCCATGGGCCTGCAGGGCCCGCCGGATACGGCCTACGCCCGGCCGAGGGGTGCCTGCTGAAGAGGCACCGGCCGGGGGGCCGCGCCCGGGTCCGGCTCCGGGAACCCGCCGCAGCCTTCCGTGAGCGTGGGCCGCACCGGTTGCCAGAGCGGCGGCGCCGCCGGGTGCGCGGTGGTCCCCGCGTCTGTCGCCGTCACCGGCGCGGTCGGCCAGTCCAGGGGCCGTGCGGAAGGCTCGCCGCGCCCGTCCGGCTCGGCGTGCCCGGCGTCGTCCGGGTGCTCGGTGGCGGCCGCCGCGGCCTCCGGCGGGACACAGACCGGGCCCTGCGGTGGACCGCCCGGTTCCTTCTCGCCGTCCTCCTCGCGGGTGCCCCGCTTGCCGTCCGGGCCCGGCAGCCGCAGCCGCGCCAGCCCGCAGGGCACGTACGGCGTCACATACGGCAGCCGCAGCTCGCCGTCGGCGCTCCACAGGCCCGCGCCCGCCAGCCACCCCACCGGTGCCGGGAACTGCTGCACCCGCCGTGCCGACGGCCGCCACACCCCCACCCAGCTGCCCGCCGCCCCGTCGATCCGGAGCGCCACCGCACACCCCTCGGGCATCAGCACCTGCCCCGGCTGCGCGGCGAACGGCGTCACCGCCGCGTCGGGCATCCGCAGGCACTCCGGGAAGCGCACCGGTCGCGCCGAGCCGAGCACCCCCCAGCCGAGCCGGTCCTGACCGGGGGCGTCGGACCGTACGAGCAGCAGACCGCTGTCCGGGTCGGCCAGCAGCAGCCGGTCGTTGCTCTCCTCCGTGATCTGCAACAGCGGGCTCGTCTCGCCGCCCCGGCCCAGGTCGACCACCACGGCCTTGGTGCACCCGTCCAGCTCGCGGTCGAGGGCGAGCATCCGGCCCGTGCGGTCGAGCCAGGCGCCGCCCGAGCAGCGGCCGGTCAGTTCGGTGACCCGCTCGGGCCCGAAGGCGCCGCCGTGCACCCGCCACAGGGTGGTCGAACGCGCACCGTGCACGAGGGCGAAGGCGGACGAGCCGTCGGGCGCGGGGGGCAGCAGGGTGAGCCGGGGGCACTCGATCGCGCCGAGCGACAGCTCGCCCGTGCCGGGGCCGGTGGGGTAGAGCAGGGAGAGCGCGAACCGCTCGGCGACCCGGCGCCGGATCAGCACCCGCCCGTCGGAGAGCGGCAGGACCTCGCTGTCGGGTTCCTCGGGCTGGCCGCCGGGCAGCGGAACCGCGTAGGGCTCGGGTCCGCCGAGCGTCCAGCGCTCGGGAAACCAGCCACCCGGGCCACGGCCGAGAGCCAGCCGCGCGGCGTACGAACCGTCCGCCGTGACCGTGAACGCTGTGCGGCCGCGGTCCTTCGACGGGCCGGATGGGGTGCTCGGTGGAGCGCTCTGGGGGACACAGACCGTCATGAGAAACGTCACCTCCGGCACTGAACGTAGTTATCGCACTACGTCCCGAACCTTGAGAGTGAGGCCGCTTCACGCTTAAGGGTGGAGTTGCGGCGAAATGCCTGAGGGGTCGGGGGTGGGTGTGCTCCGCGTGGGGCGTCTGTTTAAAGTAAGGCGAACCTAAGTGGCCGCGGGAGTGGCCGAACAGGCTCCTCGACCACCCAGCCGCCTGGCGCGTTCGCGCCTGCCGGCCGGTCACCCTGATCCCCCAGCCAGGAGCACCCCATGTCCCTCCGCCGCGGCACCGCCGCCGTCGCCCTTTCCGTAGCCGCCGCGCTCTCGCTCGCGGCCTGTGGTTCCTCCGACGGGAAGGACGGCGGGGCCGGCAAGGACGGGGGCAACGGTTCCAGGTCCGTCGCGCAGGGCGGCAAGGACTTCGGCAAGGCGGCCGAGGAGACGGCCAGGATGGGCACGGACGCCGAGCCCGGCCGGTTCCCCCGCACGATCACCCACGCGCTCGGCAAGACCGAGATCAAGGCGATGCCCAAGCGGGTCGTCGTCCTCGACGTCGGCGAGCTCGACAACGTCGTCTCCCTCGGCATCAAGCCGGTCGGCTGGGCGCCGAGCGAGGGCAGCCAGGAGATCCCCGCGTACCTGAAGAAGGACGTCGGCGACCCCAAGAGCGTCGGCACCATCAGCAACCTCAACCTCGAAGCGATCAACGCGCTCAAGCCCGACCTGATCCTCGGCAGCAAGCTGCGCGCGGAGAAGAACTACAAGGACCTCTCGAAGATCGCCCCGACGGTGTTCTCCATCCGCCCCGGCTTCACGTGGAAGGAGAACTACCTCCTCAACGCGGCCGCCCTGGACAAGACCGCCGACGCCAAGAAGCAGCTCGACGCCTACCGGGCCAAGGCCGGGAAGCTCGGCGCGGACATCGGCGACAAGAAGCCGACGATCACGATGCTCCGCTACTTGCCGCAGTTCACCCGCCTGTACGCGCAGCAGTCGTTCATCGGCACGATCCTCAAGGACGCGGGCCTGCCCCGACCGAAGAACCAGCAGGCCGACAAGCTTGCGCAGGAGATCAGCCCTGAGAACATCGACCAGGCCGACGCGGACTGGATCTTCACCGGCGTCTATGGCGACCCGGCCAAGACCAAGCGCGACAGCGCCCAGGACAACCCGCTCTGGAAGAACCTCAAGGCGGTCAAGGCCGGCCGCGCGAAGGACGTCCAGGACGAGACCTGGTACCTGGGACTTGGCGTCATGGCGGCGGACAGCGTTCTCGATGATCTCCGGGGATTCCTGGTGAGGAAGTAGCCGGTCGCCTGGCCGGCGGTTCTTTGGCCGCGGGCCGTCTTGCCGCCTGCGGCGGCGAGCGCCCTGCGGGCGCGTCCTCAAACGCCGGACGGGCTGAATAGAGCCCGTCCGGCGTCGGAGGACATCGCCCCCGTAGTGAATACGCGGGCTCCCCGCCAGGAGAAGCCGTGCGGGACAGGTAGCCTTTCCCCGTGCCCGTACTGTCTGAAGTCATCGCCGCCCTCGACGCCCTCTGGCCCCCGGAGCGGGCCGAGCAGTGGGACGCCGTCGGTACGGTCTGCGGCGACCCCGACGCACCCGTCGGCCGGGTCCTGTTCGCCGTCGACCCCGTGCAGGAGGTCGTCGACGAGGCCGTGGAGCTGGGCGCGGACCTGCTCGTCACCCATCACCCGCTCTATCTGCGCGGGACGACGACGGTCGCGGCCTCCACCTTCAAGGGCCGCGTCGTGCACACCCTCATCAAGAACGACGTCGCCCTGCACGTCGCGCACACCAACGCCGACCGCGCCGACCCCGGTGTCTCCGACGCCCTCGCCGGCGCCCTCGACCTGCGCGTCACCGGCCCCCTCGTACCCGATCCGAGCGACCCCGCGGGCCGTCGCGGCCTCGGCCGGATCTGCGAGGTGGAGCCCCCGCTGACCCTCGCCGAGTTCGCCGCCCGCGCCGCGGACCGGCTGCCCGCCACCGCGCAGGGCATCCGGGTCGCGGGCGACCCGGAGCGCGTCATCCGCACGGTCGCCGTCTGCGGCGGCTCCGGCGACTCCCTCTTCGACGAGGTACGGGCCGCGGGCGTCGACGCCTACGTCACCGCGGACCTGCGCCACCACCCCGCGTCCGAGGCACAGCACCACAGCCCGCTCGCGTTGGTGGACGCCGCGCACTGGGCCACCGAATGGCCCTGGATCGAGCAGGCCGCCGCCCAGCTCGACGAGATCTCCGACCGCCACGGCTGGGGGCTGCGCACCCATATCTCCCGTACGGTCACCGACCCCTGGACCGCCCACGCGGCGTCGTCCGCTTCCTCTTCCCACCACTAATCAGGAGCTTCCACTGAACGCCGCGCCCGCCGACCAGATCCGTCTTCTCGACCTCCAGACCCTGGACACCCGCCTCGCGCAGCTCGCCCACAAGCGCAGGAGCCTGCCCGAGCACGCCGAGATCCAGACCCTCGAAGGCGATCTCACGCAGCACCGCGACCTCCTCGTCGCCGCGCAGACCGAGGAGAGCGACACCACCCGCGAGCAGACCAAGGCCGAGCAGGACGTGGACCAGGTGCGCCAGCGCGCCGCCCGCGACCAGCAGCGCCTGGACTCCGGCGTCGGCATCTCCCCGAAGGACCTGGAGAACCTCCAGCGCGAGATCGCCTCGCTCGCCAAGCGCCAGGGCGACCTGGAGGACGTCGTCCTCGAGGTCATGGAGCGCCGCGAGTCCGCGCAGGAGCGCGTCACCGAGCTGACCGGCCGGGTCGAGTCCGTCCAGGCCAAGGTCAACGACGCGGTCGCCCGCCGCGACGCCGCCTACGCCGAGATCGACGCCGAGGCCGCCTCGGTCACCAAGGAGCGCGAGATCGTCGCGGGCTCCGTCCCGGCCGACCTGCTCAAGCTCTACGACAAGATCCGCAACAAGGAGGGTGGCGTCGGTGCCGCCCGCCTCAACCAGCGCCGCTGCGAGGGCTGCCGCCTCGAGCTCGACATCACCGGGCTCAACGAGGTGCGGGCCGCGGCTCCGGACGAGGTCGTCCGGTGCGAGAACTGCACCCGCATCCTCGTCCGTACGCGCGAGTCGGGCCTGTAAGCCCCATGGCGAATCGCTTCGTCGTCGAGGCGGACGGCGGTTCCCGGGGCAACCCGGGCCCCGCCGGCTACGGTGCCGTCGTCCTCGACCCCGTGACCGGTGAGGCTCTCGCCGAGGCCGCCGAGTACATCGGCACGGCCACCAACAACGTTGCCGAGTACAAGGGCCTCATCGCGGGCCTCAAGGCGGCGAAGGCCCTCGACCCGGAGGCCACGGTCCAGGTCCGGATGGACTCCAAGCTCGTCGTGGAGCAGATGTCCGGCCGCTGGAAGATCAAGCACCCGGACATGAAGCCGCTGGCCGCCGAGGCCCGGAGCATCCTGCCGGTGGACCGCGTCACGTACCAGTGGATCCCGCGCGAGCGGAACAAGCACGCGGACCGGCTCGCGAACGAGGCCATGGACGCCGGCAAGGCCGGCAAGCGCTGGGAGCCCGGCGCGTCGGCCGCGGGCCTCCACACGCGGATGACGCCGGAGGCGGCCGCTCCGGCGCCCGCCTCCCCGGCTTCCGGGAATGCCTCCGACGCGGCGGCGCTCGCCGAACCGAAGGCCGTGCCCGTCGGGTGGGCCGCCCCGGCCGACCTGGGGGCGCCGACGACGTTCGTCCTGCTGCGGCACGGCGAGACGGCGCTGACGCCCCAGAAGCGCTTCTCCGGCAGCGGCGGCGGCGACCCCGAACTCTCGCCCGCCGGGCGCCGCCAGGCCGAGCAGGCCGCGGCCGCCCTCGCCGCGCGGGGCACCGTCCAGGCCGTCGTGTCGTCGCCGGTGCGCCGCTGCCGGGAGACCGCGGCGGTCGTGGCCGCGCGCCTCGGCCTGGAGGTCCGGATAGACGAGGGGCTGCGCGAGGCCGACTTCGGTGCCTGGGAGGGACTGACCTTCGCCGAGGTCCGCGAGCGCCACCCCGACGACCTCGACGCCTGGCTCGCCTCCTCCAAGGCCGCGCCCACCGGCGGTGGCGAGAGCTTCGCCGCGGTGGCCCGCCGGGTCGCGCTCTCCCGGGACAAGCTCATCGCCCGCTACGCGGGCCGGACGGTCCTGCTGGTCACCCATGTGACACCGGTCAAGACCCTGGTCCGGCTGGCGCTCGGGGCTCCGCCGGAGTCGCTGTTCCGCATGGAACTGTCCGCGGCGTCCCTGTCCGCCGTGGCCTACTACGCCGACGGCAACGCCTCGCTCCGGCTGCTGAACGACACGTCCCACCTGCGCTAGGGCGCGTCGTCCCCAGAGGCTTGATCCGGCTGAGCCCAGCCGGATCAAGCCCTTGGGGGTACCTCCCAGCGGTAGCTGGGGGAGTTCGAGGACGCGCTCCGCCTACTCCGCGCACATTCCGACGGCGTGGTCCAGCAGGGCGAGCGCCTCCAGGCGCTGACGTTCACGGTCCTCGATGTCCTGCGCGCTCTCCCCGGTGGCCGCCACCCGCGGACAGCCGGGGCACTGCCACCGGTCCGGGGCGCCGAGCGGCGGCGGCCGCATCGCGATACGGCAGTGGGGACACTCCACGATCACTCCTTCCACATGGCCGCACGACGCGCAGACCCAGACCGGGCCCTCGGCGTCCTGCTGCCGCCAGGCGGTGCGGTGGCACTGCGGGCAGCCGGTCGTGACGATCCCGGCCCGGCTCATGACCGGCGGTTCCGGGGTGGTGTCGGCGTACTCGATGATCCGTGCCCGGACCCTGTCGTCGGTCGTGTTGGCCATCCGGAGCAGGTGGGCGACTCGCGAGCGTGCTTCGTCAACGAAATCGTTCATGGCAGCGGCAGGCTATGACAACCGGACCGGCCTCCGGCGCCAGTCCCCGGCCGATCACCCACCGCCCGGGGGCGCGTTCACCGGATGGAGTGGCGGACGATCCCCCGTGGCCGCCCCGGGCCACCGTCGGATGATGGGGGCGTCGTGACGCCGGCCCGTCAGCCGCGCAACGCCGACGCCTCGCGGGCGAGTTGCCCGACGCGCGCCCAGTCCCGGTCCCGGATCGCGTCGGCGGGCAGCATCCATGTCCCCCCGACGCAGCCGACATTGGGCAGGGCCAGATACGCGGGAGCCGAACCGGGGCCGATGCCGCCGGTGGGGCAGAAGCGGGCCGCGGGCAGCGGCCCGGCCAGCGACCGCAGATAGGGCACGCCGCCCGCGGCTTCGGCGGGGAAGAACTTCATCTCGCGCACGCCACGCTCCAGCAGCGCCACGACCTCCGAGACCGTCGACACCCCCGGCAGAAACGGCACTCCCGCCGCCCGCATCGCCTCCAGCAGCCGGTCCGTCCAGCCGGGGCTCACCAGGAACCGCGCCCCCGCCCCGGTCGCCGCCGTCACCTGGCCGGGCGTGAGGACCGTACCGGCCCCCACCACGGCGTCCGGCACGGCGTCCGCCACGGCTCGTATCGCGTCGAGCGCGGCGGCCGTGCGCAGGGTCACCTCGATCACGGGCAGACCCCCGGCGACGAGGGCCCGGGCGAGAGGGACCGCGTCCGCCACGTCGTGGAGGACGACGACGGGGACGACGGGGGCGAGATCGAGGAGGGACGGGGGCGAGGGGGGTGCCGGGGCGCGGGTCACCCGGGCATCCTCGCGCCGCCGGACACGTACCGCAACGGTCGTTGCGCACAGCGCAACGAGGCGCGGCCTACACCTCGGTAACCGTGACTGGCCTACAGCTCGGTGACCACGACGTCCAGCGCCCAGGGCTTACCGCCCTTGGCCGGGGCCCCGCCCTCCACCGCGTACCCCAGCTCCCGCAGCGCCTCGGCCAGCTCGCCCGGCCCGTCGGGCTCGACCCCGGCCGTCAACAGGTCCCGTACGAGCCGCCCCTTGGTGGCCTTGTTGAAGTGGCTCACCACGGACCGCTTCTCGACCCCGTTCACGATCTTCGACTGGAGCACCCGCACGGTCGCCGTCCGCTCGGCGACGTCGCCGGCCGGCTTCCACGCGGTGGCGTACGCCGCGGACCGCAGATCCAGCACCAGGCGGCCGGCCGCCGGCTCGGGCAGCGCCCGCGCCATCGGCCCGCGCCAGAACGCGCCGAGCGCGCCCAGCCCCGGCAGCTTCACCCCCATCGAGCAGCGGTAGGAGGGGATCGCGTCCCCGATCCGCACCGCACCCCACAGCCCGGAGAACACCAGCAGCGACCGCTCCGCCCGCCGCCGGGCCGCCGGGTCCAAGGTGGCCAGGCCCAGCGCGTCGTAGAGCACACCCGTGTAGATCTCCCCGGCCGGCCGGGTACCGGCGCCCGGCAGCGCGGCGTTCTTCGCGATCTCGCCCCGCAGCCCCGGGCTCAGCCCGAGGACCTCCGCCGCCTTCTCCTCGTCACCCGAGCACAGCTCCACCAGCTCCGCCAGCACGACCTCGCGCGCCTCGGTCAGCGCCGGCAACGACAGCGACCCCAGCTCCACCGGGGCACCACCGACACCACCCTCGACGGGCGCGGCCTTCCCCTCGGACGGCGGCAACAGCACGAGCACGGTCGTTTCTCCTTCACACGGACGCCCGCGGAGCGGGTAGGGGGCCCGTCGAGCCTATGCCGTGCCCGGCGGAACGTGTGAACGGGCGTGGCTGCTTGTCCTCACCGGACGGGCTGGTTCTGGCTGGGGGCCGCCCCCATCAGTGCCCGGACGGGCGGGAATGGGCTGAGCCCAGCCAAATCAAGCCTGTCCGGCGATTGAGGACGCGCCCGCAGGGCGCCCTGCCGCCGCAGGCGGCGAAGACGGCCCGCGGCCGAAGAACCGCCGGCCAGGCGAACGGCGGCACAACCGGCTCGTAGCCGAAGAGCCGCCGGCCAGGCAAGACGCACGACATGCCACCCGCCCGCACCCCGCCTACGCTCGGTGCCATGCCCCGTCGCCACATACATGTGACGGATACGGACGGCGCCCCCCTGCGCGCCGCGCTGCGCGAGCTGCGCGCGAAGTCGGACGTACCCGTCGGGTTTCCCGACGCCGCGCTCAGGGAGGCGGAGGAGGCCGCCCGGCGGCCCCGTCTTCCCGCGCACGACGCCACGGACCTCCCCCTGTTCACCATCGACCCGCCCCGCTCGATGGACCTCGACCAGGCCATGTTCCTCGCCCGCCGCGGCTCCGGCGGCTTCCGGGTGCATTACGCGATCGCCGACGTCGGGGCGTTCGTCACCCCCGGCCGGGCCCTCGACGCCGAGGCGCACCGCCGGGTGACGACCCTCTACTACCCCGACGAACGGGTCCCCCTCCACCCCGACATCCTCGGCGAGGGCGCCGCCAGCCTCCTCCCCGACCACACCCGCCCCGCCCTGCTCTGGCAGCTCGACCTCGACACGGACGGCCGCGTCGTACGGGCCGACGTCCGCCGTTCCCTCGTCCGCAGCCGGGCCAAGCTCGACTACGCGGGCGTGCAGCGGGCGATCGACTCCGGCACGGCCGAGGAGCCCTTGTCGCTGCTGCGCGAGATCGGCATGCGCAGGGAGGAACTGGAGCGGACGCGCGGCGGCATCTCGCTCAACGTCCCCGAGCAGGAAGTCGTGCGGCGCGGCGACCGCTACCGGCTCGCGTACCGCGTCCCGCTGCCCGCCGACGGCTGGAACGCCCAGATCTCCCTGATGACCGGCATAGCCGCCGCCGAACTGATGCTGACCGCCGGCACCGGCATCCTCCGCACCCTGCCGCCCGCCCCCCAGACCGCCGTCGAACGGCTGCGCCGCGTCGCCCGCTCGCTCGGGGTGAAGTGGCCCGACGGCATGCCGTACGCCGTCGTCCTCCGCGCCCTCGACCCCCGGTACAGCCAGCACGCGGCGTTCCTCCAGGAGTGCACCTCTCTTCTGCGCGGCGCGGGCTACACGGTCTTCGACCGCGACCGCCCCACCGAACACCCCCTCCCCGCCGAGTCCCTCACCTCCTCCCACGCCGCCCTCGCCGCCCCCTACGCCCACTGCACCGCCCCGCTGCGCCGCCTCGTGGACCGCTACACCGGCGAACTGTGCCTGGCGGCTGCCGCCGGCACGGACCCGCCGGAGTGGGTACGGGCCGCGCTGGACACCCTCCCCAAGGAAATGGAGTCCGGCGCCCGCCGCGCCGCCCAGGCCGAACGGGAGTGTGTGGACCTGGTCGAGGCGGCCCTGCTGCGCGACCGGATCGGCCAGGTCTTCGACGCGTACGTCGTGGACGTCCGCGAGGACCGCCCGACGGCCGGCACGGTGCACCTGTACGAACCGGCCGTCGTCGGCCACGTCGAGGGCGATGGTGACGGCCCCCCGCTGCCGTTGGGCCACCGACTGCGGGTCCGGCTGATCCAGGCGGCCCCGGGCCGGGAGAAGGTCTGGTTCGCCCCGGCGTGACGGCGACGTCACGCCTGCCAGGTAGCATGGTCGACACGGCGGACGAGCCGGCCGGGCGGCCGCGTGGGATCTTCGGATCCCCCGAGGAACGTCCGGGCTCCATACGGCAGGGTGGTGGGTAACGCCCACCCGGGGTGACCCGCGGGACAGTGCCACAGAAAACAGACCGCCGGAGGCCGCGAGGCTTCCGGTAAGGGTGAAACGGTGGTGTAAGAGACCACCAGCGTCCGAGGTGACTCGGACGGCTAGGTAAACCCCACCCGGAGCAAGGTCAAGAGGGCCGTCGCGAGACGGCCTGCGCGGACGATCGAGGGCTGCCCGCCCGAGTCCGCGGGTAGACCGCACGAGCCTGTCGGCAACGGCAGGCCTAGATGGATGGCCGCTACCCCGGGCTCCGCGAGGAACCCGGGTGACAGAACCCGGCGTACAGGCCGACTCGTCCGCCCCTCACCCCGTCTGACCTGCGAAAGCAGGCTCCGGCGGGGTTCCTTCTTGGCCCGTGGGGGGTTTCTGGGGAGTTTCGGCCCGAGAGCTTCGAAGGACGATGGACCTCCGACTCGGATCACCGCCCTATAGATCGTGATCACTGGAATCCTCAGAGGGGGCAGTGTGCGAAGGGGATGCTGTTGAGTCAGCGCCTCGTTGCGCTGCCGAGTGGCTGTTCCTTCGGTGATTGCTTCGCCAGGCAGCCCTGGCCTTGTGCCAGGCGGTGAACAGTTCGGGTAGTTGCCGCAGCAGCGAGACCGAGAGCATCACGCATAGACCAGTAAAACCGAATAACCCAAGAGCGAGCAGTGTGACTGAGTTCCAGTCCACGGGGGCTGCTGTCCTTTCCGTGAGGGCAGTCGTGGCACCCGCTTCCTGACGGAATCCGACCACGCCATTGTGGTTCCCTGGGGATGCGCCTCTCGCCAAGGGCGGCGGGAGGCACATCCGTTACGCGTACGGTTACTTGCCGTTCTGTGTCGAGTTCCACGCCTTGCGGAGTTCGGGCCCCTTGTCCACCAGGGCGCCGACCACCATCTGGGTGTTCTCTTCGATCCGCTCAGGCAGCCGGCCGAGCCACCCGGAAACGTCTTTCCCTGATTCTTCGGCGAGTTCGACGCCGGCTTCGATTACCGCGCCTACCGCTATGGCCTCGGCCGCCAAGGCAAGCTTTATCGCAACTGGATGCATTCCTTCCCTCTTGCCCGTTCATGCTTACAAGTAATGAACGGTAGGCTGTTAGGCTAAGTCGTTCGCACTCGCTGCGACAAGTGGTTGGGATATGGCAATCCAATCCATCCAGCACCTTAGGCCTCATGAAGTTCTCTAACCTCAGACGGCTTGCCGCTGCGGATTTCCGGCAGAGCAGGAACGATTCTGTCATTCCGTGAATTCAGCAAAGCAGTTGCCATTACTGATGCTGGCGTTGCCAATGCTTCAGCTGGACACAGGCGAGGCAGTTCCTTCAAAGCATGAAGGGCATGGCCCCCGCATGGCTCGGACCGCGTGCATGGCTTGAAGATCCGCCCGGTGGGGATGGTGTCTTGGCGATGGCTGAGCAGAGGCTTCGTCATCTGCTGTGGATGCGGGCGGCGGTCTATCTCCGGATGAGGCACTCCTCGGGCGAGGCTCCGGCCAGGGCGGAACCGGGGCCGTGAATCGCATGATGACGGGCTCTTCACGAGCGCCCCATTCCCACGTACCGCCTGTTGAGCGGCCTTCCCGCAGGGCGCCGTCGCCCTCGCGGCGCCAGCGGATACCGGCAGCATCGGTGAAATCGACACTCACGTCGCGCCCGACTTCAGGAAAGCCGGACCTGACTTCCGAGGCGTCCATCATGGACGCTTGGGCAAGGGCTTCCCGTCGTTCCGCTGCCGCTTCTCGCTCTGACACGCAATGCTCGCGTTTTTCGATGCGCCGCTGGTGAGTATCGGCCACCGCAGCGCGACATAGCGGCTCACGCCGCCTGACTCACCTCGAATCACCGGGGTCAATGCGCCGGGCCCTCCCGACAGTCTCGACAGGCAGCGACAGATCGTCCAGGTGTGTGAGCAGTGCGTCGATGCATGTCCGGGGGTTCAGGATCTGGGGGTGCAGGACGGCGTTGAGGGCGAGTCCGTCCAGGAGCGCGGTCAGCCGCTCGGTCTGGATGTCGATGTCGAGGCCGGGGCGCAGGGTGCCTGATGTGTTGAGCCGGGTGAGCACGCGGCGCACCAGACTTCGCGTGCCTTCGGCGGCCTGGCGGGACAGGTCGCCGAAGGCCGGGTTGGTGCGGGCGGTGGTGTTGAAGTCCAGGAAGACGGTGACCTCGGCGCGGCGGCGTTCGTCGAGAGGCAGAAGCTCGGCCAGAAGGCCGGCTGCGAGCCGGAGCTGTTCCGGGCGGGGGCGGCTGCCCAGATCGCCGATGTTCTCGATGTGTTCGAGCAGTCGAGCGCCGACCCGGTCGAGCATCGACTGCATCGCGAACCGCATCAGGTCCTGCTGACTGGCGAAGTAGTGGCGCAGGGAGCCGATGTTGAGCCGGGCCTCGTCGGCGACGGCTCGCAGTGAGGTGCGCTGCAGGCCATCGCGGACGACGACTCGGAACAACGCGTCGACGACGAGGCGGCGGCGAGCGTCCGGGTCCACGTACTTGGGCATGCATACGTTCTATCACGCCTGTGATACAAAGGATGTATCACAGGCGTGATAGAACGGGTGGAGGATCTTCGTGGAGACGTATCTCAATCTCATGCTCATCAGGTTCGGCCTGGTCGTGGGCGGCCTCGTGGTGCTGGCACTGCTGGCCTTCGCCGTCGCCCTGACCCTCAAGCGCAGGGGCAGGCTGGACGAAGTGCGCCGCTATGCGGACCCCGTGGTGAGGGCCGGGCTGCGGGCCGCCGCCCGACGGTTCGAGGACAGGCGGAGCGGTGTGTCCGGGTCGCGGCGCCTGGGTGGTGGGCGATGATCAGCCTTGGGGCGGAGTCGTCCGATCTCCTTCACCACCTGTTGCTGGACCGCGCGATCAAGGTCGCCATCGTGGTCGCGGCCCTGGGCATCCTGGCGCTCGGGATGAGGGTGCTCTGGCGGAGGGCTGGGCGCGTGAAGGACCGTCTCGACTGAGCTGATGGCACCCAACCCGATCCACAACTATTGACTGTTCCTCCACCAACCCATCAGACACACTCCTGGCCCTGCCGTGTCCTCCGGCAGGGCTTCTCTTCTGGGGCCGGGAGTCTGTGGGTTACAAGGAGGTGCGCGGGGGCCCTTCCAGAACGGGAAGTGCCACCTCAGGAACCGGCCTCGGCGTCAGCATGCGGGGGCCGCCGGCTCCGGTGGCCCCCGGGGCGATTCCGACTTCTTGCGTTACGACGCTTCCCGAGCGGTTGCGCCAGATCAAGGGAGCGAGGAGGGGGGTTTCCGAGGGTCGGTCAGGCCGTCAGGGCGGGGGCCTGCGGGGGGCTGGGGAGCACCCTGGAGAGGAGCTTCGCCACGGCGATGACGGTCCGCTCGGACAGGTAGGGGCCGATGATCTGGACCGCGAGCGGCAGACCGCCCCGGGTCTGTCCGGCGGGCATGACCAGAGCCGGCAGGCCTACGGGGCCGGCGAGGTTCACCCAGCTCGTCTGGTCGTAGAAGCCGCGCCTGTGCCCGTCGACGGTGATGTGCCGGTCCTTCGCGGGCACGGAGGTCTGGTCGAGGACGGCCGCGGTCGGCGCCGCCGGGGTGATCAGCACGTCGTGCCCGGTGAAGTAGTCGTCCCACTTCGCGCGGAGCCGCTGACGTTCCTCGTCCGCCCGCGCCCAGTCGCGGTACCGCATCGTGCGGGACTTCAGATACAGGGCCGAGGGGTCGCCCTCGGCGAGGGCGTCGGCGGCCTTCACCTCACCGGCGAACGCGTCGTCGGCGGCCGTCGCGGCGGATGTGGCGAACATCAGCCGCTGGAAGAGGAGGTTCGAAGCGGCGAAGTCGACGGGCCGGGTGCCGTCGTCGACGGCCGCGCCCGCGCGGCGCACCTGCCGGACCACCTCGTCGAGGAGGTCACGGGTGGCCGAATCGACACGGCAGTAGTCGTCATCGGCCCAGCCCCCCACCCGCAGCCCGCGCAGGCCGGTCACCTTCGCAGCGGGCAGGTGGATACGCCACGCGTCCCGGTCGGCGGGCGCGGGCGCGGCGAGGACGTTCAGGAGCAGTTCGAGGTCGTCGGCGTCCCGCGCGATCGGGCCGAGGGTCAGCATGTCGGAACCGGTGAGCCAGCCCGGCGGGCGGGGGATGTGCCCGCGGGTGGGGACGACCGGCGAGGCGCCGCGTGAGGTGCGCAGCGCGTACACACCGCAGTAGGCGGCGGGCAGGCGCAGTGACCCGGCGAGGTCGGAGCCGACTTCGAGGGCACTGAGACCGGTGGCGACGGCCACGGCCGAGCCGCCCGAGGAACCGCCGGCGGTGTGGGCGGGGGAGTAGGGGTTGTCCGTCTTCCCGAAGAGAAGGTTCGCCGTCTGGATGTCCTGGCACATCGTCGGCACGTTGGTCTTGCCGATGATGACGGCCCCGGCATCGCGGAGCAGCGCGACGACGTCGGCGTCCGTGCCGGGAACGTGGTCGCTCAGCTCCGGACTGCCGCACGTGGTGCGCATGCCACGGGTTTCCAGGGCGTCCTTGACGGTGATCGGCAGGCCGTGCAGCGGACCCAGGGTACGGCCGGTCCCGGCCAGGTACGCATCGGCCTTGTCGGCGGCGGCGCGGGCACCCTCGGCGTCGAGGGTCACCACGGCGTTCAGACCGGGGTTGACCTTGGCGTGGTGGGCGAGCACCTGATCCAGAAGGGCACGGGCGGACAGGCGGCCGTGCCACAGGGCGGCGAGCTGGGCGCGCGCGGTGGCCCGGTGTGCGGCGGTGCTGTTCATGACGTCCTTGGCTTCTGCGGAGCCGGTTGCCGCGGGGGCGGTCCTCGGCTGGGGAGACAGTATCCGGACCGCTGACCTTCACCCCAGAGGGGTGGCCGCACGGGGAAGGAACGGCGTCAGGCGTCCCAGTTCCGCGTTCCAGGCGGCTTGCGATTGCCCTGGTCACGGCACACTTTCGCGTTCCCGTGTCCCGAAGTGCCCGGATTTCGTGGCGGCACGGCCGTGGCGTCCCGCACGCTCGGGTCGTCCAAGTGCCGCGCCCACCGGACCGACGGGGGCGGGGCCGACGTTCGGCTCAAGGGAGATTCACATGCGTCGTCTTGCCACCACACTCGGAGTACTCGGCGCGACCGTCGCGCTCACGCTCGGACTGACTCAATCGGCCTCTGCCGCGACCGGGACCCTGATAATCAACGGCCGCATCATTCAGAACCCCACCGGCTGCAACTCGAGCGATTTTCCCGGCGACCCGGGCCTGGTCTCCAACTTCACCGACAGCATCGCGTACGTGTACGAGGACAGGTTCTGCGAGAAATTCGTCGGCATTGTGATGCCGCTCAGGGTCGCGGAAACGCCGCACGCATGGTCCGTCCGCTACTTCTGAGCGGTGCCTGGCGGGCAGGCCGGAGGCTGCTGCCGGTCGACTTCCCGGCGTACAGGCCGACTCGTCCGCCGGTCATCCGCAGCGAAGGGCCTCTGACCTGCATTTCGCAGGTCAGAGGCCCTTCGTTCTGCTGGCGGATGCCTGGTCGCGGCGAGAACGGGCCCGACCGTGGTCAGCAGCCGGTGCCCCTGGCGGTGACCTCCGGAGGGCGGGCCGTCCGGGGTCGGTTGGACTCCGTCGCGTCCGTCCCGGAGAGGTTGCTCACGGTGAGGGTGTAGGTGCCGTGCCCCGCGCAGCGGTAGTAGGCATGGAAGCGCGAGTCCCCGTGGTCCGGGTCGGCGGTCGTGCTGATCGAGCCGGACGCGACGCTGCTCCCGTTCCGCTTGACTTCCCACCTGCCGCTGACATGGCACCGCCGACCGCTCCAGAGCAGGAGGTCACTGTGCTCGCAGTTGATCGTGACGGCAACCGCGGGCTTCTGGATCCACGAGCCTGAGTTGTTGTCGTAGCCTTCTTCGCTGGAAAGGCAGGGCTTGACACTCACCCGCCATGTCTTGTCAGTCGTGGCGGAGGTGGAGGCGCACCCTCTCGGGAAGCTGGGGGCCGCTTGGGCCGGGGCCGATGTGAGAGCCAGTGCGCTCCCAGCCGCGATGGTTGCCAACTTGCGGGTGAGGCCGTTCATTTGAACCCCTTCCTCGTGCGGAACACTGTGCGGGGCCTTCATCGGGCCCGCCGGAGGTCCGTCGCCGCCGCCGGTCGCCTCGCCCTGGTGGCCCTCTTCACCCAAGCCGGAACGGCGCAGGCGGTGGCTCACGGATCCCGTGGACCGGGCCGGGCGGTATGGGCAGTCCCTGAGGACGCGCCGCGGGTCAGCACGGTACGTCGACCTGGTACGTGCGCTCGCCCGAGTCGATGTCGTTTTCGCTGCCGGTCCAGTACGGGCCGCTTTGGTGGAAGTTCAGGGTGACCGTGGCCGCGCCGCACTCGCCGGCCGGCAACTGTCCTCCGCCCGCCCAGCCGTTGGCGGACTCCTGGCGGAGAGAGGCCGAGTAGTACGCCGACTGGCCGTCCTTGCTCACGGTGCCCTCGGCCCTCCATTGGGCCGGGTAGCTCGCGCTCGCGTTGTACCAGGCGCCGCCCCAGTAGTAGCTGTTGTTGCGAGTGCTCACCCGGACCTCTGGGGGGCCACCCGCTCCGAAGTGCAGACACACCTGTACGTCGGCGTAGGTGTACTGGCCGCCGCCGTAGAAGCTCTCCTGCGGGCCGCAGTAGTCGCCTGGCGGGACGGCGGCGGCACGTTGTTGTGCGGAGGTGGCCGAGGCGGTGGGTACGAGGAAGCCGACGGCCAGCGCCCCCGCCGCGATGATGGTCTTCCAGGGGCGTCTGATCACCGATCGAACCATGGTGCGGACTCCTCTCACTGACGGCGCCCCCCATTCCGGGAGCACCGCCAGAACAGCGCGGTTCGTCATCGGGACATAGGCCTGCCGCACGGGTTTCATCCGATGGGGTACACCGCGCCACGTGCGGGGCCCTTGCGGCCGCACCGACATCCAGGACTGCACGACAGCCCGAAGCCGATGGTCAGGCCCCGCCGGTCAAGCGCTTCTTGATCGGCATGCGATATGAGAAAAGTCTCCCTTGCTCGGCAAAAGTGGGTAATAGCGCATGAATCGCGCCCGTGTTCTCGCCCTCGTCGCGGCTGCAGCGATCGCGCCGGCCGTCCTCCGGGCCGGCGGTCCCGCGGTGAAGGCCGCCGCGAGGAAGGCGCTGATGGGTACCGAAGCGGACCTCCGTCGTTTCCCCGGCACGGGTCAGTACGAAGCCCGCGCGAAGGACGCGGCCCATGTGGACGCGAAGGCAAAGGCCAAGGCGTGAGTGAAAGTGGGCAAGAAGTAACCCGTCGCGTACTCGACGTGGACCGGAAGCCTGCAGAATTGCGCGTTATGGATAGGAATTCCGAACCGCTTCTCATGCCCGTCGAGGACGTCTTCGACCGGCCCGGTCGCCATGGCCGGTTCTTCCTCGCCGGCCGGATCGAGCGCGGCACGCTCCGGCCCGGCGACGCGGTGGAAATCGTCGGCTTCGGGCGGACGGGGAGCGGTGAGGTCACGGCCGTCGAGGGGCGGCCCGGCGAGTTGCTCGATGAGGCGGCGGCCGGGGAGAACGTCGCCGTGTGGTTGCGGGGGCTTCGGCCCGAGGATATTCGGCGGGGGCAGGTCGTCGCCGCGCCCGGCACCGTCACCCAGCACGCCGAGTTCGAGGCCGAGGCGCATCTCTTCGGCGAGGAAGAGAGCGGGCTTGTCGAGCCCCTCGCCGCCGACGGCAAGCGGGAGGCGCGGTTCTACTTCCGCACCACCGTAGTGGCCGGCCACGTCCACACCCTCCTGCGCGATGGCCGCGATGGCCGCGATGGCACGGACGCCCTCATGGCCGTCCGACTCGCCGAGCGCGTCCCCATGGCGGAGGGGCTGAGGTTCGCGATGCGGGAGCGGGGCAAGGCCATCGGGCCCGGTGTGGTCACCAGGGTCCTCGACTGAGCCCGGCCGCATCGGGCCGAACGGTCAGGAGACCTCCAATGGCACCTCGTGGATCTCCTCGACCGGGTGGCCCGCCCGGGCGTGGACGCGCTTGACGGCGTCGGCCGACGGGGCTTCGGACAGGCAGTAGACCGTGCCCGACTTCGGGTCGGCCCACGCGTGTTGGAAGCGCACCCCTTCCTCGCCCTGGATCGCCGTGTCCGCGCGGTGCGCGGCGGAAAGCTGGTCGGGCGTGATGTCCTTCATGCCGTGGTGGACATCCATGTACGTGCTCATGTCCCGGCACCTCCGGCTGTCGTCTGGCCTCTCCCCGGCGGGGAGCCCGGGAGCCCTCCTCCTTCCATCGTCCGCTCGTGAGGGCCGCGGCGCGACCGGCGGTGGCTCGTTCTCGTCCGGGCCGGTTGCCGCGCACGGCATGCGAGGACATGATCACGTGCCGTAGTGACCGCGTCACCGAGAGGGAGAGAATCGTGTCCGTGCGTACGCGTACCGCGTTCCGTGCCGTGTCGATAGTCCTGGCAACCGCCGCCCTCGGCCTCGGGTCGGCGGCGGGTGCGCAGGCCGGGGCGGCGGCCGACGGGCCGTCGGCCGGCCGGGGTGTCGCCTCGGCCCCCGCCGCCGACCACCCCTTCGAGGCGATGGAGCTGGACGGGCTGCGGGTCAAGCGGCTCACGATGTGGCCCGCGGGGTACCCCGTGTCGTTCTGGGCGCTGGTCCTCGACGAGGAGCGTGCCGGGCGGAAGTACTCGGGTGGGGAGTTCTTCGTCTACGCCCCGGCCACCAGGGAGTTCGGGTGGTTCCTCAACACGGACATCGTCCGGCGCACCGTTTCCCACCCCGGTCAGGTGGTCATCGTCGACAGTGACTTTTTGAGGTCGCACCCCCGGGTGGAGGTCCGTTACGGCGACCCGGACCGTCCCGAGCGGGCGCGTTTCGTCGCCTCCGCCACCACCTGGATGTAGCCGGGGCGCCCCGCGGCCGTGGTCAGCGGACCGTGACCGTGAACTCCGGGGACGTGGCGCCGCCGCCCGTGACGCGCAGGGCGTTCTTGCCCTTGATGCCGAGCTTGACGCGCATCGAGTAGGCGGAGTCCTTGTTGGTGGTCACGCTCGCGGGGAGCGAGACCCACTTGGCGCCCTGCTTCTGCTGGAGGGTGACTCTCGTGCCGGTCTTGATGCCGGTCGCCTTGCCGCTGACGCGGAACTCCTGCCAGGCGGTCACCGTGCCGGTGCTCGGCTGCGCGGTCAGGGCGGGCGTCGGGGCGGGGGCCGCGGTGGTGGGCGCGGTGGCGGTCGTGGTGGGTTGGGCGGCCGTGGTGGCCGCCGAGGCGGTGGCCGCGGTGCCGGCGACGAGGACGGCGCCGAGGATCGCGGCGGTGGTCAGGCGGTATGCACGGTTCATGTCGTGTTCCTCCTTGGTGGGCCGTTTCGGGCCCTCATCCAGGAACACGACGGAAGCGCGGAGTTGGTTGCCTTGCCCACCGACTCTTTCGGACGGATGTCCGTATCGGGCCGGACGATCAATCGAGCGGTCAGCCGAACGTGAAGTTCGAGTGGTTCGTCGCCAACTGCCTGCCGTCCGGGCCGTATGCCGTCACCTGGAGTTGCCAGCGCACCCCGGGGGTGGAGACGAGGAACGTGGGGTGCCAGTTCGTGCTGTCCCACTTGAACGCGGGGGACGGGATGGTGCTGACGCCGCTCATGACCTGCTTGGTCACGTCGTTGTAGACGTACCACCGCAGATATCCCGTCCGGCCCTTGAGTCCGTTGAAGACCGCGAAGACCTGCACCTTGGTGACGGTCGACGTGACCGGGCCCAGGGTGCGGACCTCGGTGATCCGCGCCGACACCCCTACCGGGGAAGCCGAGGGCGACGGGCTTTCCGACGGCGACACGCGGACCGTGGGCGGCGACGGCGGCCGGGTGGAGGCGGCCGGGGTCGTCGTGCGGGCCCGTGGTGTCGGTGTGTCGTCATCGGGGGCGGGAACGTCGTCGTCACCGGACGGGGAGGGGGACGGGTCGTCGGCCGGTGTGGTGGCCGGCGGGGGCGTGGGGGACGACGGGACGCTGTTCCCCGCGAACGGGCCCGTCTTCACGAACACCGGGATCACCGCCGCCACGACCAGCGCCAGCCCGGCGGTCACCCAGTACTTCCAGACATGCGCCCAGAAGGGACTGCCGGGCGGGGAAGGAGGAGGGTCACCGTCCGAGCTCACACCGCCCACCCCCCAAGGTGTCGCCCCTCGTCTGGGAGGACGCTACACCGGGAACCGGACGTTCAGGCAGGAGTGTGCAGGCCGCCGTAGGCGCACGACGGACTCCGCGCGCCGGGCCCTCGACCGGCGCCCCCGGTCGGGCGGTTCAGGCGATCCGGGTGGCCGTTCCGCTGACCCTGACCCGGGGGTCGCCCGCCCGCAGCCCGACCTCCAACAGCCCCGGCCGGCCGAGGTCCTCGCCCTGGTGCAAGGTCAACACCGCGTCCTCGCCGACCAGTCGGTGCTCCCGCAGATAACCGCCGAGGGCGGCGGCCGCGGCACCCGTCGCCGGGTCCTCGACGACCCCGCCGACCGGGAACGGGTCACGGACGTGGAAGACGCTCTCCGACTCCCGCCACACGAGCTGCACCGTGGTCAGGTCGAGGGAGCGCATCAACGCGCCGAGCCGGTCGAAGTCGTAGTCGAGATCGGCCAGTCGCTCCCGGGTCGCGGCGGCCAGCACGAGGTGACGGTTGCCCGCGAAGGCGATCCGTACGGGGAAGGCGGGATCGAGGTCGGCGGCGGGCCAGGCCAGTGCCGCCAAAGCCTCCTCCAGCACCTCCGGCGCCACCTCCTCGGTGTGCGGCTCGACGCTGGTGAGAGTGGCGCGCAGCGTGCCGCCGCTCTCGGTGACGGTGACCGGGATCGTGCCCACCGGGGTCGCGAAGACGAAGTCCCCCGCGCCGAGCCGCTCGGCGAGCGCGACGGCCGTCGCGACGGTGGCGTGCCCGCAGAACGGAACCTCCGCCAGCGGGCTGAAGAACCGCATCGTGAACGCCCGTCCGCTCTCCCCGAGCCCCTCGGGCGGCGCGGTCAGGAACGCCGTCTCGCTGTACCCGATCTCGTCGGCGATCGCGAGCAGTGCCGCGTCGTCGAGGCCCGTGGCGTCCGGCACGATGCCGGCCGGGTTGCCGCCGCCCGGGTCGGCGGAGAAGGCCGTGTAACGCAGCACTTCGGCACCGCTACCGGGGGCCGAAGGGCCCTTGCGTGAGGGGTGGTTCGTCGTCATGGCCGCTCCAACCACGCGCGCCCCCTGCGCATTCCCGCACCACCCCGCGCCCCACGGGCATTGTGCGCGGGGTGTCTTCCCAGCCGCCCCACCCGCGCGCACATTGGGAGCATGACCCTCCACAGCAGCACCGAGAACCCGTTCACACTGGGCGTTGCCTCCGGCGATCCGCTGCCGGACTCCGTCGTGCTGTGGACCCGACTCGCCCCCCGCCCGCACGAGGTGGGCAACGGACTGCCGCGCGAGGGCGCGATCCCCGTCGACTGGGAACTCGCCCGCGACGAACACTTCCGCCGCGTCGTACGGTGCGGCACCGCGCGGGCCCGCGCGGAGGAAAGCCACACCCTCCACGTCGACCCGCGCGGCCTCGACGCCGACAGCGTCTACTGGTATCGCTTCCGCGCCGGCCCGTGGACCAGCCCCGTCGGCCGTACCCGCACCGCCCCCGAGCCGCACGCCGCCGTCGGCTCCCTGCGGTTCGGCGTCGTCTCCTGCCAGCAGTACGACGAGGGCTACTACACCGCGCTGCGCCACCTCGCCGACGAGGACCTGGACGCCGTGTTCTTCCTCGGCGACTACATCTACGAGAACGCCATCGACGCGCTGGCCGGGGCCCGGAACTACACCGACCGCCCCCTGCCCGACTTCCACAACCACTGGCTGCTCGACCTCGACGACTTCCGGCAGCGGTACGCCCTCGGCAAGACCGACCCGGACCTCCAGGCCGCGCACGCCGCCCATCCCTGGTACGTCACCTGGGACGACCACGAAGTGGAGAACAACTACGCGGGCGACATCTCCCAGGACAACCTGCCACCCGAGCTGTTCCGGGCCCGCCGCGCCGCCGCCTACCGCGCCTACTGGGAGAACATGCCGCTGCGCAGAGCACAGCGGCCCTCGGGCGCGGACCTGCGGCTCCACCGCCGGTTCCACTACGGGGGTCTGGCGCAGTTCGACCTCCTCGACACCCGCCAGTACCGCTCCGACCAGGCCTACGGCGACGGCTGGAAGTACCCCGGCACCGAATCCGAGAACCCCGCCCGCACCCTCACCGGCGCCGAGCAGGAACGCTGGCTCCTCGACGGCTGGCGCGAGTCCACCGCCACCTGGAACGTACTGGCCCAGCAGGTGGTCTTCTCGCAGCGCAAGAACACCACCGCCGCCCGCTCGAAGGTCTCCATGGACGCCTGGGACGGCTACCCGGCCTCCCGGGCCCGGGTCCTCGCGGGTGTCGAGCGGGCCTGCATCGAGAACCTCGTCGTCCTCAGCGGCGACGTCCACGTCCACTACGCCATGGACATCAAGGAGGACTTCAACGCCCCCGACTCGCGCACCCTGGGCGTCGAGTTGGTCGGCACCTCGGTCTCCAGCGGCTTCGACGGCGCGGACCGGCCCGACGACTGGTCCGGCATGCTCGCCGCCAACCCGCACATGAAGTTCTACAACGGCCGGCGCGGCTATGTGATCGTCACCCTCGACGCCGAGCGGCTGCGCGCCGACTTCCGCACGGTCTCCTCCGTCGTCGTCCCGGGTGCGCCCGTGACCACGGCCGCTTCCTTCGTCTCCCAGGCCGGTGCGCCGGGCCTGCGGCCCGCGTAGGCCGTGTCCGGCGGACCATGTGGGCGGGCGCTGCGGCCCGTGGCGTCCGCACCACCGCTGCGCGGCGGTGTTCTCAAGCGCCGGACGGGCTGCTGTGCTGTGTCCTCAAGCGCCGGACGGGCTGCTGTTGAGGACGCGCCCGCAGGGCGCTCGCCGCCGCAGGCGGCAAAGACGGCCGGTAGTCGAAGATCCGCCGGACACGGCCTAGGCCGTGTCCGGAAAGTCCCGCCCGGCAACGTCACTCCGGCCGACCGGCCAGTAAGGGCTGAGAGCCACCGTCGCCCATGACAATATGTACTTTCAATCAAAACGATGGAGCGACGCATGACGGAACCCGGCCCCCGTACCGCCGAGCCCGTGACGGACGGGGAACGGATACCCGCCGCCCGCCGGGCGAGCCTGTTCGTCACGCTCGTCCTCGGCGGGCTCTCCGCCCTGCCGCCGCTGTCCATGGACATGTACCTCCCGGCCCTGCCGCAGGTCACCGACTCCCTGCACAGCCCCGCCGCGACCGTGCAGCTGACCCTCACCGCCTGCCTCATGGGCATGGCGCTCGGACAGCTCGTCGTGGGCCCCATGAGCGACAAGTGGGGACGCCGGCGCCCGCTGCTCGCCGGCATGGTGATCTACGTCCTCGCCACGGCGGTCTGTGCCTTCGCCCCCACCACCGGGCTGCTCATCGCCTTCCGGCTGGTCCAGGGCCTGGCCGGCGCGGCCGGCATCGTCATCGCGCGCGCCGTCGTCCGCGATCTGTACGACGGCGTGGCCATGGCCCGCTTCTTCTCCACCCTCATGCTCATCTCCGGCGTCGCCCCGGTCGTCGCGCCCCTCATCGGCGGCCAGGTGCTGCGGCTGACCGACTGGCGGGGCGTCTTCGTCGTCCTCACCGCCGTCGGGATCCTGCTGACCCTCGTCGTCTGGCGCCGGCTGGACGAGACCCTGCCGCCCGGCCGACGACAGACCGGCGGTCTCGGCGAGGCCCTGCGCACCATGCGCGGCCTGCTCGCCGACCGGGTCTTCACCGGTTACATGCTCGCGGGTGGCTTCTCCTTCGCCGCGCTCTTCGCCTACATCTCCGCGTCGCCCTTCGTCGTCCAGGACATCTACGGCGCCTCCCCGCAGACCTTCAGCCTCCTCTTCGGCGTCAACTCCGTCGGTCTCGTCCTCGTCGGGCAGATCAACGGCAAGGTGCTGGTCGGCCGGGTCAGCCTCGACAAGGCCCTCGCCGCCGGACTCGCCGTCGTCACCCTCGCCTCCGTCGCCCTGCTGCTGACGACCTCGGGGGTCTTCGGCGAGGCCGGTCTGCTGCCGGTCGCCGCCGGGCTCTTCGTCCTGATGTCCGCGATGGGGCTGACCATGCCCAACACCAACGCCCAGGCGCTGATGCGCTCCCGCGACGCCGCGGGATCCGCGTCGGCGCTGCTCGGCACGTCGACGTTCCTGCTCGGCGCGATCGCCTCACCGCTCGTCGGCATCGCGGGCTCGCACACGGCCGTGCCGATGGCCGTCGTCCAGGTGGTGTGCGCGCTCGCGGCCGTGGGCTGCTTCCTCGGCCTGTGCCGGCCCTTCGCCGGGGCGCGCGCGGCCGCCGACGGCCGGACCGCCGGGCCGGCCGGCCCGGCGGCATAGAATTCCTCAAATGCACGCCCCCGAACACGCGCCGACCGGCGAGAACCTGCGCGCCACGCTCGCCGACCTCCTCGACGGGCTGCCGCCCAAGCAGGCGGCACAGGCGGTCGAGCGGCTCATCGCCAATTACCGGGGGCACACCCCGACCGACGTCCCCGTCCTGCGGGACCGCTCCGACGTCGTCGCGTACGCCGCCTACCGCATGCCCGCGACCTTCGAGGCCGTGCGGTCCGCGCTGGAGGCGTTCCGCGACCGGCTCCCCGAGTGGGAGCCCGCCTCGCACGTCGACATCGGCGGCGGTACCGGCGCGGCGAGCTGGGCGGTGGCCGCCGCATGGCCGTCGGGGGAGCGGCACACCACTGTCCTGGACTGGGCCGAACCCGCCCTCGCGCTCGGCGCCGAGCTGGCCCGCGACGCCTCCTCCGCGGCACTGCGCGCCGCACAGTGGCGCCGCCAGGCCATCGGCGGCGGCCTCGTGATCCCGGACGACACCGACCTCGTCACCGTCTCCTACGTCCTGGGCGAGCTGACCGGGGCCGACCGGAACGCGGTCGTCGACGAAGCCGCCCGCGCCGCGCGGACCGTCGTCCTCATCGAGCCGGGCACGCCCGACGGCTACCTCCGCATCCGGCAGGCGCGCGACCGTCTGATCGCGGCCGGCTTCCGGATCGTCGCGCCGTGCCCGCACAGCGCGCAGTGCCCGATCGAGGTGGGCGCGGACTGGTGCCACTTCTCGGCCCGGGTGAGCCGTTCCTCATTGCACCGGCAGGTCAAGGGCGGTTCCCTGCCGTACGAGGACGAGAAGTTCTCCTACGTCGCCGCGGTGCGCGGCCTCGACGTCCCGGCCGCGCCCGCCCGGGTCGTCCGCAAGCCGCAGATCCGCAAGGGCCAGGTCCTCCTCGACCTCTGCACCCCCTCGGACGGCCTCACCCGCGAAACGGTGACCAAGCGCCACGGCCCGCTGTACCGGGGTGCGCGTGACACGGCCTGGGGCGACGAGTGGCCTCCGGCGGACGGGCTCGAGTCAAGCCCGTCCGGCGCTTGAGGACGCGCCCGTAGGGCGCTTGCCGCCGCAGGCGGCACCGCGCTCGCCGCCGCAGGCGGCAGCACCGGCCGGCAGCCGAAGAACCGCCGGCCAGGCGAAGGGTCACCCCGAGCGGAGCTCAAGCGTGCAGCATTTGACGCTGCCGCCTCCCTTGAGCAGTTCCCCCAGGTCCATTCCGATCGGCTCGTAGCCCCGTTCCCGCAGTGGGGCGAACAGCCCCACCGCCGCCTGCGGCAGCAGCACATGGCGGCCGTCGGACACGGCGTTGAGCCCCAGGGCCGACGCGTCCTCCTCCGTGGCGATCAGCGCGTCGGGGAACAGCCGCTCCAGCACGGCCCGGCTGCCGGGGGAGAACGCGCCCGGGTAGTACATGACCTCGTCCCCGTCGAGCACGGACAGCGCCGTGTCGAGGTGGTAGTAGCGCGGGTCGACGAGGTCGAGCCCGATGACGGGGCGGCCGAAGAATTCCTGGGCCTCCGGGTGCGACAGCGGGCTGCTGCGGAAGCCGCGGCCGGCCAGCAGCCACGAGGCGGTGACCGCGAAGTCGCCCTCGCCCTCGTTGATGTGCTCCGGCTCGTGTACGTCCCGGTAGCCGTTCGCGCGGAACCACTCCGTGTGGACGGCCGCTTCGGCGGCCCGCTCGGGGTGCGCGAAGCGGGCGCCGAGCACCCGGCCGTCGACGACTGTGGCGCCGTTGGCGGCGAAGACCATGTCGGGCAGGTCCGGGCGGGGCCGCAGTTCCGCGACGGTGTGGCCCAGGGCGCGGTAACGGTCGCGCAGATCCTCCCACTGCGCGAGCGCCAGCGGCAGGTCCACCGGCTTGTCCGGGTCCATCCACGGGTTGATCGAGTACGTGACCCGGAAGTGCGTCGGGGGGCACATCACATAGTGGCGCGGGGTGGCTGCACGAGCGGCACGAACGGCACGAGCGGCTGTACGCAAGGAGCGCTCCTCACAGGGGCGTTGGGCACGTACGGAGGTAGCCGTACGTGCCCAAATCGTCCACGCTCACCGCCCACCGCGCATGAACCGTACGGGTGGTTTAGCGGTGGCTCGTTCACACTCCCGTGGTTCCGGTTCGGCCTTCGCGCAACTTGCGCAACAGCTCCCGCTTCTGTGCGATCGCGTCCGTGCCGCCCCCGGCCCCGCCGGCCCGGCCGCCGCCGCGGAGGGCCTTGCGGGAGAGGTTGCTGCGCGTACCGCCGACTCCGAGCATTCCGCCAGCGTTACCCCGGGTCATGGGGGTCTCCTCTCGTTGATTCCATCGGCTTCGCGAGACGATCCGTCTCGCGGTGCCCTCTACTCTGAACGAGACGCGCCGTCTTGTCAAGGGCTCATGAGACGATACGGTTCGCCTCGAAACCGGCTAGACTGGCGGGCATGGCCACCCCCAAGACCCCTGACGCCACCCGCCGCAGCGAACGATCCCGGCGCGCGATCTTCGACGCGGCCCTCGAACTCGTGGGCGAGGTGGGGTACGACAAACTCACGATCGAAGGCATCGCCGCCCGCGCGGGCGTGGGCAAGCAGACGATCTACCGCTGGTGGCCGTCGAAGGCCGCCGTACTGCTCGACGCGTTCACCGCCGACGCGGGGGACATCGAGAGCGAATTGCCCGACACCGGCGACCTCGCGGCCGACCTCAGGCTCGTCCTGCGCGCGACCGTCGACGAATTCAACGACCCCAAGTTCGAGGCCCCCTACCGGGCGCTCGCGGCCGCCGGGGCGAACGACCCCGAGCTGTCCGAACAGTTCGTGAACAAGCTCCAGGAGACGGGCATCCAGGCCTACGTCGACCGGCTGGTCAAGGCCAAGGAAGCGGGGCACATCGCCGAGGACGTCGACGTGCGGATCGCCGTCGAGATGCTCCTCGGCCCCTTCTCCCAGCGCTGGCTCATGCGCACGGCCCCGCTCACCTACGACTTCACCGACGCCCTCGTCGACCTGCTGATGCGCGCCGTCACCCCCCGCTGAGGCCCCCGGCACCACCCCCGCGGGGCCCCGCCGCACGGCACGGACGCGTCCGGTCTCACACCCCCCGGATGCGTCCGGCGGTCACGCCGGGAGCAGGATGGTGGCAGCATTGACCGGAGACCGCGGTCGAAGTGAGGGGATAGATGGAACGCATGAGCAGGTTCTCCCAGTGGCTGCGCCGTCCCAGGGGAGCGGGCGGCGATACGGGCACGGGGGCGGCCCTCGCGGCCGCCCGCGAGGAACTGCTTCTGGCCGCGGCCGCCGCGGGGTACCCGCTGGCCCCGGCCGCGCACCCTTCCGGGTACGGCTGTTCGTGTGAGCGCATCGGCTGTCCCACCCCGGGCCGGCACCCCGTCTCCTTCGCCTGGCAGACCCTCGCCACGACCGACCCGGAGAAGGTCACCAAGTGGCTGCGGGCCCAGCCGGAGGCGAACTTCATCACCGCCACCGGCATCGCGCACGATGTGCTCGACGTACCGGCCGAGGCGGGCCGGCAGGCCCTGGCCCGGCTGGAGGAGGCCGGTGTCGAGGTGGGCCCGGTCGCCACGGTCACCCCCGACCGCATGCTGTTCTTCACCGCCACCCGCGGCACCCCGGACGACGAGGACGAGTGGTGGCCCTGCGAGCTGGACAGCCACCCCGAGACGATGGACGAGCACCCGGGGCTGCGCTGGCACTGCCGGGGCAGCTATGTGCTGCTGCCCCCGTCGCTGCTGCCCGAGGACGGCAAGGTGGCCTGGCTGGCCGGCCCGGAGCGGCCGTTGCCCGATCCGCTGACATTGCTGGAAGCCCTCACCGACGCCTGCGCCCAGTACGTGGGGGACCGCCCCGACCACGACCACCACGACTCCGCCGCGTGGCCGATCGGCCGCTGACGCCTGTTGCCTGTCCGGCGGATGGTGCGACACTGCGGCCCGTGCCATCCGCACCATCGCTGCGCGGGGTGTCCTCAATCGCCGGACGGGCTGGTTTTGGCTGGCCTCGGCCGAAGCCGCCTGGCCGTGTCCGGCGGATCTTCGGCTACCGGCCGTCTTTGCCGCCTGCGGCGGCGAGCGCCCTGCGGGCGCGTCCTCAAGCGCCGGACGGGCTGAATTCAGCCCGTCCGGCGCTTGAGGACACAGCACAGCAGCCCGTCCGGCGCTTGAGGACACCGCCGCGCAGAGGTGGGGCGGGCGACGGCCTAGTCACCCTTGGCCGCCGTGAGTGACTCGATGCGGTTGAGGAAGACGATCCGGCGGCCGGCCGGCTTCGCCGGGACCTTTACCGCCGACTCCGACACCCGCACGAAGGTCACCGCGCGCTTGAGGTCGCCGGACAGCAGGGCCTTCGTGCGCTGCTCGCTGAGCGTGGGCCGCAGGCCCTTGGCCATGGTGCGCTTCTCCCGGTGGTGCGCGGTGAAGAACACCAGCGCCCCGCCGTCGTCGGTGCGCAGCGCGAAGGAGGGGAAGCCGGGGGCGCGCTCGGGGGTGTCGATGAACTCGGTCCAGTAGTTCGGAGTCCGTACCCGCCGGCCCCGGTCCTCGCGGAGCGCCGACGTCGCCCTGCCCGGGGCGAAGACCGCCCCCCGGCCGGTGCGCAGATAGTCCGTGTACGCCGTGCTCACCGCGGCGGGCTCCGTGCTCAGGCCGGAGGCCGCCCCGGGCTTGCCGTCCGGGCCGCCCGTGGCCGGTACCGGCTCGGCCCAGCCGTCCTTGTCGGTGGCGAACCCCGGTATCTCGTTGTCGCTGAGGATCGACAGATACGCGGCCTTCCACGGCTCCTTCGCCGCCGCGCGCGTGAACACCACGAACCAGCGGTTCTTGTCGCGGTTGCTCCGGCTGTCGGCCACGAAGAACTTCGGCCAGCCCGCCATCTTGGGGATGGTGAAGCGGGTGTCCGTCAGCGCCAGGGCCGGATAGCCGGGGTTGCCGTGGGGCGTCACCGCCCGCTGGGCCTTGAGGTCGGCCCTGCCGATCTCGGCGAGGGCACCGGTCTCGACCCGCTCCACGGCGGCCTCGTCGAGCCGGCGGTAGGCCTCGTTGTAGCCGTCGGTGAAGCGCTCCAGGACCTTCGGGGCCTCAGCCCGGCTCACCGCCGGAACGATTTCCCGTTCGCCGTGCACCGTCATGCACCCGGTCACCGTCAGCAGCGTCGCCGCCGCCAGGGCTGTCAACAGTCGACGGGGCAACCGGCGTCTCATCTGGCTTCGACTCCTCGGGGGCTGCTTGGGACGGCGCAACCCTACCCGGGGCGAAGAAGAAGACAAGGGTGGGGACCACGTACAGCGCCCACACCGCGACCTGGAGCCAGGTCGGGTCCGGCTGGAAGTTGAAGATCCCCTTGAGCAGGGTGCCGTACCAGCTGTCGCTGGGGATCTGGGCGCTGATGTCGAAGGCCCGGTCGTGCAGCCCCGGCAGGAACTCGGCCTCCTGCAGATCGTGGAAGCCGTAGGCGAGCACACCCGCCGCCACGACGATCAGCATCGCGCCGGTCCACGTGAAGAACTTCGCCAGGTTGATCCGCAGCGCGCCCCGGTAGAACAGCCAGCCCAGCACCACGGCGGTGCACAGCCCCAGCGCCGCGCCGACCAGCGGCCGGACCCCGTCGTCCGTGGCCTCCACCGCGGTCCAGATGAACAGCGCGGTCTCCAGGCCCTCACGGCCCACCGCCAGGAACGCCGTGACGACCAGCGCGGTCGTGCCCATCGCGAGGGCGGCGTCCAGCTTGCCGTGCAGCTCCCGCTTCAGATGCCGCGCGGTGCGCCGCATCCAGAACACCATCCAGGTCACCAGGCAGACCGCGACGATCGACAACGAGCCGCCGAGCAGCTCCTGCGCCTCGAAGGTCATGGTCCGGGAACCGAACTGGAGGAGTGCCCCGAAGGCCATGCTGAGCAGCACGGCGGTGCCGATGCCGAGCCAGATGGGCAACAGCGCGTCCCGGCGCCCGGTCTTCACCAGGTAGGCGACGAGGATGCAGACGACCAGGCTGGCCTCCAGACCCTCGCGCAGGCCGATCAGGTAGTTGCCGAACACGTGGCTTCCCCTTCCGTTTCCGTAGCAGGACCGTCGATCACGCCGCCGGTCACGAGAAGAGCGCCTTGCCCCACCAGTCGTCCTTGTCCCGGACACCCGGCGGAACGGCGAAGACGGCCGAACCCACGTGCTGGATGTACTCGTTGAGCGCGTCGCTCCGCGAGAGGCGGGTCTGCACCGGCACGAAACCGTCGCGCACATCGCGCTGGTAGGCCAGGAAGAACAGCCCCGCGTCCAGCCGGCCCAGCCCGTCGGTGCCGTCGGTGAAGGAGTAGCCGCGGCGCAGGATCGTCGCCCCGCCGTTGCTGTCGGGGTGGGCGAGGCGTACGTGCGCGTCCGGCAGCATCGCCTTGAGGTTCGGCTCGTCGCGCTCGCGCTGCTTGCCCTGCGGGGCACCCTCGACCTTGTCGCGGCCGAAGATGTCCTCCTGCTCCTTGAGCGAGGTCCGGTCCCAGGTCTCGATGTGCATCCGGATGCGGCGGGCGACGAGGTAGGACCCGTCGACCATCCACTCGGGCCCGTCCTTCTCGCCGACCCATACGTGCTTGGCGAGGGCGGCCGTGTCGGTGCCCGCGATGTTCCGGGTGCCGTCCTTGAAGCCCAGCATGTTGCGCGGGGTCTGCGCGTCGGGCGTCGTCGAGGACGTCTTGCCGAAGCCGAGCTGCGACCAGCGGATCGCGACCTTGCCCATGCCGATCCGGGCGAGGTTGCGGATGGCGTGCACCGCGACCTGCGGGTCGTCCGCGCAGGCCTGGACGCACAGGTCGCCACCGCTGCGGGCCGCGTCGAGGTTGTCGCCGGGGAACGCGGGCAGGTCGATCAGGGCCTTGGGCCGCCGGGACTTCAGCCCGAAGCGGTCCTTGCCGTCCTTCTCGAACAGACCGGGGCCGATGCCGAAGGTCAGCGTCAGCCGGGAGGGCTTGAGGCCGAGCGCCTCGCCGGTGTCGTCCGGCGGCGCCTCCGGCTGGGTGCCGGCCGTGCCCTCGCCGACCTCGCGGCCGGCGGTCATGAGCGCGGCCGCCGCGGTCCACTCCTTGAGCAGGGCGATCAGCGCGGCCCGGTCACCGGTCGTCACGTCGAAGGCCGCGAAGTGCAGCCGGTCCTGGACGGCCGTGGCGATGCCCGCCTGGTGGGTGCCGTGGAAGGGCACCGCGTCGCCGCTCACGGCGGCCGGCCGGGCGTCGTCACCGGTGCGCAGCGCGGCGGCGGTGCCGCCGGCGGCGACGGCGCCGAGCGCGAGCCCGGCACCGCCCCAGCCGAGCAGCGAGCGGCGCGAGGGCGCCGCCCCGGTCTTCCGGGCGGTCACCGCCGTGGTCTCCTCGGAGGTGTGCTCCGCGGTGGTGTTCCCCGCGGTGGTCTCTTCCGGCATCCCGGCCCCCTACTTGGCGACGGCGGCGGCGAGCTTGGACAGGGGCTCGGCGAGCGCGTTGACCGCGTCGGAGAGCTTCTTGCGGTCGTCCTTGCCGACGGTGTCGGTGTCGTACGACTTGAAGCCGTCACCCTCGCGGTACTCGTCGAGGAGCTTCTTCAGATCGGCGAACTGCCGGTCCAGCTCCTTGGTCAGCGCCGCGTCGTTCTTGGCGGCGACCGGCTTCAGCAGTGCGTAGGACTTCTCGGCGCCCTCCACGTTGGCGTGGAAGTCGACCAGGTCGGTGTGGCTGTAGCGCTCCTCTTCGCCGGTCACCTTGCCGGTGGCCACCTCGTCGAGCAGCTCCTTGGCGCCGTTGGCCATGCTGGTCGGGGTGATCTCGGCGGTACCGACGCGCTTCTGCCAGTCCTTGAGGTCGGCCATCAGCTGGTCGGCCAGCTTCTTGTCGTCCTCAGTGATCTTCTTGTCGTCCCACAGGGACTTCTCCAGCTTGTGCCAGCCGGTCCACTTCTGGTCCTTCTCCAGGCCGTCCTCGCGGACGTCGACCTTCGGGTCGATGTCACCGAAGGACTCGGCGACCGGCTCGGTGCGCTCCCAGCCGATGCGGGAGGGGGCGTAGAGCTTCTTCGCCTCGTCGAGGTCGTCCTTCTTGACCGCGTCGACGAACTTCTGGGCGGCCGGAATGGTCTCCTCGGCCTGCGCCAGGACGTACTTGCGGTACTCCGCGACGGCCTTGTCCAGCTCCGGGTCGCGCTTCTTCGCCGCGCCGTCGCCGGTGGCGGTGACCCTCTGCCGGATGCCGTCGCCCTTCATGCCGGGCTTGCAGGCGATCTCGTACGAACCGGCCTTGATCTCGGCGGCGATCTCCACCTTGGTGCCGGGGCCTATGTTCTCGCGCTCGGTGACGATCCGGTCGCCCGGGGCGTAGACGTAGACCTCGGTGACCTTGGCGCCCTTGTTCTTCACGGCGATCTTCACGTGGCCGGCCGGGAAGGAGGTCTTGGAGACCTCGCACTTGTCGTCGGAGGCCGTGACCTTGACGGCGTCGGAGCCCTCGGCGTCCGACTTCTCGGCACAGCCGGACACGGCGGTCAGGGCCGCCACGGCCGAGACGGCGGCGACGACGGAGGAGCGGAGGACGCGCATGGAGGCTCCAGGCTTGCTCGGACGAGAACGAACGGGAACGGGACAGCGGCAGGCAGGGCATGGCCGATTTAAGCCGCCCCAACTTATCTGAGGCTTGCCTAAATAGTTCCCTTGGGGGGTCGTGATCCTGCTCTCACCGGGCAAAGACTCGTCCGTCCCGTCACGGGACCACCAGGAGCCCATCGGCGCACGGAAGCGGAATCACTTCTACCGGTTGTTGGTATACACGACCGAGCGGCTCCGGCGCGAAAGAGTGCGCGGTGCGAGGGCGCGGCCGTGCGGGACCGCGACGCGGCCGGGTGCGGCCCCGCGTGCCGGGCGGGGCCCTACGCGCTGAGGGGGAACTCGCGCCCCAAGGCGTGGAAGACCGCCGTGTTCAGCGCGAAGGCGCGCTTGCACTCGTCCACCACGCGCTGCTTCTCCAGGTCGTCGACCGGCAACGCGTCCAGCAGCGCGCGGTACTCGCGCTTGAAGGCGGCGGGGTTGCCGATGGCCTCGAAGACGTAGAACCGGACGCCGTCCCCCTTGCGGGCGAAGCCCCAGGTCTTCTCGGCGGTGTCCCGGATGATCTGGCCACCGGACAGATCGCCCAGGTAGCGCGTGTAGTGGTGGGCGACGTAGCCGGCGGGCCAGGTGCGGGCGCACTCCTCGACCCGGGCCGCGTAGGCCGCCGTCGCGGGCAGCGGGACGAGCCCCCTCTGCCAGCCCGGCCCGCCGAGGTGGGCCAGATCCCGCTCCAGCTGGGCGGTGCGGGGCAGCTCGGGGCGCAGGAAGGGCCCGGCCACGGGATCGGCGGCCAGCGGGGCCGCCGCGGACTCCAGGGCGCGGTAGACGAACCAGAGCTGCTCGGTGTAGCGCCGGTAGGCGGCGACGCCGAGCCTGCCGCCGAGCATGTCGCTCATGAACGACGCGTTCTCGGCTTCCGTGTGCTGCTCGTGCGAGGCGGTACGGATCAAGGTGGAGAACGGCGTCGTGACGGGCGAGTCCAAGGCGGACCTCCGGTGGACCGAGAGGGCGGGAGGGACGGTGCCGGGGCGCGCTCGCGCGCGCCGCCGACCTCTTCCATCGGGCTTGTCCAAGCCCATGGTCTTCCCGACGTGCTGTCGGTAAAACCCTACCGCCCCCGGCCGCGCTACGGCAGGGTGAGGATCTCCGCTCCCGTATCCGTCACCACGAGCGTGTGCTCGAACTGGGCCGTCCGCTTGCGGTCCTTCGTGACCACCGTCCAGCCGTCCGCCCACATGTCGTACTCGTACGTCCCGAGGGTGAGCATCGGCTCGATCGTGAACGTCATGCCCGGCTGGATCAGGGTGTCGTGGTGAGGGCTGTCGTAGTGCGGGACGATCAGGCCGGAGTGGAAGGACGAGTTGATGCCGTGGCCGGTGAAGTCGCGCACGACGCCGTAGCCGAAGCGCTTGGCGTAGGACTCGATGACACGGCCGATGACGTTGATGCGACGGCCGGGCTTGACCGCCTTGATCGCCCGGTTCAGCGCCTCGCGCGTGCGCTCCACGAGCAGCCGCGACTCCTCGTCCACGTCGCCGCACAGGTAGGTGGCGTTGTTGTCGCCGTGCACGCCGCCGATGAACGCCGTCACGTCGAGGTTCACGATGTCGCCGTCACGCAGCACTGTGGAGTCCGGGATGCCGTGACAGATGACCTCGTTCACGGACGCGCACAGCGACTTGGGGAAGCCGCGGTAGCCGAGCGTCGAGGGGTAGGCGCCGTGGTCGCACATGTACTCGTGCGCGACCCGGTCCAGCTCGTCCGTCGTGACGCCGGGGGCGATGTGCTTGGCCGCCTCCTCCATCGCCCGCGCGGCGATACCGCCGGCGATCCGCATCAGCTCGATGGTTTCGGCGTCCTGGACCTCGGGGCCGGTATAGGGAGTGGGAGCGTCCCTTCCGACGTACTCGGGCCGCGGGATCGAGGCGGGGACGGGGCGGGCGGGGGAGAGGGTCCCCGGGGTGAGAAGCGACTGGCCAGACATGTCAGCGAGTGTAGCCAGCGGCTTTCGGGGAGCATGTGGTCGAGCACCCACGCTGGAGGAGACCCTGATGGCACTGTTCAAACGGCAACCGGCCGGCAAGCACGGCGAGTGGTACTACTGCCTCAAGCACGGCACGGTCGAGGAAGGCCCCGAATGCCGTGCCGCCGACCGCTTCGGCCCGTACGGGACCCGCGAGGAGGCCGCCCACGCGATGGAGACGGCGCGCGAGCGGAATGAGGAGTGGCGGGAGGATCCGCGCTGGAACGACGAGGGGGAGAAGGGTTGACCTTTCGCCTGGCCGGCCTTTCGCCTGGCCGGCGGTTCTTCGGCTGGCGGCCGGTTTGGCCGCCTGCGGCGGCGGGCGCCCTGCGGGCGCGTCCTCAATCGCCGGACGGGCTGAAATTCAGCCCGTCCGGCGATTGAGGACACAGCACAGCAGCCCGTCCGGCGATTGAGGACACCACCGCGCAGAGGGGGTGCGCACAAGACAACGCGGGGGCTACGCCCCCAGCGGCACGTCCGCACGGGCGGAGCGCATGCGGACCGCGTGTTCGTTCGTCCGCGCGTCGTACGACATGAGCTTCGGGAGGGTGAGGGCCAGCAGGCCCACCGAGGCGACGCAGGCCAGGCCGCCCGCCCATACCGAGGTGCGGACGCTGGTCAGGGCGGCCGTGCCGCCCACGCGGACCTGGCCGAGCTGGGGGCCGACCGAGTACGAGAGCAGTTCGATGCCGGCGAGGCGGCCGCGCAGCTCGTCCGGGATCGTCTGGTCCCAGATCGCCGAGCGGAAGAGTCCGCTCACCATGTCGCAGCCCCCGGCCACGGCCAGGAACACCAGCACCAGCCAGATGTTGTGCATCCAGCCCGCCAGGGCCATGGCCAGACCCCAGCCCATCGCCGCCAGCACCACCATCCGGCCGTGCCGGTGGATGCGCGACACCCAGCCGCTGGTCAGGCTCACCGCCAGTGAACCGACCGCCCCTGCCGCGTACATCAGGCCCAGCGCCCAGGGGGCGTCCAGATCGTCGGCCAGGAACGGGAAGATCGCGGTGGGCATGGCGAAGAACATCGCCGCCATGTCGACCGCGTACGTACCGAGCAGCTCCTTGCGGCGCCACGCGTAGCGCGCGCCCTCCAGGACCCCGCGCAGTGACGGCTTGTCGGCGTCGTGGGAGGCGGGCGAGGCGGCGAGGCCGATGATGAGGGCGAGCGAGATCACGTAGGACACGATGTCCAGGACGTACGCCCAGGGCAGCCCGGCGAAGGCGATGATCACGCCGGCCAGCGACGGGCCGGCGATGGCGCCGACCTGCCAGCGCATCGAGTTCAGGGCGATGGCGGCCGGCAGGTGCTCGTGCGCGACGATGCGCGGCACGATCGCGTGCAGCGCCGGACGCTGAAGCCCCGTCAGCGCGCTGACCAGCGCTGCCACCACGTACAAGGGCCAGACGAGCGGGTGCGGCAGCAGGGTGTTGAGCAGCAGGATCCCCGACAGGACGGCGAGCCCGGCCTCGGTCCACAGGATCAGCTTCCGCCGGTCCATGGCGTCGGCGAGCGCACCGCCGTAGAGACCGAAGACGATCAGCGGCACGAGTTCGACGGCACCGACCGCGCCGACCGCGAGCGCCGAGCCGGTCAGCTCCTTGAGCTGCAGCGGCACGGCGATGAAGGTCAGGAAGCTGCCGAAGACCGTCACCAGCCCCGCCAGCCACATGCGGCGGAAGTCGGCGGAGGCGTGCCAGGGGGTCAGGTCGGGCAGCAGAGCGCGGATTCCGCCGGGGGAGGGCGCGGGAGGCGCGGCGGCCTCAGCGGGCGCGGCGGCTTCGGAGGGGGGATGGTGCTCGGTCACGGGAGACCATCGTCCGGGCCGGACGGAATGCGGGCAAACGATTTTCGCGGCGCCGCTACCAGCGGGTCGGCGGCGGTGCGGTCAGCTGCTCCGCGAGCCGGGCGAGCCGGTCGAGGAAGCGGTGGCGGCCACGCGGAGCGGGCGGTGCGTTCTCCCCGGCGGCGGCGCTGACGAGGTGCTGGACGGTATCGAGGTCGAGTTCCCCCGAGGCCGGCACGGGCAGCGCTTCGTGCGCGAGGGCCCGCAGATCGCGGCCCTCGTCGCCGCCCGCGCCGTCCAGGGCCAGCACCGTCACCCCGCCGCGCCGTGCGTCGTGCACCCGCTCCAGCAGTCCCGCACCCGGTTCGTCGGCTGTCACCACCAGCAGCGTCTCCCCGCGCCGGGCGGTCGCCAGCCGGGCCGGGCCGACCGCCAGGTGCGCGGGGGCGCCGGGCGGCACCCGGTGCCGGACGAGCGTCGGGGACAGCTCCGGCAGCCCGGCCCAGGCGGCCTCGTCGTCCAGGTGCGCGGCCAGGTGCCACGGCTCGTACCGCGGGGTCCCGACGAGGAGCAGCCCACCGCCGTGCCGGGTGACGGAGGTCCGTAACGTTCCCGCGAAACGGCGCGTGGTGCGCAACCACTCGGTCCCGGCGAGCGCTTCGCGCAGCAGCGCGACCCGTACGGCGTCCATGCGGCCGCATCCTGCCGTAGCCGCTGCGCGGGCAGCGCGGTTATGTGGGGGGCTCACCCGTACGGGGGCGCCTGCGGCGGGCTGTCGTTGCCGCTCGCCTGGCCGGCGGACCTTCGGCTGACGGCCGTCTTTGCCGCCTGCGGCGGCGAGCGCCCTGCGGGCGCGTCCTCAATCGCCGGACGGGCTTGATATGGCTGAGCCCGGCCCTTCAAGCCCGGCCTCGGACGACCCTCCCCGGAAGGGAGAAGGCGGCGTGACAGTATCGCTGTCATGACTACTCCTGATGACGTGAAGAAGGCCCCCGCCAAAGACCCTTGGGAGCTGCCCGACGTTTCCGGTCTCGTCGTCGGCGTGCTCGGAGGCACCGGTGACCAGGGGCGTGGGCTCGCCTACCGGCTGGCCAAGGCCGGCCAGAAGGTGATCATCGGTTCCCGTGCCGCCGACCGGGCGCGGACCGCCGCCGAGGAGATCGGCCTGGGCATCGAGGGCGCCGACAACGCCGAGTGCGCGCGGCGCAGCGACATCGTGATCGTCGCCGTGCCGTGGGACGGCCACGCCAAGACCCTCGAGTCGCTGCGCGCGGACCTCGCCGGGAAGCTCGTCATCGACTGCGTCAACCCGCTCGGCTTCGACAAGCAGGGCGCCTACGCCCTCAAGCCGGAGGAGGGCAGTGCCGCCCAGCAGGCCGCCGCCCTGCTGCCCGAGTCGCGCGTCACGGCCGCCTTCCACCACCTGTCCGCCGTGCTGCTCTCCGACCCGGAGATCGCGGAGATCGACACCGATGTGATGGTGCTCGGCGAGAAGCGGGCCGACACGGATCTCGTCCAGGCCCTGGCCGGGCGCATCCCCGGCATGCGCGGTGTGTTCGCCGGGCGGCTGCGCAACGCCCACCAGGTGGAGTCCCTGGTCGCCAACCTGATCTCCGTGAACCGCCGCTACAAGGCGCACGCGGGCCTGCGGGTCACCGACGTCTGAGCCGCCCGGGGGCATGGGGGACACCTGGGAGATAATGGGCGGGATCCACGCACCCGCGTCCGCCGACCAGGAGCCGCCCCCATGCCCCGCCTCGCCCTCTACGCCATCGCCGTCTGCGCCCTCGCGCTCGCGGCGGCCGTCGTCTCCTTCGCGCGGGGCAGCTGGCTCGGCATCATCTGGATCCTGCTGCTCGGCGTCGCGTCGAACATCGCCTGGTACTACGTGCGCAAGGAGAAGAACGACCGGGCCGCCGAGCAGGCCGGCCAGGGCCGGTGAGCGGGCTCACGGACCGACGTCGACCGAGGTGAGCGGCGGGATGTCCGGCGTGCCCTGCCAGAAGCGGAACAGTTCCTGGCCCCAGTAGGTGTCCCACTCGGTCACGCCCAGGGCACGCAGAATCGCGTCGATCATGTCGAAGAAGGCGTGGTTGACGCCGGGGATCCACAGGAAGCCGAAGACCGCGAGCAGCCCGAACGGCGCGAAGGGCTCCACCTGCCGTCGCAGCTTGTGCGACAGCCACGGCTCGATCACCCCGTAGCCGTCCAGGCCCGGCACCGGCAGGAAGTTCAAGATCGCCGCCGTGAGCTGGAGCAGCGCCAGGAAGCCCAGCGCGTAGCGGAAGTCGTCCGGCACCCCGTCCAGGGCGTCCAGCCAGAACGGCGCGCTGACCACGGCCGCGAACAGCACGTTCGTCAGCGGGCCCGCCGCCGAGACGAGGCTGTGCTTCCAGCGCCCCCGGATGCGGTGCCGCTCGATGAACACGGCCCCGCCCGGCAGCCCGATCCCGCCCATGATCACGAAGATCACCGGCAGGACGATGCTGAGCAGCGCGTGCGTGTACTTCAAGGGGTTCAGGGTCAGATAGCCCTTGGCGCCGATCGAGATGTCCCCGCCGTGCAGGGCGGTGCGCGCGTGCGCGTACTCGTGCAGACAGAGCGAGACGATCCACCCCGAGACGACGAACAGGAAGACGGCGAAGCCGGGGCTCGCCGAGAAGTCCGTCCACACCGCCCATATGGAAACCGCCATGACGGCGACGAGGGCGAGGAAGACGGGGCTCACGCGCGCCTCGTCGCGGGTCGCTGTGGGTGCCATTGCCTGATGCTCCTGTGCGTCTCGGTGGGCCGCCCGGCCGTGGGGGGACACGGTCCGGGGCGTGGCTGCGTACCGGGCGACGTTACTTGCTCGCCCCCGTGTGTCGTACCGACCCGTGGGCGCCGGGTGAGAATGGGTCCGTGCGCTATGGCATTCTCGGCACCACCCAAGCCCATTCCGCCGACGGCCGGACCACCGCCCTCGGCGGTGCCCGGCTGCGCGGACTCCTCGCCGCGCTGGCCCTGCACCCGGGCCGGCCCCGCTCCGCCGAAGCGCTGATCGACGAGGTGTGGGGCGATGCGCCGCCCGCCGACGCGGCGGGCGCGCTGCAGGCGCTCGTCGGACGGCTGCGGCGGGCCATCGGCCACCCGGCGGTGGACTCCGTGGCCGGCGGCTACCGGCTGCGGGCCGAGCCCGACGACGTCGACCTGTACCGCTTCCGCCGGCTCGCCGACGAGGGGGCCCGCGCTCTCGACGACGGCGACCCGGCCAAGGCCGCGATCCTGCTCGACGACGCCCTCGCGCTGTGGCGCGGCCCCGCCCTCGCCGACCTCCCGGACCGCGACGCCCTGGCCGTCCGGCACGAGATCCGCCGCCTCGACGCCCGCCGGCACCGCGCCGCCGCGGCCCTCGCCCTCGGTGACGCGGCGGCGGTCCTGCCCGAGCTGACCGAACTCTGCGACGCCCACCCCCTGGACGAACCCCTCCAGGCCCTGCGCCTGCGCGCCCTGCGCGCCACGGGCCGTCCCGCCGAGGCCCTCGCCGCGTACGAGCGGATCCGCGGCTCCATAGCCGACCGGCTCGGCACGGACCCCGGGCCGGAACTACGCGCCCTGCACGGCGAACTGCTGACCCCGCAGGACCTGCCCGGAGCCGCCGAGGGGGAGGCGGCACGGCCCGCCGGGCCCGGCGCGGCCACCGCCCCCACCGGCGCCGGAGCGCCCGTACCGGCGCCGGCCGCCCCCGTGCTCCCGCCGCCGGGGAACCTGCGCGCCCGGCCCACCTCGTTCGTCGGCCGGGAGGACGATCTCGCGCTGATCCGCGGGGACCTGACCCGGTACCGGCTCGTCACGCTGCTGGGGCCGGGCGGGGCCGGGAAGACCCGGTTGTCGCAGGAGGCCGCCGACGCCGCCGCCCGGACGGAGGGGGCCTGGCCCGACGGGGTGTGGCTCGCGGAACTCGCACCCGTCGACGACGGCGGTACCGTGCCCGAGGCGGTGCTGACCGCACTGGGCGCCCGGGAGACCGTCGTACGCGGCACCACCGCCGAGGGCTTGCGGGCCGCGACCGACGCGACCGCGCTCGACCCGCTGGGCCGGCTCGCCGAGCACTGCGCGCACCGCCGCATGCTGCTCGTCCTCGACAACTGCGAGCACGTGATCGACGCCGCCGCCCGGCTCGCCGAGACGCTCCTCGCCCACTGCCCCGGCGTCACCGTCCTCGCCACCAGCCGCGAACCGCTCGCCGTGCCCGGCGAGTTGGTGCGCCCCGTGGAGCCGCTGCCCGACCCCGTCGCCCTGCGGCTGCTCGCCGACCGGGGCGCCGCCGCCCGCCCCGGCTTCCGCGTCGAGGACGACCCCGAGGCATGCGCCGAGATCTGCCGCCGCCTCGACGGCCTGCCCCTCGCCATCGAACTCGCCGCCGCCCGGCTGCGGCTGCTCGGCCCCCGGGGCCTCGCCGACCGCCTCGACGACCGGTTCCGGCTGCTCACCTCCGGCAGCCGCACCGTCCTGCCCCGCCAGCAGACGCTGCGCGCCGTCGTCGACTGGTCGTGGGACCTCCTCGCCGATCCCGAGCGCGCCGTGCTGCGCCGGCTGTCGGTCTTCTCCGGCGGCTGCGACCTGTCCGCCGCCGAGGAGGTGTGCGCGGAGGACGGCCCCGGGCCCGGCGCCGTCCACGCCCGGGACGTCGCCGCACTGCTCGGCTCCCTCGTCGACAAATCGCTGGTCGTCGCCGCGCCCGCCGCCGACGGCGAGATGCGCTACCGGCTGCTGGAAACCGTCGGCGAATACGCCGCCGAGCGGCTGGAGGAGGCGGGGGAGAAGGCCATGGCGCAACGCCGCCACCTGGTCGCCTACCGCGAACTGGCCCGTACCGCCGACCCCCTGCTGCGCGGCCCCGCACAGCGGGTCTGGCTGGAACGGCTGGAGCTGGAGCACGACAACATGCGGACCGCGCTGCGGCACGCCGTCGCGACGCGGGACGAGCACGAGGCGCTGTGCCTGGTGCTGTCCCTCGGCTGGTTCTGGCAGCTGCGCGAGCACCGCCTCGACGCCCGCACCTGGGCGGAGGCGGCCGCCGCACTCGGCCCGGACCCCTTCGCGGCCCCCGTCACCCCCGCCCCGCCGCTGCTCGTGCCGTGCACGGCAGCGCCGCCGCCCATGCCGCCGGACCTGCTGGAGGAGGCCCGGCGGGGGGTGCGCATGGTCGCGCTCGCCAACATGGACCACGACATGCGGGTCTTCACCCGGCCGGAGATGCAGGCCAGGCTCCGCGGCATCCTGGAGGCCTACGGGGAGGGGCAGCCGCAGAACTGCCGCGTCCCGGGCATGGCCTGGTTCTTCGCCGCGCTGCTGACCGGCGGCGCCGCCAACCTCTACGCGATGATCGACGGGGGGGTGGAGCGCTGCCGCCGGCTCGGCTACGACTGGGAACTGGCCAACGCGCTCCAACTGCGGGCCAAGCTCTTCAACGACAGCGCCGACCGGTCCGACCAGGGGGCCCTGGACGCCGACGAGAGCCTGGAACTCTTCCGCCGGCTCGGCGACTCCTGGGGCGTGGCCGAGGCCCTGTCCGGGCGAGGCGAGGCCCACGAGCGGCGCGGGGAGTACGAGCGGGCGGCGGAGGACTACGCGGAGGCCGTCGACCGCGTCCGGGAACTCGGCGCGACCGCGATGGTGCCGATGCTGCGCGGCCGGCTGGCCGAGGTGCGCAGGGAAGCGGGACTGGCCGGCGCGGCCGAGACCGTGCGGGTCCTGCGCGAGGTCACCGTGGAAGCACAACGCGTCGGCCCCGACGCCGCGCTCTTCGCCCGCCTCCAGCTCGGCGTGCGGCTCGCCCAGCAGGGCGACACCGCGGAGGCGAGCGACCTCCTCGAGTCGATCCGGGCGGAGTTCGAGGGCCGCGCCATCGAGATCCTCCAGAGCACCGTCGGTGGCCTGCTCGCCTGGATCGACACCCTGGAGGGCCGTCCGGCCGAGGCACTGCCGAGACTGCGCTACGCCCTGGACAAGGGCAGCGACCCGGTGTCCTCGCTGGTCGCACCGCACCTGGGGATGGTGCAGTTGCTGTACGCCGCCCAGGCCCACTGCGCGCTGGGCGGGGAGGACCACACTCTGACGGCGGCCCGCCTGCTCGGTGCCAGTGCCGCGCTGCGCCCGCCCGGTGTCCATCCCGCGTCCGTCGAGCGGGAGGTGCGGACGGCGACGGAGGCCGCGACGCGTGCGGCGCTGGGCGCGGCGGCGTACGAGCGCGCCTACGCCGAAGGCGGCGGCCTCACCCTGGAGGAGGCCACCGCCCTCGTATGACGCGCACCCCGGGAAGCGCCCGGGCGCGACCGGTTCAGTCGGTCTTGTTGCGGAACTTGGCGATCGCGACCGGTGCGGTCACCAAGGTGATGGCCGCCGCCCAGGCGAGGGTCATCCACACCGAGTGGGCCACCGGGCCGCCCCTGATCAGATTGCGGGAGGCGTCGGCGAGGTTGGACAGCGGGTTGTAGTCGGTGAACGTCTCCAGCCAGCCCGGCATCTTCTGGGGCGGCGCGAAGATCGAGCTGCCGAACTGCAAGGGCATCAGGACGAGCATGGCGACTCCCTGGACGGCCTGTGCGGTCTTCAGGGTCAATCCCAGCAGGATGAAGATCCACATCAGCGAGGCGCCGAAGACCATGGCGAGCGCCACCGCCGCGAGCAGGTGCAGCACCGAGGTGCTGATGGTCAGGCCCAGGATGAAGCCCATGACCAGCAGGATCGTGGTCGCGATGAGCATCCGCCCGACCTCGACGACGATCTTCGCGATGAGGACGGACGACCGGGCTATCGGCATCGTCCGGAAGCGGTCCATCACCCCCTTCTTGAAGTCGTCGTTGACTCCCGTGCCGACCGCCATGGCGATGTTCATGCCCATCATCGCCATCAGGCCCGGCACGAGATAGCCGACGTACTCCTGCTCGTTGCCCTTGCCGGCGATGTTGCCGCCGAAGACGTAGGTGAACAGCAGGATGAAGATGATCGGCATCAGCACGGCGTCGAACATCGACTCCGGGTCCTGCTTGATCTGGAGCATGTTGCGGCGGGCGAGCGCGCCGATGTGCCGCAGATTGCCCCGCAGGCCGATCCGGCCCTCGCCGGCCGGCGTCTTCACGGGCGTGTCGATCGTCGCCGCGCTCATGCCGCGACCTCCTGGAGTTCGTCGGTGCGGTCCTGCGGCGTGCTGCTCTCGGAGGTCTTCTGGCCCGTGACGGCCAGGAACACCTCGTCGAGGCTGGGCAGATGGGTGCTGATGCCGGAGATGGCGAAGCCCCGCTGGCCCAGCAGCGCCACCACGGCGGTCAGTTGCTCGTCGCTGACGATCGGGACGTTGACCACGCCCTCCGCGGCGTCGGCCGTCGCGCCGGCGATGCCGTCCAGCCCCGCCTGGGCCACCGCGCCCACCATCCGGGACAGTTCGGCCGGGTCCGCCGGGCGGATCTGCAGGGTGCGCCCGCCGACCTTCGCCTTCAGCTCGTCGACCCCGCCGCCGGCGATCACCCGGCCGCGGTCGATGACGGTCAGCTCGTCGGCGAGCTGCTCCGCCTCCTCCATGTACTGCGTGGTGAGCAGCACGGTGGTGCCCTCGGTGACCATCCGCCGGACCTCTTCCCACACCTCGTTGCGGGTGCGGGGGTCGAGGCCGGTGGTCGGCTCGTCCAGATAGAGCACCGTCGGCCGGCCGATCATCGAGGCGGCCAGGTCGAGCCGGCGGCGCATACCGCCGGAGTACTGCATGGCGGGCCGCTTGGCGGCCTCCGTGAGCGAGAAGCGCTCCAGCATCTCCTCCGCCCGGCGCCGGGCGTCCTTACGGGAGAGGTCGAGCAGCCGCCCGATCATGTAGAGGTTCTCGGCGCCGGACAGCTTCTCGTCGACCGAGGCGTACTGGCCGGTCAGCCCGATCACCCGGCGCAGCTGCCGGGGCTGGGTCAGCACGTCGTAACCGCCGACGCGGGCGGTGCCCGCGTCGGGCCGGATGAGGGTGGACAGGACCCGTACGAGGGTGGTCTTGCCAGCACCGTTGGGGCCGAGCACGCCGAGGACGGTGCCCTCGCGCACCTCCAGGTCGACCCCGTCCAGGGCTTTGGTCTCGCCGTAGTGCTTGACCAGCCCCCGGACCTCTACGGCGTTCCTGCCGCTTCCAGGGATGTCGTTTCGCGTCATGGAAGCCACAGTGCCAGGGTCTGCTGACAGCGCGCCGATAATTAATCGACAGCCCGCCGACATCCTGCCGATGGGGCGCCGGCCCCTCCGCACCACCGCTGCGCGGCGCTTCGTCCTCAATCGCCGGACGGGCTGTTGTTGCTGTGTCCTCAAGCGCCGGACGGGCTGGGTGGCTGGGCGGTTGCGGCTGAGCCCAGCCACATCAAGCCCGTCCGGCGATTGAGGACGCGCCCGCAGGGCGCTCGCCGCCGCAGGCGGCACCACGGGCCGGTGGCCGACGAACCGCCGGAGGCCGTCGGCACCACCGCTGCGCGGCGGTAGTCCTCAATCGCCGGACGGGCTGATAGGGCTGAGGCCAACCAAATCAAGCCCGTCCGGCGATTGAGGACACGCCCGTAGGGCGCCTTGCCGCCGCAGGCGGCAACGACAAGACGCAGGCGAAGAGACCGCCGGCCAGGCGAAAGGCCGTGGTCGCGTCACGCTAGTGAAACGCGTGCTCCTCCGCCGGGTAAGCGCCCCCGACGACGTCGTCCGCGAAGGACTTCGCCGCGTCACCGAGCACCGCCCGCAGGTTCGCGTACTGCTTGACGAAGCGCGGGAGCCGGCCCGCCGTCATGCCCGCCATGTCCGTCCAGACCAGGACCTGCGCGTCGCACTCCTGGCCGGCGCCGATGCCGACCGTCGGGATGTGCAGCGTCCGGGTGACCTCCGCGGCCAGCTCGGCCGGGACCAGCTCCAGGACGACGGCGAAGGCGCCCGCGTCCTGGACGGCCTTGGCGTCGCGCAGCAGCTGAGCCGCGGCCTCCTCGCCGCGGCCCTGCACGGGGTAGCCGCCGTAGGCGTTGACGGACTGGGGGGTGAGCCCGATGTGGGCCATGACGGGGATGCCGGAGCGGACCAGCAGGTCGATCTGGTCGGCGGAGCGCTCCCCGCCCTCCAGCTTGACCGCGCCGACGCCCGCCTCCTTCACCAGCCGGGTGGCGTTGCGCAGCGCCTGGACCGAGCCCTCCTGGTAGGAGCCGAAGGGCAGGTCGCCGACGATCAGGGCGCGCTTGGTGCCGCGTACGACGGCGGCCGACAGGAGGGCGATCTCGTCCATCGTGACGGGCACGGTGGATTCGTAGCCGAGGTGACAGTTGCCCATGGAGTCGCCCACGAGCAGGACGGGGATGCCGGACTCGTCGAAGACCGAGGCGGTCATCGCGTCGTAGGCGGTGAGCATCGGCCACTTCTCGCCGCGCCCCTTGGCGGCGGCGATGTCGCGGACGGTGACGCGCCGGGAACTCGTGCCGCCGTACAGCGCCTTCGGGTTGCCGGGGCTGCTGTCGGGCTTGTTCGCGGCATTCAAGGCATGCGTCATGGCAGTGACTCCTGTGAAGTGTCTCGAGGCGCCCTCACGGCGTCCCCGGATCACCTCCCATGCTGACACGCCGCGCGCGGGCGGGGAAGACAACCCCCGGCCCCGAGTTCCGGGGCCCGGGAGGGGCGCCCGGTCGGTAAAACTTTCCAATACGAGACGGTCCCGTATCGGAAAGGATTTATGGTGGTGTCCATGGCAACTCCTTCCGGCACCCCCGCCCCCTCCGGCCCCCCCGAACCCTCCGGTGCGACGCCGCCCCGCCGGGTCCCCGAGGCGGTGCACCGCAGGCGCTGGGCGATCCTCGCCGTCCTGCTGTTCAGCCTGCTGATCGTGGTGCTGGACAACTCCATCCTCAACGTGGCGATGAAGACGATCGCCGCACCCGCCCCCACCGGACTCGGTGCGACACAGAGCCAGCTGGAATGGGCGATCAACTCCTACACGCTCGTCTTCGCCGGGATCCTCTTCACCGCCGGCCTGCTGGGCGACCGGCTCGGCCGCAAGAAGACGCTGCTCTTCGGCATGGTCGTGTTCGGCATCGGCTCGGTGCTCTCCGCGCTGGCCGGCTCGCCCGGTGAGCTGATCGCCTTCCGCGCGGTGATGGGCTTCGGCGGCGCCTTCGTGATGCCCGCGACCCTCGCCATCATCATGAACGTCTTCGAGCGGGACGAGCAGCCCAAGGCCATCGGCATCTGGGCGGGCGCGGTCGGCCTCGCCATCGCCATCGGCCCGGTCACCGGCGGCATCCTGCTCGACCACTTCTGGTGGGGCTCCGTCTTCCTCGTCAACGTGCCCATCGTGCTCGTCGGCCTGATCGCGATGGTGCTGCTCGTCCCCGACTCCAAGGACCCCAGGCCCGGCCGTCTCGACCCGATCGGCGTGCTGCTGTCCGTCATCGGGCTGGTCCTGCTGGTCTACGGCATCATCAAGGGCGGTCAGCTCGCCGACTTCACCGACCCCGAGGTCTTCGGCACGGTCGGCGGCGGTCTGCTCGTCCTCGTCCTGTTCGTCCTGCACGAGCGGCGCAGCACACATCCCGCCATCGACGTGCGCTACTTCCGCAACCCCGCCTTCTCGGCGGCCGTCTCCTCCATCGCGCTGGTCTTCTTCGCGCTGATGGGCACGACGTTCTTCATCGTCTTCTACACCCAGAGCGTGCGCGGCTACACCCCGCTGCAGAGCGGTCTGCTGATGCTGCCGATCGCCGCCGCCCAGATGTTCTTCGCCCCCCGGGCCCGGCTGGTCGTGGAGAGGTTCGGCGCCCGCGCGGTGTGCTCCGTCGGCATGCTGCTGGTCGCCGCGACCACGGCGGGCTTCCTGCTGCTCGACAAGGACACCCCGATCTGGGTCCTGGAGGTGCTGTTCTTCTTCCAGGGCACCGCGATGGCGCACATCATGCCCCCCGCCACCGTCTCGATCATGCAGTCGCTGCCCCGGGAGAAGGCCGGCTCCGGCTCGGCCGTGAACAACACCTTCCGGCAGGTCGGCGGTGCGCTCGGCGTCGCCGTGCTCGGCTCCGTGCTCTCCACCACCTACCGCGACGGCATCGCCGGCACGCTCGACGACGTACCGGGCCTGTCCGACGCCGCCCGGCACGCGGCGGGCGAGTCCATCGAGGGCACCCTCGGTCTCGCCGAGAAACTGGGACCGGCCGGCCGGGCGCTGGTCGCCCCCGCCCAGGACGCCTTCCTCCACGCCATGCACGTCACCGTCCTCGGCTCCAGCGCCGTCGCCCTGCTCGGCGCGGCCGTCGTCGCGCTCTTCCTGCCGGGCAAGGCGGCGGCCGCCCCGGCCGGACAGCCGCGGCCGGAGCCCGAGAAGGAACAGGCGGGAGCGGACGCGTGACCGGGCCCGTCGAAGAGCGACCGCCCCGGGCGGCCGGGACGGTGGCCGAGCGGCGCGGACGCCCGCGCAACGCCGCCGTCGACACCACCGTCATCGAGACGGTCCTAGGGCTGCTGGAAGAAGGCGCCACCATCGGCGAGCTGTCGATGGAACGGATAGCCCGCGAGGCGGGCGTCGGCAAGGCCACCGTCTACCGCCGCTGGGCGGGCAAGGAAGACCTGCTGCTCGACGTCCTGCGCTCCCTGGACGAAGGCGTCCGGCAGCCCCCGCCCGCCGGGGAATCCGTCCGGGACGACCTCGTCGCCATGCTGGAGTTCCTGCGCCGCCGCAGCCTCGCCAAGCGCTCCTCGGCGCTGCTGCGCACGCTCGTCGCGCACATGCGGGCGCACCCGAAGCTGTGGAAGGAGTACCACGACACCGTCGTCACGGCCCGCCGCGAGGCGATGCTCGCGGTGCTGCGCCGCGGGACGCGCACCGGGGAGATCCGCGCCGACCGGGACCTCGAACTGCTCGCCGACCTCTTCGTCGGTCCGATGCTCACCCGGGCCATGCTCCACGAGTGGAAGGAAATGCCCGAGGGGCTGGCGGAGCAGATCGTCGACACCGTCCTGGAGGGCGCGCGGCCACCGCGGGAGAGCTGACGCGTTTCAGACGGCCGAGGGCCGGCGGATGGGGCCGGGGGCCGGGGCCGCGCCGGTCCGCCCCGGCGGCTGGTATTGGCGGCCCGTAGCGGCGGCGAATATGCCCGTTCTGTCACAGCAGGCCCGCACAGCCGCCCGACAGGAACCCGGGCGGCCTGTGTCCTCGTCCTCCAGACCGACGCCCCTGCCAGGGGCGCCGCGGAGACACCCGGCCAACGGTGATCACTTATCGTCAGGTGGCGGGGACGCAGCAGCTGAAGCAGTGAGGACGACGGATGTCGCAGGCGTACATGGAGGAGACGGGCCCGGGCGGGCCGGGCCCGGAACGGACCGGGTCCAAGCTGGAGCGCTTCGTGAGCCAGTGGCGCGACCGGGGCGTCTGGCGGCGCGGGCTCGTCGTCGCCGCCTGCGCCGCGCTGCTCGGCCTGCTGATGCTGTTCCACTCGGGGCTTCCCAACCGCGTCGGCAACCTCGGCAGCCTCACCGAGACGTTTCTGCCCTGGCTGGGCCTCGGCATCCCCGTGCTGCTCGTCCTCGCCGTGCTGCGCCGGTCGGCGACCGCGCTGGTGGCCCTGCTGCTGCCCGTCGCCGTCTGGACGAACCTCTTCGGCGGCCTGCTCAGCGACAAGTCGGGCAAGGGCGGCAACCTCACGGTCGTCACGCACAACGTCAACGCCGAGAACCTCGACCCGGCCGGCACCGCCCGCACCGTCGCCGCCTCGGGCGCCGACATCGTCGCGCTGGAGGAACTCAGCGACGCCTCACGGTACGAGCGGGCTCTGGCGGGCACCTACAAGTACCACTCCGTGCAGGGCACGGTCGGGGTGTGGAGCAAGCACCCGCTCTCCGACGCCCGGCCGGTCGACATCCAGATGGGCTGGACGCGCGCCCTGCGGGCCACGGCCAACACCCCGCAGGGCCCCGTGGCCGTCTACGTCGCGCACCTGCCTTCGGTGCGGGTCAAGTTCAACGCGGGCTTCACGGCGGGCCAGCGTGACAACAGCGCCGAGGCGCTCGGCCAGGCCATCGCCCGGGAGCCGGTGCGCAAGGTCGTCCTGCTCGGCGACCTCAACGGCACCATGAACGACCGCTCGCTCGCGCCCATCACCTCACAACTGCGCTCGGCGCAGGGCGCGGCCGGTGACGGATTCGGCTTCAGCTGGCCCGCGAGCTTCCCCATGGCGCGCATCGACCAGATCATGGTGCGCGGCATGGACCCGGTCTCGGCGTGGACCCTCCCCGAGACGGCCAGCGACCACCTTCCGGTGGCCGCCCGGGTAAAGATCTGACCAGCTGTTCACGTCTTCGTCCACGGGCGGGAACATTTGGTCCGAGAGGCTTTGTTCCGGAAGGGAACATCCTCTGAAAGGTCTTCCATGCCCCTGGCGCTGCTCGCCCTGGCGATCTCCGCGTTCGGTATCGGCACCACCGAGTTCGTGATGATGGGCCTGCTGCCCAATGTCGCCGACGACCTGGGCACCTCGGTGCCCACCGCCGGATACCTCGTCTCCGCCTACGCCCTCGGCGTCGTCATCGGCGCCCCGCTGCTCACGGCCCTGGGCTCGCGCATTCCACGCAAGCGGATGCTCGTGCTGCTCATGGGCCTCTTCACCGTCGGGAACCTGGCCTCCGCGCTGGCCCCCACCTTCGGGCTGCTCGTGGCGGGCCGGGTCCTGGCGGGGCTGCCGCACGGCGCGTTCTTCGGCGTCGGGGCGGTGGTCGCCGCCCGGTTGGTCACCGAGGGGCGGCAGGCGCGGGCGGTCGCGACGATGTTCCTCGGCCTGACGATCGCCAACATCGTCGGCGTACCCACCGCCACCCTGCTCGGCCAGCACCTCGGCTGGCGCGCCACGTTCCTGGTGGTCGCCGGCATCGGGCTGGTGGCGATGGCCGCGCTCACCCTGCTCGTCCCGCGGCTGCCGCGCGAACGGCACGCGGGCCTCGGCCAGGAGCTGCGCGCCCTCCGCGACCGGCAGGTGCTGCTCGGTCTGCTCACCGCGGTCTTCGGCTTCGCCGGGGTCTTCGCGGTCTACAGCTACCTCGCGTCGATGATGACCGAGGTCACGGGCTTCTCCGAGACCTCCGTCACGCTCGTGCTCGCCCTCTTCGGCATCGGCATGACCCTCGGCGCCCTCGTCGCCGGCCCGCTCACCGACCGGGCGCTGCGGCCCACGCTCTACGGGTCGCTGGCCGCGCTGGCGGCCGTGCTGGTCCTGTTCGACTTCACCGTGCACGTGAAGTGGGCGGCCCTCGCGACGGTCGTCGTCCTCGGCGCGGTCGGCTTCATGACCACGACCCCGCTGCAGATGCTCGTCATGAACAAGGCACGCCACGCCCCGACGCTGGCGTCCGCCTCCAACCACTCCGCCTTCAACCTGGCCAACGCCGGCGGCGCCTGGCTCGGCGGCGTCGCCATCGCCGCGGGCTGGGGCTGGACCTCCCCGACCCTGGTCGGCGCGGTCCTCGCCGTGATCGGCCTGGCCGTGGCGGTAACGGCCGGCCTCCTCGACCGGGGCGGCCCCAGCGCGTCGCGGCTGGTCGCCGGGGGCAGCGAACGCATGCCGGAGGCGGAACGCGTCGGCTGACGGCCGGGTCGCTGTGCCGCCGGGCCGCTGGGCGCGGCGGCCTTTGCGGGATCGCCGGACGGCCCGGCTGTCCGCGCGGGGCTACCGCACAGCGGCGCCGGCCGTGGGGGCGGGGGCTTCACGCCCCCGTGCCCCCTGCCTGGGGTGTTGGCTGTTGCCGGGCGCGGCTGCCCGTGCGGGCTGCCCGCGCGGCGGCGTCAGCCCTGGGGGCGGGCGGTTCCACGCCCCCGTGCCCCCTGCCTGGGGAGGCGGCTGTGCCGGGCGCGGCTACCCGTGCGGGCTGTCGGCCACGGCCAGTGGTGTCGGCCCTGGTGCCCGGGCAGATCCATGTCCCCGCCTAGGGAGGCGGCTGTGCCAGGCGCGGCCCCCGTGCGGGCTACCGACGCAGGCGGACATCGGCCTAGGGCGTGTCCGCAAAGTCCCGTCTGGCCCGCGACGCCTGGCACGCGCGCTCGCTGCGTTGTCGGGCTCGCCCGAGTACGCCCAGTACGAGGGCGACCCTCCGCCTTGCGATCGCACGCACCAGACGCCGCGGGCCCCGCCCTTCGGGCGAACGACGGGACTTTGCGGACACGCCCTAGGGGGTGCCGGGCGGGCCGATGCCCTAGCGGCTCCCGTCAGGGGAGTCGGCTGCGCCGCCACGGCTATCCGTGCGGGGCTGCCCGCGCGGCGGCGGCCCTGAGGGCTGGGCGGCCATGCCCCCGCCAGGGGAGTCGGCTGCGCCGGTCACGGCCACCCGTGTGGGGCTGTCGGCCGCGGCTGCCCCGCGCGGGCGGCGCGCCGGCCCCCCGAGCCCCCCGCCAGGGGAGCCGGCTGCCGGCCACGGCCAGGGGCGTTGTCATGCCGACTGTGCCGGCCGTGTCGTCCGCCAGGCGTCTTCCATGACGAACGAGACCATCGTGCCGCCGTGCCGGCTCGGCTCCACGGACCAGGTGTCGGCGAGGAGGTCGACGAGCAGCAGGCCCCGCCCGCGCGGGTCGTCGTCGGGTGGGCGCCGCAGGCGGACCCGGCACGGCGGGCCCGCGCTGTGGACGTCGACGCGCAGACCGTCCCGCACCCGCCACCAGTCGACCCGGATCTGCCGGGCACCGTCCCCGCCGGCGTGGTCGACGGCGTTCGTGACCAGCTCGGATACCAGCAGGACGCAGTCGTCCACCGGGAAACCGGGCGCCCAGCCGTCCGTGAGCTCGCGGAACAACCGCCTCGCCAGAGCGGCCGCCTCCGGCGTCGCCTCCACCGTGATGTGCCCGAGCGGCTCCGGCCCCGACCCCGTGCCGACGATGCGGGCCACGCGCGCCATGCCGCCTCCCCTGATCGGTGCCATACACCCCATGTGGGAACGTCTCTAGACAAGTCCAGTGAAACCGACATCTCTAGAGAAGTCAATGGCGCCCCTGAGCCCCGCTTCGCCGTCGCACGCCGCTTAGGGTGGTCTTTCGGAGAGGACGAGGAGGCGCGCAGTGACCGAACCGAAGTACCGGCGGATCGCCGCCGCGCTCAGGGACGCCATCGCCGCGGGCGAGTACGGTCCCGGCGACCGGCTGCCCGGCGAGAACGACCTGATGGCCGCCCACGGCGTGGCGCGCATGACCGCCCGGCAGGCCCTCGGCGTGCTCCAGAGCGAGGGCCTGGCCGAGGCCCGCAAGGGCGCCGGGGTGTTCGTGCGGACGCCCTCCCCGCTGCACCGGCGGAGCATCCAGCGCCTCGCCCGGCGGCAGTGGGGCGCGGGTGCCTCCGTCTGGGCCGCCGATGTGGCGGACCGGGACCTGGTCGTCGACCAGGTGGCCGTCGACGAGCAGCCCGCCCACCAGCGCATCGCCGCCGTCCTCGCGGTCGCGCCCGCCGCCCCGGTGTGCGTCCGCCGACGCCGCTACGTCCTGGACGGCGAACCGGTCATGATCTCCACCTCGTACCTGCCCACCGCGCTGGTCGCGGGCACCCCCATCACCCGGCCCGACACCGGGCCCGGCGGGACGTACGCCCGCCTCAAGGACCTGGGGTACGAGCCCGTCCGCTTCCGGGAGGAGATCCGCTCCCGGATGCCCACCGCCGACGAGGCCACCCGCCTCGGCCTCCCGGGCGGCACCCCCGTCATGCTCGTCTGCCGCACCGCGTTCACCGCGCGGGGCGACGCGGTCGAGGTCAACGAGATGGTCATGGACGCGAACGCCTACGTCCTGGAGTACGACTTCGAGGCGTAGCCGCTCGCCTCTCGCCCGGCCGGCGGTTCTTGGACCGGGCTGCTGATTTTCGGAGGGCTCTAGGCCGCCTCCACAGCCCTGCGCAGCGCGTCTTTGTGCTCCCACGACCAAGGGGCATCCCGCAGTCCCTCGGGCAATCCCGCGAGCCCGGACCTCAAGTGGTCGGCCGCCTCGCTGTAGCGGCCGAGTTCGAGAGTGCAGAGCCCCATATTCAGGCGATTGAATGCCGGGGTAAGCCAATAGGCGGTTTCCGGCGGCGGAAGGGCGGCCGCCCTATCCGTCAGCCCCTCTGCTTCTTCCACCATGCGTAGTGCTGCGTCCAGTTCACCCATGGCCGCCATTCCGGCTGCCGCCTGAAGGTAGTCCCCGATGCGCTGGGAAGGGTGCGCGCCAGGGGTGTTGGCTGCGGCAGCGAACCAGCGGGCAATGCCTCGGGGCCTGCCCTGCTGTCGGGCGATATACCCCTTGAAATTCAGGGCTTGGGCCGCAAGGGTGCCGCTGCCGACCTCGTCTGCCAGTTCCAAAGCGTCGTTGAGAAGTCCTACCGCCTCGCTGTCTTTACGGGCTTGGGCGAGCATCCACCCCGCGAACTGGATCCACTCGGACGCGACCTCCGCCAGGCGATCCCTGTGGGGTCCTCGGGATCCCTGGAGGATTCGGGTAACCTCCTTCATCTGTGCCATGGTCGCCGGGATTACCGACTCCGGCTTTACGGTGTCGTCCAATCGCCGGTATGCGGCCAGGACCCCCGCAAGCGCGTCCACGGTTCCCGCATCCAGTCGAGAAGGGTGAGCGGCGCTGCGGGCGACCCTCGATTTTTCGTCGTCGTCGAGCACGGTCGCGGCCAACGCGCCCCCCGCCCCGACGAGGCCATCCAGCGCCGCCGCAAGCCTTCCCGATGGGTTCTGTTTTCCGTTGAGGACTCGGGACAGGTAGGCGACGTCGTAATTCAGCGCGCGCGCCGCAGCCTTCATGGAGTAGCCGCTGTCTCGCAATGCCCGACGGGCGAGATCAGAAAAGTCACTCATCGTGAGCCTCTGAGGGTTGACCAGTGGTGTCTCCAGAGTAGGAATCAGGCAGTCGTGCTTACTCCCTGCCGCATTCCAGCGGTTCGCCATCCGGCACATCGCAGGTCTGCGAGCGGTGCGTGCGCCTGCATGTCCGCCCCCCCCAGCGGTGTGCCGTCGCGACTACCGCCGGGAGGTGCCGCAGGGCTTGATGTGGCTGAGGTCGTCCATACGGCGGCGCGGCGCGGCACACTGGGGATATGTGCCGCAGCATCAAGACGCTCAGGCCGCCCATGACGCCCGACGTGGGCGAGGAGGACATCAGGGCCGCCGCCCTGCAGTACGTGCGCAAGGTGTCCGGCTTCCGGGCGCCGGCCGCGCACAATCAGGCGGTTTTCGACGAGGCCGTGGACGCCGTCACGCGGGCGACGAAGGAACTGCTCGACGGGCTGGAAGTGCGCGGCGCCGGCCGCTAGGGCGTGTCCGCAAAGTCCCGTCTGGCCCGCGACTTTGCGGACACGCCCTAGGCCGTCTCCCGCCACGCGTTCGTGATCGGCAGCCGGCGGTCCTTGCCGAAGCCCTTCGCGGAGATCTTCGTGCCCGGCGGGTACTGCCGGCGCTTGTACTCCGCCGTGTCCACCAGCCGCAGGATCCGCGTGACCAGCTCCGCGTCGAAGCCCGCCGCCACGATCGCGGCACGGCCCTGGTCGCGGTCGACGTACAGCTCCAGGATTCGGTCGAGGACCTCGTAGTCCGGGAGCGAGTCCGTGTCGACCTGGCCGGGGCGCAGCTCGGCGCTCGGCGGCTTGGTGAGGGAGTTCTCCGGGATCGGCGGGGTCTCGCCGCGCCCGGCCGCCGCCTCGTTGCGCCATGCGGCGAGGCGGAACACCAAGGTCTTGTAGACGTCCTTGATCGGGCCGTACGCGCCGACCGAGTCGCCGTAGAGGGTGGAATACCCGCACGCCAGCTCCGACTTGTTGCCCGGCGCGAGCACGATGTGCCCCTCCTGGTTGGAGAGGGCCATGAGCATCGTGCCGCGCAGCCGTGACTGGAGGTTCTCCTCGGCGAGACCGGTCAGCCCCAGGGCGCCCATGTACGCGTCGAACATCGGCGCGATGGGGACGGTGCGGAAGTGCAGCCCGGTGCGCCGGGCCAGCTCCTCGGCGTCGGCGAGGGAGTGGTCGGAGGAGTAGCGCGACGGCATCGCCACGCCGTGCACGTTCTCCGCGCCGATGGCGTCGCAGGCCAGGGCGGCGACGAGCGCCGAGTCGATGCCGCCGGACAGGCCGACGACGACGCTGCGGAAGCCGTTCTTCACGACGTACGCGCGCAGGCCCTCGACCAGCGCCTTGTACACCTCCTCCGTGTCGCCCAGCGGGGGTGCGACCCCGCCCGGTGTCTCCGGCTCGTACGCCGGGAGCGGCTCGGCCGAGAGGGTGACGTGGTCGATGCGCAGCCCGTCGTCCACGACGCCGGAGGGGGCCTCGGGCGCGGCGGCCGGCAGTTCGAGGTCGATCAGCACACAGCCCTCCTCGAATCGCGGGGCGCGTGCGAGGACCCGGCCGTCGCGGTCCACGACGATCGTGTCACCGTCGAAGACCAACTCGTCCTGGCCGCCGGTCATCGCGAGGTACGCGGTCGTGCAGCCGGCCTCCCGGGCGCGCTTGCGCACCAGCTCCAGACGCGTGTCGTCCTTCTCGCGCTCGTAGGGGGAGGCGTTGACCGACAGCAGCAGCCCGGCCCCGGCGGACCGGGCGGCGGGCACCCGGCCGCCGTCCTGCCACAGGTCCTCGCAGATCGCGAGCGCGACGTCGACGCCGTGCACCCGCACCACGGGCAGCGTCTCGCCGGGCACGAAGTACCGGAACTCGTCGAAGACGCCGTAGTTCGGCAGGTGGTGCTTGGCGAAGGACAGCGCGACCGAGCCGCGGTGCAGCACGGCGGCGGCGTTGCGCGGGGCGCCGGCGGGCTGGCCGTAGCGGGCGCTGCCCTGTTCGCTGCGGTCGAGATAGCCGACGACGACGGGCAGTTCCCCGAAGCCCTCGTCGGCCAGCCGCCCGGCGAGCGCGCGCAGCGCGGTCCGGCTGGCCTCGACGAAGGAGGACCGCAGTGCCAGGTCCTCGACGGGGTAGCCGGTCAGCGCCATCTCGGGGAACGCCACGAGGTGGGCGCCCTGCCCGGCGGAGTGCCGGGTCCAGTGCACGATCGTGTCGGCGTTACCGGCGAGATCACCCACCCGGGAGTCGATCTGGTTCAGTGCGAGACGAAGTTGGGGCACGCCGTTCAGTGTAATCGTCTGTCTGACGCGATGTGGGGTCGCCGGGCCCGTGCCGGCACCCCGCGCCGACGGTGTGCGCGTCGGCGCGGGGTGCCGTCGCCGTGGCTACTTCCGGTAGCCGAGGACCGTCATCATCCCGGACTCCGAGTGGTAGACGTTGTGGCAATGGACCATCCACAGGCCCGGGTTGTCGGCGTCGAAGCCGACCTCCAGCCGCTGCCCCGGCAGGACGATCGCGGTGTCCTTGCGCGGCCCCCGCCCGGGCAGCGCGAAGGTGTGCCCGTGCAGGTGCATGGGGTGCCACATCCGCGTGTCGTTGACGAAGACCAGCCGCACCCGTTCGCCCCCGGCCACGACGTGCCGGGGCTCCGGTGTGTACTTCTCGCCGTCGATCGCCCAGTCGTACTTCGCCATCGAGCCCGTCAGCCGGAGGGTGATCGTACGGTCGGGGCGGCGGTCGGCGAGCGCGACGGAACGGTCCGCCCGCAGCCGGTCGGCGGTGAGCGGCGCGGCTTCCAGTTCCCTGGGGCGTACGCGGGCGTCGGGCGCCGCGCCGCCGCCGGTGCGCAGCAGCGCGAGGGCGGACCGCTTCTTGCCCTCGGCCAGCGCGGTCAGCGGGAAGACACCGTCCTTCACCTCGACCAGTACGTCGTACCGCTCGCCCATGCCCAGCAGCAACGCGTCGGTGTCCCGGTGCTCGACGGGGAAGCCGTCGGTGTGCGTGACCGTCATGCGGTGGCCGCCGAGCGCGACCCGGAAGGCCGTGTCGCCCCCGGCGTTGACGAACCGGATCCGCACCCGGTCGCCGGGCTTCGCCGTGAAGGTCTCCGGGTCCTCGGGCGGGCGGCCGTTGACGAGATAGTGCGGATAGGCCACATCACCCGCGTCGCCGCCCAGGAGCGGGCTGGTCGCGCCCATCATCATCCGGGAGGGGCCGGCGGGGGACGGCTCGGCGCGCGCCGGCGTCCTCGACGTCATCGACATGTGTGACATGTCGTGCCCGCCGTGGTGCGTGCCACCGGCGCCCCCGCCGTGGTCCATGCCGCCCATGCCGTCCGTGCCGCCCATGCCCCGGCTCAGCTCGGCGAGGACCGCGTCCGGTGTGCTGCCGTCCACCCCGTCGACCCAGTCGTCCAGGACGACCACCCACTCCTTGTCGTACGTCAACGGCTCCTTCGGGTCCTCGACGATCAGCGGCGCGTACAGCCCCCGGTCCTGCTGGGTGCCCGAGTGCGGGTGGAACCAGTACGTGCCCGGGTGGGCGACGGTGAAGCGGTAGTCGAAGGACGCCCCCGCCTTGACGGGACGCTGGGTGAGGCCCGGCACGCCGTCCATGTCGTTGCGCAGGGCGAGCCCGTGCCAGTGCAGGGAGGTGGGTTCGGGCAGATGGTTGGCGAGGGTCACGGCGAGGGTGTCGCCGGCGGTGACCCGGATCTCCCTGCCGGGCAGCCGGTCGCCGTACGCCCAGGTCGGGACGGTACGGCCGGCCAGGTCGAGCCGGGTCGGCGTGGCCGTCAGGGCGACCTTCCGGACGGGGCCGCCGCCGCGCCGGGCCTCGGCGGCGGCGACCTCCTTCCCGTCCGGGGAGACGAAGCCGGCGGGCGCCGGGGCGGCCGGGGAGCCGCTGTCGGTGCCCTTCGAGCAGGCGGCGAGCAGGCTGCCGCCGGCGGCGGCGAGTCCCGCGCCGAGTACGGCGCGGCGGGTGGTCGTGCGCATGGGAATGCACCTCGTGCGGTGATCGATGGTCGGTCGGGTACGGGTCGGAGCGCGTCCGCCGCGCGGGGGAGCGGCGGCGGGACGCGGCTCTACACGCGCAGGACCGACAACCGGGCGAGGGCCTTGTGGCGGGGTGGCGGCATGGGCCACAGGGTGCGCAGGAGGCGGGCGCGGGCCGCGGGGGCGGGCGCGCCGGACCGGCGGCGGAGGGCGGCCAGGCCCAGGAGGAGGGCGACGGCCCCGCCCGTGGCGAGCACGGCGAGGCACACCGACATGGGGTCCATGCCGCCGTGCGGCGGGGCATCGGCGCGGGGAGGGCCGGTCGTCCCGGCCGTCGTCCCCGCATCGGCCTGGACGTGCGCGGCGTGTGCCGGCATCGCGTGCGCGGCGGGCCCCGCCGCCGTCGGCCCGGGCTGCCCCGAGCCGTGCCCGCTCGGGTGGCCGAGGGTGTGCATCGTGACGATGCCCAGGACGAGCGCGGCGAACAGCAGCAGCCGGCCGCACCACGCGGTGGCCTTCCGCCGTTCGTCCATCACGAGCCTCCCAGCCCCGGAAATCCTCGCCCGCACCCTACCCCCTCGGGGTATCGGCCTTCGAGGGTGGCGGGTGCGCGATGTGCGCGGAAGGGGGCCAAGGCCCGATTATGGGGCGATTCGATTCGTCGCACGGCCCGAAGGACGCTCCACCCATGACCCGCACGGAACCGGCCCGGGAGACCCCCGCCGCCGGTACCCACCCGACCCCGTCCGCCCCGCAGGCGCAGCAGTTCATCTCATGGGTGACCCTCGCGATGATGACCACCGCCTCGGTGGCGAACCTGCGGCCCTCCCCGTCCATGGCGTTGTACGGGCTGGCCGCCGTCTTCCTCTACCTCGTGCCCGCCGTGGTCTTCCTGCTGCCCACCGCCCTGGTCTCGGCGGAACTGGCCTCCGGCTGGACCGGCGGGGTCTACCGCTGGGTGAGCGAGGGGCTCTCCAAGCCGCTCGGCTTCCTGGCCGTCTGGTGCCAGTTCGCGATGACGATCGCCTACTACCCGAGCCTGCTCGCCTACGTGGCGAGCACCTTCGCGTATGTCATCGACCCCAGGCTCGCCGACAACGGCCTCTACATCGCCGTCGTCATCGTCGTCATCTACTGGGCGGGCGTGTTCATCTCCTCGCGCGGCACCAAGGCGGTGGCGGGACTCGCGGGCATGGGCCTGGTCATCGGCACACTGATCCCCGGCATCGTCCTCGTCGTCCTCGGCCTGGTCTTCCTCGCCCAGGGCAACGCCTCGGCCGCTCCCATGGACTCCGGCCACTTCCTCCCGCCGTGGACCGGGCTGGCCAGCCTCGTCCTGATCGTCAACAATTTCCTGTCCTACGCGGGCATGGAGATGAACGGGGTGCACGTCGCCTCGCTGCGCGAGCCCGGCAAGCAGTTCCCGCGCTCGGTCTTCGCCGCCACCGGCCTCGTCCTGCTGATCTTCATCCTTCCGGCGCTGGCCATCAGCTGGGTCATGCCGGGGGAGGACCTCAGCCTGACGGCCGGGGTGATGCAGGCGTTCCAGGGCTTCTTCGACCACTTCGGCGTCGGCTGGCTCACCAAGGTCGTCGGGGTGCTGCTGGTCGCCGCCGCACTCGGCGGCATGCTCACCTGGCTGGCCGGACCGGCCAAGGGGCTGCTGATGGTCTCCCGGCAGGAGGGCTATCTGCCGCCCGTGCTGCAAAAGCTCAACCAGCGCGGGGTGCCGCGGAACATCATGGTCGCCCAGGGCGTGCTCACCACCCTGATCGCCCTGCTCTACGCGTTCATCCCCGATGTCTCCAGCGCCTACTGGATCTTCTCGGTCATCACCACGCAGATCTACCTCGTCGTCTATCTGCTGATGTTCGCCGCCGTCGTCCGGCTGCGGCGCGTCCAGCCCGACCGGCCGCGCGGCTTCCGGGTACCGGCCGTGCGGCTCGTCGCCGGTGTCGGCTTCGTCGCCTCCGTCGCGGCCATGTGCATCGGCTTCGTACCGCCGGAGCAGTTCGGCGGCGGCCCGCTGTGGCGCTATCTGCTCACCGTCGGCGGCGGACTGCTGATCCTCGGCTTCCTGGCACCTCTGGCGTTCCTGAAGTTCCGTAAACCCCACTGGGTGGCCCCGGAGCACCGCGCGTAGGCCTGCCCGGCGGTGTCCTCAATCGCCGGACGGACTGATGCGGCTGAGCTCAGCCACAACCAGCCTGTCCGGCGATTGAGGACGCGCCCGCAGGGCGCTCGTCGCCGCAGGCGGCACAGACGGCCCGCAGCCGCGGAACCGCCGGCCAGGCCCAGGTACGGTCATCCCAGGTCGGGGATCCGCTCCGCGACCGGCGCCGCACACGTGCGGCGGTGGGCACGGACGAACCTCCAGGGGGCGACGGGATGAAGCGGCCACCAGGGCGCATGCTGCGGGTCGGCGGGATACCGCTGCACGTACTGCGCGAGGGCTCCGGCCCGGTATGCGTACTCAGCGCCGGGCTCGGCATGGGCTGGTTCGACTGGGAGCCCGTCGTGCCGCTGCTCACCGAGCACCGCACGGTCGTCCGCTTCGACCGCCCCGGGCTGGGGTTCAGCGCACCGGCCCTCGAACCGCCCACCGCCGCGTCCGAGGCCGACCGGATAGCGGGCGTCCTGGACGCCCTGGACCTGCCCGGACCGGCCACGGTCGTCGGCCACTCCCTCGCCGGGTTCCACGCCGAGGCGTTCGCCCGGCTGCACCCCGACCGCACGGCCGGGATCGTCCTGGTGGACGGCAGCGTGGAGGAGGACGTCCGGCCCATCCCGGCCCGTGACCTGCGCACCGCCGCCGCCCACGCGCGCGGCCTCGCCGTCGCCGCCGCCGGACTGCCCCGCGCCCTGGGCCCCGCCCTGCGCCGGCTGGCCGTCCGGGTCTCCTCCGTCAAGCGCCACGACCCCACCCCGGCCGAACTGGTGCGCCGCACCTACGGCAGCGGCCGGGTGGCGCGCGCCCTGCTGATGGAGAACGCCCGCTACTACGACGTCGCCGCCGAACTGGACGAACTGCGCGCCCTGCACCCGCTGCCGCCCGTCCCCGTGACCGTCCTCGCGGCCTCCCCGGGCACCGGTTCCTGGCCCGAACGCCGCTGGCTGGAACGCCAGCGCGCCCTCGCGGACCGCCTCGACGCCCGCTTCGAGGCCGTGGCCCCAGCCGGCCACCTGGTGATGTTCGACCGGCCCCAGTCCATTGCCGCGGCGGTTTTGGCCATGCCGGTGCGGGCCGGGGGCCCTGAGTAGACCGGCGTCCGCACCACCGCTGCGCGGCGGTGTCCTCAATCGCCGGACGGGCTGAATTCAGCCCGTCCGGCGATTGAGGACGCGCCCGCAGGGCGCCCGCCGCCGCAGGCGGCACCACCGGCCGGTAGCCGAAGATCCGCCGGCCAGGCGAGAGGCGCTCGCCGCCGCAGGCGGCAAAAACGGCCGTCAGTCGAGGAACCGCCGGCCAGGCGAGAGGCGGCACCACCGGCCGTCAGCCAAAGAACCGCACTGGACTAAGGCTTCGGACCCCCCGACACCGCCGCCGTCAGATCCCTCATGACCGAGTCACAAAGCCGCACACAGCCCCCCCGCCGACGTGACGCTGAAGAACAACCGCCCCTCCATCCCCACCAGCACCACGACCGGAGCCCCCGAAAGACTCGTGTGGGCGGCCGCGTACAGCGCCGATACGCGCAGTGGACCGTCGTCGCGGGAGAGGTCCACGCGGGTGTTGCTGATCGCCACGTCGAAGCGGGACCCCCGCGCCTCGCTCCGGTGCAGGAGCGCCCCGATCGCCCGGTGGGTCAGGAAGGGGAAGAGCCGGAACACCCGGACCAGGGGGCTCAGTTGCGCGGGGGCCAGCCGGCGGTGGAGGTCGGTGCGGACGTCCCGGGCGAGGTCCCAGAAGCCACGGTGATCCGTGCCGTCGACGGGTATCAGGAAGGTGGCGGCGTAGAGACCGACGGCGTCCCCGGGGCCGGGGTCGAGGATCCGGCGGAGGTCGGCGGCCACCGCGATCCCCACGGGGTGCGGGAAGGCGCGGGCGAAGGCGGCGCACAGGGCGGACTGGACGGTGGTGCCCTCGGCCCGGCAGCGGGCCAGCAGAGCGGCGGTGCCGTCCGCGTCCAGGGACCAGGTGGCGACGGTGACACGGCCGGCCCGCGCCGGGCGCAGGGTGCCGCGGAGCATCCGGGCGACCCCGCGGAGGTCGGCGAGGCGGGCGCGCCCGCCGGGCAGGAGGGCGTCGGCGGGCGGGGCGACCACGGGCCCGCGCCCGGCACCCGGCCCGGCCGGCCCGCGCAGCACATCGCGCAGCACGTCACGGAGCACGACGGAACCGGCCCGGACGTCGCCGACGAGATGGTGGAAGACGCAGACGAGGTCGAAGGAGTCGCCCGCGTCGACCAGCACGAAGCGCACGAGCGGCCCGGTGCCGGTGTCGAAGCGCCGCTGGATCTCCTCCTCGGCCACCCGGACCCAGGTGTCGGCCGCCGTGGCCGCGACGACCCGCAGGTCCGGGTCGGGCACGTCGTCGGTGGTCAGCCAGGCCCGCCACGGCCCGTCGGTGGTGATCCGCGCCCCGAGGTGCGGGTGGCGCCCACGGGCGGCCGCGATGGCCGCGCGGACCCGCTCGGGATCGGCCCGCCCGTCGACGCGCGCGGTGATGGCGACGTTGACGGGGAGCACTTCGCCCGCGGCCCACAGGAACCGTTCGCAGGGCGACAGGCGCCGGCGCGTGCCGGGGCTCTCCGCACGGGCGGGGGCGGTCACGGGGCCAGCGCCGTCCGCAGTCCCTCGGCCAGCGGTACGCACGGGCCCAGCGGCAGACGGCCGACGGCGCTCGTCCACGCGGGGTGCGCGGCCTCCGCGATCTTCCCGGGGTTCAGTGCGGACCCTCCGCCCAGGGTGCGGGCCACCGTCAGCGCCAGCCGCAGGGGGATGTGGACGACGCGCGGCGGGCGTCTGCCGAGCACCTCGGCGGCGGTGGCGCCGATGTCGTCCCACAGGTGCTCGACACCGTCGCTGACGTGGTAGGTCGCGCCGGGCACACCCTGTTCGGCGGCCGTGCGCAGCGCGCGGCACAGGTCCTCGACGTGCAGGAGGGAGTAGTGGCGCGGCCCGGGGCCGCCGACGACCGGCAGCAGCCCGGCCCGTGCGGCGGTGGCCAGGCGCGGCAGGAACTCGCGGTCGCCCGGCCCGTAGACGATCGGCGGGCGGACGACCACGGCGGGTGCCCGGTCGGCGCCCTCGCGCAGGGCGAGTTCGCCGCCGAGCTTGCTGCGGCCGTACGCGGAGACCGGGGCGGGCGGATCGTCCTCGTGGCGCAGCCGCCCGGGGCCGGCGGCGGCCAGCGACGAGCAGTAGACGAGCCGCGGCGGCTGTGGCCGTGCCGCGACGGCGGCGAGCAGCCGCCGCGTGCCGACGGTGTTGACCAGGGTGTACAGGCGCGGGTCGGCGGCCTTGGTGACCCCGGCGAGGTGGATGACGCGGTCGACGTCCCGCACGGCCGTCGCCAGCCCCTCGCCGGTGACGAGGTCCCCGCGGACGGTCAGCGACCCGAAGACGCGGGCGTCGCGGCGGACGAGGGCGGTGACGTGGTGGCCGCGCTCGAGGAGGTGCCGGGCCAGATGCCGGCCGATGAAACCGGTGGCCCCGGTGATCAGATACCTCACCGCCGCGCACCCCGCCCGGCAGCGGGCCCGGTGAGCGCGGCGAGTTCCGCCTCGTACAGCCGGTGGGTGCGGAAGAGGACGCCGCCGCCGGCCTCGGCGTAGCGGTTGGCGTCGCGGTTGTCCTCCAGGATCCAGGAGAGTTCGCCCTCGGTGTGGCCGAGGCGGAACGCGGCCCGCAGGGCCTCGGTGTACAGGGCGGCGGCGAGCCCGGTGGACCGGTACTCCGCCTTGACGCCGGTGGTCACCGCCCGGCTGCGGTCGATCCGGCGGGCGGCCCGGGAGACGCGCCACAGGCCGATGGGCAGCCCCCAGCGGGTGAGACGGCCCCGGGTGGCCCGCAGGGCCTGGTTGAGGTCGGGGAGCCACAGGGTGAAACCGACGGGTTCCCCGTCCACCTCGGCGATGCGCAGCAGCTCGGGCCGGATGACGGGCCGCAACTGCCGGACGGTGTGGGCGAATTCCCGGTCGGTCATGGGGACGGAGGCGTAGTTCTCGGCCCAGGCCTCGCGGTAGAGGTCCTTCACGGCGGCCATGTCGGCGTCGAAGCGGTCCGGGTCGAGCGGGCGCACGCGCACCCCGGGCGCGCGGAGGGCGCGTTCGGCCACCCGGCGGATGACCGCCGGGGGTTCGCCGTCGCCGGACATCGGCATCCGCCACGACAGCAGGTCCTTGGCCTTGGTCAGACCGCAGCCGGTGAGGAGCCGCGGGTAGTACGCGGGGGTGTACGGCATGCGCACGCTGGGCGGGCCGTCGAAGCCGTCGACGAGGATGCCGCACTCGTCGTTGGTGGAGAAGCTCAGCGGCCCCAGCACCTTGGTCAGGCCCCGCTCGCCGAGCCAGTCGGCCGCCGCGGCGAACAGTGCCGCCGCGGCCCCGGGGTCGTCGGCGCACTCGAAGAGGCCGAAGTGGCCGCGGTCCGCGTCGTGCCGCTCGCGGTGGCGGGGGTCGACGACGGCGGCGATCCGGCCCACCACCCGGCCGTCCCGGCGGGCCAGGAACAGCCGTGCCGAGCCGGTCTCGAAGAAGGGGTTGCGGCGGGGATCGAGGAAGGCGCGCCGCTCGCGCTCCAGCGGGGCGACCCAGTGCGGCTCGTCGCGGTAGACGGCGTAGGGCAGGCGGATGAAGGCGGTGGTGTCGGCCCGGCCGCGTACGGGGGTGACGGCGACGGCGCTCATCGGGCACCCGCCGCGGACGGCTCGCGGTCCTCGCGCGGGCCGCCGGGCAGCAGCCCGAGACGGCGGCCGGTGACGGCGAACGCGTCGAGGATCCGGGCGAGATGGGCATCGGTGTGGGTGGCCTGGAGCGCCACCCGGATCACGCACCGCCCCTCCGGCACGGCGGGGGCACCGACCGCGTTGGTGTAGACGCCCTCGTCGAGCAGGCCCTGCCAGGCGCGGGCGCAGTCGGCCGCGTCACCGATGTGCACGGGCACCACGGGGGTGACGGACCGGCCGGTGTCGTAGCCCAGTTCGCGCAGTCCGCTCCGCAGCCGGGCGGCGAGGCCGAGGACCCGCTCCCGGCGCCACGGCTCGGACTCGACGATGCCGAGCGAGGTGAGGGCGGCGGCCAGGGCGGCCGGGGGCATCGAGGCGGAGAAGAGGATCGGGCGGGCGCTGTAGCGGAGGTACTCGATGACGTGCGCGGGGCCCGCGAGGATGCCGCCGGTGGAGCCGAAGCACTTGGAGAAGGTGCCGGTGTACAGGTCGACTTCGTCCTGGAGTCCGAAGTGTTCGCCGACGCCGCGCCCGTTGGGCCCCAGCAGTCCGATGTCGTGGGCGCCGTCGACGATGACCCTGGCCCCCCGGCGGCGGGCCAGGGCGATGATGTCGGGCAGCGGGCACAGGTCGCCGTCCATGGAGAACATGCCGTCGGTGACGACGGCCTTGGCGGCGGCGGGGTCGGCGTCGGCGAGCAGCCGCGCGAGGTGGCCGGTGTCGCAGTGCCGGTAGCGGACGCGGCGCGCGGTGCCCAGCCGGAGGCCGTCGACCAGCGAGGCGTGGTTGGCGGTGTCGCTGAAGACGAGGTCGTCCTCGCCGAACAGGGCGGCGACGGCGAGGTTGGCCTGGAAGCCGGTGGTGACCACGGCGGCCGCCTCGGTGCCGAGGAAACCGGCGATCCGGGCCTCCAGTTCGCCGTGCAGCGGCAGGGTGCCGTTGAGGGTGCGGGCGCCGGAGCAGGAGGCGCCGTAGTGTTCCAGCGCCTTGGCCGCCTCCGCCGTCACCCGGGGGTCGGTGGCCAGCCCCAGGTAGTCGTTGCAGCCCGCCATGACCACGGGTCTGCCCTCGACCGTGGCCTCCCCGTCGGCGGCGCGCATCGGCCGGTAGAAGGGCCGCACGCCGGTCTCCCGCATGGCCCGGACGAACGTCGACGACGACAGTCCCTTGGCGAAGACGTCCCCGCTCTTGGTGATACCTGGCATGTGACCTTGGGCCTCCGTTAGCTGACGGGCAGGGTGAGGGACAGCTGGGTGATGTCGGTCATGCTCGGGCCGGGTTGCCGGACCGGTGGTGCGGCCAGTCGCGCGCCCGCCAGCTCCCGGGCGAAGCCCCGGACGAAGGCGGTGGCCTGGGCCCGGGCCAGCTGGGCGCCGGGGCAGTAGTGCAGTCCGGCGCCGAAGGCCAGCAGCCGCGGGCGGGGGCACGCGGGGTCGAAGGCGTGCGGGTCGGCGAAGTGGTCCGGGTCGCGGTGCGCGGCGCCGACGAGCGCGTGGACGACCTGCCCCCGGGGCAGCGGCCGTCCGCCGAGCACGGTGTCGGCGCCCGCGACCCGGGTCACCACCCGCCCCGGCGGGTCCCAGCGCAGCGTCTCCTCCACGACCCGGTCGGCGTATGCGGGCGACCGGCGGACCTGCCGGGCCAGCTCCGGGTGCGTCACCAACGCCAGCCCGAGGGCGGCCAGCAGGGCGGCGGTGGTCGGCACCCCGGCCGTGAACAGCGTCAGCAGCAGATGGGGCGCCCGCGCCGGATCGTCGGCCGCCCAGCGGGACAGCAGGTCCTCCCCGGGCCGGCGCCGCCGCTCGGCCAGGACACGGTCGTAAAGGGCCAGCTGGGCGGTGGCGGCCGCGTCGGCCTGGCGGACGACGCTCGGCGGGGCGGCGAGTTCCTCCACGCGGATCAGCGCGAGGGCGGCGTCGGCGAGCCACCGCCGGTCGACGTCCGGGGGCAGCCCCACCATGCCGCCCAGCACGGCCGTGGGCAGCGGACGGCAGACGGCCGCGACGAGATCGTGCGCACCGCCGCGCCGCAGCCCGGCCGCGAACGCCCGCAGCCGCCCGGTCACCAGCGGCTCCACCAGGTCCGTCGCCGCCTGTCGCACCGCCCGGGCGGCCAGGGCCGACGCCAGCGGCCTGCGGCGCGCGGTGTGCTCGGGCGGGTCCTGCTGCAGCGGCGTGCGGCACAGCGCCACGCTGCTCGCGCTGTCCCGCCAGCCGGGCTGGTGCGCGTCGCGCCAGCGCGCGTCGAGCGTGCGCCAGACGCGGTCGGCCAGCACCTGGCGGCAGTCGTCGTAACCGGGGACGAGGAGGGCCCGCCACGGGGTGGGCACGAGGGGGCCGGCGGCACGCAACCCGTCGTAGATCTCCGGGAGTTGCCCCGGGCCCGCGGCCTTGCGCCAACGCCGTACGAGACCCGCCGCGGCGCGGGCGTCCGGGCGGGTCGAAGTGCTCGTACTCAACAAGGTCCCTGCTCAGCTACTGGAATGGACGGGATCGGGCCTCGCGGACCGACGGCCCGGGCATCGATGGCCCGTGGGCGCGCGAGGGCGCGCCGCATGCCCCGGTTCGCCGGGCTGCCGCCCGACCGGAGGATCGCGCCAGCAGCCTGCCCCGGCCGGTCGGTTCACGGCCAGCCCAGCGGGCCGTTTCACCCGCCCGTGGCGCTCGTGTCGCGTTTCGCCGCCCGGTTCTATAGGGTCGCGGGCCCCTTCGCACGGGCCGTCGCCCAAGGTGACCGGCGGTGACGCAACGTAGGGGCACGTGTCCGCGGGTCGACCAAGATCAGGGCGTGTCCCACAATGGAGACACGTCGCCCGCGACCGGAGGGCTCCACGAGTACCCGGCGCGCGGGCGGGCGGGCAGTATGGGGAGGGAGCGGTACACCCACGTGATGCGGGACGTTCAGACGCTTGTACGCAACACGGCCGAAACCGTGTGGTGGGATGCTCATGAGCCCCCGTGCTCCGCGGCCCGGGAGCAGGGGGCCGAACCGGCGAGGATTGGTGGAAATGGATAAGCAGCAGGAGTTCGTGCTCCGCACCCTCGAAGAGCGCGACATCCGCTTCGTGCGGCTGTGGTTCACCGATGTGCTCGGTTATCTGAAGTCGGTGGCCGTGGCGCCCGCCGAGCTGGAGCAGGCCTTCGACGAGGGCATCGGCTTCGACGGTTCGGCCATCGAGGGCTTCGCCCGGGTGTACGAATCAGACATGATCGCCAAGCCGGATCCGGGCACCTTCCAGATCCTGCCCTGGCGCGCCGAGGCCCCGGGCACCGCCCGGATGTTCTGCGACATCCTCATGCCGGACGGCTCGCCCTCCTACGCCGACCCGCGCTACGTCCTCAAGCGCATCCTCGCCAAGACCTCCGACCTCGGCTTCACCTTCTACACCCACCCCGAGATCGAGTTCTTCCTGCTCAAGGACAAGCCGGTCGACGGCACCCGCCCGGTGCCCGCCGACTCCTCCGGCTACTTCGACCACACCCCGCAGAACGTGGGCATGGACTTCCGCCGCCAGGCCATCACCATGCTCGAATCGATGGGCATCTCGGTGGAGTTCAGCCACCACGAGGGCGCCCCCGGCCAGCAGGAGATCGACCTGCGGTACGCCGACGCGCTCTCCACCGCCGACAACATCATGACGTTCCGCCTGGTGATGAAGCAGGTCGCGCTGGAGCAAGGCGTACAGGCCACGTTCATGCCCAAGCCGTTCTCCGAGTACCCCGGCTCCGGCATGCACACCCACCTGTCCCTCTTCGAGGGCGACCGCAACGCGTTCTACGAGTCCGGCTCGGAGTACCAGCTCTCCAAGGTCGGCCGGTCCTTCATCGCCGGACTGCTCCGGCACGCCGCCGAGATCTCGGCCGTCACCAACCAGTGGGTGAACTCCTACAAGCGCATCTGGGGCGGCTCCAGCCGCACCGCGGGCTCCGGCGGCGAGGCCCCCTCGTACATCTGCTGGGGCCACAACAACCGCTCCGCGCTGATCCGCGTCCCGATGTACAAGCCGGGCAAGACCGGCTCGGCCCGCGTCGAGGTCCGCTCCATCGACTCGGGCGCCAACCCGTACCTGACCTACGCCGTCCTGCTGGCCGCCGGCCTCAAGGGCGTCGAGGAGGGGTACGAACTCCCCGCCGGCGCCGACGACGACGTCTGGGCCCTGTCCGACGCCGAGCGCCGGGCCATGGGCATCGAGCCGCTGCCGCAGAACCTCGGCGAGGCCATCGAACTCATGGAGCGCAGCGAGCTGGTGGCCGAGACCCTCGGCGAGCACGTCTTCGACTTCTTCCTGCGCAACAAGAAGCAGGAGTGGGAGGAGTACCGCTCCGAGGTCACCGCCTTCGAGCTGCGCAAGATGCTGCCGGTGCTGTAGGCGAAAAGGTGCGGGGTTCGGCGGGGGCGGGCGGAGAAGAGGGTTGTCGATGACGGTGCCGCAAGGGCGTCGCAGCAGCGCGTACACCCGGCTGCTGAAGTACGGCTTCACCGACGCGGCCGCCGCCGAGCGGCTGCTCGGCGCCCCCGAGCTGGCGGCCGTCCGGGACGACACCGCGCTCCTGGACGCGCTCGGCGCCACCGCCGACCCCGACCTCGCGCTGCACGGCCTCGTCCGGTTCACGGAGGCGCTCCAGGCCCGGGGGCCGGAGACGCGGCAGGCGTTCCTCGACACCCTCGTCGCCGCCAAACCGCTGCGCGACCGGCTGCTGGGGGTGCTCGGGGCGTCCGAGGCGCTCGGCGACCACCTCGTGCGGCACCCCGACGACTGGCACGCGCTCGCCACCTACGAGTCGGCCGATCTGCACCCCACGACACCGGAGTTCGAGAAGGCCCTCGCCGAGGGGGTGCGCGGCGAGCGCGGCGCCTCCCTCGCGCCCGCCGACGCGCTGCGCGCCGCCTACCGCCGCGCCCTGCTCACCATCGCCGCCCGTGACGTCTGCGGCACCACCGACGTCGCCCGGACCGCGGCCGAACTCGCCGACCTGGCCACCGCCACGCTGCGCGCCGCCCTCGACATCGCCGCGCGGGAGCAGCCGGCCGACGCCGCCGCCTGCCGGCTCGCCGTCATCGGCATGGGCAAGTGCGGCGGCCAGGAGCTGAACTACGTCTCCGACGTGGACGTCATCTTCGTGGCCGAGGCCCGCGGCGGCACCGCCGAGGGCGCCGCGGTACAGGCCGCGACCCGGCTCGCCTCCCGGATGATGCGGGTCTGCTCCGACGCCACCCCCGAGGGCACCATCTGGCCCGTCGACGCCAACCTGCGCCCCGAGGGACGCAACGGCCCCCTCGTGCGGACCCTCTCCAGCCATCTCGCCTACTACCAACGCTGGGCCAAGACCTGGGAGTTCCAGGCCCTGCTCAAGGCCCGCCCGGTGGCCGGCGACCTCCAGCTGGGCCAGGAGTACGTGGACGCCGTGGCCCCCCTGGTGTGGCAGGCCGCCGAGCGGGAGAACTTCGTCGCCGACGTACAGCAGATGCGCCGCCGCGTCGTCGCGAGCATTCCCGCCACCCAGGTCGACCGGGAGCTGAAACTCGGCCCCGGTGGACTGCGCGACGTCGAATTCGCCGTGCAGCTCCTGCAGTTGGTGCACGGCCGCAGCGACGCGACCCTGCGCGGCGGCAGCACCCTCGGCGCGCTGGCCGCACTCGCGGCCGGCGGCTACGTGGGCCGGGCGGACGCCGCCGCGCTCGACGCCGCCTACCGCTTCCTGCGCACCATGGAACACCGCATCCAGCTCTACCGGCTGCGCCGCACCCACCTCGTCCCCGAGGAGGAGGCCGATCTGCGCCGCCTCGGCCGCTCCCTGGCCCGCACGTTCCACTGGCCGGGCGGCAAGGAACCCGCCGACGAACTGGGCAAGGAGTGGAAGCGGCACGCCCGCGAGGTGCGACGGCTGCACGAAAAGCTCTTCTACCGGCCCCTGCTGGACGCCGTCGCCCAGCTGGAACCCGGCGAGATCCGGCTCAGCCCCAAGGAGGCCGGGCACCGCCTGGAGGCCCTCGGCTACGCCGACCCGGCCGCCGCGCTGCGCCACCTGGAGGCCCTGGCCTCCGGCGTCAGCCGCAAGGCCGCCATCCAGCGCCATCTGCTGCCCGTCCTCCTCGGCTGGTTCGCCGACTCCGCCGACCCCGACGCCGGACTGCTCAACTTCCACAAGGTCTCCGACGCACTCGGCAAGACCCCCTGGTACCTGCGGCTGCTGCGCGACGAGGGCGCGGCCGCGGAGAACCTCGCCCGGGTGCTGTCCGCCGGCCGCCTCGCCCCCGACCTGCTGCTGCGCGCCCCCGAGGCGGTCGCCCTGCTCGGCGACCCCGAGGGGCTGCGCCCACGCGGCCGGGAGCCGCTGGAGCAGGAGGTGCTGGCCGCCGTGGGCCGCGCCGAGGACGCGGAGGCGGCGATCGTCGCCGTGCGCGGCGTCCGGCGCCGCGAGCTGTTCCGCACCGCCGCCGCCGACATCATCGGCGCGTACGGGGGCGGCGGCCCCGACTCCGGGGCGCACGCCGCCGCGGAGCACGGTTTCCGGGCGTACCGGGCGGGCGAGGCGGTGGGCGCCGGTCCGCGCGCGGCCGTCGACACCGTCGGCAGGGCCGTCTCCGACCTCAACGCCGCCACCCTCGCCGGGGCGCTGCGGGCCGCCGTCCGCGCCGAGTGGGGGGACACCCTCCCCACCCGCTTCGCCGTCATCGGCATGGGCCGCTTCGGCGGCCGCGAACAGGGCTACGGCTCGGACGCCGACGTGCTGTTCGTGCACGAGCCCCGCGACGGCGTCGGCGAGGAGGAGGCCGCCAAGGCCGCCCACGCCGTCGCCACCGAGATGCGGCGCCTGCTGCAACTGCCGACCGCCGACCCGCCGCTCCTCGTCGACGCCGATCTGCGGCCCGAGGGCAAGGCCGGCCCCATGGTGCGCAGCCTCGCCTCATACGCCACCTACTACCGCCGCTGGTCACGGGTGTGGGAGAGCCAGGCGCTGCTGCGCGCCGAGCCGGTGGCGGGCGACGCGGACCTCGGGGCGCGGTTCGTCGACCTGATCGCCCCCTTGCGTTACCCCGCCGAGGGGCTGGGGGAGGACGCCGTGCGGGAGATCCGCCGGCTCAAGGCGCGGATGGAGACCGAGCGGCTGCCGCGCGGCGCCGACCCGACGACGCACACGAAGCTGGGCCGGGGCGGGCTGTCGGACGTGGAGTGGACGGTACAGCTGCTGCAGATGCGGCACGGCTGGGCGGAGCCGGGGCTGCGGACGACCCGCACCCGCGAGGCGCTCGCGGCGGCCTGCGCGGCGGGCCTGCTGAGCGCGGAGGACGCCCGCGTCCTGGACGAGGCGTGGGTGCTGGCCACCAGCGTCCGCAACGCCGTGATGCTGGTGCGGGGCCGCCCCGGCGACACCTTCCCCGGCGACCCCCGCGAACTGGGCGCCGTGGGCCGCTATCTCGGCTACGAACCGGGGCACGTCGGGGAGATGCTGGACGACTACCGCCGCACGACGCGGCGCGCCAGGGCCGTGGTCGAGGAACTCTTCTACGGGGCGTAGCCGTGGCCGGCGGATCCTGGCCGATATGCGTCCGCCTCCGCCTCCGCGGGCTGTGGCTGAGCCCAGCCGAAACCAGCCTGTCCGGCGATTGAGGACGCGCCCGCAGGGCGCCCGCCGCCGCAGGCGGCAAAGACGGCCCGGCAGTCGAAGGCCCGCCGGCCAGGCGAGAGGCGGCAACGACGGCCCGCAGCCGAAAACCCGCCAGCCCCTAGCGCCGCGTAGACACTGCCACATGGCGGGCCAACCGGTGTGGGAACGCCCGGTACCAAGCGTAGGACAGGGCGAAGCCGAAGGCGAGGCAGAGCAGGCCGCCCACCGCGTCCAGCCAGAAGTGATTGGCGGTCGACACGATGACCGCCAGCGTCACCACGGGATAGAGCACGCCCAGCACCCGTGCCCACACCGCCCGCGCCAGCAGGGCGATGGTCAGGCCGCACCACGTCGACCAGCCGATGTGCATCGACGGCATCGCCGCGTACTGGTTGGACATGTCCGCCAGGTTGCCCGAGGCCATCGAACCCCAGGTGTGGTGCACCACGACCGTGTCGATGAAGTCGGCGCCGTTCATCAGCCGTGGGGGAGCGAGCGGATACAGGTAGTAACCGAGCAGTGCCACACCCGTGGTGGCGAACAGGGCCAGCCGGGCGGCCGCGTACCGCCCCGGATGCCAGCGGTACAGCCACACCAGCACCCCGATCGTCAACAGGAAGTGCAGCGTGGCGTAGTAGTAGTTCATGCCCACGACCAGCCACGTCACCGAATTCACGGCGTGGTTGACGGTCTGCTCGACCGCGATGTGCAGGGACTGCTCGGCCTGCCAGATCCAGTCGGCGTTGCGCAGGGCGGCCGCCCGCTGTTCCGGGACCGCGTTGCGGACGAGGGAATACGTCCAGTAGCTCACCGCGATCAGCAGGACCTCGAACCACAGGCGTGGCCGCCGCGGTGAGCGCGGACCCGCGAGGAGGCGGCGGTCCGAAGGTGGCCGCTCCGCGCGCTCCCCGGTGGGTGGCAGAGTGGCCGTCCGGCCTTCCGCAGTCCTTACCGTCGCTTCACCCATAGGGAAACAGTCTGCCAGAAAGCGATCGGAGGCAGATCATCCCCAAGTCTGGTCTTCGCGGCTTTACGTGCGATTCGTTCCGGCCGCGTGCCGGGGTCCGGGCACCGAAGCCGTTGAACCCCGAACCACCAATTCGGGCAGGAAGACGAACTCGCTGTGCGGGGCCGGGGTGCCGCCGATCTCCTCCAGCAGCGCCCGCACGGCGGCCTGGCCCATCGACCGGACCGGCTGCCGGATCGTGGTCAGCGGCGGGTCCGTGAAGGCGATGAGCGGCGAATCGTCGAAACCGACCACCGACACGTCGCGCGGCACCTCCAGCCCGTGCTGACGCGCCGCCCGCACCACCCCCAGGGCCATCATGTCGCTCGCGCACACCACGGCCGTGCAGCCGCGGTCGATGAGGGCCGCGGCGGCCGCCTGGCCGCCCTCCAGCGAGAACAGCGAGTGCTCCACCAGGCGCCCGGCCTCGGCCTCCGCCACCCCGAGCAGCTCCCGCATGCTCGACAGGAACCCCTCGATCTTCCGCTGCACCGGCACATAGCGCAGGGGCCCCAGCGCGAGCCCGATACGCCGGTGCCCCAATGCCGCCAAATGGGTGACGGCGAGCTTCACGGCCGCACGGTCGTCGGGGGAGACGAACGGCGCCCGCACCTTCGAGGAGAAGCCGTTGATCAGGACGAACGGCACGCCCTGGCCACGCAGCCGCTCGTAGCGCTGCATATCGGCGGAGGTATCGGCGTGCAGCCCGGAGACGAAGATGATCCCCGCCACCCCCCGGTCGACGAGCATCTCCGTCAGCTCGTCCTCCGTGGAACCGCCCGGGGTCTGCGTCGCCAGCACGGGGGTATACCCCTGGCGGGTCAGCGCCTGCCCGATGACCTGGGCGAACGCGGGAAATATCGGGTTGTCCAGCTCGGGGGTGATCAGACCGACCAGCCCCTCGCTGCGCTGCCGCAGCCGCACGGGCCGCTCGTAGCCCAGCACGTCGAGCGCGGCCAGCACCAACTGGCGGGTGGAAGCGGCGACCCCAGGCTTTCCATTGAGGACGCGGCTGACGGTTGCTTCGCTGACACCCGCCTGGGTCGCGATATCGGCTAGCCGGGCGGTCACAGGACTGGACCTTACCCGTCGCATCTCAGACTGCCCACCAGACGCACGAGTCGGAGGGGACCCGCACCGTGCCGCCGGTGAACTCCAGGGCGGCGGTGGCGAGCACCGGGCGGCCCGGCACGGGCAGTTCGGCCTCGCCCTCCCCGGTGTTGAGCGTGCACACGAAACCGGGGCGGGAGAACGCCAGCACGCCCTCGGGCGCCTCCAGCCACGTCATCTCCCCGTCACCCAGCCCCGGCAGCTCACGGCGGAGCGCCAGCGCCGAGCGGTAGAGCTCCAGCGTCGAGCGCGGATCACCCGACTGCGCCTCGGCCGACAGCCCCCGCCACTCGGCGGGCTGCGGCAGCCAGCTGCCGCCCGGCCCGAAACCGTACGGCGCCTCCTCGCCCGACCACGGCAGCGGCACCCGGCAGCCGTCGCGGGTGCCGTCCTGCCCGTCCCCGCGGAAGAACGCCGGGTCCTGGCGCACCTCGTCCGGCAGCTCCACGACCTCCGGCAGCCCCAGCTCCTCGCCCTGGTAGACGTACGCGGAACCGGGCAGCGCCAGCATCAGCAGCGCCGCCGCCCGGGCCCGCCGCAGACCCCGCTCGCCCCCGCCGTAGCGGGTGGTGTGCCGCACCACGTCGTGGTTGGACAGCACCCAGGTCGTCGGCGCCCCGACGGAACAGGTCGCCGCCAGCGACTCGTCGATGACGGTCCGCATCGCAGCGGCACCCCACGCGCAGGTCAGGAACTGGAAATTGAACGCCTGGTGCAGTTCGTCCGGGCGCACGTACAGCGCGAGCCGCTCCGAGGTGGGTGCCCAGGCCTCCGCCACCCCGATCCGCTCACCCTCGTAGGAGTCCAGCAGCCGCCGCCAGGAGCGGTGGATCTCGTGCACCCCGTCCTGGTCGAAGAACGGCAGCACCTGCGCGCCGATCAGCTTGGCCTGCTCCTTCCGCCCGATGTCGGGCAGCCCCGGCGCCTTGACCATGCCGTGCGCCACGTCGATGCGGAAACCGTCGACGCCCAGGTCCAGCCAGAACCGCAGGACCGAGTCGAACTCCTCGCGGACCTCCGGGTTGTCCCAGTTGAGATCCGGCTGCTCGGGCGCGAAGAGATGCAGGTACCACTCGCCCGGGGTGCCGTCGGGGCCCACCGTCCTGGTCCACGCCGGGCCGCCGAAGACCGACTCCCAGTCGTTGGGCGGCAGCTCACCGGCCGCGCCCTTCCCCGGCCGGAAGTGATAGCGCTCGCGGGCCGTCCCCCCGGATCGGTCCGCGAGCGCCGCCTGGAACCACACGTGCCGGTCGGACGTGTGGTTGGGAACGATGTCCACGATGACGCGCAGCCCCAGCCGGTGCGCCTCGCGGACCAGGTCGTCGGCGTCCGAGAGATCGCCGAACAGCGGGTCCACCGCCCGGTAGTCCGCGACGTCGTAACCGCCGTCCGCCTGCGGCGAGGCGTAGAACGGCGTCAGCCACACGGCGTCCACGCCCAGCGAGGCCAGGTGCGGCAGGCGCTCGCGGATCCCGCGCAGATCACCGATGCCGTCGCCGTCGCTGTCGGCGAACGAGCGCACGTACACCTGGTAGATGACGGCGCTGCGCCACCATCCTTCCGGCCGGCGGGCGGCGGGGGCGGCGGCGTCGCGGACGGAGGGCGCGAGGTCCTGGGTCATGTACTTCCCTATCGGGTGGGCCCAACCAAGGGGGCTGCGATGCGTAAGGCGTTGCGTAAGGGCTGTGCGTGGAGCCGTGCGGACGTACGCGAGCAGGGGTACGAGCGAAAGTGGTACGAACTGCTCAACGCGCGGTCACGCGACCGGTGACGGATGGAATCAGCCCTTGGTGCCGCCCGCGGTCAGTCCGGCGACCAGGTGCTTCTGCGCGAGGAAGAAGACGAGACCGGCGGGCACGGTGATGAGCACCGCGGCGGCCGTCATCAGACCCCACTCGGCCTTCTGCTGGCCGACGAAGGTCTGCAGGCCCACCGCGAGCGTGTAGTGCTTCTCACTGCTCATGAACTGGGTCGCGAAGGCCACTTCGCCCCAGGCGGTGATGAAGGAGTAGAAGCCGGTGACGGCCAGCCCGGGCCGGGCGAGCGGCAGGATCAGCCGCCAGAATGTGCCGAACGGGCTCAGCCCGTCGACCCGGCCCGCCTCGTCGATCTCGGCCGGGATGGTGTCGAAGTAACCCTTGAGCATCCACGCGCAGAACGGCACGGAGATCGAGCAGTAGGTCAGGATCAAGCCGGTGTAGGAGTCGAGCAGTTCCAGCCGGCCGAGGATGTTGTAGAGCGGCACGATCAGCACGGCCATGGGGAACATCTGGACGACCAGGAAGGTCCACATCAGCGGCCGGTGACCGGGGAAGCGCATTCGGGAGACGGCGTAGCCCGCGGTCGCGGCGACGAGCACACCGAGCACGGTCGCGCCGAGCGCGATGATCACGGAGTTGCCGAACCAGGTCAGGAACGCGGTGTTGTTCAGGATGTGCGTGTAGTTGGAGAGCTGGAAGCCGACGAACTTCGTCGGCTCCTGCCAGCCGTCGCGCCCGCGCAGGGAGACGAAGACGACGAACAGGACGGGGAAGACCGAGACCAGGGACGCGGCGATCAGCGCCGTGTGCAGGGCGGCGGAGACCCCGCGCGAGCGCTCACCGCGCGGGCGGGACTGCACGGGACCGGTGGCGGGGGAACGCAGCGCACTCATCGCACGGACTCCTGTCGGGAAAGCATCCGGCGGTAGAAGACGGCGAAGACCAGCAGCAGCGACAGGATGAGGATTCCGTACGTCGCCGAGCCCGCGTAGTCGCGCACGCCCTGGAAGGCGAGCCGGTAGGAGTAGGTCACGAGGATCTCGCTCTCCGAACTCGCGCCCTGCCCGATCAGCAGGTAGATCACCTGGAACATGTTGAACGTCCAGATGACGCCGAGCAGGATCACCGTGCCGCTCACCGGCCGCAGTCCGGGCAGCGTCACATGACGGAACCGCTGCCAGGGCGTCGCGCCGTCCATCTCCGCGGCCTCGTGCAGCTCGGCGGGTATCGACTGCAGGCCGCCCAGGATCGCCACCATCATGAACGGCACGCCCAGCCACACGTTGACCGCGACGGCCGACAGCTTCTGGAGCGTCTCGTCACCGAGCCAGTCGACCGGCCCGGCCCCCAGCTCGGCGAGAAAGGCGTTCAGGACGCCGTACTTCTCGTTGAAGATCAGCCGCCAGGAGAAGGTGGCGACGAACGCGGGCACCGCCCACGGCAGGATCAGCAGCACCCGGTACAGCGAGCGGAAGCGCATCTCGCGGTTGAGCAGCAGCGCCAGGCCCAGACCGAGCACGTAGTGCAGGAACACGCAGGACGCGGTCCATACGACGGTCCAGGTGAGCCGGGAGTAGAAGTGGCCCTCCTGGCCGGAGAGCACCTTCCAGTAGTTGTCCAGGCCGACGAACTTGTACGTCGAGGGGATGTGGTTGACACCGATCGTCCGGCCGATGTTGGCCTCGTTGGCATCGGTGAACGACAGATAGATGCCCCGGCCCAGCGGATAGCCGACCAGCACGGCCAGGACCAGGACCACCGGCAGCACCATCGCCCAGGCGTACCAGTGGGTGTCGAACGAGCGCCTGGCCCGGGCGAGCGGGCCGGGGCGGCGGGGCACCCGCCCCGCGGGCGGGCTTCCGGTCTCGGAAACGGCTGTGGTCATGGCTCGGCGGCTTTCCTCGGGGGAGAAGACGGGGCTGGGGAAGGGGCGGGGCGTCCCCGGCCGGACCGCAGTGCCGGCCGGGGGACCGGCGGGGGGCCGGTTACTCCTGGATCGCGTAGTCCTTCAGGAGCGCGGACTTCCAGGCCTTGGCCGTGGCGTCCAGGCCCGCCTTCGGGTCCTCCTTGAGGGTCAGGATCTTGGTGTAGTGCTGGAGCCAGTCGGTGAACAGGTCGCCGCCCTGCGGGATCGCGGGCCGCGGGTGGGCCTTGTCCAGCGCCCGGTAGTAGGCATCGCGCACCGGGTCCGACAGCACGGCCTTGGTGTAGGCGGACTTGCGGGTCGGCAGCACACCGATGGTGGTCGAGGCCGACTCCTGCTGGGCCGCCTCGGTCATGAACCGGGTGAAGAGGTAGGAGGCGTCGAAGTTCTTCGTGCCGGCGTACACGACGAGGTTGTGACCGCCGACCGGGGCGCCCGCCGTGCCGGTGGAACCGGCCGGGACGGCCGCGATGCCCAGGTTGTCCTTGGACTTGTACGCCTCGCCGCCGAAGATCTCCTTGGTCGCCCAGGGACCGTCGATCAGCATGGCCAGCTTGCCGTTCTTGAAGTCCGTCTTGAGGTTGTTGTACCCGTCGGTACCGGCCGGCTTGGGCGCGGCGCCGGACGTGACCAGGTCGACGGCGGTCTCGATGCCCTTGCGGGAGGCGGCGTCGGAGATGGTGATCTTCTTCTCGCCGACGTCGACCATGTCGCTGTTCTCGCCGTAGAGGAAGGGCAGCGAGTAGTAGCTGTCGGGGTTGAGGCCGATGCCGGCCGTGCCCGTCTTGTCCTTGATCTTCGCCGCGACCTCCTTGACCTCCTTCCAGTTCGCCGGCGGCTTGTCCACGCCGGCCTTCCGGAAGAGTTCCTTGTTGTAGAGCAGCCCGAGGGTGTCGGTGACCTGCGGAACGCCGTACGTCTTGCCCTGGTACGCGGCGTTCTTCAGCGGCCCTTCGAGGAAGTCGCCGGTCTTGTCGAGCGCGGGCGTGCCCGTCAGGTCCTTGAGGTAACCGAGCTGGGCGAAGCCCGGGGTCCAGCCCACGTCGGAGCGGAGTACATCGGGTGCGCCCTGGTTGGAGGAGGCGGCCGTCTTGAACTTCTGCTGGGCCTGGTCGAAGGGCACGTTGACGTAATTGACCTTGATCTTCGGGTACTTCTTCTCGAAGTCCGCGACCAGCTTCTTGAACGCCGGTGCCTCGTTGGTGGCGTCCGAGGTGTCCCACCAGGTGATGGTGCCGCTCACGCTGCCCGGATCGCTCGCCGCCTTGGAGCCGTCACCGGCGTCACCGTCGCCGTCACCGCCGCAGGCGGTCGCGGTGAGGGCCAGCACGCCGACGAGGGCGGCGACCGATATGCCTCTTCGCATAAGGGATCTCCTCTTCAAGGAGGCCGACCTGTCGCGGGCGGCCCGAGCTGAGGAGGAAGCTAACAGGCTGCAATCTCTTGCGAAAGACCTTGCAAGAAGGAAACGGGGAGATTTCCGGGTCGTAACCCGACTGTGTCCAAAGGCTTGACCAGCGGCGGGACGGCTCGTACGGTCCAGTGCGCGGCAAGTGACCGCCGTCGTGCGGGCGGCCTTGCAGCAAGAACCGCAAGAACCTTCAGGGGCCTTGCGGGCCCGGCGCGTTGCCCCGGCCGACCGTGTCCCGCTGGTACCTCCCCCCGCCTCGCACCCTCGCGCTCCTCACCCCCCAGGAGAACCCATGGCCCCCACCGCCATGTCCCTGTCCCCCCGAAGAGCACTGCCCGCAGCCCTCGCCCTCGTCGCGAGCGCCCTGTTCTGCGCCCCGCCCGCCCGGGCGAGCGCGCCCGGCGATCCGGCCGAAGGGCCCGCGACGGCCGTCCTCTTCGAGTGGAGATACGACTCCGTCGCCAAGGAGTGCGCGGACACCCTCGGCCCCGCCGGCTACGGATACGTCCAGGTCTCACCACCCCAGGAACACATCCAGGGCCCCCAGTGGTGGACCTCCTACCAGCCCGTCGGCTACCGGATCGCCGGCCGCCTCGGCGACCGCGCGTCCTTCGCCCGCATGGTCCGCGCCTGCCACACGGCGGGCGTCAAGGTCGTCGTCGACGCCGTCGTCAACCACATGGCCGCCGGGTCCGGCACCGGCACCGGCGGCTCGTCGTACACGAAGTACGACTACCCCGGCGTCTACCAGCGTCAGGACATGGACGACTGCACCACGGTCGTCACCGACTACCGCGACCGGGGCAACGTCCAGCGCTGCGAACTGGTCGGCCTCGCGGACCTCGACACCGGTGAGGAACACGTCCGCGACCGCATCGCCCGCTACCTCGACGACCTGCTCTGCCTCGGCGTCGACGGCTTCCGCGTCGACGCCGCCAAACACATCGCCGTGGAGGACCTCGCCGCGATCAAGGCCAAGTTGCGCAGACCCGGCGTGTACTGGAAACAGGAGACCATCTTCGGTGCGGGAGAGGCCGTCCAGCCCGACGAATACCTCGCCAACGGCGACGTCCAGGAGTTCCGTTACGCCCGCGACCTCAAGCGGGTCTTCCAGCGCGAGCGGCTCGCCTACCTCAAGAACTACGGCGAGGGCTGGGGCTACCTCCCCACCGGCAAGGCCTCCGTCTTCGTCGACAACCACGACACCGAGCGCGGCGGCGACACCCTCAGTTACAAGGACGGCGCCGACTACACCCTCGCCAACGTCTTCATGCTGGCCTGGCCCTACGGCTCACCCGACATCCACTCCGGCTACGAATTCACCGACCGCGACGCGGGCCCGCCGAACGGCGGCACGGTCGTGGCGTGCTGGCGGGACGGCTGGAAGTGCCAGCACAAGTGGCCCGAGATCAAGAGCATGGTGGGCTTCCGCAACGCGGTACGCGGCACGCCGGTGACGAACTGGTGGGACAACGGGTCCCAGGCCATCGCCTTCGGCCGGGGAACCAAGGGATTCGTCGCCGTCAACCACGAGACGTCCGCGCTGAACCGGACGTTCCAGACGTCGCTGCCGGGGGGTGCGTATTGCGACGTACAGAGCGGGCGGCGGGTGACGGTCGGTAGTGACGGCCGCTTCACGGCGACGCTCGCCGCGAACACGGCGTTGGCGCTGCGCGCCGGAACTTGCCCCTGACCCCGGGGCTCCGCCCCGGACCCCGGTCCTCAATCGCCGGACGGGCTGAAATTCAGCCCGTCCGGCGATTGAGGACACCGCGCGGAGCGCGGTCCCGCCTCAGCCAAAGGAGCACGTTCCGTGAGACGACTGGCCACCCTGGCCGCAGTCATAACCCTGGCCCTGCCTCTCACAGGTGCGGGAACAGGCCCCGCGTTCGCCACACCCGCACCCGCCGCCGGGGCCAAGGTCCACTGGATCGACAAAAACACCATCGCCTGGCCCAAAAACCTCGGCACTCCCACCCGCCCCCACCGCCTCGTCCACGATCGCGGCAGCTTCGAGCTGACCCCCCGGCCCGGCGGGCTGTCCGCGCGGCAACGGACGAAATACCCGCACCTGGCGCACTACGACGCCTTCCGCGTCGACGCCCACGGCCAGGAGCGCACGGCCCTGACCGGCCGGCTCGTCGCCGAGACCGACGGCGTCACCACCGGCGTGCAGATACCCGGCGTGCTGGACGACCTCTACGCCGAGGCCGCCGCCAAGGCCACCCTCGGCCCCCGCTTCCACGACGGCCGCCCCACCCTGTCCGTATGGGCGCCCACCGCCCGCCGCGTCGCCCTCGAATTCGACGGCCGCACCGTCCCCATGCGGCGGGACACCGCCAGTGGTGCCTGGAGCGTGACCGGCTCGCGCGACTGGGCGCGAAAGCCCTACCGCTACGCCGTCACCGTCTGGGCCCCCTCCGTGGGGAAGGTCGTCACCAACCGTGTCACCGACCCCTACTCCACCGCCCTGACCGCCGACTCCACCCGCAGCCTGGTCGTCGACCTCGCCGATCCCGCCCTCGCCCCCGAGGGCTGGTCGCGGTTGCGCAAGCCGACGGCCGTGCCGCTGCGTGACGCGCGGATCCAGGAACTGCACATCCGCGACTTCTCCGTCGCCGACCGCACTTCGGCCCACCCCGGCCGGTACCTCGCCTTCACCGACCGGTCCTCGGCGGGAATGCGGCACCTGCGCGCCCTCGCCGGCGCCGGCACCTCCTACGTCCACCTGCTCCCGGCCTTCGACTTCGCCACCGTTCCCGAGCGGAGCGCGGACCAGGCCACACCCGCCTGCGACCTCGCCGCCCCGCCCGCCGACTCCGAACGGCAGCAGGAATGCGTGGGGAAGACGGCGGGCCGCGACGCGTACAACTGGGGCTACGATCCGCTGCACTACACCGTCCCCGAGGGAAGCTACGCCTCCGACCCGGACGGGCCGCGCCGCACCCGTGAATTCCGGCAGATGGTGCAGGGTCTCGCCGGGGCCGGCCTGCGGACCGTCATGGACGTCGTCTACAACCACACCGTGGCCTCCGGCCAGGACCCGAAGTCCGTACTCGACCGGATCGTCCCCGGCTACTACCAGCGCCTCCTCGACGACGGCACCGTGGCCACCTCCACCTGCTGCGCCAACACGGCACCCGAACACGCCATGATGGGCAAACTCGTCGTCGACTCCGTCGTCACCTGGGCGAAGGAGTACAAGGTCGACGGCTTCCGCTTCGACCTCATGGGCCACCACCCCAAGGCCAACCTCCTCGCCGTGCGCAAGGCCCTCGACGCGCTCACCGTCGACAAGGACGGCGTCGACGGCAAGGCCGTCGTCCTCTACGGCGAGGGCTGGAACTTCGGCGAGGTGGCGAACGACGCCCGCTTCGTCCAGGCCACCCAGAAGAACATGGCGGGCACCGGCATCGCGACCTTCGCCGACCGCTCCCGCGACGCGATCCGCGGCGGCGGCCCCTTCGACGCGGACCCCCGCGTCCAGGGCTTCGCCTCCGGACTGTTCGCCGACCCCAACGGCTCGCCCGCCGGCAGCCGCGCGGAGCAGCGGGCCCGGCTCCTGCACGCCCAGGACCTGATCAAGGTCGGCCTCACCGGCCACCTCGCCGGCTACCGCTTCACCGACTCCGCCGGCCGCGACGTCACCGGCGCCGACGTCGACTACAACGGCGCGCCCGCCGGATACGCCGCCGCCCCCGGCGACGCCCTCGCCTACGCCGACGCCCACGACAACGAATCCCTCTACGACGCCCTGGCCTACAAGCTCCCGCCCGGCACCCCGGCCGCGGAACGGGCCAGGGCGCAGGTCCTCGCCATGGCCGCCGCCACCCTCTCCCAGGGCCCGGCCCTCTCCCAGGCCGGTACGGACCTGCTGCGGTCGAAGTCCCTGGACCGCAACTCCTACGACAGCGGCGACTGGTTCAACGCCATCCACTGGGACTGCGCCGACGGCAACGGCTTCGGCCGCGGACTCCCGCCCGCCGCCGACAACCGGCCCAAGTGGCCCTACGCCGGGCCGCTGCTCGCCGACCCGGCCCTGCGGCCCGGCTGCGGGCCGGTCCGGGCCGCCTCCGCCGCCTACCGCGACCTGCTGCGCATCCGGACCACCGAAGGTGCGTTCCGCCAGGCGACCACCGCCGACGTCCAGCGGACCCTGTCGTTCCCGCTGTCCGGCGCCGGGGAGACGCCGGGCGTCGTCACGATGCGGCTGGGTGACCTGGTCGTCGTTCTCAACGCCGCCCCGCACGAGGAGACCCAGCGGATCGGGGCGCTCGCCGGAACGGACTACGCGCTGCACCCCGTCCAGGCACGCGGCGCGGATGCCACCGTCAAGTCCGCCTCCTACGCCCGGGGATCGGGCACCTTCACCGTCCCGGGCCGTACGGTCGCCGTCTTCCGCCGGGGCTGACCCGGCCACCCGGGGCGGGGGAGACCCGGGTCAGGACGGCTGCGACGCGAGCGCGGCCAGCCGTCCGACCAGGTCCCCGAAGGGCCCGTCGGCGGGCTCGTCCCGCAGCGCACGCCGCAGCACGGCCGCCATGTCCTCGTCGTAGGCGGCGCTCACCGCCGTGAGGGCCGCGAAGTGGTGGACGAGCTGCGACTCCAGCTCCGCGCGCGCCACCGGGCAGCCGTCCAGCCAGAGCAGCGCCGTGGTCTCGGCCAGCGATATCCAGGACCGGACGGCCAGCTCCAGGCGCGGCGCCGGGGCGCGTACGCCCAGGTGCCCGATCATCTGCTCGTACGCGGCCCGGCGCACCCCGTCGATCAGGGCGTCCGCCCGGCCGGTGCCCGCCGCGGGGCCGCCGCGCATCAGCGCGGTGAACCCCGGCCCGTGTGTCTCGACGAAGTCGAAGAAGCGCCGCATGACGCGCAACAGCCGTGCTCCCAGCGGCCCTTCGCGCGGCTCGTCGAAGAGCGCGGCCAGCTCGCCGGCGGCGCGGCCCAGGGCGGCCTCGTACAGGCTCTGCTTGCCGGGAAAGTAGTGGTAGACCAAGGGCCGGGAGATCCCGGCCGCCTCGGCTATCTCGTCGATGGAGACCTCGTCGGGGCAGCGCTCGCCGAACAGTTCGAGCGCCACCGCGATCAGTTGCTCGCGTCGCTGCTCGACGCCCATCCTGCGGCGCACCCCGGTCGTCATGCGGTCATCCTAATGCGGGCGTGCGCGAACCCACCGGGCGGGAAAGCCCGGTGGGCCGCTCAACAGGGGCCGCTCACCGCAGAGTCGTGAGCTTCTTCCCGGCGGTGGTCAGGGCGCTCAGCTCGGCGTGCGCGCCCGCCCGGGCGGGGACGGCCAGCAGGGCGCCGCGCGCGCTGCCGCGCACCCCGCCCGACGCGGTGATCGAGGCGACATCGTCGCTGCCCGCCGCCAGCGCGTACCAGGTGCCGGTCCGCGACTTCCACAGCACGCCCGCCAGGACGTGCGGATCGCGGGGCCCGCACGCGGCGGAGTCCTCGGCGCGGGCGACGACCGCCCCCGGGGCGCCGGGCCTGGCCCCGGGGGCCTGGAACAGTGCCAGCACCCGGCTGCCCGGCCCCCGCCACGTCTCGGCCCGGGTGCACACCCAGGCCGCGCTGCCCGCGCCCTGGGGCAGCGGTTGCGTCGCGAACCGCCAGGAGTTCACCGACCGCACGCCCTGCGAGCGCACGCTCTGCAGATGGCAGGCGGAGTGGGCCCAGCCGGCCAGCGCCGGGGCGCCCGCCACGTCGCGGGGGGAGCCGGGGGCGCCGGTGGTGAGCCGGGCGGGGACCAGCTCGCCGAGATCGGTGACCAGCCGGCCACCGAGCCGCAGCGCGGGCCAGGCGCGGCAGTCGCTCGACGGGGCGGGGCTCGGCGTCGCGTCGGTCACGCCCTCCGCGTCCCGGTGCAGCGGCCGCCCGGCGGCGGCCGGCGCGAGCAGGTCGCGCACGGTCGCGTCACTCACCCAGGGGGCCGTCAGATAGCGGACGTTGCCGTCGGTGCGCCCGACGACGACCGCGGTGGAGGTGTCGGCGTCCGCCGCGTCGGCACGGGCGAAGTCCAGCGCGGCGGCCCCGGCCTCACCGCTTTTCGCCTCCGCGTAGCGCACCACGCGCACCCCGTCGTGGAGCAGCACGACGGCCGCCGCGTCGACCTCGCCCGCGTACAGCAGCTGGGACGGCCCCGGGGCGGGGCCGACCGGGGTGCCGGGTGTCGCCGAGACCCGCACCGCCCGGCCCGGCCGGGCCCAGGTCGCGAGCGCCCGGCGCAGCAGCTCCCGGTCGCCCGTGCGGTCGCCGCGGGCCGGCCAGGTGGCGAAGCCGGGGCGGTCGGCGCTCTTCCAGGCCGAGGAGGTGGCCTGCGTCAACTTGGCCGGGTCGAGGGCCGCTTCGGCCGCCGCGTTCCGCGCGTACGGGGGCGCGGCCGCGCCGTCCCGGCCCCAGCCGTCACCGGGCAGGCCCAGCAGCGTCCCGCACACCACGGCCGCGGCGGCGGCCGCCAGCGCGGCCCGGGTGTGCTGGCGGCGGCGCATCAGATCCGTCGGCCTGGCCTGGAGGGAGCACGGGTCGAACTCCACCGACTCCAGCAGCGGGATGTCACGGCTGCCCGCCGGGGTGCGGACACCGTCCGCCTCGGCGAGCGCCGCGCCCGGGTCCTCGACACCGGCCGCCGCCAGCACCCGCCGGACGTCCCGGTCGTCCGGCAACTCCAGCCCGCGCAGCACGTACGCGGCCCGGCCGGGCCCGGACAGCGAGGCGAGCGCCTGGTCCAGGGCGAGTTCGTCGGCACCGCCCGAGCGGGGGAACAGCCGCAGCCCCCACACCCGCGGCAGCAGCGGCGGCAGCTGCCCCGGCCGCGGCGGCTGCCAACGGCCGCGCGGCCGCCCCGCGTCCAGCGCGGCCCGCAGCACCCGCTGGCGGACGTAGGTGTAACCCGGCTCGTTCGGCACGCCGTCGGTACCACGCGGAGCGGGCACGGTCAGCTCCGCGCCGCCCACCCGATTGCGCGGCAGCGCCCGCTGGACGAGCGCGTGGGCGGTCAGCACACGGCGGTTGCGGCCCAGCGCGGGCGGCAGCACGAGATATCCGAGCCGTACCAGACGCGGGTAGTGCTCGATGAGCGCGGCCTCGGCCTGCTCGACGTCGACGGGGGCGATGGACCGGGGGCGGGGGGCTGTCGCTTGCTGCTCCACGATCCATAGAACGAGTGAATGATGGGATGGTCACCTCGGCTCTGCCGGGGGCCCGCCGCCGCGCTGGTGTCCTCGATCCCGGCGGGATCCGTCAGGCGACGTAGCGGGCGCGGATGCGGTCGACGGCGTCGTCGGGGACGCCGAGCCCGTCGCGTACGTAACGCTCCACGTCGCCGTACGCCCGGTACATCTCCTCCAGCGACGCCGCGAGGTAGGCGGGCCGTACCCCCAGGATCGCGTCGGCGATCCGGGGGTCGCCGCCCGCCGAGGTGAACCGTTCGATGATCGGGGCGAAGGCCGCGCGCACGGCCGGGCCGACGGCGAGGTACTCGCGCTCGGCCGTCGCCTCGTCCGCGCCGAGCAGCAGCAGGATCACGGTGGCCGCCCAGCCGGTGCGGTCCTTGCCGGCCGTGCAGTGGAAGAGGACCGGGCCGCAGTCCGGCTCGGCGAGCGCGGTCAGCAGCAGCCGGTAGGCGTCGCAGGCGGACTGGGAGGCCACGAAGGCGCGGTAGGAGTCGCAGAGCAGCTTCTCGGCCTTTCCGCCGCCGAGGTGTTCCTCCGCGACGGCGGGGCTGCCGAGCACCGACTCGATCCGGGCGGGCACCTGGTCGCCCTGGACGGCGGCGGGTCCGCTGCCCGCCAGGACGTCCGCGACGATCAGCCGGGCGCCGTCCGGCACCCGGTCGGGCCGCTCCCGCCGCTCGTGCTCGGTGCGCAGGTCCACGACCGTGCGGATGCCGAGGGCGGTGACGGCGGGGTCGGCCATCGGGTCGAGCCGGTCCAGTTGGCCGGACCGGAGCAGCAGGCCGGGGCGGACGGCGGAGTTTCCGGCGAGCGCGATACCACCGAGGTCACGGAGGTTGACGATGGTCGACACATCGAACTGGTGTTGCATGCGCGCATCTCCCTTATCGGACATCTACCGTTATTGTGACGAACGGTAGCGGAGTGCGCGACGCCGCCCCGGCTCGAAGCCGGCCCCCAGCGTCAGCGCGAGGAGATGCCCGAGGTCGGTGAAGCCGGGACGCCGGGCGCCACCGGGCAGCAGGGGGCGCGCGCCGAGCGCGAACAGCAAGGCGCACGCGCCCGTCCGTACCGGACCGCGCGGCAGGGCCGTGGCGAGGGCGCCCGTCACGGCGTAGAAGCCGTAGCTGGTGCCGACGTCGATCGCGGACCGCGTCCGCGCCCCCGCCCGCGCGGCGCGCAGCACCCCGTACACCACCACGGTCGCGCCCACATGCCCGTACGCGAAGGCCGCCGCCGCCCACCAGGCGCCGTGCGCGTACTCGGCATAGCCCAGGACGGCCAGCAGGAGCAGCGCGTACGGCAGCTCCATCGGCTCCTCGACGACCAGCGCGCTGGTGACGAGGGTGTGCCGGCGACCGCCGCGCAGGTTGTCCACGTTCGTCGAACAGCGCCGTAGCACCCGCTCCCGCACAGCGGGCGCGAGCAGCCGCCGCATGGCGTACGCGCCGAGCTGCACGCCCGCCACATACGCGGGCGCGAGGCGCGGCAGCCGCGGCACGGGCAGCCGCGCCCATCGGGGTGACGGTCCGGGGACGCCGGGGGCGGGAGGACGAGTCATCCGGTCATGATCCGCCGTGCCCGGCCCGGGCGCCAGGGCCGGGCACGGCGCCGGGCGGGCCGGGCCCCCGGCGTGGCGCCCTCACCCCAGCCGCCAGCCGCTGAAGTACGCCGTCCCCCGCTCGCCGTCGCCGTCGTTGCCGGCCGTCATGAACAGGCCCACGTCCAGGTCCCGGGCCGCGCCCGGGACGGTGACGGACGCGACCGTCCGCCAGGTCGCGCCCTCGTCCGTGGAGCACTCCGCGGTGAAGCCGCCCGTGGCCGTACGCGTGAGACGCAGCCATACGGGGGCCGTGAGGCCGGTGATACGACGGTAGGCGTCGAAGGTGCCGTCGCCATTGGTGTCGTAGGACAGCACGACGCCCTCCGCCGGAGTGACGGCGAGGTTGACCGCCCCGGGGGAGCGGCGCGCCAGCGAGTTGCGCACGATGACGCCCGCACGCGCCCAGCCGCCCGTGTCGCTCTGCGCGTCGACCCGGACCGTCGCCGAGCCGCCCACCGGCAGCGCGCCCGGCCGGTAGACCACGCCGAAGGCCTCCGTGCCCTTCCACAGGTCGTCGCCCGAGCCGTCGATGGCGAAGCGGTCGTCCCCCAGCTGCCCGAACACGGCGTCGTTGCCGGTGGACGTCCGCCACCCGGCGGCGAGCGGGCCCGCCACGAACAGCGTGCCCTTCCGCGCGGCCCGTACGCGCTCCCGCCCCAGCGGCCCGTAGCGCGCGCTCGCCTCGTACGGCACGGGAAGCAGCGGACGCTCCAGCGGCCCGGCGGGCGCGGTGACGTCCCAGCGGGCCGTGCCCGTGGCACCCGGCGCGAGCCGCTCCAGCGACGTCGGGCCCTGCGGGCGGGCCCGCGGACCCGAGACGGCGAGGTCGACGCGGCCGGTGGCCCGCAGACCGTTCACGTTGGTGAGGGCGACGGTCAGCGTCGCACCGCCACCGGGCGGCACGGCGGCGGGGACGCACACAGTGGTCAGCGTCCCCTGGTAGGGGGCGACGGCCAGGGTGTCCCGGACCCGCAGCGCGGTGCGGTAGGCGTCGGCCACCGGACGCACCGGGTACTCCTCGCGCTCCCGCGTCCACGGCTCCTCCACCGCGAACCAGTCCACGGCCCGCGGCGCCCGGTCCTCCCGCAGCGCGTCCTCCAGCTCCTCCAGCCACCGCTGCCAGCGCGGCAGATAGAAGTCCCCCATCAGACCGTGCCAGTCGCGGTTCGCGTACTCGTGCAGCTTCCCGCCGTCGGACGTGGCCCGGCCGCCCCACACCGTGATCAGCACCCGCGCCGTCCGCTCCAGCTCCGCCGCCTCCGCCGCGTCCGTACCGGTGGACCTGGCCGCCGCCGTCCACGGCCCGAGCAGGAAGTCCCGGTGGGTCCCCGCGATGTCGTCGGCCAGCCGCATCAGCCGCAGCCACAGCGCGGACAACGCCCGGAAGGCGGCCAGGTCCTTGGCCGCGTACGCCTCCCGCAGCTGGGGGAGGAGCTGCCGGCTGCGGTGCGCCAGGGACTGCCGGGCGACGTCGACCAGGTCGTAGCGGTACGCGTCACCGCCGCGCAGCCCGGCGGCGACGCCCAGCAGCCCGGTCAGCGCCGCGTCGAAGCGGGACGGGTCGTAGGACAGGGCACTCGGGGCGTACTCGCCGGCGCGGTTGGCACGCAGGTCCGGACGGGCGGCGAAGAGGCTGTCGTGGGGGTCGCTGCGCTCGGGCGCGCTCTGCCGGTAGGCGGTCCCCTCCAGCACCGCCCACGCCTCCCGCGCGCCCCGGTCGGCCCGCCCGTAACGGGCGTCGGCGTACGCGGCGAACCATCCGGCCCGGTCCGGGGCCCCCTCCTGCCAGGCCAGGTCGGTGAAGTACGCGAAGGCCGCCGGGTCGCGGTCGGCGGCCTCCGGCATGTACGCCGTGCCGGCCAGGGCGCTGCCGGGCTTGTCGCGCCAGGCGAAGAACTTCTCGTCCCAGATGTGCGTCCGGGCACCGAGCGTCGTCCGCCCGCCGAAGTTCGGTATCGAACCGAAGGCGTACGGGGTGTCGCCCCAGTCCTTCTCCCGGTCGGTGACGGACCGGTAGCGGTCGGAGGCACCGTCGACGATCAGCATCCTGCTCCGGTCGACCGCGCCGAGCAGCTCGGGCAGCGGATTGTCCTGCCAGCCCAGGATCACCCACGTCGCGTCGGGGTGCGCGGTGCGCAGCGCCCGCTCCACGCTCCGGGCGGCGTCCGCGACGGGCACGCCGCCCGCCGTGCCGCCCTCGTGCAGCAGATCCATCTTGAAGTGCGCCGCCGGGCCCAGGAGTTCGGCTTGGTGGCGGTAGAACGACGCGGCGACCGAGGCGAAGGGCGGGGTGCGCGGGTCGAGCCAGTCCGGGCGCTTGAAGCCGTGCCAGATGCCCTGCGGGACGACCCGGGCCCCCGGGTTCCGCTCGGGGAAGCCGTCGGGCACGTGCCCGTAGTAGCCGGGGAAGACGGGCGCCATGCCCAGCTCGCGCAGCCGGTCGGCGATCCGCCGCCCCAGCGCGGCGCGCCGGGCGATGAGCGCCGGGCTCAGCGGGCCGCCGAAGCCGCTGAGGTTCTGCAGCAGCCACCACGGCTGGTGCGAGGGGGCGGGCAGCCACGCCCGGGCCTCGGCGTCGCTGTAACCGAAGTCCGCCAGGACCCGGTGGTAGACCGCCTCGTGCCCGGCGATCACCAGCACTTCGTTGCAGCCGTGCAGGGCCAGCACGTCGATCATCCGCTCCCAGTACGGCCAGTCCGCGTACGGGAAGGTGTAACCGTCGTTGGTGTCGTTGAGCGCGAAGCGGTGCCGCAACCGGGTCGAGCGCGCGAGCGGCCGGTGCGGGGCGGGCAGGGTGCGCGGCAGCGCGGGCCGTCTCGCCCGCCAGCCGAGATGGACCCGGCAGACGTCCCGCAGATACCGGTGCACCCCGGTCAGCAGCACCCCCGGGCTCGTGGCCGCCACTTCGATCCGCCCCGCGGCCCCCGTGACCTCGAACCGCTCCTCACCGCCGGTGAGCGCGCGCAGCCGGAACTGCCGCGCGTGCTCCCCGAACAGCCGCTCCAGCGCGGCCCGCGCCGGCGCGGTGTCGAACGGACTCGTCGCTTCCCCGGCCGCCGCGGGGCTGAGGGCGCCGACGGCGGCTCCCGCGCCGATCGCTCCGGCGGTACCCAATAACAGGCGTCTCGACAGATCGGTCATGGCGCTCCCCAGTGCGAATGCAACAACGGACGCATGCGCGGCGCACGGTAACTGCCGTTACGGGCCGGAGCAATGGGGTGCGCACAGGGCGTCGGGCGAGCCGGGCGGGGGAGCAGCCGACAGGGGCTCAGAACCCGATCGGCGGCGCGTACTTGTAGCCCACGCGGCGGACGGTCACGATCGACGCGCGGTGCTCCGCGCCCATCTTGCGGCGGAGCCGGGCGACGTGGACGTCGACCGTACGGCCGTCGCCCACGTGACCGTAACCCCAGACGGTGGTCACGAGCTGGTCGCGGGTGTGCACCCGGTGCGGATGCGCGACGAGGTGCGCCAGCAGCTCGAACTCGAGGTAGGTGAGGTCCAGCGGCCGGTCCGCGACGTGGGCCGTCCGCTGCTCGGGGTCGATGCGCACCAGCGCGTCCCCCCGAGTGGCGGGTGCGGGAACCGGCTCCTCGGCCGGCACGAGCACCAGATAGCCGACCATCGGCGGCTGGCCCGGCAGGCTCGGCACCGTGTGCGGCGGGGCGGGCAGCCAGGTCGCCCCGGCGTGCAGCAGCTCGGCGACCGGGGGCACCTCGCCCGGGGCGACGGCCCGCAGTCGATGGCGGTGCGCGGCGCCGACGGTGGCGGGGACGCCCGAGGGATCGACGGCCGAGGAGCCGACGGTCGCCGAGGCGACGGAGGGGGACGCGGCCAGGGTACGGAGGTTCGTCATGGAAAGCTCAGCTCTTTCGCGCGAGAGACCGTCGAAGGGTCGTGCTGGTGCGCGGGGCCGTTGGCCGGAACTGGTGACCGGCGGCTGACTTCGACGTGGGTCAGCGGGAGGAGGGGGCCTGCGCGAATGCCGCGCGGCAACACACTCGGTCGAAGTCGTGGTGCTGACGGGAAGGCCAGAACGGCTCGAGGTCGCTGCGACCCGTCGCGGTGTTCTGATAGCTGGCCATGCCCCCTATTGAAACATGACCTGCGACGGGGCAGCAGAGCCCACCGGCGCAGGATGCGGAGGCCCAGCGTCCGGTGGACGGCCGCCGGCCGTCCACCGCCGGCCGTCCGGGAAAAGCGGAACTGATCGCTCAGTACGTCGGCAGCCGCTTGCGCCAGTCCAGCGGGTCGACCTCTATCGCCTGGCCCGGGTCGCCGTCCCAGACCACACCGAGCCCCGCCTCCACGAGCGCGGCCGCGACCTCGCGGCCGATCGAGGCGGTGTCGTCCTTCCCGCCGTCACCACCGCCCTCACCGTCGCCACCCTCGCCCCCGCCGTGATGGACGCCGTAGCGCAGGCACAGGCCGCCGCCCTCGACGGCCCGTTCGGTGTCCTGGTAGTGGAAGAAGACGAAGCCCCGGTCCCCCTCGGCCGCCTCGGCGCCGATCTCCGTCAGGCCGCAGTTGCCGCAGCAGGTGAAGTGCATCCGGGCGGTGATGCCCCGCCCGGACAGCGCCGCGAAGGCGGACTCCAGCCGGTCGACGTCCGTCACCTCGGGCCAGCTCGCCTGCTCGGCCAGCCGCTCACGCCACAGCGGCCCCACGATGCCGCGCGCGGCCGCCACGGACACCGGGGTCGCCTCGTTCTCGTAGAAGTAGTCGGACACCGCTTCCGCGATCTCGTCCGGCAGCTCGAACCCGCCCCGCACCAGCACCCCGGCGTGCTCCTCGGCCTCCTCCCGCAGCTCGGGGTCGAGGGCGTCCGCCGCCCGGGCGTCGGCCTCGTCGTCGAAACCGTCCGTGGCGTCGATGTCCGGAGCGCCCTCCTCGTCCTCCACCTCGGAGGAGAAGTCCACCCGCTTCCAGTCGTGCCCGTCGGCCCAGCCGTCCGCGCCCTCGGCCCAGCCCACGAACACCGCCACGACGTCCCCGGCGTCCCGCATCCGCGCCGCGAAGTGCCGCTCCTGCGAGCCGTCGCGGTACTCCACCTCGTAGGCGCCGCCGTGCTCGTGCCAGGTCTGTATGTAGTAATCGGCGTCACCGGACGTCCGCTCGACCACCGCGAACCGGTCGTCCTGCCCGCCCAGCCGGCCGATCACGGTGGCCAGCTCCTCGGCGGTGATCCCCGAAAGGACTTCGCCGGGCTCGGTGTTCACGGTGATGGGCAGCATGGGTCCCCCTCGCTTTGAGGGCCGCTCATGATCAGCAACCCACGTAGGAGCATCCTGACATCCCCCACTGACACGCCGGGCCCCGAGGTTCGCGGGCCCGGCCATTCCAGCCCGTCCGGCGTTTGAGGACGCGCCCGCAGGGCGCCCGCCGCCGCAGGCGGCAACGACGGGCCGCGGCCAGGCGACAGGGCGGTCAGCCCGCCGCGCCGACGACGGGGTAGTGGTCACTGAGGTCGGCGTACGTGTACTCCTTGCCCCAGCTGGAGACGGTCCACGGCGCGGACGTCTCCTTGACCACGTCGTTCTTCCACGTCGCGGGCCGCGCGTGGCCGTTGCGGTGCAGGACGTAGTCGAGGTCCTCACGGCCGTCCGACGGGTAGCGGTAGGCGGCGATCGAGTTCTCCTTCGTGTCGAAGGAGTACGGGTGACCCGTGCGCGCGGTCGCGGGCGCGAAGTCACCGGCGGCGAGCATCGCCCCGTATTCCGCGCTGTGCGAGTCCACGTTCAAGTCACCCGCGACCATGACCTGTTCGTTCGCCGGAATCCTCTTCGCGTCCAGGAACGCGTCGATCTGCCGGAACTGCTTCGCACGGTCGGCGGCCGCCTCGCCCGCCCCGCAGCCGCCGTCCGTCGACTGCGTATGCGTGCCGACCAGGTGCACCTTCGTCCCGTTGACATTCAACACCACATACGCGAAACCCTTGTTGGACCACCAGTCGGCACCGCAGGCGTCGTTGAAGACGACCTGCTCCTTGCGGACGATCGGCCACTTGCTGAGCACCGTCACCCCGCCGTCCTCCGGCGTGGTCGCCGAGTACGTGCCACCGGTGGCGTCCCAGCCGTCCCTGCTCCGTCCGACGACCGGGGTCTGGTACGGGTAGCGGTTGGCCGCCTCGGCCTTGAGCGCGTCCGAGGCGCCGTTGTCGAACGCCTCCTGGAGCACCACGACGTCATTGCCCTGGAAGAAGCCGGCGGCGGGTATCGCCTTGGCCCGGTGGCCCTGGCCCCAGTTCGGGTAAAGGCCCTTGTCGAACAGGAAGGTGTTGTAAGTGAGCACCTTCAGCGCCGGCACGGCAGCGTCCGCCGGAGCGGCGGCCTGAGCCGGCCGGGGCAGGGACACGACGAGCGCGGCCGAGGCGAGAACGGTGGCGAGGGCGGGGAAGGAGGGCTTCATGAGCGGCACTGCGTCTCCCTGTGGGGTGGGGACCCTGGGCGGGGCGGGGATGCGGAGGGTGTGGAGGGATGCGGATGGGATGTCGAGCCGTCGACATCCCATCAGCCGCACTTACTTCCGGATGACTCCCAGGTGATCAATTCGCCTATGGAAGCCGTCGAATTCCCCTCGGCATCACATCGCTCACCTTTTCCCCACACGCGCCCCGCCGCAACGCCCCGCGCGTTACGTCCCGCCGCTACGTCTTGGGAAAGCTGAACCCGTACCCCTCCTGCTTGAACCAGGGCAGCAACTGCTCCAGCGCTTCCATGGACTGCGAACGGTCCCCGCCCCCGTCGTGGAGCAGCACGGTGGGCCCGTTGGGCAGCTGCTCCTTCACGGACCGGACGATGCTCTGGGTGCCGGGCCGCTTGTAGTCGCTGGGGTCGACGCTCCAGCCCAGACTGCGCATGCCGTACGCGGCGGCGATCTGCCGGCTCGCGGGCGTGAACGCGCCGCCGGGGGCACGGTAATACCAGATCCTCTCGTTGCCGGAGGCCGCGTCGATCATCCTCTTCGCGTCGAGGATCTCCTTCGACTGGTACGCGACGGACTTCTTGTCCATGGCGACGTCGTGGTGGACGGAGTGGTCGCAGAGCCGGTGCCCCGCCGCGACGATCTTCTTGATCAGATCCGGGTGAGCTTCGGCGTTCGGGCCGGTGACGCAGAAGGTGGCCTTGACGCCGTATCGCGCGAGCAGCTCCAGGGCCTTCGGGGTCCACTTGGGGTCGGGCCCGTCGTCGATGGTGATGTTGACGACCTTGCCGCTGCCCTCGGCCTCGTGGACGAGGTCCATGTTCACCTTCGGCGCGGGCAGCGACGGGTCCGGCGTGGAGGTCTGGCCGGGCTCGGCGGTCCGCAGCGGCGCGGGACCGGAGGGACGACGGCTCTCGGCGGCGCCCGCCGAGGCATGGACGGAGAGGGCGGCCACGCCCGTGAGCGCGGCCGCGATCACCGACGCGGACACGATCAGCCCCGCACGCTTCATTCGTACCCCCCGGATTTTGTTGTTTCCCTTTTCCGTCATGTGGCTGCCCAATCCGTGCAACTCGTACGCCTCTTGCCCCATCGAGACAAACACGGGAAAGGGTCGGAAATGGGGGTGGTCATCATTCCGTCACGGAATGGGTACCGGGGCATCATCAATCGGGCGACAGCCCGTTTCGCGAGGGCTACGGTGTTCTGATGGTGCGTGTGCGAGAGATGACGGAAGCGGATATAGAAGCCGTCTCCGGGATCCGGGTGACGGGATGGCAGACGGCGTACGCGGGCGTGGTCCCGCAGTCGTATCTGGACGCGATGACGGTCGAGGACGACGCCCGGCAGCGTGCGGAATGGTTCGCGCGGCCGGACCGCACGGGGCTGGATCTGGTGGCCGTCGACGACAGCGCCGGCCCGGTCGGCTGGGCGAGCCTCGGCCCGTACCGGGGTGCGACCCGGGATCCGGGCCCGGCGGGGGAGTTGTACGCCCTCTACGTCCGCCCCGACCTGATCGGCACGGGCGTGGGCCGCCTCCTGCTCCACGCGGTGCACGAGCACGCGGCGGACCGCCGCTTCGGCACCCTCCTGCTGTGGGTGCTCCGCGACAACCCGCGCGCCCGCCGCTTCTACGAAACGGCGGGCTACACGGCCGACGGGGCGGTGCGCGGCGATCCGTACGGCGAGGTGGAACTCACCGAGATCCGCTACCGAAGGGCTCTGTGACCCCTCAAGGCCTCAACGCGGCCTCAACGCGGCTCGACGCGGCCTCAACGTTGGTTCAGCGTGCGGTCCGGGACAACGCCTCCCGTACCGCCTCCTCGGTGCGCGCCACCACCGCCGAGCCGTCGTCGGCGGTGATGATCGGCCGCTGGATGAGCTTCGGATGCCGCGCGAGTGCCGCAACCCACCGCCCCCGCTCCGCGGCCTCGCGCGGCCAGTCCTTCAGACCGAGTTCCTTCGCCTCGGCCTCCTGCGTCCGCGTGATGTCCCACGGCTCGAGTCCGAGCCGGTCGAGGACGGCACGGATCTCGTCCTCGTCGGGTACGTCGTCGAGGTAGCGGCGGACGGTGTAACCGGCCCCCTCGGCGTCGAGCAGCTCGATGGCGCCACGGCACTTCGAACAGGCGGGATTGATCCAGATCTCCATGCCGGCCACCGTATCGCGAAGGCCATGAAATACCGTCTGAGCTGGGGCGATTGTCAGTGGTCGGCAGTAAAATGGGGGGAGTTGAGTAAGGGCGCACACGCCCCCTGCCGGGAGGAAGCCGATGCCCATAGCCACCCCACTTCCCCACCTGCCCAGTGTCCCCACCCTGCCCAAGAAGCGCCTGCCCGCCGGGCACCCGCGCGGGTGGTACGAGACGCACAACCGTCGGCTGAAGGCGATGCGTCTGGCCATCGCCCTGCTCCACTCCGGCGTGTACCGCCCCGAGCAGGCGGACAACCGCAGGATCCGCAGGGTCGCGGCCAAGATCGGCGTGCACACGCCCTCCAACACGACCTGCCGCATGGTGCGCTCGCTCATCCCGCGCGAGGAGTGCTGACAGCTTTGTGACGGGACACGGAGGGAAGCCGACCCCTTGCTGCGAGAGGGAGAAGCAGGGGGCCCGGCTATGAAGGGGACAGCAGGACGCTCTTGGCGTACGCGAGCCGTTGGCGGGCTTTCTGGGTGTCCGGGTGCTCAGGCCCTAGCTCATCCTCCCGGAGCGCGACGTTCTGTTCGTACAGGTGAATCGCCCGCCGCGCGTTTGCGAGAGCAAGGTGTGCAGTGGCCAAATTGCCGCGGATGACCAAGGTCTCCGGGTGGCTGGGCCCCGATACGCGTTCACGATCCGCGAGCGCGCGCTCCAGGACGGCGACTGCGGGGCGGGGTGACCCGGACACCAGATGAGCGGTGCCGAGGTTGGCCCGGTAGACGAGGGCATCGGGGTGATCAGGGCCTTTGGCCCGCTCCATGTCGACCGATGCCCTTTCGAAGAAGGGAACGGACTTCGCCAACTGCCCAGGGGTTTGGTAGGCATGGGCCAGACAGGATCGGATCGCCACCGTCTCCGGATGGTCCTGGCCGAGAACCCGTGATGCCTCCGAGAGATTCTGCTCTTGAAGACGGATGGCACGGCCCACGTTTCCCGCCTTCTGGTATACGACGCCGAGAGTCCTGCGGGCCAGGAACGTGGAAGTGTGTTCCTTCCCGAAGACGCGATCGGCGTCTCGGACGTTCTGCTGGAGTAGCCCCGCAGCCCGGGCCGTCTGCCCGTCGGCCAGATAGGCGAGGGCCAGGTTGTAGCAGGAAGCCAGACGATCAGGGTGGTCCACCCCGAGGACCCGTTCGGTACGGGCCGTAGTTTCTTCGAACAGAGGGAGAGCGTTGTGTAGTTCTCCCAGCATCACTTGGGACGCAGCCAAATGTCCCTGCGCCCCAAGTGTGTCCGGATGATTGATCCCAAGGATCTTCTTCCGAGCAGAGGAAACATGCAGAAAGAGAGGCTGGGCGCAGGCAGCGTCTCCCTTGCTGAGGAATGCCATGGCCAGGGCGTTCTGGGCCGTCAGCGTGGCGCAGTCATCAGGGCCCAGCCTCCGAAGTCGACTCTCGAAAGTGTGCTGGAGCAGCGGAATCGCCCGGTCTCCCGCTCCCGACACCATAAGTGCTCCGGCGAGATTGCTCCGCACGCTTCCGGTCAGCTGATGCTCGGTGCCGAGTGTGAGAACGGCATCAGCGAAGGTCCGCTCCAGCAGCCGCAATGCCTCGCCGAGCCTCCCTACCTGCTGGAGTGCGCGGGCGAGATTGTTGCGGATGGCTAGGGCTTCTTTTCCGTTGGGTCCTTGTGTCGCTTCGACGACTGTCAGGACATGCCGGTAGAGGGCGATCGACTGGTGCACCAGCCCGGCCGTCTGGTGATTGTCGGCAAGGTAGCGAAGGCAGGCCATGGTCTGGCGGTCTTCGGGACCACGAATACGCTCCAAATCGGCTCCCGCGCTGGTCAGGTACGCGGAGGCATGGGAGACATGCCCCTGAGACTGGAGGAAGAGGCCGGCTCTGCACAGGATGAGCGCGTTAAGGGTGGTGATGGAGTCGTCGTCGGCTTCGGCCCGCAGACGAAGCGCCAACACCGTGATATGAGGCAGGTACGCAGTCCAAGTCGGCCACCCTGCGGGATCGCCCCAGTCCAAGGGAAGAGAGGCCGCTAAATGCGCGACGGCTAGATTCCTGCCCCATCGCACCGCTTCGGGTACGCGGTGAGGGTCCTCGGGGTCGGAGGTACGAGATACGTCCTGAACAAGCTTGTGCACGGTCAGAGCCCGGGTAGCGCTGCCAACAGTGATCATGTTGTAGGCGGCCAATCGCCCGACGGCGGTGTCCACATCAACAGGCCCGTAGAACTGACCTTCAGCCGCTTCTAGAGTTCCGTCCACCCCCATCAGGACATCTCGCGGTATATCCACTGAGTCATACCAAGCGAGGATCCTTAACACAGTGACTGCCAGAGGGGACGTCTCGGTGAGCCGGTCGAGGGTGACGCGCCAGACTCTGGCCACCGTTCGTTCCGGAGCGCTGCCCTCGGCGGCCTGCCGATACATCTCGGCCGGGTAATCGGCCAGCCGCCCCAAGTAGTCCCCGACACTGATTCCCGTCTCGGCGATGTAGGCACCGGCTTGAGTCAGACCCAGCGGTAAACACCCCAACTCGCTGCATAACTCGGCGACACTGCCCTCGGATGGCAAGGCGGAAGCGCCGAGAAACTTCGTAAGCAGTGACTTTGCTTCCTGCTGAGTTGGTGGATCCAGGCGCAGGACCCTCGTCGATTCCTGCCATCCGGTCGCACGTCTGCTGGTGATCAGAAAATGGCCGCTCGTCGGCAGGGCAAGCAATGGGGCGACGTCGGTCGGAGAGCTGACGTTGTCCAGAACGATCAGCCAGCCACTGTGAGTGGCCAGCCACTGCCGGCCCCGTTGGGCGAGGGCGTCCATCGTGAGTACGCTGTGCAAGGCGGGCTGGAGGGCCTGAGCCAGCTCCGCGAGCCCCGTGTCGATGCCGGCCTGGCTCTCCGCGTTGATCCACCAGACGGGATGACAGGATTCCGCCCGGCCGGATGCCCAGTGTGCGGCCAGGACGCTCTTGCCCATGCCGCCCAGGCCGTGAATGACATGCGCGGTGACGCCACTCGACTCCGCATGCCCCATGTCCAGTTCTCGCAGTTCGGCCGACCGCCCTACAAATGGGCTCGGCCGCCCGGGCAGTCGGAACAATCCCGCAGGGGCCGCCACCTCGCCCATGGGCGTGAAGGCTTCTGCGGGGAGGAAAGTTGCGCGATCGGCCTGCTGCTGCACGATGGTGGCGTACGCACCCGTGGAGGCGATTCCAGTGAAGATACCTGCCCCCGCGATGCTCCCGTTACCGGACGAGACAGCGAACGAGTGCCCCGGCTCAGCCATGAATGCGCTTCCCCGAAACGACCATGCCTTCGTTGGCCATGCGAACCTCACAGAACCCTTGGCTGCCGCGTTGACCCCACCCAGGATGACAAAAGGCTCCGACTCTCGCTGGTCATTTGGTGGTCGCGACAGAGTCCGCGGTAGACGTACCCGAAGCCGTCCACGGTTACGACCTGCTCGCTGGCCCAGGACGGGGTGCCCTTGCTCAAGGGCACCCCTCGCCGAACTTCACCGCGTCGAGCCGCACGGGCTGCCCGTCCAGCTTCGTGCCCGCCTTCGGATCCTGTCCGCACACCTGCCAGTTGGACTCGACCAGGACCATGCGGCCGCTGCCGGAGGCGTCCTTCACCGTGAGACTCGTCGAGCTGTCGAGAGCCTGCCGGGCGACCTTGACGGACTTCCCCGTGAACGCGGGCATCGTGCCCCCGGCCTTGGCGGGTCCGCGCCCACCCGAGTCGCCCTTCGCCGGGCAGTCCTCGGTGAGCTTCACCGCTGCGAAGTCCACCTTGGTGTCCGTCGGGGCGGTACCGGGTGCGGGGGTCTGCGAGCAGACCTTCCAGTTCCGGTCGAAGGCCTGCATGCGCCCACGGCCGAGCGCGTCATGCGAGGCGAGGCGGTGAAAGCCCGCGGCCTGAGCCTGGTCCTGTGCGGACTGGAGCCCCTTGCCGACGAGGTCCGGCAGCACGGCCGTGCCGCCGTCGTTCTTGCCACGGCTTTCTCCGGCGTGTGCGGGCTTGTCGGCGGTGTCGCCGCTCTCGCAGGCGGTCAGCGTGAGCAACGCCGTCACGGCGAGGAACATCAGGGCGTGGCGGGGGCGCATGCCCCCATCATGCGCGGCACGTCGGCGATCCGGGCGGGAATGACGAAGCTGCCTCCGGCGGCGCACGGCCCCGGGTGAACAACCCGCCAATCCCCTCGGACGGCCGCGCCGCGGGGGTAGCGTGCGGGACCCGATGCGCAGGCACCCGCGCCACAGGGGGAGAACCACCGTGCCACAGCCTTACCCGCATCCGTACGCCGTGCCACCGCCCGGGCCCCGGCCGAAGTGGCAGCACCCGGCGCTGATCGTCTGCCTGCTCTTCTTCCTGCCGCCCGTGGGGGTCTTATGGGTGTGGCTGAGCCGCTGGCCGCGCCGCAAGAAGACCATCGCGACGGTTCTGTCACTCCTGTGGTTCGCGCTGCTGCTCACGTCCGACCCACCGGCCGAGAAGGGGAAGCCGGACGCGGCCCCGAAGCGGGTGACGGCGATGGCGAAGCCGAGCGGGAGCCCGACGCGTTCCTCGACGCCGGAGCCGTCCCCGTCCCCGCTCCCTTCCTCCTCGCCGTCCCCTTCGCCAACGCCGACCGCGAGCCCGAAGCCGAAGCCGCTGGTGCGGCCCGAGGACAGGCGCTGGACGTCATGCGCGGCGGCGTGGCAGGGCGGGGTACCGCGCGACGCGGGCCTGACACGCGACGAGCACCGGGGCTACCGTTCGGCGCTCGACCCCGACGGCGACGGGCACGCCTGCGGCGACGACTATCCGGAGGAACCGCAGACGGAACCGACCCGGCCGACCGACGACGGCGCGGGCGGTACGTCAGGCGGCTCGTCCGGGGGCGGCGCCGCCTACTACGGCAACTGCACGGCGGCACGCGCCGCCGGAGCGGCCCCGATCCACCGCGGTGAACCGGGCTACCGCCCGGGCCTGGACCGCGACGGCGACGGAGTCGCCTGCGACCGATGACGGGGCGGGCGGCCGTCGCGCGGATGACGCCGCGCCTACGACGACGCGCGCCTTGCGGACGAGCCCGATGCGGCCGGCCTCGGCCCATCCCGGCTCGTCCGGCACTTGAGGGCTCCGCCGCGCGGCGGTGGTGGGCGGGTCACTCACCTTCCCGCGGTGAACACCTCGTCGAAGATCTGCCGCGCGAGTGCCTGCTCCCCTGACGAAACTGGCCCCTCGCGGCGCTCATAGTCAGCCAAGTACTCGTCCAGGATCCGACCTCGCAGCTCCCGCTCGGCTACCGCCGCGAGGAACGCGGAGAACTCGCGCCTGCCCACCCGTTGCCTGACGGCTTCAGCGGTGCCCTCGGGAAGCGAAAGGCTCACCCTGATCGTCGGCCCCTGGCCGATGCCGTACGGAGTCTCAGTCACGCGACGAAAATATCGGAGCACTAGGAATCGCGCCGGGTGTCGGGGCGGGCGATGCATGACGGCCACTGGACCGCTCTCCCCGCGAACCGGCCACTCACACGGCAAGTTCGCGGCGTTCAGCCTGTGACCTGCGTGAGCAAGTCGGAGTTCGCCTTCACGTCGTGTCCAAGGGCCAGGACGTGCCGGGGAAGCTGGCCGAGGAGTTCGAGCAGGGGCTTAGAGGCGGGGATGTCGGCGGACAGGAGGTTGAAGACGTCGGGGTAGCGGTCTTCGGTACCGGCGGTGAAGAAGTCGCCGGGTCCTACACTTCGGTCCTCGTCGAGGAGGGCGGGCGCGGCGCCGGGGGTGATCTCGGGAAAGAGGATGCGGGCGGCGTGTCCTTCGGTGGCCAGGGTCAGGCCGAGCCAGGTGTGCAGCTGGTCGGGGAAGAACTGGGGCTTGAGTTCCTTGCCGGACTCGTTCCACAGGGGTGTGCGGCTGCCGGAGTGGAGAGCGTCGGTGACTTTCCGGTGCTGGGTGGGGTGGAGCTGTTCGCCGCGCTGGACGCGTTCGCGGACCTGGTCGTACCAGCCGAGGGCGTCGAGGAGGCCGAGGCCGATGGCGGCGGCCGAGGGCCAGGGCAGGACCCGCAGCCGGTCGTCCTCGCGGCGGATGAAGACGCGGTCGTTGGCCAGTAGATGCCAGCCGGCGCGGGCCAGGAGAAGGGCGGTAGTGGTCTTCCCCGCGCCTTTGCCACCCAGGGTCAGTACGGTCTGCCCGTCACGGACGACGGCGGAGGCGTGCAGGATCGACCAGCCGTCCGCCAAGAGCTGCCCGCGGACGACCTCGCGGGCGAGCCGTGCGGCGGCCAGGGCGACGGGAACGTCTTCGCATCCGTAGATGCGCAGGGGGCCGCCGGGCTCGACTCGGTAGACCAGCTTGTCGTCGGGCTGGGAGGCGGCCACCGTGCCGTCGTTGTCTCGGTCGACGTGCATGGTCGAGTTCGCGTAGACGGTCTCCTTGTGGGAGCGGTCGGCCACGCGCTGAGCGGCCTTGGTGACTCGGTCGGGGTTCACGTCGGCGATCACTGCTGCGTCGGCGTCCGGGGCAGTGCTGGTGGCATTCCACCAGGGGCCGAAGTAGCGAAGAGCCCAGTCTGTGACCACCGGGCTGTTGCTGGTTACGGTTGCGGCCTGGGCGGCCGTGGCGATACGGACAGCGGTCTGGGGCACTGCGGTCTTCTCCTTCTGCCGGGGTTGCGCGGGGATGTGCAGGCGGGCCAGGGGCTCGTAGGCATCACGGAGCTTGGCGTCGGCGGCTACCAGCTGACGGGCCTCGGCGGCGTCCAGCCGGGGGAGGCACACGGTCGGGGTTCCGGCGGTGAAGCGCAACGGAATTCCCATCCACCGGCCCTCGTGGTTGACGGACAGCTCCACCACCATGTCGTTCAGGCCCAAGCCGGCACGGAGGGCAGCGATCACCGCTCCGGCGGGGCCGCAGCGTGTTCGACCGAGGCCCGTGTTGATTCGCCGGGGCCGCTCTGCCAGCTCGTCGCGGACCTGTCGCAGCGGCACCGGCACGGGCAGGCCGCCGACGCGGGTGGCCGATGCGCACGCCACCGCCTGGTCACCGTGCTCGCCGATCACGTGACCATCCACGGCTGACGGGGGCACGTCCAGAAGGCGGGCGAGGGCGAGGCGGTAGCGGGCGGTGTCGGTGTTCGAGCCGACCCCGTAGACGCGGGTACAGCCGGAGACCTCGGCGAAGAGCCGGGCCATGAGGTCGACCGGGTTGGTCACCACAACCACCAGTCCTTGGTAGTGGGCCAGTCTCCGGGCCAGGTCCGCGATGACGGGGGCGTTCGCGTTCAGCCCGGCCATCCGGACGTCTGTGCGGGCGGTGTTGGTGAAGTCGGCCCTGGGGCAGACCACGATCGCCTCGCAGGAGACGAGTTGACCGGCATCCGCCGCGTGAACCGCCCGGACGGGGGAGGCGGTGACCTGGCACATGTCCTCCAGATCGGTCACCAGGGCCTGTGCCGAGACGCCCGTGCGGGAGACGATGCGGACGGACTCGCACCAGCCGGCAGCCGTCAGCAGCATGGCCACACTCTGGCCGACGGCCCCGGCACCGATGACCCCGATACAACCAGCCGACGCCGTCACCGGTCCGCCGCCTTCGCCGCGTCGGTCAGGGCCCGCCGCCATACTGTCCGCGGGTCCGTACCGACGACGAGGTGGGCGGTGGCGCGGTCGAGGAGGGTGACCACCGCCTTTGTCCGCCGGGTGATTTTGTCGGCGTGTTCGGGCAGTGGCAGATCGGCCGGACTGGTCAGGTAGGTGCTGAGGATGTTGGTGGTGTCCATCAGCCACAGCACCACCAGGTGCTTGACCCATGCGGCCCGTTCGTCGGGACTCAGGTCGGCCGTCATCACGTCGGCGAACACCCCGATGCCGGCGGTCGTCGCGTCGGCCGCGGCCCGGTCCGGCGGGGATGCGATCAGGTTCAGCACGGTTCGCGAGACCAGCTTCGCCACATCCGTCTGGGGCCGCCCCCGGGCCAGGCCGGGGTCGAGGAAGACCGGACGGCCATCGGGGCCGTCGGGGAAGATTGCGTGATCGGGCTTCAGGTCGCCGTAGACCACTGGCCGCCTCCCGGCCGCCGGAGCCGGCCGAAGATGCCGGAGCCGGCCGACGACGGGGGCCAGCATCTCGCCCGTGTCACCGGCTTGGCGCAGGTAAGTGGAGCTGCTGATGCCGTTGAACTTGCGTTGGAAGGTGGAGCCGATGCCGCGTTCGGTGATCGCTGACTCATCGACGGCCCGGGCAACGGCGGGCCGCTGGAGGCCCGCCAGTTCGACCAGAACGCGGGTCATCAGCTCGCCTGTGCGGTGCGGCTCTTTGGCCAGCAGGTCGGCCAGTGTTGGCCCCGCCACCGGCTCGGTGAACAGCACTCCACCGTGGTACCCGGTAACCGGGCAGGCCAGCACTCCGGCTTCGTCGCCCAGGATGGCCAGGGCTTTCGCTTCCCGCTCCAGCAGTGTCCCCGGCGATCCCCGGTAGGCGGCCTGGGTCGCCCGGACCGTGGCCCAGTTCCCGGCGGTGCCCCGCAGCACCGACACCAGTGACAGCCCTAGCAGCGAGACCTTCGCGTATAGGGGTTGGCCGTTCAGCGTCAGGCGCCGGACGTAGGTCGTCACGCTCGGCGTGTGCTGGCCGAGCCGCACTTCGGCGCCTGGCCACAACTCGGCCGCGGCCTGTTCGATCTGCTGGTCCGCGTAGGCGAAGACGGCCGCGGTCGCCGGGACGGCGCTCAATGATCCCGCCATCTCAGTGACCCTCTGGCCATGACGTCGCGACCGAGAGCGTGTTGAAAGCCCACACCCAGCCGAACGACACGCTCAGCCAGTCGCCAAGGGGCTTCCTGCCGCTGGCCGTACGGGACTTGTACGTCACTGTCGTCTCCTTTGGGGGAAGGGATGCAACGGGCTGTCGGCATGGCGAAAGCACGGAGCTTGAGGGGGATGCCGGGATCAAGGGGGAGAGCCGGGATTGCCTTCGGGCACTTCCGGGCGGCTGCGATTAAGTGAACCGGCCGTCACGCATAGTGGGTACGGTGAGAGCGAGGCCAAGCGGTATACGTGGTTTACAGCCCCAGGGCGGGGGAGGTCATGGCAGCAACCAACAGACCCAATATCCGTCTGCGCGAGGTCATTGACGCGATCGGCTGTACGTACGAAGCGCTGGCCAAGGATGTGCGCCGGATCGCTGCGGAGAACGGCGAGATCATCCACACGAACAAGTCGGCGATCTCCCACTGGGTGAATGGCACGCGGCAGCCCACTGGTCAGACCGGCCACTACCTGGCGGAAGCTCTCTCACGCAGGGCCGGCCGCACCATCACCCTCACCGAGATCGGCCTGCGCCACCCCGAAGCCACTGTTCCCGACGACCCCGATCCCGTCGTCACAGCCACCGACCTCGGCCGCGCCGACGTCGAGCGACGCCGCTTCCTGGCCGTGGCCGCCTTCACCACCGCGGGCGTGGCGATGCCCCTGGCCTACGACCACGAGGCGGCGTCCCGCATGCTTCGCGCACGCACCGGTAGGTCCCTGGTCGGGGCAGAGGACGTCGAGGTGGTTCGCCAGATCACCGCCGCATTCAGTGTGGCCGACGAACGCCTGGGCGGTGGTCACGGGCTCACCACCGTCACCGCCTACCTCGCCGACACCGCCTCCCCGATGCTCCGCGCCCGCTTCCCCTCCGACGCCTTACGCCGCGCCGCCTTCGGCGCCGTCGCCGAGCTGGCTTACCTCGCGGGCTGGAAGCACCACGACCTCGGCCAGGAAGGTGCCGCCCAGCGTTACTACCAAGTCGGCTACCAGCTCGCCTGCGAAGCCGACCCGCACGGCCACGCCGCCTGCATGATGCGCGCCCTCGCTCACCAGGCCCTCAGCCTCAAGCAGCCCCACCACTGCGTCGACCTCGTCGAAGGAGCCCTCAGCCGCGGCCTCGGCCACGTCGACGGCCAGACCGAGGCACTGCTCCACATCACTCACGCCCGCGCCTTCGCCGCAGTCCACGAGAGGCCCGCAGCGGCCCGCGCCCTGCTCGCCGCCGAGGACGCCCTGCTCCGCGACGACTGCCCACAGCCCAGCTTCTCCGTCGTCAGTGGGCCAGCCGCCGGTACCGTCGCCAGCCACACGGCCCGTACGCTCACAGACCTCGCCGATCACGTCGGCACCGAGCAGCAGCACCGCGACGCGCTCGTCCGCTGGGACCCCGAGAAGTACAAGCGTGTCCACGCCCTCACCTACGCCGACCTCGGCGATAGCCTCGCCGCCCAGGCCCGCGCTGATGAGGCCGTCGCCGCCTGGAACGAGGCCCTCACGTTGATGGCGGGCATGACCTCCGACCGCACTCGCAAGGCGATCACCTCCATCCGATCAACCCTGGCGGTCTATCAGCGGCGGAAAGTGCCCGGCGCCGCTGAACTCGCCCGTCGCGCCCGGGAGGCGCTCGCCTAACATGCCCACCAACCCGGCCGACGAAGGGACCCCCGTGGCTCAGCCGACAACCGATGACCAGTCCACGGCACTCAAGCCCGCCCTGGAATCCATGACCCTGCTGGTCGCCGCCGTCATCGTCCACGACAAGGCCACCAACCGCGTCGTCCTCCTCCAGCGCAGCCAGAACGCCAAGTTCGCCCAGGGCATGTGGGACCTCCCCGTCGGCAAGAGCGAGCCGGGGGAACCGATCACCGAGACGGCCGTACGTGAGCTGTACGAGGAGACCGGTCTGACCGTGAAGCCGGACACGCTCAAGGTCGCCCACATCATCCACAGCGCTTGGGGCGTGGAGGCACCCAACGGCTTCCTCACGGTCGTCTTCGTCGCCCACGAATGGACCGGCGAGCCCGAGAACCGCGAACCACGCAAGCACGCCCAGGTCCGCTGGGTAAACGCGGATGCCCTCCCCAAAAGGTTCGTGGACACCACTGCCAGCGCTCTGCATGGGTACCTTGCCGGGGGCCCCCAGGTATCCCTCGACAGTTGGAGGTAAAAAGTCCGCATCGACCATCGGGCACGCTTCAGCCCCCTTGTTGGAAGCGACCCCCTTCAATGACTGATTCCCACCATTCTGGTTCGGCTGAGCGTGGCTGCCATTCCGTCGCTATGGATCCGTCCAGAGCCAAGCCATACATAAACAGATGTTCCCCGAGCTCCCGACCATCCCTCTTTTCCAGGACTGAAGCGAGCCTTCCGAGAGTCCCCGCATGTCCCGCATCTACGGCAGTTCGGCAGATTTCCTCGGCGCCAGCTATGTCCCCAGCCTTCTCTCGCATCCATACGAGGGCGCTTAGTGCTTGGTTATGACCAAGTTCAGCCGACTTCTTGTAGATCCTTTCAGCTCCGGACAAGTCGCCAAGGGCGCGCCTGTAGTGACCCAATTGATTAAAGGCATAGAGGTCGCCTTCCGCTGCTGCCTCCAGATATACCTCTTCGCCTGAGCCGTGTTCCGCCTCTTCAGCCAATGTCGCTAGGACCGAAAGAGCAAGCCATCGCCCCTGATATACATGCCAAGGTGCATCCCATACCCCAGATAACTGTGCGCCAACGGATTCTGCAGCACTTCGAGCTAGTCGCTCATTATCTTCTCGGGAACCCGTCCCCGAACCGACACGGAAGGCTGCAAGTGTTGCTAGCGCGAAATAATCACCAAGGTCTGCCGACTGGTGTGCCGCGCTCTCTGCCTTCGCCCGGTCGCCAGCCCTTTCCCACATTTGCATCAACTCAAAGGCGGCCGATGCATCTCCAGCGGAAATAGCCTGCTGGAATAGCTTATCTGCAGATTCGATGTCCCCTGCCTGCATTCGAAGACGACCCCACAGCGTCAGGGCTTCCACCTCACCAAGATCAGCGGCAGCACTTGCAAGCCGTTCCGCTTCCTCCGTAGTTTCGAGATACTTCGGCATCTGGGCCAGTGCAAGCAGAGCCACTGGATTCCCCGTGTCGGCGGCAGCCCGCGACAGTCGCTCTGCTTCCGCATGGCTTCCCTCTTCTTGATGCATCAGGGCCAGGTTCAACAGGGGGTCAGGAAAGCCGACTTTCAAAGCCTTCCATGCCAGCTTTTCGGCCTCTCTCAGGGGATACCGATCCTGATGAAAATACGCCAACTCCGCCCACGCCTCTGGATGGCCATCCGCAGCAGCACGTGAGAAGAAGCTCTCTGCTGTGCGAAATCGACCACGTCGATCTGCAGACTTGGCCAGGCCATAAAGATCCGCAGGACTGGCTGCGTATTGTTCCGCTGCGACCCAGAATGAGGCCGGAGGAAAATGGTGGTGACGCAGCCTGCGGGCATAATGGTCTAGGTAATCGGCTAGTCGGTATACATTTGGAAGTGACCCCATACCGCCCGGGTTCGCCACATCGCCAAGGGGTGCCACAACTCCCATCACTTCTGTCCGCGCATAAGTTATAGCCTGAGAAAACCAGTCAAACGGAGCGGCGGCTCGCTGCGCTTCCGTTAGATAACCAGGAGTCGCGGCCTCGAGGAAACTGGCAGGCAATGGCGAGGTATGCCCGAGACGGCGGGCGTCCATAGCTGCTGTGATGACAGCTTTTGCGTAGCAGGCAGGAACTCCATCTGATTGTTCATAGCGGTCGACCAGTTGGGGTGCCGCCGCGAGAGTCTGCGTGATCGCACCGCCTGTGCTGGTACATATGGCGGTGCGCAATGACGAATCATCCCGGGACCGCGCAGCCTGCAAGGCGGAACCTCGAAAGACGTCGGGAACGCTGAAGAGAGCTGCCTGGGAGAGTAATGCCCGCGCTTGGCGATGTGGGTCGTTCCCCCCGCTTTCCGGCCTGTCGGTCAAAGCGCGGTAGTGCGCTGGCCAGAGGGTCGCAATGATCACCACAGGGACATCTTGTTCAAGCTGCCGCCTCAAAGTCACAGCTGCCGATTCACCCAACGGGCCCGACAAGAATTCCTGAGCCTCGTTCAACCAAACGATCGTCTGCGCGCCCAGGGCGTCAGCAGCCAGGATCTCCAACAGGCTTTCAGAGTCCTTCGGGAATACCAATTCCCAGTCGGACAGGCAAGCGCGTACTGCTTCATAGGCCGTACGAGTCTTTCCCGTACATGACTCGCCACGCACCACGACGAACATCGCATCTTGGCCACTAGCAGTCTTATCCAGACAGGCACGCAATGCCTGGTCATGTCGACGCTCCACGTATGACGGCAGAACGAAGCCGCCGTCGGATGGGCTCAACGAGCCCGAAATGCCTGTCGGCCCAGAGATCGCGGGGTGGACTCCAAGCTGCTGAGGACGCCACTGCATCACAGCCCGTGGAGGGTCAGCCAGCGCTGCGATACGCGCCATAGCGTCATGACCTGCCAAGGCGGTCACGGCACGTTCACGCCTGACCCCGATACTCACGGTCTGTGCTCTACGCTCAGCGACCTCTTGATACCGAACACGCCATGCACCTGGATCCAGCAGCGGTCGGTCCTCTGCGGGAACCTCGATTCCCGCTCGTGAAGCCGTGCTTTGTAGCGATGCTACCGCTGCAGTGAATGCTTCCACGTTCTGCGGAAAGCGGCTGCCACGCAACCATTCGCTCACGGTCGACTGCGAGCGCATGCCGGCTGCCCGCGCCAACGCTCTCAAAGGTAGATATGGCGCAAGGCGGGTGCGGTACAGACCACCTAGTCGGCGTAGGTCTGCGAAGAAGGCATCCTCCCCACACGGGGAACCTGCAGTGACGACCATCCATCCCCCCTGCCGTCCAGTCTATCCAGCGCACACCCCTGATGCACCACGAGCCTACGCCTCTGACCAGCCCCATCACCTCGGCTGTGTCCAACTGGCCAGACATGGCTGCTGAACACCGCACTGGACAGGGAGCGTTCGGACCGCCACATCCGACAAGACGTTCTGATTCGCCTAGGACTCTGCATGCGCTTCATTGACGCCACACGCCGGAGCATCGGCTTCGTGATCGATACATTCACTCCGGTCGGCACGATCTTCCTCATCATGTTCTTGCTGCTCTATGCGGGAGTGGTCCTGCCTGCTGTTTGGTCGCAGCACCCCTACCGTCGCAGCGCAGCCAGCCGCATGCTTGATCTGATGCTTCGGCACACGTACCAGACGCTCCGCGCTATCCGCCGCCAGTTCCCCGGGCAGTGAGATCCCCACGCTCAGGTCGGGCGGTCGGCTGATTCAGTTGGCAGCTCAGGCCGGACCCGTAGCTGCTCCAGGCGACAGCCGAGGCACGGACCGCATCGCCATGCGTCTGCTCCCAGACCGGCACCGGGTTTTCCCGACGGCATGAGTGCCAGCCGCGCAGTCCGCACACAGTCCGCAGCCACCCGATCAAGACCGTCGTACCCCTTGCCAGTAATCGCCAGATCGGCGACTTGCAGCGCCCATCGCTGCAGGTCGCCAAACCGACCCATGACTAGGAGTAGGGCCGCCGTCGCATCCAGAGTCTGGCCAAGCAGCGAGGGCCGCTACCCCGACTGTGGGGTAGCGGCCCTCGCTGTCACGTCTGACGCCAGGTCAGGGGTTTGGCCGGGCGGTGCGCACCGGGTGCACAAGGGGGCGGAAAGCAAGCGGTGACAGTGAGAACTCCTGAAAAGAGTTTCCGCAGGTCACAGCCTGTTTACAGCGCTCCCGCCCAGGGCACCCGACCCGTCTCCTAGATGTCGAAGTACAGCTCGAACTCGTGCGGGTGCGGCCGCAGCTGCATCGGCGCGATTTCGTTCGTGCGCTTGTAGTCGATCCACGTCTCGATCAGGTCGGACGTGAAGACACCGCCCGCCTGGAGGTACTCGTTGTCGGCCTCGAGGGCCTCGAGGACCGCCGGGAGGGAGGTCGGGACCTGGGGGACGCTCGCGTGCTCGTCGGGGGCGAGCTCGTAGAGGTCCTTGTCGATCGGCTCGGCCGGCTCGATCTTGTTCTTGACGCCGTCGAGGCCCGCGAGCAGCAGGGCCGAGAAGGCGAGGTAGGGGTTCGAGGACGGGTCCGGGGCGCGGAACTCGACGCGCTTGGCCTTCGGGTTCGAGCCCGTGATCGGGATGCGCATGGCGGCCGAGCGGTTGCGCTGGGAGTAGACCATGTTGACCGGGGCCTCGAAGCCGGGGACCAGGCGGTGGTAGGAGTTCACCGTCGGGTTGGTGAAGGCCAGCAGCGACGGGGCGTGCTTGAGGATGCCGCCGATGTAGTAGCGGGCGGTGTCCGAGAGGCCCGCGTAGCCCTGCTCGTCGTAGAAGAGCGGCTCGCCGCCGGTCCACAGCGACTGGTGGACGTGCATGCCCGAGCCGTTGTCGCCGAAGATCGGCTTCGGCATGAAGGTCGCGGTCTTGCCGTTGCGCCAGGCGACGTTCTTCACGATGTACTTGAAGAGCATCAGGTCGTCGGCCGCGGCGAGCAGCGTGTTGAACTTGTAGTTGATCTCCGCCTGGCCGGCCGTGCCGACTTCGTGGTGCTGGCGCTCGACCTGCAGGCCGGCCGCGTCCAGCTCGAGGGAGATCTCGGCGCGCAGGTCGGCGAAGTGGTCGACCGGCGGGGCCGGGAAGTAGCCGCCCTTGTAGCGGACCTTGTAGCCGCGGTTGTTCTCCACCGCACCGGTGTTCCAGGCGCCGGCCTCGGAGTCGATGTGGTAGAAGGACTGGTTCGCGCTGGTCTCGAAGCGCACGTTGTCGAACACGTAGAACTCGGCCTCGGGGCCGAAGTACGCCGTGTCGGCGATGCCGGTGGAGGCGAGGTAGGCCTCGGCCTTCTTCGCCACGTTCCGCGGGTCACGGCTGTACTGCTCGCCGGTGATCGGGTCGTGGATGAAGAAGTTGATGTTGAGCGTCTTGTCCTTGCGGAACGGGTCGAGGCGTGCGGTCGACAGGTCCGCGCGAAGCGCCATGTCGGACTCGTGGATGGCCTGGAAACCGCGGATCGACGAGCCGTCGAACGCCAGCTCCTCGGCCGGGTCGAACGCCTTCGCCGGGATCGTGAAGTGCTGCATCACGCCGGGCAGGTCGCAGAAGCGGACGTCGACGAACTTGACGTCCTCGTCCGCGATGAACTTCTTGGCGTCGTCGCCGTTCTGGAACATCCAACTCCTCCTAGCCCGGCCGAGAGCGGTCGGGGGTTGCTTCGGTGGCGCAGTCCATGTGCGGGTGACGCGCTGGGGCCGACCCTAGAGAGACGGGATTTCCCAAGCATGACCCATTTGTTTCGCCGAGGTTAACCGGAGCGACGCCCTCTCACTGCGGGGACGCACTGCGGGGACAGGCTGACGGGCGACCCGGGCCGAAAGGAACGTATGCGGTCGCAGTACCGTGGACGGGTGGACAACAGGCAAGCAATCGGCTCGTGGCTCTCGGGTCCCCGCGCCGCCGCGGAGGAAATGGGCGTCGAATTCGGCTACCGGGGCGAGGGCCTCGGGCTGCCGGAGAAGGGATCCGGGTCCGTCGCCCCGCTCGGGCGGCGTTTCGGGGCCCTCTTCATCGACTGGGCACTGTGCATGCTCATCGCCTACGCGTTCCTCGCGAACGGCGATCCCCAGCGGGCGGGCAACTGGGCTCTGCTCATCTTCTTCCTGCTCAGCCTCCTCACCGTCGGGACGGTCGGCTGCACTCCCGGGAAGCGTCTGCTGGGCCTGCGGGTCGTCGCGGAGGACGGCGGGCGGCTCGGTCTGCCCCGGGTGCTGCTGCGCAGCGTCCTCCTTGCCATCGTAGTCCCGGCGGTCATCTGGGACCGTGACACGCGTGGGCTGCACGACCGGCTCGCCCGTTCCGTCCAGGTGCGGATCTGATCCCGGACAGAAGACCGGACAGAAGACCGGGCAGAAGACCGGGCAGAAGACCGGGCAGAAGACCGGAACAGCAGACAGCGCGAAGGGGCGGGGCGGAACCTCTCGGTTCCGCCCCGCCCCTTCGCGTAAAGCCCTAGGACCCTCAGCGGCCCTTCGGCATCCGCATGCCCTTGGGCATCGGACCCTTGGGGATGGGCATGTTGCTCATCAAATCGCCCAGCGCCCGGAGGCGGTCGTTCACGACCGTCACCTGCGCGCCCGGCAGTACTCGCGGCAGCTTGAGCAGCGTGGTGCGCAGCTTCTTGAGCGGCACCTGGCCCTCGCCGTCGCCCACGACCACGTCGTGCACCGGCGTGTCCGCGACGATGCGCGCCATGCGCTTCTTCTCGGCCGCCAGCAGGCTCTTGACCCGGTTCGGGTTGCCCTCGCCGACGAGCACGATGCCCGCCTTGCCGACGGCACGGTGGACGACGTCCTGGTTGCGGTTCATCGCCACCGCCGGAGTCGTCGACCAACCGCGGCCGATGTTCTCCAGCACTGCCGCCGCCGCTCCCGGCTGGCCCTCCATCTGCCCGAAGGCAGCACGCTCGGCCCGTCGCCCGAAGACGATCGCCATCGCGAGGAAGGCAAGCAGGAAGCCCAGGATGCCGAGGTAGACCGGGTGGTCGATCAAGAAGCCGATGGCGAGGAGTACACCGAAGGTGACAATTCCCACAGCCGCGACGACAAGACCGACCTTCGAGTCGACCTTCTTGGTCATCTTGTAGGTCAGGGCGATCTGCTTCAGTCGCCCAGGGTTCTCGGATGTTTCCTTCCTCGCCATGTAGCGAAGTTTACGTGGCTTGCGGACCCGGGGCGGCCACGGCCTCCAGGACGTGCTGAGCCTCCCGCCGGTCCTTGGCCCGGCGGCGGTCCTCGAGCACCGCGGTCCAGGCGTTCCTGCGGGCGGTGCGCTGGCCCCCGCGCAGCAGCAGCCCTTCCAGGGCGCGCAGGGCGCCGGTGACGGACGGAGGCCCTGCCAGGAGCGTGCTGGGAAGAGCGGTGGTCGGTACGGAAGCGGCGCGTACGGTCGCGGCCTGCATCGGCGAAGTCCCCTCGGGAGCGGAAGTGAGGAATGAGGCGCGGGGGGCTGGGTGCTGCTGTATGTGCTTCTATCGTTACCGAACGGTGTTACCAACGGATGACCTGTTGGTCAAACGCCTATGAAACGTTGACGCGGCCCGCACCGCCCCGCGCTCTTGCGGGGGATGCGGGCCGCGTTGTACGGCACTGCCGGGGACCGGCCGGCGGTCAGCCGGCCTGCGTCGTCGCCACGACCGCGCGGCGCTCGACGGCCTGCTGGAAGAGCCGGCCGGCGCGGTAGGAGGAACGGACCAGCGGCCCGGACATCACACCGGAGTAGCCGATCGCGTCGGCCTCGTCCTTCAGCTCCACGAACTCCTGCGGCTTCACCCAGCGCTCGACGGGGTGGTGCCGGGGGGAGGGGCGCAGGTACTGGGTGATGGTGATCAGCTCGCAGCCCGCCTCGTGCAGATCGCGCAGCGCCTCGCTGACCTCCTCACGGGTCTCGCCCATGCCCAGGATCAGGTTGGACTTGGTCACCAGGCCCGCCTCGCGGGCCTTGGTGATGACCTCCAGCGAACGCTCGTAGCGGAAGCCGGGGCGGATGCGCTTGAAGATCCGCGGCACCGTCTCGACGTTGTGGGCGAGCACCTCGGGGCGCGCGGAGAAGACCTCGGCGAGCTGCTCGGGCACCGCGTTGAAGTCGGGGATGAGCAGCTCGACCTTGGTGTGGCCGCCCTCGCGCTCCGCCGTCATCGCGTGGATCTGCCGCACGGTCTCCGCGTACAGCCAGGCTCCGCCGTCCGCCAGGTCGTCGCGCGCGACGCCGGTGATGGTGGCGTAGTTCAGGTCCATGGTGACGACGGACTCGCCCACGCGGCGGGGCTCGTCCAGGTCCAGGGCCTGCGGCTTGCCCGTGTCGATCTGGCAGAAGTCACAGCGCCGGGTGCACTGGTCACCGCCGATGAGGAAGGTGGCCTCGCGGTCCTCCCAGCATTCGTAGATGTTCGGACAGCCGGCCTCCTGGCACACGGTGTGCAGTCCCTCGCTCTTCACGAGGTTCTGCATCTTGGTGTACTCGGGGCCCATCTTCGCCCGGGTCTTGATCCACTCGGGCTTGCGCTCGATGGGGGTCTGGCTGTTCCGGACCTCCAGGCGCAGCATCTTGCGTCCGTCGGGTGCGACAGCGGACACGTCCGGCGCCCCTTTCTGCTAACGCGCGTTCGATTCTTCGGCGGACACCAGGGTACGCCCGTTAATTGTGCGGCTTTACGTCCGGAGCAACCCGGGGAGACCGGGGACCATTCCCCGGACTGATCCCAGCGGGTTCACCGACCGCCGCTCCGGGCGGTCGTCGAGGGGGCCCGCCCCCCGTCCTCACACGGCCCGCGGCAGGGGTTCCGCCGACTCCAGGATCTCCCGCAGGTGCTTCTCCACCACCGGCAGGACCTCGGTGACCGGCACCGGCCGGCCCAGCTCGTTGGAGAGCGAGGTCACGCCCGCGTCGCGGATGCCGCAGGGCACGATCCGGTCGAACCAGGTGTTGTCGGGGTCACAGTTCAGCGAGAAGCCGTGCATCGTCACACCCTTGGCGATGCGGATGCCGATCGCGGCGAGCTTGCGGTCCTCGCGGCGCTGGCCGGCGTTGGAGGGGGCGTACTCCGGGCCGTTCAGCCGGGGGTCGAACTCCTCGTCCGTCAGCCGCGGGTCGAAGTCCAGGCTGAGGCCGCCGAGGGCCGGCCGGTCGGCCACCGGGTCACCCAGCACCCACACCCCGCTGCGGCCCTCGATCCGGGTGGTCTCCAGCCCGAAGTCGGCACAGGTGCGGATCAGCGCCTCCTCCAGGCGCCGGACGTGTGCGATGACATCCACCGGGCGGGGCAGCTTCAGGATCGGGTAGCCGACGAGCTGCCCGGGGCCGTGCCAAGTGATTTTTCCGCCACGATCGACATCGATCACGGGGGTGCCATCCAGGGGGCGCTCGCTGTCCTCCGTGCGCCGTCCCGCGGTGTAGACCGCCGGGTGCTCCAGCAGCAGGCAGGTGTCCGGGAGCTCGTCCGCGAACCGGGCCGCGTGCACCCGTCGCTGCTCCTGCCAGGCCTCCTGGTACTCGACGGCGTCCGCTCCGAAGCCCAGGTGGACAAAGCGCAGCTCACTCACGGCAGCTCCTCTTCGAACCATTTCGAACCTTGCGTGGTCTGTCTCGGTGTTCCCGCGCCGTTTCCCGCGCCCCCGCAACTGTACGGCGACCGTCCGGCGAGCCGGCGGGCGGCCGACTCCGAGGGGCGGCCGGAGCGCCGGAAAGATCAACCCGGACGGCCCTGCGGGCGTATTTGATCTGTCCTCACACGATCGGATGAATGCGGGGCGAAGGTGGCGATCGGGGCGGCGGACGACGCTAAATTCACGCCGTTCCAAAGGGCGATCAGGGAGACCGGCAGGCTGATGACGGAACGACCCCCACAGCGCATCCCCAACCGTCAGCTCGCCGCGCTCATCGCGGAGGCCGGCTTCTCCAACGCGGGGCTCGCTCGTCGTGTCGATCAGTTAGGGCTGGAGCACGGCCTTGACCTGCGCTACGACAAGACGTCCGTCACCCGGTGGCTACGCGGACAGCAGCCGCGCGGTACGACCCCGGCGCTGATCGCCGAGGTCTTCACCCGGCGGCTCGGGCGACGGCTGTCCGCACAGGATCTCGGGCTCGACGCGTGTGCGCCGGTGTACGCCGGTCTTGAATTCGCCGCGTCCCCCGAAGAGGCCATTGACATCGTCAGCGGGCTTTGGCGCAAGGACTCCGGCAGCCACACCGAGCTACGGAAGATCGCGTTCACCCCGGCCGGGCTGGTGGTGCCCAGCCGGGACTGGCTGATCGGCCGGGCGGACGAGCGCGTGGCGCGCGGCGGCCCGCCGCCCGCGGCGGAGACCGGCCGGGTGCCGCTCCAGGCGCGGGGTGCCCCGCCCGTCCGGCGAAGCGCCGAGCGGGGCCCGGGCGGCCGGGTCTCGATGGGCGACATCGCGGCCCTGCGGTCGGTGGGCGAGCTGTTCCGCACCCTTGACCACGCCTATGGCGGCGGCCACGCCCGGCAGGCCCTGGTGCGCTACCTGGAGCACGAGGCCGAGCCCATGCTCCGGGGCACCTACGGGGAGGCCATCGGCCGGCGGCTGTTCGCGGCGGCCGCGGACCTCACCCGGCTCGCGGGATGGACGTCGTACGACATCGCGGCGCACGGGCTGGCGCAGCGGTACTTCGTCCAGGCACTGCGGCTGGCCCAGGCGGCGGGCGACCGGGCCTACGGCAGCTATGTGCTGGTCACCATGAGCCGGCAGGCCGTGTACCTGGGGCACGGGCGCGAGGCGGTGCAGCTCGCGCGGGTGGCGCAGCAGGGTGTGGGCTCGGGCGCGCCACCGGTCGTCCAGTCGCTGCTGCACGCCGTCGAGGCACGCGGGCACGGCGTGCTCGGTGAGGTGCGGGCGTGCTCGGCGTCGCTCGCGCGGGCCGAACGGGCGCTGGAGACGTCCCGGCCGGGCGACGACGTGCCGTACTGGGCGCGGTTCTTCGACGAGGCGCAGCTGGCGGACGAGTTCGCCCACAGCCACCGCGATCTCCAGCAGTACCGTGCGGCGGCGCAGCACGCGGAGCGCTCGCTCCAGCTGCGCAGCACGTCCTACGCCCGCAGCCGGCTCTTCTGCAAGGTGGTGCTGGCCTCGGCCCGGCTGGGGCTGGGGGAGCTGGAGCAAGCGTGCGCGCTCGGTGTGGAGGCGGCCCAGCAGGGCGCCGAAATGCGCTCGGTCCGTGCCCTGGAGTACATCCGCGACTTCGAACGGCGCCTGGAGCCGTATCGCGATGCCGCTCCGGCTCGGGCGTATCGGGAGAAGGTGGCGGCTCTCTGAGTCTCCCCCCGCGCCGTGGTGGGTTCACCTCCGCTGCGCGGCGGTGTCCTCAAGCGCCGGACGGGCTGCATTTCAGCCCGTCCGGCGCTTGAGGACGCGCCCGCAGGGCGCTCCCGTCCTAGCAAGACGGCCAAACCTAGGGCTACGCCACCTGCAAGGTGTGGACATCGAGGTCCGTGCGGATACCGAAGTCGCGCAGTACCGCATGCGCGGCACGGCGGCCGGAGTGCAGGGCGCCCTGGACGGTGCTCGTGTCGCGGTGGTCGCCGCAGACGTACAGGCCGTCCAGGATCCGCACCGGGCGGCGTACGTCGTGGGGTGCGGGCATGGCCGGGACCGCGTCGGGGTCGTGGTGGGCGGCCAGCAGCCGCCAGCCCGCGGTGGACGTGCCGTAGACGCGGGCCAGCTGGGCACGGGCCCGCCGGTCCAGTTCGGCGGTGGGCAGCCCGGCTGCCGCGCCGAGCACGGTCGAGGTGATCAGCGGCCGGCCGTCGGGGGCCCGGGAGGGGTCCACCTCGCTGGCGACCATGGTGTGGGCGACCGGGCCGCGGCCGGTGGTGAGGATGAGCGACGCGTCGCGCAGCGGCGGTTCGTCGGCCGTGTGGTGCAGCACCGTCACGGGGTGGAAGCCGGGCAGCCGCAGGCCCGGGATCAGCTCGGCGGCGGCACGGGCCCCGGTGGCCACGATCACCGAGCGGCAGCCGATCTCCCCGTGCCCGCCCGTGCTGACGGACGTGGTGCAGGCGGCCTTGGCGTGGATGCCCGTGCGGACCGTGCCGGGCGGCAGCGCCGCCGCCAGCAGCGCCGGGACGGTGTCCGCCCCGCCCGCCGGCAGACACAGCCGCCCCCGCGCGTAGCCGCGCAGGACGAGGTCGGCGCAGCGGCTGGAGGTCGTCAGATCCGGGTCGCACAACAGGGAGGTGAGCAGGGGGCGCAGGAAGCCCTCGACCGTACGGGTCGGCAGGCCGCGGGTGGTGAGGGTGTCGGCGGTGGGCCGGTCGGGGCGGGCGAGCATCCGGTTGGTGGACAAGGTGGCGAGCCGGGCCAGTGCCGCGCCGAGGCGGGCCTGGTCGAGACCGCCGCCGCGCGGCGCCCGGGCGGCCGTCGCGAAGGCCCGCGCGGTGGTGAACGCGCGCCGCGCGCCACGGGGTTCGCCGGTGCGCTGGATGCGGCCTCCGGAGTGGACGAGCACACCGGGGGTGAAGGGGCGCAGGGCGAGCGCGCCGAGGCCTGGTGCCAGCAATTCGGGGAAGGAGGTGTTGAGTAACTGGCCCGTGCGGTCGAGCCGGAAGCCGTCGACGGTATCGGTCGTCATCCGGCCGCCCACATAAGGAGCGGCCTCCAGGACCGTGACGGCCACCCCGGCGCTGGTGAGCTGATGCGCCGCCGAGAGCCCGGCGAGGCCGGCTCCCACGATGACGACGTCAGCGTGCTGTGCGGTGTCGCGTGCGCTGCTGAGCACGTGCCCTCCCGGGATCGGTCCGCTCACTCGGGGGCCTGATGCCCTCAACGGGCGGCGGGGAAGCGCGAGTTTGCCTCGACCGTAGAGAGAAATTCGGTCAATAACAGTCGCGCACAAACAGGGCACGGTCGCACAGCGGTCGCACGGTGCACAGATCGCCGCCCGGCCCGGTGGCCGGGACGCCGTGGCGCGCCCGGGCTCACACCGGTGGTCCGCGCCGGTGTTCCACCAGGTACCGGCTCCGTCGGCCGGTCAGGGGTGTCAGCGGGGAGCCGTCAGCGCCGCCCGTAGCGCCCCCTCGATGCCGGGGAAGGCGAAGTCGAAGCCGGAGTCCGACAGCCGCCGGGGCAGCACCCGCTGACTGGACAGCACATCCGAGGACATCTCGCCCAGCGCCAGCTTGAGCGCGGCGGCGGGCACGGCGAACGGGGTCGGGCGGCGCAGGACCCGGCTCATGGCCGCCGTCACCTCGCGGTTGGTGACCGGGGTCGGCGCGGTGAGATTGACGGGCCCCGACAGCCCGGGGGTGTCCAGAAGGTGGCGCAGCGCGGCGACGTGGTCCCGCAGGGCGATAAAGCTCCAGTACTGCCGGCCGCTCCCCAGCCGTCCGCCGAGGCCCAGCTTGAAGAGCGGGAAGAGCCGCCCCCACGCGCCGCCGTCCCGCGACACGACGAGTCCGGTGCGGGCGAACACCGTCCGCACGCCCGCCGCCGCGGCCGGGCCGGCCGCCGCCTCCCACTCCCGGCAGAGGTCCGCGAGAAAACCGTGTCCCAGGGCCGCGCTCTCGTCGACGGCCCGGTCCCCGGTGTCGCCGTAGATACCGACCGCGCTGCCGCTGATCAGCACGCGCGGCGGGTTGGGGAGGGCGGCGACGGCCTTGGCGAGCGTGGCGGTGCCCAGCACCCGGCTGTCGCGCAGCTCCCGCTTGTAGGCACCCGTCCAGCGGTGGTCCCCGATGCCGGCACCCGCCAGATGCACCACGGCCTCGCACCCGGCGAGACCGTCGGTGTCGACCCGGCCGCCCTTCGGATCCCAGCCGATCTCACCCTCCCGCTGTGGCGGTCGTCTTACGAGCCGCACGACGTGATGGCCGTCGGCCTCCAGGGAGCGCACGAGCGCCGTGCCGATGAGCCCGGTCGAACCGGTGATGGCGATCCGCATGACGCCCACCTTGCCTGTTGTTGTCGGGCCGGGTACCTCCCCGCGGTAGCTGGGGGAGATGGAGGACGCGCCCGCAGGGCGCCGGGCGGCACAGCCGGGCGGCACAGCCGGGCGGTAGCCGAAGATCCGCCGGACACGGGCTAGGCCCTGAACCGGTCCCACAGTCGGGGGAACCGTTCCTCCAGGACCGACTCGTCCTCCAGGTCGAACGGCGAGCCCAGCGGCTCGGCCGGGGGGTCCGGCAGGCCCAGGTCCGGGGGTTCGGTCCCCGTCAACTGCTCGTACGCCTCGTCCGCCGCGTACCCCAGGTCCTCGGCGTCACCGTCCACCTCGTCGTCGAAGTCGTCGAGGAGGTCGGCGAGATTGTCCGGATCGTGCACCGCGCCCTCGAAGACCTCGCGGCCCTGGCCGATGAGCCAGCAGCGGAAATAGTCGAACGCGTCATCGCTCGCACCGTTCAGCAGCACGGCGGCCGCGCCCCACAGATCCCAGAGGTACGCACGGTTGTAGCGCGCCTCGAAGTGCCGGGCGAAGTCCACCACACGGTCGGGGTCGAGCTGCACCAGCCGCTCGACCAACAGGTCGGCCTGATCCTCGGCGTCACCGTCGGCGGCCTCGCGCGCGCTGTCGACCAGCTCCCAGAACTCCGTCTCGTCCATCACGCCACCAGCATCGGGCCTGGCACCTGGCGGCGCACGCGGAGCGGAGCGGATGCGGCCGTGTCGTTACGTCCGGCTCGTACGCGGGAGAAGACGGCGGTAAATCAGGACGGAAGATGTCGGGTTTAGCCGTCAGAGTTGTCCTGACGGAGAACGGCGGAACGAGAGGACCGATGGACGTGCAGTCGCACAGTGCGCAGGCCGGAGAGCTGACGGGCAAGATCGCGCTCGTCGCGGGCGCCACGCGGGGAGCGGGCCGGGCGATGGCCGTGGAGCTGGGCAGGGCGGGGGCCACCGTCTATGTGACGGGACGCAGCACCCGGGGAGGGCGCAGCGAGGTGGACCGTCCGGAGACCATCGAGGACACCGCCGAGCTGGTGACCGCGGCGGGCGGCACCGGCATCGCCGTACCGACCGACCATCTGGAGCGCGAGGCGGTCCGGGCGCTCGTCGAGCGGATCGACGCGGAGCAGGGCCGGCTCGATGTGCTGGTCAACGACGTATGGGGTGGCGAGCACCTGATCGAGTTCGACACCAAGGCGTGGGACGTGGATCTGGACAAGGGACTGCGGATGCTGCGGCTCTCCGTCGAGACGCACGCCGTCACCAGCCACTACGCGCTGCCGCTGCTGATCCGCCGGCCCGGGGGACTGGTGATCGAGGTGACGGACGGGACGGCCGAGTTCAACAAGACCTACCGCGGCAACCTCTTCTACGACCTGGCCAAGAACGCCCCGATCCGGATGGCGTACGGCCTCGCGCAGGAGCTGACGGAGTACGGGGGCACCGCCGTCTCGATCACTCCGGGCTTCCTGCGCTCGGAACAGATGCTCGACCACTTCGGCGTCACCGAGGCGACCTGGCGGGACGCCATCGGGAAGAGCCCGCACTTCGCCATCGCGGAGTCCCCGGCGTTCATCGGCCGCGGGGTCGCCGCGCTCGCCGCGGACCCGGACAAAGCCCGCTGGAACGGCCGCTCCCTCTCCAGCGGCGAGCTGGCCAAGGACTACGGCTTCACCGACACGGATGGCTCTCGTCCGGACTGTTTCGCGTACTTCGCGGACGTCGTCTTCGGGGGGAAGGAGGCGAGTGCGGACGAGTATCGCTAGCCGTGGCCGGCGGCTCTTCGGCTACCGGTCGTCGTGGCCGCCTGCGGCGGCGGGCGCCCTGCGGACGCGTCCTCAATCGCCGGACGGGCTGAATTTCAGCCCGTCCGGCGATTGAGGACACAGCACAGCAGCCCGTCCGGCGATTGAGGACACCGCCGTGCGGCGGAGGTGCGGACGCCACGGGCGGCGAGACGGGTCGGAAGCCGTCGCAGACTCACCCGTACAGCGCCGCCCCCCGCTCCGCCGCTCGTGCGAACCGCGCGCGCAAGGCCGGCGGTCCCAGGATCTCCGCCTCCGGGCCGAGGGCGAGCAGCTGTTCGTACGCGACGTCGAGGCTCTCGACCGGCAGGGAAACGGTGACCCGCTCCTGCCCGTCCGGGGCGCCGGCCCCCGAGAGTGCCTCGCTCGCGGCCCCCCGGTCCGTCACGTACGGCAGTCGTCGGGCGCCGTCGGGTGTCAGGCGCAGTTCCACCCGTTCGCGCAGCAGCGACCGGCTGAACTGCGCCGCCCGTTCGTCCCAGAAGGCCGGCAGGTCGAAGTCGTCCGCGCGCGGGAAACGGTTCTCGCCGACGGCGACCGCCGTGAAGCGGTCCACCCGGTAGACGCGGTGGTGGCCCTCCGTCCGGGCCGCCAGGTACCAGACGCCCGCCTTCAGGACGAGACCGTACGGTTCCAGCTCCCGTTCCACCTCGGTGTCCGAACGCCGGTAGCGGGCCGTGATCCACCGGTCGTCCCATACGGCGTCCGCGATCGCGGGCAGCAGCTCGGGGGGTTCGGCGGGCTGCCACCAGCCGGGGGCGTCGAGGTGGAAACGCTGTGCCGCGCTCGTGGGGGCGTCGCTCAGCTCCGGCAGCAGGGCCGCCGAGACCTTGAGGCGGGCGGCCGAGGCGGCGTCCGCCAGGCCCATCTCGCGCAGCGCGGACGGCACCCCGGAGAGGAACAGCGCTTCGGCTTCGGTGCGTCCGAGGCCGGTGAGGCTGGTGCGGTAGCCGCCGATGAGCCGGTAGCCGCCGGTGCGGCCACGGTCGGCGTAGACCGGGACACCGGCCTCCGACAGCGCCGACACATCCCGCGCGACCGTCCGCTCGGAGACCTCCAACCGCCGCGCCAGCTCGGCACCCGTCATCGAGGGCCGGGACTGGAGCAGCAACACCATCTTGATCAGCCGGGCCGCTCGCATGAGGACATCATGGCGGGCCGTGCGAACAGTGAGGACAGGACCCGTGCGCCGGCCAGGGCAACGGATGACGTACAGGTCCTGTCCTCACCCTTGAGCCGCGCCGTGTCACAGGACAGGGCGTCATGGCGCGGCTCAGTTCAAGGGTGGGGTTTACGTCCCGCGGAGACCATACGCCTTTGATCGATGATCGATCAATGCCGGATGCAAGAAAGTTTGGGGACGCCCGTTCAGACCCGGGGCGCGCAGTTCAGTACGTGGTTCCGCAGCAGCTCCCCGATCCGGGGATCGCGCCGCCGGAACGCCGCCACGATCTCCGCGTGCTCCTCCGCGTGCGTGCGCGGCTCCGGGCTCAGCCAGCGGATCGAGAGCGTGGTCCACACCTCGATGCCGAGCGACTCCCAGGTGTGCAGCAGGACGGAGTTCCCCGCGGCCTTGACGATCTCGCGGTGGAAGGCCACCGTGTGCCGCACCTGCGCCTCGCCGTCGCCGGCCCGGTCCGCCTCGTACAGCGCGGCCACCTCCGGCTCCAGGGCCGAGACGTCCGCGGCCAGGACGGGGGCGGCCAGTTCGGCGGCCACCTGCTCCAGGCCCGCCCGGACCGGGTAGCTCTCCCGCAGGTCGGCGGCGGTCAGATCGCGGACCCGGACGCCCTTGTTGGGCGCCGACTCGATCAGCCGCAGCGACTCCAGCTCGCGCAGCGCCTCCCGCACCGGCGTCTGGCTCACCAGCAGCTCCGCCGCGATCCGGCGCTCCACGATCCGCTCGCCCGGCTGCCAGCGCCCGCTGACGATCCCCTCGAGGATGTGCTCGCGGATCTGGTCGCGCAGCGAATGGACGACGGGTGGGGCCATGGGTGACGTGCTCCTCGGGCGGGCGAGCGGTGGCTCGTAGCCCCATTATCGCGGCGGGTACGGGCAGGTGGCGGGCTGGGGGAAGCCGGGCGGGCGCATGGCGAAGGGCGCGGCCCCGGCTCGTACGGATACGAAGACCGGGGCCGCGCCCTCAGGGCAGACGCCTCACCAGACTCAGAGACCGATCTCGGCCTCGAACTCGGCGGCCTCCAGGAGCTGCTTGACCGTGGTCAGGTAGCGGGCGGCGTCGGCGCCGTCCACCAGACGGTGGTCGTAGGAGAGCGCCAGGTACGTCATGTCGCGGATCGCGATGGTCTCGCCCAGCTCCGGGTGGTTGATGACCACCGGGCGCTTGACGGTCGCACCGATACCCAGGATGCCGACCTGGTTCGGGGGCACGATGACGGTGTCGAACAGCGCACCGCGCGAGCCGGTGTTGCTGATCGTGAAGGTCGCGCCCGACATGTCGTCCGGGCTGATCTTGTTGGTGCGGACCTTGCCGGCCAGCTCCGCCGTCTTCCGGGCGATACCCGCGATGTTGAGGTCGCCGGCACCCTTGATGACCGGGGTCATCAGGCCCTTCTCGGCGTCCACCGCGATGCCGACGTTCTCGACGTCGTGGTAGGTGATCGTGCCCTCGTCGTCGTTGATCCGGGCGTTGACGACCGGGTGGGCCTTCAGCGCCTGGACGGCGGCCTTGACGAAGAACGGCATCGGGGACAGCTTGACGCCCTCACGGGCGGCGAAGGCGTCCTTGGCCTTGTTGCGCATCCGCATGATCTTGGTGATGTCCACCTCGACCACGGTGGTCAGCTGAGCCTGACCGTGCAGCGCCTTCATCATGTTCTCGCCGATGACCTTGCGCATGCGGGTCATCTTGACCGTCTGTCCGCGCAGCGGCGACGCCTCGACGGCGGCGGCCTTCGGCGCGGGGGCGGCAGCGGCGGCCGGCGCCGGGGCGGCGGCCTGCTTGGCGGCCTCGGCGGCGGCGACGACGTCCTGCTTGCGGATGCGGCCACCGACGCCGGTGCCCTGGACCGTCGCCAGGTTGACACCGTTCTCGGCGGCGAGCTTGCGCACCAGCGGCGTGACGTACGCGCCGTCGGCCTCGGCACCGGACGCCGGGGCGGCCGGGGTGACCGGGGCGGCGGGAGCGGCCGGCGCCGGGGCGGCGACGGGCGCGGCGGCCTGGACCGGAGCCGGCGCCGGAGCGGCGGCGGGGGCGGCCTGGACGGGAGCCGGGGCCGGGGCGGCCGGAGCCGGGGTCGGCTCGGGCTGCGCGGCCGGGGCCGGAGCCTCGGCCGGAGCGGCCGGGGCCGGGGCGGCAGCGGCGGCCGGAGCGGCACCCGCGGCACCGATGACGGCGAGCTTGGCGCCGACCTCGGCGGTCTCGTCCTCACCGACGACGATCTCGAGCAGGGTGCCCGCGACCGGGGCCGGGATCTCGGTGTCGACCTTGTCGGTGGAGACCTCGAGCAGCGGCTCGTCGACCTCGACGCTGTCGCCGACCTCCTTGAGCCACCGGGTGACGGTGCCCTCGGTGACGGACTCGCCCAGTGCGGGGAGCACGACCGGGGTGCCCTCGGCGGCACCGGCGGCGGCCGGAGCCGGCGCCTCCGCGGCGGGGGCGGCGGCCGGGGCCGGGGCCTCGGCGGCGGGCGCCGGGGCCGGCTCGGGCTGCGCGGCCGGGGCCTCGGCGGCGGCCGGGGCCGGAGCCTCGGCCGGGGCGCCGGAACCGTCATCGATGACGGCCAGCTCGGCGCCGACCTCGACCGTCTCGTCCTCGGCGACCTTGATGGAGGCCAGGATGCCGGACGCGGGGGCCGGGATCTCGGTGTCGACCTTGTCGGTGGAGACCTCGAGCAGCGGCTCGTCGACCTCCACTCGCTCACCCTCGGCCTTGAGCCAACGGGTGACGGTGCCCTCGGACACGCTCTCGCCGAGCGCCGGCAGGGTTACGGAAACCGCCATGGTTGCGGTTGCTCCTTACGAATAGTGCGGATGGTCTAGCGCCCGGACTTAGTCGTGCGAGTGCAGCGGCTTGCCGGCCAGGGCCAGGTGGGCCTCGCCAAGGGCCTCGTTCTGCGTCGGGTGCGCGTGGATGAGCTGCGCGACCTCGGCCGGCAGCGCCTCCCAGTTGTAGATCAGCTGGGCTTCGCCGACCTGCTCACCCATACGGTCGCCGACCATGTGGACGCCGACGACGGCACCGTCCTTGACCTGGACGAGCTTGATCTCGCCCGCGGTCTTGAGGATCTTGCTCTTGCCGTTGCCCGCGAGGTTGTACTTCAGGGCGACGACCTTGTCCGCGCCGTAGATCTCCTTGGCCTTGGCCTCGGTGATACCCACGGAGGCGACCTCGGGGTGGCAGTACGTCACCCGGGGCACGCCGTCGTAGTCGATCGGCACGGTCTTGAGACCAGCCAGTCGCTCCGCTACCAGAATGCCCTCGGCGAAGCCGACGTGCGCGAGCTGGAGCGTCGGGACGAGGTCACCGACGGCCGAGATGGTCGGCACGTTGGTCTGCATGTACTCGTCGACCAGGACGTAGCCGCGGTCCATCGCGACGCCCTGCTCCTCGTAGCCCAGGCCCTGCGAGACCGGGCCGCGGCCGATGGCGACGAGCAGGATCTCGGCCTCGAACTCCTTGCCGTTGGCCAGAGTGACCTTGACGCCGTCGGCGGTGTACTCGGCCTTCTCGAAGAAGGCGCCGAGCGAGAAGTTGATGCCGCGCTTGCGGAACGCGCGCTCGAGCAGCTTGGAGCTGTTCTCGTCCTCGACCGGGACGAGGTGCTTGAGGCCCTCGACGATGGTCACGTCGGTGCCGAAGGACTTCCACGCGGAGGCGAACTCGACGCCGATGACGCCGCCGCCCAGCACGATCGCGGACTTCGGCACGCGGTCCAGGACCAGGGCGTGGTCCGAGGAGATGATGCGGTTGCCGTCGATCTCCAGGCCCGGCAGCGACTTCGGCGTGGAGCCGGTCGCCAGCAGGACGTGGCGGCCCTGGACACGCTGGCCGTTGACGTCGACGGAGGTCGGGGAGGACAGACGGCCCTCGCCCTCGATGTAGGTCACCTTGCGGGAGGCGACCAGGCCCTGCAGGCCCTTGTACAGGCCGGCGATCACGTCGTCCTTGTACTTGTGGACGCCCGCGATGTCGATGCCCTCGAAGGTGGCCTTGACACCGAACTGCGCGGCTTCGCGAGCCTGGTCGGCGATCTCACCGGCGTGCAGCAGCGCCTTGGTGGGGATGCAGCCGTTGTGCAGGCAGGTGCCACCAAGCTTGTTCTTCTCGATCAGGGCGACGTCCAGACCCAGCTGCGCTCCGCGCAGGGCAGCGGCGTAACCGCCGCTACCGCCTCCGAGGATCACTAGGTCGAAAACGGTGCTGGCGTCGTTCGCCACGTCACGTCCTCCATGCATGGAATACGCCGGAGCCGGTCGTCGATGACCGGGCGGCGGCTGTTGTTCGGCCGCTTTTGCTTCGGCCCTGGGTCAATGGGGCCCTGTCCTGCCGAGACAACATCTTCGCACTTGTTGACGGACGGCGGGACGCCGGGCCGGGCTGTGGGGCGACGGATGCGTCACCTTCACGGGTTACTGGCGCGTACGAGTGTGTGGATTTCGTTAAGGGCGAACGAACGCCGTGCGACCCCGAGCGGAACCCGCCCGGGGTCGCACGCATGTGCGAAAGGCTCAGCCGAGGTCGCCTGCGGCGGTGCGCTCCGCGAGCCGGACCAGGGTGCGCACCGCGGATCCGGTGCCGCCCTTGGGGGTGTAGCCGTACGGGGCGCTCTCGTGGTAGGCGGGGCCCGCGATGTCCAGGTGGGCCCAGGCGATGCCCTCGCCCACGAACTCCTGCAGGAACAGGCCCGCCACCAGGCCGCCGCCCATCCGCTCACCCATGTTGGCGATGTCGGCGACGGGAGTGTCCATGCCCTTGCGCAGCTCGGGGGGGAGCGGCATCGGCCACGCCTGCTCGCCGACCTCCTCGGCGATCTCGTACAGCGACGTGCGGAACGCGTCGTCGTTGGCCATGACGCCGAACGTGCGGTTGCCGAGCGCGAGGACCATGGCACCCGTGAGGGTGGCGACGTCCACGATCGCGTCGGGGTTCTCCTCCGAGGCCCGGGTCAGGGCGTCGGCCAGGACCAGCCGGCCCTCGGCGTCGGTGTTGAGTACCTCGACGGTCTTACCGCTGTACATCTTCAGCACATCACCCGGGCGGGTGGCGTTGCCGGACGGCATGTTCTCGGCGAGGGCCAGCCAGCCGGTGACGTTGACCTCCACCCCGAGCTTCGCGGCGGCCACGACCGTGGCGAAGACGGCGGCGGCGCCGGCCATGTCGCACTTCATGGTCTCGTTGTGGCCGGCCGGCTTCAGGGAGATGCCGCCCGAGTCGTAGGTGATGCCCTTGCCGACCAGGGCGATGGTCTTCTTCGCCTTGGCGCTGGTGTAGGCGACCCGCACCAGACGGGGCGGGTTCAAGGAACCCTGGCCGACGCCCATCAGGCCGCCGTAACCGCCCTTGAGCAGCGCCTTCTCGTCCAGGACCTCGACCTTGAGGCCATGCTCCTTGGCGGCGGCCTGGACGGCCGCGGCGAAGGACTTCGGGTTCAGGTCGTTGGGCGCCATGTTCACCAGGTCGCGGGCGCGGTTGACCTCCTCGGCCACGGCGACGGCGCGCTCGGCGGCGGCCTTGGCCGCCTTGTCACGCGGCTTGGCCCCCAGGACCGTCACCTCGGCGAGCGGCGCGCTCTTGTCGGCGGCCTTGGCGTCGCCCTTCTTGGCGGAACCGGTGCCGTTCGTGCGGTAGGCGTTGAAGGCATAGGCGCCGAGCAGCGCGCCCTCCGCGACGGCCGCGACGGCCTCCGCGTCCTCGACCGGCAGGACGAACGCGGCCTTCTTCGTGCCGGACAGCGCGCGGGCCGCCACACCGGCGGCGCGGCGCAGCGCCTCCTCGTCGTAGCCGTCGCCCTTCGCGGGCACGTCGCCGAGGCCGACCGCCAGCACGACCGGGGCCTTGAGGCCGGACGGGGCGGGGAGCTTGGTCACTTCGCCCTCGCCGCCGGCGGCGCCGAGGGTCTCCAGGACGGCGGCCAGCTTCCCGTCGAACGCCTTGTCGACGGCTTCGGCGCCGGGCGCGACGACGGGGCCCTTCGGGCCCTTCGCCACACCGACGACGACGGCGTCCGCGCGCAGCGTCGCCGCACTGGAAGTGCTGAGAGTCAGAGCAGTCACGGTGGTTGGGTCCCTACTTCCGTTGAGTATTCACGGCCGATGGGTGGGCGGCCGCCCCCTGCGCATCGTATGCGGCACGCCCGCGGCGCCGGGGTCCGGGCCAGCCGGGCACGCGCGAGCGTATCCCCGCCGGGCCGCGCGGGGTTCGCCCGTGACCGCACCGATGTGCCGGGCCCGCCGGCCGCCGGGGCCGGCACACGCCGGACGGGGGAGGCGGCAACGGAGGTGGCGAGGGTGGCGGCGGGCCTGTTCCGGCGGGCGCCGCGGTGGGGCCGGTCCCGGTGGCCCGCGCGGTGCGTCAGCCGAGCGTCAGCGCGAGCAGCGCGACCGTCGCGGACGTCTCGGCCAGGGCGCCGAAGACATCGCCGGTGACACCGCCGAAGCGGCGCGTGCAGTGCCGCAGCAGCAGTTCGCCACCGGCCAGGGCGGCCACCACCGCGGCCGCCGCCCGCGCCGCCTCGCAGCCGAGGGCGGCCGCCGCTGGGTACCCGTCCTCGTACGCGCCCAGGAGCGCGCCCGCGACGGCGCCCGCGCAGACGGTCAGCGCGGCGACCGCCAGCGCCGAGCGGGGGGACACCACCCCCGCCACGGCGGCCCCCAGCCCCTCCGGCCGGGCCGGGGGCACGCCCGCCCGCGAGGCGAGGGTCAGGGCGCAGCGCGCGGCCAGGGCGGCGACCAGTGCCGCGACGGCGCCGCGCGCCCAGCCCCCGGTGTACAGCTCGTGGAGGGCGGCGACCTGGCCGAGCAGGGTCAGCAGCAGGGTGACGACGCCGAAGGGGCCGATGTCCGACTGCTTCATGATCCGTAGCGCGTCGGCGGCGGGCTTCCCGCTGCCCAGCCCGTCCGCGACATCGGCGAGACCGTCCAAGTGGAGTCCGCGGGTGAGCACCGCCGGGACCGCCACCGTGGCCACCGCGGCGAGCATCGGCCCCGCGCCCAGCAGCAGCGCCGCGGCCCCGGTCAGGGCCGCGAAACCGCCCACGACCAGGCCCGCCAGGGGTGCCGCCAGCATTCCGCCACGGGCCGCCGGGCGGTCCCAGCGGGTGACGCGCACGGGCAGCACGGTGAGCGTCCCGAAGGCGAAGCGGAGGGCGTCGCCGGGTGTCGCGGGGGCCGGCTGTGCCGGGCCGGGGTCAGGTCTCGTGTCGGTCATCGCGGGCAGGGTATCCCGAGGGCCCCGGGCAGTAGGTTGCCCGGAGGGCACGGATCGGGAGCGGGAATCATGGGTCACTGGTTGGGTCGCAACATCGTCGAACCGGGCAAGCTGCCGCTGCTGCTGGCGCTCACCGCGTTCGTGCTGACCTTCCTGGTCACCCGTGTCATCACCCGGCTGATCCGGGCCGGCAAGGGCCCCTTCCGCAACGTCAGCGCCGGCAGCGGTCTGCACGTCCACCACGTCGTGCCGGGCGTCGTCATGATGGTCGTCGGCGGCTTCGGCGCGGTCGGCACCGGCCGGCACGGCTTCGCGGCGGCGCTGTGCGCCGTGCTCTTCGGCTCCGGCGCCGGGCTGGTGCTGGACGAGTTCGCGCTGATCCTGCACCTGGACGACGTGTACTGGACGGAACAGGGCCGCAAGAGCGTCGAACTCGTGGTGCTGACGGCGGCCCTGGTGGGGCTGGTACTCGCCGGTTCCTCACCGTTCGGGGTGAACGAGCTGACCCCGGACGAGCTGCACAACCGCGGCATCGTGGGGACCACCGTCGGCGTCAACTTCCTGATCTCCCTGTTCGCCCTGGTCAAGGGCAAACCGCGGATCGCCCTGATCGGGGTGCTGGTGCCGTTCGTCGCGATCGTCGGCGCGGTGCGGCTGGCCCGGCCGGGCTCACCGTGGGCCCGGCACTGCTACCGCCACCGCCGCCGGGCCCGGGCCAGGGCCCGCGCCCGCGCCATGCGGCACGACGCCCGCTGGGAAGCGGTGCGCAACCGCCTGCACGACCTGGTGGCGGGCGCCCCGGACCGTTGAGCGGGCCTTGGCCTTGCCGGCGGGCGCTGCGGCCCGTGGCGTGCGCACCTCCGCCGCCGGACGGGCTGCTGCGCTGTGTCCTCAATCGCCGGACGGGCTTAAATTAAGCCCGTCCGGCGATTGAGGACGCGCCCGCAGGGCGCTCTGCCGCCGCAGGCGGCACATGCGGCCGTAGCCGAGAATCGCCGGCCAGGCGAGAGGCGCTCGCCGCCGCAGGCGGCACATGCGGCCGTGACCTAACCCCGGTAGCGGTCCCGGCGCGGCTTGCGGCGCCGCAGCGCCGCTTCCGTGAGGCACAGCGCCAGCATCGCGGCCATGGCCGCCACATGCTCCTTGCCCGCCAGGTTGGGCTTGAGGACGGCCTCGCCCACCATGGCGAGCACCACCAGCGCACAGCTGACCCAGGCGCGGTAGCGCCAGGTGACGTACACCGCGAGCCCGACGACCGCCGCCGACGGGCCGGTGTCGATGACCTTGGCCGCCTCCGGCGGCAGACCGAGGACGGAGTCGGGGCCGATGTGGATGGCCAGCCGGGCGTACATCGTGCCGGCCAGGGTGGCCACGTACGCGACGGCCAGCGTCCGCCACTTGCCGAGGGCGATCTCGGCGATGCCGAACACGAGCAGCACCTGGGCCAGCGCCCCCCACACCGGCAGGTCCAGTGCCGGGACGAACAGCGACAGGGGCGTGCGCAGCAGCGCCAGCCACCACGGCAGCCGCGCCTGCACCGAGCCGAGCTTCTGCACCGGCTCGAAGCCCCAGGGCTGGTTCTGGACGATCTGGAAGAGGGCGGTGAGGGCCACGGCCGCCAAGGTCATGGGGACGGCCCCGAGCCGCTTGGCCGTGACCGCGTGCCACACGGTGCCGGCCAGCGGGCCCCACTCGGTGCGCGCGGCGCGACGCAGCGCCGCGCGGTTCATCGCCGGCTCTCCAAATGCTTGCGGTTGAGCCACTTCGGGAGGCCGGGAGCCTCCAGGAAGCCCTCGGCGCGGGCACTGGAGACACCGATCCGCAGCAAGTCACTGCTCTTCTCGAACAGCATGAACCGAGGTTCCCAGATGGGGCGGTACTTCGCATTTGCTCGGTAGAGCGACTCGATCTGCCACCAGCGGGAGAAGAAGCTGAGCAGCGAGCGCCACGCCCGCAGCACCGGGCCCGCCCCGAGCTTCGAGCCGCGCTCGAAGACCGAGCGGAACATCGCGAAGTTCAGCGACACCTGGGCGATGCCCAGCTCCTCGGCCTGCTGGAGCAGCTCGATGACCATGAACTCCATCAGGCCGTTCTCGGAGTCCCGGTCACGCCGCATGAGATCGAGCGACAGGCCCTTGGGCCCCCACGGCACGAAGCTGAGCACCGCGCGCAGCGCACCGTCGCCGTCGTGGCACTCCAGCATCACGCAGCGCCCGTCGTCGGGGTCGCCGAGCCGGCCCAGGGCCATGGAGAAGCCGCGCTCGGTCTCCCCGTCGCGCCAGTCGTCGGCGCGGGCCAGCAGCTCGGCCATCTCCGCCTCGGGGATGTCCTCGTGCCGCCGGATCCGGACGGTGTAACCGGCGCGCTTGACGCGGTTGAACGCCTGGCGGACCGTGCGCATCGCCCTCCCGTCGAGGGTGAACTCGGCGGTCTCCACGATGGCCTCGTCACCGATCTCCAGGGCGTCCAGACCGTGCCGGGCGTAGATCGTGCCGGCCTCCTCGCTCGCGCCCATCACGGCCGGGATCCAGCCGTGCTCCCGGGCCTCGGTCAGCCACGGCTCGATGGCGCCGGGCCAGGCCTCGGGGTCGCCGATCGGGTCGCCGGAGGCCAGGGACACCCCGCCTACGACGCGGTAGGTGACGGCGGCCTTGCCGGTGGGGGACCAGATGACGCTCTTCTCGCGGCGCAGCGCGAAGTAGCCCAGCGAGTCGCGGTCACCGTGCCTGTCGAGCAGGGCGCGCAGCCGCGCCTCGTCCTCGGGGGTGAGCGGGTCGGTGGCGCGGCGGGCGCGGAAGGCCGCGAAGACCACGAGGAGCAGCAGGACCATGCTCATCACGTTGATGAAGACGTCGACCCAGCCGGGGATGGAGATGCCCCGGTACCGGGTGTCGTCGGCGGCCAGCGACACCAGCCGCATGATGCCGTAGTGCCAGCGGTCGAGGAAGGTCGAGCGGTAGTCGTCGGTCGCCTGGTTGGTGGCGGTGACCAGCAGCGCGGCGACCAGCGAGGTGACCAGCAGCCCGCCGGCCGCGACGGCCGAGGCGAGCTTGGGGTTGGCCCGGTCGCCCTTGGCGTAGAACTCGCGGCGGCCCACCAGCAGCGCCACGACGAACAACGCGGTCGCCACCAGCGAGAACCAGTTCAGCGGGTGCCGGTTGAACTCCCGGAAGAACATGGCGAACGCCAGGATCACCAGCAGCAGCCCGGACAGCACGAGGTTCAGGATCCACGAGGCGCGCTTGCGCCGACGCAGGGTGACCGCCATGACGAACGACCACAGCGCCGACGCGAAGCCCGCCGTCAGCAGATAGGGAGTGAAGAACTCCTCGACGTTGTGCCGGCGGATGTCCGCGCCGAACGACACCCAGACCGCGCTGAGCAGATTGACGAACGTCACGGCACGCAGGTACCAGACCGCGAACGCGGCGGCGCGTCGTGACCAGGCCCTGTTGAGGGCGCCTTCCTCCGGAGTCACGCGGACTTCTCCCATGAAAAGTGAGCATATGGGGGCACCTTCTACGGGGAAGTCCGAAGCGCGACGACGAGGTCGGTCAAGTGCGCTCGGGAAATTCCGCCGCCAGGGCCGCGGCCGCCTGCACCAATGGCAGAGCGAGCAGCGCCCCTGTCCCCTCGCCCACACTGACGCCGTGATCCAGCAAAGGGTTGAGCGCCATCCGGTCCAGTGCCTTCGCCTGGGCCGGATCGCCGCTCGCCTGCCCCGCCAGCCACCAGTCGGGGGCCCGGAAGGCCACCCGCTGGGCGACCAGGGCACACGCCGCGGAGACGACTCCGTCGAGGATGACCGGGGTGCGCCGCACGGCGCTCTGCAGCAGGAAGCCGGTGATCGCCGCGAGGTCCGCGCCGCCGCTCGCGGCCAGCAGCTCCAGCTGGTCGCCGAGGACCGGCCGGGCCCGGCGCAGCGCGTCCCGGATCGCGGCGCACTTGCGCATCCACGCCAGGTCGTCGATGCCCGCGCCGCCGCGGCCGGTGACCACGGAGGCGTCGGTGCCGCACAGCGCGGCGATCAGGGTGCCGGCGGCCGTGGTGCCGCCGACGCTCAGGTCGCCCAGCACGACGAGGTCGGTGCCGGAGTCGGCCTCCTCGTCGGCGATCGCCGTCCCGGCACGGAACGCGGCCTCCGCCTCCTCGGCGGTCAGCGCGTCCTCGATGTCGATCCGGCCCGAGCCGCGCCGCACCCGGTGGCGGGTCACGTCCTCGGGCAGCTCGGCCGGGTCGCAGTCGAGCGACATGTCGATCACCCGCAGCCCCGCGCCCAGCCGCCGGGCCAGGATCGCGGCGCTGCTCTCGCCGGCCAGGGCGGCCCGCACGAGACCGACGGCACCGTCCGCCGGGCCGCCGGACACCCCCAGCGCGGCGACCCCGTGGTCACCGGCGAAGACCAGCAGCCTGGCCCGCTCGACAGGCTTGACGGGCACGGCCCCCTGCGCGGCGGCGAGCCACTCGCCCAGCTCGTCCAGCCGCCCCAGCGACCCCGGCCGCGGGCCGGTCCGCTCCCGTCGTTCCTCGGCGTCCCGCCGCACGCCGGAGTCGGGCCGCTCGATCAGCGTGGCGAAGTCATCCAGATTCAGACCGCTCATCCGTCGAACACTACCGGTCGCCTTTGGCTCTGCGGGCCGTGGCGGGTGCCCCTTCGCTGCGCGGCGGGTGTCCTGTGGTGGTGTCCTCAATCGCCGGACGGGCTGCTGTGCTTGTGTCCTCAATCGCCGGACGGGCTTGAATCAAGCCCGTCCGGCGATTGAGGACGCGCCCGCAGGGCGCTCAGCCGCCGCAGGCGGCAAGGCCGGCCGGACACGGCCTAGACCCCCGCCGCCGGCCGTACCGGGAGGGACGCTCTGACCCGGAAGCCAGGGGTACCGCCGGCGCGGGGGCCCGCCTCGCAGGTGCCGCCGAGGGCGGCCGCGCGCTCGCGCATGCCGATCAGGCCGTGGCCCCCGGTGTCCGGGTCCGCGCCGGTGCGGCCGGCGCCGTCGTCGAGGACGGTCAGCTGGAGGCAGTCCGGGGCCCGCAGCAGGGCGACCTCGGCGCGGGCGCCGGGGCCCGCGTGTTTGCGGACGTTGGTCAGGGCTTCCTGGAGCACCCGGTAGGCGGCCAGGTCCACGGCGGCGGGCAGCGGCCCGACGACGTCCGCCGCCCCGGCCGCCCCGGTGGCGGCGCCCGGGCCGTCGGGCAGGGTGGAGGCCGCCACGATCTCGACGCGCAGCCCCACCCGGGCGAACCCGTCGACGAGCTGGTCCAGGACGCCCAGGCCGGGGGCCGGCTCGGTGGGAGCCTCCGGGTCGCCGTACTGGCGCAGCAGACCCACGGTGGCGCGCAGTTCCCCCAGGGCCGAGCGGCTGGCCTCGCGGACGTGCGCGAGGGCCTCCTTCGCCTGCTCGGGGCGGCTGTCCATGATGTGCGCGGCGACCCCGGCCTGCACATTGACCAGCGCGATGTGATGGGCGACGACGTCGTGCAGCTCCCGGGCGATGCGCAGCCGCTCCTCGGCCACCCGGCGGCGGGCCTCCTCCTCGCGGGTGCGCTCGGCCCGCTCGGCCCGCTCCTCGATCGCCGCGACGAAGGCCCGCCGGCTGCGGACGGCGTCGCCCGCGGCGGCCGCCATGCCGGTCCAGGCGAACAGGCCGAGGTTCTCCTGCGCGTACCAGGGGCGGACACCGAAGAGCATGACGGTGCCGGTGAGCACGGCGACGGTCACGGCGGCGATCCGCCACGCGGTGGGCCGGTCGGTGCGGGCCGCGACGGTGTAGAGGGCCACCGCGGCCGTCAGCGCGATCTGGGTGTGCGGCGGGTCGTCGCCGCTGGTGACGGTCTCCAGGAGGGTGAGCGCACTGGTGAAGGCGAGCACGGCACGCGGCATCGGCCGGCGCAGGACGAGGCCGGCGCAGGCACACAGCGACATCAGGACGAACCAGGGCCCCGGCCGGTGCGCCGCGGCGTGCGGGCCGACGTACGCGCCGAGGAGGACGATCGCGAGAACGGCGGTGGCCAGGGCCGTGTCGGCGGCGAAGGGGTGCCCGCGCAGCCAGCGGTGCGGGCGGGCGAGACCTGTGGTGGCGAGGGCGGTCATCGAAGGTCCCATCGGGAGATGCCTGGTGCCGGGCGCGGCCGGCACCGCCGTCGGGTGTTCCCGGCCCGAGCCCGCCGCGCCCCCGTCCCCGGGAAGGGGACGGGGGCGCGGCGGTGCTGGAGTGTGCCGGGGCCGACCGGGGAGCCGGGCGGTCAGCCGGGGATGAGACCGTCGTCGCCGAGCATGGCGCGCACCTCCGACAGGGCGGCGTCGGGCGCGGGCAGGATCAGCTCGGAGGGTTCGAGGGCGTCGTCGGGCAGCGGCTCGCCCAGTCGGCGCACGGCGTCGAGCAGGGTGCCGAGCGTGCGGCGGAAGCCCTCCTCGTCACCGCCCTCCATCTCCTCGAGCAGCTCGTCGTCGAGCTTGTTCAGCTCGGCGAAGTGACTGTCGGCCAGCCTCAGCTGCCCTTCCCCCATGATCCGTACGATCATGACGGTCTCCCTCGGTCGGGTGCGGTGCTTACCGGGTGCCTACTGCTTGTCGAACCGCGGCTGGTCCTGGGTCGTCTGGGGGCGGCCGGCCGCGCCGCCCTCGATGGCCTGCTGCCCGGCGCCGCTGCCGCCCGCCAGCTCCGCCTTCATGCGCTGGAGCTCCAGCTCCACGTCCGAGCCGCCCGAGAGACGGTCCAGCTCGGCGGTGATGTCGTCCTTGGCCGTGCCCGTCGGGTCGTCGAGGGCGCCCGAGGCGAGCAGCTCGTCGATGGCACCGGCACGCGCCTGCATCTGCTGCGTCTTGTCCTCGGCACGCTGGATGGCCATGCCGACGTCGCCCATCTCCTCGGAGATGCCCGAGAAGGCCTCACCGATGCGGGTCTGGGCCTGGGCGGCGGTGTAGGTGGCCTTGATGGTCTCCTTCTTCGTGCGGAAGGCGTCGACCTTGGCCTGCAGACGCTGCGCGGCGAGGGTGAGCTTCTCCTCCTCGCCCTGGAGGGTCTGGTGCTGCGTCTCCAGATCGCTGACCTGCTGCTGCAGCGCGGCCCGCCGGGACAGCGCTTCCCGCGCCAGGTCCTCACGGCCGAGCGCCAGCGCCTTGCGGCCCTGGTCCTCCAGCTTGGACGACTGGCCCTGCAGCTGGTTCAGCTGGAGTTCCAGACGCTTGCGGGACGTCGCCACGTCGGCGACCCCGCGGCGCACCTTCTGCAGCAGTTCCAGCTGCTTCTGGTACGAGTAGTCAAGGGTCTCGCGCGGATCCTCGGCCCGGTCCAGGGCCTTGTTGGCCTTCGCGCGGAAAATCATCCCCATACGCTTCATGACACCGCTCATGGGCCTCGCGCGCCCCCTTCTGACGGACTTTTCGGCTCCAGCACATCTCTCGGAACCCACAGTACGGGCCCTGCTTCCATTACCGCACTGTTCGGGCCCGGATGCGCTCCTCCTCCAGGACGATCACAAGGTCGCCGGCCTCCGGCGCAAGGAGTAGACGTGCCCCCGGGAAGCGGCCGGGGCCGTCCGGCGCGGGGCCCGCCGTTGCCGGATCGTTCCCATGGGGGCTGGGGTACCCACCGGGATACCCGTACCCTTGGGTTTTGTGTTCCGAAGCCGTTCGAAGGATGAGCAGGCCGCCGCCGCCAAGGTGACCGCGGACCAGCCCCAGCAGCCCCGTGACCCGCAGGCCCCCAAGGGCCGCCCCACCCCCAAGCGCAGCGAGGCCACGTCGCAGCGCCGCAGCCTGGCCGGTACGCCGGTCAACCGCAAGGACGCCGCCAAGCGTCAGCGCGAGGCCCGGCGCGTGGACCTGGCCAAGCAGCGCGAGGCCCTCGCCAGCGGGGACGAGCGCTTCCTGCCCGCCCGCGACAAGGGCCCGATCCGCCGTTTCGCGCGCGACTTCGTGGACTCGCGGTACTCCGTGGCGGAGTTCTTCCTGCCGCTCGCCGTGCTGATCCTGATCCTGAGCATGATCAACAAGGGTGACTTCCAGTCGCTCGTGCTGCTGCTGTGGCTCGTCGTGATCCTGCTGATCGTGATCAATTCCGTGATCACGGCCATCGGCCTCAAGCGCGCCCTCAAGCGGCGCTTCCCCGACGAGAACCTGCGCGGCGCGGTGCCGTACGCCCTGATGCGTACGCTCCAGATGCGCCGACTGCGGCTGCCGAAGCCGAAGGTCAAGCGCGGGGAGCGGCCCTGAGCGCCCTGGCGTCGGGCTTCGGTGGCGGTGCGCCCGGCTGGCTGAGCGGTCTCGGCGGGTTACGGAACACCGTCCGCCAAGAGCTGGTCGCCCGGCAGCTGGACGAACAGATAGCGGCCCGGTTCCCGGTCGGGCGACGGCTGCGCGTGCTCGACGTCGGCCTCGGCCAGGGCACGCAGGCCCTGCGGCTGGCCCGCGCCGGCCATGAGGTCACGGGCCTGGAGTCCGACCCGCGCATGGTGGCCGCGGTCCGCACCGCCCTGGCGGCCGAACCCGAGGGCATCCGCGCCCGGGTCCGGCTCATCGAGGGCGACGGCCGGAACACCGGCGCGCACTTCCTTCCCGGGACCTTCGACGTCGTGCTCTGCCACGGCGTCCTGATGTACGTACCGGAACCGGACCCCATGCTCGCCGGGCTCGCCCGGGTCCTCGCGCCGGACGGCCTGCTCTCGCTGGTCGTGCGCAACGCGGACGCGCTCGCGCTGCGCCCGGGGCTGAGCGGGGACTGGGAAAGCTGCCTGGCGGCCTTCGACTCGCCCGCCTACACCAACCGGATCGGTCTGTCCGCCCGCGCCGACCGGCTGGAGACCCTGACGGCGACCCTGGCCGGGATCGGCGCACCGCTGCACACCTGGTACGGCGTGCGCGTCTTCACCGACCAGGCGCCGGACGATCGCCGGCCGCCTTCCGCGGGGGAACTCGCCCGGATCCTGACCGCGGAGGACCGCGCCGGCCGCACGGATCCGTACCGGCGGGTGGCGGCGCTGCTGCATCTGTGCGGGGTGCGGGGGTAGTCGTCGCGACTTCGTCTGCGTTGCCGCCTGCGGCGGCGGGCGCCTCTCGCCTGGCCGGCGGTTTGTCGGCTGCGGGCCGTCTTGGCCGCCTGCGGCGGCAGGCGCCCTGCGGGCGCGTCCTCAATCGCCGGACGGGCTTGATTTGGTCGGCCTCAGCCGCCATCAGCCCGGACGAGCTGATGGCGGCGGCCTCAGCCAATCAAGCCCGTCCGGCGTTTGAGGACACCGCACACCAAGCCCGTCCGGCGATTGAGGACACAGGAACAGCAGCCACGTCACCAGCCCGTCCGGCGAGGACCCCGCCGCGCGCGCAGCGCAAGGGTGCCGTTGGCTCGACCCGTAGCCCACGGCACCCGGTGGCAGCCGGTCAGGCCTCCGTGGCCGCGCGCAGGCTCATTTCGTAGATCTTCGTGTCGTCCTCGAAGAGAGTGACGCGCTCCGCGCCGCCGTCGAGCAGTTCCTTCCAGACCTCGCCGATCCAGGACTCCGCGTCCCCTTGCGTGGTGAACTCCTCCGGCTCCACCGCGGGCGTCGTCTCCGTCCCGTCGGACTTCTCGAACCGCCATGACCACACCATGTCCGCCTCCTGAGTTCTGCCTGCGTACCTCAAGTGCCACGTGCTGTGCAGCGCAGCCTAACGGTCTGTGAAGGACGTGAAAGGGTGAGCCCCGCGCGCCCGGCGCGCGGGGACGCGAGACGATCGTGCTGTGGAACTGACTCTGCTCGGCACCGGAGCCCCCGACGGGCTGCCGCGCCCCGGCTGCCCCTGCGCCTCCTGCGCCACCGCCGTCGGCGACGAGGCGCGTGCCGCGACCGCGGTCCTCGTCGACGGCGCGCTGCTCCTGGACCTCACCCCGGGGCCCGCCTTCGCCGCGGCCCGGGCGGGGCGGTCGATCGCGGGGGTGCGGCAGGTGCTGCTCTCGCACCCGCACGACGGGCCCGCCGTGGAGTTCCCCGCCGGGCTGCCCGCGCCGGGGCGGGTGCCGGACGGGCGGGAGCTGGCGGTGATCAGCGGGCACCGGGTGCGGGCGATGGCCGTGGACGCGCCGGGCACCGGATACGAGGTGACCGGTCCGGAGGGCGAGCGGCTGCTCTATCTGCCGCCGGGCGCCTCCCCGGCCGGGCTCGCGGCACCCGGCGCCCCGGGCCCCTACGACATGGTGCTGCTCGACGTCCTGGGCCGGCCGGACGCCCTGGCCCGGCTGCGGGAGACGGGGTCGGTCGGCGCGACGACGGACGTGCTCGCCGTCCACCTCGACCACGACGTACCGCCGGGCCGCGAGCTGCACCGCAGGCTGGCGGCGCTGGGGGCGCGGACCGTGCCGGACGGCACGACGCTCGTGGTGGGCGACTACCACGCGGTGCCGGACCTGCCCCGGCGGACGCTGGTGCTGGGCGGAGCCCGGTCGGGCAAGTCGGTGGAGGCCGAACGGCGGCTGGAGGGCCTTCCCGACGTGGTCTACGTCGCCACCGGCGGCACCCGCGAGGGCGACCGGGAGTGGGCGGCCCGCATCGCCCTGCACCGCGAACGCCGGCCGGGCTCCTGGCGGACCGCCGAGACCTGCGACCTGGTGCCGCTGCTGGCGCAGGACGGCCCGGCGCTGCTGATCGACTGTCTCGGGCTGTGGCTGACCGACGCGATGGACTCCGTGGGGGCCTGGGACGACGCCGTCTGGGCCAACGGCGGCGCGCGGGCCCTGGCCAAGCGCGTCGCGGAGCTGGCGGCGGCCGTCCGCGCCACCTCGCGCACGGTCGTCCTGGTGAGCAACGAGGCCGGCTCCGGCGTCGTCCCGGCCACCGCTTCCGGCCGGCGTTTCCGCGACGAACTCGGCCGGCTGAACACGGCGGTGGCGGCGGAGTGCGAACACGTCCTGCTGGTGGTGGCGGGCCAGGCGCTGCCGCTGCGCGGCTGAGCCCTCGCCCCCCTCGACCATCCTCGCTTCCCCCGGCTCCGCCCAACTCCGCCCGGCGACCGGGCAACTGACGGCTTCGCCGCTGCGTACGCTGTGCGCATGACTGTGCCCAGCGGAGAGCGGCCCGACCCCATCCGCGTCCTTCTCGCCGACGACCAGGCACTGCTGCGCAGCGCGTTCCGGGTGCTGGTGGACTCGGAGCCGGACATGGAGGTGGTGGGGGAGGCCGCGGACGGGGCCCAGGCGCTCGAACTCGCCCGCGCCCAGGCGCCCGACGTGGTCCTGATGGACATCCGGATGCCCGGCACCGACGGCCTCGCCGCGACCCGCGCCATCTGCTCCGACCCCCGGCTCGCGGAGGTGCGGGTGGTGATGCTGACGACCTTCGAGGTCGACGAGTACGTGGTGCGGTCGCTGCGCGCGGGTGCCTCGGGGTTCCTCGGCAAGGGCGCGGAGCCGGAGGAGCTGCTGGCGGCGATCAGGATCGCGGCGGCGGGGGAGGCACTGCTGTCACCCGCCGCGACGAAGGGACTGATCGCGAAGTTCCTGGCGCAGGGCGGGGCGCACGAGGACTCGGCCGGTCCCGCCGTGCGGCTGGACGTGCTCACCGGGCGGGAGCGCGAGGTGCTGGTCCAGGTGGCGGGCGGGCTGTCCAACGACGAGATCGGCGAGCGGCTGGCGGTCAGCCCGCTGACGGTCAAGACGCACGTCAACCGTGCGATGGCCAAGCTCGGCGCCCGCGACCGGGCCCAGCTGGTGGTGATCGCCTACGAGACCGGGCTGGTGCGCCCGAGGGGCGACTGAAGGGCCGTGCTCCGGGCCCGCACCACCGCCGCGCAGCGGTGGTGCGGGCCCACGAGACCGTTACGGCAGCGCCAGCATCCGCTCCAGGGCCAGCTTGGAGAAGCTCGCGACCTCGGGGTCGACCTCGATCCGGTTCACGACCTTGCCGTCCGCCAGCGACTCCAGCGCCCACACGAGGTGCGGAAGGTCGATCCGGTTCATGGTCGAGCAGAAGCAGACCGTCTTGTCGAGGAAGACGATCTCCTTGCCCTGGTCGGCGAAACGGTTCGCGAGCCGGCGGACCAGGTTGAGTTCGGTGCCGATGGCCCACTTCGACCCGGCCGGGGCGGCCTCCAGGGTCTTGATGATGTACTCCGTCGAGCCGACGTAGTCCGCCGCGGCCACGACCTCGTGCCGGCACTCGGGGTGCACCAGGACGTTGACGCCCGGGATGCGCTCGCGCACGTCGTTGACGGAGTCCAGCGAGAAGCGGCCGTGCACCGAGCAGTGGCCGCGCCAGAGGATCATCTTCGCCGCGCGCAGCTCCTCGACGGTCAGACCGCCGTTCGGCTTGTGCGGGTTGTACAGGACGCAGTCGTCCAGGGACATTCCCATGTCGCGGACGGCCGTGTTGCGGCCCAGGTGCTGGTCCGGCAGGAAGAGGACCTTCTCCCCCTGCTCGAACGCCCAGTTCAGGGCCCGCTCGGCGTTGGAGGAGGTGCAGATCGTGCCGCCGTGCTTGCCGGTGAAGGCCTTGATGTCGGCGGAGGAGTTCATGTACGAGACGGGGACGGTCACGTCCGCTATGCCGGCCTCGGCGAGCACGTCCCAGCACTCGGCGACCTGCTCGGCGGTGGCCATGTCGGCCATCGAGCAGCCCGCGGCCAGGTCCGGCAGGACGACCTGCTGGTCGGCCGTGGTCAGGATGTCCGCGGACTCGGCCATGAAGTGCACACCGCAGAAGACGATGTACTCGGCGTCGGGCCGGGCGGCCGCGTCGCGCGCGAGCTTGAAGGAGTCCCCGGTCACGTCCGCGAACTCGATGACCTCGTCACGCTGGTAGTGGTGGCCGAGCACGAAGACCTTGCTGCCGAGCTTCGCCTTGGCCGCGCGGGCGCGTTCCACCAGGTCCGGGTCGGACGCCGCCGGCAGGTCGCCGGGGCACTCCACACCGCGCTCGCTCCGGGGGTCGGACTCGCGTCCGAGGAGCAGGAGGGCGAGGGGGGAAAGAGAAGGAGCCTGGACATCCAAGGGCTGGGCGGTGGTCACGACACGCACCCTTTCTGTTCTGCGGACGGCCGATCCGGCCTTGTCGTCAAGTTGACGCTATCTATCATAACTGCTTCACGTCAGTTTGACGATGACGATCGTGTCGATGTGACGCATTCCCGATCCGGTGGGCTGTGTGCGAGCATGAAAGACGGAAGTCACAAGTCCAGGCCCGGAATGAATCCGCGGCCTCGCCGGTTGCAGCCGACGGCAAGCAGTCCGCACCAAACCCGGGAGTGAAGCAGATGTCCGTTCAGGACGAGAAGACCACTGTGAGCGACGGCATCCTCCTGTCCGACGCCGCCGCCGCCAAGGTCAAGGGCCTGCTGGAGCAGGAAGGCCGCGACGACCTCGCGCTGCGCGTCGCCGTTCAGCCCGGCGGCTGCTCCGGCCTGCGCTACCAGCTCTTCTTCGACGAGCGTTCGCTCGACGGTGACGTGGTCAAGGACTTCGACGGCGTCAAGGTCGTCACCGACCGGATGAGCGCCCCGTACCTGGGCGGCGCCTCCATCGACTTCGTCGACACGATCGAGAAGCAGGGCTTCACCATCGACAACCCGAACGCCACGGGCTCCTGCGCCTGTGGTGACTCGTTCAACTAGGGCCTGTCGGCTGACGGGCGCGTCCTCAAGCTCCCCCAGCTACCGCTGGGAGGTACCCCGAGGGGCTTGATGCAGGTCCGCGGCCATGATCCTGGCTGTATGCGTGAAGGCGGCGCCCTCCGAGACCGGGGGGCGCCGCCTTCACGCATATCGGCCGGCCGGTGTCACTTCGCCGGCTTCTCCGCCAGGGCGTCGCCGCTCTTGGTGTCCACGACCTTCCGGTCGTCCAGCGGCTCGTCCAGCGTCACCGTCTTCTCGAACGACTTCGCCATCATCACGCAGACCTTGCCCGGTTCCTTCTCCGCGCCCGTGACCTTCACCTTCACCTCGTCCGAGGACTCCTCGGCGGAGGCGGAGAAGTCACTGCAGACCCCGCCCCAGAAGCGCAGGGTGAGCTTGTCGCCGTCCACGGTGTAGGACTCCACCGCCAGCGGCCCGGACTTCGGCGGCACCGAGGAGGACGGCTTAGCGGAGGGCGCCGTGGGCGCCGGAGCCGGCTTGGCGATGAACTTCGGGTCCACCGCCGGCTGGGCGATGATGATGGTGCCCTTCTTGTCCGCCTTGTCCGTGCCGGGCTGCTGAACCCGGAAGAGCCACGACGGCACCAGCGCCTGCCGGCCGTTCACCGCGTGCGAGGCCAGCGCGAACGACGCCCCGCGCACGAGCGCGGGCTCCGCCTGCCCCTTCTGTCCGAGGCTCTTCTCCGAGCACGGCGGGGACGGCTCCCCGGCGCGGTTCCCGTCCGGCTCGTTCGTTTGGTCCGTGCCGTGCGGGACCGCCGACGCGCAGCCGCCGATGACGCCCCGGCCGGTGCCGCCGCCCTTGTTCAGCTCCTTGAGCGCCGCCGCGGCCGTGATCAGCGGGTAGGTGGCGCCCTTCTTCGGGGTCTGCAGCGTTCCGCTGCCGCCCACGAGCTGCGCGTCGGCACCGACCTTCAGGCTGGTCTGCCAGCCGTAGGTGGGCGTGCCGCCGAGCACCGGCTCCGCCGTGACGGTCCGCACGGCCCCGAAGAGCACGCTCGCGTCGAGCTTCGCGTCGTCCTGCCCCAGCGCCTTCAGCACGGGGGCGGCGGCTTCCTCGGCCCGCTCCTTGGACACCGGCCCCGCACCATCGTCCGACGGCGCCGGGGCGCCGTCCCGGAAGGACGGGCACGGCTTCGACGCCGGCGTCCCCGAGGGATCGGCACCGGACAGCTCCACGGTCTTCTCCGGCCCGCCGCCCGACGGCGGTACACAGGGCTTGCCGCCCGGGACTCCGTACCGCGAGAACGACCAATTGCCCGGCCCGGACCGCTGCACCTGGAGGGTCGGCCCGGCCGCGTCCGGGGCGCCGCCCACCTGCCACACGTCCTTGTCGAGCGTGGGCGTGCCCGGCACCTTCAACGCCTTCGCCAGGGCCGCCACCTCGCTCCGGCCGACCTCGCGCCCCGGCAGGTAGACGGGCGCCGTCCGCGGCCCGTCGGGCAGCTTCCCCTCGGCCCGGTACCGGGCACCGTTCGGGTCCGGCTCACCCACCGCGATGCCCCGGGAGGGGCCGCCGCTCCCGCCCGCCCGGCCGTAGCCGTCCAGGGCGAGCGGCGCCGGAGCGCCGTTCCCGCCGGACGGGCTCGTGTCCTTGCCGTCGGCCGCGGTGGTGGCCCAGTACGCGCCCCCGCCACCGGCCAGCAGCACCGCCGCCGCCACCGATACGACCGCCAACGGCGAATGCCTCCGTTGGCGCTTGCTGTCGGGGGTGCCGCCTTCGGTGCTCACCACATCGCTCCTTCGCTCCGCTCAATGTGTGTACTGCGCCATCCCCCGTGAGGGGGACGCCGCTTGGACGGAACACAGGAGCGAGCGGTTCCACGAGCCCCTTCGAGGGAGCTTCGGGGGCCGTCAGTCGCCGTAGTCCGACATGCCGTCGATCAGCCGCGCGGAGGCCACGGGGACCGAGACGCCGTGGATGCGCGAGGGCGGTACGGGCGTGGCCACCGGGGCCGGAGCGGAGACGGTCCAGTGCGCCGCCATCGCCGCGCAGCAGCCGCGCAGCTCGTCCAGCGACTCGGGGTCGTCGGCGGAAGTGAGAGTGACGTCCTTCACAGGGTTCGGCATACCCGCACCGTAAGCACCAGGCGGCACGCGGAGAAAGGCCTACTATTTGGTAATTTTGGCCGTTCAGTGGCTTGAAACGAGCGCGGCGACGCTATCCGGACCCGGTAGCGTGGTGTGGCTCTTCTTGTTTTTCTCCTTATGTCACCTCGCCCCGCAGGGAGCAGACCAGCCGTGCGTATCGCAGTCACCGGCTCCATCGCCACCGACCACCTGATGACGTTCCCCGGCCGCTTCGCCGATCAGCTCGTGGCGGACCAGCTGCACACCGTCTCGCTCTCCTTCCTCGTCGACGAACTCGACGTCCGCCGGGGCGGCGTCGGCCCCAACATCTGCTTCGGCATGGGCGTGCTCGGTCTGCGCCCGGTGCTGGTCGGCGCCGCCGGCCAGGACTTCGCCGAGTACCGCGCGTGGCTCGACCGGCACGGCGTCGACACCGCGTCGGTGCGGATCTCCGAGGTCCTGCACACGGCCCGCTTCGTCTGCACCACGGACACCGACCACAACCAGATCGCGTCGTTCTACACCGGCGCGATGAGCGAGGCCCGCCAGATCGAGCTGCACCCGGTCGCCGAGCGGGTCGGCGGGCTCGACCTCGTCCTGATCGGCGCCGACGACCCCGAGGCGATGCTGCGCCACACCGAGGAGTGCCGTACCCGTGCCATCCCCTTCGCGGCCGACCCCTCCCAGCAGCTCGCCCGGCTGGAGGGCGAGGACATCCGCCTGCTGATCGAGGGCGCCACGTACCTGTTCACCAACGAGTACGAGAAGGCCCTGATCGAGTCCAAGACGGGCTGGACGGACAACGAGATCCTCGCCAAGGTCGGCACCCGGGTCACCACCCTCGGCGCGCGCGGCGTCCGGATCGAGCGCGCCGGCGAGCCGGCCATCGAGGTCGGCTGCGCGCAGGAAGAGGCCAAGGTCGACCCCACGGGCGTCGGCGACGCCTTCCGCGCGGGCTTCCTCGCCGGTGTGACCTGGGAACTCTCCCTCGAACGCGCCGCGCAGCTGGGCTGCATGCTCGCGACGCTCGTCATCGAGACCCTCGGCACCCAGGAGTACGAGCTGCGCCGCGGCCACTTCATGGACCGCTTCGCCAAGGCGTACGGTGAGGCTGCCGCCGCCGAGGTCAAGGCTCGCCTGGCCTAGGTCCGACCGGCGGTGTCCTCAATCGCCGGACGGGCTGCTATTGGCTGAGGTCAGCCGAAACCAGCCCGTCCGGCGATTGAGGACGCGCCCGCAGGGCGCTCGCCGCCGCAGGCGGCAACGACGGCCCGCGGCCGAAGAGCGTCGAACGCGCCCTAAACCCGCCTACGGACGGCGTAAGCCGCCCCCCGCTCAGCCGGACGCTCGCCCACATACTCCTGGCCCCGCATCTCGCACCACGCCGGGATGTCCAGCCGGGCCGCCTCGTCGTCGGACAGCACCGTCACCAGGCCGCCCACCGGCACCTCGCCGATGACCTTCGCCAGCTCGATCACCGGGATCGGGCACCGCTTGCCGAGCGCGTCGAGCATCAGCTCCGCCTCGCCGCCGGCCGGGGCCGCCGTGGTGGCCGGGGCCGCCGTGCCGCCCGTCGGTGCCCCCAGCTGCTCCCGTACGGACGACACCGCCCGGGGCAGCACCGCCAGGAAGCGTTCGACGTCCTCGTCCGTCGTGCCCGTCGGCAGCGACACCCGGATGTTGCCCTCCGACAGCACTCCCATCGCCCTCAGCACATGGCTCGGCACCAGGGTGCTGGAGGTGCAGGAGGAGCCGGAGGAGACGGAGAACCCGGACCGGTCCAGAGCGTGCAGCAGGGCCTCACCGTCGACATACAGACACGAGAAGGTGACCAGATGCGGCAGTCGGCGCACCGGGTCGCCGACCACCTCCACATCCGGTACGAGGTGCGGCACCCGCTCCCGGATCCGGTCCACCAGCCCCCGCAGCCGGGCCCCTTCGGCCGCCGCCTCCTGCCGTACGGCCCGTAGCGACGCGGCCGCCGCCACGATGGCGGGCAGGTTCGGGAAACCGGGGGCCCGGCCCGACTCCCGCTCGTCCTCCGGGCCCCGGGCGGCGAACCGCACGCCCTTGCGCACGGCCAGCAGACCCACCCCCGACGGGCCGCCCCACTTGTGCGCGCTCGCCGTCAGCAGCGACCAGCCTTCGGCGACCGGCCCCCAGCCGAGCGACTGGGCGGCATCCACGAGCAGCGGCACTCGTGCCTCCCGGCAGGCCTCGGCCACCGCGGCCACCGGCTGCTCGGTGCCCACTTCGTGGTTGGCCGACTGCAAGGCGGCCAGTGCGGTGTCGGGGCGCAGGGCCGCCGCGAACGCGCCGGGCTCGACGCGGCCGGTACGGTCCACCGGGACCTCGGTGACGGCACCGCCCGCCGACCGGAGGGCCGCCGCGCTCTGCAGGACGGCGGAGTGTTCGACGGCGGACACCGCCAGATGCCGGCCGACGCGCCGACGGCCCGCGAGCGCGCCGGCGATCCCGTCGTGCAATGCGCGGGTACCCGATGGGGTGAAGACGAGTTCGTCGGCCCGGCACCCCACGGCCTCCGCCGCGGCCTCGCGCGCGGCGTCCAGCAACAGCCGGGCCCGGCGGCCCTCGCGGTAGAGGCGCGCCGGATCGGCCCAGCCCTCGTCGAGGGCGGCGAGCAGCGCCTGACGGGCGACGGGATGCAACGGAGCGGCGGACGCGGTATCGAAGTAGGGCACGTGTGGAACGCTAACGCCCAGCTGTGCTCTGTCCTCAATCGCCGGACGGGCTCAATTCGAGCCCGTCCGGCGATTGAGGACGCGCCCGCAGGGCGCCGTGCCGCCGCAGGCGGCGAGGCGGGCCGCAGGTCGAAGGAGCCGCCGCCCAGGCAAGAGGCGCCCGCCGCCGCAGGCGGCCAAGACGGGCCGCAGGCCGAAGAAGACGTCGGCCAGGCGAGAGTCGCCGACCGCCGGAGGCACAGGCTCCGCCACCTGCCACATCGGCGGCGCAGCCGCAGGTCGCGGCCGTCTGACGGTCCTCCAGATGGCCCACGGAGCCGCTAATTCCATCCCTTCGGGGTGTGACCCGGCGCGTTGGGCACCCTCCCCGCGCGACCCCAAATAGCGTCCAGTAGGGTTTGGTCCGCATAAACATCCAAACCCCTGCCCGCACGGGCCGGCGACCGACCCGAGACGGCCGCAGCCGGCCGCGCGGGCGAGACTCTCGGGAAGGCGCTACGTGAGTCCCAACGGCTCCGACCGCTCGTCGCGGCGCCCGGTGCGGCGGAAGCTGCTGCAGGCGCTGGCCGCGGGCGCTGTCCTTGCGACCGCCACCGGTTGCACATCGAAGGACTTCCCCCGCCTCGGAATGCCCACTCCCGTCACGGAAGAGGCGCCGCGGATCCTCTCCCTGTGGCAGGGCTCCTGGGCCGCCGCCCTCGCGGTCGGCGTACTGGTGTGGGGCCTGATCATCTGGAGCGTCATCTTCCACCGGCGCAGCCGGAGCAAGGTCGAGGTTCCCCCGCAGACCCGGTACAACATGCCCATCGAGGCGCTGTACACCGTGGTCCCGATCATCATCGTGTCGGTGCTCTTCTACTTCACCGCGCGCGATGAGAACAAGCTCCTGACCAACCCCGCGAAGCCTAAGCACGTCATCAACGTGGTCGGTTTCCAGTGGAGCTGGGCGTTCAACTACATGGAGAACGTCGACGGCAACGCCGCCACCCCGGCGAAGCCGCTCCGCCAGAACAAGGACCTGGACGCGATCCCCGACCGGTTCCTGGCGAAGGCACCGGCCGGCGCCGAGGGCGTCAACGACGTCGGTACCCCCGGTGACCGGAACCCGCAGACTCACAACCCGGGCCCCACGCTGTGGCTGCCCAAGGGTGAGACGGTCCAGTTCATCCTGACCTCGCGGGACGTCTCCCACTCCTTCTGGGTGGTGCCGTTCCTGATGAAGCAGGACGTTCTCCCGGGGCACACCAACAGCTTCACGGTGACCCCGAACAAGGAGGGCACCTTCCTGGGCAAGTGCGCCGAGCTGTGCGGCCAGGACCACTCCCGCATGCTCTTCAACGTCAAGGTCGTCTCCCCGGAGCGCTACAAGGCGCACCTGGAGGAACTGGCGAAGAAGGGCCAGACCGGTTACCAGCCGGCGGGCATCGCGCAGACCCCTCACGCGAAGAACGCGGAGACCAAGAACCAGTGAGCATCCTCAACGAACCCCAGGGTGCCGCCGCCGCGACAGCCACGGCAGCACCGCCCGTACGCCAGAAGCAGCCCGGTAATCAGGTGATCAAGTGGCTCACCACCACTGACCACAAGACGATCGGCACGATGTACCTGGTCACGTCGTTCGCGTTCTTCTGCATCGGCGGCGTGATGGCGCTCCTCATGCGCGCCGAACTCGCCCGTCCCGGCACGCAGATCATGTCGAACGAGCAGTTCAACCAGGCGTTCACGATGCACGGCACGATCATGCTGCTGATGTTCGCGACGCCGCTGTTCGCCGGATTCGCGAACTGGATCATGCCGCTGCAGATCGGCGCGCCCGACGTGGCGTTCCCGCGGCTGAACATGTTCGCCTACTGGCTGTACCTCTTCGGCTCGCTGATCGCGGTGGGCGGCTTCCTCACCCCGCAGGGTGCGGCCGACTTCGGCTGGTTCGCCTACGCGCCGCTGTCCGACGCGGTGCACTCGCCGGGTGTCGGCGCCGACATGTGGATCATGGGTCTGGCCTTCTCCGGCTTCGGCACGATCCTCGGTTCGGTCAACTTCATCACCACGATCATCTGCATGCGCGCGCCCGGCATGACGATGTTCCGCATGCCGATCTTCACCTGGAACGTCCTGCTGACCGGTGTCCTGGTCCTGCTGGCCTTCCCGGTGCTCGCCGCCGCGCTGTTCGCCCTGGAGGCGGACCGTAAGTTCGGGGCGCAGATCTTCAGTCCGGCCAACGGCGGAGTCCTGCTCTGGCAGCACCTCTTCTGGTTCTTCGGTCACCCCGAGGTCTACATCATCGCGCTGCCGTTCTTCGGCATCATCTCCGAGGTCATTCCGGTCTTCTCCCGGAAGCCGATGTTCGGTTACATCGGTCTGATCGCGGCGACGATCTCGATCGCCGGTCTGTCGGTGACGGTCTGGGCGCACCACATGTACGTCACCGGTGGCGTGCTGTTGCCCTTCTTCTCCTTCATGACCTTCCTGATCGCGGTCCCGACCGGTGTGAAGTTCTTCAACTGGATCGGCACCATGTGGAAGGGCTCGCTGTCCTTCGAGACCCCGATGCTGTGGGCCGTCGGCTTCCTGATCACCTTCACCTTCGGTGGTCTGACCGGCGTCATCCTCGCCTCGCCCCCGATGGACTTCCACGTCTCCGACTCGTACTTCGTGGTCGCGCACTTCCACTACGTCATCTTCGGCACCGTGGTGTTCGCGATGTTCTCCGGCTTCCACTTCTGGTGGCCGAAGTTCACGGGCAAGATGCTTGACGAGCGACTGGGCAAGATCACCTTCTGGACGCTGTTCGTGGGCTTCCACGGCACGTTCCTGGTGCAGCACTGGCTGGGTGCCGAGGGCATGCCGCGTCGTTACGCGGACTACCTCGCGGCCGACGGCTTCACCCTGCTGAACACCATCTCGACGATCAGCTCGTTCCTGCTCGGTCTGTCGATGCTGCCCTTCATGTACAACGTGTGGAAGACCGCGAAGTACGGCAAGAAGGTGGAGGTCGACGACCCGTGGGGTTACGGCCGTTCGCTGGAGTGGGCGACGTCCTGCCCGCCGCCGCGGCACAACTTCATCACCCTGCCGCGGATCCGGTCCGAATCCCCGGCGTTCGACCTGCACCACCCGGAGATCGCGGCTCTCGAGCTCGAAGAGAACCTCTCCGCGGATGACAAGGCCCTCGCGGGTGGCAAGGAGGCCGGCAAGTGAAGATCCAAGGCCGGATGTTCATCTGGCTCGCCGTCTTCATCCTCGCCATGGCGGTCGTCTATGGCGTGTGGTCGAAGGAGCCGGTCGGCACCACGGCACTGTTCCTGTCCTTCGGTCTGAGCATCATGATCGGTTACTACCTGGCGTTCACCGCGCGCCGGGTGGACACCGGCGCCCAGGACGACAAGGACGCGGACGTCGCCGACGACGCCGGTGAGCTGGGCTTCTTCGCCCCGCACAGCTGGCAGCCGCTGTCCCTGGCCATCGGTGGCGCCATCGCCTTCATGGGCGTCATCTTCGGCTGGTGGCTGATGTTCTTCGGAGCGCCGATCATCATGATCGGTCTCTTCGGCTGGGTGTTCGAGTTCTACCGCGGCGCGGACCAGAACCAGTAGGTTCACCGCGGCCGTCGGCGATCGGGCCCCGCACACCCTCGGGTGTGCGGGGCCCGACGTGTTTCCCCCTTGCCGCCCCTCGCCCGTCTTTCCACCCGTTCGGAGCCGTCCCGCGAGCCGGGCCCCGCGTTCCTCCCTACGGTGGGGACCATGAGCCACTCACCTCGACGCCGCACGGTGCTCGCCCGCGCCCTGCTGGTGGTTCCCGTGGCGCTGGGGGCCGCCGCGTGCGGCGGCTCGTCCAACCCACTGGCCGCCAAGCCCTACGACGCCACCCGGAACGTGGCCCTCACCAGCGCGCGGGAAGGCAAGCCCGCCGATCCGGGCAAGCCCCTGGAAGTACGGGCCGAGCACGGAGACAAAATCACCGACGTCACCGCGACGGACGCCGCCGGACGGTACGTCAAGGGCGAGCTGGCGGCCGACGGTTCCCGCTGGCACAGCACCGGCGCGCTGGCCGCCGGCGCGCACTACACGGTGCGCGTCAGCGTGGAGGACGAGGACGGGGCCCAAGGGCGCCGGACGCTCGGTTTCGACACCAGCGCGGCCGACCGGCTGCTGCGCGTCGCCTTCGGCCCGCAGAAGGGCACCTACGGCGTCGGACAGCCCATCACCGCGGAACTCAGCGCCCCCGTCGAGGACCCGGCCGCCCGGGCCGTCGTGGAGCGCACCCTGCGCGTCGACTCCACCCCGGCCGTCGAGGGCGCCTGGCACTGGGTGGACAACCGGACGCTGCACTACCGTCCGCGCGAGTACTGGCCCGCCCACGCCACCATCGACGTGCGCTCCAACCTGGACGGCATCAAGGTGGGCGGCGGCCTCTACGGCGGCCCCTCCGCGCCCCTGCGGATCACCACCGGCGACCGCGTCGAGGCCGTCACGGACGCGAGCGCGCACTACATGACCGTGCTGCGCAACGGCCAGCAGATCCGGACCATCCCGGTGACCACCGGCAAGCCCGGCTACGCCACCCGCAACGGGGTCAAGGTGATCCTCGGCAGGGAATCCTTCGTACGGATGCGCGGCACCAGCATCGGCATCTCCGAGGGCAGCTCGGACTCCTACGACCTGCCGGTCTACTGGGCCACCCGGGTCACCTGGAGCGGCGAGTACGTGCACGCCGCTCCCTGGTCCGTGGGCTCGCAGGGGGCGGACAACGTCAGCCACGGCTGCACGGGCATGAGCACGGACAACGCCAAGTGGTTCTTCGACACCGTCAAGGTCGGCGACATCGTGAAGGTCGTCGGCAGCGCGGGGGAGACCATGACGCCGTTCGACAACGGCTTCGGCGACTGGAACATGCCCTGGGAGACATGGCGCCGGGGCAGTGCCCTCGTCGCCGGGAAGCGCGACGGGAGCAGCCCCGCCGATGCGGCCCGCCTGCGACCGAGGGTGTAGCCGGACCCCCCGGCGGGCCCCGGCGCCCCCGCCCGGGCACAACGGCCCGCCGGGCGCCCCGGGGGCGCCGCCGGGCCCGTGCCGGCCGGGCCCGCGCCCGTCAGACCTCCACGGCCGGTTTCGCGCGCAGCAGCCCGGCCAGCGCGCCGGCGAACGCCACCGGGTCCACCGGATGCGTCACCACGGCGTCCGCCCGGCTCCAGGTGGCCAGCCAGGCGTCCTGCGCCCGCCCGATGAGCAGCAGGACGGGCGGGCAGCGGAAGATCTCGTCCTTGAGCTGCCGGCAGACGCCCATGCCGCCGGCGGGGGCCGTCTCGCCGTCCAGCACGCACACGTCGACGCGGCGCTCCGCCAGGGTCTTCAGGACGGCCGGCAGGGTCGCGCACTCCACGTACTCCACCGGCGGCACATCGGCCGCGGGACGCCGTCCGGCGGCCAGCCGCACCTGCTCCCGGGTGCCCGCGTCGTCGCTGTAGACCAGCACCGTGGCAGTCGGCTGCATCGTTCCTCCAGGCTCGTGAACAGTCGTGAGAACAGGCTCGTGAACGGAAGTGCGGACACGCGTGCGGGCGGATTCACGGGAACGGGCGCCGCCCAGCGGATGCTACTCCGCGAGCGCCGCGCCGGAGGAGGGGTCGGTATCGTGGAAGATCGGCCGGACACGCCGTCAGCACCGGTCGCGACGGGGGTCGTGGAGCCCTGTGGAACGTCTGCTTCCCCCCTTTGGGGGACGCCGGCAATGGGCCGTACGAGCAGGGCATACGCCCTTGACACACCGAACGGCACCCCCCGGAGTGAGCGCGAGATAAGCGACCGACATAATGTCGGTCGTGGCGACAGCAACAGCAGTAGATACCGGGCACGCGCACCCCTCGGTCAACCGACCGAACCTCACCAGCGTCGGAACCATCATCTGGCTGAGTTCCGAGCTGATGTTCTTCGCGGCCCTCTTCGCGATGTACTTCACCCTGCGATCGGTGATGGGCACCGACCACTGGAAGGAAATGGCGGACAGCCTGAACCTTCCGTTCTCGGCGACCAACACCACGATCCTGGTGCTCTCCTCCCTCACCTGCCAGCTCGGTGTCTTCGCGGCCGAGCGTGGCGACGTGAAGAAGTTGCGCACCTGGTTCGTGGTCACCTTCGTGATGGGTGCCATCTTCATCGGCGGCCAGGTGTTCGAGTACACCGAACTGGTCAAGAAGGACGGGCTCTCGCTCTCCTCCGACCCGTACGGCTCGGCCTTCTACCTGACGACCGGCTTCCACGGACTGCATGTGACGGGCGGTCTCATCGCCTTCCTGCTGGTCCTGGGCAGGACGTACGCGGCCAAGAGGTTCACCCACCACCAGGCGACGGCGGCCATCGTCGTGTCCTACTACTGGCACTTCGTCGACGTGGTCTGGATCGGGCTCTTCGCCACGATCTACTTGATCAAGTAAACGGTCCCGCACCGGACCAACAGTCCAGCATCGACGCAGAAGATCCTGACACCGGGGTAATCCGTGAAAAAGCTCTCCGCACGACGACGCCATCCGCTGGCGGCGGTCGTCGTCCTACTCTTCGCGCTGGCGGTAACTGGGGGGCTGTACGCCGCGTTCGCGCCCGCGGACACGGCCAAGGCCGATGACACCGCCCAGTCCCTTGCCATCGAGGAGGGCAAGAAGCTCTACTCCGTGGGCTGCGCAAGCTGCCACGGCACCGGCGGTCAGGGCACCACCGACGGCCCGAGTCTGGTCGGCGTGGGTGCCGCGGCTGTCGACTTCCAGGTCGCCACCGGCCGTATGCCGCTGCAGCAGCAGGGCGCCCAGGCGCCCAAGAAGAAGGCGGTCTACTCGCAGGCCGAGATCGACCAGCTCGCCGCGTACATCGCTTCGCTCGGCGCCGGTCCCTCGGTTCCGTCCAAGAGCCAGTACAGCCCGGACGGCGCGGACATCGCCAAGGGTGGGGAGCTCTTCCGTACGAACTGCGCCCAGTGCCACAACTTCACCGGCAAGGGTGGCGCTCTCTCGAACGGCAAGTTCGCCCCGCCGCTCGACGATGTCGACCCGAAGCACATCTACGAGGCCATGCAGACCGGCCCGCAGAACATGCCTTCCTTCCCCGACACCACGATGACGGAGAAGAACAAGAAGGACATCATCGCGTACCTCGACACGGTCAACAGCAGCAAGTCGGAGAGCCCGGGCGGCCTCGAACTGGGTGGGCTCGGCCCCGTCAGTGAGGGCCTGTTCGCGTGGATCTTCGGTCTGGGTGCGATGATCGCCGTCGCCATCTGGGTCGCGGCCCACACCGCTAAGGCCAAGAAGTCATGAGTAGCCAAGACATTCCAGAAGAGAACCTGCCGAGCACGCAGGGCGACGCGCACGCCACCGCCGTAGCCGTCGCGGGCGACCCGTTCGCCGACCCGGGCCTGCCGCCGCACGAGCACCGCATCCAGGACATCGACGAGCGGGCCGCCAAGCGCTCCGAGCGCGTGGTCGCGTTCCTGTTCGTCCTGTCGATGCTGGCCACCGTCGGCTTCATCGCCTCGTACGTGACCCTGCCGGTCGACAAGATCGTCTACATCTTCCCGATCGGTCACATCAGCGCGCTGAACTTCGCCCTGGGCATGACCCTCGGCGTGGCGCTGTTCTGCATCGGCGCGGGCGCGGTCCACTGGGCCCGCACCCTGATGTCGGACGTCGAGCACGCCGACGAGCGGCACCCCATCGCCGCCGAGCCCGAGGTCAAGGCCAAGGTTCTGGCCGACTTCAAGCAGGGCGCCGAAGAGTCGACGTTCGGCCGCCGCAAGCTGATCCGCAACACCATGTTCGGCGCGCTGGCCCTGGTGCCGCTCTCCGGTGTGATGCTGCTGCGCGACCTCGGTCCGCTGCCGGGCACCAAGCTCCGCAAGACCGCCTGGTCCGCGGGCAAGATGCTGATCAACCAGAACACGAACCAGCCGCTGCGCCCCGAGGACATCCAGGTCGGGTCCCTCACCTTCGCCATGCCCGAGGGCATGAAGGAGGAGGACCACGACTTCCAGAAGGAGATCGCCAAGGCTGCCCTGATGATCGTCCGGCTCCGCCCGGAGAACATCAAGGACAAGCGGGAACTCGACTGGTCGGCCGACGGCATCGTCGCGTTCTCCAAGATCTGCACGCACGTCGGCTGCCCGATCAGCCTGTACGAGCAGCAGACGCACCACGTGCTCTGCCCGTGCCACCAGTCGACCTTCGACCTCGCCGACGGTGGACGAGTGATCTTCGGCCCGGCCGGTCACGCGCTTCCGCAGCTGCGGATCAAGGTCAACGACAAGGGCTACCTTGAGGCCATGGGCGACTTCGCCGAGCCCGTCGGTCCTGCCTACTGGGAGCGCGGATGAGTACTACAGCTGACAACCAGCGCAAGGCACCCGCCGGTGAGCGGATGGCCGACTGGGCCGATGGCCGACTGGGCATCTACGGCCTGGCCAAGGCCAACATGCGCAAGATCTTCCCGGACCACTGGTCCTTCATGCTGGGTGAGGTCGCGCTCTACAGCTTCATCATCATCATCCTCACGGGTGTGTATCTGACGCTGTTCTTCCACCCGAGCATGAACGAGGTCGTCTACCACGGCTCGTACGTCCCCATGCAGGGCATGCGGATGTCCGAGGCGTTCCAGTCGACGGTCAACATCAGCTTCGACGTCCGCGGCGGTCTGCTGATCCGGCAGATCCACCACTGGGGCGCGCTGATCTTCCTCGCGGCGATGTTCGTGCACATGATGCGCGTCTTCTTCACGGGTGCCTTCCGCAAGCCGCGTGAGGTCAACTGGCTGTTCGGCTTCCTGCTGTTCGTGCTGGGCATGTTCACCGGCTTCACCGGCTACTCCCTGCCGGACGACCTGCTCTCGGGCACCGGCGTCCGCTTCATGGAGGGCGCGATCCTGTCCGTGCCGATCATCGGTACGTACATCTCGTTCTTCCTGTTCGGCGGCGAGTTCCCCGGCTCGGACTTCGTGCCGCGGTTCTTCTCCATCCACGTCCTGCTGCTGCCGGGCATCATGCTCGGTCTGCTGGTGGCGCACCTGATCCTGGTGTTCTTCCACAAGCACACCCAGTTCCCCGGCCCCGGCCGGACGAACAAGAACGTGGTCGGCATGCCGCTGCTGCCGGTCTACATGGCCAAGGCCGGAGGCTTCTTCTTCCTGGTCTTCGGTGTGATCGCGGCGGTCTCCGCCATCGCGACGATCAACCCGATCTGGGCGATCGGCCCCTACCGGCCGGACCAGGTGTCCACCGGTGCGCAGCCCGACTGGTACATGGGCTTCTCCGAGGGCCTGATCCGTGTCATGCCGGGCTGGGAGATCAACCTGTGGGGCCACACACTGGTCCTGGGTGTGCTCATCCCGCTGATGATCTTCCCGCTGGTCCTCGTGGCCATCGCGGTCTACCCCTTCATCGAGTCCTGGGTGACCGGCGACAAGCGGGAGCACCACCTGCTGGACCGGCCGCGCAACGCCCCGACGCGCACCGCGTTCGGTGCCGCCTGGATCGCGGTGTACTTCGTGCTGCTGATCGGTGGTGGAAACGACCTGTGGGCCACCCACTTCCACCTCTCGATCAACGCCATCACCTGGTTCGTCCGGGTCGGCTTCTTCGTGGTGCCGGTCCTGACCTTCATCGCCACGCGACGGATCTGCATGGGTCTCCAGCGCCGCGACCGGGACAAGGTGCTGCACGGACGTGAGTCGGGCATCATCAAGCGCCTGCCGCACGGCGAGTTCGTCGAGGTCCACGAGCCGCTGTCGCAGGAGGCCCTGCACACCCTCACCGCGCACGAGCAGCCCAAGCCGCTCGAGCTCGGCCCCGAGGTCGACGAGAACGGTGTGAAGCGCAAGCTGAGCGCCTCGCAGAAGCTCCGGGTGAAGCTCTCGAAGGGCTTCTACGGCGAGGGGACGCACATCCCCAAGGCCACCGCGGAGGAGTACGAGGAGATCACCAGCGGCCACGGCCACCACTGATCCCCCTCGGATCCGATCACTGATCGCCACGGCAAGAGCCCCGTCCATGCGCTGGACGGGGCTCTTCGCCGTCCCCGGTCCTGGATAGGCTGGACCCGCGAACACCGCGAACACCGCGGCATCACGGATTCGACCACCAGGAGCGTGGACCATGAACGTTGCGACCCCGGCAGGCGGCGACAGCGCGACGGCCCGCACCTGGCCGGGTGTCCTCGACGCCCTCCTCGACGGTGTGGACCTGAGCGCGGACGACACCGCCTGGGCCATGGACCGGATCATGCGCGGCGAGGCGACGGACGCGCAGATCGCCGGCTTCGCCGTCGCGCTGCGCGCCAAGGGCGAGACGGTCGCCGAGATCTCCGGTCTCGTGCGGACCATGTACGCCCACGCCAACCTCATCGAGGTGCCCGGCCCGAGCGTGGACATCGTCGGCACCGGCGGCGACGGCGCCAAGACCGTCAATATCTCCACCATGTCGGCGATCGTCGTGGCCGGCGCCGGTGCGAAGGTCGTCAAGCACGGCAACCGCGCCGCCTCCTCGGCCAGCGGCGCCTCGGACGTGCTGGAGAAGCTGGGCGTCAATCTGGACCTCACTCCGCGCCGGGTGGTGGAGGTCGCCGAGGAGGCCGGGATCACCTTCTGCTTCGCGGTGAAGTTCCACCCCGCGCTGCGTCATGTGGCGCCAGCCCGCCGCGAGTTGGGCATCCGCACCACCTTCAACGTGCTCGGCCCGCTGACCAACCCCGCACGGGTGCGGGCCCAGGCGACCGGCGTCGCCGACGCCCGGATGGCCCCGATCCTGGCCGGCGTCCTCGCCGAACGAGGCGCCTCCGCGCTCGTCTTCCGCGGCGACGACGGACTGGACGAGCTGACCACCACCGCGACCTCGCAGGTGTGGATCGTCGGCGGCGGCACGGTGCGCCGCGAGCCCTTCGACCCGCGGGACGTGGGCATCGGCCTGGTACCCGTGGAGGCGCTGCGCGGCGCGGACGCCTCGTACAACGCCGATGTCGCCCGTCGGCTGCTGGACGGCGAGACCGGCCCGGTACGGGACGCGGTGCTGCTCAACTCGGCGGCGGCGCTGGTCGCCCTGGAGCCGACCGGTGCCCCGCTGACGGAACAGATCACGGCGGGCCTGGCGAAGGCCGCGGAGTCGATCGACTCGGGCGCGGCGAAGCGGGCGCTGGAGCGGTGGGTCGCGGCGAGCAACCGCTAGCCTGGCCGGCGGTCCGTCTGTGCCGCCTGCGGCGGCTTGGCGCCCTGCGGGCGCGTCCTCAATCGCCGGACGGGCTTGAAAAGCAAGCCCGTCCGGCGATTGAGGACACCGCCGCGCAGCGGTGGTGCGCCCATCCGCCATGCGGACACCCATACCGCCAGGTGATCGGTTGTGCCATAATCTTCGCCAGGTCACGAGTGACAGCGACATAGGCCCCGGCCCGCTGTCCGGCAACCCTCCTTCCGTGGCGGGGTGCCCCGGGTGATGACCGGGTCGCGGACAAGACGTCCGCGGCAAGCGCGGATCCCTCGCCAGGGATCCTGGTCGTCGAGGGAGCTTCTTCCGTGATGCAGCGAATGCGATAGGGCCTACGGCCCGTTTCCCGTGAACTCGGCGCGCCCCGTCGCGCGTCCGGGTTCGGTTTTCCGCACGCCGGTGGTGTCTTCCCGCGTGCGTATCCGCAAACCCCCCTGTTCTCAGGAGAATTCGCCATGTCCGCATGCCCTGCCACCGCCACCGCCTCGCTCGCCGGTGCCTCCCGTCCCGACGCCTCGCTCGCCGACGGCCCCCTGCCGGTCCTCGGCGAGGACGTCCGGGTGCCGCTCGTCACCGGGGGCGAAGTGCCCTACGCGGCACTCGACTACGCGGCCAGCGCCCCGGCGCTGCGGCGGGTGTGGGACGACGTCGCGGCCTACGCGCCGTACTACGGAAGCGTGCACCGCGGGGCCGGTTACCTCTCGCAGCTGTCCACCGACCTGTTCGAGAGCAGCCGCGCCGACGTCGCCGCCTTCCTCGGCTGCCGCCCGGCCGACCAGGTCGTCTTCACCCGCTCCACCACCGACTCGCTGAACCTGCTCGCGAGCGTGGTCCCGGCCGGCACCCGGGTCTTCGTCTTCGAGACCGAGCACCACGCGTCGCTGCTGCCGTGGGAGCGGCGCGAGGACGTCGAGGTCGGCTACCTCGACGCGCCGCGCACCCCGGGCCAGGCGGTCCGGACGCTGGAGGCGGCCCTCGCCGCCCGCGAACCGTACGGCCCGGCCCTGGTCTGCGTGACCGGCGCGTCCAATGTGACCGGCGAGCTGTGGCCGGTGCGGGAGCTGGCGGCCGCGGCGCACGCGCACGGCGCCCGCATCGTGCTGGACGCCGCGCAACTGGCCCCCCACCACCCCGTGGACATCACGGAGCTGGACGTCGACTGGGTCGCCTTCTCCGGGCACAAGCTGTACGCGCCGTTCGGCGCAGGAGTCCTGGCCGGACGCGCGGACTGGCTCCGGGCCGGCGAGCCCTATCTGGCGGGCGGCGGAGCGAGCCGCAAGGTCGCCCGGCGCGACGGGGGCGGGATCGACGTCGAGTGGCACGACAGTGCCGCCCGGCACGAGGCGGGCTCGCCCAACGTCATCGGGGTCTACGCCATCGCCGCGGCCTGCAAGGCGCTCACGGAGGCGGGTTTCGAGCGGCTCGTCGAGCGCGAGCAGCGGCTCGTGCGGACCGTGCGGGCGGGCCTCGCGGAGGTGCCCGGGGTCAGGGTGCTCTCGCTGTTCGGCGACGACGCCCCGCGCGTGGGCGTCATCTCCTTCGTCGTGGAGGGCTGGAACAGCTCACACTTCGCCGCGGCGCTCTCCGCCGAGTACGGCATCGGGGTCCGCGACGGCCTCTTCTGCGCCCACCCGCTGGTGCGGACGCTGCTGGGCGACGAGCCCGGTGAGCCCGGCGAGTGCGGTGCCCCCGACGAGGGCACCTCGCTCAACGCCCTCCGCGTCAGCTTCGGCGCGGGCACGCCGGACGAGCACGTCGAACGGTTCCTGACGGCGGTGGGGGAACTGGTCCGGGACGGCGCGCGGTGGTCCTACCGGACGGATGCCGGACGCTGCGTGCCCGTTTAGCCGGGGCTCCTGACCGGGGCTCCGCCCCGGACCCCGGTCCTCAATCGCCGGACGGGCTTGATATGGCTGAGCTCGGCCATATCAAGCCCGTCCGGCGATTGAGGACAACCGCTACGAGTCGAGGCCGATCGCGAAGGCCGCTTCCAGGTCGTGGCTGGAGTACGTGCGGAACGCAATGTGCGTCTCCGTCGAGGCCACGCCGGGGACCTTGCTGATGCGGCCGGGGATGACGTCCGCGAGGTCGTCGTGGCGGGCCACCCGGACCATGGCGATGAGGTCGTGCGCGCCGGTGACCGAGTAGACCTCGCTGACGCCCTCCAGCGCGGCGATCTTCTCGGCGATCTCGGGAATCCGGTCCACGTCGGTCTTGATGAGCACGATCGAAGTGATCACGGCTGGCTCCTATCGGGGGTCCCGGGGTCGCCCCCGGGAGCGGGCGACTCCGCGTGGGACCTGGCTGCGGTCTTCACTCTATCCGCAGGTCGGCAACGGGCCCACGCGCAGAGGAAGCCGAGGCAGAAGCCCATGACGTGGGCCAGATAGGCGACCCCGGGGCGGTCGCCCGCCGTGCGCGCGGCGAGCCACTGCAACGCGAACCAGAAGAGCAGCACGGCCCACGCCGGAAACCGCAGCGGCAGAAAGAAGAGGAACGGGAAGAGGCTGGTGACACGGGCCTTGGGGAAGAGATAGAGGAACGCACCGAGCACCCCGGAGATCGCCCCGGACGCGCCGACGAGCGTCTGGGCGGAATGGGCGTGCACGGCCGCGTAGCCGAGCAGCGCCAGATAGCCGGTGGCGAGGTAGAGGAGGGTGAAGGCGATCCGGCCCAGCCGCTCCTCCGTCATCGCGCCGAAGACATAGAGGAAGAGCATGTTCCCCAGCAGGTGCAGCCAGTTGCCGTGCACGAAGAGGGCGGTGAACGGGGTGCACAGCTCCACCGGCGGGCCGAGCCACAGCTCCTCGGGCACCACGCCCCAGCGCTCGAAGTAGGAGGTCTGCGCGGCGATCAGCTCGGCACCGGTGCCGTAGGTGGTGTTGAAGCCCGAGGCGGGTCCGAGGAGGAAGACGACGCAGCAGATGCCGAGGAGGGCGTACGTCATCACGGGGGTCGGCACGCGGGTCGCGGGGGCACCGTCCGAGGGGCCGGGGAGGGCCGGCTTCCCGGGACGTACTACCTTTCCGATCATGGTCAGATCATTGCGTACCGTACGCAACCTGCCCAGAGCGCCTCGCCGGGCGGGCCGCCCGGGCCTGCGCACCGCGTCGGGAGACCGGCAGGCCGTAGGGTTACGGGGAAGACACTCCCGCGGTTCGACGCCGCGGCCCGCCGGGGGCCGCGGCAGCAGACGACGAGGACGGACGACACGATGGGCGTTCCCCAGCCGACAGCCGGGACCCGGTGGCGCTGCACGCTGTGCGGCAACCTCACCCGGTTCGACGTGACCCGTTCGACCAAGGCCGTCGAATACGTCCACCTCGACCTGGCGGGAGAGCCGAACGTGGAAGAGCGCGAGGTGGTCAGTGAGACCATCGAGTCCGTGCGTTGCCGTTGGTGCAACGCGGTCGACCAGATCGAGCTGGTGGACCGGCCGGGTGCGGGCGCCTGAAGAACGGGAGCGTTGAACGGTGGTGGAGCACACAGGCGGCGAGGCGGCCGGTGAGGCCGACGGGGCCGACGGTGTCGCCGAGGTGCTCGACCGCCCGTTGCCCGAGGGGATCAGGCGGCGGGTCGTCGGGCTCGTCGCGGAGGCGTTCGGTGGGCTGACGGTCGCCGAACTGCCCCCTCAGCTACGGCAGTACGCCCGGTTCACGCCGAGCAGGCGGGCCAAGTTCGCGGGCAACGCCATGGCCGCCGCGGTGGAGAACGACGCCGTCTTCCGGCAGCGCATCTCCGCCCGGCTGCGCGAGAGCGGGTCCGAGCTGGCCGAGGCGCTGGACGCCGGGTCCCCGCCGGCGGCCGCGGACCCGGAGGACGTGGCGGCCATGGCCTATGTGCTGCGGCCGCTCGGCTGGGTCAAGCTGGTCACCGCGGCCGGCGAGGAGGCCCAGCGGGCCGGTGCCGAGCGGGCCGGCCTGGAGGCGCAGCGCGAATTGCGGCAGCTGCGCGAGGAGCTGGCCTCCTTGCGCGCCGAGGCCCGTACGGAGGCCGACCGGGCCCGCGCGGAGCTGGACACGGTGCGCAAGGAGGCCGAGGCCGCGCAGCGCAAGCTGCGCAGCGCGGTCAGCGACGTGCGGCGCGGTGAGGCGGCGCTGCGCAAGGCGCAGGCCGAGCTGGAGAGTGTGCGGTCGGGTGCCGCGGCCGAGAAGGCGGCGGCCCTGGGCGAGGCGCGGCGGCTCAAGGCGCGGCTGGCGGAGGCCGAGTCGGCGCTGGAGTCGAGCCGCCGTGCGGTGCGCGAGGGGCGCAGCGTGGAGGACATGCGGCTGCGGCTGCTGCTCGACACCGTCCTGGACGCGGCGCAGGGGCTGCGGCGCGAGCTGGCCCTGCCGCCGGCGTCCGTGCGCCCGGCGGACACGGTGGACGCGGTGGAGCCGGGCCGGATGACGCCCAAGGACATCGCCAACCGCGCGCTGTCGGAGACCGATCCGGCGTTGCTGGACCAGCTGCTGGCGCTGCCGCAGGCGCATTTGGTGGTCGACGGCTACAACGTCACCAAGACCGGCTATCCGACGATGCCGCTGGACAAGCAGCGGCTGCGGCTGCTCGGCGGGCTCGCGATGCTGGCCGCGCAGACGGGTGCGGAGATGACGTGTGTCTTCGACGGCGCCGAGCTGGCCGCGCCGGTGCTGCTCGCGCCGCCGCGCGGGGTGCGGGTGCTGTTCAGCAAGGCCGGGGTGACGGCCGACGAGCTGATCCGGCAGTTGGTGCGGGCCGAGCCGCCGGGCCGCCCGGTGGTCGTGGTCTCCACGGACCGGGAGGTGGCCGACGGGGTCGCCAAGGCGGGCGCGCGGCCGGTCGCATCGGCCTTGCTGCTCAAGCGACTTGCGCGTACCTGAGGGTGGGGCGGCCGTCACCTACCGTGGCGTGTGCGTAAAAGATGTGGCGGCGGCCGGAATTTTTTGCCTCAGAGTTTGAACGGAATACCGGTAGGTCACTAAGGTCGGGCCTCGAACCTTCGCGCGGTTGTTCATCCATTCGGGGTGACGGCGAAGGTCCCGCCGTGCCCGCGGATCCTGCGCGGTAGGCGGCCCCCAGGAAAAGGAGCTCGTCTCCGTGGCGTCCCACCGTCGACCCAAGCAGCCGGGCCGCACCCGGGTGACCGTGCTCACCGCGACCGCCGCCGCGGCCGTCGCCCTCTCGGCCCAGGCCGCGCACGCCGATCCGCAGGCGTCCAAGCAGGACGTCAAGTCGAAGGTCGACAAGCTCTACGAGGAAGCCGAGCAGGCCACCGAGAAGTACAACGGGGCCAAGGAGAAGCAGGACAAGCTGGACAAGCAGGTCAACGACCTCCAGGACAAGGTCGCCCGCGGCCAGGAGGAGCTGAACAAGCTCCGCAACAGCCTGGGTTCGATGGCCACCGCGCAGTACCGCACCGGCAGCATCGACCCCTCCCTGCAGCTGCTGCTGTCCTCCGACCCCGACAGCTACCTGGAGCGGGCCTCCACCCTCGACCAGATCACCGGCAAGCAGGCGGAGACGCTCCGTCAGATAGCCGGCAAGCAGCGCACCCTGAAGCAGGAACGCCAGGAGGCCGCCGACAAGCTCGCCGACCTGGAGTCCACGCGCAAGGCGCTGGGGGACAAGAAGAAGGAGATCCAGGGCAAGCTCGCGGACGCCCAGGAACTCCTCAACACCCTCACGGCCAAGGAGAAGGCCGAGGTCACGGGCGCGGACAAGGCCCAGGACGGCAAGGATGCCGACCGCGCCGACCGCTCCGGCGGCAGCCGCACGGACCCGGGTGGCGCGGGCAAGCCCGTACCCGAGTCGCAGCGCGCCGGCGGCGCGCTCGGTGCCGCACAGAGCAAGATCGGCTCCCCCTACGTCTGGGGCGCGACCGGCCCCAGCTCCTTCGACTGCTCCGGGCTGACCTCCTGGGCCTACGCGCAGGCGGGTGTCACCCTGCCCCGGATGTCGCAGGACCAGGCGAACGCCGGTACCCGCATCTACGACCAGGGCTCCCTCAAGCCGGGCGACCTGGTGATCTTCTACGGCGATCTGCACCACGTCGGCCTGTACGCGGGCAACGGCCAGGTGCTGCACGCCCCGAAGCCGGGCGCCAACGTGCGCTACGAGGCCATGGGCAACATGCCCTTCCAGTTCGGGGTGCGCGTCGGCTGACGCCCTCCGCCGGACTTCCGGCCGCCCCTCGGGCGGGTGGGCGGTTTTCATCAGCCCCATCCGCACCCCGGGTATGTCCCCGGCCCGTCCTCCGCGACGGGCCTGAGCGACACACCGCCCTTTCGGATGAATCCCGGAACCCTTCGCTGACTCCACGCCCCGCCGGTGACCTGCGTCTCCGGCGGGGCGTCGGGTTTCCCGCCCCGGCCGGTCTTTGAACCCGGGGTGATCACGCCGCTACTGTCTGGCGCGCGGTGCCCCGCTGTCGTACGCCCGACCCGGGCGGCAGGGACCGCACACAGTGAAAGGGAGTGCGGCTTCCCGTGGCGTTCCATCGCCGTCCCGCGCCGACCGGTCTCCACCGGTCCGTCCGCGTCACCGTCCTGTCCGCCGCCATGGCCACCGCGGCCGCCGCCCTGTCGGCGGCCCCCGCGGACGCCCGGCCCGGCGAACCCGTGGACGACGCCCGGGCCTCGGGAACGGTGAAGGCGCGGGTCGACCGGCTCTACGAGGAAGCGGAACGGGCCACCGAGAAGTTCAACGCGGCCGACGAGCGCGCCGACAGCCTGCGCGAGCGGGTGGAGCGGGCCGCCGACCGGGTGGCGCGCGGCCAGGAGCGGGTCAACCGGCTGCGGTCCGCCCTCGGCATGATCGCCACCGCGCAGTACCGCACCGGCGGCGCCATGGACCCGGCCATCGCGCTGCTGCTGTCCTCCGACCCCGACGGCTACCTGGAACGGGCCGCCACCCTCGACCGGGTCACCGGCCGGCAGGCCGACCAGCTAAGGGTCCTGACGGGCGCGCAGCGCGAACTGCGCCAGGAGCGGGCGGAGGCGGCCCGGATCCTCGCGGACCTCGAGGACGGCCGCCGGGCCGTCGTCCGGCACAAGCAGGAGGTCGAGCGGAAGCTCGCCACGGCACGCAGGCTGCTGAACTCCCTGCCCACCGCGGAGCGGGAGGAGTACGGCCGCCCCTCCCGCTCCGACCGCGACGACGGCATCCTCGCCGCCGCGCTGCCGAACCTCGCCCCCACCTCCTCCCGGGGGGCCGCTGCCGCCATGGCCGCGCGCTCCGCGGTCGGCTCCCCGTACGCCTGGGGCGCCACCGGCCCGAGCGCCTTCGACTGCTCGGGCCTCACGCAGTGGGCCTACGGGCGCGCGGGCGTGGGCCTGCCGCGCACCTCACAGGCACAGCGCAACGCCGGGCGGCACGTCTCACTGGCGGAGGCCCAGCCCGGCGACCTGGTGATCTACCGGGCCGACGCCAGCCATGTGGCCATGTACGTGGGCAACGGTCAGGTCGTGCACGCCCCCTACCCCGGCGCCCGGGTCCGCTACGACCCGGCCAACATGATGCCGATTTCCTCCGTCACCCGGCCATGAGCACGCCCTGAACCCCTGCCACCCGCCCGGCGGCTCGTACGATGCGGGACGTGACAGGGCGACAGCGGTGGGGCGGAAGACGCGTGGCGTGCGGCCTGGCGGCGGCCCTGCTCGGGCTCCAGGCCCTGACCGGCTGCGGGGCGATGGGCTCCGCGGCGGGCCCCGACGCCGACGACCGGGCGGTACAGCGCCTGCTGGACCGGTGGGCCCAGGCGCTGCGCGGCCGTGACGAGGCCGCCTTCCTGGCCGCCGTCGACCCCCGGGCGACCGACTACCGCGCCACCCGGCGGCGGGTGTTCGCGCGGATCGAGGAAGTGCCGCTCGCCGCCTACGACTACCGGGTGGTGCGGACCGGGGGGTTCGCCCCCGCGCCCGGCGACGGCCACCGCGTCGCCGTCGAGGCCGAACTGCGCTACCGGATCGCCGGCTACGACACCGCGCCCGTCACGGCCCCCGCGCGGCTGACGCTCGTCGAGCGCGACGGCCGGTGGTACGTGGCCGCCCAGGACGACCGGGGCGGTGGCCGGCAGCTGTGGGAGCAGGGCACGGTCACGGTCGTGCGCGGCGAGCACAGCCTCGTCCTGGGCGTCGGCCAGGACCGGGCCCGGCTGCGGGCCGTCGCGGCCCTCGCCGACCGCGCGGTGCCCGCCGTGGGCGCGGCCTGGCGCGGGAAGTGGGCGGGACGGGTGGTCGTCGAGATGCCGGCCTCGCTGGACACCATGGCGGCCCTGCTGGGCTCGCCCGCCTCCGGCTACCGGGGCATCGCGGCGGTGACCACCGGAGAGGTCGGTGGCGCCGGCGCCGCCCCGGCCGACCGCGTCATCGTCAACCCCGAGGCGTACGGCGTGCTCGGTGAATTCGGCCGCCGCGTCGTGCTCACCCACGAGACCGCCCACGTCGCCACCCGTGCCTTGACCTCCCCGGCCACCCCGCTGTGGCTCTCCGAGGGCTTCGCCGACTGGGCCGCCTACCGTGACACCGACCGCACCCCGCGCCAGGCCGCCCCCGAGCTGGCCCGCGCCGTCACCCGCGGCGAGCTGCCCCGGCGGCTCCCCGAGGACGCGGAGTTCGGCTTCGCGGGCGAGTCCGGGCGGCTGGCCCGGGCGTACGAGGAGGGCTGGCTGGCCTGCCGCATGATCGCCGACGAGTGGGGCGAGGCGAAGCTCGTCGCCTTCTACCGGGCGGTGGGCGGGCACAGCCGGCGGCCGGGCGCCGTCGAGGCCGCCCTGCGCGATGTGCTCGGCGTGGGCGTCGGCGACTTCACCGCACGCTGGCGGGCCTATATGGAGGCCGCGCTCGGCTGACGCCCGGCCGCGCCCCCTGTGGGAGGACGCCGCGTCACTTGGCGACCAGCGCCGACGAGCGCTCGGCGGGCGGTTCCGGGGTGCCGGCCGGCCCCGCCTCGGTCACCGTCTCCCGCCACAGCCGGGACCATGAGAGGAAGGTCGCCACCACCAGCAGCAGATTGCGCAGCGTCAGCGTCGTCACGCCCAGCTTGTCGCTGGCCACGACGTGGGCGAACCAGAGGGGGAACTCCAGCTGGGTCAGCGGCGCCGCCAGCAGCACCAGGGCGACGGGCAGCCCTTGCCGGGTCGTGCGCATCGTCATGCACACCGCCGCCAGACCGACCAGCCAGATCAGATACTGCGGGCTGATCACCCGGCTGGTGGTGGTGAACAGCAGCACGGCGGCGAAGGCCGCGTCGAAGGGCGTGCACGCCGTGAAGCGCCGCGCGCGCACCCGCCACAGCAGCAGCCACCCGAAGGCCAGCACGCTCAGCCCCAGCGCCAGCCGGCTCATCGTACGGACGTACGGGCCGAGGAACTCCACCGAGCCGTAGTGCAGCCGCGCGTGGCCCTCCCACCCGAAGTGCCGCCCCAGATGGAACACCAGCGACCCCAGCGACTCGATCTCCGTGCCCCGATCGCGCTGGAAGGTCAGGAACGCCAGCGCCCCCGGCATCGCCACGGCGAACAGCAGCCCCAGCACCAGCGCCGTGACCAGCGCGGCACCCCAGGCGGTACGGGAGCGGCGGCCGCGCGGGGTGCCGACGAGCAGCAGCACCGGCCAGACCTTCAGCAGCGCCCCGAACCCGGCGAGCACCCCCGAGAGCCGGGCCCCGGCCGGGCGCGCGGCGGCCAGCAGCGCCGCGACGGACACCGCCGTCACCATCACGTCGTAGCGGGCGTAGACGATCGGGCCCAGCAGCGGCACCCCGACGACCCAGACCCACACCCCCGCCCGGCTGCGCCTGCCGCCCCGCACAGTGTGGAGCAGCATCGCGAAGACCAGCGCGTCCGCCAGGAAGCACATCAGGAAGAACGCCGGGGCGTAGTCGAGGAACGGCAGCAGCCCGGGGGAGAGCACGGCCAGCGCCGCGGCCGGCGGGTACTGCCAGGTCACGTCGTTCAGCGGGAAGACGCCCGTCCGCAGCACCTCGTACCAGCCGTGGTAGATCACCTCGATGTCGATCGCGACGTCCGATCCGGGCAGCACCCACACCCGGAACACACACAGCAGCAGAACGGCCCGGGTGACGGCCCACGCCACGATCGAGAGCCGCAAGCCAGTGCCCGCCATGATTCACCTCGTCCACTCACGGTCCACGCACGGTTCACGGTCCACGCACGGCCCTACCCGCTCCGTCACTCCAAGGCATGATGCCGGTCGGGACGGCCCGCGCGCGGTGACGTGGCGGGACGCGGCGCGGTTGCCGCCCGATCGCACCCGGTACTGTCGGCGGCGATGTCACGGCCCAAGGCCACCGGCCGAGCCACCCCCAGCCGAAAGACCCCCGTGCACAAGACCTTGATCGTCACCAATGACTTCCCGCCCCGGCCCGGCGGCATCCAGGCATTCCTGCACAACATGGCGCTGCGTCTGGACCCGGCGGACGTCGTCGTCTACGCCTCGACGTGGAAGCGCGGCCGGGAGGGCGCCGAGGCCACCGCCCGCTTCGACGCCGAGCAGCCCTTCGAGGTCGTCCGTGACCGCACCACGATGCTGCTGCCCACCCCCCGGGTCACGCGCCGTGCCACCGCGCTGCTGCGCGAACACGGCTGCACCTCCGTGTGGTTCGGTGCCGCCGCGCCGCTGGGGCTCATGGCACCCGCGCTGCGCCGCGCCGGGGCCCGGCGGCTGGTCGCCACCACCCACGGCCACGAGGCGGGCTGGGCCCAGCTGCCCGCCGCCCGGCAACTGCTGCGCCGGATCGGCGAGGGCACGGACACGATCACCTATCTGGGGGAGTACACCCGGTCCCGGATCGCCGCCGCGCTGACCCCCGAGGCGGCCGCACGGATGGTGCGGCTGCCGCCCGGGGTGGACGAGAAGACCTTCCACCCGGCCTCGGGCGGTGCCGGGGTACGCGCCCGGCTCGGGCTCGCCGACCGCCCCGTCGTGGTGTGCGTCTCCCGGCTCGTCCCGCGCAAGGGCCAGGACACCCTCGTCCAGGCGATGCCGCGGATCCTCGCCGCGGTCCCGGACGCGGTGCTGCTGATCGTCGGCGGCGGCCCGTACGAGAAGGAGCTGCGGGCGCTCGCCGAGCGCACCGGCGTCGCCCACGCGGTCCGCTTCACCGGGCCCGTCCCCTGGGAGGAACTGCCCGCCCACTACGGCGCCGGCGACGTCTTCGCCATGCCCTGCCGCACCCGCCGCGGCGGGCTGGACGTCGAGGGGCTCGGCATCGTCTACCTGGAGGCGTCGGCGACCGGGCTCCCGGTGGTCGCGGGCGACTCCGGCGGCGCCCCGGACGCCGTCCTGGACGGCGAGACGGGGTACGTGGTGCGGGGCGGCTCCGCCGAGGAGTCCGCCGACCGGATCGTCACCCTGCTCCGGGACCCCGGACTCCGCCGTCGCATGGGCGAGCGGGGCCGCGCGTGGGTGGCGGAGCGGTGGAGCTGGGACCTCTTGGCTGACCGCCTACGGAAACTGCTTTAAAAATGTCCTCAATCGCCGGACGGGCTTGATAAAGCAAGCCCGTCCGGCGATTGAGGACACAGCGCAGCAAGCCCGCCCGGCGATCGAGGGCAGTCCTTTCCGCGCACCGCTACGCGTGGTAAATCGCTTCGATCTCGCCCGCGAAGTCCTTCGCCACCACGTTCCGCTTCAGCTTCAGCGACGGCGTCACGTGCCCCGACTCCTCCGTGAACTGGGCGGGCAGGATGCGGAACTTACGCACCGACTCCGCCTTGGAGACCGCCGCGTTGCCGTCGTCGACCGCCTTCTGCACATCGGCCAGCAGCTCGGCGTCGTCGGCCAGCTGGGTCGGCGTCGTACCGGCCGGACGGCCGTGCTCGGCGAGCCAGCGCGGCAGGAAGTCCTCGTCCAGGGTGATCAGCGCGCCCACGAACGGCCGGCCGTCGCCGACGACCATGCACTCGGCGATCAGGGCGTGCGAGCGGATCCGGTCCTCGATCACCGCGGGCGCGACGTTCTTGCCGCCCGCCGTGACGATGATCTCCTTCTTCCGGCCGGTGATCGCGAGGTAGCCGTCCTCGTCGAGCGTGCCCAGGTCACCGGTGTGGAACCAGCCGTCGGAGAGGGCGTCCTTCGTGGCCTGTTCGTTGTTCCAGTAGCCCGTGAACAGGTGCTCGCCGTGCAACAGCACCTCGCCGTCGTCGGCGATGCGCACCACCGACCCCGGCAGCGGCTGCCCGACCGAACCGATCTTCTGCCGGTCCCACGGGTTGAACGCGGTCGCGGCACACGTCTCGGTCAGCCCGTAGCCCTCCAGGACCGTGAAGCCGATGCCGCGGTAGAAGTGGCCGAGCCGCTCGCCCAGCGGCGCACCGCCGGAGATCGCGTGGGTGGCCCGGCCGCCGAGCACCGCGCGCAGCTTCCCGTAGACCAGCTTGTCGAAGATCTTGTGCTTGATCCGCAGACCGAACGAGGGGCCCGCCGGGGTGTCCTGCGCGCGGCTGTAGGCGATCGCGGTGTCCGCGGCCCGGTCGAAGATCTTGCCCTTGCCGTCCGCCTGGGCCTTGGCCCGCGCACCGTTGTAGACCTTCTCGAAGACCCGCGGCACGCCCAGCACCAGCGACGGCCGGAAGGACTGGAGGTCGTCGGTGAGATTGCGGATGTCGCTGACCAGGCCCAGCCGGATCGGGGCCATCACCGAGGCGATCTCGACCAGCCGGCCGAAGACGTGCGCGGCGGGCAGGAAGAGCAGCACGGAGGAGTCGCCGGTGCGGAAGAGCGGCTTGAGCCGCTCGACCACGTTGCCGCACTCCGCGAAGAAGCTGCGGTGGGTCAGCACACAGCCCTTCGGGCGGCCCGTGGTGCCCGAGGTGTAGACGATGGTGGCGGGGGAGTCGGCGGTGGCGAGGGCGCTGCGCTCGTCGACCACCTCGTCACTCAGCTCCTCGCCGGCGGCCCGCAGCCGGTCGAGCGCCCCGCGCTCGATCTGCCAGATGTTCGCGAGGTCGGGCAGCCGGTCCCGCACGGACTCCACGGCCGCCTCGTGCGCGGGGGACTCCACCAGAGCGGCCACGGCCCCGGAGTCGCCGAGGATCCACTGGATCTGCTCGGCCGAGCTGGTCTCGTAGACCGGCACGGTCACCGCGCCCGCGCTCCAGATGGCGAAGTCCAGCAGCGCCCATTCGTAGCGGGTGCGGGACAGCAGGGCGACCCGGTCGCCGGGGCGGATGCCGGAGGCGATCAGGCCCTTGGCGGCCGCACGGACCTCCGCCAGGAACCGGGTGGCGGTGACGTCCTGCCACACACCGTCGACCTTGCGCCCTATGACGGCGACATCAGGATGCTGCGCGGCGTTGCGGCGGATCAGATCCGTCAGGTTTCCGTCCGCGGGGACCTCGTACAGGGCCGGAAGGCTGAACTCGCGCAAGACTGCTGCTCCTCGTCGGGCGCCGGCGCCGCCGCGTCTTCGAGGGGCGCTGCGTCGGCTGCGGTCCATGATCAGGCAAGGGGGGTAGTGGACTGCCCGGACGTTACCCACCGGTACGGCTATTCGAATAGGGGTCGCGTCCAGATGTTCTATGCGTCACATGCCACGGGACTGCTGTCCGAACCCTAGCCCCTAGCTTTGGTAACCCGGAAGTAACCGCAGGTCGGGGCCCTTCCGAAGGCCGGGCCGCACGCCTAGGGTGATCCGCATGCGAGGTGGCTTCAGGATTCACGTGGTCAGTGATGTGCACGGCAACAGCGCGGCCCTGGCCCGGGCGGGCGACGGTGCCGATGCCCTGGTCTGCCTGGGCGACCTGGTCCTCTTCCTCGACTACGCCGACCACGCGCGCGGCATCTTCCCCGAGCTGTTCGGCGTCGAGAACGCCGACCGGCTCGTGGAACTGCGCACGGCCCGCCGCTTCGAGGAGGCCCGCGCGCTGGCCCGGCGCCTGTGGGCCGGAATAGACCGGGACGCGGCCGTCGAGAAGGCCGTGCGCGGGCAGTACGCCGAGCTGTTCGCCGCGTTCCCCACCCCCACCTACGCCACCTACGGCAACGTCGACATCCCCGGCCTGTGGCCCGAGTACGCCCGGCCCGGCACGACCATCCTCGACGGCGAGCGCGCCGAGATCGGCGGCCGGGTCTTCGGCTTCGTCGGCGGCGGCCTCCGGTCGCAGATGCGCACCCCCTACGAGATCGACGACGAGACCTACGCCGCGAAGCTCGCCGCCCTCGGCGAGGTCGACGTGCTCTGCACCCACATCCCGCCCGACGTGCCCGAGCTCTGCTACGACACCGTCGCCCGCCGCTTCGAGCGCGGCAGCTCGGCACTACTGGAGACGATCAAGGCCACCCGCCCCAAGTACGCCCTCTTCGGACATGTCCACCAGCCGCTCGCCCAGCGGATGCGCATCGGCGGCACCGAGTGCGTCAATGTCGGCCATTTCGCGTCGTCCGGTACTCCGTGGGCACTGGAGTGGTGACCGGCCGCGCGATGTAGCCTTCACCGGCAGGCACACGAGGCACACGCGGCAGCGGGACCGGTACGGAGGAGCCACGGCGATGGCGGAACACACCAGCTCGAGCATCACGATCGAGGCGGCCCCGGCCGAGGTCATGTCGGTGATCGCCGACTTCGACCGCTACCCGGAGTGGACCGGCGAGGTCAAGCAGGCCGAGGTCCTCGCCAAGGACGAGCAGGGCCGTGCCGAGCAGGTACGCCTGGTCCTCGACGCCGGTGCGATCAAGGACGACCACACGCTGGCCTACAGCTGGCCCGCCGACAACGTGGTGAGCTGGTCGCTGGTCAAGTCCCAGATGCTGCGCCAGCTCGACGGCTCCTACAGTCTGGCCCCCGTGGCCGGCGGCGCGCACACCGAGGTGACGTACCAGCTCACGGTCGACGTCAAGATCCCCATGCTCGGAATGATCAAGCGCAAGGCGGAGAAGGTCATCATCGACCGCGCCCTGCAGGGCCTCAAGGAACGCGTCGAGAGCGGCCCCGCCTCCTGAACCGACCCACCGACCCGGCCCGGTGCGGCGGACGGCCCGGCCGTCCGGCCACCGCCGCGCCCACCGCGTCACCCCTGCACCTCATCGCCGGAGGCTCCACCTTGCGTACGGTCCTCGTCACCGGTCCCGGCGGCGCGGGCCGTACCACCACCGCGGCGGCCACGGCACTCGCCGCGGCCCGCCAGGGGCGGCGCGTGCTGCTGCTCACCTCCGACCGCGGCCCCGCGCCCGAGGCGGTCCTCGGCGTCGCGCTGCCGGCGCCGCCCGCCGGACCCGGGGGCCCTGCCCCCTGGGCGCCGCCCGTCGAGGTCGCCCCCGGCCTCCGGGCGGCCCGCATCGCCGTCGGCGAGCACTTCCGCGACCGCGCCCGCGAACTCCAGGACCGTGGCGCCTCCCTCTTCGACCTGCTCGGCGCGACCCCCCTCGACGCCGAGGAACTCACCGAACTCCCCGGCGCCGAACCCCTGGCGATCCTCACCGCGCTGCGCGCCGCCCACACCGGTGACACCCCCTGGGACCTGCTCGTCGTCGACATGCCGCCCGCGCCGGAGACCATAAGGCTGCTCGCCCTGCCCGAACAGCTGCGCCGTTATCTGCGCCGGCTGCTGCCCCCCGAACGGCAGGCGGCCCGCGCGCTGCGGCCGATGCTCGCGCAACTGGCCGGGGTGCCGATGCCCGCACAGCGGCTGTACGAGACCGCCGAGCGCTGGGAAGCGGAGCTGGCCGCCGTGCAGCGGGTCATCGAGGCGAGGGACACGACCCTACGCCTCGTCGTGGACCCCGGGCCGGTCGCCGCCGAGGAGGTGCGCGTCGCCCGCGCCGGGCTCGCCCTCCAGGGCTGCCGGATCGACACCCTCGTCACCAACCGGCTGCTGCCCGACGCCCCCGGGACGGGCACGGCGGACCCCTGGCTCGCCGGGCTGGCCGCCGAGCAGCACACCGCGCTGAAGGCGCTGCGCGAGGAGTTCCTCGTCGACGCCGTCACCGTCTGCGCGCTGCCGCACCTCGGCCGTGGCCCACGGGGCGCCCGGGACCTCGCCGAACTGGCCGGCCGCGCCCGCTCGACCACCATCGGCGGGACCGGGATCGTCGAGGGGGACGGCCTGACCGACGAACTCGACGGCTGGACCGGCCCGGGCCCGGACGGCCCGGACGGCGTCGGGGAGCCCGACGCCTGGTCCGTGGAGGACCGCACCGTCGCCGACGGCGTCCTCGTCTGGCGGCTGCCGCTGCCCGGCGCCGACCGTGAGTCACTGGACCTGGTCCGCCGGGGCGACGAGCTGATCGTCGGCGTCGGACCGTTCCGCCGCGTCCTGCCCCTGCCGTCCGCGCTGCGCCGCTGCACCGTCTCCGGCGCCGCGCTGCGCGACGGCGCCCTGTGCGTGCGGTTCACCCCCGACCCCGGCCTCTGGCCGCGGAGCGGCTGAACGGCACTACGCCGTTCGGGTAACGTCGAAGGAAAAACCAGCCCGCAGGAGTCCGCCATGAGCGAAGCCAACGAGCGCCCCGTCTTCGAAGGGGAGGCCGACCACGACGCCTGGGAGCGGGCCTGCGCCGAGGATCTCGCCGCGGAGAAGGCCCGCCGCCGCGCGGAGTACGGACGGCAGGGGCCGGCCACCGGCAGCGCCGCCGAGGAGCTGCGCAAGCTCGTCGACGCCGTCGCCGACAAGGTCGCGGGGCTCCAACTGCCACTCGCCGGGGCGGCCGCGCAGGGCGCCGTGCGCCAGCTCGTCACCCAGGCGAAGGCGGTGGTCGAGCCCGTCATCGAGCGCAACCCCGACGTCTTCGACCACCTGGCCTCCGCGGGCTCCGAACTGCTCGCCGCCTACCGCGCCGCCGTCCAGGGCCAGGAGGGCCGCTGGACCCGGGGCGAGAGCCCGGCGTCCGCGCCCGCCGGCCGGACCGCCCCCGACGACCGCACCCCGCCCGGCAAGGGCGACGGAGCCGCCGGCGGAAGCGAGCGCATCGACCTTGACTGACCTGGGCCTCCGGTACGGTGGGCCGTGGCGGGGTTCGAGCGAATAACTGAGGGATACATGGGACTCACCATCGGCGTCGACATCGGCGGCACGAAGATCGCGGCCGGCGTGGTCGACGAAGAGGGCAAGATCCTCGCGACCTGCAAGGTGCCCACCCCCCCGACCCCCGAAGCGGTCGTCGACGCCATCGCGGACGCGGTGCGCACGGTCGGTGTCGGGCACGCCGTCGAGGCGGTCGGTATCGGTGCCGCCGGTTACGTGGACGACAAGCGGGCCACCGTCCTGTTCGCCCCCAACATCAACTGGCGTCACGAGGCCCTCAAGGACAAGGTCGAGCAGCGCGTCGGCCTCCCGGTCGTCGTGGAGAACGACGCCAACGCCGCCGCCTGGGGCGAATACCGCTTCGGCGCCGGCCAGGGCCACGACGACGTCATCTGCATCACCCTGGGCACCGGCCTGGGCGGCGGCATCATCATCGGCAACAAGCTGCGCCGCGGCCGCTTCGGTGTGGCGGCCGAATTCGGCCATATCCGGGTCGTCCCCGACGGCCTGCTGTGCGGTTGCGGAAGCCAGGGCTGCTGGGAGCAGTACGCCTCCGGGCGCGCCCTCGTCCGCTACGCCAAGCAGCGCGCCAACGCCACCCCGGAGAACGCGGCGATCCTGCTGGGGCTCGGTGACGGCACCGTCGAGGGCATCGAGGGCAAGCACATCAGCACCGCCGCCCGGCAGGGCGACCCGGTCGCCATCGACTCCTTCCGCGAGCTGGCCCGCTGGGCAGGCGCGGGCCTGGCCGACCTGGCCTCGCTCTTCGACCCGTCCGCGTTCATCGTCGGCGGCGGGGTCTCGGACGAGGGTGACCTCGTGCTCGACCCCATCCGCAAGTCCTTCAAGCGCTGGCTGATCGGCGGCCAGTGGCGCCCGCACGCGCAGGTGCTCGCCGCGCAGCTGGGCGGCAAGGCCGGTCTCGTCGGCGCCGCCGACCTGGCACGCCAGGGGTGACCCGACGGCGGGGCCCGGCGGCGCCGGGCCCCGTTCCGCATCGCTCGCCGCCCACGGCGGAAAGGGAAAGCACCGTGCTGCACGACCTGCCCGCATCCCGGACGGAGTCCGACGGTTCGGCCGTCGTCCGCGTACTCAGCTACAACATCCGCTCCATGCGTGACGACACAGGGGCGCTGGCCCGCGTCATCCGGGCCTGCGCCCCCGATGTCGTCTGCGTCCAGGAAGCGCCGCGCTTCTTCCGCTGGCGCAAGGCCGCCGCCCGCCTCGCCCGTACCTCCGGCCTGGTGTACGTCACCGGCGGGGCCACCGCCTCCGGCCCGATGATCCTCTCCTCGCTGCGCGCCACGGTGGAGAGCGCGGAGGACGTCCTGCTGCCCCGCACCCCCGGTCTGCACCAGCGCGGCTTCGCCACCGCCGTGCTCCGCTTCGGCCGGGCCCGGCTCGGTGTCCTCAGCTGCCACCTGAGCATGAAGGACGAGGAACGCTACGGCCAGGGCCGACTGCTCCTCGAGCGGCTCGCCTCCCTCGGCGTCCCGCACGCCGTCGCGGCGGGCGATCTCAACGACCGGCCCGACGGGAGGACGTTCAAGCTCCTCGCGGGCGCCCTCCAGGACGGCTGGGCCACGAAGCCGTGGGGGCGCGAGCACACCACCCGGCTCGGCGACCCCCTCCAACGCATCGACGCGGTCTTCGCGACCGAGGGCGTGGAGATCCTCGGCTGCGGGGTCCCGATGGGATTGGCGGGGGTCGCGGAGCGGGATCTGAGGTCCGCCACGGATCACCTGCCGGTGTTGGCGGTTGTGCGGGTGCCGGCCGCTTAGCGCTGTGCGGGCCCCTTGACCTCGGGCCCCGGTGGATGTCCGGGTGCCGGCCCGGTTGCGCGGGGCCCTTGGCCTCGGGCCCCGGTGGGTATCCGGGTGCCGGCCCGGTTGCGCGGGGCTCCGCCCCGGACCCCGGTCCTCAATCGCCGGACGGGCTGAGTTTTGCCGGGCCCCGGTCGAGCGCCGGGCGGGCTGTTTTCGCCGGGCCCGGTCTGCAAGCGCCGGGCGGGCTCGGAAAATTAGCCCGTCCGGCGATTGAGGACAATGCGGGTGCCCTATACGACCGCTCCGCGGCCCGGGTCGTCGTTGTCCTCGTCGTCGCCGTCCTTCATGCGGAGCACCAGCGTGGCGAAGCCGCCGAGGAAGCCGCCGACGCCGAGGGTGGTCATCCACCACGTCAGCTCCTGGCGCAGCAGCACCATGATCAGCAGGAGCAGCGGTCCGCCGAGTACGGCGATCCAGGCGAAACGGGCGGTGACATCGCCGGTGGGCAGCGGCGGCGGCTCCGGGGGGACGAAGTGGCCCTCGTCCGCCTCGTCCGCCTCGTCGGCGCCGCCGGGCCCCGGCTCGGGCCGGTCGCGGGGGCCGACGCCGGGGGCGTAGACGATGAAGCTACCCGGCCGGTCCGGCTGCCCGGGGGCGGCCGGGGCGGTCCTGGTGGTGCCGTCCCGGTCGTCGTCGGGGCCGTCCGGGCCGTCGGCGGCGGCATCGTCCGGCCTGTCCGGAACGGGACGGTCCGGGGCCCGGTCGCGGTCGTCGAGTTCGTCCGTGACATCACCGGAGGCGGGCCAGCGGCCCTTGGCGGGGTCGGGCTGTTCGCCGTACGCGGCGACGAGCTCCGCCCAGGCCGCGTCCTCGTCCAGTGGGTCGCGGCTCTCGTCGCGGCCGGCGTCGCGCTCAGCCACGGGTGGCCGTCCCCTCCTTGCCGGCGTCCGCGTCGGCAGCCGTGCTCAGCCGGCTGATGAACGCGTACGTGTCCTTGAAGATCAGATCGGCGTCGTGGTCGAGGGTCGCCACGTGGCGGCTGCGCTCCAGCAGCCGCTCGGTGATGTCCCGGGAGGAGACGCGGGCCAGGATGCGCGCCGAGTCGGCGGCGGGGACCACCCGGTCGTCGGGGCTGTGCAGCAGCAGCAACGGCTGGGTGACCTGCGGAAGTTCGGCGTCGACCAGCCGGAAGAAGCGGCGCAGCGAGTGCGCGGCGTGCAGCGGCACCCGGTCGTAGCCGATCTCGGCCGCGCCCGGCTTGGCGATGTCGCTGGCGATGCCCTTGGTGCTGCGCAGCAGATGGCGCGCCACGGGCAGCGCCTTGGCGGCGAGGCCGTGCACCTTGTTGCCGGGGTTGACCACGACGACGCCGCGGACCACGTCACCGTGCAGGGCCGCGAGCCGCAGCGCGAGCGCCCCGCCCATCGACAGCCCGCACACGAAGATCTCGGAGCAGTGCTCGCGCAGGGACCGCAGCTCGCGGTCCACCTCCGCGTACCAGTCCTGCCACCCGGTGAGCTGCATGTCCTGCCAGCGGGTGCCGTGGCCGGGGAGGAGGGGAAGCGACACCGTCAGGCCGCGTTCCGCGAGATAATCGGCCCAGGGCCGTACGGACTGCGGGGAACCGGTGAAGCCGTGACACACAAGGACGCCGACCTCTCCGCCGACGTGGCGGAACGGCTCGGCGCCGGGGAGGAGCGGCACCGGGATCTCCGATCGATGGAACGGGAAAGGGGTCTGGCCCTCAGCGTACGCGGAGCGCCGCACGGCGGGTAGGCAGGTTAAGGTCTCCTCGTCACTACAGGAGGTTCTGGGTTGTTCTACGGCGCTATGAAGCTGTCCATCGGCGGGTCGCTGAAGCTTGCCTTCCGGCCGTGGGTGGAGGGCCTGGAGAACATCCCGGCGGAGGGGCCCGCGATCCTGGCGAGCAACCACCTGTCCTTCTCGGACTCCTTCTTCCTTCCCGCGGTGCTCGACCGGAAGGTCACGTTCATCGCGAAGCAGGAGTACTTCACCTCCCCAGGGGTCAAGGGGAAGCTGACGGCCGCGTTCTTCAAGGGCGTCGGCCAGCTCCCCGTCGACCGTTCCGGCGGCCGCGGCGCGGGTGAGGCCGCGATCAAGAGCGGCATCGAGGTGCTGGAGCGCGGTGAGCTGTTCGGTATCTACCCCGAGGGCACCCGCTCCCCGGACGGGCGTCTCTACCGCGGCAAGCCCGGCGGTCTCGCCCGGGTGGCGCTGCTGTCCGGCGCCCCCGTGATCCCCGTCGCGATGATCGACACGGAGAAGGTGCAGCCGCCCGGGAAGGTGCTGCCCAAGATGATCCGCCCGGGCATCCGGATCGGTGAACCGCTCGATTTCAGCCGTTACCACGGCATGGACGGCGACCGCTTCATCCTGCGCTCGGTGACCGACGAGGTCATGTACAAGATCATGGAGCTGTCCGGCCAGGAGTACGTCGACATCTACGCGACGGCCGCCAAGCGGCAGATCGCGGAAGAGGCCAAGCGCAAGGCCGAGGAGGAGAAGGCGGCCAAGGCGGCCGGCCTCGACAAGGCCGGCAAGCAGCCCGAGGCCTGAGCGCCCGGCGGGGGGTGGGGTCGATGACCGAGGCGACACACACGCCACCGGGCATATCGCGGGCACCGGGCGGCAAGCGGCCGCGTGCCGTCCGCATGTCCGTGGAGCTGCCGCTGTGGCGTGCGCTGACCGGCTACCGGATCATCACCCTCGGCTACGCCCTCGCCCTCTTCGTCCTCAACTACCGCGAGTACGCGCACCCGCTCGGCGCCGCCCTCTACATGGGCGCGCTGACCGTATGGATGCTGCTGACCTGGAACCGGGTGACGGCACCCGAGCGCTGCACCAGACGGTTCCTGGCCGCCGATCTCACCATCGCGCTGGCCGGCATCCTGCTGACCTCCGTCATCGACTCCGCCGAGCGCATCGCGAGCGGCGCGGCCACCCTGCCGTCCATCTGGGCGGGCGGCGCCGTGCTGGGCTGTGCCATCAAGGGCGGCTGGCGCTGGGCGGCCGTCGGCTCCACGCTCGTGGCCGTCGCCAACCTCATCGAGCGCGGCGGCGCCGCCCGCGACACGGTCCACAACGTGCTGCTGGTGTGGGTCTCCAGCATCGCCATCGGCTACATCGTCGAGGTGGCCCGCGCCAGTGAGCGCACGCTCGCCCGTGCCCTGACGATCGAGGCGGCGACCCGCGAGCGCGAGCGGCTGGCCCGCGACATCCACGACGGCGTCCTGCAGGTGCTGGCCATGGTGCAGCGCCGCGGCACCGCGCTCGGCGGCGAGGCCGCCGAGCTGGGCCGGATGGCGGGCGAGCAGGAGATCGCGCTGCGCACCCTCGTCGCCGGTGGCCTGCTGCCCCCGCAGCGCTCGGCCGCGCAGCTCGTTGAGGACGCCGAACTGGTGCGGACGGTCACCCACACCGCCCCCGCCGCCGTGCCCTCGGGGCCCTGCGACCTCCAGGCGCTCCTCGCCCCCTACGCCGGAGCCGGTGTCTCCTTCGCCGGGCCCGGTACGCCCGTGCTGCTGGAGGCGGCCGCCGCGGCGGAACTGGCCGCGGCCGTCGGTGCCGCCCTGGACAATGTGGCCAAGCACGCCGGTGACGGCGCGCGGGCCTGGATCCTGCTGGAGGACGAGCCCGGCGAGGTGATCGTCACCGTGCGGGACGACGGCCCGGGCATCGCCGAAGGCCGGCTGGCGGACGCCGAGCGGGAGGGACGCATGGGCGTCGCGCTGTCGATCCGCGGCCGGCTGCGCGACCTGGGCGGCAGCGCGGAGCTGGTGTCGGTGCCGGGACAGGGCACCGAAGTCGAACTGAGAGTTCCGCGCGCCGGCGCGTGAACGCGAACCGCAAGGGAAGGCACCGGGGCGACGAGCCCGGTGCGGGTGACGAGCGATGAGTGACATCCCGATGAGTGAAGAGCAGGCCGTACGGGTCATGGTGGTCGACGACCACCCCATGTGGCGGGACGCGGTCGCCCGCGATCTGGCCGCCGCCGGGTTCGACGTCGTGGCCACCGCCGGGGACGGCCCGCAGGCGGTCCGGCGCGCCCAGGCCGTGGTCCCCGACGTCCTGGTCCTCGACCTCAATCTGCCCGGTCTGCCCGGTGTGGCCGTCTGCAAGGAACTGGTCCAGGAGAACCCCGCCCTGCGCGTCCTGGTGCTCTCCGCCAGCGGCGAGCACGCGGACGTCCTGGAGGCGGTGAAGTCCGGGGCGACCGGCTATCTGCTGAAGTCGGCCAGCACCGGCGAACTGGTGGATGCCGTACGCCGGACCGCCGCCGGCGACCCCGTCTTCACCCCCGGGCTGGCCGGACTGGTGCTCGGCGAATACCGGCGGCTGGCCTCCGACCCGGCCCCCGCCGCCCCCGACGAACCGAAGGCCCCCCGGCTCACCGACCGGGAGACCGAGGTGCTGCGTCTCGTCGCCAAGGGCCTCTCCTACAAACAGATCGCCGAGCGGCTGGTTATTTCCCACCGCACGGTGCAGAACCATGTGCAGAACACCTTGGGCAAGCTCCAGTTGCACAACCGCGTAGAGCTGGTGCGCTACGCGATAGAGCGAGGTCTCGACGACGCCTGACCCTCCGCGGCCGGGCGTACCCGGCTGAAGGGAAGGTGTCATGCGGGTCGGAGTACTGACCGGTGGCGGTGACTGCCCCGGGCTCAACGCGGTCATCCGCGCCGTCGTCCGCAAGGGCGTCCAGCGTTACGACTACGAATTCCTCGGCTACAAGGACGGCTGGCGCGGACCGCTCGAAGGAGCGGCGACGCCCCTCGGCATCCCGGCCGTGCGCGGGATCCTGCCGCGCGGCGGCACCGTGCTCGGATCATCACGGACCAACCCCTTCAACGAGCGGGACGGCGTCCGCCGGATCAAGGACACCCTCGCCAAGGACCGGGTGGACGCCCTGATCGCCATCGGCGGCGAGGACACCCTCGGCGTCGCCTCCCGGCTGTGCGCCGAGTACGGCATCGCCTGCGTCGGCGTCCCCAAGACCATCGACAACGACCTCTCCGCCACCGACTACACCTTCGGCTTCGACACCGCCGTCAACATCGCCACCGAGGCCATCGACCGGCTGCACACCACCGCCGAGTCGCACATGCGCGTCCTCGTCGTGGAGGTCATGGGCCGGCACGCGGGCTGGATCGCCCTGCACTCCGGCATGGCCGGCGGCGCCAACGTCATCCTCATCCCCGAACAGCGCTTCGACCTCGACGAGGTGTGCGGCTGGGTCACGTCCCGCTTCCGCGCCAGCTACGCCCCGATCGTCGTGGTCGCGGAGGGCGCCATGCCGAAGGACGGCGACCTGGTCCTGAAGAACGCCGGCGCGCGGGACTCCTTCGGCCATGCCCGGCTGTCCGGGGTGGGGGAGTGGCTCGCCGGGGAGATCGAGCGCCGCACCGGAAAGGAGGCACGCACGATAGTGCTGGGCCACGTACAGCGCGGGGGGACCCCGAGCGCGTTCGACCGGTGGCTGGCGACGCGGTTCGGACTGCACGCGATCTCCGCGGTGCGGGACGGCGACTTCGGGACGATGGTGGCGCTGCGCGGCACGGAGATCGTCCGGGTGCCGCTCGGCGAGGCGACGGCCCGACTGAAGACGGTGCCGTCCGATCGGTACGAGGAAGCGAAGCTTCTGTTCGGATGAGATCCCGGCTACCGCCGGGAGCCGAAAGACCGTCCTCGATCGCCGGACGGGCTCCGAGGAGCCTGCCCGGCGATCGAGGTGGGAGAGTCCCTCAGACCAGTACCGACGCCAGCAGGTCCGCCACGATCGTCGCGCCGTTCAGCGTCAGCACCGACTCCGGGTGGAACTGGACCCCCGCGAAGCCGGGGCCGCGCAGGGCGTGGACCTCGCCGGAGGCGTCCCGGGCGACCTCCACCCGGTGCATCGCCAGTTCCTCCTGGGCCCTGTCCGTGCAGCGCGCCGTGAACGTGTTGTAGAAGCCGACCGTCTCCGGGCGCCCGAAGAAGTCGATCCGCCGCTGCGCGCCCTGCGCCGGGTCCGCCTTGCGGACGACGTCCAGGCCCAGCTCCGCCGCGATCAGCTCGTGCCCCAGGCACACCCCCAGCAGCCCGTGCCGCTGCTCCCGCAGCAGCTCGCCCGTCAGCCCGCGCAGCAGCCGCATCTTGGGGTCGGCCGGGTCCGAGGGGTTGCCGGGACCGGGCCCCAGCACCACCGGGCCGGCGTGGCCCAGCGCCGTGTCCCGCAGCCCCGGCTCGTCGTAGCGGCGCACGGTGACGGCCAGCCCCGAGGTGCGCAGCAGATGCGCCAGCATCGCCGTGAAGGTGTCCTCGCCGTCGACGACGAGCGCGTGCCCCGACAGCTTCGCCGTCGACGACGCCGCCCGCATGCGCAGCCAGAACGGCGCCAGGTCCGCGCGCCGGGCGTCGAGCGCGGCCCGTACGCGCGGGTCGTCACCGAGCCGGGCCGGGGCCGGCGCGGGCGCGGTGCCGCGCGCGGCGCGGACGCCGAGCGCCGCGAGCACACCGGCCGCCTTGGCATGCGTCTCGGCGACCTCCCCGGCGGGGTCGGAGTGGCGTACGAGCGTGGCGCCGACCGCCACCCGCAGCCGGCCGCGCCGGTCGATGTCGGCGGTCCGGATGAGGATCGGCGAGTCGAGCGTCCGGGCGCCGGACGCGTCCCGGCCGATGAGGGCCAGCGCCCCCGCGTAGTAGCCGCGCCCCTCCGGCTCGTACCGCCCGATGACCCGGCAGGCGTTCTGCACCGGCGAACCGGTCACGGTCGCCGCGAACATCGTCTCCCGAAGCACCTCCCGCACGTCCAGCGAGGAGCGCCCGCGCAGCTCGTACTCGGTGTGCGCGAGATGGGCCATCTCCTTGAGCCGGGGGCCGACCACCACACCGCCCATGTCCCCGACCGTGCACATCATCTTCAGTTCCTCGTCCACCACCATGGAAAGCTCCTCCACCTCCTTGCGGTCGTGCAGGAACGACAGCAGTCCCTCGGCGGTGGGGCCCTCGGCGGGGTAGCGGTAGGTGCCGCTGATCGGGTTCATCACGACCGTCCCGCCGGACATCCGTACGTGCGCCTCCGGGCTGGCCCCCACCAGCGTCCGGTCGCCCGTGTGCACCACGTACGTCCAGTACGCCCCGCGCTCCCCGGCCAGCAACCGCCGGAACAGGGCCAGCGCGTCGGCCGCCGCGAAGCCGTGGATCTCACCCTCGAAGGTCCGCCGGACGACGAAGTTGGCACCCTCGCCCGTGCCGATCTCGTCCTCGATCACCCGCTCGACGATCCGCGCGTACTCCTCGTCGCTCACGTCGAAGGCCCCGCCCTCGACCCGCACGTCGTGCGCGGGCAGCGCGGCGAGGACCTCGGCGAGCGGCAGCTCGTACGACTCCTCGGGGCGCAGCACCAGCAGTGGCGTCCCGTCGTCGCGGGCCGCGAAGCCGCGCTCGCGGATCTGCCGGAACGGCACCAGGGCGAGCGCGTCGTGCGCGGGGCCGCCCTCGGCGGGGGCGGCGGGCGGCAGGGGGATGTCGGCGAGGCGCCCGGCCTCGCCCACCGGGCCGAGCAGCAGCTCGACGTGATCGGTCCCGGCGCCGTGCGGGCGGCCGGGGACGCGGCGGCGCAGGAGGGCGAAGGGCGGGCAGGCGGGATCGGTCAGCCGGGCGAGGAGGGCGGAGGTGTCGGGCATCTGGGGTGTTCCTTCCGGTGCGGGGAGGGAACGGCCCGTGAAACACGGAAGGCCGCCCCTCGGGGGCGGCCTTCGCGGTGAGTGTGCTGCTACGCGCGATCGGTGGGCCGCCTGAGAGCGGTCCACCACCAGTTCTGGGTCGTCGGCGCGAACATGCTGCGCACCCTACCGGAACCCCGACATCCGAGTGCGGGCCGTCTCAGATGTCGAACCGGCGGATGGACCGACGACCCGACCCCGTAATGTTGGAGTGTGACCGTGAACGCTGAACTCCACGCCGGTGGCAACACCTGGCGCTCCCTGCCCGCGGCGCAGCAGCCTGACTGGCCGGATCAAGAGGCTCTGCGCGATGTGATCGCCGAGCTCGAGTCGTATCCCCCGCTGGTCTTCGCGGGCGAGTGCGACCAGCTGCGGCACCGTCTGGGAGCCGTCGCCCGCGGTGAGGCGTTCCTGCTCCAGGGCGGCGACTGCGCGGAGGCGTTCGACGCCGTCGGCGCCGACCAGATCCGCAACAAGCTCAAGACGCTCCTGCAGATGGGCGCGGTGCTGACCTACGCCGGGTCGGTGCCCGTCGTGAAGGTGGGCCGCATCGCCGGCCAGTACAGCAAGCCCCGCTCGAAGCCGACCGAGACCCGCGACGGCGTGACCCTGCCGACCTACCGCGGCGACTCCGTCAACGGCTTCGCCTTCACCCCCGAAGCGCGTACCCCGGACCCGCAGCGGCTCAAGCGGATGTACAACGCCTCCGCCTCCACCCTGAACCTGGTCCGCGCCTTCACCACCGGCGGCTACGCGGACCTGCGCCAGGTGCACGCCTGGAACCAGGACTTCGTGAAGTCCTCCCCCTCCGGCCAGCGCTACGAGGCGCTCGCCCGGGAGATCGACCGCGCGATGAACTTCATGAACGCCTGCGGGGTGGACCCGGAGGAGTTCAAGACGGTCGAGTTCTTCTCGTCGCACGAGGCGCTCGTCCTGGACTACGAGTCGGCGCTGACCCGTGTCGACTCGCGCACCGGCGACCTGTACGACGTCTCGGGCCACATGCTGTGGATCGGCGAGCGCACCCGGCAGCTCGACGGCGCGCACATCGAGTTCGCGTCGAAGATCCGAAACCCGATCGGGGTGAAGCTCGGCCCGTCGACGACGCCCGAGGACGCGCTGACCCTCATCGAGCGGCTCGACCCCGAGCGCGAGCCGGGCCGGCTCACCTTCATCACCCGCATGGGTGCCGACAAGATCCGGGACAAGCTCCCGACGCTCGTCGAGAAGGTCACGGCGTCCGGTGCGCAGGTCGTCTGGATCAGCGACCCGATGCACGGCAACACCTTCGAGGCGGCCTCGGGCCACAAGACCCGCCGCTTCGACGACGTGCTCGACGAGGTCAAGGGCTTCTTCGAGGTCCACAAGAGCCTCGGGACCCACCCGGGCGGCATCCACGTCGAGCTGACCGGTGACGATGTCACGGAGTGCGTGGGCGGCGGCGACGAGATCTTCGTCGACGATCTGCACCAGCGCTACGAGACGGCGTGCGACCCGCGCCTCAACCGCAGCCAGTCCCTGGACCTGGCGTTCCTGGTCGCGGAGATGTACCGGGACCAGTAGCGGACCCGGCGGAAACGCACAGTGGGGCGCGGATCGAAGTGATCCGCGCCCCACTGCGTTGTTAATCCCCGACCGGGCCGGGTAAGGTAAGGGTAACCTTATTGATCAACCCGGTGAGGCGGTGAACCGCGTGTACGTCTGCTCATGCTTCGGGATCACCGAGCGGCAGGTGCGCGAGCACGCGGACAGCGGGGCGTGCACTCCCCGCCAGATCGCCTCCGCCTGCAAGGCCGGCACCGACTGCGGCGGCTGTGTCCGCCGCATCCAGGCCATCCTCGGCCGTGGCGCGTGCCCCCGCCGGGAACTCGCCGACCAGGGCGACCCGGCGGTGCTCAGCGCCCAGCCGGCCGGGATACCCCAGGCGCAGGCGGCCTGAGTCAGCTGTCCGGCTGCTCGATCAGCTGCGCGAGGTACAGCGGCTCACCGAGCTTCTCGACCAGGTCCAGCTGGGTGTCGAGATAGTCGATGTGGCTCTCCTCGTCCGCGAGGATCGACTCGAAGATGTTCGCCGAGGTGATGTCGCCCTTGGCCCGCATGACCTCCACGCCGCGCTTGAGGCGGTCGATGGCCTCGACCTCCACCTGCCGGTCGGCCTGGAACATCTCGGTCACCGTCTGTCCGATCCGGACGTGGAAGAGCCGCTGGTAGTTCGGCAGCCCGTCCAGGAACAGGATCCGGTCGGTCAGGATCTCCGCGTGCTTCATCTCGTCGAACGACTCGGCCCGGGTGTGCTTCGCGAGCTTGGGCCAGCCGAAGTTCTCCTGCATCTTCGCGTGCAGGAAGTACTGGTTGATGGCCGTCAGCTCGGCAGTCAGCTGCTCATTGAGAAATTCGATGACCTCGGGGTCGCCCTGCATCGCAGAGGCTCCTTCCAAGAGGATGACTGGCAGGTAGGCCGCATCCTCGCACCGCCCCTCGGAAGCGTCCAGTAAGTGCACACTTAGTGGGAGTTGCCCCACTAGCGGAACCCCTGGTCATCACCACACCCGCAGGTCTGACACCATGGACCCATGGGTCAGTCGGAAAGCCGCAAAGGGGAACATCTTCAGCTGCCTCCGGGGCAGCGTCTCCAGCGCGGCTGGCCGGTGACGCACTACGGACCGGTGCCGAAGTTCAAGCCCGACCGCTGGGAGTTCCGCGTCTTCGGCTCGACCGCCGACGGTGACAAGCACTGCTGGAATCATGACGCCTTCTCCGCCCTGCCGTATTCGACGGTCGTCGCGGATCTGCACTGCGTCACGAAGTACAGCATGCTCGGCGCGGAATGGGGTGGTGTTTCGGCCCGTACGATCCTCGAACTCGCACCGCCCGCCCCCGAGGTCACCCATGTGATGGTGTGGGCCGAGTACGGTTTCAGCTCGAATCTGCGGCTCGCCGATTTCACCGCCGAGACGACGATGTTCGCCACCCACAAGGACGGCGAGCCGCTCACCGCCGAGCACGGCTTCCCGGTCCGGCTCGTCGTACCGCACCTGTACGCCTGGAAGGGCCCCAAATGGGTGCGCGGTGTCGAATACATGACCACCGACCGCCGGGGTTTCTGGGAAGAGCGCGGCTACCACAATGTCGGCGACCCTTGGCGTGAGCAGCGCTACTCCTACCAGGAGGAGCCGGGGGACGGGCCGGAACTTTGACCAGCCCGTCCGGCGATTGAGGACACCGCCGCGCAGCGGTGGTGCAAACCGCCACTACCCACCGTCGCGCAGCGACTTCAGCCGTGCCACATCCGCGGCGTGCCCCTCCTTGCCGCCCGGGGTCTCGATCGTCAGCGGGACGCCCTCGGTCGCCGGGTGGGTGAACAGCTCCGCGAACGGGTCGGCGCCGATGTGGCCGGAACCGATGTTCTCGTGCCGGTCCCGGTGCGCGCCGACGGTCTCCTGGGAGTCGTTCGCGTGGATCAGCCGCAGCCTGCCCTCGCCCACGACGGAGACCAGTTCGTCGAGCGTCCGCTTCATCCCGCCGGTCTCGGCGAGGTCGTGACCGGCCGCGAAGACATGGCAGGTGTCCAGGCAGACCCCGAGCTTCGGGTGGTGCTCCAGCGCGTCGAAGTACGGGCCGAGGTCCGCCATCAGTGAGCAGAGCGAGGCTCCCTGACCTGCCGTCGGCTCCAGCAGCAGCCACGGGTCGTCGTCGTGGGTCAGCTCGTCCAGCAACGGCAGCAGCCGCTCGTGGACCTGCGCCAGGGCCTCGTGGCGCGGCCGGCCGCCGGTCGCCGAACCGGTGTGCACGACCACGCCGCGCGCCCCGATCGCCCGACCCCGGCGCAGCGAGTGCCGCATCGACTCCACGGACTTCTCCGCCGTCGCCTCGGTGTGCGAACCGAAGTTGATCAGGTAGGGGGCGTGCACGAAGACGGGGAGCGACTCGGCCGCGCAGGCGGCGCGGAACTCCTCGTCCTGCCGGGCGTTGCCGGACGGGGTCGCCCAGCCGCGCGGATTGGCGACGAAGACCTGCACGGCCTCGGCGCCCATCTCCCGGGCGTACGGCAGACCGACCCTGGCCAGACCGCCGGCCACCGGGATGTGGCCGCCGACGGGATTGCGGGCGCGCCCGGTCAGCGGTGCGTTCATGGTTCCGTTCACGGCTTCAGAGACCGCCCTTGAGACGGATGGTGATGGTGTCGCCCTTGGGCGCCTTGTCGCCGCCCTTGACCGACTGGCCCTCGACCGAGTCCCGGGGGAAGAGGAACGGGCGGTCCACCTTCACCGCGAAGCCCGCGGCCGTCAGCGCCCTCTTGGCGTCGGCCTCGCTCCTGCCGGTGACGTCGGGGACCTCGACCATCTCCTTGCCCTTGGAGACCGTGATGGTGACGGTGTCGCCCTTGGCCACCCGCTCGCCCCGGGCGGGGGACTGGCCGGCCACCGCGCCCTTCTCCTTGTCGGAGAAGACGGGGTCGTCCGCGACCTTGACCTTCAGGCCCCGCCCCTCCAGCGCGGAGGTGGCGTCCCCGATGGACAGCCCGCTCACGTCCGGCACGTCCAGCGCCTCGCCCTTGCTGACGGTCAGGGCAACGGCCGTGCCCGGACGGCGCTCCACGCCCGGCTTCGGGTCGGTCGCGAGCACCGAGTCCTGCGGGGTCTCACCACTGAACTGCCGGCCGACCTCGCCGACCGTCAGCCCCGCGTCCTCGATCTTCCGCTTCGCGGTGCCGAAGGGCATGCCGACGACATTGGGCACCTCGGCCCGGGCGGGACCCTTGGACAGGACGATCGTCACCTTGCCGGTGTTGCGGATACGGCCGCCCGGCCCGGGGTCGGTGGAGATGACGTGGCCGCGCTCGATGGTGTCGCTGACCTCCTCCTTGACCTTCACCCCGAGGCCGGCCCCGCGCAGCTCCCGCTCGGCCTTCTCCCGTGGCATGTCCAGGACGGCCGGGACCTTCGTGAACTGGCCGGAATTGATGTACCAGACGCCCGTGCCCGCCAGCACCAGCAGCACCGCCGCGAGCACGGCGAGCAGCCCGCGCGACGGCCGCCGCCGGCCCGGGCGCGGCACGGTGCCCGGCGGTGCCGGCGGGGGTGGCGGCGAGAGCACGGGCTCCAGTCGCGTGGTGTGGTCGAGGTGATCGTCGGGGGCGGGCGCGGGCGGCGCGGCGGGGGTTCGCGGGATCACGCTCGTACGGTCCTCGGAACCGGCGTGGTCCGAGGCAGGCTCCCCGTCGCCGCCGTCGGCCGCGGCCCGCGGCGGCACCACGTCGAGCTGCTCGTCGGACAGGCTCTCGCGCACCCCGTGGACCAGCCCCAGCAACGCGATCGCGTCCGCCGGGCGCAGCCGGGGATCACGCGCCGTCGCGGCGGCCACCAGGGCGTCCAGCTCGGCCGCCAGCCCCGGGACGGTCCCCGACGGCGGCGGTACGTCCTCGTGGAGGTGGCGGTAGAGCACCTGGGCGGGGGTGCTGCCGGTGTGCGGCTTGGAGCCGGTGAGCATCTCGTAGAGGACGACACCGCAGGCGTAGACGTCGGCGCGGGTGTCGGCGGTGCCGTGCTCCAGCTGCTCGGGCGCGAGGTACGACACGGTGCCCAGCACCGAGCCGCTGTTGGTCGTGGTGTTGGTGTCCACGGCCCGCACCAGCCCGAAGTCGGCGACCTTGACCCGGCCGTCGTCGCCGATCAGCACGTTCTCCGGCTTCATGTCCCGGTGCACCAGCCCGGCCAGATGGGCGGCGCCCAGCGCGGCCAGGACGGGCTCCACGATGTCGAACGCGGCGCGCGGCTGGAGCGCCCCGCGCTCGCGCAGCACGTCGCGCAGCGTGCACCCGGCCACGTACTCCATCGCCAGGTACACATAGACGCCGTCGGTGCCCTGGTCGAAGACGCCCACCACATTGGGGTGGTCGAGCCGCGCCACGGACTTGGCCTCGCGGATGAAGCGCTCCACGAAGGCCGCGTCGGCGGCCAGGCCCGGATGCATCACCTTCAGCGCGAGCACGCGGTCGAGCCGGGTGTCGACGGCCCGGTAGACCGTGGCCATGCCACCGACGGCGATCCGCGCCTCGACGCGATAGCGGCTGTCGAGCACGTGCCCGACGAGCGGGTCCCCCAGGGTCGTATCCACGGCACACGAGTCTACGAGCCACGACGGACAGCTCGAACGCGGTGCGCCTACCCTGGCGGTGCCGCTTGTCTTTTTGTGACCTTTCGCCTGGTCGGCGGATCTTCGGCTACCGGCCGGTGGTGCCGCCTGCGGCGGCGGGCGCCCTGCGGGCGCGTCCTCAATCGCCGGACGGGCTGGTTTTGGCTGAGGCCGGCCACATCGCCTGCGGGCCCGGGGCCCGTCCTAGAACGCCGGACGCTCCGGATCCAATCGCGCCAAGCCCTCCGCAGGAGAAGACGCCTCGGCGAAGTGCCGGCGGGGGATGCGGCCCGCCCGGTGGGCCAGGCGGCCCGCGTGGACCGCATGGCGCATGGCCTCCGCCATCAGCACCGGTTCCTGGGCGCGGGTCACCGCCGAGGCGAGCATCACCGCCGCGCACCCCAGTTCCATGGCGAGCGCCGCGTCGGACGCGGTGCCCGCGCCCGCGTCGAGGATCACCGGGACCCCGGCGCGTTCGGTGATCAGCTGGAAGTTGTGCGGGTTGCGGATGCCGAGGCCGGAGCCGATGGGGGAGCCCAGGGGCATGATCGCGGCACAGCCGACGTCCTCCAGCTTGCGGGCCAGGACCGGGTCGTCGTTGGTGTACGGCAGGACGGTGAACCCGTCGTCGACCAGGATCTCGGCGGCGTCCAGCAGCTCGATCGGGTCGGGCAGCAGGGTGCGCTCGTCGGCGATCACCTCGAGCTTGACCCAGTTCGTGCCGAGCGCCTCACGGGCCAGCCGGGCGGTGAGGACCGCCTCACCGGCGGTGAAGCAGCCCGCCGTGTTCGGCAGCACCCGGATGGCGTGCTTCTCCAGGACGGAGAGCACCGAGCCCCGCACACCGGCGTCCAGCCGGCGCATGGCGACCGTGGTCAGCTCGGTGCCGGAGGCCAGCAGCGCGCGTTCCAGCACGTCGAGGCTGGGCGCCCCGCCCGTGCCCATGATCAGCCGGGAGGAGAACGCGGTGCCGGCGATGGTCAGCGAATCGTCTGCCACGACGGATCAGCCCCCCTGCACGGCGGTGAGGACCTCGACGCGGTCGCCGTCGCCGAGCGTCGTGGCGGTCCACTGGCCACGGGGGACGACGGCCTCGTTGACGGCGGCGGCGACACCCGCGCGCGCGGTGGTGAGGGCCGCGACGAGGCCGTCGAGGGTCAGCCCCCGGGGCACCTCGCGCCGCTCGCCGTTGACATGGATGCCGACGTGGGCCTCGGGGCGGTCGGTGGGATCGGTGGGGTTCATGCGGGCAGCTCCTGGAGCGCGTTCGAGAAGCGTCGGGGGGAGAAGGGAAGGGCCGTCTCCGGCAGCCGTCCACCGGTCAGCACCTCGGCCATCACCTCGCCGGTGAGCGGGGTGAGCAGGATGCCGTTGCGGTGGTGGCCGGTGGCCATGAGCAGGCCGGGCAGTTCGGTCGGCCCCAGCAGGGGCGCGTTGTCGGGGGTGCCGGGGCGCAGCCCGGCGCGGGTCTCGACCAGGGGCAGCTCGGTGATGCCGGGCACCAGCTCGTGGGCGTCGCGCAGCAGCTCGTACACCCCGCCGGCGGTGACGGTGGTGTCCCAGCCCAGCTCCTCCGTCGTGGCTCCGACGACCAGCTCGCCGTTCTCGCGCGGCACCAGATAGACCGGGCCGCCACGGACCACCGCCCGTACGGTCCGGGACAGGAACGGCGCGTACGGGCCGGGCACCCGCAGCCGCAGGATCTGGCCCTTGACCGGGCGGACCGGGGGCAGCACCCGCTCGGGGACCCCCGCGAGACGGCCGCTGTGGCTGCCCGCGGCGAGCACGGTCGCCCCGGCGGCGACCCGGGTGCCGTTGGCCAGCTCGGCCCCCGTCGCGCGCTCCGCCCCGACCGTGAGGCGGGCCGCCGCCGCGCGGTGGAACCGGACACCGGCCCGCTCACAGGCGATGAGCAGGGCCTTCGCGAGCCGCCGGGGATCGGTCTGGTGATCGCCGTCCACCCGCACACCGCCGCTCACCCCCGGCGCGAGCATCGGCTCCAGCCGCCGGCACTCGCGCCCCGACAGCCACTGCGCCTCCAGCCCGGACCGCTGCTGGAGGGCGTGCAGCTCCCGCAGATGGGCGCGGTCGTCGGCGTCGAGGGCGACGGCGAGGGTGCCGCAGGCGCGGTAACCGGTGTCCTGGCCGCTCGCCTCCTCCAGCTCGGCCGTGAACGCCGGATAGCGCCGCGCGGACGCCAGATTCAAAGCGAGCAGCCACTGCTCACCGTGGTGCAGCTCCGTCACGGCGGCCAGCATGCCCGCCGCGACCAGGGCCGCGCCGCCGCCCGGCGCGGGGTCCGCGACGACCGTGCGCAGACCGCGCTGCGCCGCGCGCCACGCCGTGACGAGACCGATGACACCGCCGCCGACGACGAGCACGTCGCAGACGGTGTCCGACGGCGTGCCCGGCCCCGCGGGCATGGTGGAAGACGCGTGCATGGGCGTCCAGCCCCTCCCTTCGCCGGCATGACCCGGATCAGGTTCGTACGGTCGGAGGCCGTCCAGCCTCCCTCTCAGCCCGGTCGTCCGGGCTCCCGCGAGTGCTTTGCACGGCCACCCTAGTACGCGCCGCGAAAGGACCGGAAGGGCGGCCGGACGGGCCAGGCCCGCGCCGCCCGGCACGCCCCGGCGACCGCCCGTGGTGACGCTGTGTCAGACGTCTCCGCGGCGGGTGCTCCGGTACGGACAGGCCACGGCCCTACAGTGATCGGGTGAGCGAGCACGGGAAAGCAGCGAAGACCACCACCGACCGGCGCGTCGTCATCGTCGGCGCCGGGATGGCCGGGGTGCAGACCGCCGTCGCCCTGCGCGAGCAGGGCTGGCGCGGTGCGATCTCCGTCCTGGGCGCCGAGCCCCACCGGCCGTACGACCGGCCGCCGCTCTCCAAGGCCGTCCTGCTCGGCAAGGCCGAGGGCTCGGCCTTCGAGGTGGACTTCGCGTCGCTCGGCATAGAGCTGGACCTCGGCCGGGCGGCCACCGGCCTGCGCGCCGCCGAACACCTGCTGGAGACCGACGCCGGGCCCGTGTCCTACGACGTGCTGGTCATCGCCACCGGCGCCGAACCCCTCGCCCTGCCCGGCAGCGAGGGCGTGCCCGGTGTGCACCTGCTGCGCACCCTCGACGACGCCGAGCGGCTGCGCCCGGTACTGGCCGGGCGGCACGACGTCGTGGCGGTCGGCGCGGGCTGGATCGGCGCGGAGTTCGCGACCGCCGCACGCGAGGCGGGCTGCCGGGTGACGGTCGTGGAGGCCGCCGAACTGCCGCTGGCGGGCGCCATGCCGCCCGAGGTCGCCGCCCCCATGGCCCGCTGGTACGCCGACAGCGGGGCCCGGCTGCTGACCGGCGCCCGCGTGGCCGCCGTGGAGGCGGGCGCGGTACTGCTGGCCGACGGCACCCGGCTCGCGGCCGACGCGGTGGTCGTCGGCATCGGGGCGCGGCCCGCGACCGGCTGGCTGGCCGGCTCGGGCGTCGAGCTCGCGGCGGACCGCTCCGTCGTCACCGACGACCGGCTGCGCACCTCCCTGCCCGACGTCTACGCCGTCGGCGACTGCGCGTCCTTCCCCTCCGCCCGCTACGGCGAGCGGCTGCTGGTGCACCACTGGGACAACGCCCTGCAGGGCCCCCGGACCGTCGCCGCGAACATCGTCCACGGCCCGGCCGAGAGCCCGGTCTACGACCCGGTGCCCTACTTCTGGTCCGAGCAGTTCGGCCGCTTCGTGCAGTACGCGGGCCACCACGCGGCCGCCGACGAGCTGCTGTGGCGCGGCGACCCCGACGGTGCCGCCTGGACGGTGTGCTGGCTGCGCGCCGGCGTTCTGGTGGCCCTGCTGGCCGTGGGCCGGCCCCGTGACCTGGCCCAGGGGCGCAAACTCATCGAGCGCGGGGCCGCCATCGACCGGACGAAGGCCGCGGACGCGGCCGTGCCGCTGAAGACCGCCGCGCTGTGACGCGGTCCGCACCGCTCGCCCGGCCGGTTCCGGGTCCGGCGCGGGTCAACCCGGCTACCCACTGTCAGTCCTAGATGGCAGGCTTGTCCCGTGACCGAGATTGACGCAAAGATTGATGCTCTCGTCCCCGCCTGGCTCAACCTCCCCGATATCGCCGAGATGCTCGATATCGAGGTGACGCGCGTCCGGCAGCTGGTCAAGGAAGGCCAGCTGATCGCCGTGCGCCGTGGCGAGAACCGAGTGCTCCAGGTGCCCGCCGACTTCGTCGGCGAGGGCAAGGTCGTCAAGGGCCTGGCCGGGACCCTGACGCTGCTGCGGGACGACGGCTTCAGCGACGAGGAAATGCTGGAGTGGCTGTTCACCCCGGACCCCACCCTGCCCGGGACTCCCGCGCAGGCGCTGCGCGAGAATCGTGGCACGGAGGTGAAGCGCCGCGCCCAGGCGCTCGCCGTCTGACGCACCCGTAGGCGCCGTAGACGCGAAGTGAGACAACCGTCCGGCGTACGGGCAGGGGGCGATCCCCTGCCCGTACGCCGCCGACCCGGGGGGACCCACCGAACATGTCCGTCACCGCACGCGAGCGGCTCGCCGACGCCCGGCTGTACCTGTGCACCGACGCCCGCAAGCGCCAGGGCGACCTGCCGGAATTCCTGGACGCCGTGCTCGGGGCCGGTGGCGTCGACATCATCCAGCTGCGCGACAAGGGCATGGAGGCCGGGGAGGAGCTGGAGCACCTCGCCGTCTTCGCCGAGGCGGCCCGCCGCCACGGCAGGCTCCTCGCGGTGAACGACCGGGCCGACGTCGCCCACGCCATCCGCTCCGACGTCCTCCACCTGGGCCAGGGCGATCTGCCGGTGCCGGCCGCGCGGGCGATCCTCGGCGACGACGTACTGATCGGCCGCTCCACGCACGCCGAGGCGGAGGTGGCCGCCGCGGCCGCCGAGCCCGGCGTCGACTACTTCTGCACCGGCCCCTGCTGGCCGACCCCCACCAAGCCCGGACGGCACGCCCCGGGCCTGTCCCTGGTGCGCTACGCCGCGGCCCTGGAGGCCACGGGCCCGGTACGGCCCTGGTTCGCCATCGGCGGCATCGACGCCGGCAATCTGGACGAGGTGCTCGAAGCGGGCGCGCGGCGGGTCGTCGTGGTGCGCGCGATCACCGAGGCGGACGACCCGGGCGAGGCCGCGGCCCGGCTCGCGAAGCGGGTCCGCGACCACGTGGCGTAGGCCCCCGGGTCCACGACATTTCCACGAAATGTCCAGGGTGTGGACACTGGCCGGGCGAAAAGGGCATATCGAAAACGTGGCTTGGGGCCTCCGTCGCGCCGCTGGTTAACTTGCCGGTATGGCCCTTGGCACTGCTTCCACCAGGACAGACCACGCCCACACGGTGCGTGAGCTACTCGCCCGAGGCGAGCGGTCGTATTCGTTCGAGTTCGCGGCCCCGAAGACCGAGAAGGGTGAGCGGACGCTGTGGAACGCCATTCGCCGCATCGAGGCCGTCGCCCCCACCTTCGTCTCCGTGACCTACGGTGCGGGCGGCTCTTCCCGTGAGGGCACCGTGCGGGCGACCGAGCGCATCGCGACCGACACCACCCTCACCCCCGTCGCGCACCTGACGGCGGTCAACCACTCCACGGCCGAACTGCGCAACGTCATCGGCCAGTACGCCGACGTCGGCATCCGCAACATGCTCGCCCTGCGGGGCGACCCGCCCGGCGACCCCATGGGCGAGTGGGTGCGCCACCCGAAGGGCATCGACCACGCGGCCGACCTGGTGCGGCTCATCAAGGAGTCCGGCGACTTCTGCGTCGGTGTCGCGGCCTTCCCCGAGATGCACCCGCGCTCCACCGACTGGGAAACCGATATCAGGCACTTCGTGGACAAGTGCCGCGCGGGCGCGGATTTCGCCATCACCCAGATGTTCTTCTATCCGGAGGACTATTTGCGGCTGCGGGACCGCGTCGCGGCGGCGGGGTGCGACACCCCGATCATCCCGGAAATCATGCCGGTCACGAATGTGCGCCAGATCGAACGATTCGCACAGCTCAGCAACGCGGCGTTCCCCCCGGATCTGGCGGAACGGATCCTTGCGGTCAAGGACGACCCGGCGGCTGTACGCTCGATCGGGATCGAGTACGCCACGCAGCTGTGCACTCGGTTGATGGCCGAGGAGATTCCCGGGCTGCATTTCATTACCCTGAACCACTCCACGGCGACTCTGGAAATCTACGAGAATCTGGGACTGCACCAGCGGTCCTGACGGTCGGCCCGCGAACGGCGGCCGTACGAGAGGGGCGTTAATGGGCTGGACGGTCCTCTACATCGCGTTCGGCGTCGTCGCGCTCTGGCTGCTGGGCGAGGTGCTGCTGCAGTACAAGGCGCGGCTGCGCTGGCGGCTCCTGGCGTTCGTCGGCTTCCTCGGCGTGGTCGTGGGTGTGCTCATCCCGTCCGTGGTGGTCATCGCGGTGGGCGCGATCGCCTTCGCGATCGGGCAGACGTATGTGACGCTCTCCTTCCGCCGTGGCTTCTCCACCGGCTGGGCGATCCGCCGCGGCAAGGACGACGCCGCGGAGCCCGCCGCCGGGCCCCCGGCCGCGGCCGGCACCCGGGGCGGCCGCCGGCGCCGGGGCGGGGGCACCGCCTCCCTCGCCGAGCCGACCCTCGAGGTCACCGGCCTCGAAGTCCATCCCGTCCCCGAGGCCGACCCGGGCCCGGCCCTGCTGCCCAGCGCGGTCCACCAGCCCGTCCCCGAACCGTCCGACGAGGCATCCCCCGGCCCGTACGGCGCCACGTCCGGCTACGGCGACACCTCCGGTTACGACCAGCAGGACACGAGCGTCTTCGGCACCTACGACCCCTACGGCGGCCAGAGCCCCGACCCCTCCGGTGCCCCGGCCCAGGGCGGCCAGAGCGGCCAGAGTTCTTATGCCGGCCAGTTCGACTACGGGCAGGGGCAGTACGCGCCCTACTCCGACCCCTACATCGGCAATCGCCAGCAGCCCTACGAGACCTACGGGGGCTACGGGCAGCAGGAGGCCCAGGCCCAGCAGCAGTACGACGCGGGCACGGCCGCCGGCTACCCCGTCGACGCGTACGGCATGCCGCGGCAGTACGACATCGACACCCCGCCCGGCGGTGTCTGGGTGCCGCAGCAGCGCGACAACGACACCCCGCCGCCGCCCGGGCAGCAGCCGACCTACCCGGAGCAACTGCCGGGCAACGGCTACGACGAGCAGCACTACCGCTACTGACGCGGCCCGCCACGGTCACGCACCCCTCGTACCCGCCCGGCGGGTACGAGGGGTGACGCTCATCCGGGGGCGACGCTCACTGGGAGCCGCGCCAGTCGGACCCGGAGACGATGAGACCGGCGACCAGCGCCCCCGACATCCCGGCGTGGGCGAGCCCGCCGCCCGGGTGGGCGAAGCCGCCCGCGAGGTGGAGCCCGGGCACCGCGGTCGCGTTGCCGGGGCGGAGGAAGGCGCCGTCCGCACCCGCCAGCACCGGCGCGGGCACTCCGCCGCCCTCGGCCCCGACGGCCGCTTCCGTATCGGCCGGAGTACGGACCTCCCGCCACAGCAGCCGCTCCCGCAGCCCCGGTACGGCCGCCGCCGCGGCGTCGACCATCCGCTGTGCGAAGCCGTCGACGGCCCGCTCGTCGGCCCAGTCGACGCGGCCGTGCGGCGCGACCGTGGCGGTGAGCGTGACGGCCTCGTGCCCGTCGTCCGGACGGGTCGCCGGGTCGTCCGGACGCAGCACGGTCACCGTCGGCCGCCAGTCCGCCCCGCCGTCGGCGGGACCGCCGAAGACCGCGGTCAGTTCCGCCGCCCGGTCGTCGGTGTGGACCACCGTGCGGTGGACGGCGCCCTCGGGCCGGGCCCCGCGCAGCGCGAGGAAGACCGTGAACCTGCCGGGTGGCACCGGTGCCTGGGGCCGCGTGGCCGCGCCCGGCGCGATCGCCGCCAGCCGGCCGGGCGAGACGCCGGCGACCACCATGTCCGCCTCGGCGACGCTCCCGTCGGCCAGCTCCACCCCGGCGGCCCGCCCGTCCCGCTCCAGCAGACGGACCACCTCCGCCCCGAAGTGGAACTCCACCTTGCGGGCCCGGCAGCGCTCGTACAGCGCGTCGGCGAGCGCCCGTACGCCACCGCTTACGTACCAACTGCCGAAGGTCTGCTCCATGTAGGGCAGCACGGTCGCGCTGCCGGGGGCGCGGCGCGGGTCCAGTCCGTACGCCAGGGCGTGGCTCTCCAGCAGGGCGGCCAGCCGTGTGTCGCCCAGCTCGCGCTCCGCGACCGACGCGAGGGTGACCGGGCCGGGCCGCCGGAACAGCGCGCGCCTGCGCACCGCCGGGTAGGGGTCCCGGCCCAGGGCCGTGCGGTCCTCGCGCAGCGGCTCCTCCAGCAACGGCCGCCGGGTGGCGTCCCAGACCTCGCGCGCCCGGTTGACCAGGTCGCTCCAGCGCTCGCCCGCACCCGGGCCGATCGCGGCGTCCAGCGCCTGGACGACCCCCGCCCGGGAGGCGTTGGGCAGCGAGACGTCCGTGCCGTCCGCGAAGACGTGCCGGCTCGCCGGGTCGACCTGGGACAGGCCGACGCAACGCTCCAGCGGCTCCTTGCCCGTCTTGACGAACAGGTCGCGGTAGACGGCGGGCAGATGCAGCAGCCCCGGCCCCGTGTCGAAGACGAAGCCGTCCCTCTCAAGGCGCCCGACGCCGCCTCCGTGCGTCGCCGCGCGCTCGTACACCGCCACCCGGTGGCCCGCGACGGCCAGCCGGGCGGCGGCTGCCATCGCGCCCATCCCGGCGCCGATCACCACAATCCGTGCCATGCCAGTGACTGTATCCGGCGCCACCGACAACACCGCCCGGTGCCTTTCCCCAGCCGCCCCCGGCGCGCGGCGGCCCGCTCGCCCGGCGGTGAACGCACGGGCGTGAGTACACGTACTCAGTACCGGAGATGAGTAGCCGCGCGGATGGGACGGGGGCCGCGCGGAAGGAAGAGTGGTGCCCACGGAAGAGCCGGAGTGCCGGACCGCCGACACGGGGCGGCGGAACGGCGCGACGGCTCGGCCGTGACGGGGGAGAACCGGGTCTCCACGGGGGAAACGCGGAGGCCCGGGGGGCATGGGGGAACACGGGGGAAGTACGGGGGAACGCTGTTCCGGTGCGGGCCGAGGGGGATCGGACCGCACCGGAACAGCGCCGTTCCCCCGGTGACGGCCTGCTGCGCGCCCGTCAGCGGATGGTGCCGCCCACCCGTCCCTGCAACAGCCGTGACAGCGCCGAGTGCACCTCGTCGACCGACCGCTCCGGCTGGAAGGACTGCCAGTCCAGGGCCGCCACCAGCACCATGCCGAACAACGCCGACGCCGTCAGCGGCACATCGATCTCCGGGCTCAGCTCATCGGCGGCGACCGCCTCCCGCAGCACGGACTCGATGACCGCGATGGCCTTCTGCCGCACCTGCATCAGCGTCGACTGCCAGGACCGGTTGGTGCGCCACAGCTCGGCCACGTACAGCTGGGTGAGCGCCGGGTAGCGCGAGATGAAGTCCAGCCCGGCCCGGACCATCGCGTCCAGTGCGTCGACGCGGCCGCCGCCGCGCTCGGCGCTCTCGTCGGCGGCCCGCTGCAAGGAGTCGGTCAGCAGCTCGATGCCGTGCCGCAGCAACTCCTCGAACAGCACGGACTTGCTGGCGAAGTTGTAGTAGACCGTGCCTTTGGCGACTCCGGCCCGTTCGGCGATCTCGTCCACCGTGGTGGAGGAGAAGCCCTGTTCGGCGATGAGGGTCACCGCCGCCTCGAAGAGCTTCCGCCGGGTGTTCTGACGCCGCGTACCGCTGCTGTCCATGGGGATGATTCTCCCTGCCGGCGAGGTGTCGTCGCGCACAGGTCCCGCGCGCTTCACAGGCTCAGCTCCGGGTGCAGCCGGTCCACCGTCCAGACCTGCTTGCGCCGTGCCGTCCACGCGGTGAGCGTGAGCGCGCCCAGGGTGAACGCGGCCAGCACGCCGCACGCCCGCCACACCGGGGCGGGCCCGCCGCCGGTGATGAGGTGCCGCAGCCCGTCCACCACGTAACTCATCGGCAGGAAGGGGTGGACGGCGTTGAAGAACCCCGGACTGGTCTGCACCGGATACGTGCCGCCCGCCGACGTCAGCTGGAGCATCAGCAGCGCCAGGACGAGAATGCGCCCGGCCGGGCCGAAGCGGGCCCCCAGCCATTGCACGATCGCGGCGAAGCACGCCGTGACGAGGACCAGGAAGCCCATCGTGGCGGCGGCGCGCGGCAGTTCCAGCCCGAGCAGCCAGTGCAGCACGGACAGCAGCGCGCCGACCTGGAGCACCCCGATCGCGGCGACCGGGAGCCAGCCCGCGAGGGCGATCCGCCAGCCGCCCGCGCCGACGGCCAGGGCACGCCGGTTGAGCGGCTGGATCAGCATGTAGGCGACCATCGCGCCCACCCAGAGGGAGAGCGGGATGAAGTACGGCGCGAAGCCGGTGCCGTAGTTGGCCGCCTTGTGGGTGGCATGGGAGGCCAGCGCGACCGGGTCGGCCATCACCCGGGTACGGGCGTCACGCTCCTTCCGGTCGTAGTCGGGAATCCGGTCCACGCCGTCGCGCAGCCCGCCGGCGAGTTCGGCGGAACCGTCGGAGAGCTTGAACATGCCGCCCCGCAGGGTGCCCGCGCCCTCGCGCAACTTCCCGATCCCGCCGTCCAGATCGCCGACGCCCTCCTTGGCGGTGCCGAGCCCGCTGTACAGCCTCCCGGCCCCGGAGTGCAGTGCCCCGGCGCCCTCGGCGACCTTGCGCGCCCCCTGGTCGAGGGCGTTGACCTTGCGCACGGCCCCGTCGATGTCCCGGGCGAGGTGCGGGGCCTCGTCGGCGAGCCGCACGGCATAGGCGTGCAGGGTGTCCAGCCTGCCCGGCAGCCGGTCCAGTTCGCCGTTCTCGTTGTGGACCAGGGCGCTCAGGGCCGCGGCGCCGTCGGCCGACTTGCCGGCGGCGAACACCGCCTTCCGCAGCTCCGGGCAGACGGCGTCGGGGGCCGGTTTCGCGCCCGGCCCGCATGACTTCTCGTACGCGGCGGCCAGGGCGTCGGCGGCGCGGCGGCTGCCGTCGGCGAGCCGGGCGGCGGTGGCGGGGGAGGGCAGATCGTCCAGGTGCTCCCGCAATGTCTTCGCCGCCTGGGCGACGACGCGGGCGGTACGGCCGATCTCCTCGGCGTTCGCCTTGACGAAGGCACCCTCCTCGGCCGCGGCGCCGTTGACCTTGGCGGCCAGTTGCCGGGTGCCGTCGGCGACCTTCCGCGCGCCCGTGGCCAGCTCCAGTGACGCGCTGTCCAAGGTGCCCGCCCCGGTGTGCAGTTCGTCCACGCCCTCCTGGAGGTCGCCGGTGCCCTTCTCCGCGTCGGCCAGCCCCTTTTCCAGGTCCCCGGCGCCCTTGCGCGCCTTGCCGATCCCGTCGTCGAGCCGGCCCGCGCCGGCCGCGGCCTTCGCCGTCTTGTCGTGGAGGTCGGAGAAGGAGACGAAGATCTTGTCGTAGAAGGACCGGGAGGTCTTGCGGGAGGCGGCCGCACGGACCTCGGAGAAGACCGTGCGGGAGATCTGGCCGACGATGTAGTTGTTGGAGTCGTTCGTGCGCACCTGAAGCGCGCCCGTCCGGGGGGTCCGGCCCGAGCTGGAGGCGACCTGTTCGCTGAAGTCGGCGGGCACGGTCAGCGAGAGGTAGTACGTGCCGTTCTCGACGCCCTTACGCGCCGCCTCGGCGCTCGTCTCGTGCCACTGGAACGACTTGCTGTCGCGCAGCCCCTTGGCGATCGTGTCGCCCGCGCTGAGCCGCCGGCCGTCCACGGTGGCACCCCGGTCGGCGTTGACCAGCGCCACCGGCACCTTGTCGAGACGTCCGTAGGGATCCCAGAAGGACCACAAGTACAGCGCGCCGTAGAGCAGCGGCAGCAGCAGGAGCGCGACGAGTGCCGCGCGGGGGAGCCGTCCCCTGCCGAACCGCCTCAGCTCAAGGGCGGCCAGTCTCGGCGAACGCATCTGCCGTCTCCTCCTCGTCGGCGGTGACGGTCCCGGCCGCGCGGCGGTCCGTCGAGACGACGACCGTGCCCTCGGGCGGCGCCGCGGCGCATACCGCGAGCACGGTCGTACCGGCGTCGGCCACCGACCGCAGCAGCGCCCACGCATGCGTGCGGTCCGCGTCGGAGAGCTTGAGGTCGGTGTCGTCCACGGCGAGCAGCCGAGGACCGCCGATCAGGGCGAGGGCCACCGACAGCCGCAACGACTCCAGCCGCTCCAGGTCCCGTACGGCCGTACGGCCGCCCTTGGGCAGGGCCGCCGGGTCCAGCCCGGCGGCCGTCAGAGCCGCCTCGATGCGGGCACCGGTCTCCGCCGCCCGCTCGGCGCGCGGCCGCAGCAGACCGCGCAACGGGCCGTCGAACCGGCGGCGCAGCAGCGCGCGTTCCCGCAGGTGCTCGGCGACGGTCAAGGAGGTGTCGAGTTCGGCGACGCCGGGTACGTGCGCGAGAGCGCTGACGCGCCGGACCGCCGCCAGGTTCGCGCGGCGCGGGCCCCGGCCCGTCCCGGACAGTGGCACTCCGGCGACCTCGGCCCGGCCGGCGTCCGCCCGCATCCGGCCGGTGAGCGTGAGCAGCAGACAGGTGCGGCCCGAGCCGGAAGGGCCCTCGACGGCGACGAGCGCGCCGGGCGGGGCCGTGAGGTCCACGCCGGAGAAGGCCCAGCCACGCGGGCCCCGGACGCCGAGCCCCTCGGCCGTGACGGCGGCCCCGGGCGGGGCGCCGGTCGGCGGAGCGCTGTTCACACGAACCTCCCGTACCAGAAGGTGCACTGACCGGTCAGTGCAAAAGCATGGGGGGACAGCCCCCGCGGCCGTCAACCACTCACGGAGGTTTTCGGCCTCGCGCATGCGCCGCCGAACGCGCCAACTGCCCCTGCGCTAGGCGTCTGCCCCTCCCACCCGTCCCGCGCCGCGCGGCGCCGCCGGAGGATCCGCAGTGCCTGGGAGGTCCTGCCCGAGGTCGCCCCCGAACTCGCCGAGTGGAGCGCCCTGTTCGCTTCCGGCGGTTTTTCGGCTACCGGCCGGTGGTGCCGCCTGCGGCGGCGGGCGCCCTGCGGGCGCGTCCTCAAGCGCCGGACGGGCTTGAGGTGGCTGAGCCATGGCAGCCAAGCTCAGCCCATTCCAGCCCGTCCGGCGATTGAGGACAACTGCCGCGCAGCGAGTGACGCGGTGGGGCCGGGCGCCGCCCATTAGGGTGGGGAGCGCCGACGACAGTCCTTCGTCGCCGCCCCGAGGCGGTGGCGACACCGCGCCGAGGAGCCACCCGCCGTGTCAGACCCGCTGCGCCCCCGGGCGTCCCTCCGTACCGCCGTGGTCTGGGAGGTCCTGCGGGACGCCCTCGGCCGCCGGGCCAAGGCCGTCGGCGGGGACGCCACGAGCGAGCTCGAGGTCCTCGACACCGGTGGCGGCTCCGGCTATTTCGCCGTGCCCCTCGCCCGTCTCGGACACCGGGTCACCGTCGTCGACCCCAGCCCCAACGCCCTGTTCGCGCTGGAGCGCCGGGCCGCCGAGGCCGGGGTCGCCGACCGGGTGCGCGGGGTCCAGGGCGACGCTCACGGCCTGTTCGACGTGGTCGAGCGCGGCGGCTACGACGCCGTCCTGTGCCACGGCGTGCTGGAGTACGTCGACGACCCCGCCGAGGGGATCCGCAACGCCATCGCCGCGCTCCGCCCGGCCGGCACCCTCAGCCTGCTGGCGGCGGGCCAGGGCGGCGCCGTCCTCGCCCGGGCGCTGGCCGGTCACTTCACCGAGGCCCGGCAGATCCTCGCCGACCCGGCCGGCCGCTGGGGCGACGGCGACCCCGTCCCGCGCCGCTTCACCGCCGACCAGCTCTCCGAGCTGGTCACCGAGGCCGGGCTGGCCGTCAGCTCCGTGCACGGTGTGCGGGTCTTCGCCGATCTGGTGCCCGGCGTGCTCGTCGACACCGAGCCCGGAGCCATCGACGCGCTGCTCCAGCTGGAGGCCGCGGCGGCCGAGCTGCCCGCCTTCCACTCCGTGGCCACTCAGCTGCACGTACTGGCCGAGCGTGGCTGACCGCACGCGGTAGGTCACAGGCCACCCGATCAGCCCGTTCGCCCCGTATGATCGGTGCACACCGTCCGGCATGGCGGATCGGCGGGCAGGGAATGTACGTCCCGACGTCATCGATCGCCACACCACATCGGTGGGCGGATTGGCGCAGAGGGGCGGGTTTCACGGGGGCGATTCCCTGCCTATCCTGAAAGGGTCGCACCCGGTCGCCCCCCGCGACCGACGAGTAGGAGGACTCCGTGCCGCTCTCGGAGCACGAGCAGCGCATGCTCGAGCAGATGGAGCGAGCGCTGTACGCCGAAGATCCCAAATTCGCCACAGCGCTCGAGGGCAGCGGCCTGCGCACGTACACCCGGCGACGGGTCTACCAGGCGGTCGCGGGTTTTCTGGTGGGCATCGCCCTCCTCATGGCCGGAATGGTCGCCCAGCAGATCTGGATCAGCGTGGTGGGGTTCCTCGTCATGCTGGGATGCGCCGTGCTCGCGGTGACGGGGTGGCGCAAGGCGCCCAGGCCCGGAGCACAGGCCGGACCCGCCGCGATGGGCGGGGCACCCCGGCGACAGGCCCGGCAGCGCCGCACCGTGATGGACCGGATCGAGCAGCGCTGGCAGCGCCGCCGTGACGAACAGGGCCACTGAGCCCCGCATTTCCGTGAAGTAGGTCGAAAGGGGCCGGGACGTTGATGTCCCGGCCCCTTTCGCGTGGCTGCGGGCGCCCTGCGGGCGCGTCCTCAAGCTCCCCCAGCTACCGCTGGGAGGTACCCCCAGGGGCTTGATTTGGCTGGGCTCAGCCGACACCAGCCCCCTCGGGCCCGTCCGGCGGCGGCGCCGTTCAGCCCCGCTGGCGCGCGAGGCGCAGCGCGCTGCCCGCTCGGTGCCATAGCGCCACCATCCGTCCGGTCCGCAGGCGTTCGAGCGTGGTCGACCAGCGGCGGGAACACGCCCAGGCCACACGGGCGGCCGAGCGTGGCGCCAGCACGGCCCGCAGCCGGGCCCCTCGTCCCGCCGCCGCGCGCAACCCGGCCCGTACGGACTCGACCTCCGCCGCCAGCGCCCCGACCGGTCCGGGCGCCGGCGCGTACAGCGCCTGCTCGACCGCGGTGGCCACCCGGACGGCGGACTCGGCCGCCGGTCCCTCCAGCGCGCCGATCCGTACGATCCGCGCCGCCGCCCGCCGTGGGGTCTGCGCGTCGTCCGGCGGGATGCCGTAGTCCCAGGCGGAGTCGGTCAGCTCGCGCCAGGCCGCCAGTGTCCGGTCCACCGCCTCCCGGGGATCCTCGTCCGGCCCGGCCCCGCTCATCGCGCCGAGGCGCCGGGCCCGTACCCGTCTGCGCCACAGCATCGGCAGCAGGGGCAGCGCGAGGACCACCAGCGCGGCCACCACGACGCCCGTGACCGTGCCCGCCCGCGGTCCGCCGGCGGACGTCCCGGCACCCGGCTGCTGGGCGAGGGCCGGACAGCCGTCGATCTTCTTCAGCCGCGGGGTGCAGTCGTCGCCCGGCCCGGCCGGCGCCGAGGGCGCGGCGGACCGGTCGGGGCGCGTGGAGGGGGCGCCCGGGTCCGACCCGGCGGGCGTCTCGGCGACCGTGTACTCGGGCTGGGTGCCACGGCTCGGCGTGGGCTCGAAGCGGGTCCAGCCCGTCCCCTCGAAGTACAACTCCGGCCAGGCGTGCGCGTCCTTGGAGCCGACCGACATCGAGCCGTCCGCCTGCGGGGTGCCCGGGGTGAAACCGACCGCCACCCGTGCGGGGATGCCCAGCGTCCGTGCCATGGCCGCCATGGAGAAGGAGAAGTGGACGCAGAAGCCCTCCTTGTCCCGGAGGAACGTGGCGATGGCGTCCGGTCCGCTGCCCGAGCGCACCTCCGTGTCGTAGCGGAAGCCGCCGTCGACCGCGAACCACTCCTGCAGCTTCACCGCCTGCTGGTACGGGTTCGCCGCGCCGGCCGTCACCTTCCGCGCCGTTTGCGCCACCACCTTCGGCAGTGAACCCGGCACCTTCGTGTACTCGCGCAGCACCCGCTGCGGGGGCGCGGGCGCGGCGGCGAGCTGCGCCGCCGTCGGCTCCACCAGCAGGCTCGTCACCTGATAGCGCGCGCCGCGGGTGGTCTGCGCGTGGCCGCCGACCAGCATCCGGCCCTCCGGCTCGTACCGCCACCGGCCGCCGATCCGCACCTGCTCGGCCGGGTAGGGGAGGGGCAGATAGGTCTGCGCGTACGAACCGGACGCGGCCACGGAGGTGTTGACCGGATCCGTCCGCACACCGGGGGCCAGCCCGGCGGGGGTGGGCAGCGGGTCGGGGACCTCGGTGACGGGACGGTCGGTGGACGTGCGCCAGGTCGAGCCGTCGAACCGGTCGAGGGCGACGATGCGCAGGTAGAGGTCCGCGGTGTTCCGGGTGGAGGTGCGATAGCGCAGCACCTCGCGGTTCTCCGGCTGCCGGAGGCTGTTCTGGAGGGCGACCAGCGGGCTGACCGCGCCGGATCCCCCGCCCGTGCCGCCGCCCGCGCCGCTGTCGGGGCCGCCCGGCTGGAGCAGCCCGCCGTCCATCGAGGGCAGCGCGGCCGGCACCAGCAGGGCGATACCGAGCGCGAGGGCCCCGATCCGCCGGCCCGTCCGGACCGGTGCGATGGCCGGTCCGTGGCCGGGGCCCAGCGGATGGGCCGACGGGCCCGGCGGCCCGCCGCCACCGCCGAAGACCCGGCCCCACTGGGCGAGCCGGTCGCGGCCCTCGGCCAGGAGCAGCAGCAGATAGCCGGCCGCGGCGGCCAGGAACCACAGCCAGTCGGTCCCCTCCGCCAGCCCGGCCGCCACGGAGTACAGCGCGAGCAACGGCAGCCCGGCCGGTGCGGCGCTGCGGTAGGTGACCGCCAGCGCGTCCACCACCAGGCCGATCACCAGCACCCCGCCGACCAGCAGCAGTCTGATGGCCGTGGTCGCCGGTGCCGGGATGGCGTACCGCCCGACGTCGGACGCCCCCTCCCGCAGCAACTGCCCGAACTCCTGGAAGACGTCCGGCCCCGGCAGCAGCCCGCCGATCGCCTGCTCCCGCGCGAAGACCACGGTGAGCAGCAGCAGGGCCACCAGGGCCTGCGCCGCCACCGTCAGTGCCCTGGCCAGCGGCACCCGCCGGGCGAGCACGCCCACCGCGGCCTGGACGACCAGCAGGAACGCGGCCTGGACGAGCCATACGGTGCGGTCCACCAAAGGCAGCAGCGCCCCCGCCGCCGCCAGGGTGGCCGCCGCCGCGCACACCGCCAGCCGGACTCCGCCGCTCATGACCTGCCTCCCGCCACACCGCTCCAGCCGCCCGCCGTCCCGCCCGGGGCGGCGCCCGGCGCCTCGTCACGGCCGGGGGCCGCACCGGCGGAACCCGCCAGCCGCCACAGATCCGCCAGCGGTGCTCCCGGGGTGACGGCCAGCGCCGTCCACCCGGCCTCGCGCAGCACGCGCAGCCGCCGCGCACCGTCGAGCTCCGGCCCGGGGCGCCGGACCCCGGGGTCGTAGGCCCAGTCGGCGGGGTCCAGGACGAAGGCGACCGCCGTCGTGCCGCGCTGCCGCAGCCGCCCGGCCAGCATCGTCTGCTCCTCGTCCAGCTCGCCGAAGAACGCCACGAGCAGCCCGCCGGCACCGCCGCGCAGAGCGTCGTGGGCGGCGGCCAGCCCGGTCTCCTCGGAATGGTCCACCACCGCGAGGGTGTCCAGCAGCAGCCCGGCCGCGTCGGCACCGTCGTGCGCGGAGCCGCCGTACCCGCCCGTGCCGTCGGGGCCGGGCACCGCGCTGCCGGTGTCGGTCAGCAGCCGCACCGAGAAGCCCCGCTCCAGCAGATGGACCGCCGTGGAGGCCGCCCCCGACACCGCCCATTCGAACGGGGAGTCGGGCCCGGCGCCCTCGTAGGCGATGCCGCGGGTGTCCAGCAGCACCGTGCAGTGGGCCCGGTGCGGCTGCTCCTCGCGGCGCACCATCAGCTCGCCGTAGCGGGCGGTGGAGCGCCAGTGCACCCGGCGCAGATCGTCGCCGTGGCGGTAGCCGCGCGGTATGACGTCGTCCTCACCGGCCAGGGCGAGCGAGTGGTGCCGGCCGTCGCCGTAGCCCGCCGCCTCGCCGCCGAGCCGCAGCGGGGGCAGCGGATCCACCCGCGGCACGACCGTCAGGGTGTCGAAAGCGCTGAAACCGCGGGTCAGCTCGCACATCCCGAACGGGTCCGTCAGCCGCAGCTGCAACGGCCCCAGCGGATAGCGGCCGCGCAGATCGGAGCGGACCCGGTAGGACACCTCACGGCGGCCGCCCGGCTCGATCCGGTCCAGGACGAAGCGGGGGCGCGGCCCCAGGACGTACGGCACCCGGTCCTGGAGCATCAACAGCCCGGTGGGGAGCCGCGAGACGCTGTCGATCCGCAGATGCACCCGTGCCTCGGCGGTGGCGGGCACCCGCGAGGGCGACAGCCGTCTGCTGCCGGTGACCCGGTGCCGGGTGCGATGCAACACGATCACGCACACCACGGGCAGCACGGCCAGCAGCAGCCCCACCCGCAGCAGGTCCGACTGGCCCAGGACGTAGGAACACCCGGCGGCGGCGACCCCCGCCGCCAGAAAGGAACGGCCGCGGGTGGTCAGCCCGCCGAACGCCGTCCACAGACCGCTGCGCGCGGCCCCGCGCTCCCCGGCCCGCTCGCCGGCCCCCGCCGGGCCCCGGGCGGGGGCTCCCCCGGAAGACATCACAGCCGCCGCGCCGCCGGGGGCTGGTGGCCGGGCGGCTGCGGCTGACGCCACGCCTGAGCCGACGGATCGGGCACCGGGGTCCGCTGGAGGATGTCGACGACGACCTGCTCGGCCGTGCGCCGGCCCAGCTGCGCCTGCGCGGTGGGCAGCAGCCGGTGCGCGAGCACCGCCACGGCCAGCGCCTGGACGTCGTCGGGCAGGGTGAAGTCCCGGCCGGCCAGCGCCGCGGCGGCCTTGGCCGCGCGCAGCAGATGCAGCGTCGCCCGCGGCGACGCCCCGAGCCGCAGATCGGGGTGCTGCCGGGTCGCGCCCACCAGGTCCACCGCGTACCGCCGCACGGACTCGGCGACGTGCACCGCGCGGACCGCCTCGACGAGCTTGACGATGTCGTGCACGTGCGCCACGGGCTGGAGGTCGTCCAGCGGGGAGACGCCACCGTGCACGTCCAGCATCCGCAGCTCGGCCTCCGGGTGCGGGTAGCCGATCGAGACCCGGGCCATGAAGCGGTCGCGCTGCGCCTCGGGCAGCGGATAGGTGCCCTCCATCTCGACCGGGTTCTGCGTGGCCACCACCATGAAGGGGCTGGGCAGCTCGTAGCTGTGGCCGTCGACGGTGACCTGGCGCTCCTCCATCGACTCCAGCAGCGCCGACTGGGTCTTGGGCGAAGCGCGGTTGATCTCGTCGCCGATCACGATCTGGGCGAAGATCGCTCCGGGCTTGAACTCGAAGTCCCGCCGCTGCTGGTCGAAGACGCTCACCCCGGTGATGTCGGACGGCAGCAGGTCGGGGGTGAACTGGATGCGCCGCACCGAGCAGTCGATGGACCGCGCCAGCGCCTTGGCGAGCATGGTCTTGCCCACCCCGGGCACGTCCTCGATCAGGAGGTGCCCCTCGGCGAGCAGCACGGTCAGCGAGAGCCGTACGACCTCCGGCTTGCCCTCGATCACACTCTCCACCGATCTGCGGACCCGCTCCGCTGTGGTGGTCAGATCGCTGAGGCTCGCTCGTTCGTCATAGGTCGTCACCCGGCCCTCCTCGGCCCTTCCCCAAGCTCGCGAGGAGCAGGGATTCCCCAAACCGAACCGGGCCCGTGGGTACGGACCGGCCCTCCCCGAAAGGTGCCGCCGCGCCCCCGCCGGTCGCGGGGGCGGGCGTCACCTACGCATTCTGGCCGCTCACGCGGTGTTCCGTCACCGCCTGTGGACAATCAGCGCCGGGGGTCGATCTCGCGCAGCAGTCCCGTCGTCACGTCGAAGACGAAGCCGCGCACGTCGTCGGTGTGCAGCAGGAACGGCGAGGTGCGGACCCGCTGCATGGACTGCCGGACATCCTGGTCCAGGTCCTTGAACGCCTCCACCGCCCACGCCGGGCGCTGCCCGACCTCGGCCTCGATCTCGTGCCGGAAGTCCTCGGTCAGGTTCAGCAGACCGCAACCGGTGTGGTGGATCAGCACCACCGAGCGGGTGCCCAGCGCACGCTGGCTGATCGTCAGGGAACGGATGATGTCGTCGGTGACCACACCGCCGGCGTTGCGGATGGTGTGGCAGTCGCCGAGCTCCAGGCCGAGTGCGGCGTGCAGGTCGAGACGGGCGTCCATGCAGGCCACGACGGCGACCTTCAGGACGGGACGGGCGTCCATGCCCGGGTCGCTGAACGCGGAGGCGTACTTGGCGTTGGCCTCGACCAGGCGGTCGGTGACCGTTTTCTCAAAGTGGTCGCGGTCGGAGGTCGGCTGCGAGGGCTGAGGCGCGGATATCGACATATGCATGAAGGTAGTCGGCGCGCGGCCCATCGGCCCGCTTTCAGAGCGGGCAAACGCCGCCAACATGGCCTCCTGTGAGGTAAGCCACAGGTCAAAGGCGTATGCCGCCGTACGGGTGAGGGCGCGTCGTGACCCAGCCCTAGCCCGGCTCTGGCCCGGCCCCGGCCCGGCTCGACCCCGGCGTGCGGCCCGCTTCCCGCACGTTCCCCCGGCGCCGCCCAAGGCCGGGGCGGGACGCGCTGGCCGGTTGATTGACCGAAGGGACGAGTGGACTAAAGTGGCGCGAAGTGGGAGGCCTGACGCTCCCCTTGGAACCGAAAACCCGCACGTGCGCGCCGCGTACGTACCCCTCGGCCTCCTCCCGCTCCCCGGTCGCCCGACATCACTTCCCCGGTGCCGGACCGGCCGCTTCCCCTTCGAGCGGGCGGGGACCCGGGGATGCGTCGCCCGCGGACCTCCCCGGACTCTCAGAAGGGCGCATGAGCAGCAACGCGCGACACGTCCCCGTCATGCTCCAGCGCTGCCTGGACATGCTCGCCCCCGCTCTCACCGAGCCCGGCGCGGTCGTCGTCGACTGCACCCTCGGCGCCGGCGGGCACAGCGAGGCGTTGCTCAGCCGCTTCCCCGAGGCCCGGCTCGTCGCCCTCGACCGCGACCCCACCGCCCTGGCACTCGCGGGGGAGCGGCTCGCCCCCTTCGGCGACCGCGCCACGCTGGTGCGCGCCGTCTACCACGAACTCCCCGAGGTGCTGGACGGGCTCGGCATCCCGCGCGTCCAGGGCGTCCTCTTCGACCTCGGCGTGTCCTCCATGCAGCTCGACGAGGCCGACCGCGGCTTCGCGTACGCCCAGGACGCCCCGCTGGACATGCGGATGGACCAGACGACGGGGCTCAGCGCCGCGGAGGTCCTCAACACCTACGCCCCCGGCGAGCTGGTGCGCATCCTGCGCGCCTACGGCGAGGAGAAGCAGGCCAAGCGGATCGTCAGCGCCATCGTCAAGGAACGCGCGAAGGAGCCCTTCACCAACAGCGCCCGGCTCGTCGAGCTGATCCGCGACGCGCTGCCGCAGGCCGCCAAGCGCACCGGCGGCAACCCCGCCAAGCGCACCTTCCAGGCCCTGCGCATCGAGGTCAACGCGGAGCTGGCCAGCGTCGAGCAGGCCATCCCGAACGCCGTCGCCGCCCTCGCCGTCGGCGGCCGGATCGCCGTGCTGTCCTACCAGTCGCTGGAGGACCGCATCGTCAAGCAGGTCTTCGCGGCGGGCGCCGCCAACACCGCGCCCCCCGGACTGCCGGTCGTCCCCGAGCGCTACCAGCCCCGTCTGAAGCTCCTCACCCGCGGCGCCGAGCTGCCCACCGAGGAAGAGGTCGCCGAGAACCGGCGGGCCGCGCCCGCCCGGCTGCGCGGCGCCGAGCGCATCCGCGAGGACGCGCGGTGACACCGGCCGCCCGCGGCCCGGGCGCGCGCCTGATCCGGATGCTGCCCGCCGGGGCCGTCGGAGCGAAGCGGACCCCGTTCGTCCTGCTGGTCGTGGTGCTGCTCGGCTCCGGGCTGCTCTCCCTGCTGGTCCTGAACTCCTCGCTCAACCAGGGCTCCTTCGAACTCAGCCGGCTCCAGCGCAAGACCACCGAGCTGACCGACGAGCAGCAGGCGCTGCAGCAGGAGGTCGACCAGCTCGCCGCCCCGGACGCGCTGGCGCGCCGCGCCCGTGAACTGGGCATGGTCCCCGGCGGCAGCCCCGCCTTCCTCGACCCGGACGGCACCGTCCACGGCGTCCCGTCCCCGGCCGCCGCCGACCCCGCCGGCTTCACCACCCCGCTCCTCCCGGCCGCCCCGCTCGAGGCCCCGGCCGCCCCCGAGGTGCCCGAGATCCCCGACGTCCTGGAGATCCCCGAGGTCCCGGCCGTCCCCGAGGCCCCCGCTCCGCAGGTCCCCGCCCCCGACGCCCGTACGGCAGTGAAGACCGTTCCGACCACCGGCAGGTGACGCAGTGCCGCAAACCCCCGGGGTACGGCCCCCGCGCTTCTCGCAGGCCCGCCCGGCCGCCGGGCCGCCCGGGCCCCCGGCCGCGCACCGGCGGCGCCCCCGGAGGGTGAGCGCGCCATGACGGCCCCCCGCCGCCCCCGCCAGCTCCGCGACCCCCGCCGCCGCGTCCCCGGGCCCGCCCGTCCCGCCGCCCGCCCGGCCCGCGCCCCCCGCCCCCCGGGCTACCGCCCCGCCGCCCAGCAGCTGCGGCTCGGCAGCCCACGGCCACGGCTGCGCATGGTCGGCGCCGGGCTCACGCTCGTCCTGCTGGTCTTCACCGTGCGGCTGCTCCAGGTGCAGGCCGTGGACGCCGACGCCTACGCCGCCAAGGCGAACGTCAACCGCTACATCCCGGTCACGCTCGCCGCCGAGCGCGGCGCCATCACCGACCGGGCCGGCATCGCCCTCGCCACCACCGTCGACGCCTACGACATCACCGCCGCCCCCGACCTGCTGACCCCCGAGCGGACCAAGACACCCGACGCGGCCCGCCGGGCCGCCGAGCTGCTCGCCCCGCTGCTCGCCGAGCGGTCGGCGGAGCTGGAGCGGAAGCTCACCGCCAACCCCAAGTCGAAGTACGTCGTGCTCGCCCGCCGACAGTCCCCCGCGGTCTGGAACCGGATCAAGGAACTGAAGAAGACCGTCGCCGACCGGGCGAAGGCCGAACGGGGCGTCAACCTCCTCGAGGGCGTCAACCGCGAGTCCCACAGCAAGCGCGTCTACCCCAACGGGGACCTCGCCGCCGGGATACTGGGCTTCGTCAACGCCGAGGGCCAGGGCGGCGGTGGCATCGAGGCCCAGCTCAACAGGGAACTCGCCGGCAAGGACGGCAAGCTCGTCTACGCCCAGTCCTTCGGCCACCAGGTCCCCACCGGCGACCTCAAGGAACAGCCCGCCGTGCCCGGCTCCGACGTCGAGCTGACCATCGACCGCGACATCCAGTGGGCCGCGCAGAACGCCATCGCCGAGCAGGTGCGCGCATCCGCGGCCGACCGCGGTTACGTCGTCGTCCAGGACGCCCGCAACGGCGAGATCCTCGCCATGGCCAACGCCCCCGGCTACAACCCCAACGACCTCGCCCACGCCGACGGCAACGCCATGGGCAACGCCGCGCTCCAGGACGCGTACGAGCCGGGCAGCGTCAGCAAGGTGATGACCATGGCCGCCGTCCTGGAGGAGGGCAAGGCCACCCCGGCCACCCATGTCGAGGTGCCGAACCGGCTGCCCCGCGCCGACCGGGCCTTCGCCGACGACATCGACCACGCCACCTGGCACCTGACCCTCAACGGGGTGCTCGCCAAGTCCAGCAACATCGGCACGATCCTGGCCGCCGAACAGCTCGGCGACAGTCAGCCCGAAGCCAACCGTGTCCTCCACTCCTACCTGCGCAAATTCGGCATCGGCGCCCCCACCGGCCTCGGCTTCCCGGGCGAGACGCCCGGCATCCTCGCCGCACCGGGGAAGTGGAGCGCCTCACAGCAGCACACGATCCCCTTCGGGCAGGGCCTCTCCCTGAACGCCGTACAGGCCGCCTCCGTCTACTCCACCATCGCCGGCGGCGGCGAGCGGGTGCGGCCCACGCTCGTACGCGGCATCAAGGGCCCCGACGGCCGCTTCACCCCCGCGCCGGCCCCGCCGCGGACCCGCGTGGTCAGCGAACGGACCGCCAAGACCCTGGCCACCATGCTGGAGTCCGTCGTCGACGACCGGGAGGGCACCGGGACGAAGGCGAAGATCCCCGGCTACCGCGTCGCGGGCAAGACCGGCACGTCCAACCGGGTGGATCCGCAGACCGGGCGCTACCACGGATACACCGCCTCGTTCGCCGGATTCGCCCCCGCCGACCAGCCCCGGGTCACCGTCTACTGCGCCATCCAGAACCCGACCGAGGGCAGCTACTTCGGCGGCCAGATCTGCGGCCCGGTCTACAAGAAGGTCATGGAGTTCGCGCTCAAGACCCTCCAGGTACCGCCGTCCGGCACCCAGCCTCCCCGGCTGCCGGTGAACTACGGCGACAGCTGACCCGGGGGCCGCCGTGACGACGATCACTCCCGAACCGGGGAACCACGGCCCGGCACGCCCCTCGCTTCGCGACCAGGCGGGTGGGCCCGGTACGCTCACCGCCGTGCCCCACGCTGATCAGTCCCACACCAGCCCCACGGACGCCCCGGCCACGTATCCGGGAGCGCCCCGCCCCACCCAGGTCCGCCCCGCGCCCCTCGCGGAGCTCGCCGGTCAGCTGGGCATCGCCGTCACCCGTGCCGCCACAGCCGCCGACGAGGCCCCCGCGACCGCCACGGTCACCGGCATCACCCACGACTCGCGGGCCGTGCGCCCGGGCGACATCTACGCCGCCCTGCCCGGCGCCCGCTTCCACGGCGCGGACTTCGCCGCCCAGGCCGCCGGGCTCGGCGCGGTGGCCGTGCTGACCGACCCGGCCGGCACCGACCGGGCCACGGCCGCCGGCCTGCCCGTCCTCACCGTCGACGACCCGCGCGCCCGGATGGGCGCGCTCGCCGCGACGATCTACGGCGAGCCGGGCCGCGACCTGCTCCAGATCGGCATCACCGGCACCTCCGGCAAGACCACCACCGCCTACCTCATCGAGGGCGGCCTGAAGGCCGCCGCCGGCGAGTCCGGGGCCCTGACGGGCCTCATCGGCACGGTGGAGTCCCGGATCGGCGACGAGCGGATCAAGTCCGAGCGCACCACGCCCGAGGCGACCGACCTCCAGGCGCTCTTCGCGGTCATGCGCGAGCGCGGCGTCGGCTCGGTGGCCATGGAGGTCTCCAGCCACGCCCTGGTGCTCGGCCGCGTCGACGGCTGTGTCTTCGACATCGCGGTCTTCAACAACCTCAGCCCGGAGCACATGGAGTTCCACTCCGGCATGGAGGACTACTTCCAGGCCAAGGCCCGGCTGTTCACCAAGGCCCGCAGCCGCCTCGGCGTCGTCAACCTCGACGACGAGTACGGCCGGCGCCTCGCCGAGGGCGCCTCCGAGGTCCCGGTCGTCACCTTCTCGGCGGAGGGCCACCCCGACGCCGACTGGCGCGCCGCCGACGTCCACGTCGGCCCGTTCGACTCGGACTTCACCGTCCTCGGCCCCCAGGGGCAGTCGGTCACCGCCCGGGCGCCGCTCGCCGGCCCGTTCAACGTCGCCAACGCCCTCGCCGCCATCACCGCGCTCGTCGCCGCAGGCATCGACCCGCAGACCGCCGCCGACGGCGTCGCGGCCGTGCCCGGCGTGCCCGGCCGGCTCGAGCGCGTCGACGTCGGCCAGCCCTACCTGGCCGTCGTCGACTACGCCCACAAGACGGACGCCGTCGAATCGGTTCTCCGCGCCCTGCGCAAGGTGGGCAAGGGCCGCATCCACGCCGTCCTCGGCTGCGGCGGCGACCGGGACCAGACCAAGCGCGCCCCCATGGGCGCGGCCCTGGCCCGGCTCGCCGACACCGCCGTACTGACCTCCGACAACCCCCGCTCCGAGGACCCCCTCGCGATCCTCGCCACCATGCTCGCGGGCGCCGCCGAGGTGCCCGTCCACGAGCGCGGCACGGTCCTGCTCGCGGAGGAGCGGGCCGACGCCATCGCCGCCGCCGTCGCCCGCGCCGAGCCGGGCGACACCGTCCTCGTCCTGGGCAAGGGCCACGAGCAGGGCCAGGACATCGCCGGAGTGGTACGCCCCTTCGACGACCGCCAGGTGCTGCGCGAGGCCATCGAAGCCGAGCGACTGCGCTTGTCGACCAAGCACCGGAACGACCAGGGATGACAGACCGCCATGCGCGCACAACCCTCCCCCCGGAAGCCCTCCCGAACGGCCGGAGGTAAATCTCAGTGATCGCTCTGTCTCTCGCCGAGATCGCCGCCCTCGTCGGCGGGCAGCAGCACGACATACCGGACCCGGGCGTCGCCGCCCACGGCCCCGTCGTGATCGACTCCCGTGACGTGCGGCCCGGCAGCCTCTTCGTGGCGCTGTCCGGGGAGAACACCGACGGCCACGACTACGCCGAGCGCGCGGTCGCCGCGGGCGCGGTGGCCGTCCTGGCCGCCCGGCCCGTCGGCGTGCCCGCCATCGTCGTGGACGACGTCGTCGCCGCCCTCGGCGCCCTCGCCCGTGCCGTCGTGGAGCGGCTCGGCACCACCGTCGTCGCGCTCACCGGCTCGGCCGGCAAGACCAGCACCAAGGACCTGATCGCCCAGCTCCTGGAGCGCATCGGCCCGACCGTGGGGCCGCCCGGCAACTTCAACAACGAGATCGGGCTGCCGCTGACCGCGCTGCGCGCGCAGGAGAGCACCCGTCACCTCGTGCTGGAGATGGGCGCCCGCGGCATCGGCCACATCCGCTACCTCGCCGAACTCACCCCGCCGCGCATCGGCCTCGTCCTGAACGTCGGCACCGCGCACATCGGCGAGTTCGGCGGCCGTGAGCAGATCGCCCAGGCCAAGGGCGAACTGGTCGAGGGCCTGCCCACCGCGGCGGAGGGCGGCATCGCCGTGCTCAACGCCGACGACCCCCTCGTACGGGCCATGCGCACCCGCACCAAGGCCCGCACCGTCCTGTTCGGCGAGGCCGAGGAGGCGGACATCCGGGCCGAGAACGTCCACCTCACCGCGACCGGACAGCCCGCCTTCACGCTTCACACACCCACCGGGTGCGGCGACGTGACCATGCGGCTGTACGGTGAGCACCACGTGTCGAACGCGCTCGCCGCCGCCGCCGTCGCCCATGAGCTGGGCATGCCCGCGCAGGAGATCGCCACCGCGCTCTCCGAGGCGGGCCAGCTCTCCCGCTGGCGGATGGAGGTCACCGAGCGCGCGGACGGCGTGACGATCGTCAACGACGCCTACAACGCGAACCCCGAGTCCATGAGAGCCGCGCTGCGCGCGCTGGCCGCCATGGGCCAAGCCGCCACGGCGAAGGGGGGCCGCACGTGGGCCGTGCTCGGTCAGATGGCCGAGCTCGGCGAGGACTCACTCGCCGAGCACGACGCGGTCGGACGGCTCGCCGTCCGGCTCAACGTCAGCAAGCTCGTGGCAGTCGGGGGCAGGGAAGCGGCCTGGCTGCAAATGGGTGCCTATAACGAGGGTTCGTGGGGTGAGGAGTCGGTGCACGTGTCCGACGCGCAGGCGGCGGTCGACCTGTTGCGCAGCGAGCTGCGTCCGGGAGACGTCGTGCTGATGAAGGCGTCCAGGTCGGTCGGCCTGGAGCGGGTCGCAGCCGCGCTGCTCGCGACCGATGGCGAGGTCTCCGGCTGATGAACCAGATCCTGTTCGCGGGTGTCATCGGTCTGCTGCTGACCCTGGTCGGCACCCCGCTGCTGATCAAGTTCCTGGCCCGCAAGGGCTACGGCCAGTTCATCCGTGACGACGGCCCGCGCGAGCACCACAGCAAGCGCGGCACGCCCACCATGGGTGGCATCGCCTTCATCCTGGCCACGCTCATCGCCTACGCCCTGACCAAGGTCATCACCAGCCACGAGCCGACGTTCTCCGGCGTGCTGGTGCTGTTCCTGATGGCGGGCATGGGCCTGGTCGGCTTCCTCGACGACTACATCAAGATCGTCAAGCAGCGGAGCCTGGGCCTGCGCGCCAAGGCGAAGATGGCCGGCCAGCTCATCGTCGGCATCGCCTTCGCGGTCCTCGCGCTGCAGTTCGCCGACACCCGGGGCCAGACCCCGGCCTCCACCAAGCTGTCCTTCACCCAGGACTTCGGCTGGTCCGTCGGCCCCGTGATCTTCGTGGTCTGGGCGCTGTTCATGATCCTCGCGATGTCCAACGGCGTGAACCTCACCGACGGCCTCGACGGCCTCGCCACCGGCGCGTCCGTGATGGTCTTCGGCGCCTACGTCTTCATCGGCACCTGGCAGCACGGACAGTCCTGCGGCAACCCGCTGACCGCCGGCGCCGCCTGTTACGAGGTCCGCGACCCGCTCGACCTCGCCGTCGTCGCCTCCGCCCTGATGGGCTCCTGCTTCGGCTTCCTGTGGTGGAACACCTCGCCCGCCAAGATCTTCATGGGTGACACCGGCTCGCTCGCCCTCGGCGGCGCCCTCGCGGGACTGGCCATCTGCTCCCGCACCGAGCTGCTGATCGCCCTCCTCGGCGGTCTGTTCGTCCTGATCACCATGTCCGTCGTGATCCAGGTCGGCTCCTTCAAGCTGACCGGCAAGCGCGTCTTCAAGATGGCACCGCTCCAGCACCACTTCGAACTCAAGGGGTGGAGCGAGGTCCTGGTGGTGGTCCGCTTCTGGATCATCCAGGGCCTGTGCGTGGCCGTCGGCCTCGGACTCTTCTACGCCGGATGGCTGGCCATCAAGTGACCCCCACCACTCCCTCCACCCCGTCCCACCACTGGGCCGGGCGGCACATCACCGTCGCCGGCCTCGGCGTGAGCGGCGTCAGCGCCGCCCGCGCCCTGGCCGGCCTCGGCGCCCGGGTGACCGTCGTCGACGGCGGTGACAGCGCCACCCACCGCGAGCGCGCCGCCGAGCTGGAGCGCGAGGGCATCACCGTGCGCCTCGCCGACGCCGAGACGCTGCCCCCGGGCACCGAACTGGTCGTCACCTCACCCGGCTGGAAGCCCGAGAGCCCGCTCTTCGCCGCCGCCGGCGAGGCGGGCGTGGACGTCGTCGGCGATGTCGAGATCGCCTGGCGGCTGCGCGGCGCGCACGGCGAGCGGCCGGCCCCCTGGCTCGCCGTCACCGGCACCAACGGCAAGACCACCACGGTCCAGATGCTCGCCTCCATCCTGGAGGCCGCCGGACTGCGCACGGTCGCCGTCGGCAACATCGGCACCCCCATCGTCGACGTGGTGCTCGCCCAGGGGCGCGACGGAGCCGAGCCGTACGACGTGCTCGCCGTCGAACTCTCCAGCTACCAGCTGCACTGGGCGCCCTCCGTGCGCGCCCACTCCGCGGCCGTGCTCAACCTGGCGCCCGACCACCTCGACTGGCACGGCTCGATGGAGGCGTACGCCGCCGACAAGGGCCGCATCTACGAGGGCAACGAGATCGCCTGCGTCTACAACGTCGCCGATCCCGCCACCGAGCGCCTGGTCATGGGGGCCGACGTCGAGGAGGGCTGCCGTGCCATCGGCTTCACCCTCGGCACCCCCGGCCCCTCCGAGCTGGGCGTGGTCGACGGCATCCTCGTCGACCGCGCCTTCGTGGAGAACCGCCGGGAGCAGGCGCAGGAGCTGGCCGAGATCTCGGACGTGACGCCGGCCGCCCCGCACAACATCGCCAACGCCCTCGCGGCGGCGGCCCTGGCCCGCGCCTTCGGCGTCCCCGCCACGGCCGTCCGGGACGGGCTGCGGGCCTTCCGCCCCGACGCCCACCGCATCGCCCATGTCGCCGACGTCGACGGCGTCGCCTACGTGGACGACTCCAAGGCCACCAACACCCACGCCGCCCAGGCATCCCTGGCCGCCTACGAGTCGATCGTGTGGATCGCGGGCGGCCTGGCCAAGGGCGCCACGTTCGACGGCCTGGTCACCGCCTCCGCGGGGCGGCTGCGCGGCGTCGTGCTGATCGGGGCCGACCGGGAGCTGATCCGCCAAGCGCTGGCGCGACACGCCCCCGATGTGCCGGTGGTGGACCTCGACCGGACCGACACTGGGGCGATGGCGGCGGCGGTCCGGGAAGCGGCGCGGCTCGCCCGGCCCGGGGACACCGTCCTCATGGCCCCGGCGTGCGCCTCGATGGACATGTTCGTCAACTACAACAAGCGCGGCGAGGCCTTCGCCGACGCGGTCCGGGAACTGGCCACCGGCCGGACCCCGGAGGAGTAGCCGCCCGATCTCCCCGCGGCGCGGGCCGGCGGCCAGGAGACCAGCGGAGGGGACACCCGGATGCACGCCGACGACACCGCGGGCACCGGGGGCACACCGGGCGGCCTGCGGGCCCTGCGCGGGGCCCCCGCCCGGCCCCGGCCCCAGCGCGCCCCCCGCCCCGCACGGATCCGCGCGGGGGGCCCACGCGGGCCCCGGCGGCCGTCCGGCGGCGGGCTGCGCGGGCTGCACGCGCGCGTGAAGCGCGCCTGGGACCGCCCGCTGACCGCGTACTACCTGGTCCTCGGCGGCTCTCTGCTGATCACCGTGCTGGGCCTGGTGATGGTCTACTCCGCGTCCCAGATCAAGGCCCTGCAGAACGGCCTGCCACCCAGCTTCTTCTTCCGCAAACAGCTGCTCGCCGCCGCCATCGGCACCGTGCTGCTGCTGGCCGCCGCCCGGCTGCCCGTCAAGCTGCTGCGGGCGCTGGCCTATCCGCTGCTCGCCGGATCCCTCTTCCTGCTCTGCCTGGTCCAGGTGCCCGGCATCGGGCAGACCATCAACGGCAACACCAACTGGATCTCCCTGGGCGGCCCCTTCCAGCTCCAGCCCAGCGAGTTCGCCAAGCTCGCCCTCGTGCTGTGGGGCGCCGACCTGCTGGCGCGCAAACACTCCAAGAAGCTGCTCAGCCAGTGGAAACACCTCCTGGTGCCCCTGGTGCCCGTCACCTTCCTGCTGCTCGGCCTGATCATGCTGGGCGGCGACATGGGCACCACCGTCGTGCTCAGCGTGGTCCTGCTCGGCCTGCTGTGGGTGGCGGGCGCCCCGACCCGGCTCTTCGCCGGGATCTTCGCGGTCACCGCCGTGCTCGCCGCGCTGTTCATCAAGACCAGCGCCAACCGGATGTCCCGCCTCGCCTGCATCGGCGCGACCGAACCCGGTGCCCACGACCGGTGCTGGCAGGCCGTGCACGGAATCTACGCCCTCGCCAACGGCGGCTGGTTCGGCGCCGGACTGGGTGCGAGTGTGGAGAAATGGGGCGAACTCCCAGAACCCCACACCGACTTCATCTTCGCCATCACCGGTGAGGAACTCGGTCTCGCGGGGACGCTGTCGGTACTCGCCCTCTTCGCGGCTCTAGGCTATGCGGGTATCCGCGTGGCCGGACGCACGGAGGACCCCTTCGTGAGGTACGCAGCGGGAGGTGTGACCACCTGGATCACGGCGCAGGCCGTGGTCAACATCGGTGCGGTGCTCGGCTTGCTGCCGATCGCCGGGGTCCCCCTGCCGCTGTTCTCCTACGGGGGCTCCGCCCTGCTGCCGACCATGTTCGCCATCGGACTGCTGATCGCCTTCGCGCGCGACGAGCCCGGTGCGCGGGCAGCGCTCGCCATGCGGCAGCCTGGGGTGAGATGGAAGACGATGAGACGGCGCGTCAAGAAGCGACCGTCCGGAGAGCGGTGAATTTCGGTGCATGTCGTACTCGCCGGCGGGGGGACCGCCGGCCACATCGAGCCCGCGCTCGCCCTCGCGGACGCCCTGCGCAGGCAGGACCCGACCGTGGGGATCACGGCGCTCGGCACGGAGCGGGGCCTGGAGACCCGGCTCGTGCCCGAGCGGGGCTATGAACTGGGGCTGATCCCCGCCGTACCCCTGCCCCGCAAGCCCACACCCGAGCTGATCACCGTTCCGGGACGGCTGCGCGGCACCATCAAGGCCGCCGAGCAGATCCTGGAGCGGACCAAGGCCGACTGCGTGGTGGGCTTCGGCGGCTACGTGGCGCTGCCCGGCTATCTGGCCGCCAAGCGGCTCGGGGTGCCGATCATCGTCCACGAGGCCAACGCCCGGCCCGGCCTCGCCAACAAGATCGGCTCGCGCTACGCCGCGTCGGTCGCGGTGAGCACCCCGGACAGCAAGCTGCGCAACGCCCGCTACGTCGGCATCCCGCTGCGCCGCACCATCGCCACCCTCGACCGGGCCGCGGTCCGGCCCGAGGCGCGCGCGGCGTTCGGGCTCGACCCCAACCTGCCGACGCTGCTGGTCTCCGGCGGCTCGCAGGGCGCCCGCCGGCTGAACGAGGTCATCCAGGCGGTCGCGCCGATGCTCCAGCGCTCCGGCATCCAGATCCTGCACGCGGTCGGCCCGAAGAACGACCTGCCGCACGCGGACAACATGCCCGGAATGCCGCCCTATATCCCGGTACCGTATGTGGACCGGATGGACCTCGCGTACGCCGCGGCGGACATGATGCTCTGCCGCGCGGGCGCGATGACCGTCGCCGAGCTGTCCGCCGTCGGGCTCCCGGCCGCCTACGTCCCGCTGCCCATCGGCAACGGCGAACAGCGGCTCAACGCCCAGCCGGTGGTCAAGGCGGGCGGCGGTCTGCTGGTCGACGACGCCGAGCTGACCCCCGAGTGGGTGCAGAGCCATGTGCTCCCGGTGCTCGCCGACCCGCACCGGCTGTACGAGATGTCCCGCGCCGCCTCCGAGTTCGGGCGCCGGGACGCCGACGAGCTGCTCGTCGGCATGGTGTACGAGGCGATTGCCGCACGCAGGGCCCGCTGACGGCCCGTAGGAGCAGGAGGCGGGGAGCGTGGCCGGACCGACGACCGCCCGGCGCGGTGGCGGCAAGAACGACAAGTCGCCGCGCTCGCGGCAGCCGTCCGGCCCGCCCCGCTCCGGCGGGCGGCCGGGCAAGGCGAAGCCGCGCCGCCCCCGCCTCCCGATCCCCCCGCGCCGGCGCCGACTGCTCGGCTGGGCGGCCGTCACCGTGGCCCTCGGCGCGGCCGCCGGCTGGGCGCTGTACGGCTCCAGCTGGCTGCGGGTCACTCATGTGGAGGTCAGCGGCACCGCCGTACTGACGCCCGGTGAGGTCCGCCGGGAGGCCGACGTCCCGTTCGGCGACCCCCTCGCCGCCGTGGACACCGACGCCATCGCCGACCGGCTGCGCGACCGGCTGCCGAGGATCGAGGCGGTGGAGGTCGAACGGTCCTGGCCGCATGGAATCAGTCTGAAAGTGACCGAGCGGCAGCCGAAAGCCGTCCTCGAAAAGGGCGGGAAGTTCATCGAAATCGACGGTACGGGCGTGCGGTTCGCCACAGTCGATCAAGCCCCGAAGGGGGTGCCCCGGCTGACGATGGCGGCCGAGGATACGCCCGGTACGCGCCGGTTCGGCCCCGAGCGGCTCGAACGGGAGGCGGTCCGCGTCGCGGTGGACCTGCCCCCCGCCGTCCGCCGGGACACGCTGTCGATCCGCGTACGCTCGTACGACTCCATCACCGTGGAACTGACGGGCGGTCGGACGGTCGTCTGGGGGAGTGGTGAACGGGGGGACGCGAAGGCCCGTACGCTCACGGCATTGCTCAAAGCCGCCCGGGGCGCCGACCACTTCGACGTCAGCGCTCCCGGGGCTCCGGCGGCGTCGGGGAGTTGACGCCGATCCGGGCCCGCCAGCACCCTGGTTGGCTACGACTATGGGTGATCACATAGGGTGAAAAGAAAAACGGGAGGTTCGGCGTGTTCATTGAACGCGCACCGCTTGTCGACTTAGTGTCCTGTTCAGAGAACCCAGACAACAGTGACACCGGTAACCCTAAACTTCAACGTTAGGGTTCGGGTCGGCATTGAGAACCGCCCCCAGGCATACGTAACTCGAGGCGAGAGGCCTTCGACGTGGCAGCACCGCAGAACTACCTCGCAGTCATCAAGGTCGTCGGTATCGGCGGCGGTGGCGTGAACGCCATCAACCGGATGATCGAGGTCGGTCTCAAGGGCGTCGAGTTCATCGCGATCAACACCGATGCGCAGGCTCTCCTGATGAGCGACGCCGACGTCAAGCTCGATGTCGGCCGGGAGCTCACCCGCGGCCTCGGCGCCGGCGCCAACCCCGACGTCGGCCGCAAGGCCGCCGAAGACCACCGCGAGGAGATCGAGGAGGTCCTCAAGGGGGCCGACATGGTCTTCGTGACCGCGGGCGAGGGCGGCGGCACCGGCACCGGTGGCGCCCCCGTCGTCGCCAACATCGCCCGCTCGCTGGGCGCCCTGACGATCGGTGTGGTCACCCGCCCGTTCACCTTCGAGGGCCGCCGCCGTGCCAACCAGGCGGAGGACGGCATCGCCGGGCTGCGCGACGAGGTCGACACCCTCATCGTCATCCCCAACGACCGACTGCTGTCCATCTCGGACCGTCAGGTGAGCGTGCTCGACGCGTTCAAGTCGGCGGACCAGGTGCTGCTGTCGGGCGTTCAGGGCATCACCGATCTGATCACCACCCCGGGCCTGATCAACCTCGACTTCGCCGACGTCAAGTCCGTGATGTCCGAGGCCGGCTCGGCGCTCATGGGCATCGGCTCGGCGCGCGGCGACGACCGCGCGGTGGCCGCCGCGGAGATGGCGATCTCCTCGCCGCTCCTGGAGGCGTCGATCGACGGCGCCCGCGGTGTGCTGCTCTCCATCTCCGGTGGTTCCGACCTCGGTCTCTTCGAGATCAACGAGGCCGCCCAGCTGGTCAGCGAGGCCGCCCACCCCGAGGCGAACATCATCTTCGGCGCCGTCATCGACGACGCCCTCGGCGACGAGGTCCGGGTCACCGTCATCGCGGCAGGCTTCGACGGCGGCCAGCCGCCGGCCAAGGGCAGCCGCGACAAGGTGCTCGGCTCCTCCTACGGCGGCCGCGAGGAGAGCGCGCCCGCCGCACCGGCCCCGAGCCGGCCGGCCGAGCGGTCGGAGCCGTCCCGTCCGGCCTTCGGCGGACTCGGCAGCGTGACGCCGCGCACCGAGGAGCCGGTGCCGGCCGACCCGAGCCCGGTCAACGAGATCCCGGCGCCGCCGGTCTCCTCGCCGCAGGTCCCGCCGGCCCGTCCGTACCAGGACTCCACCGCCGAGGAACTGGATGTCCCCGACTTCCTGAAGTAGTCCGGCGGCATCGAACGAGCGGCCCCCAGTGATAGGGCAACAGCACGCAGTGACATCCGAAGAGCACGCGAGCGGCGCGCACTTCGCCTTCACCGACAGGTGGGGCGGGGTGAGCGCCGCTCCGTATGACGAGCTGAACCTCGGCGGCGCGGTCGGTGACGACCCCGCGGCCGTGCGGACCAACCGCGGGCGGACGGCGAGGGCACTCGGCCTCGACCCGGCCGCGGTGGTCTGGATGAACCAGGTGCACGGCCGGGACGTGGCCGTGGTCGACGGCCCGTGGAGCGACGCCGGTTCCACCGCCCCCATCCCGGCCGTCGACGCGTTGGTGACGGCCCGCCGGGGGCTCGTCCTCGCGGTGCTCACCGCGGACTGCACGCCGGTACTGCTCGCGGACCCCGTCGCCGGGGTCGCGGGAGCGGCCCACGCCGGCCGCCCGGGTCTGGTCGCCGGAGTCGTCCCGGCGGTCGTCGCCTCGATGACCGCCCTCGGGGCGGACCCGGCCCGGATCGTCGCCCGGCTCGGCCCCTCGGTCTGCGGACTCTGCTACGAGGTGCCCGAGGCGATGCGCGCCGAGGTCGCGGCGAAGGTGCCCGAGGCCTGGGCCACCACGCGGCAGGGCACTCCGGCGGTGGATGTCGCGGCCGGCGTCCGGGCCCAACTCGGCGGGCTTGGTGTGCGGATCAGCGGACAATCTCACATTTGTACGCTGGAGTCGAAGGACCACTTCTCGTACCGGCGTGAGCGCACCACGGGGCGACTCGCGAGTTATGTCTGGTTGGACGCAGAGCTGTGACGGACCGTAGAACGCAACTGGCCCAGAACCTGGAGCTGGTGGAGGAACGTATCTCCTCCGCCTGCGCGGCCGCCGGCCGTGAGCGCGGGGACGTGACCCTGATCGTGGTCACCAAGACCTACCCCGCGAGCGACGTCCGGCTCCTCGCCGAGCTGGGTGTCCGTCATGTCGCGGAGAACCGCGATCAGGACGCGGCCCCCAAGGCCGCCGAATGCTCGGATTTGCCCCTTACCTGGCACTTCGTCGGCCAGCTGCAGACCAACAAGGTCCGGTCCGTGGCGAATTACGCTGATGTGGTGCAGTCCGTTGACCGGCTCAAGCTGGTCAACTCCCTCTCGGCGGCGGCCGTCCGCAGCGGCCGGCGGCTCGACTGCCTGATCCAGGTGGCGCTTGACGCCGAGTCGGGACAGACCGGGAGGAAGACGGCGGATCGCGGCGGTGTCGCCCCGGACGACGTGGCGGCGCTCGCCGACGCGTTGGCCGCGGCCGAAGGGCTGCGGCCGGCCGGGCTGATGACGGTCGCTCCGCTCGTCGGACCGTATGCCGACCGGCAACGGGCCGCGTTCGACCGGCTGATGGAAATCGCAACGGACCTGCGCTCGGCCCATCCTGCTGCGAACATGGTGTCAGCAGGGATGAGCGCGGACCTCGAGGACGCCGTTGCTGCCGGGGCGACACATGTACGTGTCGGCACAGCGGTACTCGGAGTCCGACCCAGGCTCCGGTAACGTCGCCAAGAAGTCGGACCACAGCAGAAAATATGGTCATTACCGTCAAAAGACGGACAGACCAAGTGGATCCAAGGCGCCCGTTGGCGGAGCCGATCCACCACAGAGCGGAGGACGCAGAGAATGGCCGGCGCGATGCGCAAGATGGCGGTCTACCTCGGCCTCGTGGAGGACGATGGGTACGACGGCCCGGGGTTCGACCCCGATGACGAGTTCGAGCCCGAGCCGGAACCCGATCGGCGCCGACAGCAACACCAGCCACAACAGACGCAATCGGACGAACCGGTTCGAGTCGCCCAGCCACCTGCCCAGCGCGAACCGGCTCCGCTCGTAGCGGAAACGGGACGACCCGCGCGAATCGCCCCCGTGGCATCCATCACACCAGAACGCCACTCTTTGGAGAAGAACGCACCGGTGATCATGCCCAAGGTTGTGTCCGAGCGGGAGCCCTACCGCATCACGACATTGCACCCCCGGACCTACAACGAGGCCCGTACCATCGGGGAACACTTCCGTGAGGGCACCCCGGTGATCATGAATTTGACGGAGATGGACGACACCGACGCGAAGCGCCTCGTCGACTTCGCCGCCGGTCTGGTCTTCGGTCTGCACGGGAGCATCGAGCGGGTGACACAGAAGGTGTTTCTGCTGTCTCCTGCTAACGTCGATGTCACGGCGGAGGACAAGGCCCGTATCGCAGAGGGCGGGTTCTTCAACCAGAGCTGAGACGCAACACCGGGCAAACCGGTAAAAACGGCCAATGGGCCGAGTACGGGCAAGGGGAGAGGGAAGCGCGGGAGATGGACATCGCACTGCAGGTGATCTACATCGCGCTGTATTGCTTCCTGGTTGTGCTGATCTTCCGATTGGTGATGGATTACGTCTTCCAGTTCGCCCGCTCATGGCAACCCGGTAAGGCGATGGTGGTCGTTCTGGAGGCCACCTACACTGTCACCGATCCGCCACTCAAGCTTCTGCGGCGGTTCATTCCGCCGCTGCGTCTCGGGGGCGTGGCGCTCGACCTGTCCTTCTTCGTATTGATGATCATTGTTTACATCCTGACCGCCGTCGTCAGGCGGGCGTTGGTGTGAGCGATACGGTCTTGCCGGTTGCCGACGACTACGTTGAGGTGAAGAAGAGATGCCGTTGACCCCCGAGGACGTGCGGAACAAGCAGTTCACGACCGTCCGTCTCCGAGAAGGCTATGACGAGGACGAGGTCGATGCCTTCCTGGACGAGGTCGAGGCCGAACTGACCCGTCTGCTGCGGGAGAACGAGGACCTGCGCGCCAAGCTGGCCGCGGCCACGCGGGCCGCCGCGCAGAACCAGCAGCAGGGAATGCGCAAGCCCGAGCCGCAGGACCAGCGACCGGGCGCTCCGGTGCCCGCCGCCATATCCGGACCGCAGCCGGTGCCGCAGCAGCAGCAGATGGGCGGCCCGCCGCAGCTTCCGGGCGGTGCCCCGCAGCTGCCGGCCGGCCCCAGCGGTCACGGCCACGGCCCGCAGGGTCCCCACGGTCCGGGTCCCATGGGACAGAACGGTCCGATGGGCGGCCCCATGGGCGGTCCGATGGGACAGAACGGTCCCATGGGGCAGAACGGCCCGATGGGTCAGAACGGCATGGGGCAGAACGGTCCCGGTCCGATGGGCCAGGGCATGGGCCAGAACGGTCCGATGGGCGGCCCCGGCCAGCAGATGCAGCAGCAGGGCCAGGGCCCGGGCGGCGACAGTGCCGCACGTGTGCTCTCGCTCGCGCAGCAGACCGCCGACCAGGCGATCGCGGAGGCCCGTTCCGAGGCCAACAAGATCGTCGGCGAGGCGCGCAGCCGCGCCGAGGGCCTGGAGCGGGACGCCCGCGCCAAGGCCGACGCCCTGGAGCGGGACGCGCAGGAGAAGCACCGCGTGGCGATGGGCTCCCTGGAGTCCGCTCGCGCCACGCTGGAGCGCAAGGTCGAGGACCTGCGCGGCTTCGAGCGCGAGTACCGCACCCGGCTCAAGTCCTACCTGGAGAGCCAGCTGCGCCAGCTGGAGAACCAGGCGGACGACTCGCTCGCCCCGCCCCGTACCCCGGCGACCGCGTCGCTGCCGGCGGCCCCCTCGATGAGCGGGTCCATGGCTTCGGCCGGTGCGGGCATGGGTGGCCACAGCATGGGCGGCAACCCGTCCATGGGCGGCCACGGCGGTGCGACGGGTGCCCCGTCCTACGGCGGCCAGCAGCAGATGTCCCCGGCGATGACGCAGCCGATGGCACCGGTCCGGCCGCAGGGCCAGCAGCCGATGCAGCAGGCTCCGTCCCCGATGCGGGGCTTCCTGATCGACGAGGACGACAACTAAACGCTCGGCGTCGGACGTCGGCAATCAACGGGCCGGGCCCGGGACTTCATGTCCCGGGCCCGGCCCGTTTCCGTCGTCCCACAAGTCGTTCCGCAAGCCGTCCCGCAAACCGTTTGTATGTCGTCCGCAAGCCGTCCGGGCGTCAGTGGCATGCCCGCCGGGCCGCTCGCGGTACGACAAAACCCGGTGCGTCCAGGGGCCTTGGCCCCCGGGCGCACCGGGTGGTGTGTCAGGCGGCCGACGCCGCCCGGCAGTTACCGCTTGCGGAGGCGGAACGTGAGGCCGAGCCCCTCGTCCTCGAACGACTCGCCGTAGGAGTCGTCACCCTCGCCCTGGGCGAAGTCGAGCGCGAGGACCTCGTCCGCGATGAGGCCCGCGTGCTCGGCCAGGGCCTCGGCCGTCTCGGCGCCGGACGCGGACCAGCGGACCGCGATCCGGTCGGCGACGTCCAGGCCGCTGTTCTTGCGCGCCTCCTGGATCAGACGGATCGCGTCACGGGCGAGCCCGGCGCGACGCAGCTCCGGGGTGATCTCCAGGTCGAGCGCCACGGTCGCACCCGAGTCGGAGGCCACCGACCAGCCCTCGCGGGGGGTTTCGGTGATGATGACCTCGTCGGGGGAGAGCGCCACGGGCTCGCCGTCGACGACCACCGACGCGGTGCCTTCGCGCAGGGCCAGCGACAGCGCGGCGGCGTCCGCCTCGGCGACGGCCTTGGCCACCGCCTGGACGCCCTTGCCGAACCGCTTGCCCAGGGCGCGGAAGTTGGCCTTGGCCGTGGTGTCGACCAGCGAACCACCGACCTCGCTCAGCGAGGCCAGGGAGGAGACGTTCAGCTCCTCGGTGATCTGCGCCCGCAGCTCCGCGCCCAGCGACTCGAAGCCGGCGGCCGCGACCAGCGCGCGGGACAGCGGCTGACGGGTCTTGACCCCCGACTCGGCGCGCGTGGCGCGGCCGAGCTCGACCAGGCGCCGGACGAGCAGCATCTGCTGGGACAGCGTCGGGTCGACGAGGGCGGTGTCCGCCTTCGGCCAGGTGGCGAGGTGGACCGACGCCGGGGCCTCGGGGTCGACCGGCACGATGAGGTCCTGCCACACCCGCTCGGTGATGAAGGGCACCAGCGGGGCCATCAGCCGGGTCACCGTCTCGACGACCTCGTGCAGCGTGCGCAGCGCGGCCTTGTCGCCCTGCCAGAAGCGACGGCGCGAACGCCGCACGTACCAGTTCGACAGGTCGTCCACGAAGGAGGACAGCAGCTTGCCGGCGCGCTGGGTGTCGTAGGCGTCCATGGCCTGGGTGACCTCGTCGGTCAGCGCGTTCAGCTCGCTGAGCAGCCAGCGGTCCAGCAGCGGCCGCTCGGCTGCCGCCGGGTCGGCGGCGGACGGCGCCCAGCCGGCCGTACGGGCGTACAGGGCCTGGAAGGCGACGGTGTTCCAGTAGGTGAGGAGCGTCTTGCGGACGACCTCCTGGATCGTGCCGTGCCCGACGCGGCGCGCGGCCCACGGGGAACCGCCGGCCGCCATGAACCAACGGACGGCGTCGGCGCCGTGCTGGTCCATCAGCGGGATCGGCTGGAGGATGTTGCCCAGGTGCTTGGACATCTTCCGGCCGTCCTCGGCGAGGATGTGACCGAGGCAGACGACGTTCTCGTAGCTCGACTTGTCGAAGACGAGCGTGCCGACCGCCATCAGGGTGTAGAACCAGCCGCGCGTCTGGTCGATGGCCTCCGAGATGAACTGCGCCGGGTAGCGCTTCTCGAAGAGTTCCTTGTTCTTGTACGGGTAGCCCCACTGCGCGAACGGCATCGAACCCGAGTCGTACCAGGCGTCGATGACCTCCGGCACGCGGACGGCGGTGTGCGCGCAGCCGTCGGCGGTGCAGGGGAAGGTGACGTCGTCGATGTAGGGGCGGTGCGGGTCGAGCGCGCTCTGGTCGGTGCCGGTCAGCTCGCCGAGTTCGGCCAGCGAGCCGACACAGGTGAGGTGGTTCTCCTCGCAGCGCCAGATGGGCAGCGGGGTGCCCCAGTAGCGGTTGCGGGAGAGCGCCCAGTCGATGTTGTTGTTCAGCCAGTCGCCGAAGCGGCCGTGCTTGACCGACTCGGGGAACCAGTTGGTCTTCTCGTTCTCCTGGAGAAGCCGGTCCTTCACGGCGGTGGTGCGGATGTACCAGGACGGCTGCGCGTAGTAGAGCAGCGCGGTGTGGCAGCGCCAGCAGTGCGGGTAGCTGTGCTCGTAGGCGATGTGCTGGAACAGCAGGCCGCGCTCGGAGAGGTCCGCGACGAGCTTCTCGTCGGCCTTCTTGAAGAACTCGCCGCCGACGAGGCCGAGGCCCTCCTCGAAGGTGCCGTCCGGGCGGACGGGGTTCACGACCGGCAGGCCGTAGGCGCGGCAGGTCTTGAGGTCGTCCTCACCGAAGGCCGGGGCCTGGTGGACGAGGCCGGTGCCGTCCTCGGTCGTCACGTACTCGGCGTTGACGACGAAGTTGGCGCCCTCCAGCTCGACCAGGTCGAACGGGCGGCGGTAGGCCCAGCGCTCCATCTCGCGGCCGGTGAAGGACTGCCCGGTGGCGGTCCAGCCCTCGCCGAGGGACTTCTCCAGCAGCGGCTCGGCGACGACCAGCTTCTCGTTGCCGTCGGTGGCCACGACATAGGTGACGTCCGGGTGCGCGGCGGCGGCGACGTTGGAGACCAGGGTCCACGGGGTGGTCGTCCACACCAGCAGCGCGGCCTCGCCGGCCAGCGGACCGGAGGTCAGCGGGAAGCGGACGAAGACGGACGGGTCGACGACCGTCTCGTAGCCCTGCGCCAGCTCGTGGTCCGACAGCCCGGTGCCGCAGCGGGGGCACCAGGGGGCGACGCGGTGGTCCTGGACCAGCAGGCCCTTGTTGAAGATCTCCTTCAGCGACCACCACACGGACTGGACGTAGTCGGGGTCCATCGTGCGGTACGCGTCGTCCAGGTCGACCCAGTAGCCCATGCGGGTGGTCAGCTCGGTGAACGCGTCGGTGTGACGGGTCACGGACTCCCGGCACTTCGCGTTGAACTCGGCGATGCCGTACTTCTCGATGTCCTGCTTGCCGTTGAAGCCCAGCTCCTTCTCCACCGCCAGCTCGACCGGCAGACCGTGGCAGTCCCAGCCGGCCTTGCGGCCGACGTGATAGCCCTGCATGGTGCGGAAGCGGGGGAAGACGTCCTTGAAGACGCGGGCCTCGATGTGGTGGGCGCCCGGCATGCCGTTGGCGGTCGGGGGGCCCTCGTAGAAGACCCACTCGGGGCGCCCCTCGGACTGCTCGAGGGTGCGGGCGAAGACCTTGTTCTCGCGCCAGAAGTCGAGCACGGCGTGCTCGAGCGCGGGAAGGTCCACCTGGGCGGGCACCTGGCGGTACTGCGGCTGCGGATTCATCTGGGTCTGCCTCCGGCGGAACGTCATTGCGCTGTCGCGCTCTCCGTCGGAGGGACGAGAGCCTCGCGCTCCCGCGGTACCACCCTCCTTGGCCGCAGGCAGTACGCCTGTGGCCCCCTCATTGGGCCGCGACACCGGTTCTACTGACCCCGTGCGGGGCGTTCTTCCGGCGGCTCGGGGGTGATCTTCACTCCGCGCACACCTCCGGGCTCACACCGTCCCCGGATCGCTCATGGCTGCGTGCGGCGCTACTCGTCCCTTCCACGCCTTTCGCTGCGCCCAGTGTAAAGGGCCGCGCCGAGGACGGCCGACCGATTTACCCCGGCCGGCCGGAGGCCGCCGATTACAGGGCCGGGTGCGGGGCACAAGGGTGGAGACCGGCGTGGCCCGTTGCCGCGTGCCCGGAGGCGATTTATCGTTCCGGCACGATTCACGCGCAAGATCATAAAATGTGAAGGGGTCGCGGCCATGGTGGCCAAGAAGTCCGTGAAGACGGCCGCACCGGCCACGAAGTCCGCGACCGCGGCCCCGAAGTCCGCGACCGCGGCCAGGAAGACCGCCAAGACCGCCCCGGCCCCCGCGAAGAAGAGCGCCTCCGCGAAGAAGACGGCACCGGCGAAGAAGACGGCACCGGCGAAGAAGGCCGCGCCCGCCAAGAAGGCCGCGCCGGCGAAGAAGGCGGTCGCCGCGAAGGCAACCACCAAGACCACCACCAAGGCCGCGGCCAAGAAGGCCGCACCAGCCGCTAAGGCCGCGCGAGCGGCATCCGCACCTGCCGAGAAGGCGGTGCCCGCCAAGAAGACGGGAGCCAGGACGGTGGCCGCGAAGAAGACCATGAGCGAGACAGAGGCCGCGAAGACGGTGCCGGGGGCCCGCACGGGCGCGGCGGAGCCCGGCGCGCTCGCCGTACGCCCCGGTGAGGAGCCCTGGTCGCCCGAGGAGGTGGCCGGGGCCCGCACGGAGCTGCGGGACGAGGTCGCCCGGCTGCGGGCCGAGATCGACACCGCCCAGGAGGCCATCAGCGGTCTGATGCGCGACTCGGGCGACGGCGCGGGGGACGACCAGGCCGACACCGGCACCAAGAACATCACGCGCGAGCACGAGCTGGCCCTGGCCGCGATCGCCCGGGAGATGCTGGAACAGACCGAGCGGGCGTTGGAGCGGCTCGGGGCCGGTACGTACGGGATCTGTGAGAACTGTGGCAATCCCATCGGAAAGGCCAGGATGCAGGCCTTTCCGCGCGCCACGCTGTGTGTCGAGTGCAAACAACGTCAGGAACGTCGCTGACCGAGCGCGCACGCCGTGCCGTACCCTCGACCTCAGCCAGGCGGGGCCCTGGCGTGGGACGACGTCGAGGGACTCACGTGACAGAGGCGGAACAGGCCACCGGTATGCCGGAGGGCGCCGACGGCGCCGGAGAGGCGACGGCCGGCGAGAACAGCGCGGCCAAGGGCCGGCGGCGGATCGGCGTGCTCCTCGCGGTTGCCGTCTGCGCCTATCTGCTCGACCTGGCCAGCAAGCTGGTGGTGGTCGCCAAGCTGGAGCATCACGACCCGATCGAGGTGTTCGGCACCTGGCTCCAGTTCAACGTGATCCGCAACCGCGGCGCGGCCTTCGGCATCGGCGAGGCGATGACCATCGTCTTCACCGTGATCGCCACCGCCGTGATCGTGGTCATCGCGCGGCTGGCCCGCAAGCTCTACAGCCTGCCGTGGGCGATCGCGCTCGGTCTGCTGCTCGGCGGCGCCCTCGGCAACCTCACCGACCGGCTCTTCCGGTCGCCCGGCGGCTTCGAGGGCGGGGTGGTGGATTTCATCGCCCCCGCGCACTTCGCGGTCTTCAACCTCGCGGACTCCGCGATCGTCTGCGGCGGCTTCCTGATCGTGATCCTCTCCTTCCGCGGCCTGGACCCGGACGGCACGGTCCACACGGACGACTGACGGCTTCGCCGTACGCCTTTCGGCCCGGTCCGGGACGGGGCCGGGCCGCCGTCGTCCCGGACGGGCGTACGGGCGGGTCCGGCCCGTCCGGCATACTCGACGGGTGAGCACCATTCCCGAGATCCGCGCCCTTCCCGTCCCCGATGGCCTCGAAGGCGAGCGCGTCGACGCCGCCATCGCCCGCATGTTCGGCTTCTCCCGCACCAAGGCGGCCGAACTCGCGGCCGCGGGCAAGGTCCAGCTCGACGGGGCCGAGGCCGGGAAGTCCGACCGGGTGACCGGCGGGGCCTGGCTGGAGGTCGAGATGCCCGCCGCGCCCGCGCCGGTGCAGATCGTCGCGGAGCCCGTCGAGGGCATGGAGATCGTCCACGACGACGACGACATCGTCGTGATCGTCAAGCCGGTCGGCGTCGCCGCGCACCCGAGCCCCGGCTGGACCGGCACCACCGTCATCGGCGGTCTCGCCGCCGCCGGCTACCGCATCTCCACCTCCGGCGCCTCCGAGCGCCAGGGCATCGTGCACCGCCTGGACGTCGGCACCTCCGGCCTGATGGTCGTCGCCAAGTCCGAGCGCGCCTACACCCTGCTCAAGCAGCAGTTCCGCGAGCGCACGGTCGACAAGCGCTACCACGCGCTGGTCCAGGGCCACCCGGACCCGATGAGCGGCACCATCGACGCCCCCATCGGCCGCCACCCCAACCACGACTACAAGTGGGCCGTCACCGCCGAGGGCAAGCCGTCGGTGACCCACTACGACCTCATCGAGGCGTTCCGGGCCGCCAGCCTCCTCGACATCAAGCTGGAGACCGGCCGTACGCACCAGATCCGGGTGCACATGGCCGCGCACCGGCACCCGTGCGTCGGTGACCTCACCTACGGCGCCGACCCGACCCTCGGCAAGCGGCTGGGCCTCACCCGGCAGTGGCTGCACGCCATGCGGCTCGGTTTCGAGCACCCCGGGGACGGGCGCTGGGTGGAGTTCGAGAGCGCCTACCCCGAGGACCTGCAGCGCGCCCTGGACATCGTCCGCGCCGAGAGTTCCTGAGACCGGGCTCCCGGGCCGGGAGCCTTAGAGCCGGGAGCCTTCGGGCCGGGGGTGCTGCCGAGGTGACCGGGGCGGTCCCTCGGCGCGGCGCGCCTCCCGTGCGGTGGTGCGCTGCCCGCGCGGGCGACGACGGCGGCGTTCCGAGAGGCCCGGCATAGCGGGGTTTGCCCCGGTCCATGGCAGGCTGGGGCGTGAACGTCTGTTCCCCCACCCGCCCGGAGGGCCTCCGTGGACCAGCTCGCCCTGCTGTTCGTCCTGCTCATCGGGGCCGTGGTCATGGTGCCGCTCGGGGACCGCCTGGGCCTGCCGTCACCGGTGCTGATGACCCTCGGCGGGATCGTCCTGGCCCTGCTGCCGTTCGTGCCGAACGTGGACATCCCACCGGAGTTCATCCTCCCGCTGGTGCTGCCGCCGCTGCTCTACGCCTCCGTGCAGCGCACCTCCTGGCGCCAGTTCGCGGCCAACCTGCGGCCGATCTTCCTGCTCGCCGTCGCGCTCGTCTTCGTCACGACCGCCGCGGTCGCCGCCGTCGCGGGCGCCATCGTGCCCGGCCTGCCCATCGCCGCCGCCGTCGCGCTCGGCGCGCTCGTCGCCCCGCCCGACCCGGTCGCCGCCACTGCCGTCGCGGGCGCCCTCGGGCTGCCCCGCCGGCTGGTGTCCATCCTGGAGGGCGAGGGGCTCTTCAACGACGTCACCGCCATCGTGCTCTACCACGTGGCCATCGCCGCGGCCGTCAGCGGCAGCTTCTCCCTGCCACGGGCCGTCGCCGAGCTGGTGCTGTCCGCCGTGGTGGCCCTGGCGGTCGGGCTGGCGCTCGGCTGGGCGGCCAAGAAGCTCATGGACGTCCTGGGCGACGCCACGCTCCAGATCGGCCTCACCCTGCTGGTGCCGTTCGTCTCCTACGTCCTGGCCGAGGAGTTCAAGGGCTCCGGGGTGCTCGCCGTGCTCGTCACCGCGCTCTTCCTCGCCGAGTACGCCACGGACCCCGACGACGTCCTCGGCCGGCTGGCCGGGCACACCTTCTGGGAGGTCGTCGACACCCTCGTCACCGGTGTCGCCTTCGGGCTCATCGGCCTGGAACTCCACAACGTCTTCCACGTCGCCTCCGGCCGGTGGGGCGAGATGCTCCGGACGGGGGCCGTCGTCGTGGCGGTCGTCGTCGGCGTGCGCCTGCTGTGGCTGCTGCCCGCCGCGTGGCTCGCCAAGAAGCTGCACCGGCGCCGGGACCTCGACGAGGAGATCCCCATGAGCTGGCGCGAGACGGTGGTGATGTGGTGGTCCGGGATGCGTGGCGTCGCCTCCGTCGCACTGGCCCTCGCCATCCCGCTGCGCACGGCCGACGGCTCGCCCTTCCCCGCCCGCGACGAGATCCTGTTCATCGCCTTCGCCGTCATCGTCGCCACCCTCGTCGTCCAGGGCCTCACGCTGCCCTGGCTCGTCAAACGGCTGGGCGTGGAGTCCGACACCGACGCCGAGCGGGAGCTGTCGCGGCAGCTCGCCGTGCGCGTCGCCAAGGCCGCCAAGCGCCGGCTCAAGGAGATCGAACAGGACGAGGACCTCCCCGAGGACCTCGTCGAACAGCTCCACCGGCGGGCCTACGAGGTGGGCGCCCGGATCAGCCCCGACATGGTCGACGAGGAACGCCGCGAGGCGCACGCCCAGCGCGTCGAGCGGATCCGCACCGTCCAGCGCATCCAGAACGAGATGCTCTCCGCCGCCCGGCACGAGGTGCTGGCCGCACGCAGCGAGCCCGGGGCGGATCCGGAGGTCGTCGACCGGGTGCTGCGCCAGCTCGACGTCCGCAGCCTTCGCGGCTAGCGGCTGCCCGGTGCGTCACGGACGGGCTTGTTCCGGGTCTCAGTTCGTGCCCGGGCCCGGCCCTATGTCGTCGGCGGTCGGCGGGGCCTGGCGGCGGGCGGGGGCGTCGTCCAGGCCCGGGGCCGGCGCGGTGTTGATGCGCGGCAGCGCGTACGGATGCTCCCGGCGCAGCCACTCGATGAGCTGTTCGCGCACCAGGCAGCGCAGCGTCCATATGTCGTCGGCGTCTTTGGCGGTCACCAGGGCCCGTACCTGGATGGTCGAGGGGGTGCTGTCGGTGACCACCAGGCCCCAGCCTCGCTCGTCCCACTCGTGGCTGCTCTTGAGCACGTTGTGGAGGTAGTCGCGCAGCAGGTCTATCGGCGTCGAGTGGTCGAGGTGGAAGAACACCGTGCCGGTCATCCGGGGATTGCCGCGCGACCAGTTCTCGAACGGTTTGCTGGTGAAGTACGACACCGGCATCGTGATCCGCCGCTCGTCCCAGGTGGTCACCACCAGATAGGTGAGCGTGATCTCCTCGACCTTGCCCCACTCGCCGTCGACCACGACCGTGTCACCGATCCGGACCAGGTCGCCGAAGGCGATCTGCAGCCCGGCGAAGAGATTGCCGAGCGTGGACTGCGCCGCGACACCGGCCACGATGCCGATCACACCGGCCGACGCCAGCATCGACGTCCCCACGGTCTTCATCGCCGGGAAGGTCAGCAGCATCGCCGCCACCGCCACCACGCAGATGGCCGCCGCGACGATCCGCTGGATCAGTGTGACCTGGGTGCGTACCCGGCGCACCCGGGCGGGGTCCGCCGCGTGCGCGGCGTAGCGGGCGTACGTCGACTCGACCACGGCCGTGGCCACCCGGACCACCAGCCAGGCGCACGCGCCGATCAGCACCAGCGTCAGTACCTGGCCCACCCCGGCCTCGTGCCCCTCGGTGATCCCGGCGGAGTCGTAGCTGCCGCGCAGCAGCGCCGTGCACAGGACCAGACGCAGTGGCAGCCGGCAGCGGCCCAGCAGCCCCCACAGTGGCATCTCGGGGTGCCGGGCGGCGATGCGGCTCAGTATCTGGTCCGCCACCCAGCCGACGACCGCGGTGACGAGTACCGCCCCACCGACGACGATGAGCGGACGCAGCACGTCCTCCATGGACACGTTTGGCTCCTTCCGGCCTGCGGGTCCTCGCTGCTCTCCGGTGGGCGTCCCCCCGACCGTAACTGGCACGATGGGGACACGCGATCCACCCGTAAGGAAGTGACTCCAGTGGCGTCCCCTACCACGATTGTCTTGTTTCATTCGGCGTTCGGGCTGCGGCCCGCGGTGCACGCCGCCGCCGAGCGCCTGCGTGCCGCCGGTCACGAGGTGCACGTTCCGGACCTTTACGACGGCCGGACGACGGACACCGTCGAGGACGGCATGCTGATCAAGGACGAGATCGGCAAGGAGGAGCTGCTGCGCCGGGCCATCACCGCGGTCGCGCCGCTGTCCGACCGCGGCCTTGTCTACGCGGGCTTCTCACTCGGCGGATCGATCGCGCAGAATCTCGCGCTGGGCGACGAGAAGGCCCGCGGTCTGCTGTTGCTGCACGGCACCTCCGACCTCGCCGAGGACGCGGCCGTGGACGGGCTGCCCGTGCAGCTGCACGTCGCGGACCCGGACCCGTTCGAGCCGCACGACTGGCTCAACGCCTGGTACCTGCGGATGCAGCGGGCGGGCGCGGACGTGGAGATCTACCGCTACGCCGGGGCCGGGCACCTGTTCACCGACCCCGGCCTGGCGGACTACGACGAGGAGGCGGCGGAGGCCGCGTGGAAGGTGGCCCTCGGCTTCCTCGACGACGTGGCTTAAGCCGTGTTTCGCGGCCTGCGGCGGCTAGCCGGCAGGCCGCTGCGCCCGTTCCACCCGCTGCGCGCCCGAGCGCGTCCGGTAGGAACGCGACCAGGAGGACGTGGCCTCCGGGTCCGTACGGTCGGACAGCACGTAGTAGTCCATCTGGGCGTGCTCGGCGGTGATGTCGAGGACGCCGTAGCCGTGCGAGTCCATGTCGAGCCACTTCACATGCCGGTTGGCGGCCTTGATCGCGGTGGCGGCGGCGAGGGAGACGGTGTGCGGCGGCACGTGCAGCAGGTCGTCGATGTTGTCCGAGGTCACCGAGGTGACCACGAACTCGGTGGCCACCGACGGTGACAGCGGGTACGTCGCGGCCGTGCGGGGCACATCGTTGGCCCAGGCCATGTGGATGTCCCCGGTCAGGAAGACGGTGTTGCGTATCGAACGGTCGGCGAGGTGGGCGAGCAGTTCGCGCCGGTCGTCGGTGTACCCGTCCCACTGGTCGGCGTTGATCGTGAAGCCGCCCGCGGGCAGCCCGAGCAGCTTGGCGAGCGGCTCCAGCAGATAGGCGGGCAGGGCCCCGAAGGCCACCGGGGAGATCATCACGGAGTTGCCGACGAGGCGCCAGGTGGTGTCGGACGAGGCCAGGCCCGCCTTGAGCCAGTCGAGCTGGGCGCGGCCGGTGATGGTGCGCTCGGGGTCGTCGACGTCGCCGCCCTTGGCCTGCTGCGAGCGGAACGAGCGCAGGTCCATCAGGTGCAGGTCGGCGAGCTTGCCGAAACGCAGCCGCCGGTAGGTGGTGCCCTCGACGGACGGGCGGACCGGCATCCACTCGAAGTAGGCCTGCTTGGCGGCGGCCACGCGCGCGGCCCAGTCGCCCTCGGTGCCCGGGGTGTGGTTCTCGGCGCCGCCCGACCAGGCGTCGTTGGCGAACTCGTGGTCGTCCCAGATGGCCACGGTCGGGTGCGCCCGGTGCAGGGCCTGCAGATCGGGGTCGGTCTTGTAACGGCCGTGGCGGACGCGGTAGTCGGCCAGGCTGACGATCTCGTGGGCGGGGGAGTGCGGGCGCACGGTGTACTTCGCGGCCGGGTACTGGCCCGTCCCGTACTCGTAGATGTAGTCGCCGAGGTGCAGCACCGCGTCCAGGTCTCTTCGCCCGGCGAGGTGGCGGTACGCGGAGAAGTGGCCCGCCTCCCAGTTGGCGCAGGAGACCACGCCGAAGCGGACGCCCGTGGTGGCCGCGTTGTGGGCGGGGGCCGTGCGGGTGCGGGCGGCGGGGGAGGTGGTGCCGCCGGAGGTGAAGCGGAAGTGGTAGTCGGTGGCCGGGCGCAGGCCGCGGACGTCGGCCTTGACGGTGTGGTCCGTCGCCGCCGACGCGGTGACCGTGCCGTCCGCGACGACGTGCGCGAACGACGCGTCCTCGGCCACCTGCCAGCGGACCTCGACGTCCGGACCCGCCCCGGAGCCGGGAACGGCTTCGGGGGTGGGTGTGACCCGGGTCCACAGCAGGACACCGTCGGGGAGCGGGTCGCCGGAGGCGACGCCGTGCAGGAAGCCGGTGGCCGCCGTGGTCCCGGCGGCGGGGGCCGCGCCGGGCGCGGGCACGGCGGGCCGTGCGTGGGCGGCCGGGGCGGCGGCCAGGGGCAGCAGGGCGGCGGTCGTGGTGGCGGCTACGGCCGTGACGGCCGTACGGCGCGTGATCTGGTCAGGTGAGGTCACGAGCCGTCATATTACTTTCGGGTAAAACCAGGGGTAAGCCCATGGGGCGGACGGACTCGAAGAGTTCGCCCGCCCGTTGGCCCGGCGACCCCGGATCATTACCGGGGCCGCCGGTGCGCGGCTACTTCTTGAGTTCCGCGTTCACCAGCGAGGTGAACTCCTGGGGCGAGCCCGGGGCGCCGCCGCCCGCGCCCGTCAGCTTCTGGCCGTTGAGCTTGAAGGTGGGCGTGCCGGTCACGTCCTTGGCGTTCTTGAAGTTCTGGGCGACGGCCAGGGCCCACTTGTCGTAGGTGCCCTTCTCGACGGCGGCGTCGAAGTCCTTGTTGCCCTTCAGCTCCTTGACCGACTGGGCGATCTCGATCAGCTTGGCGTCGTCGGAGAAGGCGTCGTCCGTCTCCTGCGGGTGGTTCTTCTTGTCGAAGAGCGCCTTCTTGTACTCGAGGAAGACATCCGGGCCGACGTTCAGCGCCGCGCCCAGCGCGCTCAGGGCGTTGCGCGAACCGGAGCCCGCGATCTGCGGGTTGTCGTCGAGGAAGGCGCCCATCACGAACTGCGCCTTGTACTTGCCGTCCTTGATGTCCTTGACGATGGTGTCACCCGTGGTCGCCTCGAAGTCGGCGCAGATCGGGCAGCGCATGTCCTCGTAGATCTCGAGCGTGTTCTTCGCGTCCTTCTTTCCGATGACGACCGTGGTGCCCTGGTCGCCGGTGGTGTTGGCCGGCTGCTTGTAGTCCGTCTTGTCCGCGGCGGCCTTCCACTCCTTGGCGGAGACCTTGTTGTTCTTGCTGCCGTTGGTCATGTTGGTCACCGCGTAGCCGATGCCGCCGGCTATCGCGAGGACGACGACGATCGATCCGGCGACGACGAGCTGGCGGCGCGTCTTCTCCTTCTTGGCCTGCCGCTCCCGCTCGGCGCGCAGCCGCTCGCGGGCGGCCTGCTTGTTCTGCTGGTTGTTGCGGTTGCTCATGAGGTCTTCTCCGGGTGATGAACGTACGAATGAGGGGGAACGCTGGTGCTCAGGCGACTGCCGGGCACAGGGGCGGACCGCGTCGCACGACGGAGTGGACGAGCAGGGGCAACGAACGGGCCACGCGCGCGTGGCGCACGGGCCGCCGGGGGGTGCCCGGGCGGCCCGCGCCGGGCACGACCGCGGCGATGACCAGCAGCAGCGGGCGGAAGGCGCTCGCCGCGACGGCGCGCAGCAGCCGGGCCAGCGCCACCTCGCCGCGGCGCAGCCACGCGGCGGCCAGCAGACCGACCGCGACATGGCCGGCGAGCAGCAGCCACGGGATGGCGGAGCCCGTTCCGGTGGCCGCGGCGAGCGGGCCGGTGCCGCCCCGGGCGGCGGCCATCCGGGCCAGCGGGGTGCCGAAGTCGCCGCCGCGGCAGACCAGGTCGACGCCCATCGAGCGCAGCGGGCCCGCGATGGGGCCGCCCGCCCGGCCGTAACAGGTGTGCTGCCCGGCGGTGAAGACGGTGTCGGCCACCAGCTCCAGGGGGACGAGGAGGGCGGCGATCCGCCCGTAACCCCGCTCCCGGCCCGCCAGCGCGTAGGCGATCGTGAAGAACGCCCCGGCCAGCACGGCGACCGTGGACAGCGGCAGCGGCATGCGCGAGAGCAGCACGTGGGAGGCGGCGGACAGGGTGAGGCAGAAAGCCGTGAAGAGCGCCGCGCGCAGTGCTCTCAGTCGAACTCCCGTCCCCTCCATGAGGCCGAAGTTTGCCACGATCGTGGGTATGTGTCGTGTCAAGATTCGGCATCGACGGCGGGGACGGGACACCCGGGACGAGGGGTTCGGGGACGAGGGGTCAGGCCTTCAGCTCGGCGTCGACCGTCTTGGTGAACTGGTCCGGGGTGATCGGGACGTTCTTGCCGTCGGTCGTCAGCTTCTTGCCGTCGAGCTTGAGCGTCGGCGTACCGGTGACGTCCTTGGCCTTGTCGAACTCGGCGGACATCTCCAGCGCCCACTTGTCGAAGGTGCCGTCCTCGACGTTCTTGCGGAACTCCGCGTTGCCCTTGAGCGCCGGAACCTCCTCGGCGATCTTCAGCAGGACGTCGTCCTTCGCGTAGTCGTCCTTCGTCTCCTGCGGGTGGTTGGCCTTGGAGTAGAGGGCCTTGTTGTAGGCGCTGAACGCCTCGGGGCTCACGTTCAGGGCCGAGCCGAGCGCGCTGAGCGCGTTCTTCGAGCCGCTGCCGCCGAAGTTGCGGTCGAGGAAGGTGGCGACATGGTACGAGATCTTGTACTTGCCGTCCTTGACGTCCTTGTCGAGCGTGCCGCCGACGTTCTGCTCGAAGACCGAGCAGATCGGGCAGCGCATGTCCTGGTAGAGGTCCAGGGTGTGCTTGGCCTTCTTGTCACCGATGACGATTTCGGTGCCCTTGTCGCCGGCGGTGTGGGCGGGCTTGACCAGCTCCTTCTTCGCCGCCGCGGCCCAGTCGGAGTCCTTGTCCCCGCCGAGCTGGGAGACGGCCACCACGATGCCCGCCGCCACCGCCAGGACCGCGACGACCGCCCCGCCGACGAAGAGCTGGCGGCGCGTCTTCTCCTTCTTGGCCTGCCGCTCCCGCTCGGCGCGCAGCCGCTCGCGGGCCGACTGCTTGTTCTCCCAGTTGTTGCGCTTGCTCATGTTTCTGCTTCTCCGTGCTCCGTGTGTCGACGTGGGGGCGTCCCGCTCAGGCGGGGGCGGGCCCGGGCGGTGGTCCACGGCGTACGACGGAGTGCAGGAGGCGGGGCGGGGCGTCGGGCACGCGCGCGTGGCGCACGGCGCGTACGCGTGAGCCGCCGGGGCGCGGGCGGGGTGCGCGCGCCGTGATGACCGTCAGCAGGGGGCGGAAGGCGCTCGCCGCGACGGCGCGCAGCAGCCGGGCCAGCGCCGCTTCGCCGCGCCGCAGCCAGGCGGCGGCGAGCAGCCCGATCCCGAGGTGCGCGGCGAGCAGCAGCCAGGACGCCGCGCCCGGCCCGCCCGCCGGGGCGAATGGCCCCTCGATCCCGCCGCCGCACAGTGCGGTCAGGGCGCCCGGTACGGGCCGGCCGTCCGCGCCGTAGCAGGTCCGCTGCCCGGTGGTGAAGAGGGCGTCGGCGGCCAGCTCCAGCGGGACGAGGAGGGCGGCGATGTGCCCGAAGCCCCGCTCCCGCCCCGCGAGGGCGTAGGCGAGCGCGAAGACGGCGACGGACGCGGCGGCGACGGTCGGCAGGGGCAGCGGCGTGCCGGACAGCAGCACATGGGAGGCCGCGGACAGCGTCACGCACAGCGCTGTGAACAGCGCCGCGCGCAATGCCCGCAACCGTGCCGCCGAAATGTCCATGACTGACAAGTCTGGCACGGTCTTCGATAAAGGCGGATTAAGCCCCTCATCAGGGCCCGGAACCACCCGTAGGGCCCCGAATCGCCTCCCGCCCCCCCGGGGGGCGTCCCGCCGGCCCCCGGCCGCTACAGGCCGGGGATCCGGCCGTTGCGGAAGAGGTCCACGAAGATCTGGTGATCCGCGCGGGCCCGGGCGCCGTAGGAGTGGGCGAAGTCGACGAGCAGGTCCCCGAAGCCCGCCTCGTCGGCGGCGATCACCGCGTCGATGGCCCGCTCGGTGGAGAAGGGGACCAGCGAGTGACCGCTCTGGTCGTCGGCCGCCGCGTGCATGGTGGCGGTGGCCCGGCCCAGGTCGGCGACGACGGTCGCGATCTCGGCGGGGTCGTCGATGTCCGACCAGTCGAGGTCCACCGCGTACGGGGAGATCTCGGCGACCAGCTGCCCGTACCGCAGGCCCCCCTCCTGGATCTCCGTCCAGCCCAGCCACGGGTCGGCGTGGGCCTGCAGGGCGCGCTGCGAGATGACCGTGCGGTGGCCCTCGTGCTCGAAGTAGCCGCGCACCCGCGGATCGGTGATGTGCCGGGAGACCGCCGGGGTCTGCGCCTGCTTCATATAGATGACGACATCGTTCTCCAGGGCGTCGCTGTTGCCCTCCAGAAGGATGTTGTACGAGGGCAGGCCGGCGCTGCCGATGCCGATGCCCCGGCGGCCGACGACGTCCTTGACCCGGTAGGAGTCGGGGCGGGCCAGGCTGGTGTCGGGCAGCGTCTCCAGATAGCCGTCGAACGCGGCGAGGACCTTGTAGCGGGTCGCGGCGTCCAGCTCGATGGATCCGCCGTCCGCCAGGAAGCGGCGCTCGAAGTCCCGGATGCCGGTCATCGAGGCCAGCAGCCCGAAGCGGGTCAGCGAGCGGGCCTCGCGCAGGGCGTCCAGCAGCGGGCCGTCGGCGGTGTCCAGGGTGAAGGGCGGCACCTCGTCGTTCTTGGCGCCGGTGGCCAGCGCGTGGATGCGCTCGCGGTAGGCCGCGGCGTAGACGCGCACCAGATCGGTGATCATCTCGTCGCTGAGCGCCTTGGTGTAGCCGATGAGGGCGACGGAGGCGGCGAAGCGCTTGAGGTCCCAGGTGAAGGGGCCGACGTAGGCCTCGTCGAAGTCGTTGACGTTGAAGACCAGCCGGCCGTTGGCGTCCATGTACGTGCCGAAGTTCTCGGCGTGCAGATCGCCGTGGATCCACACCCGGCTCGTGCGCTCGTCCAGGTACGGGCCCACGGCGCCTTCCTCGTGCTCGCCGGACCGTGCCAGGTCGGCGTAGAAGAGGCAGGCGGTGCCCCGGTAGAAGGCGAAGGCCGAGGCCGCCATCTTGCGGAACTTCACCCGGAAGGCCGCGGGGTCGGCCGCGAGGAGCGTGCCGAATGCGGTGTCGAAAACAGCGAGTATGTCCTCGCCGCGCTGCGTGGCCCGGACGTGCTCGAGCGCCATCGCTGGTCCTCCTGGTGGGGGCACCCCCAGCGGTAGCCGGGGAGGGTCATGAAACGGACAGGTGTCCTGCCGCTCTCAACGAGCGAGGCTACCGGCGGGTGCCCGCGCTTGTCGGTGGGGGCCGGTAACCTTCAAAGCTGTCTCCCCCCGCTGTCGCCGACCGTTCGCCGGAGGTCTTCCACTGTGAGCAAGCCGCCCTTCACGCACCTGCACGTACACACGCAGTACTCCCTGCTGGACGGTGCCGCGCGGCTGTCGGACATGTTCAAGGCCTGCAATGAGATGGGCATGACGCATATCGCCATGTCCGACCACGGCAACCTGCACGGCGCCTACGACTTCTTCCATCAGGCCAAGAAGGCGGGCGTCACCCCGATCATCGGCATCGAGGCGTACGTGGCGCCCGAGTCGCGGCGCAACAAGCGGCGCGTCCAGTGGGGCCAGCCGCACCAGAAGCGCGACGACGTCTCCGGTTCGGGCGGTTATACGCACAAGACCATCTGGGCGGCGAACAAGACCGGTCTGCACAACCTCTTCCGGCTGTCCTCCGACGCGTACGCCGAGGGCTGGCTGACCAAGTGGCCGCGCATGGACAAGGAGACCATCTCCCAGTGGTCCGAGGGCCTGATCGCCTCCACCGGCTGCCCCTCCGGCGAGGTGCAGACGCGGCTGCGGCTCGGCCACTTCGACGAGGCGCTCAAGGCCGCCTCCGACTACCAGGACATCTTCGGCAAGGACCGCTACTTCCTGGAGCTGATGGACCACGGCATCGAGATCGAGCGCCGGGTCCGCGACGGGCTGCTGGAGATCGGCAAGAAGCTCGGCATCCCCCCGCTGGTCACCAACGACTCGCACTACACCTACGCGCACGAGGCGAGCGCCCACGACGCCCTGCTGTGCATCCAGACCGGCAAGAACCTCTCCGACCCGGACCGCTTCCGCTTCGACGGCACCGGCTACTACCTGAAGTCGACGGACGAGATGTACGCCATCGACTCCTCCGACGCCTGGCAGGAGGGCTGCGCCAACACGCGCCTGGTCGCCGACCAGATCGACACCGAGGGCTGGTTCCAGGAGCGGAACCTGATGCCGAAGTTCGATGTGCCCGAGGGGTTCACCGAGGTCACCTGGTTCCGCGAGGAGACCATGCGCGGCATGGCCCGGCGCTACCCGGGCGGCATCCCGGAGGACCGGCTCAAGCAGGTCGAGTACGAGATGGACATCATCATCGAGATGGGGTTCCCCGGCTACTTCCTCGTGGTCGCCGACTTCATCATGTGGGCCAAGAACAACGGCATCGCGGTCGGCCCCGGCCGAGGCTCCGCGGCCGGTTCGATCGTCGCGTACGCCATGGGCATCACCGACCTCGACCCCATCGAGCACGGACTGATCTTCGAGCGGTTCCTCAACCCCGAGCGCATCTCCATGCCCGATGTCGACATCGACTTCGACGAGCGCCGGCGCGGTGAGGTGATCCGGTACGTCACCGAGAAGTACGGCGCCGACAAGGTCGCCATGATCGGTACGTACGGCAAGATCAAGGCCAAGAACGCGATCAAGGACTCCGCGCGCGTCCTCGGCTACCCCTACGCCATGGGCGACCGGCTCACCAAGGCCATGCCCGCCGATGTCCTCGGCAAGGGCATCGACCTCAACGGCATCACCGACCCCAGCCACCCGCGCTACGGCGAGGCGGGCGAGATCCGGGGGATGTACGAGAACGAGCCGGACGTCAAGAAGGTCATCGACACCGCCAAGGGCGTCGAGGGCCTGGTCCGCCAGATGGGTGTGCACGCGGCCGGCGTGATCATGTCCAGCGAGACGATCACCGACCACGTCCCCGTCTGGGTGCGGCACTCCGACGGTGTGACCATCACCCAGTGGGACTACCCGAGCTGTGAGTCGCTCGGCCTGCTGAAGATGGACTTCCTCGGCCTGCGCAACCTCACGATCATGGACGACGCCGTCAAGATGGTGAAGGCCAACAAGGGCGTCGACATCGACCTCCTGGCCATCCCGCTGGACGACCCCACCACCTACGAACTGCTCTGCCGCGGTGACACGCTCGGCGTCTTCCAGTTCGACGGCGGCCCCATGCGCTCGCTGCTGCGCCTGATGAAGCCCGACAACTTCGAGGACATCTCCGCCGTCTCGGCCCTCTACCGGCCGGGCCCGATGGGCATGAACTCGCACACCAACTACGCCCTGCGCAAGAACGGCCAGCAGGAGATCACCCCGATCCACCCCGAGCTGGAGGAACCGCTCAAGGAGGTCCTGGGCGTCACCTACGGCCTCATCGTGTACCAGGAGCAGGTGCAGAAGGCCGCCCAGATCATCGCCGGGTACTCGCTCGGCGAGGCCGACATCCTCCGCCGCGTGATGGGCAAGAAGAAGCCCGACGAGCTGGCGAAGAACTTCGTGTTCTTCAAGGAGGGCGCGAAGAAGAAGGGCTTCTCCGACGAGGCCATCCAGGCCCTGTGGGACGTGCTGGTCCCCTTCGCCGGCTACGCGTTCAACAAGGCCCACTCCTCGGCGTACGGCCTGGTCACCTACTGGACCGCCTATCTCAAGGCGAACTACCCGGCCGAGTACATGTCCGCCCTGCTGACCTCGGTCAAGGACGACAAGGACAAGTCGGCGACGTACCTCAACGAGTGCCGGCGCATGGGCATCAAGGTGCTGCCGCCCAACGTCAACGAGTCCGAGTCGAACTTCGCCGCCCAGGGCGACGACGTGATCCTCTTCGGCCTCACCGCCGTCCGCAACGTCGGGCAGAACGTGGTGGACTCGATCATCCGCTGCCGCAAGTCCAAGGGGAAGTACAGCTCCTTCCCCGACTTCCTCGACAAGGTCGAGGCCGTCGTCTGCAACAAGCGGACCGTGGAATCGCTGATCAAGGCCGGCGCCTTCGACGAGATGGGCCACACCCGCAAGGGCCTCACCGCGCACTACGAGCCGATGATCGACAACGTGGTGGCGGTCAAGCGCAAGGAGGCCGAGGGCCAGTTCGACCTCTTCGGCGGCATGGGCGAGGCGGACAGCGACGAGCCCGGCTTCGGGCTCGACGTGGAGTTCTCCGACATCGAGTGGGAGAAGTCCTACCTCCTCGCGCAGGAGCGCGAGATGCTCGGCCTCTACGTCTCCGACCACCCGCTCTTCGGCATCGAGCACGTCCTGAACGACAAGGCCGACGCCGCGATCTCCCAGCTCACCGGCGGTGAGCACGCCGACGGCGCGATCGTGACCATCGGCGGCATCATCTCCGGCCTCCAGCGCAAGATGACCAAGCAGGGCAACGCCTGGGCCATCGCCACCGTCGAGGACCTGGCCGGCTCCATCGACTGCATGTTCTTCCCCGCCACCTACCAGCTGGTCTCCACCCAGCTCGTCGAGGACGCCGTCGTCTTCGTCAAGGGACGGCTCGACAAGCGCGAGGACATCCCCCGCCTGGTCGCCATGGAGCTGATGGTCCCCGACCTGTCCAACGCCGGGACCAACGCCCCCGTGATCATCACCATCCCCACGGTCAAGGTCACCCCGCCGCTGGTGGAGAAGCTCGGCCAGGTGCTCACCCACCACCGGGGCTCCACCGAGGTACGCATCAAGCTCCAGGGCGCGCGCAAGACGACCGTGCTGCGCCTGGACCGCCACCGGGTCACCCCCGACCCGGCGCTCTTCGGCGACCTGAAGGTCCTGCTCGGCCCCTCCTGTCTGGCGGGCTGAACCCGGACGGGCCGGCCGGCCCGTCACACACAGCGACGTGGGGCGCGTCCGGTTCAACCGGACGCGCCCCACGCGCACTTCAAGGCGCCGGGCCGGCACCGTCCCGACGGGGGCGGGCGGCGCCGTCGGGGCGGAGCCGCCCGCCCGCGGGCCCTGCCCCGGCGGCCCGGCGAGCGCTCAGTTGTGACCGAAGCGCTTCTGCCGGCCCTTGTGGGCCACGTCCGCGGGCGTCACATGGGACTGCCGCTGATCGGCCTGGGCCTCCATGGAGGAGCTCTTCGCCTGCTGCGTGCCGCGCTCGGCCGCGCTGCTCTTCTGCTGCTCCCGGTTCTGCTTCCTGTTCTTGGCCATGCTCACGTGCCTCCAGTCGGGGTGACCCCCCGCCGAACACACTGGCACGCGCCGGCGAACCGTGCATTTCGGGTAATTACCGTGCGTGATAGATGCACTTATCGTTCTGTGCCCGTATCCGCCACGCCGATGATCCAGTTCGGACTGATAACCCCCGTGCGGTCGGGCAGACTCCAAGGAAAGCCAAGGCAAACCAGGGGCACGACCGTGCCGGGGGGCGACCGCACTTCTGGACTGACAGCACACTGACGGAAAGAGGGTGGAACGTGGACCGCTGCGTCGTCCTGGTGGACGCCGGCTATCTGCTGGGCGCCGCCGCGAGCCTGTTGGCCGGGGAGCCCGCCCGGTCCCGCATCACCGTCGACCACGCGACTCTCATCCAGGGGTTGCGGGAGCGGGCCGAAGCCGAGACGCAGTGCCCGCTGCTGCGGATCTACTGGTTCGACGGGGCCCCCGACCGGGTGCCGCAGCCCGAGCACCGCAGGCTCCGCGTCATGCCCCGGGTCACCGTCCGGCTGGGTGCCCTGACCCGCAGCGACGGCCGGTGGGCGCAGAAGGGGGTCGACGCGGCCATGCACGCCGAGCTGACCGAGCTGGCCCGCAACCGTGCCTGTGCCGACATCGTGCTCGTCACCGGCGACGGCGATCTGCTCCCGGGCCTGATGTCCGCAAAGGAACACGGCGTCGCCGTCCATCTGTGGGCCGTCCAGGCCGCCGACGGCGACTACAACCAGTCCGAGGACCTGGTCGCCGAAGCCGACGAGCGGCGCGTCCTGGACCGCACCTGGATCACCCGGGCCGTCCGCGCCAAGGAACTCACCGGCATCTGCGCCCCGCAGCCCGCGCCCCGCCCCGAGATCGCCGCGATTCTCTCCGCGCCGCTCCCCGAGACCGCGGCGGCCGCCGCTGCCGCCGCCGCGAGCCGCGCGGCCGACGCCCGCCCCGACCGGCGCAACGGCACCCGGCCCGCCACCCCCGCCGAGCCCTGCCCCGACGTCTGCCCCGAGTCCGAGCGCGGCACCGACAGCCCCGGCGGCAAGGGCGTGCCCACCCCGAAGGACCTCGCCGGCCTCGCCCGCGGACTGGCCGGAGCGGCGTCCCCCAACGGCGGGGGCGCCCAGGCCGGGGCGCAGGGCACGCCCGCCCCCAACGCCACCCTGCGCTGGTCCTCCGACAAGGGCTGGGTCGAGCGCGGCGCCGGAAACGGCCTGGGCGAGCCGCCCGAAACGGCCTCCCTGCCCATGCTCGCCCAGCTCACCAGCGCCGAGCAGCGCTGGGCCGACCGCGAGGAGGACATCACCACCGTCGGCGGCGACCCCTTCGAGGTCGGCCAGGTCTTCGCCCGCCGCTGGACCGAGCGCCTCACCGACTCCGTCCACCTCCAGCACCTGTCCACCGAGTACCCGCGCATCCCGCACCGCATCGACGGCGAGCTGCTGCGCTACGCGGCCCGCTTCGGGCTGCTCGCCCACAAGGACGACCAGATCGACGAGCACGACCGCTACGCGATCCGGGCGGGGTTCTGGCGCGAGATCGACGCGCGCACGGCGGCCGAGCACGCCCCCGCGGGGGATTGAGCCGCCACCGCCCCGGCCCGCCGACGCCGGCTGGGCCGGACGCGGCCGGGCCCGGCCGCCCGAGCCCGCCGGGGGAGATCCCCGGGCGCGCCACCCCGAAGCAAGCCAAGGGCCCCGGAGCGCGTACCCTCATAGCTCGTGAGGATGGGCGCGAAACAGGCGGAGCGGGGCTCCCCAGGGCGGGCGACGGACGACGCGGTGTGCACCGTGCGCGGCCTCGTCAAGACCTACCCCGCCGCGCGCGGGCGCCGGGGCGCCCCCGGCGCGGCCGCCGTACGGGCCAGCGACGGCATCGACCTCGACGTCCGGCGTGGTGAGATCTTCGGGCTGCTCGGCCCCAACGGCGCCGGCAAGTCCACCCTCGTACGCCAGCTCACCGGTCTGCTGCGGCCCGACGCCGGCAGCGTCGACCTGCTCGGCCACGACCTGGTACGCCACCCCGAGCGCGCCTCCCGGCTCGTCGGCTACCTCGGCCAGGAGTCCACCGCGCTCGACGAGCTGACGGTCTCCCTGGCCGCGGAGACCACCGGGCGGCTGCGCGGGCTCACCCTGCGCGACGCCCGCGCCGAGCGGGACGCCGTCATCGACGAACTCGGCCTCGCCCCGATCGCCGGCCGCCCGCTGAAGAAGCTCTCCGGCGGCCAGCGCCGGCTCGCCTGCTTCGCCGCGACCCTCGTCGGGGAGCGGCCCGTGCTCGTCCTGGACGAGCCCACCACCGGCATGGACCCCGTCGCGCGCCGCGCCGTCTGGGCCGCCGTCGACCGACGGCGTGCCGAGCACGGCGCGACCGTGCTGCTCGTCACCCACAACGTCATCGAGGCCGAGACCGTCCTCGACCGGGTCGCGGTCCTGGAGCGCGGCCGGATCATCGCCTGTGACACCCCCACCGGCCTCAAGGAACTCGTCGGCGACGAGGTCCGCGTCGAACTCGTCTGGCGCGCCGAGCCCCCGCTGGACATCCCCGAGGTCGCGGCGCTGCGCGACGCGGCCCACGAGTCGGGCCGCCGCTGGTCGCTGCGGCTCGCCCCCGCCGCGGCGCGGGCCGCCGTGGCCGCCGTGACCGGCGGCCCCGCCTTCGCCGCGCTCGACGACTTCACGCTCGCCACCCCGAGTCTGGAGGACGTCTATCTGGCGCTCGGCGGCGACCGCACCGAGGGACTGGTGAAGGGGTGACCCATTCATGACGGGCCACTGGACCGGACCGAACAGGAGCTGTGCCGGGTGACTGCTGTATCCGCGGAGGTACTGTCCGGCCGCGCCGGGGCCGAGGGCCCGGCCCGGCCCGTGGACGGAACCCGGCCCCGGCCGGGCGGCGACGGCGCCGCACCGCTCGCTCCCCGGGCGCGGCTGCTGCCCGCCCTGGTCGCCGTGTACCGGGCGCAGCTCTCGCGCGCCCGGGTGGCGCGGATCCCGCTGCTGTTCGTCGCGACGTTCCAGTCCGTGGGGATCATGGTCCTGATGCGCGGGGTCGTGGACGGCGGGGACGAGGCGCGGGCCGTCGTCGCCGGGTCCAGCGTGCTGGTCGTGGCGTTCGTCGCGCTGAACCTCCTCGCCCAGTACTTCGGGCAGCTGCGCGCCAGCGGCGGCCTCGACCACTACGCGACCCTCCCGGTGCCGCCCGCCGCGGTGGTGCTGGGCGCGGCGGCGGCCTACGCCTCCTTCACCGTGCCCGGCACGGCCGTCACGGCCGTCGTCGGCAGCGCGCTGTTCCATCTGCCGATGACCCATCTGTGGGTGCTCGTCGCGGTGATCCCGCTGGCCGGGGCGGCGCTCGCCGGGCTCGGCGCGGCGCTCGGGCTGCTCGCCCCCCGCCAGGAACTGGCGACGCTGTGCGGCCAGCTGGGCATGTCCGCGGCGCTGCTGCTGGGCGTGCTCCCGGCCGCCCACCTGCCCGCCCCCATCGGCTACGCGCGGGATCTGCTGCCCTCCACCTACGGCGTGGAGGCCCTGGCGCGGACCTTCGACGAGCGGCCCGACTGGCTGCTGGTGGCCGCCGACCTCGGGGTGTGCGCCGCCGTCGGCGTGGTCTCGCTGGCCGTCGCCACTTGGGCGTACCGCAGGGCGGCCGTGCGGTGACGCGCCGCAGCGGCGGTCCTGCCGCCGACGGCACACCGCCGACCTGGCACGATGGCAAGGTGACCGCACCGCTGACGCCGCCGCACGAACCCCCGCACGAACCCTCCCGCATCCCCCCGCACGGGCTCGCGCCCCAGGAGACCGACGACGGCCCGGGACTCGTCGCCGAGCTGCGCCAGGCCGGGGCCGTCGCCGCGGTGGTGACCCTCGCCGGGGTGCTGCTGGGGCTGCTGTGGCTGTGGCTGGCGCCGCGCGTGCCGCTGATCTCGGACGGCAAGGCCGTCTACCTCAAGGCCACCGAAGGGGAGCAGGCGATCGGCGCCGACGGCACGTTCGTGCTGTTGGGGGTGGGCTTCGGCGCGGTGTGCGCGGCCCTGGTCTTCTGGTTCCGCCGCCGCGGCGGCATCCCCCTCGTCATCGGGCTGGCGCTCGGCTCGCTGCTGGCCTCGGTGGTCGGCTGGCGGCTGGGCGTGTGGCTCGGCCCGAGTTCCGACGTGGCCGCCAGTGCCCGCGCCGCGGGCCGGGGCGTGGTCTTCGACGCCCCGCTCCGGCTGGGAGCGAAGGGCGCGCTGCTGACCTGGCCCCTGGCCGCGATGGCCGTCCACCTCGGCCTCACCGCGGCGTTCGGTCCTCGCGACCCGGAACCCGATGCTCCGCACTGGTCGGGCCCCGCGCCGAAGGGGTAGGGCGCGCCGCGCCCGGCGAATCCTCGGCTGCGGGCCGTCGTTGCCGCCTGCGGCGGCGAGCGCCCTGCGGGCGCGTCCTCAAGCGCCGGACGGGCTTGATTCGAGCCCGTCCGGCGTTTGAGGACAGGGCACAGCGCCGGTCGTCGTTCGTCGCGCCGCCGGCCCCAGGCGTTACGCCGGGCGCCGGCCGTGGTTGGCGCGGTTCTTCTTCAGGCGCCAGCGGCGCTTGCGGGTGCGCTTCGACATGGGCGTCCCTCCCTGGGCGGGACGCGCGTACGGCGGCCCGCCCCCCGGTCGTAACCGAGGGACGCGCAACAGTCCAGCCCCACGGCAGGGGAGCGCGGAAGCGGACCGGTGGCTCAGGGGCGGGCGATCGGCGCGAGCACCGCGCCCGTCAGCGCCGCGAGGTCACCGGGCGACAGCTCGACCTCCAGCCCGCGCCGGCCCGCCGAGACACAGATCGTCTCGAACGCGCCGGCCGAGGCGTCCAGCGCCGTCGGCAGCCGCTTGCGCTGGCCGAGCGGCGAGATCCCGCCCCGCACGTATCCCGTGGTGCGCTCGGCCGCCGCCGGGTCGGCCATCGCGGCCCGCTTGCCGCCGACCGCGGCCGCGAGGGCCTTGAGGTCCAGCGAACCGGAGACGGGCACCACGGCCACGGTCAGCTCGCCGTCCACGTCGGCCACCAGGGTCTTGAACACCCGGCCCGGGTCGACGCCCAGTGCCCGTGCCGCCTCCTCGCCGTAGGAGGGGGCGGCCGGGTCGTGCTCGTAGGCGCGCACGGCGAAGACGGTGCCCGCCTTCTCCAGGGCGACGATCGCGGGCGTGGCACCGGACTGCTGTTTCCTGGACTTCTTCGCCAAGGCCGGCCCTTTCGTGGGGGTGCCGTCGGGGCTCAGTTGGGGCTGGTCGGCCGCCGGGTGAATTCCACGGCCGGGAGCGACGGGAGCTTACCGATCACCGCGGTCTCGGCGCGCAGTATTTTCAGCTCCTCCGTCAGCCGGGCCGCCGTGTCCGGGGCCTCCAGCAGCCGCTGCTTGGCCGGGGTGTCCAGCACCGCCGCGGCCGCCACCAGGTAGGACAGCACCGACGGCTCGCCGGGCAGGTCCGCCGCACCGCTCAGCGACCGCTCCCGCGCCCCTGCCAGCCGCTTCTGGTAGGCCCGGAAGGCCCGCACGACACCGGAGGCCAGCGCGCCCGCCTCCGCGCCCTGCTCCTCCTCGATGCTCTCCACCTCACCCGTCAGATACGGGCCCGAGGCGTCGACGGACAGCAGCCGGAAACGGGTGGTGCCGGTGGCCAGCACCTCGTACGTGCCGTCCTCGCGTTCGCGGATCGTCGCCGCGTCCGCCGTGCAGCCCACCAGGTGGAACGCCTTGATCGGGTCGGGGCCGAAGCCGGAGGCCGGTCCCGGCTCCGGCCGGGCGCCCTCGGGCAGACCGGGCGCGCTGGGCGCGACCTCGCTGCCGTCGCGGATGGCGACGACGCCGAAGCGGCGCGGCTCGTCCTCCGGCAGTGCCGACAGATCGCGCATCAGCGCGCGGTAGCGCTGCTCGAAGACGTTCAGCGGGAGGACGAGTCCCGGGAACAGCACCGAGTTCAGCGGGAAGAGCGGAAGGCGCGCGGTGGTCACAGTCGGTAAGCCTAGGGCCTGTCCGGCGGATCTTGGGCTGCGAGCCGTCCGCGCGGGCCGCGGCGACGGGCGCCCCGCGGGGCGCGTCCCCAACCGCCGCACGGGCTCGCTCCCCGGCCCGGGCCCGACGGGGACCGGGCCCGTTTCACTGACGGCGCAGCAACCGGGAGGCCCCGGCGGCGACCGTGGTGGCCAGCACCCAGCCCAGCAGGATCAGGGCCGTCACCACCCACTGGGCGGCCCCGGTGGGTTTCCAGGAACCGCCCTGCCCCAGGTCGATGACCGGCAGCAGCAGATCCAGGGTGTAGAGCACGGCGCTCCAGTCCGGTCCCTCGCCCTCCTTCAGGGGAGCCACCGGGCGCCAGGTGAAGTACAGCGTGCCCAGCGCCCACAGCACCGCCATCCACACCGCGGCCCGCCCGGGGCGGTAGCCGTACGCCACCGTCCAGTCCTGGAGGTACCCCCACGCCTTGCCCGCCAGCGGCAGCGTCTCGCGTCTGCGGCGCTGCTTGGCGAGCAGCACCGCCCGCGCGTCGGAGTCCTCGCCGCTGGCGCGCAGCGCCCCCGCCAGCCGCTCGTACGGTTCCGGGGCGTACTCGGGGGTGGCGGCCGCCACCCACTCCAGCCGCCGGGCGAGCGGGAAGTGACCGAGCGGTATCAGGTGCTCGTAGAAGAACCCGGCCATCACCAGGCCGCCGGGGCCCGGCCAGCTGTCGGCCCGGTCGACGAGATTGGCCACCCGCGCCCCGGACAGCACCACCCGACCGCGCTGCTGCCGCTCCCCGAGGAAACGCAGCTCGGGCGTCTGCACCCGGCGCAGCGAAAGCTCCTGGTCCGCCTCCATCACGAACCGGGCCTGGCTGAGGTCCACCGCGTCACCGAACCGCCCGTCGTCGAGCCGCACCCCGCCCTGGCACTCGAAGGGCTGCAGCCGGGTGCCGTGCGCCGGGGTGTTGGTGATGCCGTACGGGGGAGTGGCGCCGGTGAAGGGCGAACCGCTGACACCGGCCGCCGTCAGATAGAGGGTGCGCTCGACGGTCAGCTGCGGGGCGTTGAAGGCGCGCCGCCCGAAGGGATTGTTCAGCGAGCTGCCGCGCAGGCTCAGCGAGGCGCCTATCTTGCCGCCGCGCATGCTCATCTCCCCGTCGGAACGCATCATCTCGGCCTGCAGGTCCTGCCCGACGGTCAGCCCGTCGGCGGCGATGGACAGCCCCCGCCGGTCCCGGCGCACCATCATCTGGTTCAGCAGCAGGTCCGACCCGATGTGCGCGTCCGTCAGCCGGATGCCGCTGGGGATGACGCAGCGCGGCAGATGCAGATCGCCCTCGGTGGTCAGCCGGGCGGCCTCCAGCCGGGGGATCGCGCAGCCGACCAGCCGCAGGGTGGTGAAACGGCTCTCCGGTAACAGGATCTGCTGCTCGAAACGGCAATTGTGCATCTCGACATACGGGACGACCGTCCCGCCCGAGAGATCCAGGGTGCCGGTGACGTGCACCCCGTTGAGCTTCAGGGCGCAGACGCGGCCCGGCTGCGGGGGCGGGCCGTCCAGGAGCAGCAGGGCGACGATCCGGGCCCGCACACTGCGCTCGGGCCCCCAGGTGTGCGGGCCGGTCGGGTCGTTGCGCTCGGGGTAGGGGGTGCGCAGATCATGGGTGCTGCCATTGCGGAACGCCTGCCACATGCCCCACTCGGCGGTGGTGAGATCGAGCCCGGCGGGCGGTTCACCGTCACGTGGCTCGGTCACGGCCGTTTCCCTCCCGTCACCTGTACCACTTGTACAGGTCCCATTCCCGCTCTGTGCCCGCTTGAACGCCGATAGTGATGATCAACTGTTCTTCGGGCACCCGTCAACGGGCAACGGCCCCGACGCGACGTATCACCAAGTGGTACGGCGCGCCGTGTGCCGGGACGGGTCTGAGACAATTGGCGGTGTGATCTCCCGAATCGATCTGCGCGGTGCCGCCTCGGGCGTCGACCGCGATCTGCTGCCCCGAGCCGAACTCGACGTCGAGGCCGCCCTGGAAAAGGTGCGGCCCATCTGCGAGGACGTGCATCATCGTGGCACCGCGGCCCTGATCGACTACGCGGAGCGGTTCGACGGCGTCCGGATCGACCGGGTGCGCGTCGCCCCCGAGGAGATCACCGGTGCCCTTGAGCGGCTGGATCCGGCCGTACGGGCCGCGCTGGAGGAGTCCATCCGCCGCGCCCGCCTCGTCCACCGCGAGCAGCGGCGCACCGACAAGACGGTCAAGGTCGTCCCCGGCGGCACCGTCACCGAGCGCTGGGTGCCCGTCGAGCGCGTCGGGCTGTACGTGCCCGGCGGCAACGCGGTCTACCCCTCGTCCGTCGTGATGAACGTCGTCCCCGCCCAGGAGGCCGGCGTCGCCTCGCTCGCCGTCTCCTCGCCGCCGCAGAAGGACCACGGCGGCCTGCCGCACCCCACGATCCTCGCCGCCTGCGCCCTCCTCGGCGTCGACGAGGTCTACGCCGCCGGCGGCGCCCAGGCGATCGCCATGTTCGCCTACGGCACCGACGAGTGCCGCCCCGCCCAGCTGGTCACCGGCCCCGGGAACATCTGGGTCGCCGCCGCCAAGCGCCTGCTCAAGGGCCGGATCGGCATCGACGCCGAGGCCGGCCCGACCGAGATCGCGATCCTCGCCGACGACACCGCCGACGCCGCGCACGTCGCCGCCGACCTCATCAGCCAGGCCGAGCACGACGTGCTGGCCGCCGCCGTCCTCGTCACGCCCTCCGAGGCGCTCGCCGAGGCCGTCGAGGCCGAACTGAAGACGCAGGTCGCCGCCACCCGGCACCAGGAGCGGATCACCGAGGCGCTCGCCGGACGCCAGTCCGGCATCGTCCTCGTCGACGACCTCGACCAGGGCCTCGCCGTCGTCGACGCCTACGCGGCCGAGCACCTGGAGATCCAGACCGAGAACGCCGCCGCCGTCGCCGCCCGGGTGCGCAACGCCGGAGCGATCTTCGTCGGCCCCTACGCGCCGGTCTCGCTCGGCGACTACTGCGCCGGCTCCAACCACGTCCTGCCCACCGGCGGCTGCGCCTGCCACTCCTCCGGCCTGTCCGTGCAGTCCTTCCTGCGCGGCATCCACGTCGTCGATTACACCCGCGACGCGCTCGCCGAGGTCGCCCACCACGTGGTCACCCTCGCCGAGGCCGAGGACCTGCCCGCACACGGAGCCGCGCTCAAGGCGAGGTTCGGCTGGAAGGTGCCGAAGTAAGTGACCGGCGACACCCCCACGTCCCCCTGGGACGACCTCCCCGTCCGCGACGAACTGCGCGGCAAGTCCCCCTACGGCGCGCCCCAGCTCGACGTGCCCGTCCGGCTGAACACCAACGAGAGCCCCTACCCGCTGCCCGAGCCCCTCGTCGCCCGCATCGCCGAGCGCGTCACCGAGGCGGCCCGGCACCTCAACCGCTACCCCGACCGGGACGCGGTCGAACTCCGCACCGAGCTGGCGAAGTACCTCACCCGCACCACCGGCCACGAGGTCGGCCGCGCGGGCGTGTGGGCCGCCAACGGCTCCAACGAGGTCCTGCAGCAACTGCTCCAGACCTTCGGCGGCCCCGGCCGCACGGCGATGGGCTTCGAGCCCTCCTACTCGATGCACGTCCTGATCTCGCGGAGCACCGGCACCGGCTGGACCGCCGGGCCGCGCACCGCCGACTTCACCATCGACGTCGACGCGGCCGTACGGGCCATCGCCGAGCAGCGGCCCGACGTGGTCTTCGTCTGCTCTCCGAACAACCCCACCGGCACCGCCGTCGACGCCGCCACCGTCCTGCGGCTGTACGAGGCCGCGCAGGCGGCGAAGCCCTCGATCGTGGTCGTGGACGAGGCGTACGGCGAGTTCAGCCACCACCCCTCGCTGCTGCCGCTCATCGAGGGCCGCCCGCACCTCGTCGTCTCCCGGACCATGTCCAAGGCCTTCGGCGCGGCCGGACTGCGCCTGGGCTATCTGGCCGCCCACCCCGCCGTCGTCGACGCCGTCCAGCTCGTCCGGCTGCCGTACCACCTGTCGTCCGTCACCCAGGCCACCGCGCTCGCGGCCCTGGAGCACACCGATACGCTGCTCGGCTACGTCGAACAGCTCAAGTCCGAGCGCGACCGCATCGTCACCGAGCTGCGCGCCATGGGCTGCGAGGTGACGGATTCCGACGCCAACTTCGTCCAGTTCGGCCGCTTCGAGGACAGCCACGCGGCGTGGCGGGCCATCCTCGACCACGGCGTCCTGGTCAGGGACAACGGCGTACCGGGCCGGCTGCGGGTCACCGCCGGCACCCCGGCGGAGAACGACGCCTTCCTCGACGCGGTACGTGCCATTCGCAAGGAGAACAACCGATGAACCGCGTGGGCCGCACGGAGCGCACCACCAAGGAGACGTCCGTCCTCGTCGAGATCGATCTCGACGGGACGGGGCAGGTCGACGTGTCGACAGGCGTCGGCTTCTTCGACCACATGCTCGACCAGCTCGGCCGGCACGGCCTCTTCGACCTCCGGGTCAAGACCGACGGCGATCTGCACATCGACACCCACCACACCATCGAGGACACCGCCCTCGCGCTCGGCGCCGCCTTCAAGCAGGCGCTCGGCGACAAGGTGGGCATCTACCGGTTCGGCAACTGCACCGTGCCGCTGGACGAGTCCCTCGCCCAGGTCACCGTGGACCTCTCCGGCCGCCCCTACCTGGTGCACTCCGAGCCGGAGAACATGGCACCGATGATCGGCGCCTACGACACCACGATGACCCGGCACATCCTGGAGTCCTTCGTCGCACAGGCCCAGATCGCCCTGCACGTCCACGTGCCGTACGGGCGCAACGCCCACCACATCGTGGAATGCCAGTTCAAGGCCCTCGCCCGCGCCCTGCGCTACGCCAGCGAGCGCGACCCGCGCGCGGCCGGCATCCTCCCGTCCACGAAGGGCGCGCTGTGAGCGACGCACGCGCGGCCTCCGGGCCGCGGACGACCTCGAAGCCCGCACCGCCGCGCCGCGCGGGCGGAGAAACGAACGGAAAGACACGATGACCGGCCTCTCGTCCATCCTGATCGTGGTGGGGTTGTTCCTCGCCGGCGGGATCTACTCCTTCACCAAACAGGGCATGCCCAAGGGCCTGATCGTGCTGCTCGGCATAGCGTCCGTGATGTGCCTGGTGGCCGGTGTACTGCGACTGCAGGGGGTCTGGGAATGAGCGACCGCAAGAAGGTCGTCGTCTTCGACTACGGATTCGGCAATGTCCGTTCCGCCGAGCGTGCCCTCGCCCACGTCGGCGCCGATGTGGAGATCACCCGGGATTACGACCGGGCGATGACCGCCGACGGGCTGCTCGTCCCGGGCGTCGGCGCGTTCGACGCGTGCATGAAGGGCCTGCGTGCCGCCCGCGGCGACTGGATCATCGGGCGCCGGCTGTCCGGCGGCCGGCCCGTGATGGGCATCTGCGTCGGCATGCAGATCCTCTTCGAGCGCGGCATCGAGCACGGCGTCGAGACCGAGGGCCTGGACGAGTGGCCGGGCACGGTCGAGCCGCTCAAGGCCCCCGTGGTGCCGCACATGGGCTGGAACACCGTCACCCCGGCGGCGGACTCCCGGCTCTTCGCGGGCCTCGACGCAGGCACCCGCTACTACTTCGTGCATTCCTACGCCGTGCGCGAGTGGGGTTTCGAGATCACCGCGGACCACATCCGGCCGCCCCAGGTCACCTGGGCCACCCATGGCGAGCCGTTCATCGCCGCGGTGGAGAACGGACCGCTGTGCGCCACCCAGTTCCATCCCGAGAAGTCCGGCGACGCCGGCGCCCAGTTGCTGACCAACTGGCTCGCCACCCTCTAGCCCTCTCGACCCCTGCTATCTAGGAACATGCCTTGAGCGCCAACCGCCTCGAACTCCTCCCCGCCGTCGATGTCCGCGACGGCCAGGCCGTCCGTCTCGTCCATGGCGAGTCCGGCTCCGAGACGTCGTACGGCGACCCCCTGTCCGCCGCCCTGGCCTGGCAGCGGGCGGGCGCCGAGTGGCTGCATCTGGTGGACCTGGACGCCGCCTTCGGTACCGGCGACAACCGGGCCCAGGTCGCCGAGGTGGCCCGCTCGATGGACATCAAGGTCGAGCTGTCCGGCGGCATCCGCGACGACGCCTCGCTGGCCGCCGCCCTCGCCACCGGCTGCACCCGCGTCAACCTCGGCACCGCCGCCCTGGAGAGCCCCGAGTGGGTCGCCAAGGTCATCGCCGAGCACGGCGAGAGGATCGCCGTCGGTCTGGACGTCCGGGGCACCACCCTGCGCGGCCGCGGCTGGACCCGTGACGGCGGCGACCTGTACGAGACCCTCGCCCGTCTGGACGCCGAGGGCTGCGCCCGCTACGTCGTGACCGACATCGCCAAGGACGGCACGCTCCAGGGCCCCAACCTGGAACTCCTCCGCGGGGTCTGCGCGGTCACCGACAGGCCGATCGTCGCCTCCGGCGGTGTTTCGTCCCTTGACGATCTGCGGGCGATCGCCACTCTGGTACCGGAGGGTGTCGAAGGTGCCATTGTCGGCAAGGCTCTCTACGCCAAGGCGTTCACCTTGGAAGAAGCCCTGGAGGCAGTGTCCGTATGACCGAATCCCCAGCCCCGCGGCGTGTGCAGACAGACAGCTCCTGGGAGGAGTCGATCGGCTTCGCACGTGCCGTGGCGGCGGGGGACCGGGTCCTCGTCGCCGGGACGATGCCGCTGGTGCACGGCGTCCTGCAGGGCGAGGGCGACCCCTACGAGCAGACGCTCGCGGCCTTCGGCAGTGCGCTGGCCGCGCTGCGCGAGTTCGGTCTCGGCGTCGAGTCCGTCATCCGCACCCGGATGTATCTGACCCACGCGCGTGACGTGGACGCGGTCGGCCGCGCCCACAAGGAACTCTTCGACGCCGTACGTCCCGTGGCGACCCTCGTCGTGGTCTCCGGCTTCGTCGACTCACGCGTCCTGGTCGAAGTAGAAGTAGAAGCTTACCGAGGAGCATCGAGCACATGACCCTGGCGGTCCGAGTCATCCCCTGCCTGGACGTGGACAACGGACGGGTCGTCAAGGGCGTCAACTTCCAGAATCTGCGGGACGCGGGCGACCCCGTCGAGATGGCCAGGATCTACGGCCGGGAAGGCGCCGACGAGCTGACCTTCCTCGACATCACCGCCTCCTCGGGCAACCGCGAGACCACCTACGACGTGGTGCGCCGCACCGCCGAGCAGGTCTTCATCCCGCTGACCGTGGGCGGCGGCGTCCGCACCGCCGACGACGTCGACAAGCTGCTGCGGGCCGGCGCCGACAAGGTCGGGGTCAACACCGCGGCCATCGAGCGGCCCGAGCTGATCCGCGAGATCGCGGAGCGCTTCGGCCGTCAGGTGCTGGTGTTGTCGGTGGACGCCCGCCGTGGCCCGTCCGGGAGTTTCGAGGTCACCACGCACGGCGGCCGGCGCGGCACGGGAATGGACGCCGTGGAGTGGGCGCACCGGGCGGCCGAGCTGGGTGCCGGTGAGATCCTGCTGAACTCGATGGACGCCGACGGCACGAAGGACGGCTACGACACCGAGATGATCCGGGAGGTGCGCAAGCACGTCACCGTCCCGGTCATCGCGAGCGGTGGCGCGGGCCGTCTGGAGCACTTCGCCCCGGCGATCGAGGCGGGCGCGGACGCGGTCCTCGCCGCCTCGGTCTTCCACTTCGGTGATCTGCGCATCGGCGAGGTCAAGGACTGCCTGCGCTCCGCCGGGCATGAGGTGCGCTAGGCGCGAGCCGTCGAGTATCACCGGCCCCAGGCCGTCGCCCGCCTGCGGCGGCGGGCGCCCTGCGGGCGCGTCCTCAAACGCCGGACAGGCTTGACGTGGCTTGGGCCATGACAGCCAAGCCCAGCCGAATCCAGCCCGTCCGGCGATTGAGGACGACCGCCGCGCAGCGGTGGTGCCGACGGACTCCGGCGGTTCTTCGGCCATCGGCCCGTCGTGCCGCCTGCGGCGGCGAGGCGCCCTGCGGGCGCGTCCTCAAACGCCGGACGGGCTTGAGATGCTCAAATGCCCAGCTTCGCTTCGAGCAGCTTCGCGCGGGCGTCCTTGTCGCCCTCCAGGTCGACGCGGGCGGCGTCCTGGCGGCCGAAGACGAACAGGGTCAGCTCACCCGGCTCCCCGGTGACCGTGACGACCGGGGTGCCGCGGTGGGCCACGGCCGTACGGCCGTCGGGCCGGCGCAGCACCAGGCCCACCGGTGAGCGGCGGCCCAGCATCCGGGCCATCCGCTCGACCCGGCTCCACAACGCGTCCGAGAAGACCGGATCGAGCACCCGCGGCGTCCACTCCGGCCGCGCACGGCGGACATCCTCGGTGTGGATGTAGAACTCGACGGTGTTGGCCGCCTCGTCGACCTGCTTGAGGGCGTACGGCGACAGGCGCGGCGGACCCGTACGGATCAGCTGCAGCAGCTCCTCGTACGGCTTCGCGGCGTATTCGGCCTGCACCCGTTCCAGGCGGGCGGCCAGTGGCTTGAGCACCAGACCCGCCGCCGCGTCGGAACGGCGCTCGCGGACCACGACGTGCGCCGCGAGGTCACGGGTGCGCCAGCCGTCGCAGAGCGTCGGAGCGTGCGGACCCGCCGTCTCCAACAGGTCGGCGAGGAGGAGGCGTTCGCGCTGGGCATGGGTTGACATGCCGTCAGCCTACGACCGTCACCTCGGCAGTGCCATGGTGCCGCGCCTGCCTCCCCGCCCCCACGGGTCCTACTCCGGAAGCGGTGCGGTCAGTTTCGCGCCACCCCGGGCATTGCTCAGGGTGATCGTGCAGGACAGCTGGTTCTGCCCGCGTTCGTAGGTCGTCTTCGCGGGCATCAGCGTGTACGAGTAGTACCGGCGGCCGTCGGCTATGGACCGCACCCGCTTCTCCGCCTCCGTGCCGCACAGCTCCACGGCCTTCTCCTGGATCTCCCGCTGCGTCGAGAAGGTACCCGTCAGCACCCTGTTGGCCACGACCTCGCCGTCGTGCGCGCTCTCGCACGACCTGGTCTCTATGACCGTGACCGTGCTGCTCAACGCCGGGTGGTCGTAGCACTGGCCGGGCTTGAGGACCACGTACGGCACCTGACGCGGCAGGGAGGGCAGGCTCGGGCCGGCCGACTGGCCGCTGTCCACCGCGCCGCCCTCGCCGGGGGACAGGCCCGTGGAGTCCTGGGACGCCGAAGGGGAAGCCGACGGTGAGGCACTCGGCGAGGACGAGCCCCGCGCGGCCGGCTCGTCGTCCTTGTCACCACCACGGGAGAGGATCACCCCGCCGACGGCCAGGCCCACCACCAGCACCGAGGCGACCACGATCGCGGCGACCTTCGCGCCGCTGCCACCGGAGGGCGGCGGGGGCGGCGGCATGGGCGGCGCGAACTGCCCGTAAGGCTGCCCGTACGGCTGCTGACCGCCGTACGCCGGCTGCCCGTACGGCTGACCGGGCGCCCCCTGCGGGCCCTGCTGCCCATAGGGCGCGCCGAAACTCTGCGGTGGGCCGAACCCACCGCCGTCACCAGGCGATCGAGGGGCGTTCGGCGGAGGCGGAGAGGTCATGGGCGAAGCATGCCGCATGCCACTGACAGCCCCACCAGTGGGTTACGGCAACCCCACCGGCGCGAAGCGGCAGAATGGGCGCATGACCGGCAATGCCCCTCTCCGCGACCCCCACGGCCCCTCCTCTCCCGGAGTGTCTCCCGCCGCACCTCCCGGGACGTCCCCCGGCGCACGTGCCGACGGCGCCCGGCTGGACCCCGCCATCGCCGCCCGCCTCAAGCGCGACGCCGACGGCCTGGTCCCCGCCATCGCCCAGCAGTACGACACCGGCGAGGTCCTCATGCTCGGCTGGATGGACGACGAGGCGCTCCACCGCACCCTGACCACCGGCCGCTGCACCTACTGGAGCCGCAGCCGCCGCGAGTACTGGGTCAAGGGCGACACCTCCGGTCACGTACAGCACGTCAAGTCCGTTGCCCTGGACTGCGACGCGGACACCCTCCTCGTCAAGGTCGACCAGGTCGGCGCCGCCTGCCACACCGGTGACCGCACCTGTTTCGATGCCGACGTCCTGCCCCTGGGCAAGTAGGCTCCGCTGCCATGGCTGCCACGACCTCAGGCGTCCCGGCCCCCCGCGCCGCGACCACGGGTACCACCACCCCCGACGCCGACACGTTCCGGATGCTCGCGAGGGACCGTCGGGTCATCCCGGTCACCCGACGCTTCCTCGCCGACGGCGACACCCCCGTCGGCCTCTACCGCAAGCTGGCGGCCGAACGGCCCGGCACCTTCCTGCTGGAATCCGCCGAGAACGGCCGCACCTGGTCCCGCTACTCCTTCGTCGGCGTCCGCAGCGCCGCCACCCTCACCGCCCGCGACGGGCGGACCCACTGGCTCGGCACCCCGCCCGTCGGCGTCCCCACCGAGGGCGACCCGCTGGCGGCGCTGCGCGACACCGTGGCGGCCCTGCACACCCCCCGCGACCTCATAGAGGATGCCGGGCTGCCGCCCTTCACCGGCGGCATGGTGGGCTACCTCGGCTACGACATCGTCCGCCGCCTCGAGAAGATCGGCGAACACGGCGAGGACACCCTCGGGCTGCCCGAACTGACGATGCTGCTCACCTCGGACCTCGCGGTGCTCGACCACTGGAACGGCACCGTGCTGCTGATCGCCAACGCGATCAACCACAACGACCTCGAGACCGGCATCGACGAGGCCTACGCCGACGCCGTCGCCCGGCTCGACGCGATGGCCGCCGACCTCCACCGGCCCACACCTACCAGCCCCACGGTCCTGCCGCCCTCCGAACTTCCCGAGTACACCGCCCGCTGGGGCGGCGCCGACTACATGAAGGCCGTCGAGGACATCAAGGAGCGCATCCGCGCAGGCGAGGCCTTCCAGGTCGTGCCCTCCCAGCGCTTCGAGACCCCCTGCACCGCCTCCGCCCTCGACGTCTACCGGGTCCTGCGGGCCACCAACCCCAGCCCGTACATGTACCTGTTCCGGTTCCCCCACGAGGACGGCGGCGCCATCGACGTCGTCGGCTCCAGCCCCGAGGCGCTCGTCAAGGTCGAGGACGGGCACGCCATGGTGCACCCCATCGCCGGCACCCGCCCGCGCGGGGCGAGCCCGCAGGCCGACGCCGCGCTCGGCGACGAACTCCTCGCCGACCCCAAGGAACGCGCCGAGCACCTGATGCTCGTCGACCTCGGCCGCAACGACCTCGGCCGGGTCTGCGAACCCGGCAGCGTCGAGGTCGTCGACTTCATGTCGATCGAGCGCTACAGCCATGTGATGCACATCGTCTCCACGGTCACCGGCCGCCTCGCCGCCGGCCGGACCGCCTTCGACGTGCTCACCGCCTGTTTCCCCGCCGGCACGCTCTCCGGCGCGCCCAAACCGCGCGCCATGCAGATCATCGAGGAGCTGGAGCCGACCCGCCGCGGGCTGTACGGGGGCTGCGTCGGCTACCTCGACTTCGCGGGCGACTCCGACACCGCCATCGCCATCCGCACGGCGCTGCTGCGCGACGGCACCGCCTACGTACAGGCGGGCGCGGGCGTGGTCGCCGACTCCGACCCCGCCGCGGAGGACGCCGAATGCCGGAACAAGGCCGCCGCGGTGCTCCGGGCGGTCCACACGGCCAATCGGCTCGCCGCCGGCTAGCCGACAACCGGACCTTGCCGCCCACGGCGGCGGGCGCCCCGCGGGCGCGTCCACAAGCGCCGGACGGGCTTGCTGTGCTGGGTCCTCAAGCGCCGGACGGGCTCGATTCAAGCCCGTCCGGCGCTTGAGGACAGGGCACAGCAGCCCGTCCGGCCGGGCCCCCGTTGGGGGCGGGCGGGTGGGAGGGGGATAGTGGTAACCGTGAGCGCAGCCGTTCCCCACCCCCGCCCCGTAGTCCAGCCCGCCCCGCGCACCGGCAGCGGTGCCAGACGCAGTGTCGGCATCGCCCTGCTCTTCGGCGCCCTCGGCGCCGCCCTCGTCCTGCTGTCCGGCGGCCGTACCTGGGCCGAGGGCACCGCCGCCGTCGCCCAGGGCAGCGTCGTGCGCCAGGCCACCGGCCAGGACGTCAGCGGCCTGCCCGGCGCGCTGGCCATCGTCGGCCTGGCCGCCCTCGTCGCCGTCTTCGCCGTACGCGGCGCGGGCCGGATCGCCGTCGCCGCGCTGCTCGCCCTGAGCGGCGCCGGCGTGATCGCCGGCGCCCTCGGCGGCGTCTCCGACACCGCCGCCCTGGAGGAGAAGGCGAGCAAGGCGGGCGGCCTCACCCACGGCGCCATCGACAACGTCACCCACACCGCCTGGCCGTGGGTCGCCTTCGCCGGGGGCGTCCTGCTGCTCCTCGCCGGGCTGCTCGCCCTGCGCTACGGCCGCCACTGGCCCACCATGTCCGGCCGCTACGAGCGCGACGGCACCCCCCGCCCGCGCCGCGCCCGCACCGCCCCCGACCCGGACCGCCCCGAGGAGCTGTGGAAGGCCCTCGACCGCGGCGAGGACCCCACCGGCGAAACCACCCGGGACACCTCCCGGAAGTAGCCGGGCCGGACACGCCCACCCCAGCTCAAGGCAGCCCCGGCCGTCGGGGACAATGGCATCGAGCGTTCTCTCTGCGCCCGCAGGCGCGATACAGCAACGAGGAGTCATACTCATGTCGGGTAGCAGCCACGGACACACTCCGGCCGCCTGGACCGGTGTCATCATCGCCTTCATCGGCTTCTGCATCTCCGGCGCGTTCACGGTGATGGCCAAGCCCATGGGCTTCTGGGCCGGAATGATCGTGATCGCCCTCGGTGGCGTCGTCGGCATGGCCATGCGCGCCGCGGGCCTCGGCCAGGCCCCCAAGCGCCCCGTCCGCGCGCAGTCGCACGCACAGACCCAGGGCTGACCCCCGGCTCCGACGAGCACCCTCTCGCCGCCGCCCGGCACACCACGGGCGGCACCGCGGGCACGCATGGCGCGGCCCGGGCCCGTACGGCTGCCCGTACGCCGGCCCTGAGCTGCGCCTTCGTCGTTTCCGGTGGAGACTCGACAGGGTGAGGGACCACGCGAGCCGGCCCCGGAACCCCCGGGCCCCCGGCATCACCCCCGGCACCACCACCGCCCCGCCCGAGCCCCTGGCCCATCGCCTCGCCGCCCCGCTCGGCGTCGCGGCGGCGCTCGCCGCGGCCGCCGTGTGGATCGGCGCCGTGGACCCCAACGAGCCCGGCCACTACCCGGCCTGCCCGCTGCTGCGTCACACCGGGCTGTACTGCCCCGGCTGCGGCGGACTGCGCGGCGTCCACGCCCTCGCTCACGGCGACCTCGCCACCGCGCTCGGCGCGAACGCCCTGGCCGTCGCCGGCTACGCCGCCTTCGCCGTGTTCTGGGCCGGATGGCTGGTCCGGTCCCTGCGGGCGGCCCCCGCAGCCGTACCCGCACCCGGCACGCGCCCCGGCCGCTGGTGGGCGCTGGGCGCGGTCGTCCTCGTCTTCACCGTCGTACGGAATCTGCCGTTCGGGTCGGCTCTGGTCCCGTGAATGTCCACGTGGCGGTATCCGCGTCAACCGGATGCGAGACCTTCGCCCTCCGGCAAGTACCATCGCAAGTCCTGGTGGGGTGATTTCCAGCCGCCAGCCCAGACCATCCGAGTCCGGAAGGGGGCCGCTCGCGTGAGTGTGCTCGACGAGATCATCGACGGTGTCCGTGCCGACCTCGCGGAGCGGCAGGCGCGCGTCACCCTCGACGAGCTCAAGCAGCGAGCCGCCAAGGCACCGCAGGCCAAGGACGGCGTGGCGGCCCTCAAGGGCGAGAACGTCACCGTCATCTGCGAGGTCAAGCGCTCCAGCCCCTCCAAGGGCGCGCTCGCCGCGATCGCCGACCCCGCCGGACTCGCCGCGGACTACGAGGCGGGCGGCGCGGCCGTCATCAGCGTGCTGACCGAGCAGCGGCGCTTCGGCGGTTCGCTCGCCGACCTGGAGGCCGTCCGCGCCCGGGTCGACATCCCGGTCCTGCGCAAGGACTTCATCGTCACCGCCTACCAGCTGTGGGAGGCCCGCGCGTACGGGGCCGACCTGGCTCTGCTGATCGTGGCCGCCCTCGAGCAGGAGGCCCTGGTCTCCCTCATCGAGCGGGCCGAGTCGATCGGCCTCACCCCGCTGGTCGAGGTGCACGACGAGGAAGAGGTCCAGCGCGCGGTCGACGCCGGCGCCCGGATCATCGGCGTCAACGCCCGCAACCTCAAGACCCTCGAGGTCGACCGCGACAACTTCACCCGCGTCGCCCCCGAGATCCCGGACCACATCGTCAAGATCGCCGAGTCCGGGGTGCGCGGCCCGCACGACCTCATCGCCTACGCCAACGAGGGCGCCGACGCGGTGCTCGTCGGCGAGTCCCTGGTCACCGGCCGCGACCCGCGCGGCGCGGTCGCCGACCTCGTCGCCGCCGGCGCCCACCCCGCCCTGCGGCACGGCAGGGGCTGACCCCTCCCATGACCCGCCGCCGTGGCCGCCCGGGACCGAGTTCGCACTCGGCCCCCGTCGGCATGTCGGCGTACGCACGACTCGCCCGCGGCTGCCGCCCCCGCGGCTGCCGCGCGCCCGCCCGCCGGATCCACGGCCGCCGGGTGCGCTACCACATCGGCTGTGAGCCGGGCCAGATCAACGGCATGCGATGGCGTCGCCCCACCATGCGCACGACGACGACGAACCGCACCCACCGCGCCACGGCCTAGCCGCGCGAAAGCCGCGGCTCGGCGGTCGTCCTCTCCGCATAGCGTGATGCCCGTCCATCGATACCTAGCGGGGCCCGCGGGCCCCGACTGAGGAGTACGTCGGATGTCGTCTGACTTCTTCATCCCGGACCCGGAGGGTCACGTCCCCAGCCCCGAGGGCTACTTCGGCGCCTTCGGCGGCAAGTTCATCCCCGAGGCCCTCGTCGCCGCCGTCGACGAGGTGGCCGAGGAGTACGCGAAGGCGAAGGCGGACCCCGCCTTCGCGGCCGAACTCAACGAACTGATGGTCAATTACACCGGCCGGCCCAGCGCCCTTACCGAGGTGGCGCGCTTCGCCGAACACGCGGGCGGCGCCCGGGTGTTCCTCAAGCGCGAGGACCTCAACCACACCGGCTCCCACAAGATCAACAATGTGCTGGGGCAGGCGCTGCTCACCAAGCGCATGGGCAAGACCCGGGTCATCGCCGAGACCGGCGCCGGGCAGCACGGCGTCGCCACCGCGACCGCCTGCGCGCTCTTCGGTCTGGAGTGCACCATCTACATGGGCGAGGTCGACACCGAGCGCCAGGCGCTCAACGTCGCCCGGATGCGGATGCTCGGTGCCGAGGTCGTCGCGGTGAAGTCCGGCAGCCGCACCCTCAAGGACGCCATCAACGAGGCGTTCCGCGACTGGGTCGCCAACGTCGACCGCACCCACTACCTCTTCGGCACCGTCGCCGGACCCCACCCCTTCCCGGCGCTGGTGCGCGACTTCCACCGGGTCATCGGCGTCGAGGCACGCCGCCAGATCCTCGAACGCACGGGCCGTCTCCCGGACGTCGCCGTGGCGTGCGTCGGCGGCGGGTCCAACGCCATCGGCCTCTTCCACGCCTTCCTGCCCGACACCGGCGTCCGGCTGGTCGGCTGCGAGCCGGGCGGCCACGGCGTGGCCGGCGGCGAGCACGCGGCCACCCTCACCGCCGGCACCCCCGGCATCCTGCACGGCTCCCGCAGTTATGTGCTCCAGGACGAGGACGGCCAGATCACCGAGCCGTACTCGATCTCCGCCGGACTCGACTACCCCGGCATCGGCCCGGAGCACTCGTATTTGAAGGACGCCGGGCGCGCCGAGTACCGCGCCGTCACCGACGACGAGGCCATGGCGGCCCTGCGGCTGCTGTCGCGCACCGAGGGCATCATCCCCGCGATCGAGAGCGCCCACGCGCTCGCCGGCGCCCTCGACCTCGGCAAGGAACTCGGCCCGGACGGCCTCGTCCTGGTCAACCTCTCCGGGCGCGGCGACAAGGACATGGACACCGCCGCGCGTTACTTCGGGCTGTACGACGACGCTGCGGGGGCGAACTGATGGCGGGCACGATCGAACTGCTGAGTTCCGTACTGGCCACGGCCAAGACGGAGGGGCGCGCCGCGCTCGTCGGCTACCTCCCGGCGGGCTTCCCCACCGTGGACGACGGGGTCAGGGCCGTCGTCGCCATGGTCGAGGGCGGCTGCGACGTCGTCGAGGTCGGGCTGCCGCACAGCGACCCGGTCCTGGACGGCCCGGTCATCCAGACCGCCGACGACATCGCCCTGCGCGGCGGCGTCAGAATCGTCGACGTGATCCGCACGGTCCGCGAGGCGCACGCCGCGACGGGCGCCCCGGTGCTCTGCATGACCTACTGGAACCCCGTCGACGCCTACGGCGTGGAGCGGTTCGCCGCCGATCTCGCCGCCGCCGGGGGAGCGGGCTGCATCCTGCCGGACCTGCCGGTCGAGGAGTCCGAGGTGTGGCGCAAGGCCGCCGAGCAGCACGGCCTGGCCACCGTGTTCGTCGTCGCGCCCAGCAGCCGCGACGAGCGGCTCGCCAAGATCACGGCAGCGGGCAGCGGTTTCGTCTACGCGGCCTCGCTGATGGGCGTCACCGGCACCCGCGAGTCCGTCGGCCAGGAGGCCCAGGACCTGGTGCGGCGCACCCAGGCGGTCACCGAACTGCCCGTCTGCGTCGGACTCGGCGTCTCCAACGCCCGGCAGGCCGAGGAGGTCGCCCAGTTCGCCGACGGCGTCATCGTCGGATCGGCCTTCGTGAAGCGGCTGTTGGACGCCCCCGACCTGGAAACGGGCCTGGCCGGAGTGCGCGCACTGGCGGGTGAACTCGCCGCCGGGGTACGCAAGCGCGGGTAATCCGTTTGAAGGAAAACGTCGCCGGGGGCGCGCATGGGCGCGCCCCCGGTTCGTTGTAGCGGGATGTGAGCCAGAAGAACAGCGACGGAAAGCGCAGCGCCCGTGAGCGGCTGCAGGAACAGCGTCAGAGGGAGGAGTCCCGCGCCAAGCGCAAGCGGGCCCTGATCGCGGGGGGCGTGGCCGTGGGCGTCCTCGGCATCGCCGCCGGCGTCGGCGCGCTGCTCGCGAGCGCCGGGAAGGACCGGAAGGAAACCGCCGGGCCGCCCGTCCTGCCCCAGGGCGCCATGGGCAAGGACGCCGTCACCATCCCGGTCGGCAAGCCCGCCTCCAAGGCCACCCTCACCGTCTACGAGGACTTCCGCTGCCCCGGCTGCGCCCAGTTCGAGAACGGCTTCCGCGACACGATCCACGCGCTGGAGGCCAAGGGCCGGCTGAAGACCGAGTATCACCTCGTCACACTGATCGACAACAACCTCGGTGGCGCCGGATCGCTCAACGCGGCGAACGCGGCGGCGTGCGCGCAGGACGTGGGCAAGTTCTCCGCCTATCACGACCTGATCTACAAGAACCAGCCGGCGGAGACCGACGACGCCTTCGGCAAGAAGGCCCGCCTGCTGGACCTGGCCGGCCAGGTCCCGGGCCTGGACACCCCCGCCTTCCGCACGTGTGTGAACGAGGGCACGCACGACAGCTGGGTGAAGAAGTCCCACGAGGCCTTCGGCAAGTCCGGCCACCACGCCACCCCCACCGTTCTCCTCGACGGCAAGAGCATCTACGGCGACCAGACCAACCCGCTCACGCCCGAGAAGCTGCGGCAGATGGTCGCCGGGGCGGCGAAGAGCTGAGGCACGTCCTCGGGGCGTGCACGGTGGCGCGACGGCCGCTGGAGGACGGGGCGGCCCGAGCGCCGTTACGCAGCCGTTGCGCCGGGTGGGTTGCCCGGTGCGTGTCCCGGCAGGGTAGCGTCGGTGCTGCCATGGACATCGCTTACATTCCCAGCCCGTCGACCGGTGTGATCCACCTCGGACCGGTCCCGCTGCGCGGCTATGCCTTCTGCATCATCATCGGCGTCTTCGTCGCCGTCTGGCTCGGCAACCGGCGCTGGATCGCGCGCGGTGGGCGGACCGGGACGGTCGCCGACATCGCCGTGTGGGCGGTGCCCTTCGGGCTCGTCGGCGGCCGCCTCTATCACGTGATCACCGACTACGAGCTGTACTTCGGTGCGGGGCGGAACTGGGTCAACGCCTTCAAGATCTGGGAAGGCGGGCTCGGGATCTGGGGTGCCGTCGCCCTCGGCGCGGTGGGTGCCTGGATCGGCTGCCGGCGTCGCGGGATCCCGCTCCCCGCCTGGGCGGACGCGCTGGCGCCCGGCCTCGCGGTCGCGCAGGCCATCGGCCGCTGGGGCAACTGGTTCAACCAGGAGCTGTACGGCCGGCCCACGGATCTGCCGTGGGCGCTCAAGATCGACGCCGACCCCGGGATCGGGCGGATCGCGGGGACGTACCACCCGACGTTCCTGTACGAGTCGCTGTGGTGCCTCGGCGTCGCGGCGCTGGTCATCTGGGCGGACCGGCGGTTCACCCTCGGCCACGGCCGGGCCTTCGCCCTCTATGTCGCGGCGTACACCGTGGGCCGCTTCTGGACCGAGTATCTGCGCGTCGACGACGCCCACCACCTGCTGGGCCTGCGGCTCAACGGCTGGACCTCGATCATCCTGTTCCTCGCCGCGGTCCTCTACATGGTCATCTCCGCGAAGCGCCGGCCCGGCCGGGAAGCCGTGGTGGAGCCCGCCGCCGCCGACGACGGCCCCGCGCCGGACGCCCGGGCGGAGAAGGCCCCCGCGAAGCCGGGCCCCAAGCCGGTCGAGAAGCCGGTCGAGAAGCCCGGGGAGAAGCCCGGCGCGAAGCCGGCGGACGGCCCTGCGAGCACCCCGGCTGCCCCGTCGTCCGGGTCCGGGGACGCCGCCACCGGCACGGACAAGGACGCCGCGAAGGGCACCGCCACCGGAGCGTCCGCCGACCGGCCGGGCAAGAAGCTCTGACCCGGGACGTCATCAGCCCCGAGGGCCGCCGGACCGCCAAGGTCCGGCGGCCCTCGGGCGTTTCCGGGGAATTTTCCCGGGCCTCCCGCGTTTGCGCAGGTCAGAGAGGTAAGTTCGGCCTTCCTTGCTAGCGGATCATCGTAATTCGTGCGTACCTTCGACTCATGGGGGATGGGCGGCAGGCTCTCCCCGGGGAAGGGAGCACGAGCGAAGATGTCTGTCCTCGATACGGCTGAGGCACCGCACATAGCGCACCGCGACAACCACACGCACCGCGATGTGAACGGCGGCTGGCTGCGGCCCGCGGTCTTCGGAGCCATGGACGGACTGGTCTCCAACGTGGCCCTCATGACGGGCGTCGCCGGCGGTTCCGCCTCTTCCCAGACGATCGTGATCACCGGCCTGGCCGGGCTCGCGGCCGGTGCCTTCTCCATGGCGGCGGGCGAGTACACCTCCGTCGCCTCCCAGCGCGAGCTGGTGCTGGCCGAGCTGGACGTGGAGCGGCGCGAGCTGCGCAAGCACCCCGCCGACGAGCTGGAGGAGCTGGCCGCGCTGTACGAGTCGCGCGGCGTCGAGCCCCGGCTCGCGCGGGAGGTCGCCCGGCAGCTGTCCGCCGACCCCGAGCAGGCACTGGAGATCCACGCGCGCGAGGAGCTGGGCATCGACCCCTCCGACCTGCCCTCGCCCACGGTCGCCGCCGTCTCCTCCTTCGGATCCTTCGCCCTGGGCGCCCTGCTGCCCGTCCTGCCGTATCTGCTGGGCGCCACCCAGCTGTGGCCCGCCGTGCTTCTGGCGCTGCTGGGGCTGTTCGCCTGCGGTGCCGTGGTGGCACGGGTGACGGCACGCTCGTGGTGGTTCAGCGGGCTGCGCCAGCTGCTGCTGGGCGGGGCCGCGGCGGGTGTGACGTACGCCCTGGGTATTGCCTTCGGCGCCACCTTGGGGTGATGCTTTATGCGCGCAGCCGCATAACAAGCGGGTAACCGCACTGTTTCAAGTCCGTGCGGTCCGGGCATAGTCCGGAAGCGCCGCAGGCAATGTCGCCACCGGCCGCGCCGACGTCCGGTACGGGCCGGGCCGGGTTGCTCCCACCACTCCAGGGACGCCCCGCCCCGCACGACGGCGTCCACATGTTGGAACGAAGTATCCGCTTTTCGAGAAGCGGGCCATCCTGTAACCTGCACCAAATTCTTTCGCAGAGGGCCAACGTCGTCCCTCGGCACCCCAAATGCCATGACGACGACGGGAGAGCCGATGCGCCCCTTTTTTGCCGCATCCCACCCCGCCCAGCAGGGGATGTACGACCCGCGCAATGAGCACGACGCCTGTGGCGTGGGCTTTGTCGCGACCCTCACCGGCGAGGCGAGCCACGCGCTCGTGGAGCAGGCCCTCACCGTCCTGCGTAACCTGGAACACCGCGGCGCCACCGGCTCCGAGCCCGACTCCGGCGACGGCGCGGGCATTCTTATGCAGGTTCCCGACGCCTTCCTGCGCGAGAGCGTCACCTTCGACCTCCCCGCGGCGGGCGCCTACGCCGTCGGCATCGCCTTCCTCCCCGCGGGCGAGGACGGGACGGGCCCGCGGGCGGACGCCGCCGTCTCACAGATCGAGACCATCGCCGCCGAGGAAGGCCTCACCGTCCTCGGCTGGCGCGAGGTCCCCGTCGCCCCCGAGCTGCTCGGCAACGGCGCGCGCGCCACCATGCCCGCCTTCCGGCAGCTGTTCGTGGCGGACGGCGAGAACGAGGGCCTCGCCCTCGACCGCAAGGCCTTCGTGCTGCGCAAGCGCGCCGAGCGGGAGGCGGGTGTCTACTTCCCCTCGCTCTCCGCCCGCACCATCGTCTACAAGGGCATGCTCACCACCGGGCAGCTGGAGCCGTTCTTCCCGGACCTCTCCGACCGCCGCTGTGCCACCGCCATCGCCCTGGTGCACTCCCGGTTCTCCACCAACACCTTCCCCTCCTGGCCGCTCGCCCACCCGTACCGCTTCGTCGCCCACAACGGCGAGATCAACACGGTCAAGGGCAACCGCAACTGGATGCGGGCCCGCGAGTCCCAGCTGGCCAGCGAGCTGTTCGGGGACCTGGACCTGGAGCGGATCTTCCCCGTCTGCACCCCGGACGCCTCCGACTCCGCCTCCTTCGACGAGGTGCTCGAACTGCTCCACCTCGGCGGGCGCTCCCTGCCGCACAGCGTGCTGATGATGGTCCCCGAGGCCTGGGAGAACCACGCCAGCATGGACCCGGCCCGGCGCGCCTTCTACCAGTACCACTCCACCCTGATGGAGCCCTGGGACGGCCCGGCCTGTGTCACCTTCACCGACGGCACCCTCGTCGGCGCCGTCCTCGACCGCAACGGTCTGCGCCCCGGCCGCTACTGGGTCACCGACGACGGCCTCGTCGTCCTCTCCTCCGAGGTCGGCGTCCTCGACATCGACCCCGCAAAGGTCGTCCGCAAGGGCCGCCTCCAGCCCGGCCGGATGTTCCTCGTCGACACCGCCCAGGGCCGCATCATCGAGGACGACGAGATCAAGGAGCAGCTCGCCGCCGAGCAGCCCTACGGCGAATGGCTGGAGAGCGGCCTGATCGACCTGGCCGACCTCCCCGAGCGCGAGCACATCGTGCACACCCACGCCTCGGTCACCCGCCGCCAGCAGACCTTCGGCTACACCGAGGAAGAGCTGCGCGTCATCCTCGCGCCCATGGCCAAGTCCGGGACCGAGCCCATCGGTTCGATGGGCACCGACTCGCCCATCGCCGCCCTCTCCGAGCGCCCCCGGCTGCTCTTCGACTACTTCACCCAGCTCTTCGCGCAGGTCACGAACCCGCCACTGGACGCCATCCGCGAGGAACTGGTCACCTCGCTGATCTCCTCCCTCGGCCCGCAGCGCAATCTGCTGGAGCCGACCGCCGCGTCCTGTCGCAGCGTCACCCTGCCCTTCCCCGTCATCGACAACGACGAGCTGGCCAAGCTCATCCACATCAACGCCGACGGCGACCTGCCCGGCCTCAAGGCCGTCACCCTCTCCGGCCTCTACCGGGTGCACGGCGGCGGCGAGGCACTCGCCGCCCGGATCACCGCGATCCACGCCGAGGTCGACGCCGCCATCGAGGACGGCGCCCGTCTGATCGTCCTGTCCGACCGGCACTCGGACGCCGAGCACGCGCCGATCCCCTCGCTGCTGCTCACCTCCGCCGTCCACCACCACCTCATCCGCACCAAGCAGCGCACCCAGGTGGGCCTGCTGGTCGAGGCCGGTGACGTCCGCGAGGTGCACCACGTCGCGCTGCTCGTCGGCTACGGCGCCGCCGCCGTCAACCCCTACCTGGCGATGGAGTCCGTCGAGGACCTGGTCCGGGCCGGCACCTTCCTGCCCGGCATCGAGCCCGAGACCGCCATCCGCAACCTCATATACGCCCTCGGCAAGGGCGTGCTGAAGGTGATGTCCAAGATGGGCATCTCCACCGTCGCCTCCTACCGGGGCGCGCAGGTCTTCGAGGCCGTCGGCCTCGACGAGACCTTCGTCGACACCTACTTCCACGGCACCGCCACCAAGATCGGCGGAGCCGGTCTGGACGTCGTCGCCCAGGAGGTCGCGGCCCGCCACGCCAAGGCCTACCCCGCCACCGGCATCGCCGCGACCCACCGCCGGCTGGACATCGGCGGCGAGTACCAGTGGCGCCGCGAGGGCGAACCCCACCTCTTCGACCCCGACACGGTCTTCCGCCTCCAGCACTCCACCCGTTCGCGGCGCTACGACATCTTCAAGCAGTACACCGAGCGCGTGAACGAGCAGTCGCAGCGGCTGATGACCCTGCGCGGGCTGTTCGCCCTCAAGAGCGACCGCACCCCCGTGCCCCTCGACGAGGTCGAGCCCGTCAGCGAGATCGTCAAGCGCTTCTCCACCGGCGCCATGTCCTACGGCTCGATCTCCCGCGAGGCCCACGAGACCCTCGCCATCGCCATGAACCAGCTCGGCGCCAAGTCCAACACCGGTGAGGGCGGTGAGGACCCCGACCGCCTCTACGACCCCGCCCGGCGCTCCAGCATCAAGCAGGTCGCCTCCGGCCGCTTCGGCGTCACCAGCGAATACCTGGTCAACTCCGACGACATCCAGATCAAGATGGCGCAGGGCGCCAAGCCCGGCGAAGGCGGCCAGCTGCCCGGCCACAAGGTCTACCCCTGGGTCGCGAAGACCCGGCACTCCACCCCCGGCGTCGGCCTGATCTCCCCGCCCCCGCACCACGACATCTACTCCATCGAGGACCTCGCCCAGCTCATCCACGACCTGAAGAACGCCAACCCTTCGGCCCGCATCCATGTGAAGCTGGTCTCCGAGGTCGGCGTCGGCACCGTCGCGGCGGGCGTCTCCAAGGCCCACGCCGACGTCGTGCTGATCTCCGGCCACGACGGCGGCACCGGCGCCTCCCCGCTGACGTCCCTCAAGCACGCCGGCGGCCCCTGGGAGCTGGGCCTCGCCGAGACCCAGCAGACGCTGCTCCTGAACGGACTGCGCGACCGCATCGTGGTGCAGACCGACGGACAGCTCAAGACCGGCCGCGACGTGATCATCGCCGCCCTCCTCGGCGCCGAGGAGTTCGGATTCGCGACCGCCCCCCTGGTCGTCTCCGGCTGCGTCATGATGCGCGTCTGCCACCTGGACACCTGCCCCGTCGGCATCGCCACCCAGAACCCGGTGCTGCGCGAGCGGTTCTCCGGCAAGGCCGAATTCGTCGTCAACTTCTTCGAGTTCATCGCCGAGGAGGTCCGGGAACTCCTCGCCGAGCTGGGCTTCCGCACCCTGGAGGAGGCCGTCGGCCACGCCGAACTCCTCGACACCGCCAAGGCCGTGACGCACTGGAAGGCCCAGGGCCTGGACCTGGCCCCGCTGCTGCACGTGCCCGAGCTGCCCGCCGGCGCCGTCCGGCACCGGGTCACCGAGCAGGACCACGGCCTGGCCAAGGCCCTCGACAACGAGCTGATCAAGCTCTCCGCCGACGCCCTCTCCGCCCCCACCGCCGAGGAGGCCCAGCCCGTCCGGGCCCAGGTCGCGATCCGCAACATCAACCGCACCGTCGGCACCATGCTCGGCCACGAGGTGACGAAGAAGTTCGGTGGCGCGGGACTGCCCGACGACACCATCGACATCACCTTCACCGGCTCCGCCGGCCAGTCCTTCGGCGCCTTCCTGCCGCGCGGTGTCACGCTGCGCCTGGAGGGCGACGCCAACGACTACGTCGGCAAGGGCCTCTCCGGCGGCCGCGTCGTCGTCCGCCCCGACCGCGGCGCCGACCACCTCGCCGAGTACTCCGTCATCGCGGGCAACACCCTCGCCTACGGAGCCACCGGCGGTGAGATGTATCTGCGCGGCCGGGTCGGCGAACGGTTCTGCGTCCGCAACTCCGGTGCCACCGTCGTCTCCGAGGGCGTGGGCGACCACGGCTGCGAGTACATGACGGGCGGCCGGGCCGTCGTCCTCGGCGAGACCGGACGCAACTTCGCGGCCGGCATGTCCGGCGGCGTCGCGTACGTCATCGACCTGGACCCGCGCCAGGTCAACAAGGAACTGACCGCCGCCGTCGACAGCCTCGACGCCGACGACCAGCGGTGGCTGCACGACGTCGTGCGCCGCCACCAGGAGGAGACCGCCTCCACCGTCGCGGCGAAGCTCCTCGCCGACTGGGACACGGCCGTGACCCGCTTCAGCAAGGTCATCCCGGCCACGTACAAGGCAGTGCTCGCCGCCAAGGACGCCGCCGAGCGAGCGGGGCTCTCCGAGACGGAGACCCACGAGAAGATGATGGAGGCGGCGACTCATGGCTGACCCCAAGGGCTTCCTGACCACCGGCCGCGAGGTCGCCCGCACCCGTCCCGCCGACGAGCGCGTCAAGGACTGGAACGAGGTCTACGTCCCCGGTGCGCTGCTGCCGATCATCGGCAAGCAGGCCGGGCGCTGCATGGACTGCGGCATCCCCTTCTGCCACAACGGCTGCCCGCTCGGCAACCTCATCCCCGAGTGGAACGACTACGCCTACCGGGAGGACTGGCGGGCGGCCAGCGAGCGGCTGCACGCCACCAACAACTTCCCCGAGTTCACCGGCCGGCTGTGCCCCGCACCCTGCGAGGCCGCCTGTGTGCTGGGCATCAACCAGCCCCCCGTCACCATCAAGAACGTCGAAGTCACCATCATCGACAAGGCCTGGGACACCGGTGACGTCACCCCGCAGCCGCCCGAGCGGCTGTCCGGCAAGACCGTCGCCGTCATCGGCTCCGGCCCGGCGGGCCTCGCCGCCGCCCAGCAGCTGACCCGGGCCGGCCACACGGTCGCCGTGTACGAGCGGGCCGACCGCATCGGCGGTCTGCTGCGCTACGGCATCCCCGAGTTCAAGATGGAGAAGCGGCACATCAACCGCCGCATCGAGCAGATGCGCGCGGAAGGCACCAAGTTCCGCACCGAGGTGGAGATCGGCCGGGACATCGACGCGGCGAAGCTGCGCAAGCGCTACGACGCCGTCGTGATCGCCGCCGGCGCCACCACCTCGCGCGACCTGCCCGTCCCCGGCCGTGATCTGCGGGGCATCCACTTCGCCATGGAGTACCTGCCCGTCGCCAACAAGGTGCAGGAGGGCGATCTGACGGTCTCCCCGATCAGCGCCGAGGGCAAGCACGTCGTCGTCATCGGCGGCGGCGACACCGGGGCCGACTGCGTGGGCACGGCCCACCGCCAGGGCGCGGCCTCCGTCACCCAGCTGGAGATCATGCCCAGGCCGGGGGAGGAGCGGAACGCGAACCAGCCCTGGCCGACGTTCCCCATGCTCTACAAGGTCACCTCCGCGCACGAGGAGGGCGGCGAGCGGGTCTACTCCGTCTCCACCACCCACTTCGAGGGCGACGAGGACGGCAACGTCCAGTGGCTGCACCTGACCGAGGTGGAGTTCACCGGCGGCAAGCCGGAGCCCAAGCCCGGTACCGAGCGGCGGATCCCCGCCCAGCTGGTCACCCTCGCGATGGGCTTCACCGGCACCGACCGGGAGAACGGCCTCGTCGACCAGTTCGGCCTGGAGCTGGACGAGCGCGGCAACATCGCGCGCGACGGCGAGTACGCCACGAACGTGCCCGGGGTGTTCGTCGCGGGCGACGCGGGCCGTGGCCAGTCACTCATCGTGTGGGCCATCGCCGAAGGCCGCTCCGCGGCCCGCGGGGTGGACCGCTTCCTCACCGGTACCAGCACCCTGCCGGCCCCGGTGCGGCCGACGGACCGGGCACTGACCGTCTGACCCACCCCCCAGCACGCGGCACCCGCCTTTTCCCCGACCGGGGGCGGGTGCCGCGGTCTTTCCCGGGCCGGGGCCCCGGATGCCGCTGACCGGGCCGCCGGGCGGGGCGGCCCGGTCAGTCGTCCGGCACCCGTGCCACCAGGTCCTCGAACTCCACCCGCGCGTCCTCCGTGTACACCCCCACGTTCCCCCTCAGCAGCGGACGCTCCCGGTCCGCGAAGGAGACCAGCCCCCGCCCGTCGACGCTGACCTCCATCCGGGCGCCCCGCTGGGCGACCCGCACCTCGGACCACGAGCCGATCGGGAACTTGCCCCCGCCCGTCGCCAGGAAGCGCTGCCCCCCGGGGTAGGCGGGGTCGCGCTTGCCCAGCTCCCAGCCGTTCGGCTTGAGCGTGATGTAGTAGAAGTGCTCCGGGTCGGTGTACGCCCAGACCAGCCACGGCACTTCCCACGGGTTGGGCCGGGGCACGCGCAGCTGGGCGACCGTCCGCATCCTGGCCCGGAAGTCCACATCCGTGTAGACGGCGGTGGAGACGATCAGCCCCGCGTGGGTTTCCTCGGGCACCCGGGACGGCATGGGGGAGAGGGCGAGGGCGTCCTCGCGGCCCACGTTCTCCCCGTGGCCGTCGAACACCGACCGCCACGGCCCGTGGACCGATCCCTCGGCCCACGGCCGGTCCGGCGCCTGGTCACCGCCTCCCCACAGACCGCCCACCGCCAGGGCGACACCCACGACCGCGGCGGCGGCGAGCAGCGTGAGACCGAGGAGCCGGTGAACTCTCGTCATGCCGTCGAGTATGACCCCGGACCGTCGGGCCGGCTGGCGATCAGCGGAGCCGACGGCGGTTTCGTGCCGGTGTCCGCCCCGAAGTCCTCGGCGAGTTGGGCGAGGATCCGGTCGGTGGCGTGCCCGTCCCCGAAGGGATTGCCGGCGGTCGCCATCCGCTGGAACTCCTCCGCGTCGTCCAGGAGGCGGATGGCGGCGTCGAGGATGACGTCCGGCTCGGTGCCCACCAGCTTCGCCGCGCCGGCCTCGACGGCCTCGGGCCGCTCGGTGGTCGTCCGCAGGACCAGGGCCGGTTTGCCGAGGCTCGGCGCCTCCTCCTGGATGCCGCCGGAATCGGTCAGCACGAGATCGCAGGCGGCGAGGGTCGCGGAGAAGTCGAGATAGCCCAGCGGTTCGACGACCCGGATGTTCGGGTGGCCGGTCAGCTCCGGGAGCAGCGCTTCGCGCACGGCCGGGCTCTTGTGGAGCGGCACCACCATCTCCACGTCGCCGCGGTCGGCGAGCCGCCGCATGGCCTTGCCCATGGCCCGCATCTTGTCGCCCTGGTTCTCCCGGCGGTGCAGGGTGAGCAGGACGCGCCGCAGCCCGGTGCGGAAGAGGTTCTGCCCCGTGCCCTCCTCCAGCACCCACAGCAGGTTGTCGATGACGGTGTTGCCGGTGGTGAACACCTGTGTCGCGGGGATGCCCTCGGCGGTCAGATGCGCGGCGGCGCGGGGGGTGGGGGCGAAGTGCCAGCGCGCGAGCCGCCCGATGAGCCGCCGGTTGGCCTCCTCGGGGAAGGGGTTGTCCAGCACCCCCGTGCGCAGCCCGGCCTCCACGTGGGCGACGGGGATGTGCTCGTAGAACGCGGCGAGCGCGCCGGTCAGCGCGGTGGTGGTGTCGCCCTGGACGACGACGAGGTCCGGGCGGTGCTCGCGGACCACGTCGCCGAGGCCGTCGATGAGGCGGGCGGTCAGCTTCGACAGGTCCTGCCGGTCGCGCATCACGTCGAGTTCCGTGCGGACCTCGACCCGCAGGAGGTCCAGCATCTGGTGCAGCATCTCGCGGTGCTGGCCGGTGGTGACGACGAGAGGTTCGAAGAGCGGGGAGGCGGCCATGGCACGTGCCACGGGCGCGAGTTTGATGGCCTCCGGGCGGGTGCCCAGTACGAGCATGGCCCGTACGGGCGCGGTGATGATGTTCGGGGACATGGGTCTCCCTAGGCAGGGCGGTGACTGCGGGCGGATGTCGGGCAGTGGATGTGCGCGTGGTCGACGTACGCGTGGTCGACGTGTGCGGCGGGGGGCCTGTCCGGCGGTTCTTCGGGCGGGAGGTGTCACCGGTGCCGGGCGTCGGGAGCCCGCGAAGAACCGCCGGACGGGCTCTAGGTGCGCGCGGTCTTGAGCCAGGTCTGCTTGCCGGTGAGCATCCGCCACAGGCCCATCCATCCGGCGGCGAACCAGATGTAGCCGTAGAAGACGAAGACGTGCGAGAGCAGGATGGCGCGCCACAGCGTGAGGTCGCGTTCGCGCCGGTGGTAGACGAACCCGTACGCGTAGGCGGCCGTGAAGGACAGGACGTACGGGCCGAGGATCCACATCGGGGAGATCAGCGGGTGCCCGGCCTGGAAGGAGCCGACGACCGTGCCGGCCGTGGCGACGAGGAAGGACAGCGGCAGCAGTGAGGTGAGCAGGATCAGCACCGGGCTGGAGAGGTGGTACAGCAGGTCCAGCGCGGGCCGGGTGGGGATCTCGCGCAGGATCGTCGGCACCAGCCCCGCCGACTGCAGATGGCCCTGGAACCAGCGCGACCGCTGGCGCACCAGGCGGCGTACGTCGAGGACGGCCTGCTGGGAGACCGCCGCGGCGGTGCAGTGCTGATTGGTCCAGCCGTGCGCGATCAGCCGCACCCCGAGGTCGAGGTCCTCGGTCAGGGAGTCGCTCCAGGGGCCGCTGCCGTCCTCGCCCATCAGGCTGTCGAGCGCGGCGAGCCGCATGAACTGGCCGTTGCCGCCCATGCCGACGCTGCCGATGTAGCGGCGGGCCTTCTGGAAGATGTCCCCGTAGATCACGAACTCCATGTCCTGGAGCCGGGCGAGCAGGCCCTTGTCCCGGTTGTACATCCGGACACCGATCTGGGTGCCGCCGGTACGGGGGTTGTCGAAGAAGGGGTCGACGGACTGGACCACGTGCTGGTCCAGCCGGCCGTCGGCGTCCACGACGCACACGATGACATCGCGCGGATCGTGGCCGTCGAGGATGCCCGAGGCACGGAGATGGCGGATGCCGTTGTTGAGGGCCGCGCCTTTTCCTTTACGGGCGTCAGGTAAATACCGCTGGAGCAGATGGACCCGCTCGGGGTCGGCGGCCCGCGCGATGTCGGCGGTGCCGTCGTCCGAGGCGTCGTCGATGACGAGGGCGATGAATTTACCGGCTGGCAGGGCAGTAATGCGGGCGAGGCTTTCGGCGAGTACCGTCTCCTCGTTCAGACAGGCGAGGAGGAAGACGTAGAAACGCTCCGCCCGGGGGCCGCGCTTACGTCGTGTGCGGCGTCTGGAGAGAATGAAGAGCGTGGTGTTGTAGCCGCCGGCCATCACGATGATGGCAATGCTGGCCCAGATGAGGATTGCGGAGATCATGAGCGTTCACCGAGATTTCGCACGGCGAACCACAGTTTGACCGATATAAGAGTCAGCGCGATCGCGCAGTACAGCAGGAATCCGGCCCCGGCCGCTTCCTGTAGCCCCCGGGCAAAGGGGATGCCCGGCAGGACCTCGGGCGCCGCCGTCAGCCCGGCCATAGGCAGGACTGTCCCCAGAGCGGGTTTTCCGTACATGGGTTCCCCCCCATTTTTCGCCTCGCTTGAGGCGTGCGGAGGGAAAGTATCAGACTCAACCGGTCTTCTTGTCGGACTTGGTGGGAGTTGTTTGATCGGAATCTCAAATTCAATGGACCTAACGGTAATTAGGCCAGTTGAGGCGAGTGTGTGACGGATGTGATCTATGGTCTGTACCAATGCGCTTGTCGGGAACTGAACGCTCTGGATCGATGTTGTCTATTGACACCGGTCAAACCCCACAAGAAGAATCTGTCCACCGTCGGGCCTCCGAACTCCCGGGGGTGGCGACATGGTTCAGTGAAACAGGGGGGACCGCCACCGTGTGGAAAATGAGAAGGAGATCAGGGATTTCCCGGATCTCCATCGTCTTCATGCTTATCGCCGCCCTATGGGGCGGCGTCGCGCTTTCCAGCGCACAAGCGGCAAAAGACCCGGGCGACCGGCAGTGGCCGCAGCACCTGAAAGGCATCGACCCCGTTTCGATGTCCGGCCCCGCACCCGCGGACCTGAAGGCCTGGGCCAAGGCCCGGCTGGCCAACGACAAGCTGCGCCGCGCGGGCACCCTCGCCCCCGGGCCCACCGCGCCCGCCACCACGGCCGCCGCCCCCGCCGCACCCGCGGCAGGGCCCGTGAGCCCGTCCGGCGCCACCACGGCACACACCGCGCTCTTCACCCGCCCGGCCACCCCCGCCAGGACGGCGGCGCGGGCCGTCCCGGCCGCGGCACCGGCGGCACTCACCGAGGCCGCCGCCCCCGCCGGGACCACGGCCCTCGTCCTGTACGACACCACCGGCCCCTACGGATACCTCGGCGAGCTGTACGCGATGGCGGCGGCCAACCTGGCCGGCCACTTCGGCACCGTCACCGCCAAACCCGTCTCCGCCTACACCGCCGGACTGGTCGAGAAGTACACCGCCACCATCTACCTCGGCTCCACCTACTACGGGGGCTCCCTCCCCGACGCCATCCCCGCCGCCTTCTACCGCGACACCCTGGCCACCAGCCGCCCCGTCACCTGGATCGGCGACAACATCTGGGGCATGGCCAACGCCATCGGCGTCCCCGCCTTCCAGCAGGCCTACGGCTGGGACCCCACCAACTCGTACTACGAGCAGGGCGGCACCGTCGGGCGGATCGACGCCGTCGACTACAAGGGACAGCGGCTGACCCGGAAGATCCCGACCGGCTTCGACAGCGGAGTCCTGCACCCCGCCCTCTCCACCGGCCCCGGCTACCCCCAGGTCACCCAGCTCGCCCAGGCCACGGACGCCATCTCCGGCGACACCACCCCCTGGGCCATCCGCTCACGCAATCTCACCTACCTCGGCGAGATCCCCTTCAGCTACGTCTCCGAGACCGACCGCGTCATCGCCTTCGAGGACCTGCTCTTCGACGTGCTCGCCCCGCAGACCGCCGAACGGCACCGGGCCTTCGTCCGGCTGGAGGACATCAGCCCCGAGGCCGACCCGGCCCAGCTGCGGGCCGCGGCCGACTACCTGCACTCCGCGCAGGTCCCCTACGGCATCAACGTCATCCCCGTCTACACCGACCCCAAGGGCACCTACAACAACGGTGTGCCCAAGACCTCCACCCTGGCCCAGCGCCCCCAGGTCGTATCCGCCATCAAGTACATGCTCCAACGCGGCGCGGTCCTGATGAACCACGGCTACACCCACCAGTACTCCAACGTCGCCAACCCCTACAACGGCGTCACCGGCGACGACTTCGAGTTCTTCCGCGCCCACGTCGACGCCGCCGACAACGTCGTCTACGACGGACCGGTCCCCGGGGACTCCACCGCGTGGGCCCAGAGCCGCGTCACCGCGGGCCTCGCCGCGTTCGCCGCCGCCGGACTGCCCAAGCCCACCCTGTGGACCACCCCGCACTACGCCGCCTCCGCCACCGACTACCGCGTCTTCGGACAGAACTACACCGCCCGCCTCGAACGGTCGCTGTACTTCGCGGGCACACTCAGCGGCGGCACCGTGAATCCCAGCCGATACCTCGGCCAGTTCTTCCCGTACGCGGTGAAGGACGTCTACGGTACGACCGTGCTCCCCGAGAACCTCGGCAACTACGAGCCCGAGCCCTACAACAACCACCCGGCCCGGCTGCCCGCCGACCTGATCAACTCCGCCAAGGCCAACCTGGCGGTGCGTGACGGCGTGGCCAGCTTCTTCTACCACCCGTACTTCGCGGTGGAACCGCTCAAGCAGACGATCGACGGCATCCGCGCCCTCGGCTACACCTTCGTCGCCCCAGCGGACCTCGGCCAGTGAGTGCGAAGAAGGGGACGGCCGCCCTGCTGGCGGCGGCCGTCCTCTTCCTCGCCGCCTGCCAGTCCGACGGCACGGCCGGGCGGGACGCGCCCACCGGCCGGGCGACCGGCCGCGGCCAGACACCCGACAGGAAGGTGAGCGGACTGCGCGGCATCACCCTGCCCTCGTGGAACACCGACGACTACAGCAGCCCCGAAGCCGCCGGCTACCTGCGCCAGATCGCGGCCACCGGCGCCCGCTGGGTGACCTTCACCCCCACCTGGTACCAGAACCGCGTCACCGACTCCGCCCTGCGCACCACGGACGAGACCGCCGACGACAAGAGCCTGCGCCACATCATCGGACTCGCCCACGCCGCCGGCCTCAAGACCATGGTCAAGCCGCACGTCGACCTCGTGCGCGGCGGCGACCGGGCGGAGATCCGGCCCCGCGACACCGACGCCTGGTTCACCGCGTACGAGCGCTTCATCACGCACTACGCCCGCCTGGCCGCCGACACCGGCGCCGAGCAGCTCGCCGTCGGCACCGAACTCGCGGGCACCTCCGGCGACGGCCCGCGCTGGCGGCACGTCATCGCCGCCGTCCGCGAGCGCTACCACGGCCCCCTCACCTACGCCGCCAACTACGACGAGTACCGCAAGGTCCCGTTCTGGAAGGAACTCGACGTCATCGGCATCGACGCCTACTGGCCGCTGGCCGGCAAGGCCACCGCCGACGCCGCCCGGCTGCGCCGGGCCTGGCAGCCGATCACCGAGGAACTGGCGGCCTTCGCCGCCCGCCGGGACCGCAAGATCCTCTTCACCGAGGCCGGCTACGTCAGCCAGCGCGGCACCACCACCGCCCCCTACTCCTGGACCGTCAGCAAACGCCCGGGCGAGGACGAACAGGCCGCCGCCTACGAGGCGTTGCTCGCGGCCTTCGACAAGAAACCCTGGTGGGCCGGGGTCTGCTGGTGGATGTGGGACGACTGGCCGGACAGCGGCGAGACCGCCAAACGGCTCGCCTACACCCCGCACGGCAAACCGGCCGAGAAGGTGCTGCGCCGCTGGTGGTCACCCGCCGGCCCGTCGGGCGGCCGGGAGTGACCCCGCCGCTGCTTGATGTGCGTGAGCCCAGCCGAACAAGCCCGTCCGGCGTTTGAGGACGCGCCCGCAGGGCGCCCGCCGCCGCAGGCGGCACGGTGGTCGCTGGCCGACGAACCGCCGGAGGCTGTCGGCACCACCGCTGCGCGGCGGTAGTCCTCAAGCTCCCCCAGCTACCGCTGGGAGGTACCCCCAGCGGGCTGGTTTGGGCTGGGCTTGGCTGCCATGGCTCAGCCACCTCAAGCCTGTCCGGCGTTTGAGGACGCGCCCGCAGGGCGCCCGCCGCCGCAGGCGGCACGGTGGTCGGCAGTCGAAGAACCGCCGGACGGCACTACGTGTCGCAGTCCAGCACCGAGTGGCACAGCGCGCACCGCGCGCGCAGCCGCCCCCGGACCGGGACCCGGACGCGCTGGTGGCACGTCGGGCAGGGGAAGCTCACGCGCGACGGGTCCTGGCTCTCGAAGGCGTAACCGTCGGTGGCGGAACCGCGCCCGGTGCGGCGGTCGCGGATGTAGCGGTGACGGCCGAGCCGTCCCGCGGCAGCGAGCGGCGGGCGCCGCTCGTCCCGCCGCGCCCGCGCCAGGCCCTGGGTGTACGCCTCGTACGCCTGCGGGCTGGTGAACCACGGCGAGGGGTCCTCGCCGAAGACCAGCGCGCGCTTGGCGAGGACGTAACCGAACTCCTCCGGGGTGAGATAGCCGAGCTTCTGCGTCGAGACCGAGGACTCCCGGTAGGCGTCCAGCAGCAGCCAGCCCGCGCCGAGGTAGGCGGCGGCGGTGTCCGTGAGGATCTCGTTGTCGCGGGTACCGGCGAAGGCGAGGTCCAGGCGGTGCAGCCAGACGTGCGTCACCTCGTGGGCGAGGGCCGCGCCGATGTCCTCGCGGTGGGACTTGAAGCGTGCGTTGAGTTCGATGAAGTACTCGGGCCCGGCGGTGAGTTCGACGCTTCCCGCGTGCCGCATCTCACGGAACGAGACGATCATCCGGGCATCGGGCAGCCGGAGGTGCCGCACCATGGCGCCGGCGACACGCTGCACCCCCAGATACGGGTCCTCGTCGGGTGAGAAGGCCACGTCGACGGGGAGCACGCTGACGCCGAAGCCCCGCACGGCGTCGGCGGAGAGGCGTTTGTACAGCGCGGTGATCGCGGCGCGCACGGTCTCGAGGTGCGGGAATCCGTGCTCGATATCGATGTTCGCGGCCACCTCGCGTCACCTCCCCGGCCGTGTCCCACTGTACGGACGTGAGCGCCGCACGGAAGGGTGCCCCGACCCGATACGGCTGGCCGAAACGCCACCCTTGTTGCTGCTGTCACACGCCCTCATAATCGCACCGCGCTCCGAAGGGGCATGTCCGGATATCGGATTGACATGATCCTGACAAGCGCGCAACCTCCCACGAAAGGAACCACGTTGCGCAACTACCTCAAGGCGTTCAAGAGAGCGGCGGCGGTCGGCGCGGTCGCCCTCGCCGTCTTCAGCCTCCAGCCCGGCAGCGCGCAGGCGGCCCAGGACCGGGACCCCGGTGCCCGCCCCAGCCCCGGTGTCGTCGGCGGCACCCGCGCCCAGCAGGGCGAGTTCCCGTGGATGGTGCGGCTGTCCATGGGCTGCGGCGGCGCCCTCTACACCAAGCAGATCGTCCTGACCGCCGCGCACTGTGTGAACGGCAGCGGCGCGAACACCTCGATCACCGCCACGGCCGGTGTCGCGGACCTCAACTCCTCCTCCGCCGTCAAGGTCAAGTCGACCCGGGTCCTGCAGGCACCCGGCTACGACGGCCAGGGCAAGGACTGGGCGCTGATCAAGCTCGCCAAGCCCATCGACCTGCCCACCCTCAAGATCGCCGACACCGCCGCGTACAACTCCGGCACCTTCACCATCGCCGGCTGGGGCGCCAACCGGGAGGGCGGCAGCCAGCAGCGCTACCTGCTCAAGGCCACCGTCCCCTTCGTCGACGACGCCACCTGCAAGGGCGCCTACGGCAACCTCGTCGACGACGAGGAGATATGCGCCGGATACATGGAGCAGGGCGGCGTCGACACCTGCCAGGGTGACTCCGGCGGCCCCATGTTCCGCAAGGACGACGCCGGAGCGTGGATCCAGGTCGGCATCGTCAGCTGGGGCCAGGGCTGCGCGCGGCCCGGGTACCCCGGTGTCTACTCCGAGGTGAGCACCTTCGCCGCGAACATCAAGAGCGCCGCCGCGAGCCTGGGCTGACCCCGGCACCACCCCGCTGACCTGGTGCTTTGTGCCGGTCGGTGACGCGTCGGCGCAAGCCGGCGACGAAAGGGGTACGACGTGAGACGGCCCGCCCGCGCGACTCCGGTATGACGCGGACGGGTCCCGCTCATCCTTTCGGCCGAGACGGACCGGGCCTTAAATGGGTCGGACAGTCGAGGTGTGCGGCGGGTGAACGTCCGTAACGTGAAGGGTGTGGTGCGGCGGCGACCGGAAGGCACGCGGAAGCGGCGTGCTCCGGGGAGCCGGCACCGCCGTCCGAGCCCCACGAACGGAAGGCACTCCGTGTCCGCCACGTCCCGCGTCGTCACCGTCACCGTCCTCACCGCCGCCGCCGGCGCGGTGCTCTGGCCGACGGCCGGCGCCTTCGCGACGGACAAGGACACCCGGACCGGCCACACCGTCACCCGGCAGGTGCTGCTGCCCGACGGCAGCCGGGCCCGGCTGCACTCCGGCAGCGCCGGCACCAGCGTCGACGTGACCTCCCGCGGCACGCTGCGGACCCTCGACACCACCCGGCCGACGGCCGACGTCAACCGGCTGCACCTGCGGATCCTCGGCGGCGACGGCACCCACCCCACCCTGCGCGCCTCGCTCGACGGTTCCCGGCTGACCCACTACTACGACTTCGCCTCCGGCTCCCTGCGGTACACACCCGACGGCTCCGACCTCGATCGCCTCGCCGCCACCGGCGACAGGCTGGAGGACTACCGGACCGGCGCCAGGCCCGCCGCGGCCCCCGCCACCCCCGCCGGTGAGGCGGCCCGCGCCGGCCTCGGCACGGACACCCGCACCGGCGCACACGGCACCCACCCGGACGTACGCGAGGACGACCACGACAAGGGCGGCGACACCGCCGGCGCGAAGGCCGGCGCGGAGCGCGCCACCCGGCTGGCGACGTCCAGCAACCCCGTCAAGCGCGTCGTCCAGGCCGGCGCGGCCATCAACGGCCGGCACCACATCGGCACACCCGCCCTCGCGGGCATCGCCCTGCTGACCCTCGGCGGCGGCGCGTACGCCGTCCGCTTCGCGGTCCGCCGCTCCGGACGCGCCGACGCCTGACCGGCCCGCACGCCCGCACCCGCCCCGCTGCGGTTGCGACACCACCGCGCCCCCGGTGACATGGAAGAACGCCCCGCCCCGGGGCGGCCCGCGCCCCCTCCACCACCCTTCCGGCACGTACGGACCAGCCCACCAGCCGAACGCAGGCAAGGGGACAGCATGGCGATCACCGTGGTCATCGCGGACGACCAGGAAATGGTCCGCACCGGCTTCCGGATGATCCTGGAGAGCCAGCCCGACATCGACGTCGTCGCCGACGTCGTCGACGGCGAGGCCGCCCTGGCGGCCGTCGAGGAACACCTGCCCGACGTGCTGCTCCTCGACATCCGCATGCCCAAGCTGGACGGCCTGGAGGTCACCCGCCGGCTCTCGGCCCTCGCCGCCGCGCACCCCGAGCGCGGCCCGCGTCCGCGCGTCGTCATCGTCACCACCTTCGACCTCGACGAATACGTCCACACCGCCCTCCGCAACGGCGCCTGCGGCTTCCTTCTGAAGGATGCCAGCCCCGCCATGCTCGTCGAGGCCGTCCACGCCGCCGCCGTCGGCGACTCCCTCATCTCGCCCGCGATCACCGTCCGGCTGCTGCGCGACATGGCCCCCGGCGCCACGGCGAACCCGGCCCGGCAGCCCTCGGAACCGCTCACCGAACGCGAGGCGGACGTCGTCCGCTGCCTGGCGCGCGGGGCCACCAACGCCGAGATCGCCTCCGAACTGTTCGTCTCCCTGTCCACGGTGAAGACCCACCTGGCCAACGTGCAGCTCAAGCTCGACGCCCGGAACCGGGTCGAGATCGCGGCCTGGGCCTGGGAGAGCGGGCTGGCCACGGGCGGCACATGAACACCCTGGCCGGGTGGGCCACCCGGCACCCCCGGCGCGCGGCGGCCGCGAAGACGGCCCTTGCGGTCTTCCTGCTCTTCCTCGTCGGCTTCGAGAGCATCGCCCTCGCCCGGCAGCCCAGCCCCCCGCACGCCATGGTCCTGGCCTCGGGCGTCGCCGTCTGCCTGTGCGCCGTCCCCTACCGCCGGATCCCCCTGGAGGCACGGGCCACCGCCGCCGCCGTGGTCTCCTGGGGCACCACCGTCGCCCTCACGGCCGGCCCGCACCCCACCGCGGTATGGGGCATGGGCGAGGACATCGCCCTGCTCGTCCTGCTGACCGCCGTCGTCCAGCGTTCCACCGCCCAGACGGCCGCCGTCCTCGGCCCCGTGCTCGCGACCGCCTGCGTCGTCGCCCCCATGCGCGATCTCGCCCCGGGCCGCTTCACCGCCCTGTTCGCGGTGCTCACCGCCGTCGTCGGCGCCTACTCCCTGCTGCTGCGCCACCAGTCCGGGCAACGGGTACGCGACCTCGCGGCCGTCCGCACCGCCGAACGCCTCGAACTCGCCCGCGAACTGCACGATCTCGTCGCCCACCACGTCACCGGAATCGTCGTACAGGCCCAGGCCGCCCGCTTCACGGCCCTCGACGGGCCGGCCGCCGCCACGGCGTTCGAACGGATCGAGACCTCGGCGGGCGAGGCCCTCGGCGCGATGCGACGGCTGGTCGGCGTCCTGCGCGAGGGCGACGCCGAGACCGCGCCCGTCGCGGGCCTGCCCGAGGTGCGCGCCCTGACCGAGGCGTTCGCCCGCACCGGCCCGCCCGTCGTCCTCTCCATCGAACAGGGCATGGAGTCCTGGATCCCCGCGGAGATCGCCGCGGGCGTCCACCGCGTCGTCCGCGAGGCCCTGACCAACATCCGAAAGCACGCCGCCGACGCCACGGCCGTACGGGTCGCGGTACGCGGCGTCACCGCGGGGGTCGAACTGCGCGTCGCCGACGACGGCCGAAACGCGGCCGAACTCGCCGAACAGGCCCGGGGCGGCGGCTTCGGCCTGGCCGGCCTCAGCGAACGGGCCGAGGCCATGGGCGGCCGGCTGCACGCCGGCCCCGCACCGGAGGGCGGCTGGGAAGTCACCGCGCTGTTCCCCCTCGACCACCGCCGCCCCACACCGCGCTGACCACCGGGCGGGCGGACGGCTGGGCGAACGGGGCCGTTCGCCCGGGGCTCAATCCGCCCTCGGCGCAAACCATTTGGGGACCCGGCCCTGATCAGTAGCGTGATCACCATGGACATCTCTCACATCACCCAGGACATCTGGATGCTGCGCTTCGCCGTCGGCCAGGCCTACGCCGTACGGCTGCCCGACGGCTGGGCGCTCGTGGACTGCGGGAGCGCCGGGCGCGAGGGGGAGATCCTCGACGCCCTCGCGGGCCTCGGCTGCGCCCCCGGCGATCTGCGCGACATCGTCCTCACCCACAGCCACGCGGACCACGCGGGCTCGGCCGCCGCCGTCGCCGCCGCCACCGGCGCCCGCGTGCTGGCCGGCGCCGCCGACGCCCCGGTCATCCGCGGTGACGCCCCCGAACCGCCGCCCGTCCTCCTCGACTTCGAGATCCCCCTCTACGAGACCATCACCCCCTCCGTTCCCGCGGCCCCGCCGTCCCCCGTCCACCGCGAGCTGGCCGACGGCGACACCCTCGACTGGGGCCGCGAAGCCCGCGTCGTGCACGTCCCCGGCCACACGGCGGGCAGCATCGCCGTGCACCTCCCGGCGGACGGGGTGCTGTTCACCGGCGACACCATCGCCTCCCACGAGGGCGCCGTCATACTCGGCGTCTTCAACGTCGACCGGGAGCAGGCCATAGCCTCCTTCCACCGCCAGGCCGCCCTCGACATCGAAACGGCCTGCTTCGGCCACGGCGACCCGGTCGTCAAGGGCGCCGGCGACGCCCTGCGCGCCGCCGCGGCACAGCTGAACTGACCCGGGGGCCGAGGGCCTCCCCGGCTGCCCGGCCTCTTTCGTCAGCCCTGCCCGCCGGCTTCAAGTTCCTGCCCGTAACAGAGACAGAAAGGATGGCCGGCGGGATCGGCGAACACCCGGAAACCGGACGTCTTCCCTCCGCTGTCGTGCAGGAACGTCGCCCCCAGCGCGATCACCTCGCGCTGCGCCCGCTCCATGTCCTCGATCGTGGGCACGTCGAAGTCCAGATGCATCTGCTGCGGACGGCCGGGGTCCGGCCAGCGCGGCGGCTGGTGGTCCGCGGCGAGCTGAAAGGCGAGCCGCCGGCCGTCCCCGGCGGTCAGCCACACCCACTCCGCGTCCTCCTCCTCGACCCGCCAGCCGAGGATCGCGGCGTAGAAGGACGCCAGCGCGAGGGGGTCGGGACAGTCGATGACGGTGCACTGAAGTTTCGCGATCATGAGGAGATCCTGCCCGAGCCGGACCGGTCGTCCCGGCACCGGCCCCGCCCCGCCCGCGTTTGTCCAACAGCCCGCCCTCCTTTGTCCATGGGCCCACCGCCGCCACCGCCCCAAGGTGTCCCTACGTCGTCATCCCCCGACGCCGTCAGCACCCGGACGCCGTCAGCACCCGGCGCAGTGCCGCGCCCCCTCGGGCGCGGGCGACCCGCCGGGGTACGGAAGGAGCGAGCAGCGTGGACCCCGAAGGCGTACCGAACCGGGCGGAACCCTCCACGGCCGAAGGCCCCGGCCGCCGGACCGTCGTCACCACCGCGCTCGCCGGACTCACCACCACGCTCACCGCCGCGGGCAGGGCCCACGCCCGCACCACCGGCGAGACCACCCTGCGCTCACCCGCCCTGGAAGTACGCCTCGACACCGCCTTCCCCCGGATCCTGTCCTACACCGAACGCGCCGGCCGCGCCGTGCTCCACGGACAGGAGGACCCCGTCACCTCCGTCCTCATCGACGAAATCCCGCACACGCCGGACGTCACCCACACCGTCGCCCCCTCCGGTGACCTGGCGGCGTACGCCCTCACCTTCGGCGGCGGCACCCGGATACACATCGAGATCCAGGTCACCGGACTGCGGGTGGACTGGCGCGTCACCCGCATCGCCGACACCCCCGCCCTCCGCGTCGGCACCCTCCGGATCCCCGGGCTGGCCCTGCTCAGCGTCCGCAGCACCCAGCCGGGTGCGACCCTCCTCGCCGCCCGCGTCCAGCTCGACAAGGCCAAGAGCGGTGACACCCTCATCGCCGTCACCCCCGCCACCCCCGCCGAACCCACCCCCACCGGCTGCGCGTACGCCGTCGTCAGCACGGACCGGCTCGCCGCCGCCATCGAGACCAACACCGTGTACGACACCCCCGACGCCGCCACCGCCTGGGAGAACGGCCGCCTGTGGCGGCAGACCCGCGAACGCCCCGGCCACACCGAGGCCCGGCTCGGCTGCGGCCAGTGGACCCACCGGGCCGCCACCGCCCCCGTCGAAGCCACCGAGCCGCTGCCCTACGCGACGGTCATCGTCACCGGCGACCGCAACGGCGACGGCAAGGTCGACTGGCAGGACGCCGCCATCGCCCTGCGCGACATCATGGTCAACCCGCTTGGCGCCGACGAACAGCACCTGCGCGTCGTCCCGCACATCGCGTTCAACTTCGCCAGCCAGGCCACGAACCCCTTCCTGGCCACCCTCGACAACGTCAAACGCGTCAGTCTCGCCACCGACGGGCTACGCCAGTTCACGCTCCTCAAGGGCTACCAGTCCGAAGGCCACGACAGCGCGCACCCCGACTACGGCGGCAACCACAACACCCGCGCCGGAGGGCTGGACGACCTCAACACCCTGGTCCGCGCCGGAAAGACCTGGCACAGCGACTTCGCCGTCCACGTCAACACCACCGAGTCCTACCCCGTCGCCCACGCCTTCTCCGAGACCCTCGTCGACCCCGGCGACCGCCAGTGGGACTGGCTCGACCAGTCCTACCGCATCGACGCCCGCCGCGACCTGGTCTCCGGCGACATCGCCCGCCGCTTCCGGCAACTGCGCGAGGAGACCGACCCCGCCCTGAACACCCTCTACATCGACGTCTTCCGGGAATCCGGCTGGAACTCCGACCGCCTCCAACGCCATCTGCGCGACCAGGGCTGGCAGATCACCACCGAATGGGGCCACGGCCTGGAACGCTCGGCGCTGTGGTCCCACTGGGCCGCCGAGACCGACTACGGCCCCGACACCTCCCGCGGCATCAACTCCCGGCTGATCCGCTTCGTCCGCCACCACCAGAAGGACGTCTTCGCCGACAAATGGCCCCTCCTGGGCACGGCCAAGCTCGGCACGTTCGAAGGCTGGCAGGGCAAGACCGACTGGGCGCCGTTCCACCGCCTGCTGTGGACGGAGAACCTGCCGGCCAAATATCTGCAGGCGTTCCCCATCCAGACCTGGGAGGAACACCGCATCACCTTCGCCGGCCCCACCAGGACGACCGTCACCGCCCGGCCCGGCGAGGACGGCACCCGCCGGATCACCACCGACGGCCGCACGGTCTACGACGGTGACACCTACCTCCTGCCGTGGGAACCCCGCGAGGCCACCGACCCCGCCAAGCTCTACCACTACAACCCCCACGGCGGCCGCACGATCTGGACCCTGCCCCGCGGCTGGGCCGGGCTGCGGACCGTGATCCTGCACCGCCTCACCGACCAGGGCCGCACCGACCCCGTCGAACTGCCCGTGCACGGGGGGAACATCACCGTCCACGCCGCGGCGGAACAGCCCTACGTCCTCACCCGCGAACGGACCCGGACCCGCCGCGACCCCGCCTGGGGCGAGGGCACCCCCCTGCGCGACCCCGGCTTCCACTCCGGCACCCTGAACGCCTGGACGGTCACCGGCCCCGCCACCGCGGCCCGCGGCGAACGCGGCGAGTGGGAACTCGTCATCGGCGCCGGAGCCGCGGCCACCGTGAGCCAACGGCCCGCCCGGCTCAGACCCGGCACCTACGCCGCGTCCGTACAGGTCGAGGTGGGCGCCACGGCGGGGGAGCGCCGCCGCGCGGCCCTGCGGGTCCGCACCGCCGACGGGATCACGGCGGTGAACTGGACGGACACCTCCACCGCCGGCAACCACGTCGCGGCGGACGGCAAGCACGGCACCCGCTACCAGCGGATGTTCACCCACTTCACCGTGGCCCGCGGCGGGGGAGGGGTGACGCTGTCCCTCACGGCCGCCGCCGGCCGGGCACGGGTCCGCTTCGCGAACGTCCGGATCGTGGCCACCCACCGCCGCCCGGCCCACGACGCCCTCGTCCACGACGCCCTCGTCCACGAGGACTTCGAGAACGTCCCCCAAGGATGGGGCCCCTTCGTCAAGGGCGACGCGGGCGGCACCACCGACCCCCGCACCCACATCGCCCAACGGCACGCCCCCTACACCCAACGCGGCTGGAACGGCAAAGCCGTCGACGACGTCATCGACGGCACCCAGTCCCTCAAATCACGCGGCGAGAACCCGGGCCTGGTCTACCGCACGGTCCCGCACACCGTCCGCTTCCTCCCCGGACACCGCTACCGGGTGGCCTTCCGCTACGAGAACGAGGCGGCCGGCCAGTACGCCTGGGTCACGGCCGTCGACGAACCCCGGGCGCGGGAACTCACCCGCACCCCCCTGCCCGTCGCCACCCGCCCCACCACCCACACCCACGAATTCACCGCACCCGGGGCCGGCGAGGCATGGGTGGGCCTGCGGAAAACAGGGGACAGCCAGACCGCGGAGTTCGTCCTCGACGGCTTCACCGTGCACGACCTCGGACAGTAGCCCCCAGGCCGGGTCCGCGAAGTCCCGCCTGGCCCGGCGGGCGAACGGCGCGTTGTCGGGCCCGCCCGAGTACGTCCAGTACCAGGGCGGCCCTCCGCCTCGCGGTCGCACGCACCAGACGCCCCGGGCCACGCCCCGCGGGCGTACGGCGCTCCTTCGCGGACACGACCCGGGGCCCGCCCCGTTGGTCACCGCCATCGGCCGGTGACCAACGGGGACCTCGGGCCCCGGGCCCCTCCCGCCACCGCCGCTCACGCCGTCCGGCCGACCGCCCCCGCCCCCTGGCGGGCGGGAGGCCCATCGGCGAAGATCGGCGCTGCGTGCCGGAACGCAGGCGGAGCAGGAGGCCCACACGCGTGTATCACACCTGGATGCGGTACTTCACGCCCGGCCCGGTCCACCACCGGCTCGGCCTGGTCTGCCTCGGCGTCGGCCTCCAGCACGGCGCCCTCCCCGCCGTCGGACCCCGCACCCTCGACCACCACGTCGCCGTCGTCGTCAGCGCCGGGACCGGCTGGCTGCGCACCCCCGACGGCCGCACCCGCACCGTCACCGCACCCGCACTCCTGTGGCTCAGCCCCGGCGTCTCCCATCACTACGGCGCCGGACCCGGCAGCGGCTGGGACGAGAGCTTCGTCGACTTCACCGGCCCCGCCGTCGCCGCCTACACCGAACTCGGCCTCATCGAACCCGGCCGGCCCCTCGTCCCCCTCACCGAGACCACCGCCGCCCGCGCCGCCGTCGCCCGCATCGCCCGCGCCGCCCACCGCGGCAACCCCCTCCTCGAAGTGGAGACCTCCGCCGCCGTCCACGAACTCCTCGTCGCCCTCCACCACGCCCGCGCCGACCTCGGCGACGACGGCGAACCCGTCCTGCGGGCCCTCGCCCGCGACGCGTTCCTGCCGCTGTCCGTCACCGAACACGCCGCCCGGCACGGCATGACCCCCGCCGCACTGCGCTCCGCCGTCAAACGCGGCGCCGGATGCAGCCCGAAGGACTACCTCCTGGCCATCCGCCTGGGCCGCGCCAAGGAACTCCTCGCCGCCACCGAACTGCCCGTCTCCGCCGTCGCCCGCCGCGTCGGCTACACCGACCCCGCCTACTTCAGCCGGCTCTTCGCCCGCCGCGTCGGCACCGCCCCGGTACGGTTCCGCGAGCGCCAGGGCCGCAGCGTCCCCGGCGGCTGGAGCCGGTGCGTACCCGACCCGGAGCACCCACCGGTCATCGGACCGCTCCCGCCCGCATAGGGTCGGTGGACATGACCGACAGTGCCAACAGCTTCAGCGGTGCCCACGGCACCGACGACGAGTCCGTGCGCGCCGAGCTGGGCCGGCTGCGCGACAGCATCGACAACATCGACGCCGCGGTGATCCACATGCTCGCCGAGCGGTTCAAATGCACCCAGCAGGTCGGCCACCTCAAGGCCGCCCACAAACTGCCGCCCGCCGACCCCGCCCGTGAGGCCCGGCAGATCACCCGGCTCCGCGAGCTGGCCGAGAACGCCAAGCTCGACCCCGCGTTCGCCGAGAAGTTCCTCAACTTCATCATCGCCGAGGTCATCCGCCACCACGAGACGATCGCCCGGGCATAGCCCACCACCGGGGCTCCGCCCCGGACCCCGGTCCTCAATCGCCGGACGGGCTGCTGTGCTGTGTCCTCAATCGCCGGACGGGCTGGGTTTCCAGCCCGTCCGGCGATTGAGGACACAGCACGGGCACCGCACGCGGCGCGGCAAGCCCCCCCCCGGGGGCGGGACCCGAAACACCATGGGCCAGCGCCCAGCGATACGGCAGCATGACCCCATGCCCGTACTCACGCGCGAAGAAGCGCAGCACCGAGCCCGACTGCTCACCGTCCACCGCTACGCGATCGACCTCGATCTCACGCGCGGCGACGCGCACTTCGGCTCCACCACCGTCATCCGCTTCACCGCACGCGCGGCGGGCACCACCTTCGTCGAGGTCCGCCCCGCGGCCCTGCACCGCGCCACCCTCGACGGCCACCCCCTCGACCTCACCACGCTCGACGACAACCGGCTCCCCCTCACCCTCACCCCCGGGGAGCACGAACTGCGCGTCGAGGCCGACATGGCCTACTCCCGCACCGGGGAGGGCATGCACCGCTTCACCGACCCCGCCGACGGCGAGACCTACCTCTACACCCAGTGCTTCCTCGACGACGTCCAACGCGTCTTCGCCGCCTTCGACCAGCCCGACCTCAAAGCCGTCTTCGACGCGACCGTCACCGCCCCGCCCCGGTGGACCGTCCTCGGCAACGCCATCGCCACCCGCGTCGGCGACCCGGCCGACGGCCGCTGGCAGCTCGCCACCACCGCACCACTGAGCACCTACTTCGTCGCCTTCGCCGCCGGCCCCTGGCACACCGTGCGCACCGAACACGCCGGACTGCCCTTCGCCCTCCACTGCCGCCGGTCCCTCGCCCCCCACCTCGACGCCGACGCCGACGAACTCTTCGACATCACCCGCCGCTGCTACGACCGCTACCACCAGATCTTCGACGAGCCCTACCCGTTCGACTCCTACGACCAGGCGTTCGTCCCCGAGTTCAACGCCGGCGCCATGGAGAACCCCGGCCTCGTCACCTTCCGCGACGAATTCGTCTTCCGCTCCGCCGTCACCGACACCGAGCGCCAGACCCGCGGCATGGTCATCGCCCACGAAATGGCCCACATGTGGTTCGGCGACCTCGTCACCCTCCAGTGGTGGGACGACATCTGGCTCAACGAGTCCTTCGCCGAATACATGGGCTACCAGGTCCTCTCCGAAGCCACCCCCTTCACCGGTACGTGGACCGACTTCGCCGTCGCCCGCAAGAGCTGGGGCTACGACGCCGACCAACGCCCCACCACCCACCCCGTGGCCCCCGCCCCCGACGCCGTCCGCGACACCGCCTCGGCCCTGCTCAACTTCGACGGCATCTCCTACGCCAAGGGCGCGAGCGCCCTGCGGCAACTCGTCGCCTGGCTCGGCGAGAAGGACTTCCTCGCCGGCATCAACGACCACTTCGCCCGCCACCGCTTCGGCAACGCCACCCTCGCCGACTTCATCGACTCCCTCGCCCGCGCCTCCGACCGCGACGTCCACGCCTGGGCCGACACCTGGCTGCGCACCAGCGGCGTCGACACCCTCACCCCCCACATCACCGAGGACGGCCCCGGCGAGGCCGCCGCCGACGGCCCGGCCGGCTGGCAGCTCGACCTCCACCACGACGGCAGCCGCCCGCACCACCTCGCCATCGGCCTCTACGACCACGCCCCGGACGACCCCCGGGCCCTCGTCCGCCGCGACCGCCTCCCCACCGACGTGCCCGCCGGCGGCGGCACCGTGACCCGCACCTTCACCGGTCCCCGCCCAGCCCTGCTCCTCGTCAACGACGGCGACCTCACCTACGCCAAGGTGCGCCTCGACGCGGGCTCCTGGGACACCGCCCTGCGCACGCTCTCCGGCCTGCCCGACCCCCTCGCCCGCGCCGTCGTCTGGAACGCCGCCCGCGACATGGTCCGCGACGGCGAGCTGGCCCCCGCCGCCTACCTGGATGCCGCCCGCGCGCACATCCCGCACGAGAGCGACATCGCCATCGCCCAAGGCGTCCTCGGCTTCGCCCGCACCCAGATCGCCGACCGCTACACCCCGGCCACCGACCGCCCCACCACCCTGGACACCCTCACCGACCTCGCCCACGACCTGCTGAGCCGCACCGACGGCACCGGCCGCACCGACGCCCAAGGGCTACGCCTGACCGCCGTCCGCACCCTCATCGACAGCGCCACCGCCCCCGGCACCCTCCAGGACTGGCTGACCGCCGGCACCGTCCCCGGCGGCCCCGCCCTCGACCCCGAACTGCGCTGGCGCGCCCTCGCCCGCCTCGCCGTCCTCGGCGCCACCACCCCCGACGCCATCGACGCCGAACTCGCCCGCGACCCCAGCGCCACCGGCCAGGAGGGCGCCGCCCGATGCCACGCCGCGCTCCCCGATGCCACCGCCAAGGCCGCCGCCTGGCGGGCCATGTACCCCGGCGAGGACCGCCCCGGCGGCCCCGGCGAACCGGCTGAGCCCGCCGAGCTGTCCAACTACCTCTTCACCGCCACCGCCCAAGGCTTCTGGCAGCCCGAACAGCTCGACCTCGTCCGCCCCTACCGCGAGCGCTACTTCCCCGCCGCCGTCACCCTCGCGGCCCGCCGCGGCCCCGCCCTCGCCATCGCGGCGGGCTTCCACGGCTTTCCGCACCCCTTGGTAGAGGCCGAGACCCTGCGCCTCGGCGAGACCTGCCTGCGCGAGGGCGACCCCACCCCCGCCCTGCGCCGCAAGCTCGCCGACCAGCTCGACGACCTGCGCCGCGCCTTGAAGATCAGGAACGGCGACCGGGCGCGGGCGTAGACGCCCCGGAAAACGACGAGGCTCCCGCACCCCTTCAGGGGGTGCGGGAGCCTTGGCCGGTTGTCTCGACGGTCAGACGCGCTTGTCGGTCGCGGCGTCCGACGGCTGGGCCGTACGCAGCTCCTCCAGGAAGCGGTCCACGACACCGCTCTCGCGGGCGAAGTCCGTGACCGACTCGCCGACGATGCGGCCCGACAGGTCGGTGGCCAGCACGCCGACCTGCTGACGCAGCTCGGCCTCGGCGACCGCACGCTCCGCGTCGATCACCGCGTGACCCGCGGCGATGATCTCCTCGCGCTGACGCTGGCCCTCGGCCCGCAGCTCGGCGATGATCGCCGTGCCCTGCTCGACCGACTCCTGACGCAGCCGGGCGGCCTCGTGCCGCGCCTCGGCCAGCAGCTCCTGGTACTCGGCGTGGACCCGCGCCGCCTCGGCACGCGTCTCCTCGGCCTCCTCGAAGCGGCCGTCGGTGGCCTCCTCACGCTCGGTGAGGACCTTGTTGATCCGGGGCAGGATCAGCTTCGCCATCACGGCGAAAAGGATGAAGAAGAGCACCAGCCCCAGGATGAGCGGCGCGAGCTCGGGCTTGAGCGGACCGACGTCGATAGCAAGTTTCATGGCCATGGGTGCAGATTAGTCGAAGCCGCGCCCCGAGTCCGCTTCGGCCTGTCCGGCGGATCTCCGGCTACCGGCCGGTGGTGCCGGCAGCCTCCGGCGGTTCTTCGGCTACGGGCCGGGCTTGATTCGGCTGGGCTCAGCCAAACCCAGCCCGTCCGGCGCTTGAGGACGACCGCCGCGCAGCGGCGGTGCCAGCGGCCTCCGGCGGTTCGTCGGCCACCGGCCGGTGGTGCCGCCTGCGGCGGCGGGCGCCCTGCGGGCGCGTCCTCAAGCGCCGGACAGGCTGGAGGTGGCTGAGCCCAGCCCACACCAGCCCCTGGGGGTACCTCCCAGCGGTAGCTGGGGGAGATTGAGGACAAACCACCGCGCAGCGGTGGTACGGACTGGCACACCGTCCCAACCCCGCGTACCACCATCGGGCGAAACCCCGAGGCCCCATGGTCACCGAGTGTGCGACGCCAGTAACTTGAGGCGATTAGCCCTGCCCGGACCAGTCGGAACATGCGATAACCCAACCCATAAGGGGCACGCCCATGCCTGCGCCCGGCGCCGACCAGACCCCCGCACCCCTCGCGGGCGGCACCGAAGGACCCCGCGCGCTGCGCCCCCTGCTGGACACCGTCCTGCACGCCCTCGGCCAGGGCGCCACCGCCCGCGGCGGCCCCTTCCCGCCCGGTGGCCCGCACGCCGTCACCGCCCGGCTGCGCACCGCCGTCGGCCCCGCGCTCCCCGAGCACGGCACCGGCGCGCACGAAGCCCTGCGCACCCTCGTCCGCGCCCTCGCCGAAGGCTCCGCCGACCCCGCCGGCCCACGCTGCGCCGCCCATCTGCACGGCCCGCCGCTCGCCCTGGCCGTCGCCGCCGATCTCGCCGCCGACGCCCTCAACCCCTCTCTGGACTCCTGGGACCAGGCCCCCGCCGCCTCCGCCCTGGAAACCCTCACCACCCGCGCCCTCGCCGCCCTCGTCCACCCCACAGGGCCGGCCCCCGACGCCCTCGTCACCACCGGCGGCACCGAGTCCAACCAGCTCGCCCTGCTCCTCGCCCGCGAAGCCGCCCGCACCCACACCGCCACGCCCCTGACCGTCGTCTGCGGGGCCAACGCCCACCACAGCGTCCAGCGCGCCGCCTGGCTCCTCGGGCTGCCCGCCCCGCGGATCCTGCCCACCCCCACCGGCGTCCTCGACCCCGCCGACCTCGCCGCCGCCCTCGACGACCTCCGCGGCCGTCAGGGCGCCCCCACCCTCGTCGTCGCCACCGCGGGCACCACCGACACCGGCCGCATCGACCCGCTCCCCAAACTCGCCGACCTCTGCGACGCCCACGACACCCCTCTGCACATCGACGCCGCCTACGGCGGACCGCTGCTGTTCAGCGACACCCTGCGCCCCGCGCTCGACGGCCTCGACCGCGCCCGGACCGTCACCCTCGACCTCCACAAACTCGGCTGGCAGCCCATCGCCGCCGGCCTCCTCGCCGTGCCCGACGCCACCCGGCTCGCCCCCCTCGCCCACCAGGCCCCGTACCTCAACCCCGCCGACGACCTGGCGGCCGGCCACCCCGACCTCCTCGGCCGCTCCCCGCGCACCAGCCGGCGCCCCGACATCCTCAAGATCGCCGTCACCCTCCGCGCCCTCGGCCGCCGCGGTCTGGGCGATCTCGTCGAGCGGGTCTGCGCCACCGCGCAGCTCCTGGCCGACCGCATCGAGGCCCACCCCGCCTTCGAGCTTTATGCCCGCCCCACCCTCAGCACGGTTCTCTTCCGCCCCACCGGCACCGACGACCGCACCGTCGCCGCCACCAGACGCCGCCTTCTGGACCGCGGCGCCGCCGTCCTCGGCCGCGCCACCACCCGCGAGGGCCTCTGGCTCAAGGCGACCCTCCTCAACCCCCACACTCGCCCCGACGATCTCGACACCCTGCTCGCACTCGTGGAAGGCCACACGCCCCGATGACCAACCCTCCGCCCCCCGTCACCGCCCCCGACCAGCCCTTCGACCTCGCCGGCATCGGCATCGGCCCCTTCAACCTCTCGCTCGCCGCCCTCGCCCACTCCCTCCCGGACCTGCGCACCGCCTTCTACGACCAGAGTCGGGTCTTCCAATGGCACCCCGGCCTGCTCATCGACGACACCACCCTCCAAGTCCCCTTCCTCGCCGACCTCGTCACCCTCGCCGACCCCGCCAGCCCCTGGACCTTCCTCAACTACCTCAAGACCCGCGAGCGCCTCTACCCCTTCTACTTCGCCGAGCGCTTCCACATCCAGCGCGCCGAGTACGACGCCTACTGCCGCTGGGTCAGCGAATCCCTGACCGGACTCCACTTCGGCCACCAGATCGACGCCGTCCGCTGGAACCCCGAGCGGGTCCTGTTCGAGATCGACTACACCCGGCTCGACACCGACGGCGAAGCCGAGGCCCTCGGCCGCAGCTACGCCCGCAACCTCGTCCTCGGCGTCGGCACCACCCCATATGTCCCCGACCCCCTGCGGCCCCTCGTCGACGCCCCCGCCGTCCCCGTCATCCACTCCGCCGACTACCTCGACCACCGCGAGCGACTCCTAGCCGCCGACCACATCACCGTCATCGGCGCGGGCCAGTCGGGCGCCGAGGTCTTCCTCGACCTCCTCCGCCGCCGCCCCGCCGGCCGCGAGAAGCTGCACTGGCTCGCCCGCAGCCCCTCCTTCGCCCCCATGGAATACAGCAAGCTCGGCCTGGAGCACTTCACCCCCGACTACACCCGCTACTTCCACGCCCTGCCCGAGTCCGTACGGGACCAGGCCCTGCCGCGTCAGTGGCAGCTCCACCGGGGCGTCGCCGCTGATACCCTCGCCACCATCCACGACGAGCTCTACCGCCGCAGCCTGCACGGCGGCTGGCCGGACACCGTCCTGACCCCCGGCGTCTTCGTCCGCACCGCCGGGCGCGTCGGCACCACCCGCGTCGAACTCCACCTCGAACACGCCCAGCAGGGCAGCCGCTCCCGCCTCACCACCGACGCCGTCGTCCTGGCCACCGGCTACCGCGAGCGCCGCGTCGACACACTCCTCGCCTCCCTGGACCCCTACATCCGGCGCGACTCCGCCGACCGCCCCCGGATCGACGAGCACCACCGGCTCGTCCTCGACCCCCACGTCAAGGGCGCCGTCCACGTCCAGAACGCCGAAAGCCACACCCACGGCGTCGGCGCCGCCGACCTCGGCCTCGCCGCCTGGCGCAGCGCCGTCATCCTCAACTCCATCACCGGGAAGACGGCCTACGACCTGCCAGAACGGACCGCCTTCTCGACGTTCGGGCTGGAGCCGCGCCCCCAGCCGCGCCCGCAGCACCGGACACCGGAGAACCGGCGCACCATTCCGCGCCAACTGCCCGTCCACTGACTTCCCCTCCGGCGGGCCGTGGAGGTGCACCTCCCAGCGGTAGCCGGGGGACACGCCGCAGGGCGGGCCCTTCCGGCCACTGGCGCAAGGGGGCCGGCCGCGCTTGGATGGGCGGTGGTCGAGGAAGGACAGTAACCATGAGCCCGTCGCCGTTCATCAAGATCTGCGGCCTGCGCACCGCCGAGGACGTGGACACCGCGGTCGAGGCCGGAGCCGACGCGATCGGCTTCGTCTTCGCCGACAGCCCCCGCCAGGTGGACGCCGCCACAGCGGAAAGGCTGGCCCGGCGGGTACCCGAGCGGGTACTGACCGTCGGTGTCTTCCGCCGACAGCCCGTGGACCGGGTGCGGGACCTCGCGCTCGCGAGCGGGGTCCGCTCCGTACAACTGCACGGCGACGAAGGCCGTGACTACTACGACACCTTGCGGCCGCACGGGTGGACGCTGATCCGTGCCACCTCCTCCGACGGCGGGCGGATCCCTCGCTGCGGCGAACTGGGGGAGGACCACCTCCTGCTCGACGCCCCCGACCCCGGCGCGGGCCTGCCGTGGAACTGGGCCGACGACCGCTTCACCCCGCCCACCGGACGCTGGCTTCTCGCAGGCGGCCTCACCCCGCGGAACGTAGCGCGGGCCATGCGCACGATCGCGCCGTGGGGCGTGGACGTCTCCAGCGGGGTGGAGGCCCGTCGAGGCGTCAAGGACCCTGCTCTGATCAGGGAGTTCATCGAAGCCGCCCGCTCGGCGCGGTGACCGGAGCCGAAGATCGGACTGTCTTGATCCGGCGCCAACTCGCCTGTGTGGATGTAGACTTCGGCCACCGGTGAGCGGCCACCATCCGCCTGCCCGCTTACGGACGATCTCATCCCTCAGCGTCCCGTCGACGCTTCGTACCGTCCCTGTCGGCCACTGAAAGCACGTGCGCGCGTACTCAGCCGATGCGGCAAAGCCGCTTCGTATCGCCCCTAATTCGGAATCAGCGCTCCCGGTTCTGAAGCGGTAAGTGGATCTTCTTGAAGTCTTGTGTTCCCGGGCCGGACACTGATAAATCTGTATTTCAGCACCCCAAGATCTCAAAACAAGATCATCCATGGCCAGAGATCTTGCGCCACCGGAGAGTGAGGGTACGTGACCACCGCGAACTCCTGTAAATTGACCCACTGTTGGGTCAACGAGATCGACCTCAAAGCGATCGCCGACCAGGTGGGTACACCGGTCTTTATCTACAGCGAAGCCCAGATATTAAAGAACGTCGGCCGCATCCAGGACGCCGCCAAAGCCGTCGGACTCGACTCCCGAGTCGAATTGTATGTCCCCTTCTTCCCGAACTCTAATCCCCATGTATTGAGGCCGCTCCAGCAGATGGGAGTCGGCCTGCTTCTGCAACTGCCCAGCGAATACCGGATCCTGCGCGAGTACGGATTCGACAAGTTCATCGTCTCCCCCGGCCACGTCTCCGACGAAGAGATCGGCTTCTGGGACCAGGCGGGCCACCCGACCTTCCTCTCCAGCCTCGACGAGGTCGCCTACTCGCTGCGGACCAATGCCCCCACCATCAGCGCCCGCATCGACAGCCTCGACTCCGGCAAGCCCGGCATCAAGTACAGCGAACTCAAGCGCCTCTCCGACCTGCTCGAGCAGTACGACCGCGAACTCGAATGCTTCGAGGTCTACTGCGGCAGCGGAAACTCGCGCGACGAGATGATCGGCGTCATCGAGAAGCAGTTCGAGATCTTCAAGACCCACTTCCCCCACGCGAAGTCCATCAACTTCGCCGGCGGCCACGGCTTCGTCTACGAAGCCTGGGACGAGACCACCAAGCACTTCGACTGGAACGAATACTTCAAGGCGCTGCGGGACATCGCGGACCGCATGGAGATCCCGGACCACGTCAAGTTCCTCTTCGAGCCCGCCCGGGACGTACTCGCCGACACCGGCGCCCTGCTGCTCGGCGTCAAGCGCAACGTCATCACCAACGCCGTCGGCAGCCTCGTCGTCACCGACGGCTCCCGCATGCTCATGCCCTCCGCACAGCTGCGGGACCGCCGCCACAACGTGGTCTTCCTCGACGCGGACATGAAGGAAATCCCCCTCGCCGACGACACCGACGGCATCTCGGCGGCACTGCGCGGCCGCAGCATCCTGCGCCACGACTACATCCTCCCCGGCGAATACCGGGTCCCCGCCGGAGTCGACGCCGACAGCCACCTCGTCATCCTCGACGTCGGCGCCTACTGCGCGACCCAGCACATGGAATTCCTCAACATCCCGCCGGCCGCGGAAGTACTCGTCGACACCGCCGGCACGGCACACATGGTCACCTCCCGCGGCGACGACCTCGACAAATGGCGCAACCTCCTCGCGGAGAAGAAGGAACTCAAGCGCTGAAGCACTCCGGAGCGCCGGGGGACCACACCCCCGGCGCCCGATGCTTCCCTCCTTCACCCACGCGATGCCCCAGCGAGGAGCGACACCCATGCAGCCCCCGACGCCCGACACCCCGGCGTACGACATCCCCTCACCGCACGACGCCACCGACCCCATCACCCTCTTCGGCCAATGGCTCGAAGCGGCCGAAGCCGCCGAGATCAACGACGCCAACGCCATGGCCATCGCCACCGCCGACACCGACGGCCTGCCCGACGTCCGCATGGTCCTCCTCAAGGGCTTCGACGCCGACGGCTTCGTCTTCTACACCAACACCCAGTCGCGCAAGGGCACCGAACTCCGCGACAACATGCAGGCCGCGGGCGTACTCCACTGGAAATCCCTGCGACGGCAAATACGCTTCCGCGGCCCCGTCGAGCCCACCACCGCCGCCGAGGCCGACGCCTACTTCGCCTCCCGCCGCCGCGACAGCCGCCTCGGCGCCTGGGCCAGCCGGCAGTCCCAGCCCCTGGCCAGCCGCGCCGAACTCGAGGAAGCCGTGGCCCGCGAAGCCACCCGATTCCCCGACGACGTACCGCGCCCGCCGCACTGGTCCGGCTACCGCATCAGGCCGCTGTCCATCGAGTTCTGGACGGACAGGCCGTTCCGTCTGCATGACCGGCTCGTTTTCCAAAGGGACAAGCCGGAAGGCGACTGGAACACCACACGGCTCTACCCGTAAGGCAATCGAGGACAGCACACATGTATTTCACGCACGCCGACTCCGTCTGGACCGCTCACCCGAGCCTGCACGCCCTGACGATGGTCATCGACAACGTCCTCGACATGAAGAGCGACCCGGCCCGCATCGAAAAACTCACCCCCAAGGTCGAACAACGACTGGCCTCGGGACCCGAATCCGAGATGCCCGCCATCGCCTCCTGGCGCGAAGCCTTCTCGAAAATGGGACTGAAGCCCACCCAGTACCGGTGCGCCTCGGAAGCACTGCTCAGGCGCTACCGCAAAGAGCGCAGCATGCCGAGCTTCCACCCCCTCGTGGATTACCTCAACTACGCCTCGATGTCCTCCGCCATCCCCATCGCCGCATTCGACTGCGCGAAGATCTCCGAAGGCATCACCGTCCGCCACGCCGACGGCACCGAGACCTACGAGACCTTCCAGGGCGACATCGAGAACCCCCTGCCGAACGAGGTCGTCTTCGCCGACCCGGAAAACCACGCACACTCCCGGCGCTGGACCTTCCGGCAAAGCGCCCGATCCGTCGTATCCGCACAGACCGACCGCGTACTGATCGTCGCCGAGGCACACCACGCCACTGCCCCGGAGGACCTCGACGCGCTCGAACGCGAGCTGAAATCCGGGCTGACCGAAGCCGGCGTGCACCTCACCGGCGCCCTGCGGATCAGCACCGCGGAGCGCCGGCTGGAATTCTGATACGTGTGTGAGGAGACCCTCTGATGTCCACACCCGGCAACATAAGCCCGACCGACCCGGCACACGGGCTCGCGACAGTACGACGCGCCATCGCCGACGCCTGCGCCCGGGCCCAGCGCGACCTCGCCTCGGTGACCCTCGTCGCCGCCTCGAAAACCGTCCCCGCGGACACCATCGAGCAGACCATCCTGGCCGGCCACAACGTCTACGGCGAAAACCGCGTCCAAGAGGGCAAGGCCAAATGGCCGCCCCTGCGGGAGCGGTTCCCCGAGGTCGAACTGCATCTGATCGGGCCCCTGCAGTCCAACAAGGCCCGTGAAGCCGTGGCACTGTTCGACGTCATCCACTCCGTCGACCGCCCCGGCCTCTGCGAGGCCCTCGCCAAACAATGCGACAAGCAAGGCCGCCGGCCGAAGATGTTCGTCCAGGTCAACACCGGAGCCGAACCGCAAAAAGCCGGCGTCCTGCCCGACGACGCCGACAGCCTGCTGACCACCTGCCGGGAAAGCTACGCCCTCGACGTCGTGGGCCTCATGTGCATTCCCCCGGCCGGTGAACCGCCCGAGCCGCACTTCGCCCAACTCGCGAAGATCGCCGCCCGCAACGGACTCGACTGCCTGTCCATGGGCATGAGCACGGACTACGCGTCCGCCATCGAATCCGGCGCCACACACGTCCGCGTGGGCAGCGCCATATTCGGCGCGCGGGCCTACCCCACCCCGTAGCACCGCCCGCCGCAGAACCCGGAACACCGCGACAGCTGCGCCACGCAACGGAGAACCAATGACCCGCCCCACCCGCTACGACATTCTCTTCGAACCTTTACGGATCGGCCCCGTCACCGCCAAGAACCGCTTCTTCCAGGTACCCCACTGCAACGGCATGGGACGTGCCTTTCCCAGTTCTATGGCCGCGATGCGCGGGGTGAAGGCCGAAGGCGGCTGGGGCGTCGTCTCCACCGAACAGTGCGACGTGCACTACTCCGGAAACCACCAACGCGAACTCCGCCTCTGGGACGAGAAGGACATCCCCTACCTCGCCCGCGCCACCGGTCTCATCCACGAACACGAGGCCCTGGCGGCGGTGGAGTTGGTGCACAACGGCTCCCACGTCGGCAACCTGGAGAGCCGGGCGATACCCATCGCCCCCAGCCTGCGGCCCACCCGGGGCGTCTTCCCGGCCACCGCCCGCGCCATGGACAAGAACGACATCCGCGCGGCCCGCCGCTGGTACCGCACCGCCGCGGTCAACGCCCAACGCGCCGGCTTCGACATCATCTACGTCTACGCCGGCCACGACATGACGCTGCCCATCCACTTCCTCTCCCGCCGCCACAACCACCGCACCGACGAATACGGCGGCAGCCTCGAGAACCGCGCCCGCTTCCTGCGCGAACTCGTCGAGGACGCCAAGGAGGCCGTCGGTGACACCTGCGCGGTCGCCATCCGCTTCGGCGTCGACGGACTCATGGGCACCGGCGGCGACGAGGACGAGGGCCGCGACGTCATCGAGATGCTCGCCGAACTCCCCGACCTGTGGGACGTCAACCTCAGCAACTTCGACTACGACGGCAGCACCGCACGCTTCAGCGACGAGGGATACCAAGAGCAGTACATCAAGTTCGTCAAAAGCGTCACCAGCAAACCCGTCGTCGGCGTCGGCCGCTTCACCTCACCCGACACCATGGTCTCCATGATCAAGGGCGGCACCCTCGACCTCATCGGCGCCGCCCGCCCCTCCATCGCCGACCCCTTCCTGCCCCGCAAGATCCAGGAAGGCCGCTTCGACGACATCCGCGAATGCATCGGCTGTAACATCTGCGTCGCCGGCGACCGGGCCGGCGTGCCCATGCGCTGCACCCAGAACCCCACCATGGGCGAGGAATGGCGCCGCGGCTGGCACCCCGAACACATCCCGCCCAAGGACACCGACGACACCGTCCTCATCGTCGGCGCCGGCCCCGCCGGCCTCGAAGCGGCCCGCGCCCTCGGCCAGCGCGGCTACAGCGTCATGCTCGCCGACCGCGGCCGCGAACTCGGCGGCCGCGTCAACCGCGAATGCCGCCTGCCCGGCCTCGGCACCTGGGCCCGCGTCCGCGACTGGCGCCTGACCCAGCTCCGCAAGATGCCCAACGTCCAGCTGCTGCCCGACAACGACATCAGCGCCGACATGGTCCTCGAAGCCGAGTCCACCCTCATCGCCCTCGCCACCGGCGCCACCTGGCGCGCCGACGGCGTGGGCCGCACCCACAGCGACCCCATCGCCGGCCTCGGGCAGCTCCCGGTCTTCACACCGGACGACATCATGGACTCCCGCCTGCCCACCGGCCGCGTCGTCCTCTTCGACGACGACCACTACTACATGGGCGGCGTCATCGCCGAACGCCTCGCCGCCCACGGCTGCGAGGTCACCTTCGTCACGCCCGAAAGCACCGTCTCGGCCTACACCCAGTTCACCGCCGAGCAAAAACGCGTCCAACGACGCGTCATGGAGAAGTGCGCCCACGTCCGCACCGCGACCGCGCTCAGCCGCACCGAAGCCGGCACCGCCCACCTGACCTGCGTCTACACCGGCCGCGAAACCACCGCGCCCGCCGACGCCCTCGTGGTCGTCACCGGCTCCACCCCGCGCGACGAGCTCTACACCGGCCTGCTGGACCTCGGCGACGACGCCCTGAAGGCCGTCGGCATCCGCCGCGTCGTCCGCCTCGGCGACTGCCTCGCCCCCGGCATCATCGCCGCGGCCGTCCACAGCGGCCATCTCTTCGCCCGCACCCTGAACACCGCGCTCACCGACCGGACACCCTTCCGGCGCGAGAACGTCGAACTCGGCTGGGACCAGCCCCTGCCCGCCACCGGTGACGACCCCCTCACCCCGAGCGGCGTATTCGGCTGAAACACCACGCCCGACCGACCCCACACGAACGCCACCATGGCCCCGACGACCGATGACGCCGGGGCAGAACGCACATCGTGCCGTCGGACCGGGGCCCGCCCCAAGGAGAAGCCCATGGAAGAATTCAAGGCCCTGATCGGCAAGGTCGCGACCGGCGCCACGCTGACACGCGAGGAATCCGCCCGGGCCTTCGACCGCATGATGACGGGCGAAGCCACCCCCTCCCAGATGGGCGCCCTGCTGATGGCGCTGCGCATGCGCGGCGAGACCGTCGAGGAGATCACCGGAGCCGTCACCACCATGCGCTCCCAGATGCGCACCGTCGACGCACCCCCCGGCGCCATCGACCTCCTCGGCACCGGCGGCGACTCCTCCGGCTCCTACAACATCTCCACCTGCGCGGCCTTCATCGTCGCCGGAGCCGGCGTCCCCGTCGCCAAACAAGGCAACCGGGCACTGTCCTCACGCTGCGGCGCCGCCGACGTCCTCGCCGCCCTCGGCGTCCGCGTCCACCTCGCCCCCGACGCCATCGAACGCTGCCTCGCCGAAGCCGGCATCGGCTTCATGTTCGCCCCCGACCACCACCCGGCGCTCAAACACATGAGCCCCACCCGGATCGAACTCGGCACCCGCACCATCTTCAACCTGCTCGGCCCCCTCCTCAACCCGGCCGGCGTACGACGACAGATGGTCGGCGTCTACGCACAGCACTGGGTCGAACCCCTCGCACAGGTACTGGGCGAACTCGGCTCCGTCCGCGCCTACGTCGTCCACGGCTCCGACGGACTCGACGAAATCACCACCACGGGCCCCACCACCATCGCCTCCCTCGACCACGGCGACATCCGCACCTTCCAGGTGACCCCCGAGGAGCTGGGCCTGCGACGCGCCACCCCCGACATGCTCAAAGGCGGCGACGCCCAAGGCAACGCCGCAGCCCTCCGCGGAGTCCTCCAAGGAGAAAAGGGCCCCTACCGCGACATCGCCACCCTCAACGCGGCCGCCGCGCTCGTCGTCTCCGGCCGGGCCGAGGAACTGCCCCACGGCATCGAACTCGCCACCAAGTCGATCGACACCGGAGAAGCCCACCGCCGCCTCGACCGCCTGATAGCCGTCTCGAACGCCTGAACACTCCACGCGGAACCCGGCCCGTACCCCACGAGAGGACCCCCGACATGGCCGACCTGCTGACCAGGATCGAAGCCTACAAGCGCGAGGAAATCGCCGCCGCCAAGCGCGCCCGCCCCCTGGCCGCACTCGAAAAGGAAGCCCAGGCCGCCCCCGCCCCCCGCGGCTTCCTCGCCGCGATCGAACGCCGCATCGCCCAAGGCGACCACGCGCTCATCGCCGAGATCAAAAAAGCGAGCCCCTCGAAGGGACTCATCCGCGCCGACTTCGACCCGCCCGCCCTCGCCACCGCCTACGAAGCCGGCGGCGCCACCTGCCTCTCCGTACTGACCGACACCCCCTCCTTCCAAGGGGCACCCGAACACCTCGAAGCCGCCCGCGCCGCCACCGCACTCCCGGCCCTGCGCAAGGACTTCATGTTCGACCCCTACCAGATCGTCGAAGCCCGCGCATGGGGCGCCGACTGCGTACTGATCATCCTCGCCGCCGTCGACGACGCCACGGCCAGGGACCTCGAGGACACCGCCCACTCCCTCGGCATGGACGTCATCCTCGAAGTCCACGACGGAACCGAACTCGACCGGGCACTCAACCTGCGCTCCCGCATCATCGGCATCAACAACCGCAACCTCAAGACCTTCGAGACGACCCTCACCACCAGCGAGACCCTCGCCCCCCGCGTACCCGACGGACGGGTGATCATCGGCGAAAGCGGGGTGGCCGGCCCCCCCGACCTCGCCCGCCTCGCTAAGGTCGGCATCTCGGCCTTCCTCGTCGGCGAGAGCCTCATGCGCAACGAGGACGTCGAAACGGCGACCCGGGCGCTACTCGCCCAAGAGTGACATCAGCAACATAGGAGCGCAGCCCATGAGCATCGAATTCTTAGTCACCTCATTCATCGTCACCGCCTCACCCGGCACCGGAGTCCTCTACACCCTGGCCACCGGCCTCTCCCGAGGATTCCGGCCGAGCATCGTGGCAGCATTCGGATGCACCCTGGGCATCGTCCCCCACATGGCCGCCACCATCATGGGACTGGCCGCACTCCTCCAAGCCAGCGCCCTCGCCTTCCAGATCTTCAAATACCTCGGCGTCGCCTACCTCCTCTACGTCGCCTGGAGCACCCTCCGCGAAAGCGGCACCCTCAAGGTCGAGGAGAACAACGGCACCGAAGCGGCCCCCTCCGCCGCCAAAGTCACCGTCACCGGCGTACTGATCAACATCCTCAACCCCAAGCTGACCATCTTCTTCCTGGCCTTCCTGCCCCAATTCGTCAGCACCGACGAATCCAGCCCCGTCATGCGCATGCTTGAACTGAGCCTTGTCTTCATGCTGATGACCTTCGTGATCTTCGTCGGCTACGGCCTGCTCGCCGCCGCCGTCCGCGACCACGTCATCTCCCGCCCCAAGGTCCTCACCTGGATGCGCCGCACCTTCGCCGGAGCCTTCGTCGCCCTCGGCGCCAAACTCGCCTTCACCAACATCTGACCCCACACCCCAGCACGACGCCCCGCACAGACCGAGGCCCCACTGACAGACCGTGCGTCAGTGGGGCCCCGGCATGCGGCAGGGAGCCGCGCCCGAAAGCTAGGACGATATCTCCCACTTCAGCTGAGCCGGCGCCGACGCGGGACTCCCCGTGTACTTCGTGGTGTACGCGGGCGCCTTGCCGTAATCATCACCCCCGGCACCCAGATACCAGCCGTTCCCCTCGTTCTTCACCAACTTCGTGCTCGCGTCATAGGACCACTTCAGCTCCGGGGGAGCCGCCGCGGGATCCCCCGCGTACTTCGCCGTATACGCCGGCGACTTGGCGGCCGAGGAGCCACCACCGCTCCCGAGATACCAACCATTCGCCTCGTTCTTGACGAGCTTCGTGGCGGGATCGTAGGACCACTTCAGATTGCCGGGCACCGACGCGGGATCCCCCGTGTACTTCACCGCGTACGCCGGAGCCTTGGCCGAGGACTTCTCACCACCGCTGTCGAGATATCCCCCCGACCCCTCGTGCTTGATGGGCGCCGGAGAGACGGCGGCATGACCCACACCCGGGGCCAGGACCACCATGATCGCGGCAGCCGCACAACTCACGGACCGTCGGGCGAGCGGGTGCACGAACGAGCGCACTGGCATGGTTCGGTTCTCCTGCCGTTTCAGCGCGTGACTTCGAAAAAGCCAACGACGCGCCCCAGAAACGTAACGTCCCGCAATCAGCGGGAACGAGTGCCCGTTGGCGCACCCACCGCAAACGCTCCACCGCCGGTTCACCCACGGACCCACGGCTCGGCCCCCGGCCCGGCGGCGCCGCCGCGCGCCCGGAACACCCGGCCCACGCCCGAGGGCGCCGCCACCCCCGATCACCGCTCCACACCACACCAACGGCAGCGGCCCCACACCACCTCAGAACACCGGCACACCATCCCGCGTCAGCTTCCAGTCCACCGAAGCGAACCGCGCCACATCGATCGCCCCCTGCGCCTTCACCCACCCGATGATCGTGTTGCGAATCTCCTCCGAATTCGCCCACACCTGCTTCGCACCCGCCACATGCGGGAAATTACCCCCACCACTCGCCCGGTAATTGTTCACCGCCAGCACAAACTGCGCCGCATCATCCAACGGCTTCCCCCCGAACGACAGATTCACAATCCGCGACCCCGGCGCCTTCGCGATGTCGATCTCATACGACAGACCACTCACCGCGTCATAGTTGTAATCCGGAATGCTCTCCGCGTTCGTCAGCTTCGCCGGATCCACCGGATCACCCGCAGCCGTCCGCACGTAATAACGCGCCGAGAACTCCAGATACGCCCGCAGCTGCGCACCAGTCAGCAGCCGCGCCTCCAGCGTGTTCTCGAACGGATACAGCCCCGCCACCTCGCGGATCGTCACCTTCCCCGCCGGCACCGCGGCCGTCCGCGAGAAGCACGACGCCTGCGACAGCACCGGCAGCGACGCGTACGCCGTCCCCGCCAGCGCCGACTTCACCGTCTCCGCCTGCACATGGTTGATGAAATCGATGATCGGCGTGTCCTTCACCGGCGCCTCCGCCGCCCCCATCGCCGCCGACGACGTACCGATCACCTGATTCACATACGCCACGACCTTCTCGTGCTCATCACGCAACAACCCCGTGACCTTCCGGTCCTCGGCCACCGTGTTCGAGTTCAACACCTTCGCCGACACCGACTCGACCTGCCAGCACCCCTTGCCCCACACCAACTCGAAGTCGAACAACGTCAACCGCTGCCCCCACTTCAACGGCTCCGACAGAACGACCTGCTTACCCGACTTCTTGTTCGTCACCCGGTACTCGGGAATCTCCGTATGCGCATGCCCCACCAAAATCGCATCGATACCCGGCACCTGCTCCGCCACCAAAGCCGCCGCATTCTCGATGTACGGCAACTGATCCCCGTACGACGACGTACCACTGCTCCCCGAATGCGCCGACACGATCACCACATCCGCACCCATCGACCGAAGCCTCGGCACCCACTTCGCCGCCTGCTCCTCCAGCCCCGGGAACGTCATCTTCCCCTGCACATTCGCCTTGTCCCAGATCGCGATCCCCGGGTTCGTCAACCCCAGCACCGCCACCTTCACATCACGACCGTGCGGCGTACACACCCGCTTCATCACATACGGCGCGAACGCCGGACGCAACGTCTTCGCATCCAACGCATTCGCACCCAGCAACGGAAAATCACACTGCTTCTCGAACTTCCGCAGCACCGGGATCCCGTAATTGAACTCATGATTGCCCAGCGCCGCCGCGTCATACCCGATCGCGTTCATCGCCTGCGCCATCGGATGCACCGGACCACCGGCCCGCGTAATCGGATCGACCTTCGCGTAGTAGTACGACAACTGCGTACCCTGAATCGTGTCACCCGCGTCGATCAACAGCGTGTTCCGCCGGCCCTTCTCCTTGCGGACCTGCTCCACCAACGTCGAGATCTTCGCCAGACCCACATCGTTGTGCGCCTTGTCATCGAACTCGGCATCGGTGAAATAGTCCCAGTTGAAGACATTCCCGTGCAGATCCGTGGTGCCCATGACGGTGAACGCGTACCGCTTCTTCCGCCGATCCCGGAACCCCGCCCCGGCCGCCTCCGCCGGACCGGCGGCCGCCGCCCCCGCCAACGCGACCCCCGCACCCGTCGCGGCAGTACGCCCCAGGAACTTCCTACGGTTGAGCGGCATCTCTTCTCCCCATCAGTGACGGCCGAAACCTCGGCAAACAGCACAACGCGCGTAGATTCTGACCCAGCCCTCCCCACACACGACAGACCCCCAAGGTTGCGATCCGGTGACTCCCCAGTAACCCCGCACCACCACGCCGCCACACCGGCTACCCACACCCCCCACCTGAGACGCTGGGCCCATGACCACACCACCGGCACCTCTCCCGTACGGCACCCCCGAAGCCCCCCGCCTCGCCGTCCGAGGCGAAGCCCGCCTCGACGTCGACCCCGAAATCGCCCGCCTCGGCATCACCGTCAGCGCCCGCGGCACCGACCGCCGCACCGCCCTCGCCGACCTCACTCACCGCAACAACCAAACCCTCGAACTCATCAAGTCCTACGGCGAAGCAATCGAACAACTCGAAACCGGCTCCCTCACCATCACCCCCCAACTCACCGACAAAGGCCGCCACGAACGCGTACGCGCCTACCACGGCACTGTCCACCTCAGCGTCACCGTGGGCGACTTCACCGCCCTCGGCGAACTCACCACCCGACTCGCCGACCTCGACCTCACCCGCGTCGACGGCCCCTGGTGGGCCCTGCGCCCCGACTCACCCGCCCACCGCGACGCCCGCCAACAAGCCGTCCGGGAAGCCGTACAACGCGCCCGCGAATACGCCGGAGCGCTCGGCGCCGAACTCGTCGCCGTCGTGGAACTCGCCGACATCGGCGCCGAGAACGCCACCCCCCTCGGCCTCCCGCCCGCCCCCGGGGGAATGATGCGATCAGCCGGCTACGGCGGCGAAGCCCCCGCCCCCGCCCTCGACCTCGAACCCCAGCGCCAATCCGTCTACGCACAGGTCAACGCCAGGTTTACGATCACCCGCCCCGCCCTCTGACACCCCCGCGCGGGGGACACCCGACCCACCCGCCGACGCTCATCGGAGCACCCCCGCGCACGTTTCACTAATCGTCAACAACCTTTCGGTAAAACGCCGTTGGACAGTCGCGAACGCCCAATTTCCTACCCGTCGGTAAGTCATAAGCTCATGCCATGCGCCGAGCCAAAATCGTCTGCACACTGGGCCCCGCCACCGACTCGTACGAGCAGATCAAGGCACTCGTCGAAGCCGGCATGGACGTCGCCCGCTTCAACCTCAGCCACGGCACCTACGCCGACCACGAAACGCGCTACGAACGGGTACGCAAAGCCGCCGAGGAAACCGGCCGCAACGTCGGCATCCTCGCCGACCTTCAAGGCCCGAAGATTCGCCTCGGCACCTTCCGCGAAGGTCCTGTACTCCTTGAACGCGGCGATGACTTCACCATCACCGTCGACGACGCCGAAGGCGACCGCCACATCTGCGGCACCACCTACCCCGGCCTCGCCGCCGACGTCACCAAAGGCGAACGCATCCTCGTCGACGACGGCCGCGTCACCCTCGAAGTCACCGAAGTCGACGGCCCCCGCGTCAAAACCATCGTCATCGAAGGCGGCATGGTCTCCGACCACAAGGGCCTCAACCTCCCCGGCGTCGCCGTCTCCGTCCCCGCCCTCTCCGACAAGGACGTCCACGACCTCCGCTGGGCCATCAGGACGGGCGCCGACATCATCGCCCTCTCCTTCGTCCGCAGCGCCCACGACATCGAGGACGTCCACCGCATCATGGACGAGGAAGGCAGCCGCCTCCCCGTCATCGCGAAGATCGAAAAACCACAGGCCGTCGACAATCTCGACGGCATCGTCGCCGCCTTCGACGGCATCATGGTCGCCCGCGGCGACCTGGGCGTCGAAATGCCCCTCGAAACCGTGCCCATCGTCCAAAAGCGCGCCATCAAACTCGCCAAGCGCAATGCCAAGCCGGTCATCGTCGCGACCCAGATGCTCGACTCCATGATCGACGCTTCCCGTCCCACCCGCGCGGAGGCCTCCGACGTCGCCAACGCCGTCATCGACGGCACGGACGCGGTCATGCTTTCGGGTGAGACCAGCGTCGGCAAATACCCCGTCGAGACTGTGAAGACGATGGGCCGCATCGTACGAGCGGCAGAGGAAGACGTCCTCGCCAAGGGGCTGCCGCCGCTGACCGAACGCAGCAAGCCCCGCACCCAAGGCGGCTCCGTGGCCCGCGCGGCGGCGGAAATGGGCGACTTCCTCGGCGCGAAGTTCCTGGTGGCCTTCACCCAATCCGGTGACACGGTCCGGCGCCTGTCGCGCTACCGCTCGCCGATTCCGCTGCTGGCCTTCACCCCGGAGCCGGCGACGCGGTCGCAGCTGAACCTGACGTGGGGGGTGGAGACGTTCCTCGGCCCGATGGTCCAGACGACGGACGAGATGGTCGACCAGGTCGACGAATACCTGCTGCGGATCGGCCGCTGCCGGAAGGGCGACATGGTCATCATCACGGCGGGCTCGCCGCCGGGGGTGGCGGGGACGACGAACCTGGTGCGGGTGCACCACATCGGGGAGGAGGAGTAGGCAGGCCAGTCAGTATTTGGGGCCGATGTGGGCGTCCATGAGGGCGACGGAGTCCTTGCGGGCGACGGATATGTTGAACGGGTCCTTGCCGCGCCGCGTCATCGTCCATTCGACGCCGACGATGTCGAGGGTGTCGGCGTAGAGATAGAGGATGTCCTCGGACTTGTTGGTGAAGAAGTAGCGCGGGTACTCGTAACGCTTGCGCTCACCGCCGACGAGGCGGGTGGTCCAGTTGGTGATCCGGCAGCCGTCGGAATGGATGAGCCCGCGTATGAACTCCCAGGGGTACTCGTCCACGATGGCTTCCTGCCAGGGTTCGAGCGCGATGAGCCGCTCGTGCTTTTTGCCGGGGCCGTGCTGGGGGAACAGGCAGGGCCAGTGCTTACTGGTGCTGGTGACCATGACACAGCCTTGCTTGCGGACGGTGCAGACGCGGTTTGCCGGGCGAACACGTCTGATGGCATCCCGGCAGGAGTCGATCAGTCCGGGCCAGGCGTCCGCGCACGCGATGCGTAAGGCGTAAACGCCCCTCCGGCCGAGACTGAGGCAGCCGTCGCCCAAGTAAAGGCCGAGCAAGTAGGCGTATGCGGCGCGATCTTGCGGGGGTTGCGGGTCGGCGTCGCACATCGAGCACTCGGTCGAGCGAGTGAGGGGTTCGATCCTCGTTTGCCATTCGCGTATCGCGGACCTGGATATGCCGGTCCGCTTGCTTACGGAGTTGAGGCTGTGGCCGTGGCTGACGAGCGCGAGTGCGCGCTTGCGTGTAGCGAGGTCGTACATGCAGACGAGCTTCGTCGGATCTTTGCCGCTGCGCGCCGATTCGAAGGTGCGTTCGCCACGGCGAGTGAAGATCGCCAATTACTGGCTGACCTTGGAAAGAAAGGGAAAGTGCCCCGAGTCGGATTCGAACCGACGCTGTATGGGTTTTGAATCCATGGCCTCTACCGCTGGGCTACCGGGGCTAGCCTATGAAACCAAGGTTAGCGGAGATCCGCTGTGCGTCAAACATACAGGACCTAGGTAGGCTCATGGGGCACCACCTGTCCTGAGCGAGGAGACCCGTGACCGCCGCCGAGCCCACACCCGTCGACGACGAGCAGCCGCACACCCCTCCCCACACCACCCGTGTCGTCATCGCCGAGGACGAGGCCCTCATCCGTCTCGATCTCAAAGAGATGCTCGAAGAAGAGGGGTACTCCGTCGTCGGGGAGGCGGGAGACGGCGAGACCGCCGTCGCGCTGGCGCGGGAGCACAAGCCCGACCTGGTCATCCTCGATGTGAAGATGCCCGTCCTCGACGGGATCTCCGCCGCCGAGCGCATCGCCGCCGAGTCCATCGCGCCCGTCCTGATGCTCACCGCCTTCTCGCAGCGCGACCTCGTCGAGCGGGCCCGGGACGCCGGTGCCATGGCCTACCTGGTGAAGCCGTTCAGCAAGAGCGACGTCGTGCCCGCCATCGAGATGGCGGTCTCGCGGTTCACCGAGCTGAAGGCCCTGGAGCAGGAGGTCGCGGACCTCTCCCAGCGGCTGGAGACGCGCAAGCTCGTGGACCGGGCGAAGAGCGTGCTGCAGACGCAGTACGGGCTGACCGAGCCCGCCGCGTTCCGCTGGATCCAGAAGACGTCGATGGACCGCCGGCTGTCGATGCAGCAGGTCGCCGAGGCCGTCATCGAGGATGCCCAGGAGAAGCAGAACAAGCAGTCGGCCCCCAAGGAGCAGTAGTCCCGCGGCGCGCCGCACGAAGGGCCCCGTCCGATGGCCGGACGGGGCCCTTCGCGTATCAGTCCTCGCCCAGGTACGCCTTGCGTACGGACTCGTCGTGCAGCAGATCGGCCCCCGTGCCGGACAGGACGATTTTGCCGATCTCCATGACGTGGCCCTGGTCGGCGAGGGAGAGCGCGGCCTGGGCGTTCTGTTCGACGAGCAGGATGGTCGTGCCGGAGGCCTTGAGTTCGGCGATGGTCTGCATGATCTTCTGCATCATGATCGGGGAGAGGCCCATGGAGGGCTCGTCGAGCATGAGCAGCTTGGGGCGGGACATCAGGGCGCGGCCCATGGCGAGCATTTGTTGTTCGCCGCCGGAGAGGGTTCCGGCGGCTTGTCCGGCTCGTTCGCCGAGGATGGGGAACAGCTCGTAGACGTGCTGGATGTCGTGGGTGATGGCGTTGGTGTCCTTGCGGAGGAACGCTCCGAGCTGGAGGTTTTCGGCGATGGTGAGCCGGGGGAAGATGTGGCGGCCTTCGGGGGAGTGGGCGAGGCCGCGGGCGACGATCCGGTGGGCGGGGGTTCCGGTGAGGGGCGTGCCGTCGAAGCGGATGGTGCCGGCGAGGGGTTTGAGGAGTCCGGAGAGGGTGCGCAGGGTGGTGGTTTTCCCGGCGCCGTTGGTGCCGATGAGGGTGACGACCTGGCCGGCTTCGACGGTGAAGGAGATGCCTTTGACGGCTTCGATCTTTCCGTAGGCGACGCGGAGGTTGTCGACTTCGAGGAGGGGGGTCATGGGGTGTCCTCCGTGAGGTCGGCGTGGGTGTCGGCGTCGGCGTGGGCTTCGGCGGCTTCGACTTCGGCGAGTTCTTCCTGTCCGGGTGCGCCGTCGAAGGGGGTGCCGAGGTAGGCGGCGATGACGCGTTCGTCGGCTTGGACGGTGTCGGAGGTGCCTTCGGTGAGTTTTTCGCCTTGGACGAGGACGGCGACGCGGTCGCAGAGGCTGAAGATGAAGCGCATGTCGTGCTCGATGACGAGGACGGCGATGCCTTGGTCGCGGATGGCGCGGACGAGGGTTTGGGTGGCGCGGGTTTCCTGGGGGTTCATGCCGGCGGTGGGTTCGTCGAGGAGGAGGAGGCCGGGGTCGCTCGCGAGGGCGCGGGCGATTTCGAGCTTGCGTTGTTCGCCGTAGGGGAGGTTGCGGGAGAGGTGGTCGGCTTTGGCGGTGAGGCCGGTGAAGTCGAGGAGTTCCATGGCGCGTTGGATGGAGGCGGTTTCGGCGCGGTGGAATGCGGGGCCGCGGAGGAGGGCGGAGAAGAGGCCTTCTTTGGTGCGGGTGTGGCGGCCGACGAGGACGTTTTCGAGGACGGTCATATTGGCGAAGAGGCGGATGTTCTGGAAGGTGCGGGCGATGCCGGCTTGGGCGACGAGGTGGGGTTTGGGGGGTAGGACGGTGTCGCGGTAGGTGACGGTGCCTTCGGTGGGGGTGTAGAGGCCGGTGAGGCAGTTGAAGAAGGTGGTTTTTCCGGCGCCGTTGGGGCCGATGAGTCCGACGATTTCGCGGGGGTGGACGGTGAGGTCGACGGATCGTACGGCGGTGAGTCCGCCGAAGCGCATGGTGACGCCGGTGGCGTGGAGTACGGGGTGGGTGCCGTCGGGGGCCGGGGTTTTCGTGGGGGTGGTCGTCATGCCGGTCACGCCTCCGCCTTGGTGACGCCGGTTGCCCCTTCGGGGAGGCGTGGTTCGGGTACGGCGAGTTGGTCGGTCTCGTGGAATTCGAGTTGTTTCCGGCGGTCGGCGACCATGCCTTCGGGGCGGAAGCGCATGAGGAGGACGAGGGCGAGGCCGAAGAGCAGGAGTTGGTAGTCCTGCATGAATTCCATTTTGTTCGGGATGAGGTAGAGGAGTGCGGCTCCGATGACGGGGCCGCTGATGGTGCCCATGCCGCCGAGGATGACGGCGGCGAGGAGGAAGGCGGAGTTGGGGGGTACGGTCCCGGCGAATTGGTAGCTGTCGGGGGTGGTGGTGGTGATGACGTGGGCTTGGACGGTGCCGGCGAGTCCGGCGAGTGCGGCGCCGAGGGCGAAGGCGAGGAGTTTGAGGCGGAAGGCGTTGATGCCCATGGCGGTGGCGGCGGTCTCGTCTTCGCGGATGGCGACCCAGGCGCGGCCGATGCGGGATTCGGCGGCGCGGCGGAAGACGAGGACGACGACGAGGGTGGCGAGCAGCATCAGCAGGTAGTAGTTGCCGAAGCGGCCGATGGGGGTGCCGAGGATGTGGTGGGTGGTGCCGAATTCGAAGCCGAGGATTTCGAGGTCGGGGATGTTGGGGATGCCCATGGAGCCGTTGGTGATGTCGGGTCCGGTGGTGCCGTTGAGGTTGAGCATGGTGATGCGGAAGATCTCGCCGAAGCCGAGGGTGACGATGGCGAGGTAGTCGCCGCGTAGGCGCAGGGTGGGGGCGCCGATGAGGACGCCGAAGACGAGGGAGGCGCCGATGCCGGTGAGGACGGCTGCCCAGAAGGGGAAGTGGACGCCGAGGGCGGATTCGGGGGAGCCGGAGACGAGGGCGGCGGCGTAGGCGCCGACGCCGAGGAAGGCGACGTATCCGAGGTCGAGGAGGCCGGCGAGGCCGACGACGACGTTGAGGCCGAGGGCGACGGTGGCGAAGATCAGGATGCTGGTGGCGAGGTTGCTGTAGGTGTCGTTGGTCTGGGTGAGGGGGAAGCAGGCGGCGGCGGTGAAGGCGGCGGCGAGGGTGGTGTTGCGGTGTTTGGCGGTGAGGTGGCTGAGGCGGGCGGTGAGTCCGGAGCGGCCGAGGGCGGCGATGGTGAAGCAGGCGAGGAGGAGGTAGCCGACGAAGAGTTCGCCGTATTCGGTGTCGATGCCGTAGGTGAAGGCGTAGAGGCCGGTGGCGAAGGCGGCGGCGATGATGAGGATTTCGGCCCAGGTGGGGAGTTCGCCGGCGCGGGGTGGTCGGCCTGGGGTGAGGGTGTGGCGGAAGCGGTGCCATGGGGTGGGGGGCTTGGTGTCGCTGTGGTGGTCGTAGGGGCGGTCGGCGGGGAGGGCGAGGGCGCCGGTGAGGGTGAGGAGGGTGGCGAGTGCGGCGAGGTGGCCGCCGGGTTCGAGGTTGGCGAGGCCGCCGAGTTGGGTGCTGATGGAGCCGAGGGTGTACCAGGTGGTGGCGAGGGTGCCGAGGGCGAGGAGGAGGGTGGGTGCGGTGGTTCCGGCGGGGGTGAGCCAGCGGAGGCCGCGGGGGCGGTAGGTGGTGAGGGCGTGGAGGAGGGTGAGGATGCCGCCGGTGAGGGTGATGTTCTGGAGTCCGCCGGGGTAGCCGGTGACGGTGAGGTTGCCGGGGAAGGCGGTGGTCCAGGTCCAGGCGAGGAAGGTGGAGATGATGGTGAGTGTGGCGCCCGTGATGGTGGTGATGCGGGCGATGTTGGTAGGGAGGGGGATGAGTGAAGTGGCCTTCTGTGGAGGGGAGTCGGGGGTGGGGTTCTTGTCGGTCATGGGGATCACGCCCGATCCGCGACGCGTTCGCCGAGCAGGCCTTGGGGCCGTAGCAGCAGGACGAGGATGAGGAGCACGAAGGCCCAGACGTCCTTCCAGGACCCGCCGCCGAACTGGGTCATGCCGGGGATCTCCTCGATATAGCCGGTGGCGAGGGCTTCGGCGACGCCGAGGACGACTCCGCCGAGCATGGCGCCGTAGATGTTGCCGATGCCGCCGAGGACGGCGGCGGTGAAGGCCTTGAGGCCGGTGATGAAGCCCATGCGGAAGTCGATCTGGCCGTATTTGAGGCCGTGGGCGACGGCGGCGATCGCGGCGAAGGCGGCGCCGATGGCGAAGGCGATCACGATGATGCGGTCGGTGTTGATGCCCATGAGTTTGGCGGTGTCGGGGTCCTGTGCGGTGGCCTGCATGCCGCGGCCGGTGCGGGTCTTGGCGACGAAGAGGCCGAGGGCGGTCATGCACAGGGGGGCGGCGATGAGGAGGAAGATCTCGCCGCGTTGGACGGTGGCGCCGAGGATGTCGATGGCGTCGCCGGGGAACTGGGGGAAGACGCGGGCCTTCTTGGCGTCGGGGTACCACTTCCAGATGGCTTGCTGGAGGGCGATGGACAGGCCGATGGCGGTGATGAGGGGGGCCAGCCGGGGGGCGCCGCGCAGGGGCCGGTAGGCGAAGCGTTCGGCGGCCACGGCGATGGCGGTGGAGGCGGCGACGCCGCCGAGGATCATGAGGGGGAGCGCGAGCAGCAGGCCGGTGCCGTCGGGGAGGACGAGGTAGGCGGTCAGTGCGCCGAAGCCGCCGACCATGAAGATCTCGCCGTGGGCGAAGTTGATGAGCTGGACGATGCCGTAGACCATCGTGTAGCCGATCGCGATGAGGCCGTACATCGCGCCGAGGATGAGTCCGTTGGCCAGCTGTTGCGGCAGTTCGTGCACCGCCGGGCCTCCGTGGTGGGAGAAGGGGTACTGGGCCGGTCGACGCGGGCCGTGCGGGGTGCGGGGTGGTGTCGTGCCGCACGGCCCGGGCTGTCGGTGTGTGGTGCCGGGCGGGGCGGGATCAGCCCTTGTACTCCGCGCTGTGGCGGGCTTTCCAGGTGGTTCCGTCGACCTGGTAGGCGGTGATCATGGTGTTGGTGGTGTCGCCGTATTTGTCGAAGGAGACGGGGCCGGAGACGCCGTCGAACTTGACCTTGTTGAGGGCTTCGACGATTTTGGCGCGGGCGTCGGTGGGCAGCTTGCCGCCGTTTTCGGTGACGGTGGCCTTGACGGCCTGGATGATGGCCCAGGCGGCGTCGTAGGCGGTGCCCCCGTAGGCCTCGTAGGCGTCCTTGTAGCCGGCGGCCTTGTAGTCGGAGATGAATTTCTTGGCGGAGTCGAGTTGCTCGACGGGCTTGCCGACGGAGGTGGCGTAGTCGCGGTCGGCCTTCTTGTTGAGGTTGATGTAGTGGGGGCTGTAGAGGGCGTCGCCGCCGAGGAGGGGGGCTTTTACGCCGCCGTCCTTGAGTTGCTGGCTCAGCGGGGCGGCGGCGGGGTATTCGCCGCCGTAGAAGACGAGGTCGGGGTTGGTGCTCTTGGCCTTGGAGACGATGGCCTTGAAGTCGCGGTCCTCGGGGTTCACGTGCTCGGTGCCGACGACCTTTCCGCCGAGGGCGGTGAATTTGGCGGCGAAGGCGGCGGCGAGGCCGACGCCGTAGGTCTTCTGGTCGTCGATGACGTAGACCGTCCTGGCTTTGATCTTTTCGTAGGCGTACTGGCCACCGAAGGCGCCTTGGACCTCGTCGGTGGTCGAGGTGCGGAAGTAGGTGGTGAACTGGCGCTTACGGTTGTTCTGCTTCCAGTCCTTGCCCTGAGTGAGGTCGGGGGTGGTGTTGGCCGGGGATATGAGGGCCATGCCGTGGGACTGGGCGACCTGTTGCATGGACTGGGCGACGCTGGAGTTGAGCGGTCCGACGGCGGCCATGACGTTCTTGTCGCCGGAGAGTTTGGTGGCGTTCTGCTGGCCGGAGGTGGGCTGGCCCTGGTCGTCGAGGGCTTTCATCTCGAAGGTGACGCCGGGGACTTCCTTGGCCTTGTTGGCGTTTTTGACGGCGAGGTCGGTGGCGTTCTTGATGCCTTGGCCGAGCGGGGAGAGATCTCCGGTCAGCGGGGCGTCCACGCCGATCACCACGGTGGTGTTCTTGCCGCCGCCGGTGTCGTTGCCGCCGCTGTCGTCGCGTGATCCGCAGGCGCTGAGGGTGAGGGCCCCGGTGGTGAGCGCGGTGGTGAGGATGAGCAAGGAACGGTGTCGCACGGTGCTTCCTTTCCCTGGCGAGGCCCCCTCTGCTGAGGTGCCGTTCGCTTGCCGGGCGGCGTGGTGAAGGCGTGCGTGATGTGCGAAAACCGCCCGGCGGGGTGGTAACTGGCCGTGACTCTAGGGGTGGGCGGCGATCTGGGGCAGAGGTGCTGTCGATGATGTGACTGTCTTGTTATGACGAAGGTCACTCGATGGCGTCCGTGTAGCGGAATTGACCGGACGATTGGGGTGTGTCGGGCGATAACCGCTGTCCGGATATCGTGAATGTGCAGTTCCGCTAAGGAGTCGCCAATGCGGGGTGCGGCTGCGCCTGCGGGAGATCACCGGGGGCTGGTCCGGGCGGAGTGGATCTGCGGGGGGTGTGGTGCGGGAATGTCACGCACCGTTATCAGTGGGCGGGGGCTGTGCTCTCTCCTCAATCGCCGGACGGGCTCGAATTGAGCCCGTCCGGCGATTGAGGACGCGCCCGCAGGGCGCTAAGCCGCCGCAGGCGGCAAGACCGGCCGTCAGCCGAAGATCCGCCGGCAAGGCGAGAGGCTAGGACTTCGCGTCCGCACCCTCGTTGTCACGGATGAGGCACGTGAGGCGGGCAGTGCAAACGCGCTTGTCCTGCTCGTCGGTGATGACGATCTCGTACGTGGCGGTGGAACGGCCGCGGTGGACGGGGGTGGCCACGCCCGTCACCATGCCCGAGCGCACACCGCGGTGGTGCGTGCAGTTGAGGTCCACGCCGACGGCGAACCGTCCCGGGCCGGCGTGCAGCATCGCGCCGACGGAGCCGAGGGTCTCGGCGAGCACGGCGGAGGCGCCACCGTGCAGCAGCCCGTACGGCTGGGTGTTGCCCTCGACGGGCAGGGTGCCGACGATGCGCTCGGGGGCCGCCTCCACGACGGTGACCCCCATGCGCTTGCCGAGATCCCCGGCGGAGAACAGGGCGGCCAGGTCGAGGCCGCTGCCGGCCCATTCGTCCAGGATCTCCTGCGGGAACGTGGTCGTGATCTGCTCGCCCATGCGTCGCGGCTCCGATCGTTCTCGGTGGTCGCGGTGCGAACCACCTGTCCAGAGGAACCGTCCTACCAGGTCGCCCCGCCCGCGCTCAGGCCGGGTCCGTCTGTTCGAGCCTGATGACCAGGGATTTGCTGGCGGGGGTGTTGCTGGTGTCGGCGGTGTGGTCCAGCGGGACCAGGACGTTCGTCTCCGGGTAGTAGGCGGCGGCGCAGCCGGGGGCGGTGGGGTAGTGGACGACCCGGAAGCCCGGTGCGCGCCGTTCCGTGCCGTCGGTCCATTCGCTGACGAGGTCGGCGTAGGTGCCGTCGGCGAGGCCGAGGGCGTGGGCGTCGTCGGGGTGTACGAGGACGACGCGGCGGCCGTTCTTGATGCCGCGGTAGCGGTCGTCGAGGCCGTAAATGGTGGTGTTGTACTGGTCGTGGGAGCGGAGGGTCTGCAGCAGCAGTCGTCCCTCGGGTGCCGTGGGGTATTCGACGGGGGCGGCGGTGAAGTTGGCCTTGCCGGTGGCGGTGGGGAAACGGCGTTCGTCGCGGGGGGCGTGGGGCAGGGTGAAGCCGCCGGGGCGGGCGACGCGGGCGTTGAAGTCCTCGAAGCCGGGGACGACGCGGCTGACGCGGTCGCGGATCGTCGCGTAGTCGTTCTCGAACTCTTCCCACGGTGTGGTGCTCTCGGTGCCGAGGACGCGGCGGGCGAGGCGGCAGACGATGGCGGGTTCGGAGAGCAGGTGGGGGCTCGCGGGTTCCAGGCGGCCGCGGGAGGCGTGGACCATGCCCATGGAGTCCTCGACGGTGACGAATTGGTCGCCGCCGCGCTGCCGGTCGCGCTCGGTGCGGCCGAGGGTGGGCAGGATCAGGGCGCGGGCGCCGGTGACGACGTGGGACCGGTTGAGTTTGGTGGACACGTGGACGGTCAGCCGGGCGCGGCGCATGGCGGCCTCGGTGACGTCGGTGTCGGGGGAGGCGGCGACGAAGTTGCCGCCCATGGCGAAGAAGACCTTGGCGTCGCCGTCGCGCAGGGCGCGGATGGCGCGGACGACGTCGAGGCCGTGGGCGCGGGGCGGGGTGAAGTCGAATTCCTTCTCGAGGGCGTCGAGGAAGGCGGGGGAGGGGCGTTCGAAGATGCCCATGGTGCGGTCGCCCTGGACGTTGCTGTGGCCGCGGACGGGGCAGACGCCGGCGCCGGGGCGGCCGATGTCGCCGCGCAGCAGGAGGAGGTTGACGACTTCCTTGATGGTGGGGACGGCGTGTTTGTGCTGGGTGAGGCCCATGGCCCAGCACACGACGGTGCGCCGGGAGGCGAGGATCATGCGGAGCGCTTCCTCGATCTCCTCGCGGCGCAGTCCGGTGGCGCGCAGGGTTTCGTCCCAGTCGGCGGTGCGGGCGGTGCGGGCGTATTCCTCGAAGCCGTGGGTGTGTTCGCGGATGAAGTCGGTGTCGAGGGCGCCTTCGGTTTCGAGGACGAGGCGGCCCAGGGTGCGGAAGAGGGCCTGGTCGCCGCCGAGGCGGATCTGGAGGAAGAGGTCGGTGAGGGGGGTGCCGCCGCCGGCGAGGCCGCGGGCGTTCTGCGGGTTCTTGAAGCGCTCCAGGCCGGCTTCGGGCAGCGGGTTGACCGTGATGATCTTCGTGCCGCCGGCTTTGGCCTTTTCGAGGGCGCTGAGCATGCGGGGGTGGTTGGTGCCGGGGTTCTGCCCGGCGACGATGATCAGGTCGGCCTGATAGAGGTCTTCCAGCAGGACGCTGCCCTTGCCGACGCCGATGGTCTCGGTGAGGGCGGAGCCGGAGGACTCGTGGCACATGTTGGAGCAGTCCGGCAGGTTGTTGGTGCCGAACTCGCGGGCGAAGAGCTGGTAGAGGAAGGCCGCTTCGTTGCTGGTGCGCCCGGAGGTGTAGAAGAGGGCCTCGTCGGGGGAGGTGAGGGCGTGCAGTTCTTCGGCGATGAGGTCGAAGGCGCGCTCCCAGGTCACCGGCTCGTAGGTCTCGGCGTCCTCGGCGAGGTACATGGGGTGGGTGAGGCGGCCCTGCTGGCCGAGCCAGTAGCCGCTGCGGGTGGCGAGGTCGGCCACGGGGTGGGCGGCGAAGAAGTCGGGGGTGACGCGGCGCAGGGTCGCTTCTTCGGCGACGGCCTTCGCGCCGTTCTCGCAGAATTCGGCGGCGTGGCGCTTGTCGGGCTCGGGCCAGGCGCAGCCGGGGCAGTCGAAGCCGTCCTTCTGGTTGACCTTGAGGAGGGTGAGTGCGGTGCGTCGCACGCCCATCTGTTTCTGCGCGACGCGCAGGGTGTGGGCGATCGCGGGCAGCCCGGCGGCGGCGTGCTGCGGGGCGGCGACGTCGGGTGCGTCCTGGACGGGATCGCCTGTGGGCGGCTTGCCTGCCATCTCGCTCCCCCTTGAGCGGGTCGGGGTGTACGTGGAGTCGTACGGGGCGATCCTGTCACGGCCCGCTGACGGCCGGGTCGCCGAGGCGGTCCGGCGGGGTGCCGGGGGCGGGCGTGTGGCCGGGATTGTCAGTGGGCCGTGGCAGGATCGGGGGCGTGGCAGCAAAGGCATCGAAGACGAACGAGACGACCGGCACCGAGGCAGTGGAGGGAGGCCGTCCGCGTCTGCTCCTGATGGACGGGCACTCCATGGCGTATCGCGCGTTCTTCGCGCTGCCGGCGGAGAATTTCACGACGTCCGGCGGTCAGCCGACGAACGCGGTGTACGGCTTCGCGTCGATGCTGGCCAATACGTTGCGTGACGAGCGGCCGTCGCATTTCGCGGTGGCGTTCGACGTGTCGCGCAAGACGTGGCGGTCGGAGGAGTTCCCGGAGTACAAGGCGACGCGTTCGAAGACGCCGGACGAGTTCAAGGGGCAGGTCGATCTGATCGGCGAGCTGCTGGACACGATGTCGGTGCGGCGGTTCGCGGTGGACGGCTTCGAGGCCGACGATGTCATCGCCACGCTGGCCACCGAGGCCGAGGCCGAGGGTTTCGACGTTTTGATCGTCACGGGTGACCGTGACTCCTTCCAGCTGGTCAGTGACCGGGTCACGGTGCTGTATCCGACGAAGGGCGTCTCGGAGCTGACGCGTTTCACGCCGGCGAAGGTCGAGGAGAAGTACGGTCTGTCGCCGCGGCAGTACCCGGATTTCGCCGCGCTGCGCGGTGACCCGTCGGACAATCTGCCGGGCATTCCGGGGGTCGGGGAGAAGACCGCCACCAAGTGGATCACCCAGTTCGGGTCGTTCGCCGAGCTGGTGGAGCGGGTCGACGAGGTCAAGGGCAAGGCCGGGCAGAATCTCCGTGATCATCTGGAGGCCGTCAAGCTGAACCGCCGGCTCACCGAGATGGTGCGTGATGTGGCGCTGTCGACGCATCCGGACGATCTGTGCCGTGAGCCGTACGACCGGCTGGCGCTGACGACGTTCCTGGAGCGGCTGGAGATCCGTAACCAGGGCCTGCGGGACCGGCTGCTGGCGGCGGACCCGGGGGCGGAGCAGGCGGAGGAGGTCGCTCCGGCCGCCGGTGCCGAGGTGGACGGTGTGGTGCTGGGCGCGGGGGAGCTGGCGCCGTGGCTGGCCGGGCACGGCGCGGCCCCGCTGGGTCTGGCCATGGTCGACAGCTGGTCGCAGGGCAGCGGCCGGGTCGCCGAGATCGCTCTGGCGACGGGGGAGGGGCCGGCGGTCTGGTTCGACCCCTCGCAGCTGGACGAGGCCGATGAGCGGGCGTTCGCGGCGTGGAGCGCGGACGCCGCCCGGCCCAAGGTGATGCATGACGCGAAGGCCGCCATGCGGGTCTTCGCGGAGCACGGCTGGTCGGTCGAGGGCGTCACGATGGACACCGCGCTGGCCGCCTACCTGGTCAAGCCCGGGCGCCGTTCGTTCGCCCTGGACGCGCTGTCGGTGGAGTATCTGGGCCGCGAGCTGGCCACGGCCGCCGCCGGTGACGGCCAGCTGGCCTTCGGTGCCGACGAGCAGGCGGAGGCCGATGCCCTGATGGGCCGGGCCCGTACGGTCCTCGATCTCGGCGAGGCCTTCACGGGCCGGCTGAAGGACGTGGGCGCGGCGGAGCTGCTCACGGATGTGGAGCTGCCGACGAGCGCGATGCTGGCCCGGCTGGAGCGGGCGGGCATCGCCGCGGACCGGGGCTGGCTGGAGCGGATGGAGCAGCAGTTCGCGGCGGCCGTGCAGCAGGCCGTGCGGGAGGCGCACGCGGCGGCGGGCCGGGAGTTCAATCTCGGTTCGCCCAAGCAGCTGCAGGAGGTGCTGTTCGGCGAGCTGGGTCTGCCGAAGACGAAGAAGACCAAGACCGGGTACACGACGGACGCGGACGCGCTGGCCTGGCTCGCGGCCCAGACGGAGAACGAACTCCCGGTGATCATGCTGCGGCACCGGGAGCAGTCGAAGCTGCGGTCCACGGTCGAGGGCCTGATCAAGGCCATCGCTCCCGACGGGCGCATTCACACGACGTTCAACCAGACGGTGGCGGCGACGGGCCGGCTGTCGTCCACCGACCCGAATCTGCAGAACATCCCGGTGCGTACGGACGAGGGCCGGGCCATTCGCCGGGGCTTCGTGGTGGGCGAGGGTTTCCAGTCGCTAATGACGGCCGACTACAGCCAGATCGAGCTGCGGGTGATGGCGCACCTGTCCGAGGACGCGGGGCTGATCGAGGCGTTCGCGTCCGGTGAGGACCTGCACACCACGGTCGCCTCGCAAGTCTTCGGGGTCGCGAAGACCGAGGTCGACCCGGAGATGCGCCGCAAGATCAAGGCCATGTCGTACGGGTTGGCGTACGGGTTGTCGGCGTTCGGCCTGTCGCAGCAGCTGAATATCGCGCCGGACGAGGCGCGCCGGTTGATGGACACGTTCTTCGAGCGGTTCGGCGGGGTGCGCGATTACCTCCAGCGGGTCGTCGAGGAGGCCCGTGCCACGGGTTACACCGAGACGATGCTGGGCCGTCGTCGCTATCTGCCGGATCTCAACAGCGACAACCGGCAGCGTCGTGAGATGGCCGAGCGGATGGCGCTGAACGCCCCGATCCAGGGGACGGCCGCCGACATCGTGAAGATCGCGATGCTGCGGGTGGGCGAGGCTCTGGAGGCCGGGAAGCTCACGTCGCGGATGCTGCTCCAGGTGCACGACGAAATCGTGCTGGAGATCGCCCCGGGCGAGCGCGAGCGGGTGGAGGAGCTGGTCCGCCGCGAGATGGCGGGGGCAGTGGAGCTGCGTGCGGCGCTGGACGTGTCGGTCGGTGTCGGTGGGGACTGGGAGTCCGCCGCGCACTGACACGGCCGCCTTTCGCCGGTGTCGTCACCGCCCCCTCGCCGCGCGCCGACGAGGGGGCGGTGGTGTGTCGGCCGGCGGGGCGTCGGTGGGGGAGTTCCCTCGTCGGCGCGTGTTCCCCTCCGTGCCCGGCGTTGCTACGGTGCCCGCACCCGCTTTCCCTGACGCCCCATCAGCTTCCGGGAGGTCGCGCATGCGCGCACTGGCCGCCGCGGCCATCGGACTCGCCGCCGCTCTCGCGCTCGTCCTCACCCTCACCGCCCTCGGCCCGCCCGACGGCGAGACCTCGCCGAAACCCCTGCTGACCTCCCCTCCCGCGCACCCCTGAGCGGGAGGCCCGTCATGCGCCGCACAGCGAGCCTGGTCCTCCTCGCCCTCGCCGTCTTCTTCGCCGCCCTGTCGCCGCTGCTGCGCTGGTACGCCTTCCCGCGGCTGGCGAAGGTCCCCGCCGGCCGCTACCAGGCGGTCGTCACGGAGGCGAAGGACGCCACCCTCGTCGACTACGCCACCCTCGAACCCAAGAAGGTCTCCAAGGTCACCGTGATCCAGACCCTCAAGGGCAACGTGGAGCAGGCCAGGAAGGTCAAGAAGGAGACCGGCCGGGACGCCGTCGTCTGGGACACCCTCACCTATATAGCGGGGCCCGACGGAAAGATGGTCTCCCGGATCCCCGAGCGCTATGTCTTCGACGGCCACACCCAGCAGCCCGTGCACGCGGGCGGTGAACACGTCGACGGCACACCCGTACGCCGCGACGGCATCGCGTACAAGTGGCCCTTCCTCGTCGAGAAGCGCGACTACCGGTACTTCGACATGCAGACCCGCACCTCCGCGCCCATCCACTACCGGGGCACCCGCACCTACCGTGGACTCGACGTCTACTACTTCGAGCAGACCGTCCCCTGGACCAAGGTCCCGCTGCCCCGGACGCTGCCGCTCGGCATCAGCCCCGACACGGTCCGCCGGCTCGGCCTGGAGAACTGGTACACCACCAAGCGCATGTTCTGGGTCGACCCCACCACGGGCGCCCCCGTCAACGCCGAGGAACTCCACCGGACGGAGATGCGCTGGACCGGTCACCCGGAGAAGAAACCGATCACCGCCTTCGCCGGCCATGTGAAGATGCGCCCGGACTACGCCGACGACACCGTCGCGCTCGTTAAGTCCCAGCGGCAGCTGGTGCTGCTGCTCACCACGTATCTCCCCTGGGGCTTCCTGGCCCTGGGCGCGGCTCTGCTGGCGCTGTCGGTCGCCCTCGAGGTTGCTCGCCGGGGCCCTGCGGGCGCGTCCTCAATCGCCGGACGGGCTTGATTCGGCGGAGATCGTCGTGCGGTTGTCGGGGAACGGGCACAGGATGGAGGAAAACCCCGAGCGCCGGGCCCCGGGCAGGGGCACGCCGATCAAGGAGGCTCACCGTGAAGGAGAGTCCTAAGGACCAGTCCACCGCATCCAGGCCCCAGCGGCTGTTCACCGGGGGAGAGCGGCCGTTCGATCCCGAGGATCTGGTCATGGCGTCCGGCCGGGACGTCACCCCGGAGCGCGTCGAGGCCGCCAAGCGCCTCATGGAGGAACAGGGCTCCGCCGCCATCGAGAGGTACCTCCCCTGAACGCCTCTCGCCTGGCCGGCGGTTCGACGGCTACCGGCCGGTGGTGCCGCCTGCGGCGGCGAGGCGCCCTGCGGGCGCGTCCGGCGATTGAGGACACCACCGTTCGGCGGTGGTGCGCCCCATGATCCGCCGGAGAGGCCTACGCCCCGGGCCGACGAGCGTTGGTCCGGCGCGTGGGCGCGGCCGTGGACGGGTCCTCCGGCCACGGATGCCGCGGATAGCGGCCCCGCAACTCCGCCCGCACCGACCGGTAGCCGCCCTGCCAGAACGACGCCAGATCCGCCGTGACGGCCGCCGGGCGACCGGCCGGTGACAGCAGGTGGACGAGCAGGGGGACGCGCCCGCCGGCCAGTCGCGGCGTCTCCTGCCAGCCGAACAGCTCCTGGAGCTTGACCGCCAGGACGGGCTGCGCACCCCCGTAATCCACCCGCACGCGGGAGCCGCTCGGCACCTCGATCCGCTCCGGGGCCAGCTCGTCCAGGCGGGCGGCGTCACCGGTCGCCCACGGAAGCAGCCGTTCCAGGGCCGTGCCGGCGTTCAGCCGTTCCAGATCGGCCCGCTTGCGGGCCCGGGTCAGATCCCAGCCGAGCCAGTCGTCCGCGCCCTCCAGCAGGGCCGCCTCGGACACGTCCGGCCACGGTGCGCCCAGCGCGTCGTGCAGGAAGGCCAGCCGCTGCCGTAGCCCGACCGCCTCCGGCGTCCAGCGCAGCAGCTCCAGTCCCTCGCGCCGCAGCCCGTCCCGCAGGGCCGCCGCGACGCGTTCCGGGTCGGGGGACGGCAACGGACGCTCGGCCAGCTCCAGCGCCCCCAGCCGCTCGACCCGCCGGGCCACCACGTCGCGCCGCTCCTCGGACCAGGCGATCTCCTCGTCCCGCGCGTGGAGCGCCGCGGCGGCCGCCCGGGCGGTGCCCTCGTCGATCACGGCGCCGAGCCGCACCCGGGCCGACGCGGCCGCGACCGGGCGGTCCGCCACGGCCACCGCGAGCCAGCGCGCGCTGCGCAACCGCGACCCCTCGCCCAGCTCGGCCCCCGTCCCGGAGGCCATGAGGTACGCCCCCTCACCCCGCGCCCGCGCCACCCGCTCGGGGAACGCCAGCGCGGCGACGAGCCCGGCCACGGCGTCGTCGGTGTGCGGGGTGCCCGCGCCGGCACCCCGCGCGTCACCGTCGCCGTTGCCGTCGTCATCCGTGCCGCGGGCCGCGCCTTCCAGCCGCCGGGCCTCCGCCCGCCAGCGCGCGGCGTACGCGTCACCGCCGCGCCGCGCCGAGCGCCACGCGGCCGCCAGGTCGTCCCCGTACTCGCGTGGCGGCTCCTCGCTCAGCAGCGCGACCACCTCCGCCGCCCGGCGCGCGCCCACCTCCCGCGCGCCGTCCAGCAGGGCGCGGGCCAGCCGCGGATGCAGACCCACCCGGGCCATCCGCCGGCCCCGCGGCGTCGGGCGGCCGTCCGCCGAGACCGCGCCGGTGGCCACGAGGACCTCGCGCGCGGCGGCCATCGCACCGGACGGCGGCGGGTCGAGCAGCGCCAGCCCCGACGCGTCCGGCTCGCCCCAGCAGGCGACCTGCAGGGCGAACGCCGTCAGGTCCGCCACCGTGATCTCCGCCGCCGGGAACCGCGGCAGCCGCGCGTCGTCCGCCTCCGCCCAGCAGCGGTACACCGCGCCCGGAGCCTCACGCCCCGCCCGCCCCGCCCGCTGCCGGGCGGCCGCCCGGGACGCCCGTACGGTCGTGAGCGCGCTCAGCCCCCGCGCGTGGTCCGTGCGCGGCTCTCGCGCGAGCCCCGCGTCGACCACGACCCGTACGCCCGGCACGGTCAGGCTCGACTCCGCGACCGACGTCGCCAGCACCACCCGCCGGCCACCCGAGCCACCCGCCAGCACCGCGTCCTGCACGGCGGCCGGGGCCCGGCCGTGGACCTGGAGCACCTCGGCGCCCAGCGCCTCGGCCCCGCCCAGCCGCCCCGCCACCCGGGCGATCTCCCCGACGCCGGGCAGAAAACACAGCACGTCACCGTCGCGCTCGCGCAGGGCCCGCCGCACCACGCCCGCGACGTGCTCCAGCAGCACGGGGTCCACCCGCATGCCGTGCGGCGGCCGGACCCGCCGCTCCGGCGGGGCCCACACCACCTCCACCGGGTGCGAGACGCCCGGGGCCTCCACTACCGGCGCGCCGCCGAGCAGCCGCGCCCAGCCCTCCGCGTCGGTGGTGGCGGAGGCCGCGACGAGCCGCAGGTCCGGCCGGAGGGTGTCCCGTACGTCGAGGAGGAAGGCGGCCGAGGTATCGGCGTCGAGATGACGCTCGTGGCACTCGTCGAGCACGACCACGTCGACGCCGGCCAGCTCGGGGTCACGCTGGAGCCGCTGCAACAGCACACCCGTCGTGACCACCTCGACCACGGTCCGTGGGCCGGCCCGGCGCTCCCCGCGCACGGTGAAGCCGACCCGCCCTCCCGGCTGGTTCTCGCCGAGCAGCCACGCCATGCGCCGCGCGGCGGCCCGCGCGGCGATCCGGCGCGGCTCGGCGACCAGGACACGCCGGACGGGCTCGCCGGGCCGGGTGAGCCCGGCGAGCACGAGGGGCACCAGGGTCGTCTTGCCCGTCCCCGGGGGAGCGCACAGCACGGCCACGCCGTGCTCCTCCAGCGCCTGGGTCAGTGCGGGCAGCACGTCGCGTACGGGGAGGCGGTCGAGGGCTTCGGTCCGGATCACACGGCCCAGTCTCGCCCAGCAGCGCGCACGGCCGGATCGTGGGTCGGCGGCTCACCCGCCGTTTCGTCCTCAAGCGCCGGACGGGGCCGAAATCAGCCCGTCCGGCGCTTGAGGACACCGCCGCGCAGCGGAGGTGCGCAGGCCACGGTCCGCAGGGCCAAGCGCACACCTGGAAGAAGGGCCGGACAGGTCCTAGTCCCGTTCGCAGACGAAAATCGCCGTGCCCGGGATCAGATTCCCCCGCAGCGGGGACCAGCCGCCCCACTCCTGACGGTTCCAGGCGGGCCATTCCGGTTCGACCAGGTCGATCAGTCGGAAGCCGCCGGCGACCACGTCGCGGACCCGGTCACCGAGGGTGCGGTGGTGCTCCACATAGACGGCCCGGCCATGCTCGTCCTGCTCCACATAAGGGGTGCGGTCGAAGTAGGAGGCCGCGACCGAGAGGCCCTCGGGGCCCGGCTCGTCGGGGAACGCCCAGCGGATCGGGTGCGTGACGGAGAAGACCCAGCGGCCGCCCGGGCGCAGCACCCTGTGTACCTCCCGCATCACCCGCACCGGATCGGCGACGAAGGGCACCGCGCCGTAGGCCGAGCACGCGAGGTCGAAGGAGCCGTCGGCGAAGGGCAGGGCGCCCGCGTCCGCCTCCACCAGGGGGACGTCCCCGCCGATGCGCAGGGCGTGCTGGAGCTGGCGGTGGGAGAGGTCGAGGGCCACGGGGCGCGCGCCCTGGGCGGCCAGCCAGCGCGAGCACTGTGCCGCGCCCGCGCCGATCTCCAGGACGTCGAGGCCCTTGAGGCCGGCCGCCGGGCCCAGCAGGGCCGCCTCGGCCTCGTCGAGGCCCTCCGGGCCCCAGACGAAGCGGTCGTCCCCGAGGAAGCCGCCATGCTCGCTCTGGTACTCGTCCGCGTGGCGGTCCCACCAGCCCCGGCTGGCCCGGCTGCTCTCCGTCTCGTCGCTGTCCCGCCGTGTCGCTTCCGGCTCGTACTCGTCAATCATTTCGACCGTGGCGCCCTTGGCAGTAGTCTCTTCGTCTTCACCCGAGCGGGAGCTTCGGGCTGCGGCGGGGCCTTCGTGGCCACGCGACACATGAGTTGTGCCGGTTATGGGGTGTTTCGTCCCGGGTGTGCGCCTTCGCGCATTGACCCTGTCCGGCTGCCCCCGTATGCTACAAGTTGCGCTGCGGGCCTGCGCGCCTCAGACAGAGCAGGCCGCGCTCGCACTTGTTGTATGTCCCCTCGGTTGTCGAGGTGCTCCCGGTGTCTTCGGATTCGTCCGAAGCCTTCGGAACGGGCGCCTCCAAGGCTGTCCGGCTTCGGCAGTGCGATACGGGCTCTCGGCGTAGCAGTACCTACGACTCACTGTCCGTACCGGAGCCCTTTCCCACATGACGAGCAGCACCGAGACCACCGCCACCACTCCGCAGGTTGCGGTCAACGACATCGGTAACGAGGAAGCCTTCCTCGCCGCGATCGACGAGACGATCAAGTACTTCAACGACGGCGACATCGTCGACGGCGTCATCGTGAAGGTCGACCGGGACGAGGTCCTGCTCGACATCGGTTACAAGACCGAAGGCGTCATCCCTTCCCGCGAGCTTTCGATCAAGCACGACGTCGACCCGAACGAGGTCGTCAAGGTCGGCGACGAGATCGAGGCCCTGGTTCTCCAGAAGGAGGACAAGGAAGGTCGTCTCATCCTGTCCAAGAAGCGCGCTCAGTACGAGCGTGCCTGGGGCACGATCGAGAAGATCAAGGAAGAGGACGGGATCGTCACCGGTACCGTCATCGAGGTCGTCAAGGGTGGTCTCATCCTCGACATCGGCCTCCGTGGCTTCCTCCCGGCCTCCCTGGTCGAGATGCGCCGCGTCCGCGACCTCCAGCCCTACGTGGGCAAGGAGCTCGAGGCCAAGATCATCGAGCTGGACAAGAACCGCAACAACGTGGTCCTGTCCCGCCGTGCCTGGCTGGAGCAGACCCAGAGCGAGGTCCGTCAGACCTTCCTCACGACCCTGCAGAAGGGCCAGGTCCGCTCCGGCGTCGTTTCCTCGATCGTCAACTTCGGTGCGTTCGTGGACCTCGGCGGCGTCGACGGTCTCGTCCACGTCTCCGAGCTGTCCTGGAAGCACATCGACCACCCGTCCGAGGTTGTCGAGGTCGGCCAGGAAGTCACCGTCGAGGTCCTCGACGTCGACATGGACCGCGAGCGTGTCTCCCTGTCGCTCAAGGCGACGCAGGAAGACCCGTGGCAGCAGTTCGCCCGGACCCACCAGATCGGTCAGGTCGTCCCGGGTAAGGTCACCAAGCTCGTTCCCTTCGGTGCGTTCGTGCGCGTCGACGAGGGCATCGAGGGCCTGGTCCACATCTCCGAGCTGGCCGAGCGCCACGTGGAGATCCCGGAGCAGGTCGTCCAGGTCAACGACGAGATCTTCGTCAAGGTCATCGACATCGACCTCGAGCGTCGTCGCATCAGCCTCTCGCTGAAGCAGGCCAACGAGTCCTTCGGTGCCGACCCGTCCGTGGTCGAGTTCGACCCGACCCTGTACGGCATGGCCGCGTCCTACGACGACCAGGGCAACTACATCTACCCCGAGGGCTTCGACCCCGAGGCCAACGACTGGCTCGAGGGCTACGAGAAGCAGCGCGAGGAGTGGGAGCGCCAGTACGCCGAGGCGCAGCAGCGCTTCGAGCAGCACCAGGCGCAGGTCATCAAGTCCCGCGAGGCCGACGAGCAGGCCGCGGCCGAGGGCGCTGCCGCTCCGGCCGGTGCCTCCTCCTCGACCGGCGGCGGCAACGTCTCCGGCGGTTCGTACTCCTCGGAGTCGGCCGACAACTCCGGCGCCCTGGCGTCGGACGAGGCGCTCGCCGCGCTCCGCGAGAAGCTCGCCGGCGGCCAGAGCTGAGGCTCTGACCGGCAGCAGCTGACAGCTGACTGAGGTAAGGCCCGTTCCCCTTGGGGAGCGGGCCTTACCGCATGTCCAGGGGCGAGCATCGTGGGGCAGGGGAGCGTCGGGCCGCTGCCCCACGATGCTCGCCCCTGATCGCTTCCGCCCCTTGAATGCTCCTGATGCCTCGTCAACCTCATGAGGCGATTCCAGCCTCATGACGCTCCGTCTCCTTCTGCGGGACGCAAGGGCGGACGGGAATGAGCCGGGCCTCCACGGGCGTTCCCTGATACGGAACATGAGGAGGAACGGTCACTGTGTTGGATCCGCAGGGTTTGTACGAATGGGAGCCCAAGGGGCTCGCCGTGGCCGACCTGGCCCTGGCCCAGGACTCGGCCGGTCTGGTCATGCTCTATCACTTCGACGGCTACATCGACGCGGGTGATACCGGCGAACAGATCGTGGAGCGGCTGCTGGACGGCCTGCCGCACCAGGTCGTCGCCCGCTTCGACCACGACAGGCTCATCGACTACCGGGCGCGCCGCCCCCTGCTCACCTTCGAGCGGGACCACTGGAGTGCCTACGAGACACCGAAGATCGAACTGCACCTGGTGCAGGACGCCACGGGCGCGCCCTTCCTGCTGCTGACCGGCCCCGAGCCGGACGTCGAGTGGGAGCGGTTCGCGGCGGCCGTGCGGCAGCTGGTGGAGCGCCTCGGCGTGCGGCTTTCGGTCAACTTCCACGGCATCCCCATGGGCGTCCCGCACACCCGGCCCGTCGGCATCACCCCGCACGGCAACCGCACCGACCTGATGCCCGGTCACCGTAATTACTTCGACGAGGCCCAGGTGCCCGGCAGCGCCGAGTCGTTCGTCGAATACCGGCTGGCGGAGGCCGGCCATGACGTCCTCGGTGTCGCCGCCCACGTCCCGCACTACGTCGCCCGCTCGCCCTACCCGGACGCCGCGCTCACCGTCCTGGAGGCGGTCACCGCCGCCACGGGCCTGGTCCTGCCGAACGCCGCGCACGCTCTGCGCACAGAGGCGCTGCGCACCCAGGAGGAGATCGAGCGGCAGATCGATGAGGGGGACGAGGAACTGGTCACGCTCGTCCGTGGCCTTGAGCACCAGTACGACGCGATGGCCGGCTCCGAGTCCCGCGGCAACCTCGTCGCCGAGCCGGTGCAACTGCCCTCGGCCGATGAACTGGGCGCGGAATTCGAGCGTTTCCTCGCCGACAGGGAGGGCGAGGGCGGCCGTTGACGGCCGGGCCGATAGCGTGGGGCCCATGCTGAAGGTGGGCCTCACGGGCGGTATCGGATCGGGCAAGAGCGAGGTTTCGCGGCTCCTCGCCGCGTACGGGGCGGTGATCGTCGACTCCGACCGCATCGCGCGGGAGGTGGTCGAGCCGGGCACGCCCGGACTGGCCGCCGTCGTCGCCGAGTTCGGCCCTGGCGTCGTCACGGCCGACGGCACCCTCGACCGGCCCAAGCTCGGCTCGATCGTCTTCGCCGACACCGGCCGCCTCGCCGCCCTCAACGCCATCGTGCACCCCCTCGTGCGTGCCCGTTCCGCCGAGATCGAGGCGGCGGCGGCCCCGGACGCCGTCGTCGTCCACGACGTCCCCCTCCTCGCCGAGAACGGCCTCGCCCCCCTCTACGACCTGGTCGTCGTCATCGACGCCGCCGAGGACACCCGCCTCGACCGGCTCGTCCGGCTGCGCGGTATGACCCCCGACGAGGCGCGGGCCCGGATGGCCGCCCAGGCCACCCGCGAGGAGCGGCTGGCGGTCGCCGACCTCGTCATCGACAACGACGGCCCGCTCGAAGCGCTGGCACCACGGGTCGAAGAGGTCTGGACGGAACTGCTCGCGCGGACGGGGGACAGCGCGGCTTAGGGGTTCGATTCGGCCGGGCTCGGCCAAATTCAGCCCGTCCGGCGTTTGAGGACGACCGCCGCGCAGCGGTGGTGCCGCAGGCCTCCGGCGGTTTTCGGCTGACGGCCGGTGGTGCCGCCTGCGGCGGCGAGGCGCCCTGCGGGCGCGTCCTCAAGCGCCGGACGTGCTCGATTGGGCTGGGCTCAGCCAAATCCAGCCCGGGCGGGCTCATGGGGGACAGGCTCAGCCAAATCCAGCCCGTCCGGCGCTTGAGGACAACCGCCGCGCGGCGGCGGTGCGTACCCGTCGACCCGCCGGGTACGGCTACCGCTTCGGTCGGTTCCTGTACGGACGAGGTGACGGCACGTCCCTCCGCGTGTCCCGGAGTTCCTCGACCGGCTCGTACGGGGGCACGTCACGGCCCGGCTGGTAGTGCGGTCCCTGCCGGAGGTGCCGGACGACCAGGGCCAGGTCCACAGCCGTCACCACCATCAGGACGCCGCAGGCGACCGCCCACCCCACCCGGCCGGCGGCGGTGAACGCGGCGGTACCGGCCGCCGCGCAGACCAGGCCCCACGCCGCCAGGACACATCTGAGCCGCAGGGGGCTGCGAGCTGTCATCGGTTCGTTGCCCGTACGCATCACGGCACCTCTCCCACCCTCCAGGATCCACCCGGCCCGGCGAAGACGGAACCGGGTTCGCGACCGGGCCGGGGCGGGCGACCGCCGGTGATGTCAGAGCCTCTCCGTAGACTCGAAGCCTGTGGCCATCAGGGCCACGGAAGTCCGGCGATCACGCGATCGGGGCAGCGGTGGGTCGGACGGAACGGGCGAGGCGGTGGGCGAGTGGCACAGGGGCTGCCCCCACGGGCATGGGCGGACCACCGCCCCCTCCAGCCCGGCAGACCGGTCGGGCCCGTGAGACCGGTCGGGCCCGAGAGGCGGGCCGGGGCCGAGCGTCCGGCCGAGGCCGACGGGCCGGCCGAGCCGCTGGCGCGCTGCGCCGCGATCCTGCTGCCCGCCGACCCGCCGCGCGCCACCACGGTCGCCTTCTGGCGGCCCGACGGCGGCCCCCTGCCCGCACCGGGGGCCACGGGCACGGCCACGGAACTGACGGTGGTACGCCCCCACGGCAGCGGTATCCGGCGCCGTGCCGTGCCCGCGATCGTGCTCCCTTTGGCCCAGGCCGTGCCGGTCCTCGCCGGGGCCCGGCACGACCCGCGCGCCCACCCGGCGGCCGCCTGCTGGGGAGCGGCCGTGCTGCACGCGACGCGCCTCGTCGCGCGGGGACGCCTCCTGCCGGGGCTCACCCCGGGCGGGTACGACGCGTGGCGGGCCGGTCCGCTGGACGCCGAGGACGTCACCCACGTCCGGGCGATCGCCGCCGCGATGCCGCCCGAGGCCCACGCGGTGCCCGTGCCGGGCGCCGGCCCCCTGCGGCTGCCCGCCCCAGAGGGGCTCGTGCGGGAGCTGCTCGACGCGGTCGCCGACTGCCTGCCGCGCACACCCGCCGCCGTCCACGCGGCCGGGGACCTCTACGCGGCCCCGGGCCACCCGACCCGCACGCCCCACTCGCCGGCCCTCGACTCCTGGTGCGCCGAAGCGGCCGCCGGTGTGGACTCCGGGGTGCGCATCTCCTTGCGCCTGGACCTCGGAGCGCATGATCTCTACGACGAGGAGGGCTGCCCCGCGGCGGTCGTGGTGCAGGTCCACAGCCTCGCCGACCCCACCCTGCTGACCGACGCGGCCGAGCTGTGGGCGGGGCGGGCGGGAGAGCGCTTCGGCGCGCGCAGCCGCATCGACACGGTCCTCGCCCTGCGCCGCGCGGCCCGGCTCTGGCCACCGCTCACCCGGCTCCTGGACCGGCCCGTGCCCGATGTCCTGGCCCTCGCCGAGGACGAGCTGTACGAGCTGCTGGGGCCCGTCGCCCAGCGCTTGTCCGGCGCGGGGATCGCCGTGCACTGGCCCCGGGAGCTCGCCCGCGGGCTGACCGCCACGGCCGTCGTCCGGATGGCGCCGGGCACCGCGTCCGACGAGCCCGCCTTCTTCGACGCCACGCGGACCCTGGAGTTCGGCTGGCAGCTCGCCCTGGGCGGGGAAGCGCTCACCGAGCGGGAGATGGACGCCCTCGCCGAAGCGCACCGGCCCGTGGTGCGCCTGCGCGATCAATGGGTGCTGGTGGACCCCGCGCTCGTCCGCAAGGCGCGCGCACGCCGCCTCGGCCGGCTCGACGCCGCCGAGGCCCTGTCCGTGGCCCTCACCGGCAGCGCCGACATCGACGGCGAGCGCACCGAGGTCGTACCGACGGGCGCGCTCGCCGCCCTCCGCGACCGGATCACCGGCCGGGCGCACCCGGTGGTCGCGCCGCCCGGGCTGCACGCGACGCTGCGCGACTACCAACTGCGCGGGCTGGCCTGGCTGGACCTGATGACCTCACTCGGCCTGGGCGGCTGCCTCGCCGACGACATGGGTCTCGGCAAGACCGTCACCCTCATCGCCCTGCACCTGCACCGCGCGTCCCGGATGGCGGGCCCGATGCCCCCGACCCTGGTGATCTGCCCCGCCTCCCTCCTCGGCAACTGGCAGCGCGAGATCGAACACTTCGCGCCCGGCACCCCCGTCCACCGGTTCCACGGCACCGGCCGGTCCCTGGAGGCGATGACGGACGGCTTCGTCCTCACCACCTACGGCACGATGCGCGCCGGCGCCGGCCCGCTCGCCGCGCACACGTGGGGCCTGGTCGTGGCGGACGAGGCACAGCACGTCAAGAACCCGTACTCCCGGGCCGCCGTCGCCCTGCGGACCATCCCCGCCCCCGCCCGGGTCGCCCTCACCGGCACCCCGGTGGAGAACAACCTCTCCGAGCTGTGGGCCCTCCTGGACTGGACCACCCCCGGCCTGCTGGGATCCCTGAAGAACTTCCGCGCCCGCTACGCCCGGGCCATCGAGAGCGAGGACCAGGGCGAGCGGGAGGAGGCGGTGGAGCGCCTCGGCCGGCTCGTCGGGCCCTTCCTGCTGCGCCGCAGGAAGTCCGATCCCGGCATCGCCCCGGAGCTGCCGCCGAAGACGCAGACCGACCACCCGGTCCCCTTGTCGCGCGAACAGGCCGCGCTCTACGAGGCGGTCGTGCGGGAGACCCTCGCGCACATCGAGGAGTCCGCGGGGATGGCGCGCCGCGGCCTGGTGATGAAGCTGCTGACGGACCTCAAGCAGATCTGCAACCACCCGGCCCAGTACCTCAAGGAGGACGCCACCCGGCTGGCGGGGCGTTCGGGCAAGCTGGAACTCCTCGACGAGCTGCTGGACACGATCCTCTCCGAGGGCGGCTCCGTCCTGGTCTTCACCCAGTACGTCTCGATGGCCCGGCTGCTGTCCGCGCACCTCACGGCGCGCGGCGTGCCGTCCCGGCTGCTCCACGGCGGGACGCCGGTCGCACGGCGCCAGGAGCTGGTGGACGAGTTCCAGTCCGGTGGCGTGCCGGTGTTCCTGCTCTCGCTGAAGGCGGCCGGTACGGGCCTGAACCTCACCCGGGCGGGGCATGTCGTGCACTACGACCGCTGGTGGAACCCGGCGGTCGAGGAGCAGGCCACCGACCGCGCCTACCGCATCGGGCAGACCCAGCCGGTCCAGGTGCACCGCCTCGTCACCGAGGGCACGGTCGAGGACCGGATCGCCGACATGCTGGAGAGCAAACGCGCGTTGGCCGACGCAGTACTGAGCGGCGGCGAAACCGCGCTCACCGAACTGAGCGACGCCCAGCTCGCCGATCTCGTCGCCCTGCGGAGGCCGGCATGAGGAGACCACGATGACCGGTGCCACGTCCTGGTGGGGCCGTGCGTGGATCGAGGCCCTGGAGACCATGTCCCTCGACGAGGGCCGGCTCTCCCGGGGCCGTTCCTACGCCCGTGGAGGCCATGTCCGCGACATCACGGTCGCCGCGGGCCGGGTCACGGCGCGGGTCGAGGGCAGCCGCTCGCGCCCGTACCGCACGGGCATCGGGCTGCGGACGCTCTCCGACGACGACTGGGACCGCTTCCTGGCCGCTGTCGCCGTCCACCCCGACCAGCTCGCGGCACTCCTCGACAAGGACATGCCCCAGGCGCTGGCCGACGCGGCCGCCACCGCGGGCGTCCGCCTCCTGCCCGGCCCCGGCGACCTGTCCCCGCACTGCACCTGCCCCGACCGCGGTCACCCCTGCAAGCACGCGGCGGCCCTCTGCTACGAGACGGCCCGGCTGCTGGACGGCGACTCCTTCCTCCTGCTGCTGATGCGCGGCCGCGACGAACGGGAACTCCTCGACGACCTCGCCCGCCGCAACGCCGCCCACGCGGCCCGGGAAGCCTCCGCCCCGCCCGCCGGCGTCAGCGCCCGCGCGGCCCTGATGACCGCCGGCCGCCCGCCGCTTCCGCCGCCGCTGCCGGTGCCCGCCCACCCCGGACCGCCGCCGGCCCTCCCCGCCGCGCGGGACCTGCCGCTGGACCCGGACGCCCTCGAACTCGTCGCCTCGGACGCGGTGACCCGGGCGCACGCCTTCCTCACCACCGGCGCCTCGCCCTTCCCGGACCTCACCCCCTGGCAGGACGCGGTACGACTCGCCGCCGCGCACCCCACCTCCGGGCTGACCTCCTCCACCCGCGCCCTCTACCGCGCCCTCGCGGCGGGCACCGGACGCACGCCCACCGACGTGGCCCGCTCGGTGGCGGCCTGGCGCCAGGGCGGCCCGGAGGGCCTGTCCGTCCTGGAAACCCCCTGGGACCCCCCGGCCGGCCCCTTCGACCGCGCCCGCTCCGCCCTCACCGCGGCCGGCCTCCCCCCACTCCGCCCCCGGCACAACCACCTGACGGACGAATCCCGCGGCATCCAGCTCCGCTACGGCCACGACGCCCGCTGGTACCCCTACGAGGCCGACCCGGCCCCCACCCCCGTCTGGTGGCCGACGGGGGTGGCCACCGAGGACCCGGTGGGCGCGCTGGTGGAGTTGCTCGAAGCGTCGGATTAGACCGCGTCCGGCGTATCTTCGGCGGCGAGCCCCTCCCGCCGCCTGCGGCGACTTGTTCAGCGCCGGACGAACGACCCGGCTCCCAGGTCAGCGGGGTGTGGGACCCGCCGATGTGGTCCTCGGCCTGCTCGGGCCGGACTTCACGAGGTGGACGACCACGCCGGAGTAGAAGCGGTCCACCGCCGCGTCGACGCTCCGGATGAAACCGGACTCGGCGTTCCCCCGGGCGCTGCCCATGCTCTTGGACAGCGAGAGCCGGAAGCCCGTGATCCGCGCGCTGTCCTTCGGAAGGAGGTCGCCGGGCTCGGGCCGGAGCTTTTCGAGGGTGCCGCGCGGTCCCGCGACGGGGCCGTCGAGCAAGGTCTGGACGTGCAGATCGGCAGGCGCCTCGGCGAGTTGCTTCACCAGCCGTTTGGCCCAGGCGAGCGGGTAGCCCTGCTCGGGCGCGGGGATCTCGATGGAGGTCCGTAGCCGTCCGGTGCGCAGATCGGCGACGATGGCCAGGGCGCCGGGCGTGCCGTCGATGCGGATCTCCGCGTCCAGCCGGCCGTCCTCGCAGAGATGGTCGGCGAGTTCCGCGCGGCGGGACTGCGGGTCTGTGCCGCGTTTGGCGCGCTGGACGGGGATGACCTTCTCGCCCAGCTCGCCGCCGAGGCGCAGACAAACCTGGCGGATGAGCCGCTCCCAGCTCTCGACGACCTGGACGGCGCGCTCGTCGCCCTGGCAGAGGGTCTCCTGGTCGATGCCGTTGCGGACGGGCACCCAGGCGGGGCCCATGTTCTGGAAGCCGTGGCAGCCGGAGTTCTCGTGCTGGAGGTAGTGGAGGAGTTCCTGCAGCAGCCACGCGTGGGGCTCCTGGCGGACACCCTCGTGGCGGATCAGTATCTGGGCCTGATGGACGACTTCGGCCCAGGAAAGGTGGCGCAGGGCGACCTTGTGCTTGCGCCGGCCGTCGATCTTGACGTGGACGAGCGGGCTGCCCTCCAGGGCGACGTCGTTGGACAGCGTGATCACGGCCTCGTAGCCCCGCCGGGCCGCGATGTCCATGTAGTCCTGGATCTGCTCGTCCTTCAGGGCGTTGCCGTTGGTCTTGGTCTCGACCAGGGCGGTCCACAGTTTGCCCGCGCGCTCCACCCGGATGACGCCGTCCGGTCGCTTGGGGCTTTCCCCGTGCGGAAGGGTGACCTCTGTGAAGGTCTCCATGCGGCCGGAAGGCGCCCCGAACCCCGCGGTGAGCCGCCGGCCGAATTCAGGCACCTGGGCCATCACGGACAGCAGGACGGACGTCGCTCGCGCTTCCCGCTCCCGGTCGCTCTTGAGGGAGGACGCCGGGAAGAGCCGGGCGGCGCGCCAGGCGTCGTTCTCGGCCAGTGACTGCTTGGGCTCCTTCGGCAGCGTCACCTTCTTCTTGGCGGTGCGGAGCCGACGGGCCGGGGCGGCCGGCGGTATGGGCCCGGCGGGGGCCGCGGGAGCGGACGCCTTCTCCACCGTGGGCCCCGGGGCTGCCTTCACGGTTTCCGCCGTGCCCGGCGCCCGGGGGCTCGCCGTATCGGCGGGGGTGACGGAGGGCTCCGCGAGCAGGTCCGCCGGGGCCTGTGAAGCCTCCGCTTCCTGGTCGTCGTCCTCGTCGATCTCGATGCCGAAATCGGTGGCCAGGCCCGCGAGGCCCGTGTCGTAGCCCTGGCCGACGGCCCGGAACTTCCATGCGTCCCCGCGCCGGTAGATCTCCCCGAACACGAAGGCGCTCTCGGACTTCGCGTCGGTGATGGAGAAGCCGAGTATCCCCTCCCCGTCGGCGTCGCTCAGCGTCAGCCGCAGGTTTTCCAACTCGCCGAATGCGGCCCGCTGGTGACGGCTGGCCGAGACGACGATGCGGACGACATCGGTGGGCATGGCGCTCAGGTCGAGCTGTATCCGGTCCTCGTTGACGTTCTCCGACGGTGTCTGGCCCAGGAACTGCACGCTGCCGTCCGCGGCGGCCGGGTTGTTGTAGAAGAAGAAGTCCGCGTTGCCGCGCACCTTGCCGTTCTCGCCGAGCAGCAGCACCGACACATCGGCGTCCCCGTCACCGTCGGGGCTGCTCCAGCCCAGGCTGACGACGATGGTTTCCGCGTTGTCGCTGAGCGCCGCCAGACCGACGTTGGCGCCCTTGATCATCTCGTGCACGAAGCCCCCCTGGGCGTGAAGCGTTGGCTGCCCGGCACCGCGGCCGGGAACCCCCCTTTGACGAGGCGGGGCGAAGCCCGCGCGCATGGTGGCGATCCTAGCGAGCTGATCGTCAAATCAAGGGCATATGCCAGAAGCCGGGGGACGTGCGCGGAGCGTTCAGACCAGTCGCTTGATCTCCCCGCGCACCCGGTAGAAGCCACTCGCGGAGGGCGAGAGGGCGTCGACGACGTAGCGGGCGCCCGGCTGGCGTATGTGGCGGGGGAACTGGACGTTCCACGTGGGGTCGTAGCCGTCGGAGACGACGTGCACGCGGAGGCGGCCGCCTTGCTGGGCGCACTCGACCACGATGCCCGTGGCGGTCGCGGTGGTGACCGTCTGGACGGCGGTGGCCGGGGCGTAGGTGGGGACGGCCGCGGCCGACTTGACGTCCAGGGGGACCGGGACACGGCCGGTGCGGGCGGCGGTGACGGCCGCTTCGGTGGCGTCGACGCAGACCAGCGAGCCGTCCGTGGTCACCATGTAGAGCTTCTCGTCGAGGTACTGCATCGACAGCGCCGAGCCGCCGCCCGTGCCGAGCTTCCACAGCCGGGTGCCGTCCGCGGCGAAGCAGTAGACGGACGAGGCGGAGTCACCGGCGAAGACGTAGCGGCCGCCGGGAGCCGTGGCGCAGGAGTAGACCGCGGTGTCGCACAGGTAGGTGGCCTCGACGGTGCCGTCGGTCTTCGACAGGCGCTGGACGACGCGGTGGTTGGTGCCCGCGTAGACGGACGTGTCCTCCTGCCAGCCGAAGAGCACCGCGCCCTTCGTCCGGGTGTGCCAGAGTTCGCCGCCGCCGTCCGGGGCGTAGGCGGTCACTCCCTCGGTGTGGCCGTGGTAGACGGCGTCCTCGTCCCGGCGGACCATCCACGCGTGCGCCCCGGCGCTCTTGCGGGACCACTGGTACTCGTCCTCGTGGTCGATGACGGTCAGCCCGCCGGCGCGGTCGGCGACGTCGAGGACGCCTTCGCGGATGTCGAGCCAGAAGATGTCGACGTCGGAGGCGATCTCGTAGGCGGCGAAGGGAAGTTTGGCCGAAAGGTCGTACACGGTGCCGTCGTCGCAGCCCGCGTAGATCCAGAAGTCGTCCGCCACCAGGCACTTGACGCCGTCCGGCAGCCGGTAGCGCGCCAGCACCTCCCCGTCGTGGCCGAGGGTGTAGACGTCACCCGACTGGTTGCCGACCCAGCAACGGTCCTCGCCGATGTGGATGCCGAACGCGGCGGCACCGGTGTTGAACCGCCACAGCACCGGGGCGACGGCGCGGGCGGTCGACGGGGCGGAGGTGACCTCACGGCGGGTCACCGGGCGGGCCGCGCGGCCGCCGGCCACGGCGGGGGCGTACCCCTTGCGGACCTTCTCGCCGATCTTCCGGGCCGCCGCGGCCTTCGCCTTCTCCGCCGTGGGGAACGTGGCGGTCTGGGTCTGCCCCGCCGCGCCGATCCGGCCGTAGCGCACCGCGACGGTCGTACCGGAGACCGTCACCTCGTAGAACTTGTGTGCCCCGCCGCCGTCCTGGGACAGCTCCAGATACGTCTTGGTCCCCGTCACGACATGCCCCTCTCCCACCGGCCGCCACGGCCGGTCTCCACATGCCGAGAACGCTAGGGCCCACCACTGACAATCGGCCCTGACCTGGGGGAGAGCCGTCAGAAGAGCGGCTCGGGCAGGATCCCTTCGAGGGCCAGCAGGTCCCGTTTGGCGGCCAGGCCCGGGCCGAAGCCGCCCAGGCCGCCGTTGCTCTCGATGACGCGGTGACAGGGCACCACGATGGGCAGCGGGTTGCTGCCCATGGCCACCCCCACCGCGCGCGCCGCGCCCCGCTCGCCCACCCGGTCGGCGAGGTCCTGGTAGCTGGCCAGCGTGCCGTAGGGCACGTGGGCGGCCAGCTCGCGCAGCACCAGGCGGTTGAACCCCGAGGCCAGCGACCAGTCCAGCGGGACGGAGAAGGCGCGCAGTCTGCCGTCGAAGTAGGCCGTCAGCTCGGCCGACGCCGTGGCGAGGACCTCGTGCGCCGCGCAGTGCGGCGACGGCGGCGGTACGGGCCCGGAGCCCAGGCGGCGGGTCAGCCGGTCGACCGTCTCGTCCGCCGTCGCCCCGTCGGCGTGGAAGGCGACGCACAGCAGGCCCTTCGGCGTCGCCGCGATCCCCAGGGTGCCGACGCGGGTGCCGACCGTGGCCCAGGCCCATTCCTGCGGCCCGGCCGCCGCCGCCTGCCCGGCGCCCGTCACATCGGTCACGTCCGTCACTTCGGTGTCCGTCACACCATCAGCCTAGAACGGGCACCCGGACCTGTCCGCTCCCCAGCCGCCCGAACCCGGGCTCGGCCCGTCCCGGCCCCAGCGGCCCACCGGACGGTTCGCGGCGGCCTCCGGCGCGCCCTGGGCCGTGTCCGGCGGATCATGTGGGCGGGCGCTGCGGCCCGTGGCGTGCGCATCACCGCTGCGCGGCGGTGTCCTCAATCGCCGGACGGGCTGCTGTGCTGTGTCCTCAATCGCCGGACGGGCTGATTTCAGCCCGCTGGGGGCCCCAGCGGTAGCTGGGGGAGCTTGAGGACGCGCCCGCAGGGCGCCCAGCCGCCGCCGGCGGCAAAGACGGCCGGTAGCCGAGGATCCGTCGGACACGGCCTAGAACGCACCCCCGGAGCCCATGGCCGAGATGATGCCGGATTCCTCGTCGAGCGCCTCCTCCACCACGTGCGGCGCGTTGCTGATGATGCCGTCCACGCCCAGGCGCGCGAGGGCCACCGCACGCCGTCCGTCGTCGACCGTCCACGCCGAGACCGTCATCCGCTTGCCCTGCGGGCCCTTCAGCGCGTGCACCGCCTTCACCCAGTCGGCGGTGACGCTCTTGTGATTGGGGTTGATCTGGTCGACGAACGACGCGTACGCGCGCAGCTGCGCGACCTTGGGGGCACCCAGGAAGCCCGTCCGCACGTCCGGGCGGAGCCGGTGGAAGGTCTTCAGGGAGTTCGCGTCGAAGCTCTGCACGACCAGCCCTCGCGCCACGTGCCACCGGTCGAGCCACCCCGCCCGGCGCAGCTCCGTGACCAGCTGCGTCTCGATGCCCGGGTACAGGGCGGGCTCCTTGACCTCCAGCAGCAGCTTCTGCTGGTTGTGGTCCACCCGCCGGAGGTAGTCCCGCAGCGTGGGCACCCGCTCGCCCTTGAACCGCCGGTCGAACCAGCTGCCCGCGTCCAGCTTCCGGATCTCGGCGAGCGTGAAGTCCGCGACCTTCCAGGGCGCGCGGCGCGGATAGCGCTGCTCGACGTCGGTCGTCCGGGCCAGGGTGGTGTCGTGCATGACGATCAGGGCGCCGTCCTTGGTGCGCTGGACGTCGTTCTCCACCCATTCGATACCCAGCCCGGCGGCTCTGTCGATCGACGCGAGGGTGTTCTCCGGTGCCTCGACCGGTACGCCCCGGTGGCCGATCGCGATGGTGTTCGGCCGCGCGGCGGCAGCGGAGGCGGCGGGCCGCGCCTCGGCGGGGCCCGCGAGGAGCAGAGCGGGCAGGGACAATCCGAGGATCGCGCTGCTCACGGTGGAGACGGGGCGGATGCGCATAGGGGGCTCCTCGCGGCGTCTGGGATCGCGGACGCGGTGGCGTCCAGGCCCTGTGTCTACGGAAAAGATGTACAGAAGACAAGTACGCGATCGCGACGCCGCGGACACCCCGAGCCGCGGACCTTTGCCGACTCTTCGCCGCCCGTTCGCCCGGAAAACAGGGGCCGAACGCGAGGAGCCCGGCCATTGTCAGTGGTGGGCCGTACGGTGGTCTCATGCGGCCCGTATCAAAGATCGAACGCACGGTGGCGCCCTTCGAGGTCGTCAGCCCCTTCCAGCCCAGCGGTGACCAGCCCACGGCCATCGCCGATCTGGAGCGGCGCATTCGCGCCGGTGAGAAGGACGTCGTCCTGCTCGGTGCCACCGGCACCGGAAAGTCGGCGACCACGGCGTGGATGATCGAGAAGCTCCAGCGGCCGACGCTCGTCATGGCGCCGAACAAGACCCTCGCGGCCCAGCTCGCCAACGAGTTCCGCGAACTCCTGCCCAACAACGCCGTCGAGTACTTCGTCTCGTACTACGACTACTACCAGCCCGAGGCGTACGTCCCGCAGTCGGACACCTACATCGAGAAGGACTCCTCGATCAACGAGGAGGTCGAGCGGCTGCGCCACTCCGCGACGAATTCTCTGCTCACCCGGCGTGACGTGGTCGTGGTGGCCTCGGTCTCCTGCATCTACGGCCTCGGTACGCCCCAGGAGTACGTCGACCGCATGGTGCCGCTCAAGGTCGGCGAGGAGATCGACCGTGACCAGCTGCTGCGCCGCTTCGTGGAGATCCAGTACACCCGCAACGACGTGGCCTTCACACGCGGCACGTTCCGGGTGCGCGGCGACACCATCGAGATCTTCCCGGTCTACGAGGAACTGGCCGTCCGGATCGAGATGTTCGGCGACGAGATCGAGGCCCTCTCCACGCTCCACCCGCTCACCGGCGAGGTCATCTCCGACGACCGGGAGCTGTACGTCTTCCCCGCCAGCCACTACATCGCGGGCCCCGAGCGGATGGAGAAGGCCATCGCGGGGATCGAGGCGGAGCTGACGGAGACCCTCGCCCGGATGGAGAAGCAGGGCAAGCTCCTGGAGGCCCAGCGGCTGCGCATGCGCACCACGTACGACATCGAGATGATGCGCCAGGTCGGCTCCTGCTCCGGCATCGAGAACTACTCGCTGCACATGGACGACCGCGAGCCCGGCTCCCCGCCGAACACCCTGATCGACTACTTCCCCGAAGACTTCCTGCTGGTCATCGACGAGTCGCACGTCACCGTCCCGCAGATCGGCGCGATGTACGAGGGGGACGCGTCCCGTAAGCGCACCCTCGTCGAGCACGGCTTCCGGCTGCCGTCGGCCATGGACAACCGGCCGCTGAAGTGGGAGGAGTTCGTCGAGCGGATCGGCCAGACCGTCTATCTCTCCGCGACACCGGGCAAGTACGAGCTGTCCCGCGGCGACGGCTTCGTCGAGCAGATCATCCGGCCCACCGGCCTCGTCGACCCCGAGGTCGTCGTCAAGCCCACCGAGGGGCAGATCGACGACCTGGTGCACGAGATCCGCACCCGTACCGAGAAGGACGAGCGGGTCCTGGTCACCACGCTGACCAAGAAGATGGCCGAGGACCTCACGGACTACTTCCTCGAGCTGGGCATCGCCGTGCGCTATCTGCACAGTGACGTCGACACGCTGCGCCGTATCGAGCTGCTGCGCGAGCTGCGCGCCGGCGAGTACGACGTGCTGGTCGGCATCAACCTGCTGCGGGAAGGCCTCGACCTGCCCGAGGTGTCCCTGGTCGCCATCCTGGACGCCGACAAGGAGGGCTTCCTGCGCTCGGGCACGTCCCTGATCCAGACCATCGGCCGCGCGGCGCGCAACGTCTCCGGTCAGGTCCATATGTATGCCGACAAGATCACTCCGGCGATGGAGAAGGCCATCGAGGAGACCAACCGCCGCCGCGAGAAGCAGATCGCGTACAACAAGGAGCGGGGCATCGACCCGCAGCCGCTGCGCAAGAAGATCGGTGACATCGTCGCCACGATCGCCCGCGAGGAGATCGACACCCAGGAGCTGCTGGGCTCCGGCTACCGCCAGGCCGAGCAGGGCAAGGCCCCCGTCCCCACGGTCGCCTCCGGCAAGGCGGGCGCCAAGGCGGCCAAGGGCAGGGGCAAGGCCAAGCCGGTCGTCGCGACGGACCGTCCCGCGGCGGAACTGGCGCAGCTCATCGAGGACATGACGGACCGCATGCGGGCGGCCGCGGCGGAGCTGCAGTTCGAGGTCGCCGCGCGACTGCGCGACGAGGTGGGCGAGCTGAAGAAGGAGCTGCGGCAGATGCGCGAGGCCGGTCTGGCCTGACGGGAGGGGCTCCCGCCGGCCGGGCCGGCGGGAGATGTTGCAAGACCGCCACAAACCCCACCTCGGGTGTGCTCGTGGCCGGTGACAGTGCATAGGGTCGTGGGAGGAGACCACGCCGAGCGCGCGGTCACGGGGCAACACGAGAGAAAAACGAGAAGGGACTGCGCGTGACGGTCAACTTGTCCAAGGGTCAGGGCATCAGCCTGCAGAAGGCCGACGGGGGCACCCTGACCGCGGTACGGATGGGGCTGGGCTGGCAGGCCGCCCCCCGCCGCGGACTGTTCGGGTCGCGCACGAGGGAGATCGACCTCGACGCGTCGGCGCTGCTCTTCGCCGACAAGCAGCCGGTCGACGTGGTCTTCTTCCAGAAGCTGGTCAGCGACGACGGCTCGGTGCGGCACACCGGTGACAACCGCGTCGGCGGTGCGGGCCAGGGCGGCGACGACGAGGCGATCCTCGTCGACCTGCAGCGCGTGCCCGTGCACATCAACGAGATCGCCTTCACGGTGAACTCCTTCACCGGCCAGACCTTCGGCGAGGTGCAGAACGCGTTCTGCCGCCTGGTCGACGAGACGACCGGCCAGGAGCTGGCCCGCTACACCCTCGACGGCGGCGGCCAGTACACCGCGCAGATCATGGCGAAGGTGCACCGCTCCGGCAACGGCTGGCAGATGACGGCCATCGGCGCCCCGGCCAACGGCCGGACCTTCCAGGACCTGATCCCGGCGGTCCAGGCGAGCCTGTAGGGCTCGACGGCACGACAGTCGACGGCAGGACCGGGCCCGGCGGAGACAGTTCCGCCGGGCCCGTCGGCACACACGAGCGCGGCGCGGCGAGCGCGGCACAACAAGGGGGAACGGCGATGACGGCCGAGCTGGTGCGGGGGCAGAACCACCCGCTGTCCGAGAGCCGCCTGGAGATCAGGATCTCGGCGGGCACTCCGGTGGTGGCGGGTGCCACCCTCGGTGACGCCGACGGCAAGATCGCCGATGCCGCGTGGGTCGCGCACCCCGCCTCGCACCGGCTCCCCGGCCTCGAAGTGTCCCGACAGGCGGCCGCCGACCACCGGCTGGCCGTCGACCTGGGCGCCGTCCCCGACGCCGTCCACCACGTCAACGTGCTGCTCGCCCTGCCGGCCGGTGCGGACGGACCGGCCCGCTTCGGTGACCTGGCGGCGCCCTTCGTCGCGGTCACCTCGCTGGAGGGCGTCGAGGTCGCCAGCTACACCATGACCGATCTGCGGTCGGAGTCGGCCGTCGTCGCCCTGGAGCTCTACCGCCGGCAGGGTGCCTGGAAGGTACGGGCCGTCGGCCAGGGGTACGCGGGCGGTCTGGCCGCGATGCTCGCCGACCAGGGGCTGCCCCGGGCGGCCGAGACGGCCAAGGCCATCGAGGAGGCCGTCACCGGCGGCATGGCCCGCTCGATCGCCCCACCGCCGGCCCACCTGGCCCAGGGGGACGGCGCCGCGCGCCGCGCGGCAGCGTCCGGAGCCAGTGCCAGGGACGGCGCCAGGGACGGCGCCGGCAACGGCGCCGACAGTGCCCCGGACGCCGGCCGGGCGGCCGTACGGCCCGGCCACGACCCCGGGACGGCCGCACCCGGCGACCTCCGCGCGGACACTCCGGCGGCCCAGCAGCCCCCGGCCGCGGGCGGCCCCGTCAGCTACCAGCACCCCCGACGTCGCACGGCGACGCCGCCGGAGCCGGCGCCCCCGGTCCAGCCGGCCGAGCCGGGCCGGCCCGCCCCGCCCGTGGCGGGCGACGCCAGCGGCTGGACGATGAACGAGCGGCTCTACAACCAGGTCTGGGGCATGTTCGAGGACCTGGCCCGCACCACCGCCGCCTACCGCAGCGCGGTCGACTTCGCCGAGTCCCGCCTGGAACAGGAGCTGGACCGGGTGCTCTCCGACCCGCGCACCCGGGTCGGGCCCGCCGCCGACGCGGCCCGGCAGGAAGCGCGCGCCAAGCGGGACGCGCTCGTCGAGCAGGCCCGCGCCGCGCTCGACCGGGACCTCGCCCAGCTCGCCGCCGAGTCCGAGGTCGTCGAGCACGCCCTGCCGCCCGCCTTCGCCCGCTGGGACAGCCCGGTCTGGCAGGGCTACCAGGTGCCGCTGGAGACCCCGATGGCGCTGCGCCTGGGTGATCTGCGGCTGCCGGAGCGTGCGGATCTGCGGATCCCCATGCTGGTGCGGCTGCCGCTGGAGCGCGGGCTGTGGATCGACAGCGGCCGGTCGGACGGCACGGACCCCGGCCTGGCCGACTCCGCCGAGCTGCGCCGGCTGGCCATGGACACGGCGGTCGCGCACGCCGCGCGGCTACTGGCGGCCTACCCGGTCGGCGACCTCACGGTGCATGTCATCGACCCGGCGGGCGCCGCCGGTGCCGCCCTGACGCCGCTGCTGCGGTCCGGGGCCCTGAAGGAGCCGCCGGCGGCCGGCGTCCAGGGGGTGACCGCGCTGCTGTCCCGGCTGACCAAGCGGGTCGACTTGGTGCAGATGGCGGTCCGCAGCGGTGCCGTCGACTCCCTGCCGCCGGACCTCGACGTCGCCGAGCAGCTGCTGATCGTCAACGACTTCCCGCACGGCTTCGACGACCGGGCCGTCACCCAGCTGCGCTACCTCGCGGACGAGGGACCGGCCGTGGGGGTGCACTTGATGATGGTGGCCGACCGGGAGGACTCCCGGGTCTACGGGCCGGTGCTGGACCCGCTCTGGCGTGCCCTGCTGAGGATCACGCCGGTGCCCTCCGACCACCTGGCCGACCCGTGGGTGGGCCACGCCTGGACCTACGAGCCCTCGCTCGCCCCCGCCGGGAGCGAGGTGCTGCGGCAGGTGCTCTGGCAGGTCGGCCAGGCCCGGCAGGCGTATGGCCTCTAGGCCGGGTCCGGCATAAGCAAAAGCCTCTGACCAGCTAACTTGGTCTTTCCTTTACTGTTTCTTGGGTCTTCCTGTACTGTTTTTGTACGGAGGAAGGGCCCGTGGACCGCGTACGGGTGGAGCGTTCCTCCGGCAGCGACGACGCTGGTAGTTGCCGTACCGAGTGCCGGAGGAACAGTGGACGTCTCCCTGACCCTGTGGGTGCTGACCATTCTTGGTCTGTGCGCCCTCATCGCCGCCGATTTCTTCATCGGGGGCCGCAAGCCCCATGAGGTCTCCCTCAAGGAGGCCGGGATCTGGACCGCCGTCTGGATCGCCCTCGCCGGGCTCTTCGGGCTGGGGCTGCTGCTCTTCGGCGGCGGTCAGCCGGCCGGCGAGTTCTTCGCGGGCTTCATCACCGAGAAGTCCCTGAGCGTCGACAACCTCTTCGTCTTCGTCCTGATCATGGCGAAGTTCGCGGTTCCGCCGATCTACCAGCAGCGCGTGCTCATGGTCGGTGTGCTGATAGCCCTCGTCCTGCGAGCCGGATTCATCGGGGCGGGCGCGGCGATCATCGCCAACTTCTCCTGGGTCTTCTACCTCTTCGGCGCCTTCCTCATCTGGACCGCCTGGAAGCTCATCCAGGAGGCGCGGGCCGACGCGGAGGAAGAGGAGTTCGAGGAGAACCGCTTCCTGAAGATGGTCGAGAAGCGCTTCCCGTCCACGGACAAGTACCACGGCACCAAGCTGTTCGTCGTCGAGAACGGCAAGCGTCTGATGACCCCGATGCTGATCGTCATGCTGGCGATCGGCACCACCGATGTGCTCTTCGCCCTGGACTCGATTCCGGCCATCTTCGGCCTCACCCAGGACCCGTACATCGTCTTCACGGCCAACGCGTTCGCCCTGATGGGCCTGCGCCAGCTGTACTTCCTGATCGGCGGCCTGCTGCGGAAGCTGGTCCACCTCTCCTACGGGCTGTCGATCATCCTCGGTTTCATCGGCGTCAAGCTCGTGCTGCACGCCCTGCACGAGAACGGTGTGGGGGTCCCCGAGATCAGCATCCCGGTCTCGCTCGGCGTCATCTGCGCGGTGCTGGTCGTCACGACCGTCACCAGCCTCTACGCCTCCAGGAAGCGGGGGGCGGCGGAGCCGTCCGAGGGCAAGGACAGCAGCCTGGTCTGAGGGCCCGTACCGCCCATGGCGACGGGCGCCCCAGGGGCGCCGTCCTCAATCTCCCCCGGCTACCGCTGGGAGGTGCCCCCGGATGGGCTGGTTTCGGCTGAACTCGGCCGGAGCCAGCCCGTCCGGCATCCCTACGCGGGAGCGTATTCGGCCGTTGGGGCGGCGGCCGGCGTCGGGCGGGTGTCCGGCAGGAGCGCGAAGCAGCCGAGGCTCAGCAGGGCGACCGCGGTCAGATAGCCGGCGACGCCCCAGGGCGGCCCGTCGCCCTGGGACGTCGCGGTCGCCACGAGCGGGGTGAGGGCGCCGCCCAGGACGCCCGCCAGGTTGTAGCCGACGGCCGCCCCCGTGCAGCGCACCCGGGGCTCGTACAGCTCCGGGAGATAGGCACCGGTCACGGCGAACGTGGTCGTGAAGGCCAGCATCGCGACGACGAAGCCCACCAGCATCAGCACCGGCCGGCCGGTCTGCAGCAAGGCCACCAGCGGGGCCATCCACAGCACCACCGCGGCGCAGCCGATCAGGCACAGCGGACGACGGCCGTAGCGGTCGCCCAGCAGCGCGACCAGCGGGGTGGCCACGCCCGAGGCGGCGACCGCGACCATGATGCAGGCGAGCATGACCGTGCGGTCGACGTGCAGCCGCTCGGTGGCGTAGGCGAGCGACCAGGTCGTGACCGTGTAGAAGACGGCGTAGCCGGCCGCGAGGCCGCCGGCGGTCAGCAGGACGAGCCGCCAGTGGCCGCGGACGATCTCGGCCAGCGGCAGCGAGGCACGGTTCTCACTGGCGGCCAGTTCTTGGAACGCCGGGGTCTCGCTGAGCTGGGTGCGCAGCAGCAGCCCGGCCGCCGCCAGGAGGCCGGCCGCCCAGAACGGCACCCGCCAGCCCCAGGACAGGAACTGCGCGTCGGTGAGCGTGGCCGACAGGGTGAGTGTCAGGCCGTTGGCCAGGACGAAGCCCACGGAAGGGCCGACCTGCGGGAAGCTCGACCACAGGACACGGCGGTGGGCGGGCGCGTGTTCGGCGGTCAGCAGCACCGCCCCGCCCCACTCGCCCCCGAGCCCGAGGCCCTGGACGAAACGCAGGACGAGCAGCAGCACCGGCGCGGCGATGCCGATGCTGTCGTACGTGGGCACCAGGCCGACCGCGACCGTCGCCATGCCCGTCAGGAGCAGCGACGCGATGAGGACCGGGCGTCGCCCGTGGCGGTCGCCGATATGGCCGAAAAGGATGGAGCCGAGCGGGCGCGCGAGGAACCCGACGCCGAAGGTCCCGAAGGCGGCGAGCGTGCCGATCAAGGGGGAGACGGTGGGGAAGAAGAGCGGGCCGAGGACGAGCGCCGCGGCGGTGCCGTAGACGAAGAAGTCGTAGAACTCGATGGCGGTACCGGCCAGCGAGGCGGCCGCCAGCCGGAACATGGACGGTGAATCGGGTGAACGGTCTCGTTGCATGTAATGCCCAACTTCCATGGAGATGGCAGGCAACGGGGCGTGGGGGAGCACGGCGCGGGGCGCGGCGGATCTCGGCCGGTCCGGCGGTACGGCGCCGACAGCGCCCCCTCCGTCCCCCTCCGGCCCTGATCACGGCTCCGCGCCGGTTCCCCCCTGGCGGTACCTCCGCGCTGCCGCCCCCTCGGGCAGCGCAGAGGGGTAAGGACCGGCGGCCATGGCCGCCGGTCCTTACCGTTCAGTGCGTTCTCGACGTTCTCGTGCGCCCGGCCGTCGAGCCGGGGGGTGTCACCAGCCGCGCTCGCGCCATTCGGCGAGGTGCGGGCGCTCGGCGCCCAGCGTGGTGTCGTTGCCGTGGCCCGGGTAGACCCAGGTCTCGTCGGACAGCGTGCCGAAGATCTTGGTCTCGACGTCGTCGAGGAGGTTGGTGAAGGCCTTGGGGTCGTCGTGCGTGTTGCCCACGCCGCCAGGGAAGAGGCAGTCGCCGGTGAAGACGTGCGCGTGGCCGTGCGGGTCGTCGTAGACGAGCGCGATGCTGCCCGGCGTGTGGCCGACGAGGTGGCGGGCCGTCAGCTCCACGCGGCCGACCCGGATGGTGTCCCCGTCCTCGACGGGCACGTCCGTCGGCACCGGGATGCCCTCGACATCCTCACGGCCCGCGTAGGTGCGGGCGCCGGTGGCGTCCACCACCTCGGCCAGCGCGCCCCAGTGGTCGGCGTGCTGGTGGGTGGTCACCACGGAGGCGATGCCGCCGTCGCCGATGAGGGAGAGCAAGGTGTGCGGCTCGGCGGCGGCGTCGATCAGCAGCTGCTCGTCCGTCGCCCGGCAACGCAGCAGGTAGGCGTTGTTGTTCATGGGGCCGACCGCGACCTTGGAGATCATCAGATCGGCCAACTCGTGTACGTCCGCAGGTCCGCCGACCTCTACCGCTCCGCTGTACGTCATGGGATCACCCTATAGCGGCGGAAGAACGGGCAGCGGAGCGCCACCGGTTTCCAGTTGCGAGCCGTCGCACCGTCCGGCGAGCCAGCCCATCAGTGCCGCCGGCGGGCCGGTGACGGGGGCGGGCTTGCCTTCGCGCCGGCCGGTGGACCACTGCTTGCCGTCGTGTGCGCCGCCGGTCGCGGTCAGTGTCAGCGCGGGGACGGCGGGGTTGCCGGTGAAGCGCTCGGCGAGGAACTCGATCTCCCGGGCCGTGAACTCCTCGGGAAGGTCCGTCAGTTCGTAACCGATGCCGAGGTCGACGTGGTGCAGCTCGACCTCCACGAGGCGGCGGAAGGGGACGCGCGCGGCGGAGTCGGTCACGCCGTTGCGCATCTCGATCGTGCGGCTCCAGTCCGCGGGCGCGTCGGCCGCCCGCAGGAAGCGGGCGGAGCTGTCGCGCAGGTCGGCGAGCTGGACGTCGAGCGGACGGGGCGCGTCCCGCTCGATGTCGGCCTCGCGGGCCTCGCCGCTCACATACATGGGGCGGCCCTCCAGGACGTTCACGAGGGCGTCCGCGTTCCGCGCGAGGTGGGCGAGGAGATGGCCGCGGGTCCAGCCGGGAAGCCGTGACGGCTCGGCGACGGCCGCGTTGTCCAGTGCGCCGATCGCGGAGAGCAGCCGGTCGGTGGCTTCGCGTACGGAGGCGAGGTCGTGCACATGATCAATCATGGCGCCGACGATAGCCGGGCCACTCCTTCGGGTGAAGGTGTCCGATCCCGCCCCTAAATCGAATGTACGTGCTATATGGTCGGGAGGGTCGCTGACGGCACCGCGGGGCCGCGCCTTTCCGGTGCCCGCCCTCGCTCGACCCTCGATTGTCAGTGGCCCCCCGTACTCTGGATCGAGGGACGGCGGCTCTGTCCGCAGCCCCTCGGAAGCTCCCCGGAGCCGACTCTCAAGAAAGGTGCCGACCGGCGTGGCAGACCGTCTCATCGTCCGTGGCGCTCGCGAGCACAACCTCAAGAACGTCTCGCTCGACCTTCCGCGTGACTCCCTCATCGTCTTCACCGGACTCTCGGGGTCGGGCAAGTCGTCCCTCGCGTTCGACACGATCTTCGCCGAGGGGCAGCGTCGTTACGTCGAGTCGCTCTCCTCCTACGCACGCCAGTTCCTGGGCCAGATGGACAAGCCCGATGTGGACTTCATCGAGGGCCTGTCCCCGGCCGTCTCCATCGACCAGAAGTCGACCTCGCGCAACCCGCGCTCGACGGTCGGCACCATCACCGAGGTCTACGACTACCTCCGGCTGCTCTTCGCCCGCATCGGCAAGCCGCACTGCCCCGAGTGCGCGCGGCCCATTTCCCGGCAGTCGCCGCAGGCGATTGTCGACCGGGTGCTCGAGCTGCCCGAGGGCAGCCGCTTCCAGGTGCTCTCGCCGCTGGTGCGCGAGCGCAAGGGCGAGTTCGCCGATCTCTTCTCCGACCTCCAGACCAAGGGCTACAGCCGCGCCCGGGTCGACGGCGAGACGATCCAGCTCTCCGAGCCGCCCAAGCTCAAGAAGCAGGAGAAGCACACCATCGAGGTGGTCATCGACCGCCTCACCGTCAAGGACAGCGCGAAGCGTCGTCTGACGGACTCGGTGGAGACCGCGCTCGGTCTCTCCGGCGGCATGGTCATCCTCGACTTCGTCGATCTCGCCGAGGACGACCCCGAGCGTGAGCGGATGTACTCCGAGCACCTCTACTGCCCCTACGACGACCTGTCCTTCGAGGAGCTGGAGCCGCGTTCCTTCTCCTTCAACTCGCCCTTCGGCGCCTGCCCGGACTGCACCGGCATCGGCACCCGCATGGAGGTCGACCCGGAGCTGATCGTCCCCGACGAGGACAAGTCCCTCGACGAGGGCGCGATCAGCCCCTGGTCGCACGGTCACACCAAGGACTACTTCAGCCGGTTGGTCGGCGCCCTGGCCGAGGAGCTGGGCTTCCGCACGGACATCCCCTGGGCGGGGCTCCCGCAGCGGGCCAAAAAGGCGCTGCTGCGCGGCCACAAGACGCAGATCGAGGTCCGCTACCGCAACCGCTACGGGCGCGAGCGCGCGTACACCACGTCCTTCGAGGGCGCGGTGCCGTTCGTCAAGCGGCGGCACTCGGAGGCCGAGAGCGACTCCAGCCGTGAGCGCTTCGAGGGCTATATGCGCGAGGTGCACTGCCCGACCTGTGAGGGCACGCGGCTCAAGCCGATCGTGCTCGCGGTCACCGTGCAGGGGCGCTCCATCGCGGAGGTCGCCGCGATGTCGATCAGCGAGTGCGCCGACTTCCTCCGCGGGATGAAGCTCACCGGCCGCGAGAAGAAGATCGCCGAGCGAGTGCTCAAGGAGGTCAACGAGCGGCTGCGGTTCCTGGTCGACGTCGGCCTGGACTACCTCTCGCTGAACCGGGCCGCGGGCACCCTCTCCGGTGGCGAGGCCCAGCGCATCCGGCTCGCCACCCAGATCGGCTCCGGCCTCGTCGGCGTGCTCTACGTGCTGGACGAGCCGTCGATCGGCCTGCACCAGCGGGACAACCACCGCCTCATCGAGACGCTCGTCCGTCTGCGCGACATGGGCAACACCCTGATCGTCGTCGAGCACGACGAGGACACCATCAAGATCGCGGACTGGGTCGTCGACATCGGCCCCGGCGCGGGCGAGCACGGTGGCAAGGTGGTGCACAGCGGTCCGTTGAAGGAGCTGCTGACCAACAAGGAGTCGATGACCGGCCAGTACCTGGCCGGCAAGAAGTCCATCGCCATGCCGGAGACCCGCCGGCCGGTGGACCCGAGCCGCAGGCTGACGGTGCGCGGCGCCCGCGAGAACAACCTGCGGGACATCGACGTGTCCTTCCCGCTCGGCGTGCTCACGGCCGTCACCGGTGTGTCCGGGTCGGGCAAGTCGACGCTGGTCAACGACATCCTCTACACCCACCTGGCCCGTGAGCTGAACGCCGCGCGGACCGTCCCCGGACGGCACACGCGCGTCGACGGCGACGACCTGGTCGACAAGGTCGTACACGTCGACCAGTCGCCCATCGGCCGTACGCCGCGCTCCAACCCGGCCACGTACACCGGCGTCTTCGACCATGTGCGCAAGCTGTTCGCGGAGACCATGGAGGCGAAGGTCCGCGGCTATCTGCCCGGCCGCTTCTCCTTCAACGTCAAGGGCGGCCGCTGCGAGAACTGCTCCGGCGACGGCACCATCAAGATCGAGATGAACTTCCTGCCGGACGTGTACGTGCCGTGCGAGGTCTGCCACGGCGCGCGCTACAACCGGGAGACCCTGGAGGTGCACTACAAGGGCAAGTCCATCGCCGAGGTGCTGGACATGCCCATCGAGGAGGCGCTGGACTTCTTCGAGGCCGTCCCGACGATCGCGCGTCATCTGCGCACGCTCCACGAGGTCGGGCTCGGGTACGTCCGGCTCGGCCAGTCCGCGCCGACGCTCTCCGGCGGCGAAGCCCAGCGGGTGAAGCTCGCGAGCGAGCTGCAGAAGCGTTCGACGGGCCGCACGGTCTATGTGCTCGACGAGCCCACCACCGGGCTGCACTTCGAGGACATCAGCAAGCTGATCAAGGTGCTGTCCGGCCTGGTCGACAAGGGCAACAGTGTGATCGTTATCGAGCACAACCTCGATGTGATCAAGACGGCGGACTGGGTCGTCGACATGGGCCCGGAGGGCGGCAGCGGCGGTGGACTCGTCGTCGCGGAAGGCACGCCCGAAGAGGTCGCCTCGGTCCCCGGCAGCCACACCGGCAAGTTCCTGCGGGAGCTGCTGGGCGACCGCGTGAGCGACGCGGCCGTGACGAAGGGGCGCGGGAACGGTGGCCGCAAGGCCGCGCCGGCGAAGAAGGCTGCGGCGAAGAAGGCTGCGGCCGCCCCGGCCAAGAAGGCTGCGCCTGGCGCGGCGAAGAAGGCGGCGCGGCGCGCCTGAGCCTGTTTTTGGCCCGCGGGTCGTCTTACCGCCTGCGGCGGTGAGCGCCCTGCGGGCGCGTCCTCAATCGCCGGACGGGCTGGATATGGCTGGGCTCAGCCGAATCCGTACCCGGGCGGGCTCAATATGGCTGGGCTCAGCTGAACCCATGCCCGGGCGGGCTGGATATGGCTGGGCTCAGCTCAATCCGTGCCCGGGCGGGCTGGATGTGGCTACGTTCGGCCCCCAAAGCCCGTCCGGCGATTGAGGACACAGCACAGCAAGCCCGTCCGGCGATTGAGGACACACGCACAGCGCCGTTCACCTGGTTCGGCGGGCAGGTTCCAGGTCCGCCGCGTACGGCGGCTCCGCTCCCGGGCGGGAGCAGGTGAGTGCCGCCGCCCGGGCGGCGAAGGTCAGGGTGTCGAGCCAGTCCGCCCGGGTCAGGCCGGCCACCGCGGCGGACGACAGCGCGCCGTGGCCCGCGAGGCGGTGCAGCAGCGCGGCGTTCACCGTGTCACCGGCACCGATCGTGTCCACGACCCCGCCCCCGACCGCCGCCGGGACGGAGTACCGCTCGCCGTCCCCGGTCAGCACGCTCAGTCCCGTAGCGCCGTCCGTGAGGACCACCGCCGCCGGACCGGCCGTCAGCCATTCCCGCGGCGAACCGCCCAGCCACCGGGCGTCCTCCACGGACAGCTTGAGCAGTGACACATGGGGCAGCCAGGAGCGGAACCGGGCCCGGTAGGCGTCGGCGTCGGGGATCAGCCGGGGCCGGATGTTGGGGTCGAGCAGGGTGAACAGCCCGCGTGCGGCCTCCCGCCGCAGCAGCGCCTCGTACGCGCTCGCCCCCGGCTCCAGCACCAGCGAGCAGGTTCCCAGGCACAGGGCCGCGGTCCCTTCCGGCAGCGGTCCCGGCAGCTCGAAGAGACGGTCCGCCGTGCCGTCGGCGTAGAAGTGGTAGCCCGCCGAGCCGTCCGCGCCGACGGCCGCCACGGCCAGCGTCGTCGGCTCGGGACCACGCCGTACCGACGAGACGTCCACCCCCGCCGCCCGCAGGCCGTCCAGCAGGGCGTCGCCGAAGCCGTCCGTCGAGATCCGTGAGCAGAAGGCCGTCGGGGTGCCCAGCCGGCCGAGCGCGACCGCCGTGTTGTACGGGCCGCCGCCGCGCCGGGGCAGCAGCGCCGGCAGGTCGCCGTCACCCCCCGGACCACCGGGCACCAGGTCGATCAGGGCTTCTCCGGCTACGACGATCACGAGAGGGCGTCCCTTCCTGCGACAGGCCGATCGGGGTGACCAGCCTGCCACGTCGCAACCGGACGAAGGGGTGCCGGTATCGTCGAGGCGTCCTCTTCGCAGCTCAGCCGTTGGAGCCTCCATGACCAGCCAGCCAGCCTCCCGCCGTACCGTGCTGCGAGGAGCGGCGCTGGCCGGTGCCGCCGGGCTCGGCACGGCGGCCTGCGGGGGCGAGACGGCGCCCAAGGGCCCCCCGACGCCCACCGCCCCGGTGGACCTCGGCGCGCCCTCGGAGGTCCCGGTCGGCGGTTCGCGGCTCTACCGGGAGCAGCGGCTGGTCGTCACCCAGGCCGCCAAGGGCGAGTTCAAGGCGTTCAGCGCGGTGTGCACGCACGCGGGCTGTGTGGTCGACAAGGTCGAGGACGGCAGGATCCACTGTCCCTGCCACGGCAGCCTCTTCGACGCCACCACCGGCAAGGTCATCCAGGGGCCGGCCGGCGCCCCGTTGCCGGCCGTGCCCGTCAAGGCCGCCGGCGGCAAGCTGATCGCCGGCCCGGACGCCTGACGCCCGGACGCCTGACGCCCGGATCGCCTGACGCCCGCCCCCGTCCGCTCAGGTCCAGTCCCAGGCGATCCCCAGGATTCCCGGGCGTACCCCCTGCTCCACCAGATGCACCCCCCGGTGCCGACCCGCCAGCGTCAGTTCCTGCTGCCCCGTGCGGGGCGCGTTGGCCGAGGCCTGGGTGAAGCGGCGGCAGCGGACCGGCAGGGCGGCGGCGTCGAAGCGGACCTGGAGCACGTACTGTCCGCCCGCGAAGCTGAACCCGCGGACGTACTCACCGCTCGTGCCGCCGGTGCCGTCGTCGAAGCCGTAGCCGAAGACGTAGGTGTCCCCGGACCGCAGCCGCACGTCGAAGAGCAGCTCGGCGGCGAGGACACCCGACCCGGCGTGCCACCGCACCCGGCCGACCCGGCAGTTGTCGAACGCCCGCACGGTCACCCGCCCGGGGTCGCAGCCGGTGTCCCCGCGGTGGATGGCCAGATAGCGGTCCACGCCGTCGCGGTGCGCCCGCACCACGTGGTGGGAGTCGCGGCCGCGCAGCTCACGCCGGTCGCCGATGAGCACCCGCTCCAGATGGCAGACGGTGTGCAGCCCGCCGTCGGCGGGCGATTCCAGCTCCGCGAGGAGCCGCTCCACCGCCCGCGGGCCGTCCACCAGGGAGCGCAGCGACCGCGCCGCGGGCCGTCCGGCCTCCTCGGCGGCCGAGGGGGCGAGCAGCCGGGTCAGGGACTCCGGGGGCAGGTCCAGGACCTCTTCCAGCGCCCGCACCGCCCGCAGCGACTCCGGTCGTCTCGGCCGCCGGGCGCCCTGCTGCCAGTAACTCAGGCTCGTCAGACCGACCTTCACCCCGCGCTGCGCGAGCCGGTGCTGTACTCGGTGCAGCGCGAGGCCCCGTACCGTCAGTGCCGTCCGCAGGGCAAGATGGAACGGGCCCGAGCGCAACGCCCGCGCGAGTTCCGCCTCGGCCGCCTCGGCCTGAGTGCCGCTCCACTCCATCCGCCGCTCCTTAGTGAATATTCACGAGCGGTGGAGAGATCTCCGGTCGCCGGGACCGCCGTGATCCTCCTGTGTGGGCACGGGCCGTTCACTTCCGGTTCGAGCTGTTCACACCGCTGTCTCACTCCGCATTGAAGCTGGTTGACCGGTCACCGACAACACCTTGATGCTCCCCTCAGCGTCCGGACGCGCTCCTCCACCACAACCCCCCGCCACGGGAGGAACGCCATGACCCGTGCCTCGGCACAACCGACATCGACCCGCATACGCGGCAGACGGCTGACGGCCCTGTCCGCGGCCGTCCTCCTCGCCTCCGCGCTGTTCGCCGTCCCCACCACGGCGAGTGCCGCGACCGGCGACGGAGCCGGCACGCAGGCGAGCAAGCGGCTCGCCATCACCATGCAGGTCCAGCAGAAGAGCAACTGGTGCTGGGCCGCCTCCGGCAACACCATCGCCACCTTCCTCGGCCGCGCCTACAGCCAGAACCAGTTCTGCAACGCGGCCTTCAACCGGCAGCAGGGCACCGAATGCCCCAACAGCCAGGCCAACCTGGCCAATGTCCAGACCGCCCTGCGCTGGGCCGGCATCAACCCCGGCTCGTACGTCACCGGGTGGCTGCGCTACCCGACCGTGCAGGGCGAGATCAACGCCGGCCGGCCCGTCGAAACCCGCATCCAGTGGTCCTCCGGCGGTGGGCACATGCACGTCCTGTACGGCTTCGACGACGCCAAGAGCTGGGTCTACTGGGGCGACCCGTGGGGCTCCAACAGCCGTTACAACTGGGCGGCGCACGACTGGTACGTCGACAACAACGAGTTCTCGTGGACGCATTCGCTCTACCGGATCGGGGCGTGAGGTCATGACCGGGAAGACCCCGAAGCACACCCCGACACAGACACCGCCGAGCACCGTGCGCGGCATCGCGGCCCGTGCGGCGGCCGCGGGCGCGCTCACCGCCGCCCTCCTCGGCCTCGCCCCGCTCGCGCAGGCGGCCGGCGCCCCGCCGGCCCCCACACCCCCGCCGGCCTCCGGGATCGCCGCCGCCCACGACGCGGCGACGGCACCGGCGACCCTCGACACCCTCTCCCGCTTCTTCGCCCGGGACGGCGCCGTCGCCCCGGCGAAGGTCAAACCGAGGATCGCGGGGAAGACCGTGCCCGTCTACACGCTCGCCCCGCGGTTCGTGGCGGGCACGGCGGGCGCCCCCGTGGCCTCGCTCGACTTCCTCGCCAGCGAGGCCGTCTCCGCCGACGGGCGGAAGGCGTCGGTGTGGACCGCGCGGGCCGGGGACACCTGGAAGGTCGTCAACATCGCGACCGGCGACGACGAGACGCGCTACGCGGCCGAGGGCGCCGCCAAGGGCGGCGGGACCGTCTTCCGCGAACCCCAGATCGACGCCTGGTACGTCCAGCGCGGCGACCGGGTGCTGCCCCTCGACCCCGACGCCACCCGGGCGATCGGCGCCGGGGGGACCACCCTGGACCGCTACCGCGACCGGGTCCACCGGGCGTACGGCGACAAGCTGCCCGGCTCCGCCTACGCGAAGAAGGGCCAGGCGGGCGGCTACGGCGAGCAGCACGCCCCTGCGGAGTCCCCCGCCGCCGCGCGGGCGGCGGGGGACGGCGGCACGGGCCCGCTCACCGCGGCCTCGGCGGCGACGGCCGCGGGGGCGCTCGCCGTCCTCGGCGCCGCCGCCGTGGCGGGCCGCGGGCTGCGCCGCCGCTGACGGACCGCCGACGCAAGGCCGTCCCGCCCCGGGCCCCGCGCACGACCCCCCACCGGGGCCCGGCACGGGCCCGCTCCCCGCAACCCGCGGGAAGCGGGCCCGTGGTGCGCGCCGAGGCGGCTGGGCGACCGCGTTGTCACTGCCCGCAAGTAGGGTGTGTGACATGGCCGACCCCAGCAGCTACCGACCCAAGCCGGGACAGATCCCCGACTCGCCGGGGGTCTACAAATTCCGTGACGAACACGGCCGGGTGATCTACGTCGGGAAGGCGAAGAGCCTGCGCCAGCGGCTCTCCTCGTACTTCCAGGACCTCGCCGGGCTGCACCCGCGCACCCGCACCATGGTCACCACGGCCGCCTCCGTCGAGTGGACCGTGGTCTCCACCGAGGTCGAGGCGCTCCAGCTCGAATACTCCTGGATCAAGGAGTTCGACCCGCGGTTCAACGTCAAATACCGCGACGACAAGAGCTACCCCTCGCTCGCCGTCACCATGGGCGAGGAATTCCCGCGCGTCCAGGTCATGCGCGGGCCGAAGAAGAAGGGCGTGCGCTACTTCGGCCCCTACGCCCACGCCTGGGCGATCCGCGAGACCGTCGACCTGATGCTGCGGGTCTTCCCCGTACGGACCTGCTCGGCCGGGGTGTTCAAGCGCTCCGCCCAGATCGGCCGCCCCTGTCTCCTCGGCTACATCGGCAAGTGCTCCGCACCCTGCGTCGGCCGGGTCACCCCCCAGGAGCACCGCGAACTCGCGGAGGACTTCTGCGATTTCATGGCCGGCCGCACCGGCACCTACCTCCGCCGCCTCGAACAGCGGATGCACGAGGCCGCGGAGGAGATGGAGTACGAGAGGGCCGCCCGGCTCCGCGACGACCTCGAAGCCCTCCGGCGCGCCATGGAGAAGAACGCGGTCGTCCTCGCCGACGCCACCGACGCCGACCTCATCGCCGTCGCCGAGGACGAGCTGGAGGCCGCCGTGCAGATCTTCCACGTGCGCGGCGGGCGGGTGCGCGGCCAGCGCGGCTGGGTGACGGACAAGGTCGAGGCCGTCGACACGGCCGGGCTGGTCGAGCACGCCCTGCAGCAGCTGTACGGGGAGGAGAAGGGCGACTCGGTCCCCAAGGAGGTCCTCGTCCCCGCCCTCCCCGACCCGGTCGAGCCCGTCGCCCAGTGGCTCACCGAGCGCCGCGGCGCCCGCGTCGACCTGCGCATCCCGCAGCGCGGTGACAAGAAGGACCTGATGGCCACGGTCCAGCGCAACGCCGGCCAGGCCCTCGCCCTGCACAAGACCAAGCGCGCCTCCGACCTCACCACCCGCTCCCGCGCCCTCGAAGAGATCGCCGAGGCCCTCGGGCTCGACTCCGCGCCGCTGCGCGTGGAGTGCTTCGACATCTCCCACCTCCAGGGGCAGGACGTGGTGGCCTCGATGGTGGTCTTCGAGGACGGTCTCGCCCGCAAGAGCGAGTACCGCCGCTTCCAGATCAAGTCCTTCGCCGGACAGGACGACGTCCGGTCCATGCACGAGGTCATCGGCCGCCGCTTCCGCCGCTACCTCACGGAGAAGCAGAAGACGGGGGAGTGGGAGGAGCGCCCCGAGGGAGCGGCCGAAGGAGCCCCGGAAACCGCGCTGGGGAACGCGCCGGAGAACGCGATCGAGGGCGTCACCCAAGGTGCCGTCCCCGCCGGGGGCCGGGAGGACGACGGCCGTCCCAAGCGGTTCGCCTACCCGCCGCAGCTCGTCGTCGTCGACGGCGGCCGGCCGCAGGTCGCGGCCGCCAAGCGGGCGCTGGACGAGCTGGGTATAGAAGACGTCGCCGTCTGCGGACTCGCCAAGCGCCTCGAAGAGGTCTGGCTGCCCGACGAGGAGGACCCCGTCGTCCTGCCGCGCACCAGCGAGGGCCTGTACCTCCTGCAGCGCGTCCGCGACGAGGCGCACCGGTTCGCCATCTCCTACCAGCGCACCAAGCGCGCCAAGTCGATGAAGGCCGGCCCGCTGGACGCCGTCGCCGGCCTCGGCGACACGCGCAAGCAGGCCCTGCTCAAGCACTTCGGCTCGGTCAAGCGGCTGCGCGCCGCGACGATCGAGCAGATCTGCGAGACACCCGGGATCGGGCGCAAGACGGCCGAGACGATCGCGGCCGCCCTCGCCGCCTCGGCCCCCGCCCCTGCCGTCAACACCGCGACGGGCGAGATCATGGACGAGGCGGCGGAATGACGGCGGGGACCCGGCACCTGCCCGTCCTCGGACGCGCGGGATCAGGACGCCCGGAGTTTGGGCCTTGGGCACGCCAAGGCCGCAGTATGGAAGACGGAGCCGCACCCGCGGCGCCGTCAGCGGAACGGGGGAAGACAGCATGAACGGCACCGACGGAGACGGAGCACAGGTGAGTACGGGCACGACGGTGGACGCGGCCGGCGAGACAGCGGGAATCCCCGAGCTGGTCATCATCTCCGGCATGTCGGGGGCGGGCCGCAGCACCGCCGCGAAGTGCCTGGAGGACCTCGGCTGGTTCGTCGTGGACAACCTGCCGCCCGCCCTGATCCCCACCATGGTGGACCTCGGCGCCCGCTCCCAGGGCAACGTGGCCCGCATCGCCGTGGTCGTGGACGTCCGCGGCCGGCGCTTCTTCGACAATCTGCGCGAGTCCCTCGCGGACCTGGCCGCCAAGAAGGTCAAGCGCCGGGTCATCTTCCTGGAGGCCTCCGACGACGCCCTGGTGCGCCGCTTCGAGTCCGTGCGCCGGCCGCACCCGCTGCAGGGCTCCGGCCGCATCGTCGACGGCATCGCCGCCGAGCGCGACCTCCTGCGCGAACTGCGGGGCGACGCCGACCTGGTCATCGACACCTCCAGCCTCAACGTCCACGAGCTGCGCGCCAAGATGGACGCCCAGTTCGCCGGCGAGGAGGAGCCGGAGCTGCGCGCCACCGTCATGTCCTTCGGCTACAAGTACGGCCTCCCCGTCGACGCCGATCTGGTGGTGGACTGCCGCTTCCTGCCCAACCCGCACTGGGTCCCCGAGCTGCGCCCCTTCACCGGTCTCAACGAGGAGGTCTCGGGCTACGTCTTCAACCAGCCCGGCGCCAAGGAGTTCCTCGACCGCTACACCGAGCTGCTCCAGCTCATCGCCGCCGGCTACCGCCGCGAGGGCAAGCGCTATGTGACGATCGCGGTCGGCTGCACCGGCGGCAAGCACCGCTCCGTCGCCATGTCGGAGAAGCTCGCCCACCGCCTCGTCTCGGAAGGCGTCGAGACCGTCGTCGTGCACCGGGACATGGGGCGCGAGTGACCGGCCGTACCTCCCGCCTGCGCCGGGTACGCCGACTCGTCCCCGGCCGGGCCCGCGGCCGTGACGGCCGGGCGTACACCGGTGCCCAGCCCAAGGTCGTCGCCCTCGGCGGCGGCCACGGGCTGTCCGCCTCGCTCGCCGCGCTGCGCCGCATCACCGGCGATCTGACGGCCGTCGTCACCGTCGCCGACGACGGCGGCTCCAGTGGCCGGCTCCGCGACGAGCTGGGCGTCCTGCCCCCGGGCGATCTGCGCAAGGCCCTCGCCGCCCTGTGCGGGGACGACGACTGGGGCCAGACCTGGGCCCGGGTGATCCAGCACCGCTTCGCCAGCGAGGGCGACCTGCACGGCCACGCCGTCGGCAATCTGCTGATCGTCGCCCTCTGGGAGCAGCTCGGCGACCACGTCAGCGCCCTGGACCTGGTCGGCAAGCTGCTCGGCGCCCACGGCCGGGTGCTGCCCATGTCCGCGGTCCCGCTGGAGCTCCAGGCGCTCGTGCGGGGCCACGATCCGGCCGAGCCCGACGCCATCAGCACCGTTTGCGGCCAGGCCACGGTGGCGCTCACCCCGGGCGACGTGCAGTCCGTGCACGTCGTCCCGGAGGACCCGCCCGCGGTGCCCGAGGCCGTCGAGGCGGTGCTCGACGCCGACTGGGTGGTACTCGGTCCCGGCTCCTGGTTCTCCTCCGTCATCCCGCATCTGCTGGTGCCCGAACTGCTCCAGGCGCTGCAGGAAACGAAGGCCCGCCGGGTCCTGTCGTTGAACCTCGCACCGCAACCCGGCGAAACAGATGGCTTCTCCCCGCAGCGTCATTTGGAGGTTTTGGCCCGACACGCCCCTAAACTCGCCCTGGACGTGGTGCTGGCCGACGAGGCCGCCGTGCCCGACCGGGAAAGCCTCACCGACGCCGCCAAGCGGCTGGGGGCAACGGTCGAGCTGGCGCCGGTCGCCTCCCCCGACGGCTGCCCGACGCACGACCCGGAGCTGTTGGCCGCCGCGTACGACCGTATTTTTCGGATGCATGGAAGGATCGGCCCATGGCGATGACGGCAGCGGTGAAGGACGAAATCTCCCGGCTTCCCGTCACCCGGACCTGCTGCCGGAAAGCGGAGGTCTCGGCGATCCTGCGGTTCGCGGGCGGGCTGCACCTGGTCAGCGGGCGCATCGTGATCGAGGCGGAGCTGGACACCGGGATCGCGGCCCGGCGGTTGCGCAAGGACATCCTGGAGATCTTCGGGCACGCTTCCGACCTGGTGGTGATGGCCCCCGGCGGGCTGCGCCGCGGCAGCCGGTACGTGGTGCGGGTGGTGGCGGGCGGTGACCAGCTGGCGCGGCAGACCGGGCTGGTCGACGGCCGCGGCCGGCCGATCCGCGGGCTGCCGCCCCAGGTCGTCTCCGGGGCCACCTGCGATGCCGAGGCCGCCTGGCGGGGCGCGTTCCTCGCCCACGGCTCGCTCACCGAGCCCGGCCGCTCCTCGTCCCTGGAGGTGACCTGCCCGGGCCCGGAGGCCGCGCTCGCGCTGGTCGGCGCGGCCCGCCGGTTGCAGATCGCGGCCAAGGCGCGCGAGGTGCGGGGCGTCGACCGGGTCGTCGTCCGTGACGGTGACGCCATCGGCGCGCTGCTGACCAGGCTGGGCGCGCACGAGTCGGTGCTGGCCTGGGAGGAGCGGCGGATGCGCCGCGAGGTGCGGGCCACCGCCAACCGGCTGGCCAATTTCGACGATGCCAACCTGCGCCGCTCGGCGCGCGCGGCCGTCGCCGCGGGCGCCCGGGTCCAGCGGGCGCTGGAGATCCTCGGCGAGGAGGTGCCCGAGCACCTCGCCGCCGCGGGCCGGCTGCGCATGGAGCACAAGCAGGCCTCCCTGGAGGAGCTGGGCGCGCTGGCCGACCCGCCGCTGACCAAGGACGCCGTCGCCGGCCGGATCCGGCGGCTGCTCGCCATGGCCGACAAGCGCGCCCAGGACCTGGGCATCCCCGGCACCGAGTCGAACCTGTCGGACCTCTCCGACCTGTCCGAGGAGATGGCCGAGGGCCTGGTCGGCTGAGCCGCCCGCCCTCCGGCCGCACCCACCCCGGAAGCCGCCCCCGACGTCCCGCACGGACGTCGGGGGCGGCCTTGTGCGGGGCCCCGACGGGGTCCGCTCATACGAGCCGACTACCCCTCCGGTGGGCCGCTCACACGAGCCGGTCGGCCCTCCTCTGGGCGCGGCGAAATCCTTGGGGGGACTGGGCTGTACGCCCTTCGGCGGAGCCGGACCGCAGCCCTCCGTTCGGCCCGGCCGGTCCGCACCGCCAATGTCACGTAGCCCTGTGGTTAGAGGTAGGGTCGGTGTTGGTCGGGGACATCCCATACAGCTCGCCGGCGTCCAGACCGGCAAACCAACGAGGAGATCGGTTCGTGACGATCCGCGTAGGCATCAACGGCTTTGGCCGTATCGGTCGTAACTACTTCCGCGCACTGCTGGAGCAGGGCGCGGACATCGAGATCGTCGGTGTCAACGACCTGACCGACAACGCCACCCTGGTCCACCTGCTGAAGTACGACACCATCCTGGGTCGGCTGAAGCAGGAGGTCAGCCACACCGACGACTCGATCACCGTCGGTTCCCAGACCTTCAAGACGATGGCCGAGCGCGACCCCGCCAACCTGCCCTGGGGCGAGCTCGGCGCCGACATCGTCATCGAGTCCACCGGCATCTTCACCAAGAAGGCCGACGCCGCGAAGCACCTCGCGGCCGGCGCCAAGAAGGTCCTGATCTCCGCGCCCGCCAAGGACGAGGACATCACGATCGTCATGGGCGTCAACCAGGACAAGTACGACGCGGCCAACCACCACGTCATCTCCAACGCCTCCTGCACCACCAACTGTGTGGCGCCGATGGCCAAGGTGCTCGACGAGGGCTTCGGCATCGTCAAGGGCATGATGACGACGGTCCACGCGTACACCAACGACCAGCGGATCCTGGACTTCCCGCACTCCGACCTGCGTCGCGCCCGCGCCGCCGCGGAGAACATCATCCCGACCTCGACCGGTGCCGCCAAGGCCACCGCCCTGGTCCTCCCGCAGCTCAAGGGCAAGCTGGACGGCATCGCCATGCGCGTCCCGGTCCCGACCGGCTCGGTCACCGACCTGGTCCTCGAGCTCGACCGCGAGACCAGCAAGGAAGAGATCAACGCCGCCTTCCAGAAGGCCGCCGAGGGTCAGCTCAAGGGCATCCTCGAGTACACCGAGGACGCGATCGTCTCCTCCGACATCGTGAACTGGCCGGCCTCCTGCACCTTCGACTCCTCCCTGACCATGGTCCAGGGCAACCAGGTCAAGGTCGTCGGCTGGTACGACAACGAGTGGGGCTACTCCAACCGCCTGGTCGACCTGACGGTCTTCGTCGGCGGCCAGCTCTGATCTCCGTCTGACCGCGACGTCAGCACCGAGATGTAGGGGACGGGGCCCGCACGACGCGATGGGGCGTCGTGCGGGCCCCGTTCCATGACTGACCCCTATGGAAGTCACCGGAGTCACTGCATGAAGACGATCGACGAACTCCTCCAGGACGGCATCGAGGGCAAGCGGGTCTTCGTCCGCGCCGACCTCAACGTCCCGCTGGACGGCACGACCATCACCGACGACGGCCGGATCCGCGCCGTCGCCCCGACGATCGCGAAGCTCGCCGAGGCGGGCGCCAAGGTGATCGTCGCCTCCCACCTGGGCCGTCCCAAGGGCGCCCCGGAGCCCCGGTACTCCCTCGCCCCGGCCGCGAAGCGGCTCGGCGAGATCCTGGGCAAGAGCGTCTCGTTCGCCACCGACACGGTGGGCGACAGCGCGAAGGCCACCGTTGCCGCACTGGCGAACGGCGAGGTCACGCTGCTGGAGAACCTCCGCTTCAACGCGGGCGAGACGAGCAAGGACGATGCCGAGCGCGGTGCCTTCGCCGACGAGCTGGCGGCCCTGGCCGACCTGTACGTGGGTGACGGCTTCGGTGCGGTGCACCGCAAGCACGCCTCGGTCTTCGACCTCCCGGCGCGCCTTCCGCACGCCGCCGGCGATCTGATCGCCACCGAGGTCGGCGTCCTGAAGAAGCTCACCGACGAGGTGGCGCGCCCCTACGTCGTGGTGCTGGGCGGTGCCAAGGTCTCCGACAAGCTGGGTGTCATCGACAACCTGCTGGAGAAGGCCGACCGCATCCTCATCGGCGGCGGCATGTCGTACACCTTCCTCAAGGCCAAGGGCCACGAGGTCGGCATCTCGCTGCTGCAGGAGGACCAGGTCCCGGTCTGCCTGGAGTACCTGGCGCGGGCCGAGAAGCGTGGTGTGGAGTTCGTCCTCCCCGTCGACGTCCTCGTCTCGGCCGACTTCCCGGACCTGAAGACCAAGGCCCCGGCCCACCCCGAACTCGTCGCCGCGGACGCCATCCCGGCCGACAAGGAGGGCCTGGACATCGGCCCGAAGACCCGCGAGCTGTACGCGAAGAAGCTCGCCGACGCGGGCACGGTCTTCTGGAACGGTCCCATGGGTGTCTTCGAACACCCCGACTACGCCAACGGCACCCAGGCCGTGGCGCAGGGTCTCCTCGACAGCCCCGCCTTCACCGTCGTCGGCGGTGGCGACTCGGCCGCGGCCGTGCGCATCCTGGGCTTCGACGAGAACGCTTTCGGCCACATTTCGACCGGTGGCGGCGCCAGCCTCGAGTACCTCGAGGGCAAGACGCTCCCCGGCCTCGCAGCACTGGAGGACTGAACCAACGTGAGTGACCGTACCCCGCTGATGGCGGGCAACTGGAAGATGAACCTCAACCACCTCGAGGCCATCGCGCACGTCCAGAAGCTCGCCTTCGCCCTCGCCGACAAGGACTACGACGCCGTCGAGGTAGCCGTCCTGCCGCCGTTCACCGATCTGCGCTCCGTGCAGACCCTGGTCGACGGCGACAAGCTGAAGATCAAGTACGGCGCCCAGGACATCTCGGCGTACGACTCCGGTGCGTACACCGGCGAGATCTCCGGCGCGATGCTCGCCAAGCTCAAGTGCGCCTACGTGGCCGTCGGGCACTCCGAGCGCCGCCAGTACCACGCCGAGACCGACGAGGTCTGCAACGCCAAGGTCAAGGCCGCCTACCGGCACGGGCTCACCCCGATCCTGTGCGTCGGCGAGGGCCTGGACGTCCGCAAGGCCGGCAACCAGGTCCGGCACACGCTGGCCCAGGTCGACGGCGGTCTGAAGGACATCCCGGCCGAGCAGGCCGAGTCGATCGTCATCGCCTACGAGCCGGTGTGGGCCATCGGCACCGGCGAGGTCGCGACCCCCGAGGACGCGCAGGAGGTCTGCGGGGCGATCCGCGGCCGCCTGGCCGAGCTGTACAGCCAGGAGCTGGCCGACAAGGTCCGCATCCAGTACGGCGGCTCGGTCAAGTCCGGGAACGTCGCGGCGATCATGGCCAAGCCCGATGTCGACGGTGCGCTGATCGGTGGCGCGGCGCTGGACGCGGACGAGTTCGTCAAGATCGTCCGGTTCCGGGACCAGTAGGGGACGGCAAGCGCGTAGCCGCCGCCGAGCGGCCGCTATGACGACGGGTGCTCCGCGGCGTACCCTGTCGGGGCCGGGACCGGCGTTTTCACGCCGCCCGGCCCCGCACGTTTTACAGTCCGAGAGATTCTTCAGTCCGAGAGAGTTGGTCAAGCCGTGGTCATGGGGTTCTCGATCGCCCTCATCGTCTTCAGCCTGCTGATGATGATGCTGGTGCTCATGCACAAGGGGAAGGGCGGCGGCCTGTCCGATATGTTCGGCGGCGGCATGCAGTCCTCCGTCGGCGGCTCCTCGGTCGCCGAGCGCAACCTCGACCGCATCACCGTGGTCGTCGGTCTGCTGTGGTTCGCGTGCATCGTGGCACTCGGCCTGCTGATGAAGCTCGATAGCTGACGTACCGTCGCCGGCTCGGCCTATCATGGGGCTCGCGTCCTCACGGCCGGGCTGTAACTCCTGGCACTGGACGCGCGTTGGGCCTTACGTAGACTGGGGCGCCCGCCGCGGAGCTGCCTCTCGTCGCTTCGCAGCACCATCACGCAGGGAGTTACGACCGTGGCAAGTGGCAACGCGATCCGAGGAAGTCGGGTCGGAGCGGGGCCGATGGGGGAGGCCGAGCGGGGCGAGTCCGCACCGCGCCTCCGCATCTCCTTCTGGTGCTCCAACGGGCACGAGACGCAGCCGAGCTTCGCCAGCGACGCGCAGGTGCCGGACACGTGGGACTGCCCGCGTTGTGGCTTCCCTGCCGGTCAGGACCGGGACAACCCGCCGGACCCGCCGCGCACCGAGCCGTACAAGACGCACCTGGCGTACGTCCGTGAGCGGCGCAGCGACGCCGACGGCGAGGCGATCCTCGCCGAGGCGCTCGCCAAGCTCCGCGGCGAGATCTGAACAGCGGCACCGAAACACGTGAAGCGGCCCGGTCGCGCATTCCCCGAGAGTGCGCGGCCGGGCCGTCGTCGTCCCCCCTGCCGCCCCTGCCCGGGACCGCGCCGGGGACGGGCGGACCCTTCATACCGAAGCCTGATCAATTAGGTTGGAGGATGGCGGGGCGGCTACGAGAAGAAGTGGGCTGATGTCCGAGATGAACACAGAAGGCCGGAGCAGGCTCGACCAGACGCCTGAGTGGAACGCGTTGGCCAAGCACCGGGAAGAACTGGGGGAGGTGCACCTGCGGAAGCTGTTCGCGGAGGACTCCTCGCGGGCCGAGCGCTACGCGCTCTCCGTCGGCGATCTGTACGTCGACTACTCCAAGCACCTGGTCACCGACGAGACGCTGCGGCTGCTCCGCGAGCTGGCGGCCGCGACCGGGGTGGCCGCGCTGCGGGACGCGATGTTCCGCGGCGAGAAGATCAACAACACCGAGGGCCGCGCGGTGCTGCACACCGCCCTGCGCGCCCCGGAATCGGCCGTCGTGGAGTCCGACGGCGTCAACGTGATCCCCGCTGTGCACGCCGTATTGATGAAGATGCAGGTCTTCGCCGACCGGGTGCGCTCCGGGGGCTGGAAGGGCCACACCGGAAAGCCCATCAAGAACGTCGTCAACATCGGCATCGGCGGTTCCGACCTCGGCCCCGCCATGGCGTACGAGGCGCTGCGCGCCTACACCGCACGGGACATGACCTTCCGTTTCGTGTCGAACGTCGACGGCGCGGATCTGCACGAGGCCGTGCGCGACCTGGACCCGGCCGAGACGCTGTTCGTCATCGCGTCGAAGACGTTCACCACCATCGAGACCATCACCAACGCCACCTCCGCCCGCAACTGGCTGCTGACCGGCCTGGGCGCGGGTGAGGAGGCCGTCGCCAAGCACTTCGTGGCGCTGTCGACGAACGAGGAGAAGGTCGCCGAGTTCGGCATCGACACGGCCAACATGTTCGAGTTCTGGGACTGGGTCGGCGGTCGCTACTCGTACGACTCGGCCATCGGCCTCTCCCTGATGCTCGCCATCGGCCCGGACCACTTCCGCGAGATGCTGGCCGGCTTCCACCTGGTCGACGAGCACTTCCGCTGTGCGCCGCCGGAGGAGAACGTCCCGCTGCTGCTCGGGCTGCTGGGCATCTGGTACGGCAACTTCCACGACGCCCAGTCCCACGCGGTGCTGCCCTACAGCCACTACCTGTCGAAGTTCGCCGCGTATCTGCAGCAGCTGGACATGGAGTCCAACGGCAAGTCGGTGGACCGCGACGGCCACCCCGTCAACTGGCAGACCGGTCCGGTCGTCTGGGGCACCCCGGGCACCAACGGACAGCATGCCTACTATCAGTTGATCCACCAGGGCACGAAGATGATCCCCGCGGATCTGATCGGCTTCGCCAAGCCCGTGGACGACCTGCTGCCGGATCTGGTCGGCCAGCACGACCTGCTGATGGCGAACCTCTTCGCCCAGGGCCAGGCACTCGCCTTCGGCAAGACCCCGGACGAGGTCGCGGCGGAGGGCGTCCCGCAGGAACTGATTCCGCACAAGACGTTCAAGGGCAACCACCCGACGACGACGATCCTCGCGAACGAGCTGACGCCGTCGGTGCTCGGTCAGCTGGTCGCGCTGTACGAGCACAAGGTGTTCGTCCAGGGCGCGATCTGGAACATCGACTCCTTCGACCAGTGGGGCGTCGAACTCGGCAAGGTCCTCGCGAAGCGGGTTGAGCCCGCGCTTACGGCTGGCGACGAGGTGCCGGGCCTGGACGCGTCCACGGCGGCGCTGGTCGCGCGCTACCGCTCGTTGCGCGGGCGCTAGGCCGGATCTTCGGCCTGCGGGCGCGTCCTCAATCGCCGGACGGGCTTAATTCGAGCCCGTCCGGCGATTGAGGACCGGGTCCGGGCGGAGCCCGGAAAACGCACGATGCCCGGTTCCCCACGAAGGGGGAACCGGGCCATCGCCGTCGTGCGAACAGCCGTCAGGACGTCGCCGGAGGGTACAGATCCCGCGGAAGGCGAGCCGCCGCGGCGGCGTCCAGCAGCCACAGCGTGCGGCTGCGGCCGTACGCGCCCGCCGCGGGGGCCTGGATCTCGCCCGCGCCGCTCAGCGCGAGCGCCACCGCGTTCGCCTTGTCCTCGCCCGCCGCGAGCAGCCACACCTCGCGGGCCGCGCGGATCGCCGGCAGGGTCAGGGAGACCCGGTTCGGCGGCGGCTTGGGCGCGCCCCGGACGCCGATGACCGTGCGCTCGGTCTCCCGGACGCCCGGCAGCTCGGGGAAGAGCGACGCCACGTGCGTGTCGGGGCCGACGCCCAGCAGCAGGACGTCGAAGGACGGCACCGGCCCGTGGTCCTCCGGCCGGGCCGCCGCGGCGAGCTCCGCCGCGTAGGCCTCCGCCGCCGCGTCCACGTCGTTGCCGTACGGGCCGCCCGCCGGCGGCATCGGGTGCACCCGGGCGGCGTCCAGCGGCACCGAGTCCAGCAGTGCCTCGCGCGCCTGGGTCACATTGCGCTCGGGGTCGCCGTCCGGGACGAACCGCTCGTCGCCCCACCACAGGTCCAGCCGCGACCAGTCCACGGCGTCCCGCGCGGGCGCGGTGGCGAGGGCCGCGAGCAGGCCGTTGCCGTTGCGCCCGCCCGTGAGGACGACGGAGGCCGAACCGCGGGCGGCCTGGGCGTCCACGATCTTCGTGATCAGCCGGGCCGCCGCGGCCTGCGCCATCAGCTCCTTGTCCCGGTGGACGACGATCTGCGGAGCGCTCACTTGCCCGCCGCCTTCTTGCCGGACGCCTTCTTGGCCGGAGCGGCGGGAGCGGCCGGAGCCGCTTCCGAGGCGGCCTCGGCGGTCTTGTCGCTCCCGGCCTCCTCCGGCGCGGACGCCGACGCGCCGGCCGGCTTCGCGGCCTGCTCGGAGAGCCGCTCCACGCCGTACTTCAGCGCGCCCTCGTACGTGGTGTCCGGGTCGAGCCTGCGCAGCTCCTCGGCGAGGAGTTCCGCGGTCTCGCGCCGGTTGAGCGCGACGGCACGGTCCGGCTGACCGGGCATGCAGAGGGTGGCCAGGGTGCCGTTGGGGCGGTCCAGGACGATCGGGCCGTTCTTGGTCTCCATCCGCACGGCGGTCAGACCCGGGCCGTCCGAGACGGTCCGCTTCACCGGCACGCCGAGACGGTCCGCGAGCCACATGGCGAGCAGTTCGCCGCTCGGGTTGTAGCCCTCGCCCTCGACCTCGGCGGAGACGACGTCGACCTGCTGCTGGTCCAGGGCGGCCGCGAGCATCGAGCGCCACGGCGTGATCCGGGTCCAGGCCAGGTCGGTGTCGCCCGGCGTGTAGTGCGCGGCACGGGCCGAGACCTCCGCGAGGGGGTCCTCGGCCGCGTAGGTGTCGGTCACCCGGCGCTGGGCCAGCGCGCCCAGCGGGTCCTTCTCCGGGTTGAGCGGGGCACCCACCGGCCACCAGACGACCACGGGGGCGTCGGGCAGCAGCAGCGGCAGCACGACCGACTGGGCGTGGTCGATGACGTCGCCGTACAGCCTCAGGACCACCGTCTCGCCGGTGCCCGCGCTGGTGCCGACCCGGACCTCGGCGTCGAGACGGGCCTTGGCGCGGTCGCGCATCGAGCGGCTGACCCGCTTGATGACGACGAGCTTGCGCGAGGGGTGCTCGCGGGACGCCTCGTTGGCGGCCTTGAGCGCGTCGTAGGCGTGTTCCTCGTCGGTGACGATGACCAGGGTGAGCACCATGCCGACGGCGGGGGTGCCGATGGCGCGGCGGCCCTGGACCAGCGCGTTGTTGATCTTGCTGGACGTGGTGTCCGTGAGGTCCATCTTCATGGCCGCCGCCAGCTCCGTCCGTCTCGTGCGAGCATCTCGTCGGCCTCGACCGGGCCCCAGGTGCCGGCCTGGTAGGACGCGGGCTTGCCGTGCTTGTCCCAGTAGCGCTCGATCGGGTCGAGGATCTCCCAGGACAGTTCGACCTCCCGCAGACGCGGGAAGAGGTTGGCGTCGCCCAGCAGCACATCGAGGATGAGCCGCTCGTACGCCTCCGGGCTGGACTCGGTGAAGGACTCGCCGTAGGCGAAGTCCATCGAGACGTCCCGGACCTCCATCGAGGTGCCCGGCACCTTGGAGCCGAACCGCAGGGTGACGCCCTCGTCCGGCTGCACCCGGATCACCAGGGCGTTCTGCCCCAGCTCCTCGGTGGCGGTGTGGTCGAAGGGCGAGTGCGGGGCGCGCTGGAAGACCACCGCGATCTCGGTGACGCGGCGGCCGAGCCGCTTGCCTGTGCGGAGGTAGAAGGGGACGCCCGCCCAGCGGCGGTTGTCGATCTCCAGCTTGACCGCGGCGTAGGTGTCGGTCTTCGACTGCGGGTCGATGCCCTCCTCTTCGAGGTAGCCGACGACCTCCTCGCCGCCCTGCCAGCCGTGTGCGTACTGGCCGCGCACGGTGTGCCTGCCGAGGTCCTTCGGCAGCCGCACGGCGCCGAGCACCTTGGTCTTCTCCGCGACCAGCGCGTCCGCGTCGAAGGAGGCGGGCTCCTCCATCGCGGTCAGCGCGAGCAGTTGGAGCAGGTGGTTCTGGATGACGTCACGGGCGGCGCCGATGCCGTCGTAGTAGCCGGCCCGGCCGCCGATGCCGATGTCCTCGGCCATGGTGATCTGCACGTGGTCGACGTAGGACCGGTTCCAGATCGGCTCGAAGAGCGTGTTGGCGAAGCGCAGCGCCAGGATGTTCTGGACGGTCTCCTTGCCCAGGTAGTGGTCGATGCGGAAGACCGCCTCGGCCGGGAAGACCTCGTGGACGATCCGGTTGAGCTCCTGGGCGCTGGCCAGGTCGTGCCCGAAGGGCTTCTCGATGACGGCGCGCCGCCAGGAGCCCTCCTTCTGGTCGGCCAGGCCGTGCTTCTTGAGCTGCTGGACGACCGTGGGGAAGAACTTCGGCGGCACCGACAGGTAGAAGGCGAAGTTGCCGCCCGTGCCCTGTGCCTTGTCGAGTTCGTGGATGGTGTCCTTGAGCGTCTCGAACGCCTCGTCGTCGTCGAAGTCGCCCTGGACGAACCGGCAGCCCTGCACCAGCTGCTGCCAGACCTCCTCACGGAAGGGGGTGCGGGCGTGCTCCTTGACCGCGTCGTGCACGATCTGGGCGAAGTCCTCGGTCTCCCAGTCGCGGCGCGCGAAGCCGATCAGCGAGAAACCCGGCGGCAGCAGACCGCGGTTGGCCAGGTCATAGACGGCAGGCATCAGCTTTTTACGGGACAAATCGCCCGTGACGCCAAAGATGACCAGGCCCGACGGCCCCGCGATACGCGGGAGCCGTCGGTCCTGAGCGTCACGCAGCGGATTGCTGCTTGTGCTCAATTCACGCCTCCGGAGCGAGGCGCTTGAGCTCCGCCTCAGTGGACTTCAGCAGGTCGTTCCACGACGCCTCGAACTTCTCGACGCCCTCGTCCTCCAGGACCTGCACGACGTCGTCGTAGCTGATCCCGACCTTCGCCAGCGCGTCCAGCTCGGCCTTGGCCTGCTCGTACGTGCCGCGCACCGTGTCACCGGTGATCTGCCCGTGGTCGGCGGCAGCCTCCAAGGTGGCCTCCGGCATGGTGTTGACCGTGTTCGGGGCGACCAGGTCGTCCACGTACAGCGTGTCCTTGTAGGCCGGGTCCTTGACGCCGGTCGAGGCCCACAGGGCGCGCTGCTTGTTGGCGCCCGACTTCTCCAGGGCGGCCCAGCGGTCGGAGGAGAAGACCTCCTCGTACGCCTGGTAGGCCAGACGGGCGTTGGCGAGCGCCGCCTTGCCGCGCAGCTCCTTGGCCTCGTCGGTGCCCAGCGCGTCGAGGCGCTTGTCGATCTCGGTGTCCACGCGGGACACGAAGAAGGACGCGACCGAGTGGATCAGGGACAGGTCCAGGCCCGCGGCCTTGGCCTTCTCCAGACCGGCCAGGTACGCGTCCATGACCGCGCGGTAGCGCTCCAGGGAGAAGATCAGCGTGACGTTGACGCTGATGCCCTTGCCGATCACCTCGGTGATCGCCGGCAGGCCCGCCAGGGTCGCCGGAATCTTGATGAGGGTGTTCGGACGGTCCACCAGCCACGCCAGCTGCTTGGCCTCGGCGACCGTGGCGGCCGTGCTGTGCGCCAGGCGCGGGTCGACCTCGATGGAGACCCGGCCGTCCTGGCCGTCGGTCGCGTCGAAGACCGGACGCAGGATGTCGGCGGCGTCGCGGACGTCCGCCGTCGTGATCATGCGGATGGCCTCTTCGACGGTCACCTCGCGCACGGCGAGGTCGGCGAGCTGCTGCTCGTAGCCGTCACCGCTGGAGATGGCCTTCTGGAAGATCGACGGGTTGGTCGTGACGCCCACGACGTGGCTCTGGTCGATCAGCTCGGCCAGATTGCCCGACGTGATGCGCTTGCGGGACAGGTCGTCCAGCCAGATCGCGACGCCTTCGTCGGAGAGGCGCTTGAGTGCGTCTGTCATGGGGATTGCATCTCCTACTGATTGTTGACGGGCGTCAGCGGCGGTTGGCGTCGACGTGCTCGGCCGACTCGCGCGCGGCGGCGACCACGGCCTCGGTGGTCAGGCCGAACTCGCGGTAGAGCACCTTGTAGTCGGCGGAGGCGCCGAAGTGCTCCAGCGAGACGATCCGGCCGCTCTCGCCGACGTAGCGGTGCCAGGTCAGACCGATGCCGGCCTCGACCGCGACCCGCGCCTTGACGTCGGGCAGCAGCACGCCGTCGCGGTACGCCTGGTCCTGCTCCTCGAACCACTCGACGCACGGCATCGAGACGACCCGGGTCGGAATGCCCTCGGCCTGGAGGACGTCACGGGCCTCGACGGCCAGCTGGACCTCGGAACCGGTACCGATAAGGATCACCTGCGGCCGGCCGCCCTCGGCCTCGAACAGGACGTAGCCGCCCTTGGCGACACCCTCGTTGGCCTCGTAGGTGGGCACGTTCTGGCGGGTGAGCGCCAGACCGTGCGGCGCCGGGTGGGTGGCGTGCCGCTTGGTGATCTCGCGCCAGGCGATCGCCGTCTCGTTGGCGTCGGCCGGGCGGACCATGTTCAGGCCCGGGATGGCGCGCAGCGCGGCCATGTGCTCGACCGGCTGGTGGGTCGGGCCGTCCTCGCCGAGGCCGATGGAGTCGTGCGTCCACACGTAGGTGACCGGCAGCTTCATCAGCGCGGCCAGGCGCACGGCCGGGCGCATGTAGTCGGAGAACACCAGGAAGGTGCCGCCGTAGATGCGGGTGTTGCCGTGCAGCGCGATGCCGTTCATGGTCGAGCCCATGGCGTGCTCACGGATGCCGAAGTGCACCGTGCGGCCGTAGGGGTTCGCCTCCGGCAGCGGGTTGCCCTCCGGGAGGAACGACGACGACGCGTCGATGGTCGTGTTGTTCGAACCGGCGAGGTCGGCGGAGCCGCCCCACAGCTCGGGGATCACGCCGCCCAGCGCCTTGAGGACCTCACCCGAGGCCTTGCGGGTCGCGACGTCCTTGCCCGCGGGGAAGGACGGGATCGCCTTCTCCCAGCCGTCGGGCAGCTCGCCCGCGTCGACGCGGTCGAAGAGGGCGGCACGCTCCGGGTTCGCCGCGCGCCACTCCTCCAGCCGCTTGCTCCACGTGGCGTGCGCCTCGCGGCCGCGGTCGACGACCGTGCGGACGTGGGCGAAGACGTCCTCGTCGACCTGGAAGGTCTGCTCGGGGTCGAAGCCCAGCACCTTCTTGGTCGCGGCCACCTCCTCGTCGCCCAGCGCCGAGCCGTGCGAGGCCTCGGTGTTCTGCGCGTTCGGGGCGGGCCAGGCGATGATCGTGCGCGCGGCGATGATCGAGGGGCGCTCGGTCTCCGCCTGCGCCGCCTTCAGCGCCGCGTACAGCGCCTGGATGTCGAAGTCGCCGCTCGGGGACTGCTCGATGCGCTGGACGTGCCAGCCGTACGCCTCGTACCGCTTGAGGACGTCCTCGCTCAGCGCGGTGGCGGTGTCGCCCTCGATCGAGATGTGGTTGTCGTCGTAGAGCGCGACGAGGTTGCCGAGCTTCTGGTGGCCGGCCAGCGAGGACGCCTCCGCGGAGATGCCCTCCTCCAGGTCGCCGTCGGAGACGATCGCCCAGATGGTGTGGTCGAACGGGGACTCGCCCTTCGGCGCCTCCGGGTCGAACAGACCGCGCTCGTAGCGGGCGGCCATGGCCATGCCCACCGCGTTGGCGATGCCCTGGCCCAGCGGGCCGGTGGTGGTCTCCACGCCGCGGGTGTGGCCGTGCTCCGGGTGGCCCGGGGTCTTGCTGTCCCAGGTGCGGAACGACTTCAGGTCCGCGAGCTCCAGGCCGTAGCCGGCCATGAAGAGCTGGATGTAGAGCGTCAGGCTCGTGTGCCCGGGGGAGAGGACGAACCGGTCGCGTCCGGTCCAGTCGGCGTCGCTCGGGTCGTGCCGCATCAGCTTCTGGAACAGCAGATAGGCGGCGGGCGCCAGGCTCATGGCCGTGCCGGGATGGCCGTTACCGACCTTCTGTACGGAATCCATGGCCAGGACGCGAGCGGTATCGACGGCCCGCTGGTCCAGTTCGGTCCACTCGAGGTCTGTGGTGGTCGGCTTGTTGCTCACCCTCGGTCAGGGCTCCTCTCCACATGTGCGATTGCCGGGGGCGGTATTCCGCCACGACGCGGCGCTGTCGAGCCTACCCCCGCTGGGACGCGCATTTTTTCGACGTACAGTCGGCTGCCCGACCGTGTGCCCGGGCAACCCGATCGGGATGGCAAAGATTCCCGGAACGGGTGCGACGGCCATGGCACCAGCCTGCCGGGGAGTGCGCCCGGCCGCCTCCCGAACGCTTCCGTTCCGTCGTGTCCCGGGGAATTCCCGGTGGCGTTCGAGAGGTTTTCGACGGGCCTCCGCGGCTTTCGGGCGCGGCCCGCGGCAGGACGGGCGCAGCCTCAAGATCGGTTGCGGGGCCGGGGCCGTGGTGGCGAGAGGGGCCGCCAACACGACCCACCCCGGCGAAGGGCGGAGTACCCCCTGCGTCTAGAGTGGCGTGGTACGCGCAAGTCTTTCCCGGGTCTGCACGCCCGGATGTGCTTGCTGGCCTTATCTCTGTCAGGGGTGTGCGTGACGGCCGTCGAATCCCGTCCTGCGGGGGTCCTCGTCGAGAGGCCCAGCCACCGGCCGTTCGGAGCCCGTGTCAAGGCGTTCGTCGCATTGACCAAGCCCCGCGTCATCGAGCTGCTGCTCATGACGACCGTGCCGGTGATGTTCCTCGCCGCGGAGGGCGTGCCCGACCTGTGGCTGGTCCTGGCGACCTGCGTCGGCGGCTATCTGTCGGCGGGCGGCGCGGGCGCGTTCAACATGTACATCGACCGGGACATCGACGCGATGATGGACCGCACCTCGCAGCGGCCGCTGGTCACCGGCATGGTCTCGCCGCGCGAGTGCCTGGTCTTCGCCTCCGCGCTGACCGTCGGGTCGACGCTGTGGTTCTGGTACCTGGTCAACCCGCTGTCGGCAATGCTCTCGCTCGGTGCCTCCCTGTTCTACGTCGTCGTCTACACGATGATCCTCAAGCGGCGTACCGCGCAGAACATCGTCTGGGGCGGTATCGCGGGCTGCATGCCGGTCTTCATCGGCTGGTCCGCGGTCACGAACTCCGTCTCCTGGGCCGCGCTCGTCCTCTTCCTGGTCATCTTCTTCTGGACGCCGCCGCACTACTGGCCGCTGTCGATGAAGGTCAAGGACGACTACGAGCGGGTGGGCGTCCCGATGCTGCCCGTCACCGCGGGCAACAAGGTGGTGGCCCGGCAGATCGTCCTCTACAGCTGGGTGATGGTCGCCGTCTCCCTCTCGCTCCAGCCGCTCGGCTACACCAGCTGGTTCTACTCGGCCGTCGCGGCCGCGCTCGGGGCTTTCTGGCTCAAGGAGGCGCACGGGCTCCAGGCCCGGGCCAAGGCGGGGATCACGGGGGCGAAGCTCAAGGAGATGCGGCTGTTCCACTGGTCCATCACCTATGTCTCCCTCCTCTTCGCCGCCGTGGCCGTGGATCCCTTCCTGCATTAATTACCCACGGGTAGCATCCTGCTCATGGCAGACACCCTCACGCAGGCCGAAGAGACCCCGACCGACGCCAAGGCGGCCCGCAAGGCCGCCCGGCTGGCCCGGCAGATCAGCGCGTTCGCCAAGACCCACGGCGGCGGCGCCGAGGGCCAGCTCGCGCACATCGCCCGGGGCAGCACCCGGATCGCCCTCGTCGGCACCAACGGCGAGTGGGGCAACCTCGTCGCTCCCTCTTTCGAGATCGCCCGGCAGGCCGCCGAGATCGCCGGGATCACCCTTCGGGACGACTTCGACGGGGAGATGGCGGCCAAGGTCCGCACGGGCCCCTACGAGTGGTCGCGCATGGCCGGCCTCCAGCTCGGCGGCCCCGCCAACGGCTGAGCGCCCCCGGCGCCGCCCGCCCCACCCGTCGCACGCCGCCCACCAGGCCGTTCACGGCCCGTCATAACTGACGGGCGACTCGCCCGTTAAACCCCCCGGAAGCGGCCCCCCGGGCGCCGCGCGGGCGGGGCAGGGCGAGCGGGACGGGGTGGGCGCGGATGGTATACGGCATGCCGCCGCTCGTCGATCAGTACAGCCACGGCGCCGTCCACGGCGAACTGGGCCTCGGGGCGTTCGAGCGGCATCTGGCGGCGGCCGCCGGGTCCACCGGCGCCGCACCCCCGGGGACGACCTTCTTCGACAGCCGCGCCGGCCTCGCCGTGCGCCGCTGGTGCCCGCCCCTGCTCGGCCTCGAACCGCACTGCGCCCCGGTCCGCTATCTCGCCAGACGCCGCGAACTGGGCGCCTACCGGGCCGGCCATCTGCTGCTGCGCGGCGCGGGCATCGGCACGTTCCTGCTGGAGGCCGGGGTGCCCAGCGATCTCACCTCGCCCGGGGAGCTGGCCCGCGCCGCCGAGGGCCGCGCCCATGAGGTCGTCCGCCTCGAACCGCTCGCCGCACAGGTCGCGGACACCTCCGGCAGCGCCGACTCCTTCGCCGCCTACCTCGCCGAGGCGCTCTACACCGCCGCCCAGAACGCCACGGCGTTCGCCTCCGGGGTCACCTCGTGCGAGGAGAGCCCGCCCGGCCCGGACGAGGTCCGCAGGGCCGCCGACCGCTGGCTGCGCACCCGCCGCAGGGGCTCCGCGCCCGGCGGGCCCGTACTCGACCGTCATCTGCTGTGGAGTGCCGCCGCCACCGGGCTGCCCGTCCAGCTGCACTGCCCCGACCCCCGGCGGCTCGTACCCTTCCTGCGCGCCACGGCCGGTCTGGGGACGGATCTGGTGCTGCTGCCCGACCCCTGGCACCACCGGCAGGCGGCGCAGCTCGCCGCGGTCTTCCCGCACGTCTACGCGGACGTCGGGGCGCACCCGGAGGAAACGCTGCGCGAGGCGCCGTTCGGCAAGCTGCTGTTCTCCACCGGGGCCCGGGCGCTGGCGGAGCTGTACGTGGTGGGCGCCCGGCTGTTCGTCCGGGCCATGGAGCGGGTCATGGGCGACTGGGTCGCCGACGGCTGGTGCCGGCGCGCGGAGGCGGCGCGGATCGTCTCGCTCGTCGCGGCCGGCACCGCCCGCCGGGTCTACCGGCTGGACGCGGCGGCCGGCTGAAGCGCGTCGTGCGCGCCCGAGGGCGCGGGGATGCCGGCGTGCGGCTCACCGCGGTCGCGCAGCGACAGGAAGACCCGCAGCACGGCGATCCACACCAGGCAGGAGCCGAGCATGTGGGTGCCCACGAGGAACTCGGGGGAGTCGTTGAGGTACTGCACGAAGCCGATGGCGCCCTGGAGCACCAGCACGCCGAACAGCTCCACCACGCGGCGGTGCGTGACGGCCGGCGCCTTCACGGCCCGCAGGACGAACCACAGGGCGACGGTCAGGCCGAACACGACACAGACGAGGTCCACGTGCAGCTGGGTGATCTCACGGATGTCCAGCGGGATCCGGTGGACGTCCTTCTCCGCGTCGCCCGCGTGCCGCCCCGACCCCGTCACCACCGTGCCGACCACGATCAGCAGGGCGGTCGCGACGGCCAGCACCCAGCTGAGCTGCCGCACCGGGCGGGCCACCAGGTCGCGCGGCTCCTCGTCGCCCTCGCCCGCGCGGTGCCACATCACCACCGCGACCGTCAGCAGCGCGGTGGCCGCCAGGAAGTGCGCGGCGACGATGTAGGGGTTCAGCCCCGTCAGCACCGTGATGCCACCGATGATGCCGTTGCTCGCCACGAGCCAGAACTGCGCCCAGCCCAGCCGGGTCAGCTCGCGGCGGCGCGGGGCACGCGCGCGTGCCGCCACGATGGCCAGGCCCACGACGGCGCTCAGCACGTAGGTGAGCATGCGGTTGGTGAACTCGATGACGCCGTTGATGCCCATCGCGGGCGTCGGCGTCAGGCTCTCGTCGGTGCAGGTCGGCCAGGTCGGGCAGCCGAGCCCGGACTGGGTGAGCCGGACCGCGCCGCCCGTCACGACGATGATCACGGCCATCACGACGCAGGCGAGGGCGGCCCGCCGGACGAAGCGGTCGGACGGCTGCCAGCGGTCGGCGACGAGCTGGAGGGGGTTCAGCGTTTTCGGCACGGGAGTCATCGTAAGGGCCCGCTTGTGCACGGATTCACGAGGGGGGTGCGTGGCGGATTGTCCCCCGGTGAATCGCCTGGTGAACGGCCCTGGTGAGGGGGTTGCCCGGGGTCACTTCCGCCCAGGTGGGCTACTCCCAGCGGAAGAAGCGGGCCGCCGCGCCGAGCCCGAGGACCGCCCATGCCGCGAGGATCCCCAGGTCGCCCCAGGGCAGGCCCGCGCCGTGCTGGAGGACGTCCCGCAGCCCGTCGGACAGGGCGGAGATCGGCAGCAGTTCGAGCACGGACCGGGCACCCGCGGGGAACTTGTCCAGCGGCACGATCACCCCGCCGCCGACCAGCAGCAGAAGGAAGACCAGATTGGCCGCGGCCAGGGTCGCCTCGGCCTTGAGGGTGCCGGCCATCAGCAGGCCGAGGCCCGAGAACGCCGCCGTGCCGAGGACGAGCAGCGCGACCACGGAGAGCGGGTCGCCGTGCGGCGACCAGCCGAGTGCGAACGCGATGACCGTCAGCAGGGCGACCTGGAGGATCTCCGTGACCAGCACCGAGCAGGTCTTGGCGGTCATCAGCCCCCAACGCGGCAGCGGGGACGCGCCCAGCCGCTTGAGCACCCCGTAGCGGCGCTCGAAGCCCGTCGCGATGGCCTGCCCGGTGAAGGCCGTGGACATCACCGCGAGCGCGAGGACGCCGGGCGCCAGGAAGTCGACGGCCTCGCCCTCGCCGGTGTCGATGATGTCGACGGCGCTGAAGAGCACCAGCAGGAGGGTGGGGATGACGACGGTCAGCAGCAGCTGCTCACCGTTGCGCAGCAGCATCCGGGTCTCCAGCGCGGCCTGCGCCCGGATCATCCGGCCGAGCGGCGCCGCGCCGGGCCTGGGGGCGAAGGTGCCGGTGCCCGTGCCCGGGGTCGTGTCGGTGCTCATGCCCGCAGCTCCTTGCCGGTCAGTTCCAGGCTGTTGTCCTCCGGGGGGCAACCCCCGGGCCCCCGGCCGGTGTGTGGGTACCCGCTCATGCCCGCAACTCCTTGCCGGTCAGCTCCAGAAAGACGTCCTCCAGGGTGTGCCGCTCGACCGCTATGCGGTCCGGCATGACCCCGTTCTGCGCGCACCAGACGGTGACCGTCGCGAGCAGCTGCGGGTCGACCTCGCCGGTGACCCGGTAGGTGCCGGACGTCGGCTCCACGGCGGTGGAGCCGGCGGGCAGGGCCTTGAGGAGCGAGGCCAGGTCCAGGCCGGGCCGGCCGCTGAAGCGCAGGGTGTTCTCGGCGCCGCCCCGGCACAGCGCCTCCGGGCTGCCCTGGGCGATGACCTTGCCGCCGTCGACGATGGCCACGTCGTCCGCCAGCTGCTCGGCCTCGTCCATGTGGTGCGTGGTGAGCACGACGGTGACGCCGTCCGCGCGCAGCTCGCGCACCAGGTCCCAGGTCGCGCGGCGGGCCTGCGGGTCGAGGCCCGCGGTCGGCTCGTCGAGGAAGACCAGCTCCGGGCGGCCGACCACGGCCATGGCGAGCGCCAGACGCTGCTGCTGGCCGCCGGACAGCCGCCGGTAGGCCGTGCGCCCGCAGGAGCCGAGGCCCAGGCGGTCGATGAGCACGTCGACGTCCACGGGATGGGCGTGCAGGGAGGCGGTGTGCCGCAGCATCTCCTCCGCCCGCGCCCCGGGGTAGACGCCGCCGCTCTGCAGCATCACGCCGATCCGGGGCCGCAGCGCGGCCGAGTCGGCGACCGGGTCGAGACCGAGCACCCGGACCGTGCCGGCGTCGGGACGGCGGTAGCCCTCGCAGGTCTCGATGGTGGTGGTCTTCCCGGCCCCGTTGGGGCCGAGCACGGCGGTGAGGGTGCCGGTGGCGACGGACAGGTCGAGCCCGTCCACCGCCGTCTTCGGGCCGTACCGCTTGACCAGGGAGTGGATCTCGACCGCGAGCTCTCGGCCGGGGGGCCGGGGATCGTCCCCCGGAAAGGCGCTGCGCATGCCGGGAAGTCTACGAACTCCGCACGGGTCCGGACCCCGGCGGGGGCCGTGGAATGCCTGACCGGGCGACGGTTAGGTAACCCTTAGTGATCAAAGCCACCGCCGCGCGCCGAGGGCAAGGCTTGTCGCCTCTCCGGTAATTACGCAACAATGGTGTTGTGAAATACGCAGGCGAGGCTCCCCAGGACCCCGCGGCCGAGGCGGCCGCCGGGGCCGAGACGCCTGCGCACATCCCCGCGCGGGAGGACCAGCGCGCCCACGACGATCAGCGGGGCACCCGCAATCGCGTCGCCCGGTCCATCCTCGATCACGGTCCGTCCACCGCGGCCGAGCTGGCCCTGCGGCTGGAGCTCACCCAGGCGGCCGTGCGCCGCCACCTCGACACGCTCGTCGCCGAGGGCGTCGTGGAGCCCCGTGAGAAGCGCGTCTACGGCGCGCGTACGCGCGGGCGCCCCGCGAAGGCGTTCGCCCTCACCGACTGCGGCCGGGACGCCTTCGACCAGGCGTACGACAAGCTCGCCCAGGACGCCCTGCGCTGGATCGCGCAGGCCGCCGGCGGCGGCCAGATGGGCGAGGCGGCCGTGGCCGCCTTCGCCCGTGCCCGGATGGCCGCCCAGGCCGAGGGATACCGCACCGCGCTCGAGGCCGTCGCCCCCGAGGAGCGGACCGAGGCCCTCGCCAGGGCATTGACCGCGGACGGGTACGCTGCTACGGCGCGAAGCGCACCGGTCGGCGAACAGCTTTGCCAGCACCACTGCCCGGTCGCCCATGTCGCCGAGCAGTTCCCCCAGCTGTGCGAGGCGGAGACCGAGGTCTTCTCCCGCCTGCTCGGGACTCATGTGCAGCGTCTGGCCACCATCGCCCACGGCGACGGTGTGTGCACGACGTTCATCCCCAAGACCACCACAGCATCCACCAGCACGGCCGGGAGGAACCCCGCATGACACTCCCCACGGAGACTGCTCACCCTGAGCTCGAGGGTCTGGGCACGTACGAATACGGCTGGGCCGACTCCGACGCGGCCGGTGCCGCGGCCAAGCGCGGCCTCTCCGAGGAGGTCGTCCGCGACATCTCGGCCAAGAAGTCCGAGCCGGAGTGGATGTTGAAGCTCCGCCTCAAGGGCCTGCGGCTCTTCGACAAGAAGCCCATGCCGACCTGGGGCTCGGACCTCACCGGCATCGACTTCGACAACATCAAGTACTTCGTGCGCTCCACCGAGAAGCAGGCCGCTTCCTGGGAGGACCTGCCCGAGGACATCAAGAACACCTACGACAAGCTGGGCATCCCGGAGGCCGAGAAGCAGCGCCTCGTCGCCGGTGTCGCCGCCCAGTACGAGTCGGAGGTCGTCTACCACCAGATCCGCGAGGACCTGGAGGAGCAGGGCGTTCTCTTCCTGGACACCGACACCGCGCTCAAGGAGCACCCGGAGATCTTCCAGGAGTACTTCGGCACGGTCATCCCCGTCGGTGACAACAAGTTCGCCTCGCTGAACACGGCCGTGTGGTCCGGCGGCTCCTTCATCTACGTCCCGCCGGGCGTCCACGTCGACATCCCGCTCCAGGCCTACTTCCGTATCAACACGGAGAACATGGGCCAGTTCGAGCGGACGCTGATCATCGTCGACGAGAACGCCTACGTGCACTACGTCGAGGGCTGCACCGCCCCGATCTACTCCTCCGACTCGCTGCACAGCGCCGTCGTGGAGATCATCGTCAAGAAGGGCGGCCGCTGCCGCTACACGACGATCCAGAACTGGTCGAACAACGTCTACAACCTGGTCACCAAGCGCGCCGTGGCCTACGAGGGCGCGACCATGGAGTGGGTCGACGGCAACATCGGCTCCAAGGTGACGATGAAGTACCCGGCCGTCTACCTGATGGGCGAGCACGCCAAGGGCGAGACCCTCTCCATCGCCTTCTCCGGCGAGGGCCAGCACCAGGACGCCGGCGCGAAGATGGTCCACATGGCGCCGAACACCTCCTCCAACATCGTCTCCAAGTCGGTGGCGCGAGGCGGCGGCCGCACCTCCTACCGCGGTCTCATCGAGATCGGCGAGGGTGCCCACGGCTCCAAGTCGAACGTGCTCTGTGACGCCCTGCTGGTGGACACCATCTCCCGCTCGGACACCTACCCCTACGTCGACGTCCGCGAGGACGACGTCTCCATGGGCCACGAGGCGACCGTCTCCAAGGTCAGCGACGACCAGCTCTTCTACCTGATGAGCCGCGGCCTGACCGAGTTCGAGGCCATGGCCATGATCGTGCGCGGCTTCGTCGAGCCGATCGCCCGGGAGCTGCCCATGGAGTACGCCCTGGAACTCAACCGGCTGATCGAGCTGCAGATGGAGGGCGCGGTCGGCTGACGCCCGCACCGCCCCCGACCGCAGCGAACCCTTTGTGACAGGAAGAGAGCACGACGACAGCCATGGCTGAGAACACTCCCGCCGGCAGCACCACCGACGGCGCCATCCAGGTGGGCGGGCCGAAGCAGCCCATCGACGCCCGGGTCAGCGCCCCCGCCTCGTACGACGTGGCGGACTTCCCCGTGCCGCACGGCCGCGAGGAGGAATGGCGGTTCACCCCGCTGGAGCGCCTGCGCGGTCTGCACGACGGCACGGCGGTGGCGGACGGCGGCGGCGTCAAGGTCGAGGTGTCGGCCCCCGAGGGCGTCACCGTCGAGACCGTCGGCCGGGACGACGCCCGTATCGGCAAGTCCGGCAAGCCGGTCGACCGCGTCGCCGCCCAGGCGTACAGCTCCTTCGAGAAGGCCTCGGTCGTCTCCGTCCCCAAGGAGACGGTGCTCACCGAGCCCGTCCGGATCACCGTGCACGGTGCGGGCGGGGTGGCCTTCGGCCACCAGGTCGTCGAGGTCGGCGCCTTCGCCGAGGCCGTCGTCGTCATCGACCACACCGGTGACGCCACCCTCGCCGCCAACGTCGAGTACCTGATCGGCGACGGCGCCAAGCTGACCGTCGTCTCCGTCCAGGACTGGGACGACGCCGCGGTGCACGTCGCCCAGCACACCGCGGTGGTCGGCCGCGACGCCTCCTTCAAGTCCGTGATCGTCACCTTCGGCGGCGACCTGGTCCGGCTGCACCCCCGGGTCGTCTACGGCGCCCCCGGCGGCGAGGCCGAGCTGTACGGCCTGTACTTCACCGACGCGGGCCAGCACCAGGAGCACCGGCTCTTCGTCGACCACGACACCCCGCACTGCCGCAGCAACGTCGCCTACAAGGGCGCGCTGCAGGGCAAGGACGCGCACGCGGTCTGGATCGGTGACGTGCTCATCCGCGCCGCCGCCGAGGGCACCGACACCTACGAGCTGAACCGCAACCTCGTCCTTACCGACGGCGCCCGCGTCGACTCGGTCCCCAACCTGGAGATCGAGACCGGTGAGATCGTCGGCGCCGGCCACGCCTCGGCGACCGGCCGCTTCGACGACGAGCAGCTGTTCTACCTGATGGCGCGCGGCATCCCGGCCGACGAGGCCCGCCGCCTGGTCGTCCGCGGCTTCTTCGCCGAGCTGGTCCAGCAGATCGGCGTCCCGGACGTCGAGGAGCGCCTCCTCACCAAGATCGAGGCCGAGCTGGGGGCGTCCGTCGCATGACCACCGAAGCCACCTTCGTACGAGCCTGCGGGCTGAGCGAGCTGGAGCAGGACACGCCCAAGCGGGTCGAGCTCGACGGCACGGCGGTCTCCATCGTGCGCACCGAGGGCGAGGTGTTCGCGATCAACGACATCTGCAGCCACGCGAACGTCTCGCTGTCGGAGGGCGAGGTGGAGGACTGCGCCATCGAGTGCTGGCTGCACGGCTCCAGCTTCGATCTGCGCACCGGTCAGCCGTCCGGCCTGCCCGCCACGCGCCCCGTCCCCGTATACCCCGTAAAGATCCAAGGGGACGACGTGCTCGTCTCCGTCACCCAGGAGTCCTGAGTTCCCCATGGCAACGCTTGAGATCCACGACCTGCACGTCTCCGTCGAGGCCGAGAACGGCCCCCGGGACATCCTCAAGGGCGTCGACCTGACTGTGAAGCAGGGCGAGACCCACGCCATCATGGGCCCCAACGGCTCCGGCAAGTCGACCCTCGCCTACTCGCTGGCCGGCCACCCCAAGTACACGATCACCGGCGGCACCGTCACCCTCGACGGTGAGGACGTCCTGGAGATGAGCGTCGACGAGCGCGCCCGCGCCGGCGTCTTCCTCGCCATGCAGTACCCGGTCGAGGTCCCCGGTGTCTCGGTCTCCAACTTCCTGCGCACCTCCGCCACCGCGATCCGCGGCGAGGCGCCCAAGCTGCGCACCTGGGTGAAGGAGGTCAAGTCCGCCATGGAGCAGCTCCAGATGGACCCGGCCTTCGCCGAGCGCAACGTCAACGAGGGCTTCTCCGGCGGTGAGAAGAAGCGCCACGAGATCCTCCAGCTCGAACTGCTCAAGCCGAAGATCGCGATCCTCGACGAGACCGACTCCGGCCTGGACGTCGACGCGCTGCGCCAGGTCTCCGAGGGCGTCAACCGCGTCCGCGAGACCGGTGAGGTCGGCACCCTGCTGATCACCCACTACACGCGCATCCTGCGTTACATCAAGCCCGACTTCGTCCACGTCTTCTCGAACGGCCGCATCGTCGAGTCCGGCGGCGCCGAACTCGCCGACAAGCTGGAGTCCGAGGGCTACGAGGCGTACAGCACGAAGGGCGTAACCGCGTGACGATACTGCCGGGCCTCCTCGACACCGAGGCGATTCGCAAGGACTTCCCCATCCTGGACCGCACGGTCCACGACGGGAAGAAGATCGTGTACCTGGACTCCGCGGCGACCTCGCAGAAGCCGCGCCAGGTGCTCGACGCCCTGAACACGTACTACGAGCGGCACAACGCCAACGTCCACCGCGGTGTCTACACGATCGCCGAGGAGGCCACGGAGCTGTACGAGGGCGCCCGCGACAAGGTCGCCGCCTTCGTCAACGCGCCCAGCCGCGACGAGGTGATCTTCACCAAGAACGCCTCCGAGTCGCTCAACCTCGTGGCCAACATGCTGGGCTGGGCGGACGAGCCCTACCGCGTCGACCACGACACCGAGATCGTCATCACGGAGATGGAGCACCACTCCAACATCGTGCCGTGGCAGCTGCTCTCGCAGCGCACCGGTGCGAAGCTGAAGTGGTTCGGCCTCACCGACGACGGCCGTCTCGACCTGTCGAACATCGACGAGATCATCACCGAGAAGACCAAGGTCGTCTCGTTCGTGCTGGTCTCGAACATCATGGGCACGATCAACCCGGTCGAGGCGATCGTCCGCCGCGCCCAGGAGGTCGGCGCGCTGGTCGTCGTCGACGCCTCCCAGGCCGCCCCGCACATGGTGCTGGACGTCCAGGCGCTCCAGGCCGACTTCGTGGCCTTCACCGGCCACAAGATGTGCGGCCCGACGGGCATCGGCGTGCTGTGGGGCCGCCAGGAGCTGCTGGAGGACCTCCCGCCGTTCCTCGGTGGCGGCGAGATGATCGAGACCGTCTCGATGCACTCCTCCACGTACGCCCCCGCGCCGCACAAGTTCGAGGCCGGTACGCCCCCGATCGCCCAGGCCGTCGGCCTCGGTGCCGCGGTGGACTACCTGACCGCGATCGGCATGGACAACATCGCCCGGCACGAGCACGCGATCACCGAGTACGCGGTCCGCAGGCTCCAGGAGGTCCCCGACCTGCGCCTCATCGGCCCCACCACGGCCGAGGACCGCGGCGCGGCGATCTCCTTCACGCTCGGTGACATCCACCCGCACGACGTGGGCCAGGTCCTCGACGAGCAGGGCATCGCCGTCCGGGTCGGCCACCACTGCGCGCGGCCCGTCTGCCTCCGGTACGGAATTCCCGCGACCACGCGAGCGTCTTTCTACCTGTACTCCACCCCCGGTGAGGTCGACGCACTGATCGAGGGCCTGGAGCACGTCCGGAACTTTTTCGGTTAATGGACTCTGCGGCTGAGGGCTGATTCGTGAAGCTTGATTCGATGTACCAGGACGTCATCCTGGACCACTACAAGCATCCGCACGGGCGGGGCTTGCGGGACGGCGACGCCGAGGTGCACCACGTCAACCCGACGTGCGGCGACGAGATCACGCTGCGCGTGCGGCTCTCCGGCGAGACCATCGAAGACGTCTCGTACGAGGGGCAGGGCTGCTCGATCAGCCAGGCCAGCGCGTCCGTGCTCAACGAGCTGCTGGTGGGCAAGGAACTCGCCGAGGCGCGTCGGATCCAGGAGGCCTTCCTGGAGCTGATGCAGTCCAAGGGCAAGCTCGAGCCGGACGACGCGATGGAGGAGGTGCTGGAGGACGCGGTCGCGTTCGCCGGTGTCTCCAAGTACCCGGCGCGCGTGAAGTGCGCTTTGCTGAGCTGGATGGCGTGGAAAGACGCCACGGCGCAGGCACTGAACGAAGGCGCTGAAGGGAAGACCGCATGACCGACAACGTAGAGACGACGACGAAGCCGGCCTCCGAGGAGGAGGTGCGCGAGGCGCTGTACGACGTGGTCGACCCCGAGCTGGGCATCGACGTCGTCAACCTCGGCCTCATCTACGGCATCCACGTCGACGACGCCAACATCGCCACCCTCGACATGACGCTGACGTCCGCGGCCTGCCCGCTGACCGACGTCATCGAGGACCAGGCGAAGTCGGCGACGGAGGGCATCGTCAACGAGCTCCGGATCAACTGGGTCTGGATGCCGCCGTGGGGCCCGGACAAGATCACCGACGAGGGCCGGGAGCAGCTCCGGGCGCTCGGCTTCAACGTCTGACCGACGGCACGGCTGCAGCCAGGCCTCCGATCGCCGTTCCTCAGCAGCCCGCCACCTGACCCGTCAGGTGGCGGGCTGCTGCTGTGTGGCGCAGTGGATGCCGCCGCCGCCCTCGGCGAGGGTGGGGATCTCCACGGGGCGGATCTCGCGGCCGGGGTGCAGGTCGCGCAGGATCGCCGCCGCCCGCTCGTCGGCGCGCCGGTCGCCGAAGCGCGGCAGGACGACCGCGCCCTCGGCCACGAAGTAGTTGACGTAGCCGCCCAGGAAATCCGCGCCGCGCGCGCCCAGCTCCGCCGGATCGGCCTCCGGGAGTTCGACGATCTCCAGCGCCCTGCCGCGCGCGTCCGTGGCCGTCTCCAGGGCCGTTCGGGCCTGCTCGTACACCCGCGTCCAGACGTCGGGCCGGGCGCCCGCCGGCGGGCTGCTGAGGACGACGGTGCCGGGGGCGGTGAAGCGGGCGAGGGCGTCGATGTGGCAGTCGGTGATGTCCTCGCCGCGCACGCCCTCCAGCCAGATCACCTGGCGGATGCCGAGCAGCGCCTTGAGGGTCTTCTCGATGTCGTCGCGCGAGCGGCCCGGGTTGCGGTTGTCGTTGACCAGCGAACTCTCCGTGACCAGCAGGGTGCCCTCGCCGTCGGTTTCCAGTGAGCCGCCCTCGGCCACGATCGGCGCCTCGACGCGCGGCACACCGAACGCCGCCAGGAGCCGGCGCGCGACCAGGCCGTCCCGGGGGTGCGCCTGCTTGCCGCCCCAGCCGTTGAAGCCGAAGTCGATGCCCGCGGCCGTCCCGTCGGGAGCCGTGACGAAGACGGGACCGCAGTCGCGCAGCCAGAGGTCGTCGACGGGCAGCGGCACGACCTCGACGCCCCCGCCGCACACCTTCCGCGCCGCCCCGGCGTCCTCGGGCGCCGCGAGCAGCACCACGGGCTCGTACTCCGCGATCGTCCGGGCGACGGCGGCGATGTCCTCGCGGACGGCGGCGGTGTACGGGCCCCAGACGGGGCCGGCCGGCGGCCAGCCCATGAAGGTGCGCAGCCGGGGCTGTGATTCGGCGGACATCTGATACATCGTCGGGCTTCCTCGGGGTCGCTCGGACAGACTGCGGGCATGACTTCCTCGCTCTACACCCTCGTCATTGACGCACACGACCCGACCGCCCTGGCACGCTTCTGGTGCGGTGTCCTCGACTGGAAGGTGCTCTACGAGGACGACGCGGAAGTCGTCATCGGCGCCCACGAATCCGCGACTCCCGGCATCACCTTCGTACCCGTGACGGAGGGCAAGGTGCTCAAGAACCGGCTGCACATCGACCTCAACCCCGACGACCTCGACGCCGAGGTGGCGCGCATCACCGCGCTCGGTGCCCGCCCGGCGGACGTGGGGCAGGGCCGGGACGTCCCGTGGCGCGTCCTCGCCGATCCCGAGGGCAACGAGTTCTGTGTGCTGACCCCGAAGCGGTCGCTCGTCGCGTAGCACCACAGGTCGTTCGGGGATCGATGCGTACGGCCGTACGCATCGATGTGTACACTCGTACGCATGATGTACGTGACCCTTGCCGGAGCGATACTCGCCGAGATCCTGGCCACCACCGCCATGAAGATCAGCGACGGCTTCAGCAAGCTGTGGCCCTCCGTCGGCACGGTGGCGGGCTATCTGATCGCGTTCGCGCTGCTCGCCCAGACGCTCAAGGCCATGAACATGGGCACGGCCTACGCCATCTGGGCCGGGGCGGGCACCGCGGTCGTCGCCGTCATCGGCATGCTCTTCCTCGGCGAGGCGGTCACCGCCGCCCGTATCGGGGGAGTCCTGCTGGTCATCGCCGGTGTCGTCCTGCTCAACCTCGGCGGGGCCCACTGATGGCCCGCCGCTACGACCCCGGGCGCCGTGACCGCATCGTCGACGCCGCGATCGACGTCGCCGCCGAGCGCGGCATCGGAGCGCTGAGCCACCGGGCCGTCGCCGCCGCGGCCGATGTGCCGCTCGGCTCGACCACGTACCACTTCAAGACCCTCGACGACCTGCTGGTCGCCGCGCTGCGCCGGACGGCGAGAGCCTGGCTGGACGGCATGGCGGAATGCGAGCGCGCCCTCGGGAGGGACCTGCCGCCGGCCGAGTGGCTGCTCGCACTGATCGAGGAGTGGCTCGCGGGCGACCGCGCACGCCTGGAGCTGGAGTACGACCTGTACCTCGCCGCGCTGCGCCGCCCGGCCGTGCGGCCGCTCGCCGCCGAGTGCGTGGAGGAGATGGTCTCCCTGGTCCGCCGCCGCACGGCCGACGAGCCGGCCGCGCGGGCCGTCGTCGCCTACCTCGACGGACTGATGATCCAGATCCTGATCACGGGCCGCCCGTTCGACCGGTCCGGGGTGCTGGCGGCGCTGCGGGCTCTGACGGGTTGACGGGCTGGTTTTGGCTGAGGTCGGCCATATCCAGCCCGTCCGGCGCTTGAGGACGCGCCCGCAGGGCGCTCGCCGCCGCAGGCGGCACCACCGGCCGGTAGGCGAAGGATCCGCCGGCTCCCGGCCAGGGATCGGCGGACCGGTTCGCCTTGACCAGCCGTGTCCGGTTAGGTTTTCGACCATGACCGACGCAGTAGCTTCCCGTACCACCGGCGCCGTCGCCGCCGGCCTTGCCACGATCACCGAGGACGGGACCGTCCTCGACACCTGGTTCCCGGCCCCCGAGCTGGTCGCCGACCCCGGCCCGGCCGGTACCGAGCGGCTGACCGCCGAGCGCGCCGCCGAGCTGCTGGGCGCGAGCGCCCCCAAGGCGCTCGGCCCGGACCCGCGCCGCGGCGTCGAGGTGATCGCCGTCCGTACGGTCATCGCCTCGCTCGACGACAAGCCGATCGACGCGCACGACGCCTACCTGCGGCTGCACCTGCTCTCGCACCGCCTGGTCAAGCCGCACGGCCAGAACCTGGACGGCCTCTTCGGCCTGCTCGCCAACGTCGCCTGGACCTCGCTCGGCCCCGTCGCCGTGGACCGGGTCGAGACCGTGCGGCTGAACGCCCGGGCCGAGGGCCTGCACCTCCAGGTGACCAGCATCGACAAGTTCCCGCGCATGACCGACTACGTCGCCCCCGCGGGCGTGCGGATCGCCGACGCCGACCGGGTCCGCCTCGGCGCGCACCTCGCGCCCGGCACCACCGTGATGCACGAGGGCTTCGTCAACTTCAACGCCGGCACGCTCGGTACCTCCATGGTCGAGGGCCGCATCAGCGCGGGTGTCGTCGTCGGCGACGGCTCCGACATCGGCGGCGGCGCGTCCACCATGGGCACCCTCTCCGGTGGCGGCAAGCAGATCATCTCCATCGGTGAGCGCTGCCTGCTCGGTGCCGAGTCGGGCATCGGCATCGCCCTCGGTGACGAGTGCGTCGTCGAGGCGGGCCTGTACGTCACCGCGGGCACCCGGGTCACCCTGCCGGACGGCCAGGTCGTCAAGGCGCTGGAGCTCTCCGGCGCCGGCAACATCCTCTTCCGCCGCAACTCCACCACCGGCGCGGTGGAGGCCCGCCCGCACAAGGGCACGTGGGGCGGTCTCAACGAGGTCCTGCACGCCCACAACTGAGCGTGCCCCCAGGCGCCGGGCGGGTTTGACGGGCTGGTGCCGGCACTGAGCCCAGCCAAATCCAGCCCGTCCGGCGCTTGAGGACGCGCCCGCAGGGCGCTCGCCGCCGCGGGCGGCACAACCGGCCCGCAGCCGAAGATCCGCCGGGCTCGGCCTCAGCCCCCGACCGCCGTCCCGATCGGCGAGCCCGTCGCCGCCCGGTACGCCGCGCGCAGCGCCCGCGTGCGGGCCGCGTCCGCCGGCCGCAGGGGCATCCTGACCGGTCCGCCCGGCAGGCCCAGATCCGCCAGCAGGGCCTTGGCGGTGACCGTGCCGGGCAGGCCGGCGGCCATCATCAGCTCGATCAGCGGCAGCGTCCGCTGGTGCAGCGCCGTGGCCTCGGCGGTGTGCCCGAGGTCGAAGGCGTCCAGGGCCGCCGCCAGGACGGGCCCCGCGACGTTGGCGACCGTACTGACGTAACCCGTGCCACCCACCGCCCGCAGCGGCAGGTTCAGCTCCTCAGAACCGGAGTAATAGGCGAGATCGGTCGCCGCGATGACCTTCGCGCTGCCCAGCAGGTCGTTCGCGCAGTCCTTGACCCCCGCGATCCGCGGATGCTCCGCCAGCCGCAGCATCGTGTCGGGCTCGATGCGCGTCCCCGTGCGGGCCGGGATGTCGTAGAGCATCACCGGTACCCCCACCGCGTCGGCCACCGTGCGGAAGTGCGCCTCGACGTCCTCCTGCGGCGGCCGGCTGTAGTACGGCGTCACCACCAGCACCCCGTGTGCCCCCGCCGCCTCGGCCGCACGGGCCAGCTCCACGGTCTGCCGGGTGTCGGCGGACCCCACGCCCGCCGTGATCCGGGCCCGGTCGCCCACGGCCTCCACCACCGCGGCCACGAGCGCGGTCTTCTCCGCGGCGCTGGTCGTCGGCGACTCGCCCGTGGTGCCACTCAGCACCAGCCCGTCGCAGCCGCCGCGCGTGACGAGATGGTCGGCGAGTTCCCGCGCCCCGTCGAGATCGAGACCGCCGTCGGAATCGAAGGGGGTGACCATCGCGCAGACGGTACGGCCGAAGGGGCTGGTGGGCATGGTGGCACTCTCCAGGCGGTAGGGGTTCTCCGCCGGATTCTCAGCCCCCTCGTCCGTACAGGTCTAGTTAATTGTTCTGCCGGTTACCGTTGAGTATCCCTACGGAATGTTGTCACGGCTTCCAGCGCAGCACCTGCGGGTCGTGGTCGCTCGCCTGGTCCGCGAACTCCGCGTTGATGTGCACGATGTCGTAGTCGACGGACCGCACGTGGCGGCTGGTCAGCATGTGGTCCAGCACCTGGGAGTTGCCCTGGAAGACATAGCCGTAGCGCTCCTTGCGCGGCAGCCGGCCGACGAGGTCGGTGAGGGCGCCGCCGGAGGTCAGGGCCTTCAGGGCGGGGGAGAACTGGTAGTCGTTGAGGTCGCCCGCGACGATCACGTTCGCCCGCTTGTCGGCCGCGAGGAGCTGCTTGACGAAGGTGTTCACGGCCTTCGACTGCTCGACCCGCTGCACCTCGGAGGTACGGGCCGGAGGCTGGAAGCGGCTGTCGAGGCCCTGGTCGCCGCCCTTGGAGTTGAAGTGGTTGGCGACGACGAAGACCGGGGCGCCCCGGAAGGAGAACTCGCCGACCAGCGGCTTGCGGCTGTTCTTCCACGCCTGGTTGGCCGGGTCGATCCGGCCGGGCGAGGCCGAGAGCTTCGCCTTGCCGCCCTCGCGGGTGACCGTCACCGCGGTGGTGGAGTCCCCGCCGGGGATCTCGGTGAAGGAGACCCGTGCGGGGTTGTAGAGGAAGGCGGTACGGATGTTGCCGCCCGGCTGCCCACCGTCCTGGCCGTTGACCGGGTTGATCTGCTGCCAGCGGTAGGCGGGCCCACCGGCCGCCGCGATGGCGTCGGTGAGCTTCTTCAGCGTCAGCCCGGCGTCCACGACGCCGTCGTCGGTCGTGCCGTCGTCGTCCTGGACCTCTTCGAGGGCGACGATGTCGGGCGCGGCCAGGTTGTGCACGAGCGCGGCCGCCAGCCGGTCGAACTTCGCCTGCGGCGTCTTGGGGGAGAGGTTCTCCACGTTGTACGTGGCGACGGCCAGCTCGTCGCTCTTCTGCTTGCGCGTCGTCTCGCGGACGAGCCCGTGGTCGGCGAGCGTTCCCAGCTCGGTGGCCTGGAGGGTGTAGCCGCCGAAGTTGTCGTAGTCCAGCGGGCCGGCCGTGGTGCCGGTCAGCGCGTCACCGACGTTCGCGACCGGGAACGGGCGCTGCGCGTACGGGATCAGCGAGGCCACCTTGACCCGGCCGGAGCCCGGATCGCGGTAGGAGCCGTAGAGCGAACCACCGCGCGCGGTGCGGTTGCGGTGGGTCTCGGCGGTGACCCACAGTTCCTTGTGCTCGTTGGTCGCGGCCACGACGGGCGCGTCCTTGACCGCGACCCGCATGCCCTCCAGCGACTCGTAGCGGTCCAGGGCATAGGAGTTCGGCTTCAGCCGCAGCCCCTCGATGGAGCCGCCGCCCGCGTCCGGCGCGTACCGGTCCGGCACGCTGGAGGGCCGCAGCGCGAAGGCGGCGGGCAGCGCGTTGCCGGAGGAGAGCACCGTCCACGACGCCTTGGAGAGCTGGGTGACCGACTGCGAACCGGCTGCCGCCCCGCCCGGGTAGTACTCGGAGACCGCGCCGGAGACCGTCACCGCGTCACCGACGGCGAGCGCCGGGGAGTCCTTGCCGGTGAAGACGAAGATCGCCTCGCTGGTCGCCGGGTCGCTGTCGGCCTTGGGGTCCTGGACCCAGAAGCCGCGCGCCGAACCGAAGGCCCGTACGGCCGTGACGACACCGGGGACGTCCGTCACCTGCTGGCCCGCGAGAGGGGAGACACGGGTGCTGCCCTGGATGTCGTGGATCCGGATCTCGGCGGCGCTCGCGGACTGCGGAACGGCGAGCAGCCCGGCCGCGAGCGCGGCGGCTATGACGGAACCGACGGTCGCGGTTCTGCGCGGAAGACGAGCGGTGGGCACGGGGGCCTCCGGAGGATGAGGGGGTGTGACGTGAAGGGCAAGCTCTACGCGCGTCAATGTCTTGTGTGATCAGGCCAGTTGTCAACGTTTCCGCGGGTAACCAGTGGGCTGCGCCCGGCGGGGCGGATGTTTGGGCTGTTGTGTGTACCTCAGCCCGTGCGGGCCGCATTCGGGCGCACCACCGCTGCGCGGCGGTTGTCCTCAATCGCCGGACGGGCTGGTTTTGGCCGGGCTTGATTGTCATAGCCCAGCGACTTCAAGCCCGTCCGGCGATTGAGGACGCGCCCGCAGGGCGCCCCGCCGCCGCAGGCGGCACGACGGCTCGCAGGCCGAAGGAGTGCCGCCCAGGCAAGACGCGCCCGCCGCCGCAGGCGGCGCGACGGCCCGCCGTCGGCATGACAACCGGCATGACAAGCCCGTATCCAAGGAACCGCCGGCCAGGCAATAGGCTTGGGGATCCGCGCCCGGCCGATCCGGTCCGGTGCGGTCGTCACGACGAGGAGATGACCCCCCTGATGTCCGGAGACCGCCCGACCATGCCGCCGGTGCGGCTGCACACCGACGCCGAACTCGCGCGTGACGCGCTCTCCGCGCCGCTGTTCGCCCGCGCCGCGAAGCTCGCCCGCTGGGCCGGCGAGGGCACCCCGGTCGGGGCGGGCGGCGAGCTGCTCGCCGAGCAGCTGCTCACCGCCACGAAGCTGCTCGGCCTGGAGGGCGAGGAGGACGGCACCGCCTACGCCGCCGAGGCCTGGCAGCTGGCGCTGGACACCGGGCTCGTGGAGTTCACCGAGGACCCGGACGCCGACGACGGGACGGACGCGGACCAGCCGTCCGCCACCGCGAGCGCGGGCGAGGAGCTGGCCATGCTCACCGGCGGCAGCCCCCAGGACGTCCTCGACCTCTGGCTCGGCGGTCTGGAGACCGTGCTGGCCGACGCGGCCGCCCCCGACCTGGGCGACCTGGTCGACCAGATCTCCGAAGGCGGCGAGCTGGACCTCGACGCCCTCGACTGGAACCCCGAGGAGGAGGCCGACTTCCTCGACGGCGTCCTCGGCAATCTGTACCTGCTGACCGCGCTGGGCGAGGGCGGCCCCGACCGGCCCGTGCCGCTGCCGGCACTCGCCGCCTCCATGATCGTCCCGGACGACATGGACGAGCCCACCGACGACATCCTCGAAGAGGTCTCCGACGCGATGATGCGGCTGGACGACCAGTTCCGGATGCTCGCGCCGGCCGGCCTGGTGGACTACCAGCCCGTCGACGAGGCCCTCATCGAGGAGATCGACGGGGAGGGGCACATCCGTGAGTCCGTCGACGGGGTGACCTCCGACGTCCCCGAGGAGGAGGACGTCACCCGCTACGGCATGGTCGCCCTCACCCCGCTCGGTGTCTTCGCCGTGCGGGCCCGGATGCTCGACGCGGGCATCGACGCCCCGGCCGTCGGCGACCTCGCCGACAAGGGCGCGGACGCGCTCCTCGCGGCGCTCCCCGGCCACCCCGAGCAGGCCGCCCGCGCCGAGGCCGAGGCCTGGCTCGCCCGCCGGGCCCCCCGGGACGCCGCCCGCGAACTCCTCGCCGCCGCACGCGGCGACGACCCGCACGCCCCGCAGCGCCGGCTGGCCTGCCAGCAGACGCTCTCGCTGGTCGGCGCGGACGCCGAACCCGCGCTGCGCGAGGTCCTCGACGACCCGGAACTGGGCGGCCTCGCCCGGGTCTGGCTGGCCGAGCACGACGCCGCGGACATCCCCGAGCCGGGCGAGACGATGGTGTTCTGGCTGACCGTGGACACCATCGCGGCCCAGCTCGCGGCCGAGGGCGACTCGGAGGAACTGCGCGGCCTGGTGGAGAGCCTGGTCGGCCGGCACAGCGGCTTCTTCGACTCGGCCTGGCGGGTCGACCACCCCGCCACGGCGGACGTGCTGGAGGCCATGGGACGGCTCCACCCGGACAAGAAGGTGGCCAAGGAGGCCCGCAAGGCGGCCTACAAGGCGCGTTCGCGCGGCTGAGCGCCCCGCGGAGGCTCACTCATGAAGGCCGGGTGAGCCGGAGGGAATCACCGATGCCGTACGGCCCTGCCCGTACGGCATCGGATCGGTCCATGGACGACGGCTCGTGTTCATCCCCCGTTCGGTGGGGAGAGGGAACGTAAGCGCCGCCCCCGGGAAGCGCCCCATGCGTCCCGAAGGGCACAGAGCGACGATCCGGCCATCCCTGGAGACGAAGATGACCATCAGCCGCAGAGACTTCGCGAAGCGTTCCGCCGGCACCGGCGTGGGGGTCGCCCTGGTCGGCAGCGTCGGTGCGCTCGCCACCGCACCCGGCGCGCTGGCCGCGGACACGGCGGAGGAGGCCGGGACGGACGGCGCGGCCGGGCACGGCCGCCGCAAGCTCGGCTACGGCCCGCTCGTGTCCGACCCGAAGGGCCTCCTCGCGCTGCCCGCCGGGTTCTCCTACCGCGTCATCACCCGTACGGGCGTCACCAAGCTGGAATCCGGCGAGTACACGCCGTCCAACCACGACGGCACCGCCGCCTTCGAAGGCTCGCGCGGCAGCACCCTGCTGGTCAACAACCACGAACTGGGCGGGGCGCGCGCCAAGTGGCCGCACCCGGTGCCGCTCGCGGAGGGGCTCGTCTACGATCCCGCCGCGGCGGGCGGCTGCACGGTCGTCGAGGTCGCGGGGCGCGGGGGCCACGTGGCCGAGTGGGTCGGCATCGCCGGTACCTCCACGAACTGCGCGGGCGGGCGCACCCCTTGGGACACCTGGCTCACCTGCGAGGAGACCGAGGACAAGGCCGGCAAGAACGGCATGACCAAGGACCACGGCTACGTCTTCGAGGTCGACCCGAAGGACCGGCGCGCGGGCCGCGACCCGAGACCGGTCAAGGCGCTCGGCCGCTACGCCCACGAGGCCGTCGTCGTCGACCCCCAGCGCGGTCACCTCTACCTCACCGAGGACGCCTCCGGCCCCAACGGGCTCTTCTACCGCTGGACTCCGCCGCAGGGCTTCCGGCACGGGCGCGGCCGGCTGCGCACCCTCGCCGACGAGGCGGGCGCCCTGGAGGCGTTCAAGTGCTTCGACTCCGGCGGCCGGTTCGTCGACGACCTCTCCCGGGCCACCGAGACCGGCACGGTCTACGGCGTGGACTGGGTGGAGGTGCCCGACCGCGACGCCAAGAGCGTCTCGGTGCGCAAGCAGTTCAAGGACGGCCAGGTCACCCGCGCCCGCAAGCTCGAAGGCATGTGGTGGGGTGACGGCGGCGTGTACGTCGTCGCCTCCTTCGCCCGCGAGGAGAGCCCGGTCCAGCACGACGGCCAGGTGTGGTTCTACCACCCCCGCCGCCGCACCCTGACCCTGAAGGTGCGCTTCGGCGTCAATCAGGACCCGGACCGCGACGGCGCCCTCGACGGCCCCGACAACATCACCGTCTCGCCGCACGGCGGCCTGGTCGTCGCCGAGGACGGCAACGGCGTCCAGCACCTCTTCGGCGCCCTCGACGACGGCCGCACCTACCCGATCGCGCGCAACGAACTCGCGTTGACACCAGCCGCCGGCGCGGCGGGCGGCGGCGCGGACAAGCCGGAATACGGCGAGTTCACCGGGGTGACCTTCTCGCCCGACGGCCGCACGCTCTTCGCCAACATCCAGGAGCCCGGCATCATGTTCGCCATCACCGGCCCCTGGCGCCGCCAGAGCACCCGCGACTGACCGGCCCGGCCGGCCGGGCCCGGGGAATCCTGAGCGGTCACCGCTGTTGAAAGGGAGGTGACCCTCAAGCTCTCCGTCCTCGACCGCTCCCGCACCCGGCAGGGGCACGACCCGGGCGAGGCCCTGCGCGAGACCGTGCGGTTCGCCCGGCGGGCCGAGGAGCTGGGCTACCACCGCTTCTGGGTGTCGGAGCACCACAGCGTGCCCGGCGTGGCGGGCTCGGCGCCCACGGTGCTGGCGGCGGCCGTCGCCGCCGCCACCTCCCGCATCCGGGTCGGTACGGGCGGTGTGATGCTGCCCAACCACCGCACCCTGGTGGTCGCCGAGCAGTTCGGGGTGCTGGAATCGCTCTTCCCCGGCCGGATCGACATGGGCCTCGGCCGGTCCGTCGGCTTCACCGACGGCATCCGCCGGGCGCTGGGCACCGACAAGGAGGCGATGGCGGACTTCGGCGGCCAGCTCGCGGAGCTGGCCGCCTACTTCACCGACGGCCCGCGCCCCCACCCCGAGGTCCACGCCCGCCCCGCCGAGGGCCTGCGCGTCCCCGCCTTCGTCCTCGCGGGCGACTCGGGCGCCGACCTGGCCGCCTCGGCGGGAGCGGCCCTGGTCATCGGCGGCCTCCACGGCGAGGACCGGATGCTGGCCGCCGTCGACCGCTACCGCACCGCCTTCCGCCCGTCGGCCTGGCGCCGCCACCCCTACGTCGTGATCGCGGGCAACATCGCCGTCGCCCCCACCACGGAGGCCGCCCGCCGGCTCCTGATCCCGGAGGCCTGGGCACTGGCCCACTCCCGCACGCACGGCGTCTTCCCGCCCCTGGCCCCCGCCGAGGAGATCGAAACGCTGCTCGCGGGGGCGAGCGGGAGGGAACGCGGCTTCTACGAGGCGGCCCTGCGCGGCCATGTCTTCGGCACGGAGGACGAGGTCGCCGCAGCCCTCGACACCCTGATCGCCCGCAGTGGCGCGGACGAGCTGCTCGTCACCACCAGCTCCTACGACCGGGCGGCCCTACTGGACTCCTACGAGCGCCTGGCAAACCTGACCGGCCTCCGGGACCGCCCCGGCCCCACCCCGGAACCGGTCACCGACTGGGCGAGGCGGGGCGCGTAGCGGCGCGGTGACGCCGAGTCCCTCACGCGCTTCGCCGAATGGTGTCAAGCGGGACCACGCACGCACGGTTCCGGTTAGCGTGCCCCCATGACGCTTTCCCGTGATTCAGAGGACTACTGGGAAACCACCGGGGCCGCGCGTACCTTCACTCATCCGCTCGACCCGGAGCTGCTCTCCCGGTACTTCTCCCTCGACGACCGGATCCTGGACTACGGCTGCGGCTACGGGCGGCTGCTGGCGCAGCTGGCCGAGCGGGGCTTTCGCGATGTGCGGGGGGTGGAGCCTTCGGCGGCGCTCGTCGACCGGGGGCGCGAGGAGCATCCGGAGCTGCGGATCACGCACTTCGAGGAGCCGCCGTTGCCGTTCGCGGACGGGGCGTTCGACGCGGCGCTGCTGTTCGCCGTGCTGACGTCCATTCCCGACGCGGAGGAGCGGGAGCGGGCCGTCGCTGAGGTCGGACGGCTCGTGCGCCCCGGTGGGGTGCTGTACATCAGCGATGTGCCCCTCCAGACCGACGAACGCAGCGTGGGCCGGTATCGCGCGCAGGAGCAGGAGACCGGTGTCTACGGTGTCTTCCGGATCGAGGACGGCGGGGTGTTCGTGCATCAGTCGACGGAGAACCTCCACGCACTGCTCGGCCGGCACGGCTTCACCGTCGAGGCCGAGGAGCGGCGGCAGACGCCGACCCTCGACGGGCACACGGACCTGAGCGTGCAGATGATCGCCCGCCGTGCCGGATCGGGCTGAGCGCCCGCAGGGGCGCCTCGCCGCCGCCGTCGGCACGACACCCGTAGTCGAAGATCCGCCGGCCGGGCGAGACGCGTCCTACGATCGGCGCATGGCCAAACGCGTTCACTCACTGTCCCTCTGGTCCCAGGATTCCGTGCTGTCGATCGGCTCGCGAGGCTCCGTCCTCTCCATCGGTTCGGTCGGGTCCGTGCTGTCCGTCGGCTCGGTCGGCAGCGCCCTGTCGTTCGGCTCCATCGGCTCGGCCCTGTCGGTGATCTCCGTCGGGTCCTGGCTGAGCACCGGCTCGTTGCTGTCCGCCCAGTCGCGGTGGTCGGTGCTGTCCGCGCGGTCCCACGGGGGATTCCTGGCGGCCGGGGTGGCGACGACCGTCGCCTGTGCGGCGCTGGCGCACCGGGCGGGGCGGGGGCCGAGGGGCTGATTCCCCTGCCCCGGGGAGGAGCCGGGGCTCCGCCCTGGGCAGGGGAAGGGAAGGGAGCGCCCGAGGCGTGAGCAGGAGGAGGCTCTCCACCCTCCGGCCGAGAACGGCTTGAACGGTCCGCCGTACAGGCGGACGTGCGAGGGTGTGCGACGCGCGATTCTGGTCGTATGTCGCACTTGGCACAGCACTTGGCACAGCACTTGGCACAGCACATGGAACAGCTCTTCGCACCGCGATCGGCACAGCACTCGGCACGCATTCGCGTCCTCCCGGCGCAGGTCGCCCTCCTGGCGTGCGGCGGGCGACGGGACGATCACGCAACCCGTCGCGCCTGACCCCGGGGCTTGCCCCCCCGCGCCGGAACCCCGGCCCCGATGAGAGCCGTTTCCGCCAAATGGCGGAGGCGAATCGTCATACCGGGCGAGGTGGCGGACGGCCGGGCGCAACATCCTTGACCCCATGAGTCACTTGACAGGCCCCTCGCCGTCGGCGACGGGCGGCATGCCGTCGACACCCGTCACCTACTCTGTACGGATGATCATCGGACTGCCGGCGCCCGCCGCCGACGGCCGTGCCGCATGACGGCCGCCCTCCGGCGCCTGGTGGGCGCGACACTGGGCCGCCGCGCCTGGTTGCGCTGGGTGCATCTGCTGCTCGGCGGCGCGCTGTTGATGCCGTACTTCCTGCTGGCCGGCGTGGTCCTGTCGTTCGTTCACACCGGCGAGGACACCGTCCTCCTGACCTCCCCCTCCTGGCAGTTCGTCACCCTGGCCGTGGCGCTCGTGCCGGCCGCAGTGACCGCGCTGTTCCCGCTCGTACGGCCGCTGGAGGCCACCGCCGCACGGGCGTTGTGCGCCGCGCGCGGCGCCGAGCTGGCGAGCCGGCCCAGCGATTCCTGGGCCGCGCGCGGGCGGACGGCCGGGTGGTACACCCTGCACCTGGCGGCCGGCGGCATCGTCAGCGGCATGTCGCTGTCGGCGCCCCCGGCGGCCCTGGTACTGATCGCCCTGCCCCTGTCGGGGTCCTCCCGCGTCGAGCAAATCGGCTGGGCCCGGTACTTCGACGGCGCCGGAATGCTGCTGGCCCCGCTGGCCGGTCTCGCGCTGCTCGCGCTTCTCGTCGGCACGTCCTGGGCGGCCGGGACGCTGCTGGCCCGCAGCGCGCCCGTCCTGCTCGGGCCGACGGCGGCGGACCGGCTCGCCGCCGCCGAACGGCACGCCCTGCGGCTGGCCGAGCGCAACCGGCTGGCGCGCGAACTGCACGACTCGGTCGGGCACGCCCTGAGCGCGGTGACGCTGCAGGCGAGCGCCGCACGCCGGGTCCTCGACGCCGACCCGGAGTTCGCGCGGCAGGCACTGGCCGCGATCGAGGAGACGACGCGTGCGGCCGTCGGTGAACTCGACACCGTGCTGGGTCTGCTGCGCGAGGACGGCCCCGCCTCCGCGGCGCCCGCGCCGACCCTCGCCGACCTCGACGCCCTGCTGACCCGGACCCGCGCGGCGGGCTGCGAAGTCACCCTCACCGCGTCCACCGCGCTGGAGAAGGTGCCGCCGGTCGTCTCCCGCGAGGCGTACCGCATCGTGCAGGAAGGGCTGGGCAACGCCCTGCGCCACGCGGGGCAGGTCCCCGTGCGGCTGCGGATCGCCGTACACGACGACGACCTGGAGGTCGCCTTGGAAAATCCCGTGTCCCCGGAGTCCGGCACCACCCGAGGCCGCTCCGGCGGCGGCCGGGGGCTGACCGGCATCGCCGAACGCGCCCGGCTGCTGCGCGGCGCCAGCACCTCGGGTGCGGCGGACGGCACCTGGCGGCTGGCCGTACGGCTGCCGCTGGGCGGTGGTGTGCGATGAGCGCCCCCGCCCGCCCGCTGCGCGTCGTGCTCGCCGACGACGAACGGATGGTGCGTACCGCTCTGCGCGCGATCCTGGGCGCCGAACCCGACCTGGAGGTCGTCGGCGAGGCCGAGACCGGCGCGGAGGCCGTGTCGGTCATCCGCGAACTGCGCCCCGACGTGGTGCTGATGGACGTCCGGATGCCGCAGGTCGACGGCATCCGCGCCACCGAACAGGTGCTGGCCACCATGACCGAGCCGCCGCGCGTCATCGTCGTCACCACCTTCGAGAACGACAGCTACGTGTACGACGCGCTGCGCGCGGGAGCCAGCGGCTTCCTCCTCAAGCGCTCGGGCGCGGACGAGCTGGTCTCGGCCGTACGGCTGGTGGCCCGCAGCGACTCGCTGCTCTTCCCCGCCGCCGTACGCGCCCTGGCCGCCCAGTACGCGGGGGAGCGGACCGCGCGCGAGGCGGCCGCGGCGCTCCGCGCGCGGCTGTCGGAGCGCGAGGCGGAGGTGCTGCGCCTGATGACGACGGGCCTGTCCAACGCGGAGATCGCCGACCGGCTCGCCGTGGGACCGGCGACCGTCAAGACGCACGTGGCGGGGGTGCTCGCCAAGCTGGGCGTACGCGACCGCACACAGGCGGTCATCGCCGCCTACGAATGCGGCTTCGTCACGCCCCGGTGAGGCGGGGGCGGCCGTCGGCGGGCGGGCTTCGCGGACGGCCCCGCGGGCGGCTCTCCACGGGTAATGGAACCGCAAAGCGCGGTCACTCGTTACCCGGGACATGACCGCTATGACACCCGGCTCGAACATCCCTCTCTCCGTCGCGCGTGTGACGGTGGACGTCACCGCCCCCGTGCGGCTCGACGTGTCGGGCCTGCTGCTCACCGTCGACGGCAAGGTGCGCTCCGACGACGACTTCGTCTTCTACAACCAGCCCGCCGGCCCGGGCGTGACCCACCGCGCGGCGGCGGGCGGCGCCGGCGACTCGATCACCGTGGATACCACGGCCGTCCCCGCCGACATCGACAAGATCGTGGTGACCGCCAGCCTGGACGCCCCCGGCGCGACCTTCGCGGGCACCGAGCCCACCGCGACCGTGCGCGACGCGGACAACGGCAGCGTCGTCGCGACGTTCACCCCGCCCCGGCTCGGCACCGAGACGGCGCTGGTGACCGTCGAGGTGTACCGGCGGGCGGGCGCCTGGAAGGTGCGGGCGGTCGGTCAGGGCTATGCCAACGGCCTGGCGGGCATCGCCACCGACTTCGGTGTGAGCGTGGAGGAGCCCGCGCCCGTGGCCGCCCCGGCGCCCCCCGTCCAGGCCCCGGCCGCCCCCGCCGCCCCGCCGGTGCAGGCCGCCCCGCCGGTCCGCCCCCCGGCTCCTCCGGCCGCGCCCCCGGCCCCGGCGGCCTCGGGGAAGATCAACCTCGACAAGGGGCGGGTCAGTCTCCAGAAGAACCAGACGGTCTCCCTCGTCAAGGGCGGCCGCCCGCTCACCCAGTCCGTCAAGATGGGCCTCGGCTGGGAGCCCGCCTACGGCAGCAAGGCCATCGACCTCGACGCGTCCGTCATCGCCTACGGCCCCAGCCGCAACATGATCGACGCCTGCTACTTCGGCAAGCTCCAGATCCTCAACGGCGCGATCCAGCACTCCGGCGACAACCTCACCGGTGAGGGCTCGGGCGACGACGAGGTCATCACCGTGCACATGGGCGGTCTGCCCGCCGAGGTCTCCGGTCTGGTCTTCACGGTCAGCTCCTTCAACGGCCAGAAGTTCACCCAGGTCGCCAAGGCCTACTGCCGGCTGATGGACGCCCAGACCGGCGAGGAACTGGTGCGCTTCGACCTGACCGGCGCGGAGCCGAAGACCGGTGTGCTGATGTGCAAGTTCATCCGCCAGTTCTCCGGCGAGTGGGAGATGACGGCCATCGGCGAGTACGTGAAGTCGCGCACGGTCCGCGACCTGGTCAAGCCCGCCGCCGAAGCCCTGTAGGGACGACGGGTGCGGATGGCGGGCGCCGAGAACCGCCCGCCATCCGCACCCGCGATCCGGCTCCGCGATCCCGTCAGGGCGGCCACCGGCCGTGTGTGGGCGCGGAGTTGACATGTGCGGGGGTGTGGGGATCCGGTGGCCAAACCCCGCGTACAGCCCATGGACGGGCAGATCGGCACGCCGCATAGTGGGTGGATGGAAAGCTTGGCAAGTGCCCACTTCTCACCCGAGACGACCTATCTCAACACCGCGTCCACCGGTCTCGTCCCCGCCCGGGCCGTCACCGCCATGACCTCCGCCGTCGAGGCCGCCGCCATCGGGCGGCCCGTCGTCGGGGAGGGATTCGCGGCGGTGGAGGACGCCCGGGGTTCCTTCGCCCGGCTCGTCGGCGTGCCCGCCCGGCAGGTCGCGGCCGGCGGATCGGCCGCGGTCTATTGCGGGCTGATCGCCCAGTCCCTGCCGTCCGGAGCCGAAGTGCTCGTCGCCGAGGGCGACTTCGCTTCGCTCGTCAATCCCTTCCACGTCCGCCGCGACCTGCGGCTGCGCACCGCGCCCCTGGAGAAGCTCGCCACCGAGGTCCGGCCGGATACGGCGCTCGTCGCCGTCAGCGCGGTCCAGTCGGCGGACGGGCGCATCGCCGACCTCGACGGGATCGGCGCGGCCGCCCGGGCGCACGGGGCCCGGACGCTCATCGACGTCAGCCAGGCACTCGGCTGGCTGCCGTACGACGCGAGCGTGCACGACTTCACCGTCGGCGTCGGCTTCAAGTGGCTGCTGTGCCCGCGCGGCGTCGCCTTCCTCGCCGTCCCCGAGGACCTCGGCGGCCTCACGCCCGTCTTCGCCGGGTGGGTCGCGGGGGAGGAGCCCTGGAACAGCTGTTACGGGCCGGTGGAGCGGCTGGCCGACTCCGCGCGGCGGTACGACGAGAGTCCCAGCCTCTTCTCCTACGTCGCCGCCGGCAGCAGCCTCGCTCTCATCGAGGAGCTGGGCGTCGAGCGGATCCACGGCCACAACCGGGCCCTCGCCGACCGTTTCCGCGCCGGGCTGGACGCGCTCGGCCACCGGGCCGTGCACGCCGAGGGCTCCGCGATCGTCGCCGTCCCCGGGCTCGGCCACGCCGCCGAGCCCCTCACCGACGAGGGTGTCCCGGTCAGCGACCGGGCGGGCAACCTCCGGGCCGCCTTCCACCTCTACAACTCCGGTGCGGACGTCGATCGGCTGCTGGAGGCACTCGCCCGGTATTAGGGCGCGTCCTCAATCGCCGGACGGGCTCAAGAGCCCGTCCGGCGATTGAGGACGGCCGCCGCGCAGCGGTGGTGCGCACGAGATGCCCGCGTTCGCTCAGCGCACCGGCGTGAACTCCCGGGCCCCGATGAACCCCGGCCGGGGTGCCGGTGCGGCGAAGGGCGGCCCCGCCGCGTTCTCCACGCTGTTGAAGACGATGAAGACGTTGCTGCGCGGGAACGGCGTGATGTTGTCGCCGGAGCCGTGCATGCAGTTGCAGTCGAACCACGTCGCCGAGCCGGCCGGGCCCGTGAAGAGCTTGATGCCGTGCCGCGCGGCGAGGTCCGTCAGGGCCTCGTCGGACGGTGTGCCCGCCTCCTGCATCCGCAGCGACTGCTTGTAGTTGTCCTCGGGCGTCGCCCCCGCGCAGCCGACGAACGTCCGGTGCGAACCGGGCATGATCATCAGCCCGCCGTTGGTGTCGTGGTTCTCCGTCAGCGCGATCGACACCGACACGGTCCGCATGCCCGGCAGTCCGTCCTCGGCGTGCCAGGTCTCGAAGTCCGAGTGCCAGTAGAAGCCGGAGGCACCGAAGCCGGGCTTGACGTTGATCCGCGACTGGTGGACGTAGACGTCCGAACCGAGGATCTGTCGGGCTCTGTCCACCACGCGGGGGTCGCGCACCAGATCGGCGAAGACCTGGCTGATCCGGTGGACCTCGAAGACCGACCGGATCTCCTGGGACTTCGGCTCGACGATGGACCGCTCATCGGCCCGTATCGCCGGGTCGGCGATGAGCCGGTCGAGTTCGGCGCGGAGGACCGCCACCTCGTCGGGCTCGACGAGCCGGTCCATCGTCAGGAAGCCGTCGCGGTCGTAGTCCCGCAGCTCGCCGGGGAGGAGCGGGCCGGGGGCGTCGGGCGCGGACCACACCACCGGGTCGAGACGCGGGGTCGACACCTCTCGGGCGCCGCGGGTGGGGTAGCGGTCGGTGACCGTCGTCATGGTTCAGCCCTCCTCCGTCAGCAGCGGGTAGACGCCGTTCTCGTCGTGGTCCTCCCGCCCGGTGACCGGGGGGTTGAAGACACAGACGCAGCGGAAGTCGGTCTTCGGGCGCATCGTGTGCCGCTCGTGGCCGTCGAGCAGGTACATCGTGCCCGGCGTGATCCAGTGCCGCTCACCCGTCTCGTCGTTGGTGAGTTCGGCTTCGCCCTCCACACAGAGCACGGCCTCGATGTGGTTGGCGTACCACATGGACGTCTCGGTGCCCGCGTAGAGCGTGGTCTCGTGCAGGGAGAAGCCCACGCGCTCCTTGGCGAGGACGATGCGCTTGCTCTCCCAGGTACCGGACGCGGCCTTGACGTGCCGGTCGGTGCCCTCGATGTCCTTGAAGGATCGGACGATCACGGTGGGTGCTGCCTTTCTCTCGGGTGTGCGGGGTTCCCCGGTGTACGGGAAGGGAGGGGGTCAGGCCGTCTCGCGGACCGCCCGGGCGAGGATGCGCAGCCCCTCGTCCAGCTCGTCGGGCGAGACGGTCAGGGCGGGCAGGAGCTTGACGACCTCGCTGCGGGGGCCGGACGTCTCGATGAGCAGCCCCAGCTCGAAGGCGCGGGCCGCGACGGCCGAGGCGCGCTGGGGGTCGCCGAACTCCAGGCCCCAGACCAGGCCGCGGCCGCGGTGGTCGGTGGGAAGTTCGGGGTGTTCGGCGCGGATCGCGATCAGCGCCTGCTCGATCTGCTCACCCCGGACGAGGGTCTGCTTCTCCAGCTGCCCGTCGGCCCAGTAGGTGTCCAGGGCCGCGGCGGCGGTGACGAAGGCGGGGTTGTTGCCGCGGAAGGTGCCGTTGTGCTCGCCCGGCTCCCACACGTCCAGCTCCGGGCGGAACAGGGTGAGCGACATCGGCAGTCCGTAGCCGCCGATCGACTTCGACAGGGTCACGATGTCCGGGGTGATGCCCGCCTCCTCGAAGGAGAAGAAGGCACCGGTGCGGCCGCAGCCCATCTGGATGTCGTCGACGATCAGCAGCATGTCGCGGCGCTTGCACAGGTCGGACAGCGCGCGCAGCCACTCCGGGCGGGCGACGTTGATGCCGCCCTCGCCCTGCACGGTCTCGACGATCACGGCGGCGGGGGTGTTCAGGCCCGAACCCTGGTCCTCCAGCAGGCGTTCGAACCACAGGAAGTCCGGGACCTGGCCGTCGAGGTAGTTGTCGAACGGCATCGGCGTGCCGTGCACCAGCGGGATGCCCGCTCCCGCCCGCTTGAAGGCGTTGCCGGTCACCGCCAGCGAGCCGAGGGACATGCCGTGGAAGGCGTTGGTGAAGGACACGATCGCCTCGCGGCCCTTGACCTTCCGGGCCAGCTTCAGCGCCGCCTCCACGGCGTTGGTGCCCGTCGGGCCGGGGAACATGACCTTGTACGGCAGGTCACGCGGTCGCAGGATGTTGTCCTGGAACGACTCCAGGAAGGCCCGTTTCGCCGTCGTGCCCATGTCGAGGCCGTGGGTGATGCCGTCCCGTTCCAGGTAGTCGATCAACGCCCGTTTCAGGACGGGGTTGTTGTGGCCGTAGTTCAGTGCCCCGGCACCGGCGAAGAAGTCCAGGTACCGGTGCCCGTCCTCGTCGAACAGGTAACTGCCCTGGGCGCGGTCGAAGACGGCGGGCCAGCTGCGGCAATAGCTGCGGACCTCCGACTCCAGGGTCTCGAAGACACTGAGTGCGGGCGGGGTGATGGTCACGGCGTACTCCAAGCGGGGGTGAGGGGATGTGCGGGCGGGGCTTCTCAGGCGGCGAGCGGACCGGCGAACGAGCCGTCGAGCGGGCCGATGCGGTGCAGCACTTCGGGCTCGTGCCCGGCGCCCGGGAAGAGGCCGTCGTCGAAGAGGACCTCCCGCTCGATGCCCGTGCCGTGCCGCTCGGCGAACGAGCCGAACAAGCGGTTCGAGGCGGTGTTGCCGGGCGTGATCGTGGTCTCGACGGCACGCACGTTCAGCCGGGTGGCGGCCCGGGCGACGAGCCCGTCCAGCAGTGCGGCGGCCAGCCCCCTGCCCCGGTACGGCCCGTCCACCGCCACCTGCCAGACCACCAGCGTGTGCGGGCGGTCGGGGCGCAGATAGCCGGTGATGAAGCCGACGGGCTCGCCGCCCCGGTCCCGCGCCACGACGGAGGTGGCCGCGAAGTCGCGGCACCACAGCAGATAGCTGTACGAGGAGTTGAGGTCCAGGGCCTCGGAGTCGCGGGCGATGCGCCAGATCGCGGCTCCGTCCTCGAGGCGCGGCGCGTCGAGAACCAGGCCCTCCGGCATTTCCCTGAATTCGCCGGGACTGTGTGCGGGAGCTGTTTGCGGGGCTGCATGTGCGGCGGTCATGGGGATCGAATTTACCCAGGTAAATCAAAAAATGCATCGGGGGAGGGGGTTACCCGAAAGGGGGTGGTCGTGTTATCGCGCGGGGCGCGGGCGCGCACGAGACCCCCGATAGCTGGCCTGTTTGCCCCGAAGTATCCGGACAAGACGGGCAGATTGTGGGGTCTGTCACAACGGCTGGGGTCATGTCGGAGTGCGCTCCCATTCGCGTTGGAGATGCGAATTAAATCTCTGAGTTTAGGGTCGCCGAGAGCGGGCATGAGAATGGCGGGAACATAGCGTAAAGGGAATTCGCGAGATGTATCCAAGAATTCGGGAAGCGTTATGCGGCTCGCCCCGGAAGCGGTGCGGCACCATACCCGTGCCCGGCCGCCCCCGGTCGGCGTGGGGCGGCCCCCGGCTCGTACAGTGCGGTCCATGAGCGACGGCGATGTGCTGCACATCAAGGGGCGGGTGCTGGTCGGAGCGGACCCCGGGATCGGGGTGCGCGACGAGCTGTGGGTGGTCGGCGGAAGGATCACCTTCGACCGGCCGGCGGGGGCGCGGGACGTCACCACGGTGCGGGGCTGGGCGCTGCCCGGCCTCGTGGACGCGCACTGCCACGTGGGGCTCGACGCGCACGGCCCGGTCGACGGACCCACCAGCGAGAAACAGGCGTTGACCGACCGCGACGCGGGCGCCCTGCTGCTGCGTGACGCCGGCTCCCCGTCCGACACCCGCTGGATCGACGACCGCGAGGACCTGCCCCGCATCATCCGGGCGGGCCGCCACATCGCCCGTACGCGCCGTTACATTCGCAACTACGCCCATGAGATCGAGCCCGCCGACCTCGTGGCGTACGTGGCGCGCGAGGCGCGGCGCGGCGACGGCTGGGTCAAGCTCGTCGGGGACTGGATCGACCGGGAGACGGGCGATCTGTCGTCGTGCTGGCCGCGCGGCGAGGTCGAGGCCGCCATCGCCGAGGCGCACCGGCTGGGAGCGCGGGTCACCGCGCACTGCTTCGCCGAGGAGTCGCTCGCCCCGCTGGTGGAGGCGGGCATCGACTGTATCGAGCACGCGACCGGGCTGACCGAGGAGACGATCCCGCTCTTCGCCGAGCGGGGCGTCGCGATCGTGCCGACCCTGGTCAACATCGCGACCTTCCCGCGTCTCGCCGAGGGCGGCGAGCGCAAGTTCCCGCGCTGGGCCGACCACATGCGCCGACTGCACGCGCGCCGCTACGAGACGGTCCGCGCGGCCTACGACGCGGGCATCCCCGTCTACGTCGGTACGGACGCGGGCGGTTCGCTCGCCCACGGCCTGGTGGGCCGGGAGGTCGCCGAACTCGTCAAGGCGGGCATCCCGGCCTCCGCCGCGCTCTCGGCGGCCTCCTGGGGCGCCCGCGAATGGCTGGGCAGGCCCGGGCTGACGGAAGGCGCGCCGGCGGACCTCGTCGTCTACGACGCGGACCCGCGCGCGGACGTCCGGGTGCTGGGAACGCCGAGCCGGGTGATCCTGCGGGGGCGCGTGGTCCGGTAGGTCTGTGCGCCTCCGCTGCGCGGCGCTTGAGGACGCGCCCGCAGGGCGCTCACCGCCGCAGGCGGCATGACGCCCCGCAGATCGTCACAGAACCGAACGCGATAGCGAAGTGCACTCGTTCGGTTGAACTGACGTCTGGTGACTGTCCGTTCACCCTCCGGTGCGACAACCATGACGGAGTCGAGGCCGTCGACGCGCGATGTCCCCCATTGGCGCGCCGACGGCTCCATTCTCCCGTGGGGGTTCCACACACGTGTCCAGCACCACCAGCTCCTCCTTCGGCGTGCCCGCACGCGGGCTCGCCGCGACGGTCGCCGCCACCGCCCTGACCGTGGGCTCCGCCCTGCTCGGCGCGGCACCCGCGTACGCCACCGGCCCTGAGGCCGCGCTCACCCGCACCATCACCGGCGACGGCACGGCCGACGCGGCCGTCTTGCGTACCGCGCTCGACGTGGCCCTGCTCGACAAGACGGTCCACGCGCCGCTGACGGCCTCGCTCAACGAGGTCCGCGCACCCGGCAACGCGTCGAAGACCGCGCTCGACGTCACCCTGGCCGGCATCGAGCAGGGCAGGCCCGTCAACATCGCGCGCGCCGACGTGGCCACCGCCCGCGCCACCGCCGACGGGCGCGCCGCGCAGGGCTACGCCAACGTCCTGCGCGCCCGGGTACACGTCCCGGGGCTGCCGCTGCTCTCCCTCGTCGAGGTCCAGCAGGTCACGTCGAAGGCCGTGTGCGAGACGGGGAAGAAGCCGGTCGCCACGTCGAACGTGCTCGGCGGCGTCACGGTCCTCGGCAAGCGGGTCACGGTGCGCCCGGCCGGTACGACCAAGGTCGTGGTGCCGGGCGTCGGCGAGGTGCGGCTCGATCTGTCCAGGACCGTGACCACGTCTCGCACGGCTGCCGCGACGGCTTTGGAGCTGAAGGTGTCCGTCAACCCCCTGAAGCTGAACGTCGCCGAGGTCGAAGGACGGGTGACGCTGGCGCGGGCCGGGTGCCGGACGCCCAAGGGGGCGGGGCATGGCGGTACGGGCACGAAGACGCAGACCGGGGCCGGTGCGGCGGTCCCGGCCGCGCATGACCTGGCCGAGACGGGGGGCAGTTCCGCCACGCCGTATGTCGCGGGCGCGGCGGGGCTCCTCGTCGTCGCGGGCGGCGGCACGCTGATCGCCACCCGACGCCGGGCCGCTGCTCGCGGGGAGGTCTGACCTTTCGCCTGGCCGGCGGATCTTTGGCTACGGGCCGGTGGTGCCTTTCGCCTGGCCGGCGTCTCCTTCGGCTGCGGGCCGTCGTGCCGCCTGCGGCGGCGGGCGCCCTGCGGGCGCGTCCTCAATCGCCGGACGGGCTGTATATGGCTGGGCTCAGCCCATCAAGCCTGTCCGGCGTTTGAGGACAACACCACCGCCAGCCCGCGCAGCGGAAGGGCCCCACTATCCGTCGGCCAGAGCCATCGACAACGCTTCCATGAAGCGGTCCGTGGTCGTGCGGTCCCGGACCGCCAGGCGTACATAGTCCGGCCCCAGCCCGGGGAACGTGTCGCCGCGTCTGACCGCGAAGCCCAGCCCCCGCAGCCGGGACCGGACGCCCGCCGCGTCCGGCAGTCGCAGCAGCAGGAACGGGCCGGCCGCCGGGCCGTACACGGAGACCTCCGTGAACTTCGCCAGCCGCCCTTCCAGGTAGGCGCGGTCGGTGGCGATCCGGTGTGCCGCCCGGGCCGCCTCGGCCAGCGCCGGAGCGGCACTGCACGCCTCCGCCGCCGCCAGCGCCGGTGACGACACCGGCCACAGCGGCTGTGCCCGCTCCAGCCTGGCTATGGTGCCGGGCGACGCCAGTACATAGCCGATGCGCAGCCCCGCCAGACCCCAGGTCTTGGTGAGGCTGCGCAGCACGATCAGCCCCGGCAGGTCCGTGCGGGACGCCAGGGATTCCTCCTCGTCGGGCACCGCGTCCATGAACGCCTCGTCCACCACCAGCGTCCGCCCCGGACGCGCGAGCTGGGCCAGGGCCTGCGCCGGGTGCAGCACGGAGGTGGGATTGGTGGGATTGCCGACCACCACCAGGTCCGCGTCCCCCGGCACCGCGCGTGGATCGAGCCGGAAGCCGTCGTCCGGGTCCAGCAGTACCCGTTCGACCGTGTGCCCGGCGTCGCGCAGCGCGGCCTCCGGCTCGGTGAACTGCGGGTGCACCACGACGGGTCGGCGCACTTCCAGCGCCCGGGCGAGCAGCACGAACGCCTCCGCCGCACCCGCCGTCAGCAGCACCCGCTCCTCCGGCAGCCCGTGCCGCGCGGCCACCGCGCGCCGCGCCGCCCGCCCGTCCGGGTACGCGGCAAGCCCGTCCAGCGACGCGACCAGGTGCTCCCGCAGCCACAACGGGGGCGTACCGGAACGCACGTTGACCGCGAGGTCCGTCAGTTCCGCCCCGCCGCCCCGCACTTCGGCATCACCGTGGTGCCGCAGATCGGGTTCCGTGGATGTGTGCATGGCCTTGGGCCACCTTTTCGCCTGGGTGCGGATCGGTAAGGGAGACGCGAGGGGCTCCGGCCGGTACCGACTGGTACGGGCCGTCCGAAAACATTACCGTCCGAAAACGTTACCGGCGTCGGCCGAACGCCCTCACCCGGCCCGGGCAACGGGATATCCCAGAGCGGCACTCGCGCTGTTCCGCCGGCGGTGAACGCCCGCCCGACCGGGCTCGACGATCACTACAGTCCAGCCTCATGACGACGATCACCACGCGCACGGTCGCGTACCCGGCCGACGGTCTGACGATGATCGGGCACCTCGCGCTCCCGGCCGGTGCCGACCGCCGGCCCGCGGTGCTGCTCGGGCCGGAGGGCATGGGGCTCAGCGACGTCGAGCGCCGCCGGGCCGATGCCCTCGCCGAGCTGGGATACGTAGCGCTGGCCTTCGACCTGCACGGGGGGCGCTACTTGGGCGACCCCGAGGAGATGCTGGCCCGTTGCCTGCCGCTGCTCGCCGACCCCGACCGGATGCGGGGCATCGGCCACGCGGCGCTCGACGTGCTGTGCGCCGAACCGCGGACCGACCCCGACCGGATAGCCGCCGTCGGCTATGGCACCGGGGGCGCCATCGCGCTGGAACTCGGGCGCGACGGCGTCGACCTGCGTGCGATCGGGACGGTCAACGCGACCACCACGGGCCGACCGGGCGAGGCGGCGCGCATTGGCTGCCCGGTGTGGGCCGGGGTCGGGTCGGAAGACCCGATCATGGCGCCCGCGCAACGGGACGCGTTCACCGCCGAGATGCAGGCCGCGGGCGTCGACTGGCGCCTCGCGGTCTACGGCGGCGCCTTGCACGCCTTCCACCACCCGCCGGTCGACCACCCCACGGTCCCCGGCGTCGGCTACCACCCCCGGCACGCGCAACGAGCCTGGCGCGACGTCGTCGACCTGCTCGCCGAGTGCCTGCCCGTGCCGGAGGAGCCGGCCGGTCCGCGCTCGGCCACCCGCTGACCAGCGCTTACCGGTCACTACGGCTGTGCTCGCGGCCACCCGGGCCGGCGAGCGCGCACGTGACCCGCGCCGACTTCCGTTTGCCCACGACCAGCACCCCGCCGGGGCCGGCGGCCAGCAGCGCGGCGGCCTCGGCCACCCCCGGCGCCCCCACGGCGGCGAGCACCGCCGCCGACGGATCCGGCACCGGGACGGCGGCCAACTCCCCGGCCCCGTACGTCAGCAGCGGCACCCCCAGCCGCGCCGCCGCCGCGATCAGCCCCGCCTCGCCGGCCTTGGCGTCCGCCGTCGCCAGCGCGACGACACCGTCCGGCTCCCGCCCCGCCTCGGCCAGCGTGCGCGCGATCAGCGCGACCACCTCCTCGGCACCGGCCCCCCGGCGCGCCCCGACACCCACGAACAACGGGCCGGGGGCGGGTACGGCACGGCCCTCGCGCGCCGGTGTCACGGGCGCGGCAGCCCCGCCACGAACCGTTCGGCCGTGCCGGGCGCGCCCGCCCAGTGCACATGCAGGTACGAGGCGTGGACCCCGCCCCGCACGAAGCCCTCCACGCGGCGCTCCGGGTGGGTGAACCCCCAGGCGGGCGTGGCGCCGGCGCCCGGCTCGAGCACCGTGCGGTGGAACTCGTGCCCGCGCACCCGCGTCCCGGCCGCCGCCAGCGGGGTGTCCGCGATCGCCACGGCCTCCCGGTAGCCGAGGGTCAGCCGCTCCGACATCCGTGCCTCCGCCGCGAGCACCCCGCACATGGGCCTGCCGTCGAGGGAACGGGAGAGGTACAGCAGCCCCGCGCACTCGGCGGCCACCGGCGCCCCGCTCGCCGCCAGCTCGGCCACGGCCTTGCGCAAGGGTTCGTTCGCGGACAGCTCCGGGGCGTACATCTCGGGAAAGCCACCGCCGATGACGATGCCCGCCGTGCCCTCGGGGAGCGCCTCGTCGTGGAGGGGATCGAACGTCACCACGTCCGCGCCCGCGGCGGTCAGCAACTCCGTGTGCTCCGCGTACGAGAAGGTGAACGCCGCGCCGCCCGCCACGGCCACGACCGGACGCGCGGCGGCGGCCGGGCCGGGCCCGCCCGGATCCCACGCCTCCGCCCGCAGATCCGGCGCGCTGCGCGCCAGTGCCAGCAAGCCTTCCAGGTCACAGCCCGCGCGGACCTGGGCCGCCTGCGCGGCCACCGCGTCGAGGGCCTCCGCGCTGCGCTCGGCGACCGGCACCAGGCCCAGATGGCGGCTGGGGGTGTGCACGGTCGCGACGCGCCGCAGCGCACCCAGCACCGGGACGCCGGACTCCTCCAGCGCCTCGCGCAGCAACCGCTCGTGACGGTCCGAGGCGACCTTGTTGAGGATCACGCCCGCGACCCGCACCTGCGGGTCCCAGGACGCGAAGCCGTGCACCAGCGCCGCCACCGAACGCGACTGCGACGACGCGTCCACGACCAGCACCACCGGTGCCCGCAGCAACTTCGCCACATGGGCCGTCGACGCCAGCTCGCCCTGCCCGGCGGCCCCGTCGTACAGGCCCATCACGCCCTCGACGATCGCCAGGTCACAACCCGCCGCCCCGTGCAGGAACAGCGGCTCCACCCGCTGGGGACCGCACATATAGGCGTCCAGGTTGCGGCCCGGGCGGCCCGTGGCGAGCGTGTGATAGCCGGGGTCGATGTAGTCGGGTCCGACCTTGTGCGCGGACACCGCCAGCCCGGCGTCCGCGAAGGCCCGCATCAGTCCGGTGGCGACGGTCGTCTTGCCGCTGCCGGAGGACGGGGCGGCGATGACCAGACGGGGGACGCGCGTACTCACCACTCGATGCCCCGCTGGCCCTTCTGACCGGCGTCCATCGGGTGCTTGACCTTCGACATGTCGGTCACCAGGTCCGCGAAGTCCACCAGCGCCTGCGGAGCGTTCCGGCCGGTGATCACGACGTGCTGGGTGCCGGGGCGGTCACGCAGCACCGAGACCACCTCGTCGGTGTCGATCCACCCCCAGTGCAGCGGGTAGGCGAACTCGTCCAGCACGTACAGCTTGTAGGTCTCCGCCGCCAGGTCCCGCTTGACCTGCTCCCAGCCCTCGCGGGCCTTCTCCTCGTTGCCGAGTTCGCCTTCCTTGGCGTCGCGCTGGATCCACGACCAGCCCTCGCCCATCTTGTGCCAGTCGACGGTGCCGCCCTCGCCCGAGGCACCGAGCACCCGCAGCGCGTTCTCCTCGCCGACCTTCCACTTCGCCGACTTCACGAACTGGAACACCCCGATGGGCCAGCCCTGGTTCCACGCCCGCAGCGCCAGCCCGAACGCGGCCGTCGACTTGCCCTTGCCGATACCGGTGTGGACGAAGACCAGCGGCCGGTTGCGGCGCTGACGCGTGGTGAGCCCGTCATCGGGTACGACGCTCGGCTGTCCCTGTGGCATTAGGCGGCCCTCCTGGAGTTCTTGTTGGTTACGGTCCTGACCAGCGTGGAGACGCTGTCCGCGCGCAGCTCGTCGAGGGTGACGACCGGTCCGCGCAGCTCACGGCCCAGCTCGCCCGCCAGCCCGAGCCGCACCGGCCCCGACTCGCAGTCGACGACCACCGACGCCGTGCCCCCGGCCGCCAGCAACCGGGCCGCCCGCGACGCACGCACCAGCGGCTCGGGGCCACCGGTGGCCCGCCCGTCGGTCACCACGACCAGCAGCGGGCGGCGCGAGGGGTCACGCAGCCGCTCCACGCGCAGCACCTCGTGCGCCCGCAGCAGCCCCGCCGCCAGTGGCGTGCGGCCACCCGTCGGCAACTGCTCCAGCCGGGCGGCGCCCGTGTCCACCGACGACGTCGGCGGCAGCGCCAGTACCGCGTCCGAGCCCCGGAAGGTGATCATGCCGATCTTGTCGCGGCGCTGGTACGCGTCGAGCAGCAGCGACAGCACCGCGCCCTTGACCGCGCCCATCCGTTTACGGGCCGCCATCGACCCGGAGGCGTCCACGACGAACAGCACCAGATTGCCCTCGCGGCCCTCGCGCACCGCCTCGCGCAGGTCGTCGCGCCGGACCAGCAGACCGGCGCCGCTGCGCCCGCGCGCCCGCTGGTGCGGCGCCGCCGCCCGCACGGTCGCCGCCAGGTGCAGCTTGGACAGGGCGCCCCGGGGGCGGCGCGCCCCCGTCGTCCGGCCGTGCGCGGTGCGCGCGCGGGAGCGGCGCCCGTCCGCGCCCTCGCCGAGGCCGGGGACGTCGAACTTCCGGGTGCGGAAGGGGTCCGCGGCGGCGACGGCCGGCGCCTCGGGCGCGGCGCCGCCGGGCGCGGCCTCGGGAGCGCTCTCCGCCGGGGTCTCCCCGGCCGGCTCCCGCGAACTCTCCCCGGAGTCCTGCCGCGCGTCCTGCGGGGCGGGCGCGTTCTCCTCCCGCTGCGGGGGCAGCCCGGGATCGTGCGGGGGCTCGCCGCCCCCGCCGTCCGGGCCGCCGTCGCCCCCGGGGCCCTCAGGGCCGTCGTGAGGGCCCTCCGGTTCCGGGTCGGGCTCCGGCTCCTCGTCCTCGAACCGCCGCAGGATCTCGTCGAGTTTGTCCTCGTCGAGGCCGGGGGCGTCGAACGGGTTGCGGCGACGCCGGTGCGGCAGCGACAGCAGCGCCGCCTGCCGGATGTCCGCCGTCGTCACGTCCGTACGCCCCGCCCACGCGGCCAGCGCGGACGCGGCGCGCGCGGTGACGATGTCCGCGCGCATGCCGTCGACCTCGAACCCGGCGCACACCGCGGCGATCCGGCGCAGGGCACCGTCACCGAGCCGCACGCTGGGCAGGAGGGCGCGCGCGGCGGCGATGCGCTCCCGCAGCGCGTCCTCCTCGGCGGCCCACTTGGCGGCGAACGCCGCCGGGTCCTCGTCGTAGGCCAGCCGACGGCGCACGACCTCGACGCGCTCCTCGGTCTCCCGGGAGGCGGCGACCTCCACGGTCAGCCCGAACCGGTCGAGGAGCTGCGGGCGCAGCTCCCCCTCCTCGGGGTTCATGGTGCCGACGAGGAGGAAGCGGGACGCGTGACGGACGGAGACGCCCTCGCGCTCGACGGAGGAGGAGCCGGTGGCCGCCGCGTCGAGGAGTGAGTCCACCAGGTGGTCGCCCAGGAGATTGACCTCGTCGACGTACAGCACGCCGCGGTGCGCGGCCGCCAGCAGGCCCGGCTCGAACGCCTTGACGCCCTCGCCGAGGGCCCGCTCGATGTCGAGCGCCCCCACGAGCCGGTCCTCGGAGGCACCGACGGGCAGCTCGACCATGCGGGCGGGGCGGGACTCGCCGGGCGCGGCCTCGTGCGGCCCGTCCGGGCAGTCGGGGTCGGGGGACGCCGGGTCGCAGGAGAACCGGCAGCCGGGCACCGTCGCGACCCGTGGCAGGAGGGCCGTCAGACCGCGGACCGTCGTCGTCTTCGCGGTGCCCTTCTCGCCGCGTACGAGCACGCCGCCGATCGACGGCGAGAGGGCGTTGAGCAACAGGCCCAGCCGCATGTCGTCCATGCCGACGATCGCGGTGAACGGATAGGTGGCCGAGGCCATCAGGTGGTACCCCCTTCGAGGGAATCGATCGGACCGGGCACGTCGGCGGCCGCCGGACCCGGCGCTGTGTCGCTGCCCCGCGCGGGAGGGGGGCCCTGGTGGCGCTGCGCGGGCAGAGGCGGCGCCCCCGGCGGTATGAACGGGTATCCGCCCGGCACCCCGCCCTCGATGAGCCGCAGCAGCGCGTCCGTGTCCGCGTGCTCCTCGATCAGATCGCCGAGGCGGTCCAATTGCTCCTCGCGCAGGGCCGCGAACGACGTATCCGGCGCCGGGACGAACGCCCGCCCCGCCGCGCGCGCGACCTCGCGCAGGAACGCCCGGCGGAAGCCGTCGCTCTCCAGCGAGCCGTGCCAGTGCGTCCCCCACACCGGCCCCACCCGGCAGCCGTCCAGGAACGGTTCGCCGCCTCGTACGTCCGCGACGCCGTGGTGGATCTCGTAGCCCTCCACCCGTTCGTCCAGGGCGGTGCCCACCGGCCTCGCCAAGGTCTTCTCCACCGCGAACCGCACCCGTACCGGCAGCAGTCCCAGCCCCTCGACGATGCCCGCCTTGGACTCGACGTCGTCCTCCACGCGCTCGCCCAGCAGTTGGAAGCCGCCGCAGATGCCCAGCACCGGCCTGCCCTCCGCCGCCCGGCGCGCGAGGGCGTCCGCGAGCCCGCGCTCGCGCAGCCACGCCAGCGCCTTCACCGTCCCCCGGGTGCCCGGCACGATCACCAGGTCGGCGTCGGCCAGTTCCTCGGGGCGGTCGACGAAACGGACCACGACCCCCGGCTCGGACGCCAGCGCGTCCACATCCGTGAAGTTGGACATCAGCGGCACCGCGCAGACCGCGACCCGCAGGATGTCCGCGCCGTGCGGCGGGGCCACCACCGACTCGCGCACCGCGCCGCGCATCGAGACCCGCAGCCCGTCCTCCTCGTCGATGCCGAGGCCGTGCGCGAACGGCAGGACGCCCACCGTGGGGCGGCCGGTGAGGCCGCGCAGCATCTCCAGGCCCGGCTCCAGAAGGCTCACGTCGCCCCGGAACTTGTTGACGATATAGCCCGCTATGTGCGCCTGGTCCTCGGGGGAGAGCAGCGCGGTCGTCCCGAAGAACGACGCGAACACACCGCCCCGGTCGATGTCGCCGACCACCACGACCGGCAGCCGTGCCGCCCGCGCGATGCCCATGTTGACGATGTCGGTGCGCCGCAGATTGATCTCGGCCGGGCTGCCGGCCCCCTCGCAGATCACCGCGTCGTGCGTGCGCCGCAGCTCCTCCAGGCACTCCGTGACCGTACCGAACAGCTGCTCCTGACGCCCGGAGTGGTAGCCGCGGGCGCTGAGTTCACCCACCGGCTTGCCCATGAGGACGATCTGACTGCTGCGGTCGCCGCCGGGCTTGAGGAGCACCGGGTTCATCAGCGCCGTCGGCTCGACGCGGGCGGCGGCCGCCTGCATGGCCTGCGCCCGGCCGATCTCGGCGCCCTCGCGCGTCACGAACGAGTTCAGCGACATGTTCTGCGCCTTGAAGGGCGCGACCTTGACGCCCTTGCGGACCAGCCATCGGCAGATCCCGGCGGTGACCACGCTCTTGCCCGCGTCCGAGGTGGTCCCGGCCACCAGCAGGCCCCCGCCCAGCGGGCCCCCGGGCCCGCTCCTGTCCGCTGTCACCGGTTCCTCCTGTGCTGCGTGGGAGCGATGGTCCGTCGTGGGATCCGTAGTGCCGTCCGTACGGCCCAGGCGGTTGCCGGAAGTCTGCCCAGGACGCGGCCGGCCGGCGCACCGCTCGTGGAGCGTGCCGCGGCCCGCGCGCCGGTGACGGCGTACCGCCCGGCGATCGCGACCCCGAGGGCCAGCAGCGACACCCGGCGCGAGAGCCGTACCGCGCGCTCGATGTCGGCGGCCCGGACCGGGCGCAGCTCCGCGCCCAGGACGGGACGGTGTTCGACGCGGCCCGCGTAGGCGAGGGTGCCGCCCAGACGGACGCCGAGCGCACCGGCGAAGGCGGCCTCCACCGGGCCGGCGTTGGGGCTGGGGTGCCGGGCGGCGTCCCGCCGGGCCACCCGCCACGCGCCGCGCGGATCGGGGCCGGCCAGGACGGCGAGGGCGGCGGTGAGCCGGGCGCCGGGCCAGCCGACGACGTCGTCGAGCCGGGCCGAGGCCCAGCCGAACCGCCGGTAGCGCGCGGACTTGTGCCCGACCATCGCGTCCAGGGTGTTGACCGCGCGGAAGCCGACGAGCCCGGGCACGCCGCCGAGGGCGCCCCAGACGAGGGCGCCCACCACGGCGTCGGAGGTGTTCTCGGCGACGGACTCGACGACGGCCCGCGCGATCGCCTGCGCGTCCAGCGCCTGCGGGTCACGGCCGCACAGGTGCGGCAGCCGCTCCCGGGCGACGTCCAGGTCCCCGGCGGCCAGGGCGCCGCCGACGGCCCGGGCCTCGCGGCCCAGGGACGTGCCGCCGAGCACCGCCCAGGTGGCGGCGGCGGTCAGCGCGAGACGCGCGCGGGGGGAGCTTCGCACGGCACGGGTCAGCAGCCCGGCGGCGGCGACGGTGCCGCCCGCGCACACCAGCGTGTGCAGGGCGCCGTAACCGCGGTGGTCGCGCCACAGCCTCTTCTCGACGCCCTGCGCGGCGCGCCCGAAGGCGGCCACGGGGTGACCGCGGCGCGGGTCGCCCACCAGGAGGTCGCCGAGGAAGCCGAGTGCGGCACCGGACGCGAAACCGACGTGATCGGCACGCATCGGATCAGACCGCCGTCATGCCTCGAAGGGGTGCACAGCGGACGGAGGGTGGGGGCGTGGGGCGGCAGCCGGGCATGGCGATGTGTCCTCACTCAGGGTCCGCGCCCTGGTTCGACGTGACCGGCGACCAGAGTCTCCTGGCTCCCGGATCGGCGCCGCCCCCGGTCTTCCAGCTCGTGGTGAGCCGTGACCCCTGTGGACCCACGGGGTGGGGGAGCGCTCCCCGGTGACAGTGGCGGGACCGCGCCGGACTCGCACCGGCTTCCTCTTGCTGTCGCCGTTTGGCCCCGGAAGTCCACCACGGCCCGGGAACGGCCGTCAACTCACGTTTGACCTGCGGCCGAAGCCGCCCGGGCCGTGCCGGTGGACTGCCGTCGGCGGACGGTCAGGTGACGATGAGGTAGATGCCGTAGGCGACGGCCGCCGCGCACAGCGCGAAGCAGGCGTACGCGCCGGTGCGCGCCATCGTGGTCGGCGCCGTGGTGACCGCCGCCGCGCCGGCGGCGTCGGGCCGCCCCTGTGGCTTGCGGGACGTGCCGACGATGCCGAGGGTGAAGACGCCCACCAGCGCGACGGTCACGACGAGGCTGACGCCGAAGACCTGGCCGAGAGCTGCCCAGTCGATGTTCATTGCGTTCTTCCTTAAGGCTGGCTGGTCCGGCGTCAGCCGGTCGCGGCGGCCGGGGTCCGCTCGGGCTCGCGGGGAGCCAGGGCGGCCGGGGCCGTGACGAGCCCGGCCGGCGGCGGGGCGACGGCCTGGAGGGCGGTGGTGACGACACCGGCGGGCTCGGCGGCCGGGGTGTCGAGCTCGTTGACGTTGTCGTGCGTCACGGGCTTGCGGCGCGAGGCCAGCCAGATCGCGCCACAGGCGGCGAGGGCGAGCACGGCGACCGTGGCGACACCCCAGTCGCCCTGGTCGGCGAGGAGGGCGGCGGCACCGGCGACGAGACCGGCGGCCGGCAGCGTCAGACCCCAGGCGACGACCATGCGGCCGGCGGTGGACCAGCGCACCACGCCGCCCTTGCGGCCGAGGCCGGAGCCCATGACCGAGCCGGAGCAGACCTGGGTGGTGGAGAGCGCGAAGCCGAGGTGGGAGGAGGCGAGGATGACGGTCGCGGCACCGGTCTGGGCGGCGAAGCCCTGCGGCGGCTGGATGTCGGTGAGGCCCTTGCCCATGGTGCGGATGATGCGCCAGCCGCCCAGGTAGGTACCGAGCGCGATGGCCAGACCGGCGGAGACGATGACCCACATCGGCGGGTCGGCGTGCGGGGCGACGACGCCGCCCGTGACGAGCGCGAGGGTGATCACACCCATCGTCTTCTGGGCGTCGTTGGTGCCGTGGGCGAGGGAGACCAGGGCGGCCGAGGCGATCTGCCCGGCGCGGTAGCCCTTGGCGGTGTCCTTCTCGTCGCGGCCCTTGGCGAGCCGGTAGGTGAGCCGGGTCGCGACGAGGGCGGCGACGCCGGCCACCAGCGGGGCCGCGACCGCCGGGATGAGGACCTTCATGACGACCTTGTCGGCGTTGACCGCGTCGAAGCCGACGGACACGACGGTCGCGCCGATCAGGCCGCCGAACAGGGCGTGCGACGAACTGGAGGGCAGGCCCGCCAGCCAGGTCAGCAGGTTCCACACGATCGCGCCGACCAGACCCGCGAAGATGACCTCTGGCCGGATCCCCGCGCTCTCGTCGATGATGCCCCCGGAGATCGTCTTGGCGACCTCCACGGACAGGAACGCGCCGACGAGGTTCAAGGCGGCGGACATGGCCACCGCGACCTTGGGCTTGAGAGCCCCGGTGGAGATGGTCGTGGCCATGGCGTTGGCCGTGTCGTGGAAGCCGTTCGTGAAGTCGAACACCAAGGCCGTGACGATCACGATCCCGATGAGAAGCGTGATGTTTTCCATTCACCCAGGCAATCAGCTCGATGGTCAGTACGCGGCGACCGTAGGGACCCCGGGTGAACGGAAGGTGAACTGGGCCGGACCGAGCAGTGACGAGAACCGGAGGCGGACGACGATGACAGCGACCGGAGAGCGGATAGCCGGACCCGAGGAGATCAGGCGGACATGGGCGGACGTGGTCGCCACGGCCCGTCGCACCACCTCGGAGGGCCTGGTCGTGGGCACCTCCGGCAATGTCTCCGCCCGGGTCGGCGATGTCGTCCTTGTCACTCCCTCGGGCGTTCCCTACGACCGGCTCGGCCCCGAGGACGCCGTCGGCGTCGACCTCGACGGCCGCCGCGTCCTCGGCGGGCTGACCCCTACCAGCGAACTGCCCATGCACCTGGCCGTCTACCGCGCCACGGACGCCGGCGCGATCGTGCATACGCACGCCGTCCACGCCACCGCCGTCTCCACCCTCGTGGATGCCCTACCGCTGGTGCATTACATGGCGGCGGACCTGGGCGGGCCGGTCCGCGTGGCCCCCTACGCCCTCTACGGCACCGAGGAACTGGCCGGCCATCTGCTGGACGCCCTCGCCGGGCGCACGGGCGCGCTGCTGCGCAACCACGGCACCGTCACCTACGGCACCACCCTCGACCAGGCGTACGACCGCACCGCCCAGCTGGAATGGATGTGCCGCCTCTGGCTGACCGCCGCCGCCGTCCCCGGCCGTACCCCGACGCTCCTGAGCGAAGCCCAGGTGGCCGAGGTCGCCGGCAAACTCCGCGGCTACGGACAGCGCTGAGCCGGCCCCGGCGTCCGGGACCGGGCCCGCCCACTGGCCGCGGACGCCGGGGCCGCCCACACTGGAGGGGATGCGCCCGCGTACAGCGGCGGCCCCTCTCGTCACGGCCGCCACGACCGTACTCGGTGCCGGAGCGGCCCTCCTGGCGGCCGGACGGTACGCGGGCGACGCCGCCCTCAAGCCCGCGCCGGGCCGTCCGCCGCCCGGCGAACCACGCCTCACGGTGCACGCCACCGGCGACGGCACGGTCACCCTCACCCGCGGCCTCGCCAGCGAGCGCCCGGGGACGTACGGGCTGATCGCGCCGGGGCTGCACGCGGTGGTCGGCCCCGTCGTCGGGGGCGCCGCCGGCGAGGGGCACCCCGCCGACTGCGTCGTACGCCGCCTGGAGCGCGTCACGCACGGCATGCTGCTGCCGGGGGCCCGGGTGTGGCTCACGCCGCAGGTCTACTCGGGCAATCCGCGGGACGCCCTCGGCCTCGACCACGCCGACGTCGAGGTGCCCGGCGAGCTGGGACCGCTGCCCGCCTGGTTCGTGCCCGGTGCCCGCGACACCTGGGTGATCACCGTGCACGGCATCGGCACCACCCGGGAACACCCCATGGTCGTCATGCCGTTCCTGCGGAGCCTGCGGCTCCCCGTCCTGGACATCGCCTACCGGGGCGACCCCGGCGCCCCCCGGCCGACGGACGGAATCAGCCGATTCGGCGCCGCGGAATGGCGCGATCTCGACGCGGCCATCCGCTACGCCCTGCGCTACGGCGCGCGCCGCGTCGTCCTGCACGGCTGGTCCACCGGCGCCACCATGGCCCTGCTGGCCGCCATGGACTCCGCGCTGTGCCACCGCGTCGTGGGGCTCGTCATGGACTCGCCCGTCCTCGACTGGCCCCTGCTGGTGCGTTCCTGCGCCGCCGACCGCCGGGTCCCGGCCGCGCTGCTCCCGCTCGCCGTACGCGCCGCCGAGGGCCGCACCGGCCTGGCTCCCGACGGGCTCATGACCGCCGCCGACCCCGCCCGGCTGACCGTTCCGGCCCTGCTCGCACACGGTCCCGGAGACCCGCTGGCGCCCTGGGAGCACTCCCGAAAGCTCCTCGCGCGCCGGCCGGAGCTGATCCACCCGTATACCGTCGCGCACGCCCCGCACGCCGCGATATGGAACGCGGACCCCGCACGCTACGAGGAAGCGCTGCGGCGCTTCCTGACCCCGCTGATGTGAGGCCCGTGACGCGCGGCCCGGCAAGGCGGGGAACAGGTCGGGAACAGGCCGGGAACAGGCCGAAAGAGGGGGTCGAAAACCGGCCGAAACCGGAGGTGAACCGGGAGTACGCGAGCGCCCCGAGGGGCCGCCGTGACCGGACGAAAGGATTCCGTACCGCCGGTTACCGTCGCTGAACGGCCGGATAGTTGATCCCGATTGGGTTTTCGGAGCGTCAACGGCAAGACTGCTCCTGTGACGTCCCGTACTCCGCGCGACTCCCGGCTCAGACTGGTCCCCCGACAGCCGATCGCCGCTGCCCGCCGGGCCGTGGCGAATCGCGGCTCCCGACCGGCGCCCCGCCCGCCCGCGGGCACACCCGCGGCGACGGAACTCGCCCGGCAGGCCAGAGGCGGCCTCACCGGCGCCGTCCGGCTGGCCCGCTGGGTGGCCACCGAATGCGGCCGCGGCACCTCGCTGCGCCCCGGCGAGGCCGGCGGACTCTGCGACGACACGGCCCGACGGGCCGCCGACGCCCTACGGCTCACCGCCCGGCAGGTGCGGGCCGACTGGGACCGGGCCCGCCTCGCCGGGCTCGTCGAACTCCACGGCGACACCGCCCGCCCCGGCTGGCGGCTCCAGGCCTGGGACCGCGACGACAGCGCCGTGCTGCGCGGCTGGGTCGCGCTCTTCGACGCCTGGTCCCTCGCCCACCCCGAACCCGCCGGCACGGACCCGACCATCGCCGCCGAGGTCGTCGAGGCCGCGCCGCAGCTGCTGTCCGTCATGCACCTCTCGGCGGGCCCGGTCCCCGTGGCGATGCTCCTCGACATCCTCCAGCAGCGCGTCGCCGAGATCCGCGCCGAGCGCTGCGAGGTCCCCTACGGCAACGCCGCCGCCCCGGCCGTCCCGGCAGTCCCGGCAGTCCCGTCGGTCCCGGCAGTCCCGTCGGTCCCGCCCGCACCGGGGGCGGCGGACCCGCTGGCCGGGCTGCTCGACTGGGCCCTCGAAGGGCTCGCCTCGGTCGGCGCGCTGGTCATGCGGGACGGACCCGACACACCGGCCGGACCAGGAGCCGGTGCCGTCGTCGGCGACACCCGCGAGGCCCTCCTGACCCCCCTCGGAAACTGGGCGGTCTGGGTCAAGCTCGAACGGATCTGCGTCGCCGCCCAGAGCCCCGCCGGCAACATCGAGCTGTCCGCCGAGGCCATGCTGCGCGGCTGCGCCGACCTCACCCCCGGCCCCGCCCGTACCGAATACCGGGCCTGGCTCGCCGCCCGGCCCGTGCGCAGCGCCGTCCACGAGCTGCTGGAGGCGGCCCGCGGGGACGACGCGCTGGTCCGCGGGCTCGCCTTCGAGGCGCTGCGCGCGGTGGGCTCGCCCGCCGAGCCCGCGGTGCGGGCGGCGGCCCTGGAGCCGTGTGTCCGCCCGTACGCCCTGCTGTGGCTCGCGGAGCACGAGGGGCACGACCCGGAGGAGGCGGCCGCCGAGGTCCTCACCCGGGAGGAGGCGACCTGGCTGTGGGTGGACACCGCCGCCGCCGTCGCCGACCACGGCGAGAGCCGGCTGCTCGTCCGTCATCTGGACTCGGCCGTGCAGGGCACCGTGCCGGGCCTGCTGGAGGAGATCCGCGCCGTCGGCCACCCCCGCACCGTCCAGGTGCTGGTCGCCCTCGCCGCGGCCCACCCGGACCCCGCCCTCGCCAAGGCGGTCCGCCGGGCCGCGTTCCAGGTCCACCGGGGCGGGGCGTAGGCCGGTCCGGCGCCTTATGCGGGGCCCGCACTGCGCCGGACGGGCTGCTGTGCTATGTCCTCAATCGCCGAACGGGCTGGTTCTGGCTAAGCCCAGCCACATCAAGCCCGTCCGGCGATTGAGGACGCGCCCGCAGGGCGCCAAGCCGCCGCAGGCGGCAAGACGGCCCGTGGGGGTGCGGCGGTACGCAGCCCGGTCGGCGGAGAAAATCGGCTTGCGCGACACCGCTAGACTGGTCGTATGGCTTTCCTCCTCGTGCATTAGACGGCGTCATAGCGACCCAGCCCGTCCCCACCGCCGTCCCATCTGCCCTGGAGTAGTCCCCCGTGATCACCGCCTCCGGCATCGAGCTGCGCGCCGGCGCACGCATCCTCATCGAGTCCGCCTCCTTCCGTATCGCCAAGGGCGACCGCATCGGCCTCGTCGGCCGCAACGGCGCCGGCAAGACCACCCTCACCAAGTGCCTCGCGGGTGAGGGCATCCCCGCCGCCGGCACCATCACCCGCTCCGGCGAGGTCGGCTACCTCCCGCAGGACCCGCGCACCGGTGACCTCGACGTCCTGGCCCGCGACCGCATCCTCTCGGCGCGTGAGCTGGACTCGGTCCTGCGCAAGATGCGGGAGAACGAGGAGCGGATGGCGAACGGCAAGGGCGCCACCCGTGAGAAGGCGATGAAGAAGTACGAGCGCCTGGAGACGGAGTTCCTGACCAAGGGCGGATACGCCGCCGAGGCGGAGGCCGCGACCATCGCTGCCGCGCTCGGGCTGCCCGACCGGGTGCTCGGCCAGCCGCTGCACACCCTCTCCGGTGGTCAGCGCCGCCGCGTCGAGCTGGCCCGGATCCTCTTCTCGGACGCCGACACCCTGCTCCTCGACGAGCCGACCAACCACCTCGACGCCGACTCCATCGTCTGGCTGCGCGACTACCTCAAGACCTACCGCGGTGGCTTCATCGTCATCTCGCACGACGTCGACCTCGTCGAGACCGTCGTCAACAAGGTCTTCTACCTGGACGCGAACCGCTCGCAGATCGACGTCTACAACATGGGCTGGAAGCTCTACCAGCAGCAGCGCGAGGCCGACGAGAAGCGCCGCAAGCGCGAGCGCCAGAACGCCGAGAAGAAGGCCGCGGCCCTCAATTCGCAGGCCGACAAGATGCGCGCCAAGGCCACCAAGACCGTCGCCGCGCAGAACATGGCCAAGCGCGCCGAGCGGCTGCTGTCCGGCCTGGAGGCGGTGCGGGTCTCCGACAAGGTCGCCAAGCTGCGCTTCCCGGAGCCCGCGCCCTGCGGCAAGACCCCGCTGATGGCCGAGGGCCTCTCCAAGTCCTACGGCTCCCTGGAGATCTTCACCGACGTCGACCTGGCCATCGACAAGGGCTCCCGCGTCGTCATCCTCGGCCTCAACGGCGCCGGCAAGACCACGCTGCTGCGGCTGCTGGCCCGCGCCGAGAAGCCCGACACCGGGCAGGTCATCGAGGGCCACGGCCTGAAGATGGGCTACTACGCCCAGGAGCACGAGACGCTCGACCCGGAGCGCACCGTCCTGGAGAACATGCGTTCCTCCGCGCCCGACCTGGATCTCGTCGAGGTCCGCAAGACGCTCGGTTCGTTCCTCTTCTCCGGCGACGACGTCGACAAGCCGGCCGGGGTGCTCTCCGGCGGTGAGAAGACCCGGCTCGCGCTGGCGACCCTCGTCGTCTCGTCCGCCAACGTGCTGCTCCTCGACGAGCCGACCAACAACCTCGACCCCGCCAGCCGCGAGGAGATCCTCGGCGCCCTGCGCACCTACAAGGGCGCGGTCATCCTCGTCACCCACGACGAGGGCGCCGTCGAGGCCCTGGAGCCCGAGCGGATCATCCTCCTGCCGGACGGCGTCGAGGACCTGTGGGGTCCGGACTACCGCGACCTGGTCGCGCTGGCCTGATCCACTGGTATGGATCATTCGGCCGACACGTGATCCTTCATCTGAGTGAGTAGGGCTCGTACCACCACGGCGCCCGGCACTCCGGCGCACGCGCTGCGCCGGGTGTCGGGCGCCGTTCGCGCCGGTGGTGATGAAGCCCCTTCTGACCTGCCTGTTCTTCGCACCACCCGTACGGTCGTACGGGCGCACATGTTCGGAATTGGCTGTTCCGAGGCCCGCCGGAGCCGGAAATCGCGCAAACCTCCTGGCATCGACCTTGCCGAATGGGTGGCCAGGACGCCGCCTAGGGGTGATCATGAGAGACAAGAGCGCATCTCCCATGAGGAGGCACGGGTGGCCGAGACTCTGAAGAAGGGCAGCCGGGTAACCGGCGCCGCGCGCGAAAAGCTCGCGGCAGACCTGAAGAAGAAGTACGACTCCGGTGCGAGTATCAGGGCGCTGGCCGAAGAGACCGGTCGCTCCTACGGGTTCGTGCACCGGATGCTCAGTGAGTCCGGCGTGATCCTGCGGGGTCGCGGCGGAGCGACGCGCGGCAAGAAGGCCGCCTCGGCCTGAGCCACGCACCATGGGGCACCGTCGTTGTGGGCAGTGCCACCCGGTCGGTCGAGCAGTCGACCGGGTGGTTACTGTGCAGTCAACTTAAATGTGACTGCGGCTGGTTCGGAGGCCCCCATGACTGCCCCCAAGACTCTGCTCGACCAAGACGGCGTACAGCTCACCGTCGATGACGCGGTTGCCACCGTCACGCTCGCCAATCCCGCCAAGCGCAACGCCCAGTCGCCCGCGCTGTGGCGGGCACTGGCCGAGGCGGGACGGCTGCTGCCGGGCAGCGTGCGGGTCGTGGTGCTTCGCGGTGAGGGCAAATCCTTCTCCGCGGGCCTCGACCGGCAGGCCTTCACGCCCGAGGGCTTCGACGGTGAGCCGTCGTTCCTCGACCTGGCCCGCGGCTCGGACGAGGCGCTGGACGCCGAGATCGCCACCTACCAGGAGGCGTTCACCTGGTGGCGGCGGAACGACATCGTCTCCATCGCGGCCGTGCAGGGCCACGCCATCGGTGCGGGCTTCCAGCTCGCCCTCGCCTGCGACCTGCGGATCTGCGCGGACGACGCGCAGTTCGCCATGCGCGAGACCAGCCTGGGCCTGGTGCCCGACCTCACCGGCACGCACCCGCTGCTGTCGCTGGTCGGCTACGCCCGCGCCCTGGAGATCTGTGCCACGGGCCGCTTCGTGCACGCCGAAGAGGCCGAGCGCACGGGCCTGGCCAACCTCGTCGTCCCGGCCGCCGACCTCGACGCCGCGGCCCAGGACCTGGCCGCGGCCCTCCTCGCGGCACCGCGTGACGCGGTCGTCGAGACCAAGGCACTCCTGCGGGACGCCGCCGGCCGCACCTACGACGAGCAGCGCACGGCGGAGCGGGCGTCCCAGGCCCGCCGACTGCGCGACCTCGCGGGGCTGGGCGAGTAGACCGGGACCGGCGGTGGGGCGCCCTGCGGGCGCGTCCTCATCTCGATGTGGCTGGGCTCAGCCATTCCAGCCCGTGCGGAGCATCTGGCCGTCGTGTCGCTCGCGGCGGCGGGGCGCCCTGCGGGCCGTCCCTCACCTCCCCGGCTACCGCTGGGAGGACCCCAGGGTTTGACGCGGCTGGGCCCCACCATTCCAGCCCGTCCGAAGTGTCGGGCCGCCGCGTCGGTCAGTCGGCCGGGCTGTCCGCCGGGTCGACGGCCGTCACCACGACGGCGACCGTGACCGGGCCCGGGGCATCGTCGGCCGTCGCCGTGGTGACGGCCGCGCGGACCGCCGCGGCGACGTCCAGGGCGCACCGGCCCTCCGTCACCGCGATCTGCACCTGGGCGTGACGGCCCGGTGCCTCCTCCGTGCGGTCCCGGAGCCGTACCGCGTGTTCCGGGCCGCCGAGTACCGGTGCGAGCCGGGCCACGCCCGGCACGGCCAGGGCCACCCGGGCCGCCACCGCCTGGGCGCCGGAGCCGTCGGCCTTCGCGGGCAAGGCGTTCTCACCCGTCTCCGGCCCCGTCTCCGCCTCCGGCGGGGTCTCCGCACCGGCCGGGCCGTCGAGCAGCGCCGTCGCCCGGAGATCCACCGCGTCGAGGTCCAGCCCGAGCGCCTGGGACGACGCCGACCACAAGAGGGTGCGCAGCCGGCCGGCCACGGCCGGCAGCGGCTCGTCCGGTGTGGCCGCGAAGTCCGCCGTCAGCCGCAGCGGCCCCACCGGCAGGGCGCTCGGCGGCGCCGGGACCGCCGGGGGCACCGCCGTGGCGGGGTCGGCGAGCGCGAGCCGGACCGTACCGAGCCGCACCCCCGGCAGCGCGGCCGAGGCCGCCCGCCGCAGGACGCCCACCGCCGTGTGCTCCGTGATCCAGGCGCCGTCCGCCGCGCCACCGAGCGGCAGCAGCCTGCCGAGCCCGAGCTGCTGCCGTACCGCCTGTGTCAACCGGTCCGCGGCCACCGTCACCCCTGAAGTCGTCGTCAGCGGGACCAGCCTGCCGTACGGGCGGGCCCGGGGCCCGATGACCCACCCGAATGGCGGGCCCGGGCCGCACGTTCACCTCTTCGCCGCAGCGGCCCCGGCCCCACCAGGACAGGGCACGGCAGCCCGCCCGGCGTTTGAGGACACCGCCGCGCGGTGGCCGGGGGGCGCCGCCATTCGCACCGTCCGCGCGCGTGATGCGGCGACCACGGCCTAGGGTGGCAAGTGGACCGGCGAACGTTTTTCCTTCCCCCGGGAAAGAGGCGATTGACGATGACCGATACCCCACAGCGCAACCGGGCGGACGGCTCGGGCGGCCCCGGCGGTGCGGCCAAGGAGCCCAAGGCCGCAGCGGCCGACCGCGGCCGGACGACCATCGCCGACGGAGTGGTGGAGAAGATCGCCGGGCTGGCGGCCCGTGACGTGGTCGGCGTCCACGCGATGGGCAGCGGCATCTCCCGCACCTTCGGCGCCGTACGGGACCGGGTGCCCGGTGGCGGCGGCGCCAAGTCCGTCAGCCGCGGGGTGAAGGCCGAGGTCGGCGAGGTGCAGACCGCGCTCGATCTGGAGATCGTGGTGGATTACGGCTTCGCCATCGCGGACGTGGCCCGCTCCGTGCGGGAGAACGTCATCTCGGCGGTGGAACGCATGACGGGCCTGGAGGTCGTCGAGGTCAACATCGCCGTGAGCGACGTCAAGCTGCCGGACGAGGAAGACGACGAGCAGCCGGAGCCGAGGCTCCAGTAAGGAGCGCACGATGAACATGGCCGTGGTCGGTCTGATCGCCGGCATGGCATTGGGGTTCGCCGGATACTTCGGCGGGTTCGGAGCCTTTGTGCTGGTGGCGGCGTTGGGAGCCATCGGGTTCGTGGCGGGCCGGTTCCTGGACGGGGATCTCGAACCGGGCGATCTCTTCAGGACGAGGGACCGCGAGGGACGGCGGTAGTGGCGGTTTCGAGGACGCGGCGAGGGGTGCGGTGAGGACGCGTGGTGGAAGCTGCTGAGCGCGGTGCGACCCACATCGCCGACCGGGTGGTCGCGAAGATCGCCTCCCAGGCGGCACGGGAGGCGCTGAGCGCGGCGGACGCCCACGCGCCCCCGCACGCCTCGGTGGTCGTCCGGGACGACACGGCCCGGGTGCGGGTCTTCGTGGAGCTGGGTTACCCCTCCGACATCGGGGCCCAGTGCGGCGCGGTGCGCCACCGGGTCGTCGAGCGGGTACGGGGGCTGGTGGGCATGGAGGTCCCGGAGGTGGCGGTCACGGTGGAGCGGCTGCACTCCCCGCAGACGACGGGCGCGGACGCGGAGCGGGTCCGGTGAGCGGCCCGGAGCCGGGCGACGGCCCCCCGACACTGGAGAAGAACCGGCCCGAGGCCGCCGGGGCGGACCCCGGGCGGCCCCCCGAGGGGGACGGCCGCCACGCCGGCCGTTTCTGGTCGGCCCGCCGACTGCCCGCCGCCCTCGTCGCGATCGTCGTGCTGGGCGCCGCCGGGATGTTCCTCTACGACGTGGCGGCGGTACGGGCCGGCCGGCCCGCCATGAGCTGGCGCCGCCGTCTGGCGGACGAACTGGCCACCCGCCCCCTGGAGGAGCCCTGGGTGGGCTGGGGCGCGGCGCTCGCCGTGCTGATCGGTCTGTGGCTGATCTTCCTCGCCGTCACCCCGGGCCTGCGCGGGGTGCTGCCGATGCGGCGCGACACCCCCGACGTACGGGCCGGGCTCGACCGGCGGGCGGCCGCGCTCGTCCTGCGGGACCGGGTCATGGAGATCTCCGGTGTGCAGTCCGTACGGGTCGAGGTGGGCCGGCGCCGAGTCAAAACGCGGGCCGTGGCCCACTTCCGGGACGTGGCGGAGGTACGGGCGGACGTCGACACGGTCCTGGCCGACGGCGTACAGGAATTGGGGCTCGCCCGGCACCCGCGGCTGTCGGTCCGGGTGAGCCGGCCGGTGAAGAGGTGAGCGCGCGATGCTGAGGACCGTCAACCGAGTACTCGTGGGACTGGCGGGCGTGGTGCTGCTGGCACTCGGTGCCGCGGTGCTGATCGGCTCGCTGGACCTGCAGCGGCACTGGGGCTTCACCCTGCCGTCCGCCTGGCCCTTCGACGGGCCCCACGACGTGCTGCTCGGCCGCGCCGACCGCCGCAAGTGGCGCTCGGCGGGCTGGTGGTGGCCGGCGGTCATCGCCGCACTCGCCGTCGCCGTACTGCTCGCCCTGTGGTGGCTGCTCGCGCAGACGCGCCGGCGCCGGCTGGGCGAGGTGCTCGTCGACAGCGGTGACGGCGAGGGCGCGCTCGTACGCGGCCACGCCCTGGAGAGCGTGCTGGCCGCCGAGGCACAGTCGCTGAACGGGGTCGACCGGGCGCGGGTCGCCCTGAGCGGGACCCGCACCGCCCCCGAGGCGCACGTCGGTCTGACCCTGGCACCGCACGCCGCCCCCGCCTCCGCCCTGCACCGGCTGTACACCGAGGCCCTGACCCATGCCCGGGTCTCCGCGGGCCTCACCCGGCTGCCGGCGGAGGTCCGGCTCCGGGCGGTCCGGCACCGCGCCGAGCGGGTCGGCTGAGCCCGGGGCGGTCCGGCCCGGGCCCGGCCCGGGTCAGTCCGTGCGCACGTCCGGCCGTTCGCACCCCTCCGCGTCGAGGAGCAGCGCGGTCGTCACCAGACCGATGTGGCTGAACGCCTGCGGGTAGTTGCCGAGCTGCCGCCGGGCCACGGGGTCGTACTCCTCGGAGAGCAGACCGAGATCGCTGCGCAGGGTCAGCAGATGCTCGAACAGGCGCCGTGCCTCCTTCTGCCGGCCGGTCAGGTGCAGGGCGTCGGCCAGCCAGAAGGAGCAGACGAGGAAGGTGCCCTCGTTGCCGGGCAGCCCGTCGACGGCCTTGCCGTCGACGGTGTAGCGGCGGACGAGCCCGCCGTGGGTCAGCTCCTGCTGGATCGCGTCGACCGTGCCGACGACCCGGGGGTCGTCGGGCGGCAGGAAGCCCACGCGGGGGATGAGAAGGGTCGCGGCGTCGAGTTCGGTGGATCCGTAGGACTGGGTGAAGGTGCCGCGCTCGGGGTCGTAGCCCTTCTCGCAGACCTCGCGGTGGACCTCGTCCCGCATCCGCCGGAACCCTTCGAGGTCGCCCTTGAGCTTCGGGTCGTACTCCAGGATCCGCACGGCCCGGTCGGCGGCGACCCAGGCCATCACCTTGGAGTGGACGAAGTGCCGGCGCGGGCCGCGGACCTCCCAGATCCCCTCGTCGGGCTCGCGCCAGTGCTTCATCAGGAAGTCCATGAACACCCGCAGGACGCTCCACGCGTGCGGCTTGGCGTTGAGTCCGCCCCGGCGGGCGACGTAGAGGGAGTCGATGACCTCGCCGTAGACGTCGAGCTGGAGCTGATTGACGGCGCTGTTGCCGACGCGTACCGGAGCCGACCGCTCGTACCCGGGCAGCCAGGACAGCTCCACCTCGGGCAGTCGGCGCTCGCCCGCGACGCCGTACATGATCTGGAGGTCGGCGGGGTCCCCGGCGACCGTGCGCAACAGCCAGTCGCGCCACGCGGCGGCCTCCTCGAGGTAGCCGACCGAGAGCAGGGCGCCGAGGGTGAGGGTGGAGTCGCGCAGCCAGCAGTAGCGGTAGTCCCAGTTGCGGACGCCGCCGATGTCCTCGGGCAGGGAGGTGGTGGGGGCGGCGACGATACCGCCGGTGGGCGCGTAGGTGAGGGCCTTGAGGGTGATCAGGGACCGCATGACCGCCTCCGCGTACGGGCCCTGGTAGCGGCACCGGCCGGCCCACTCGCGCCAGTCCTCCAGGCTGTGCCGCAGGGACTCGTGCGGGTCGACGAGTTCGGGGCGGGGCTCGTGCGAGGGATGCCAGGTGAGCACGAAGGCGACCTGGTCACCGGCGTCGACGGTGAACTCGGAGCGGGTGCTGAGGCCCTTGCCGAAGGTCCGCACGGGGGGTTCGCTGCGCAGCCACGCCGAGTCGGGCCCGGCGACGGCGACCCGGTGCCCGTCGGCCCGGCGGACCCAGGGCACGACGTTGCCGTAGTCGAAGCGCAGCCGCAGCACGCCCAGCATGTCGACGGAGCCGCTGACTCCCTCGACGATGCGGACGACGTCGGGGGCGCGGTGGCGCTGGGGCATGAAGTCGGTGACCTTGACCGTGCCGGTCTCCGTCTCCCAGACGGTCTCGAGGATGAGGGAGTCCTTGAGGTAGGAGCGCCGGGTGCACTCCCCGGCCCCCCGTGGGGCCAGCCGCCAGTGGCCGTTCTCCTCGTCACCCAGGAGCGCGGCGAAACAGGCGCCCGAGTCGAAGCGGGGCAGGCAGAGCCAGTCGATGGATCCGTCCCGGCCGACCAGGGCGGCGGTCTGGAGATCGCCGATGAGTGCGTAGTCCTCGATGAGTGGTGCCACGCGAAGCGTCTTCCCTGATCATGCGGGACCTACTCCGGGGCTGCTCCGACCCGTCGGCGCGGCTGCCGCGCGGGACGGCGGCCGGCTACGCCACGGCGGTGGCCCCGGCGCCCGGCCGGTCCGCCGTCTTGGCGGCCTCGGCGGCGCGGTCGCGTCGCTCCCGGCGGACGAGCACGATCCAGCCGACGGGCACGAACGCGGAGAAAAGCCACCACTGGACGGCGTAGGCCATGTGCGGGCCGATCTCGCTGTGGTCCGGGGCGGGCACGGGCTGCGGCTGCCCCTCGGGGACGGGCCCGACGAGTTCGGCGTAGCCGCCGAGGAACGGCCGGTGCTGCGCCTCGGCCCGCTGCCGGCTGTTGATCAGCATGACCTGACGATCCGGCAGGCCCGCGGTGTCCTTGATGCCGCTGCCGGTGGTCTCGTCCGCCCGCAGCCGGCCGACGATGGTGACCTTCCCCTTCGGCGCCGGGGGGATGCGGGGGAACTTGGTCAGATCACCGTCGGCCGGGATCCAGCCGCGATTGACGAGGAGGGCCGGGCCGTTGGCCGGCACCAGCGGGGTGAGGACGAAATAGCCCTGCTTGCCGTCGGCGTCGGTGCGCAGCCGGACCACGACCTCGCCCTTGGTGTCGTACGTACCGCTCGCGGTGATCCGCCGCCAGACGTCGTCGTGCGACACGGGGCGGCCGGGGGCGGTGAGCCGGGTGGCGGGGACGGGGTCGGCGCCGAGCGCCTGGGCGACCTGGTCGTTCCGGGCGATCCGGTGCTCGTGGCGGTGGTACTGCCAGAAGCCCAGCTTGATCATCACCGGGATCAGGACGAGCCCCACGAGCGTGAGGATCACCCATTGCCGGGACAACAGGAAGCGATACACACATTTGACGGTACCTGGCGTGGTTCGCCCCCCGGCCATCGGGTGCCGTCGCGGTGCCCCGGAGCGGTGCCTCAGCAGCCGCCGGACGTCCCCGGTGCCGGGGTGACGTGCAGCAGCAGCTGCATGAACGCCGCCTCGTCGATCACCGGGGTGCCGAACGAACGGGCCTTGGTGGTCTTGGACGTCGGGGAGTCGGGGTCGTTGGTGACCAGCAGGCTGGTGAGGCGGGAGACGCTGGTGGCGATGTGCAGCCCGGCGTCGACGGCACGGTCCTCCAGCAGCTCGCGGTCGATCGAGGTGTCACCGGAGAACGCCACGCGCATGCCCTGAATGAGCTGTTCGCCCGGTTTGTAGCGGCCGGGGTTGGGATACGGGCACGCCGGGCGCTTACGGCTGGCCCGCCAGGTCGACTGCCGATAGGACGGCTGCCGGCCGACAGTGGCCGAGCGGGCCGGCGCGGGCCCGTCGGACCACTCCGTCAGCGGCTGGCAGGCCAGCAGCGGCAGCCGCAGCCCGGCCTGCGCCGCCAGCCGCAGACTGGGCCGGAACGCCTCCGCGAGCACCCGGGCGTCGTCCAGCGCGTGGTGCGCGCGCTGCTGCACCACCCCGTAGTGCGCGGCGAGCGACTCCAGCTTGTGGTTGGGCAGCGGCAGCCGCAGCTCCTTGGAGAGCGCGATGGTGCACAGCCGTTGGCGCACGGGTGCGGTCGCCCGGGCGCGGGCGAACTCACGGGCGAGCATCGACCAGTCGAAGGCCGCGTTGTGCGCGACGAGGACCCGGCCGTCGAGCCGCGCGGCCAGCTCGTCCGCGATCTCCGGGAAGAGCGGCGCACCGGAGAGGACATCGGTGGTGAGGCCGTGGATCCACACCGGCCCGGGGTCCCGCTCGGGGTTGACCAGCGTGTACCACTGGTCCTCCACCCGGCCTCTGGCGTCCAGCTGATAGACGGCGGCCGACACTATCCGGTCGTCCCGGGCGAGCCCGGTGGTCTCCACGTCGACGACCGCGTATCCGTCGGGATACGCGGTCGGCCACGGGGTCGGCGGTTCGGCGGCGGCGCGGTCTTCGAGCATGGTCACAGAGAATACGGGCCCCCACTGACAGCCCGGGCCCGGCCCCGGATCCCTCAAGTCCCCGCGAATGTGACGAGTTCCACTCCGTCGGGGGTGCCCGGGGCGGCGCCCCCCGAACGCCCGTCACCCGGACGATGGACACCGCCCGCCGCCGACGGCCTGTCGGCGCCGGCTCCCGCCCCCTTGCGGCCGTCGGCGCCACGCCGGGGGGAACCCGGGGTAACACTGACCGGTACCCAACGGTAACAACCCCTAGCGGCACGGCCCGTGGCGCGTTTATGGTGCGGCCATGCCGCACCTTCCCGATGTCGTGTTGTGGTCCATACCGGCCTTCGTCCTGCTCACCGCGGTGGAGTTGGTGAGCTACCGGCTGCACCCCGCCGAGGAGAGCGGCGCCGCGGGCTACGCCGCGAAGGACGCGGCCACCAGCATCGGCATGGGCCTCGGCAGCCTGGCCTTCGACGCGCTGTGGAAGATCCCGATCGTCGCGGTCTACGCCGGGATCTACGAACTCACACCGCTGCGCGTCCCCGTGCTGTGGTGGACGCTGCCGCTGATGCTGCTGGCACAGGACTTCTTCTACTACTGGTCACACCGGGGGCACCACGTCGTCCGGATCCTGTGGGCCTGCCACGTGGTGCACCACTCCAGCCGGAAGTTCAACTTCACCACCGCCCTGCGCCAGCCGTGGACCTCTCTGACGGTGTGGCCGTTCTATGTGCCGATGATCGCGCTGGGCGTGCACCCGGCGGCGGTGGCGTTCTGCTCGTCGGCGAACCTCGTCTACCAGTTCTGGGTGCACACCGAGCGGGTCGGCAGGCTGCCCCGGCCCTTCGAGTACGTCCTGAACACGCCGTCCCACCACCGGGTGCACCACGCCTCGCAGGGCGGCTATCTGGACCGCAACTTCGGCGGCATCCTGATTGTCTGGGACCGGCTCTTCGGCTCCTTCGTGCCGGAAGGGGAACGTCCGGTCTACGGTCTGACGAAGAACATCGACACCTACAACCCCTTGCGCGTCGCCACGCACGAGTACGCCGCCATCGCCCGTGATCTGCGGGCGGCGCGGAGCTGGCGTGAGCGGGCCGGGCGGGTGTTCCGGGGACCGGGATGGCAGCCGGCCCGGCTCGCACCCGCCGGTGACGAGGCACCCACCGAGGGCGCACCGGCTTCCGGGGGCGCGCCGGTGTCCGGGGAGGCGCCGCCCGCCGGCGCGCCGGCGCCCGGCTCCCGGGCCGCCGCCCCCGAGCACGCCGCGTGAGAGGCCCGCGCACCCCCCGTGTCCTGCTGATCGTCTTCGCCGCCGTCGCGGTCGTCCACCTGTGCGCGCTCGCCGTCGGCGCCCCGGCCGTCGCCCAGTTCACCAAACCGGTCCTGATGCCGCTGCTCGCCGCCCGCGCCCTCGCTTGCGGCGGGCCCCGTCCGCTCGTCGGCGCGTTGCTGTTCGGCTGCGGTGGCGACTCATTGCTGCAGATCGGCGGCGAGACCGCCTTCCTGCTGGGCATGGGCTCGTTCGCGGCCGGGCACGTCTGCTACCTCACGCTCTTCACCCGGTACGAAGCGACGGGCGGGGCGCGCCGGTACGTCCTGGCGGGCGGCTACGGGGCCGGCTGGCTGATGGTCGTCCTGCTGCTGTGGCCCGACGTGGAGGCGGCGCTGCGGGTGCCCGTCGCCGGATACAGCCTGCTGCTGACGGCGATGGCACTCGGCGCGACCCGCGCGGGGGCGCGGGCGGGCGCGGGCGGTGCGCTGTTCCTGCTGTCGGACACGCTCATCGCGACCGGCCTCGCCGACTGGCCGCAGGCGCCCGCCCCCCAGTTGTGGATCATGCTCACGTATCTCGCCGCGCAGTATCTCCTGACGGAGGGGACGACGGGCCCGGCGCCCCGCACCCCACCGCACGGCGATGTCCTCAAGCGCCGGACGGGCTGCTGTGCTGTGTCGTCGAACGCCGGACAGGCCAAGCGCACGAGTCCGGCCAGAACCAGCCCGTCCGGCGATTGAGGACGCGCCCGCAGGGCGCTGGCCGCCGCAGGCGGCAGGCGACCGCCCGCGGTCGAGGATCCGCCGGACGGGCGCCGGGTCAGTCCTGGACCGCGTCCAAGGCGTCGACGATGCCGTAGCCGTAGAAGCTGTTGACGTGCTGCGTACCGACACACGTGGCGTCGATCTTGCCGTCACCGTCGGGGTCGTACCCCGTCGGGCAGCCCGGGTTGTCGGCCTGGGCCTTCAGGAGCCACTGGAGTTCCTGCGGGCTCGACTTGGGGTGCGTGCTCTTCAGCAGCGCCGCGACACCGGCCACGTGCGGGGCGGCCATCGAGGTGCCCTGGAGGTAGGCCCAGTCGCCACCCGGCATCGTGGAGAGGATGCGGCCGTCCTTGGCGGGCAGCCCCGGCACCTGGTAGCGGTCGCCGCCGGGGGCGGCCACGTCGATCTGGCCCTGGCCGTAGTTGGAGTAGTACGACTTCAGCGACTTCACGCCGGTGGCCGCGACCGTGACGACGCCCGGCAGCTGGGCCGGTACGTCGAGGCACTTCGAGGGGTCTATCTTCCGCGGCACGGGGGTGGTGTCGTTGGGGCTGGTGGCGTCGCTGATCTCCTTGGACGCCAGGTCGTGCGCGGAGTTGCCCGCCGAGGCGACGTTGATCGTGCCCTTGTCCTGGGCGTACTTCGCGGCCCGGCCGACGGACTCGCGGATCGCCTTCTGGTCCGGGTCGTCGTCGCAGTTGTAGAGCCACGGGTCGACGTAGTAGCTGTTGTTCGTCACGGCTATGCCGTGGTCGGCGGCGAAGACGAAGGCGCAGACGACGCTCTCCGCGTAGAACAGCGCGGTCTTGTCCTGGCTGACCTTGATGGCGGAGACCTTCACGCCGGGCGCGACGCCGGCCACGCCGACACCGTTGCGGGCGGCGGCGATCGAACCGGCCACGTGCGTGCCGTGGTAGTCCTCGGCCGGGTCGAACGGGCGCCAGGCGCCGGGCCGGGTGTCCGCCTTGCCGGTGACGCAGCTGGCCGACTGGCCGCGGGAGAAGTTCGGCTTGAGGTCCGGGTGGGTGTCGTCCACGCCCGTGTCGATGACGCCGACCGTGACGTTCCTGCTGCCCGGGTTGACCTTCGCGGCCTTGTCCGCCTTGATGGCGGCGAGGTCCCACTGAAGGCCCTCCAGCGGCTCCGTACCGGCGGTGGCCGAGCGGGCCGCGCCCTGGGCGACGGCCTTCGGCAGCTTCACCTTCTCGGGCTTGCCGACATCGGTGGTGGCCGCGGGGGCGAGCGGGGCGGTGCGGGTGGCGCCCGCGGACGTCACACCCGGTACGGCACGCAGGGTCTTGCCGAACTCGGGGTTCTTGGAGTGGGCGACGATGACGCCGATCCGGTCGTAGGACGCCACGATGCTGCCACCCGCCTGGGTGACGGCCTTCTTCACCTTCGCGACCGTGCCGCGGGCGGTGTCCGTGTTGACCACGTACGACAGCAGCGGGCCGTCCGTGGTGAGGGGGGCCTGTACCGCGAACGTCCCCTGCGGGGCCGCGGCGGCCGCGCCGGGCAGGAAGCCGAGCGACGCGGTGAGCGCCAGTCCGACGGGGACGGCCAGCAGGGCGTGACGCCGTCTGGAGCGCAGATGAGCCATGGGTTCTCCACATCATCCGTAAAACCGCCCGGGCGCAGGCCGCACACGGACGGGTACATGACGAGTGAAGCTAGCGCCGATCTCCGGCCCCCGGCAATGAATTCCGGGAACAAAGGCAGGGAGAAATCGTCAGGTCGCCGCCGTGCCGCCATGGATGACGTGGCGTCAGATAGGGGAGCGGAACCGGAGCCGGTTCCTCAGAAAGGGCCGCCCGGGCCGCGCAGCGCGTCGATGCTCAGCGGTGGCAGCGGCACCCGCGGCCCGTACCAGCGCCCGGCCGTCGGGACGGCGGCCGGCCGGCCGGTCCGCACCGCCGCTATCGGCTCCGTCAGCCTGACGATTCCGAACGGGCGTCGACCGGGCGGCGGGGGAGGAGGCGGCGCAGTGCTCACATGAAGGTCAACGACACGGCGGGCGGGCGGTATTGCCTCAAACGGCGGCTGATGTCAAATTCGACGATCACCCCTCTGTCGCAATACCACGGCACCCCTCTACGATGCGTGATCCGGATCACAAGCCCGGACCGACCTCCGGGCCACCGCTGACGGCTCGCGCCTCGCACCCCCTCATCAGGAGAGACCGTGGACACCGCACCGACCATCACCCAGGAGCCGGACGAACCCGATTGCGCCGACCGCTTCACCAAGGTCCAGTCGAGCGCCGCATTCGGTGAACTGCGCCGGTCCCACCGGTCCTTCGCCTTCCCGCTCACGGTGGCCTTCGTCGCCTGGTACCTGCTGTACGTCCTGCTCTCCAACTTCGCGGGCGCGTTCATGGGCACCACCGTGGTCGGCAACATCAACATCGCCTTCGTCTTCGGCCTGGCCCAGTTCCTCACCACCTTCCTGATCGCCTGGTGGTACTCCCGGCACGCCGCCGCCAAGACCGACCCCAAGGCCGAGGCCCTCAAGGCCGGTCTGGAGGCCTCGAAGTGAGCACCGTCATGACCGCGATCGGCAGCGGAATCGGTTCCGCCGCGAGCGCCGACCCGGCCCCGGGCCTGTTCCTGGCCCAGCCGCTCGCCGCCGCGGCCGCGAGCGACCACCGCACCCTGATCATCACGCTGTTCTCCGTCTTCGTCGCCGCGACCCTCGCCATCACCGTCTGGGCGGGCCGGCAGACGAAGGACGCCACCGACTTCTACGCGGGCGGCCGGTCCTTCACGGGCTTCCAGAACGGCCTGGCCATCTCCGGCGACTACATGTCCGCCGCGTCCTTCCTCGGCATCGCCGGCGCCATCGCGCTCTTCGGCTACGACGGCTTCCTGTACTCCATCGGCTTCCTCGTCGCCTGGCTCGTCGCCCTGCTGCTCGTCGCCGAGCCGCTGCGCAACTCCGGCCGCTTCACCATGGCCGACGTGCTCGCCTACCGCCTGAAGCAGCGGCCCGTACGCACCGCCGCCGGCACCTCCACCATCGTCGTCTCGATCTTCTACCTGCTCGCTCAGATGGTCGGCGCGGGAGCGCTCGTCGCGCTGCTGCTCGGCGCCACCGGCGAGGGCTCCAGGCGCTGGATCATCGCCCTGGTCGGCGTCGTGATGGTGCTCTACGTGACCATCGGCGGCATGAAGGGCACGACCTGGGTGCAGATCGTCAAGGCCGTCCTGCTCATCGCGGGCACCTTGCTCATCACCGTCCTCGTGCTCACCAAGTTCAACTGGAACATCTCCACTCTTCTCGGTGAAGCGGCCAAGGAGAGCGGCAAGGGCAAGGCCTTCCTGGAACCGGGCCTCCAGTACGGCAAGGACGGCACCTCCAAGCTCAACTTCATCTCGCTCGGCCTCGCGCTCGTCCTCGGCACGGCCGGCCTGCCGCACATCCTGATCCGCTTCTACACCGTGCCCACCGCCAAGGCCGCCCGTAAGTCGGTGAACTGGGCCATCGGCATCATCGGCGCCTTCTATCTGATGACCATCGCCCTCGGCTTCGGGGCCGCCGCCCTGGTCGGCCCCAAGGCGATCACCGCGTCCAACGAGTCCGGCAACACCGCCGCGCCGCTGCTCGCCCAGGAGATCGGCGGCGGCGCGGGCTCCACCGGCGGCGCGATCCTGCTCGCCGTGATCTCCGCCGTCGCCTTCGCGACGATCCTCGCGGTGGTCGCGGGGCTCACCCTCGCTTCCTCGGCGTCCTTCGCCCACGACCTGTGGGCCAACGTCATCCGCAAGGGGAAGACGAGCGAGAAGGAGGAGATCCTCACCGCGAAGTTCGCGGCCGTCGCCATCGGCGCGGTCTCCATCGTGCTGGGTATCTTCGCCCACCGGCTCAACGCGGCCGCCCTGGTCGCCCTCGCCTTCGCCGTCGCGGCCTCCGCCAACCTCCCGACGATCCTCTACAGCCTCTTCTGGAAGCGCTTCACCACCCAGGGCGCCCTCTGGTCGATCTACGGCGGGCTGATCTCCTCCGTCACCCTGGTGATTTTCTCCCCGGTCCTCTCCGGCAGCGAGAAGGCCCTCTTCCCCGGCATGGACTTTGCCTACTTCCCCCTCGCCAACCCGGGCCTGGTCTCGATCCCGCTCGGCTTCCTGCTCGGCTGGCTGGGGTCGCTGCTCTCCCGGGAGACTCCGGACGCGAAGAAGTACGCCGAACTGGAGGTCCGTTCCCTGACCGGTTTCGGAGCGCACTGACACCTCCCGCCCCGGCGGCCCCTCCCGGGACCGGTCCGCAGCCCGGCCTCAACGAACTGTTGAAGCCCAAAGTCATCGCGTACGCTGCGGAACAATTGAACGAACTACCGTTCCAGTCCCGGGAGGGGCCCGCCGTGCTCATCGACACCTATGGTCGCGTGGCCACGGACCTGCGCGTCTCCCTGACCGACCGGTGCAATCTGCGCTGCACCTACTGCATGCCCGAAGAGGGACTGCAGTGGCTCGCCAAGCCGGACCTGCTCACCGACGACGAGATCGTCCGCCTCGTCCGCATCGCCGTCACCGACCTCGGTGTCACCGAGGTCCGCTTCACCGGCGGCGAACCCCTGCTCCGCCCCGGCCTCGTCGGCCTCGTCGAGCGCTGCGCGGCACTCACTCCCCGCCCCCGGCTGTCCCTCACCACCAACGGCATCGGCCTCGGTCGCACCGCCGAGGCGCTCAAGGCGGCCGGGCTGGACCGCGTCAACGTCTCCCTCGACACGCTGCGCCCCGAGGTCTTCGCGACCCTGACCCGGCGCAAACGCCACCAGGACGTGCTGGACGGCCTCGCCGCCGCGCACGCCGCGGGCCTGACCCCCGTCAAGGTCAACGCCGTCCTGATGCCCGGCCTCAACGACGACGAGGCACCCGACCTGCTGGCCTGGGCCGTGCGGCACGACTACGAACTGCGCTTCATCGAGCAGATGCCGCTCGACGCCCAGCACGGCTGGAAGCGCGACGGGATGATCACCGCCGAGACCATCTTGAGCAGCCTGCGGACCCGCTTCGACCTCACCCCAGAGGCCGAGGACGAGCGCGGCGCCGCCCCCGCCGAGCGCTGGCTCGTCGACGGCGGCCCGGCCCGCGTCGGCGTCATCGCCTCCGTCACCCGCCCGTTCTGCGCGGCCTGCGACCGGACCCGCCTGACCGCCGACGGCCAGATCCGTACGTGCCTGTTCGCGCGCGAGGAGTCGGACCTGCGCGGCGCCCTGCGCTCCGGCGCCACCGACGAGGAGATCGCCCGGCTGTGGCGACTGGCGACCACGACCAAAAAACCCGGCTCGGGCCTGGACGACCCCGCCTTCCTCCAGCCGCAACGCCCGATGTCGGCGATCGGGGGCTAGCGCCTGCCCGGCGGCGTCCTCAATCTTCCCCAGCGGGCTCGATCGAGCCCATCCGGCGTTTGAGGACGCGCCCGCAGGGCGCCCCGCCGCCGCAGGCGGCCAAGACGGCTCGCAGCCCAGGACCGCCGGCCAGGCGAGAGGCGGCAAAGACGGCTCGCAGCCCGGGGCCGCCGGCCAGGCGAGAGGCACGATCGTCGGAGGGCCGAATATCACCGGGTAATTGCCCGGCCAAAGGCCGCCTTATCCATGAGTGGCGGATTTATAGCGCAAGCTAATGGTGAGGGGAAGCCTCCCACTCCTCCAGCGTGACCACGTCTTTGAGAAAACCGCGCAGATCCAGAAAGTTGGACAGGTGTTCGCGGTGTTCCTCGCAGGCGAGCCAGGTCTTACGTCGCTCGGGGGTGTGCAGCTTGGGGTTGTTCCACGCCAGTACCCACACGGCCGCGGCACGGCAGCCCTTGGCGGAACAGATCACGGCTGTATCAGGGGAGTTCATCCCGCCGACTGTAATCAAGCCCGGCCGGACATGGCGACGCCGGGCAGCCACGGGGGGAGCCGCCCGGCGTCGGTCTGTCGCTCCGACGGGGGATGCGGAGCGCTTACGAAGTATGTCACGGGGTGCCTGCCACAGGGCACCGAACCACATGATTGATCTGAGCTTTTCTTGAGCTTTGCAGACGACCCGGCCGGCTGTTTTTTCGTGTTCGCCGTATCAGCCGTGGTCACGGGCTTGATCAGTCCGGCCGGAAGGTTTTCCTTCCGGGAAGGATTCCGCGCCACTGTGTGTCGGGCCCGACATCAGAACCGGGCGGGTCGGCGCCGGAACGAACGTACCGGGCAGCGAAGGGGCGTTCTCCCGGCCCGCGTTGGCGATCACGACCGCCACATAGGGCAACAGCGCGCCCAGGATCAGCGTGCCGATGGCCACATGGCGCTCGATATTCCACAGCACCACGGTGAGTATCACCGAAAGGGTCCGGATGAGCATCGAGATCACATACCGGCGCTGACGGCCGCGCACGTCCTCGGCGAGGCCCTGCCGCGCCCCGGTGATCCGGAATACCGCCGTTTCACCGTGCTTCCGCATCATGTTCCACCCATCCGCCCGCTGGACCGACGGCCCCCGTGTCCAGGACCTCTTCAACGTTACGCCGCGCCCCGGACCGATACGAGAGCGGGTGCCCGCCGCCGCGCGCCCCTCCCCTCACCGTTGCCGTCATACGCCGTACGGGCCGCTCCGACGTGCGCCGTACGGGTGGCGGCCCCAAAATGGCGGAGCACGCCACATCGCGCCCCGAAGGAGGCGACATGAGCTGGTTGTGGGCCATCATCGTCGGTCTGGTCCTGGGTCTGATCGCCAAGGCGATCCTGCCGGGCAAACAGCAGATCCCGATCTGGTTGACGATTATCTGCGGCATGATCGGCAGCGTTCTCGGCAACTGGGCGGCCACCGGGCTGGGCATCAACGAGACCAAGGGCGTCGACTGGGGCCGGCACCTGCTGCAACTGGTCGGCGCGGTGATCATCGTCGCGGTCGGTGACCGGTTGTGGGTCGGAATGCGCGGCGGAGGCAACCGCCGCGCCGCCTGAGCCGAGCCCCTGAGCGGGTCCAGGCGGGGAAAGCCGAGGGCGGCCGTGCGACGCACGGCCGCCCACGGCCTGCCTGGTGACTGGTGACCGTCACGGTCCCGTCAATGCCGCCTGCGGCGACGAGCGCCCTGCGGGCGCGTCCTCAATCTCCCCCAGCGACCGCTGAGAGGTGCCCCCAACGGGCTTGATGTGGCTGCGCTCAGCCACAACCAGCCCGTCCGGCGCTTGAGGACACAGCACAGCAGCCCGTCCGGCGCTTGAGGACACCGCCGCGCAGCGGAGGTCCGCACGCCACGATCCGCCGGAAGGGCTAACGCAGCTCGGCGATCTTCCGCCCGGCCTTGAGGTACACCGTCACGCCGTCACCGGAGGCGGCCAGCTTCGTCAGCGTCTCCGCGACCACCTCGCCCAGCGGGCGGATCGCCTCGGCCTCGGCCAGCACGACCGCCTCCTGCCCGGCGGCGGACTCCACGATCAGCCGCAGCCCGTTCTGCTTGGCGACCCGGCGGGCCGCCGAGGCGCTGGGCTGGAACTCCAGCACCTTGCTGAGCACCGTCGTCGCCGCCTCCGCGCCGTGCTCGGCCAGCTCCACCACCGGCAGCGTCTCGACATCGGTGAAGCTCTTCTTCGAGAACTGCGCGACGAACCCGGCGCGCGCCGCCATCGCCGCCTCGACGCCGTACAGCGCCGCCACGACCTCACCCGCCAGGACCTTCTTGAGGTCCATCGGGTGCAGCGACTTCTCCTCGATCCGGCGGGTGACCGCCGCGATCTCGGCGTCCGTCCACTCCGTCCAGGCCCGCAGGTACGGCTCCATCAGCCGGTCCGGCACCGACATGATCTTGCCGAACACATCGTCGGCGGGCGCGCTCAGCCCGACGTAGTTGCCCTTGGACTTGGACATCTTCGCGCCCGTGCCGTCCGTGCCCTCGATCAGCGGCATCGTGACGACGAGCTGCGGGTTCTGGCCCCGCAGCTCCATGAGCTTGCGGCCCATCTGCAGATTGAGCAGCTGGTCGGCGCCGCCCAGCTCGACGTCGCAGTCCAGCGCGACCGAGTCGAGGCCCTGGGCGATCGGGTAGAGCAGCTCCGACATGGTCAGCCCGGAGCCGGCGGCCAGCCGGGTGCGGAAGTCCTCGCGCTGCAGCAACTGCGAGACCGGCACCTGGGACATCAGCCCGAGCAGCTCGGGGAAGGTGTAGGGCGCCAGCCACTCGCTGTTCTGCCGGAAACGGACCTTCTCGAAGTCGAAGAACGGCCGCACCTGCTCGCGGTATCCCGCCAGGTTCGCCGCGATGTCGTCGTCGGTCAGCGGCGGGCGCTCCGCCGTACGGCCCGTCGGGTCACCGATCTTGGCGGTGAAGTCGCCGATGAGCAGCGTGACGTCGTGCCCCATGCGCTGGAAGCGGCTGAGGACGATCATCGGCACGGTGTGCCCGAGGTGCACATCGGCGGCCGTCGGGTCGATGCCCAGCTTGATGTGCAGGCCCTTGCCCGCCGCCCGGCGCTCCTCGATGCGCCGGGCCAGCTTCTCCACGCCCGGCAGCACCTCGACGGCACGGGCGGCGATCAGCTCGGCCTGCTCCTGTGCCGACAGATCCGTCAGGTCGAGATAGCGCCGCGAGCCCGTCTCCGTGAGCAGCCGCTGCACGGTCTGGTCGGAGGAGAGGTCCTGCGCGAGGATCTCGCTGGCGCGGGCGACGGATTCGCCGAGGCGTGTCATGACGTTCCTGAGGATCGGTGGGACTGACGGAAAGGGACGGGAAAAGGAAAAAATCGGTGAAAGGACGGGGGCCAGTCTATTGGGTCCCTCCGGACCGGCCCCGCGCCCCGGCGGTCACACCCCCTGGCTGACGGAGCTCATGTTGAAGTCCGGGATCCGCAGCGCGGGCATCGCGGCCCGGGTGAAGTAGTCACCCCACTCACGCGGCAGCGTCGGCTCGGTGCGCCCCGCCTCGGTGGCCCGGCCGAGCAGGCTCACCGGGGACTCGTTGAAGCGGAAGTTGTTGACCTCGGCGGTGACCTCGCCCTTCTCCACCAGATACACCCCGTCCCGGGTCAGCCCGGTCAGCAGCAGCGACGCCGGGTCGACCTCGCGGATGTACCACAGGCAGGTCAGCAGCAGGGCCGGCCCGTCGTGGCCGCTCGCCGCGACCATCTCCTCCAGCGAGCGGGTGCCGCCCGCGTCCAGGATCAGGTTGTCGGTGAACGGCGTGACCGGCAGGTTCGTCAGCCCGGCGCTGTGGCGGGTGGTGAGCAGGTGCTCCAGCACCCCGTCCCGGATCCACTCCGTGGGCGCCAGCGGAAGACCGTTGTCAAAGACCGACGCGTCGTCGCCCGAGCTGCTCGCCAGCACGAACGGCGCGCACTCCAGCCCGGGCTCCCGGGGATCACTGCGCAGCGTCAGGGGCAGCCCCGAGAGCTTCTCGCCGACCCGGGTGCCACCGCCGGGCCGGGAGAAGACCGTACGGCCCTCCGCCGCGTCCCGGGCCGCCGCCGACCACTGCTGGTAGATCAGCAGATCGGCGACGGCCGTCGGCGGCAGCAGGGTCTCGTACCGCCCGGCGGGCAGCTCGACCCGCCGCTCGGCCCAGGCGAGCCGCCGCGCCAGCTCGGCGTCGAGCGCCGCCGGGTCCACATCGCGGAAGTCCCGGGTGGAACGGCCGGCCCACGCCGAGCGCGCGCGGTCCGGGGACTTGGCGTTGACCTCCAGGGTGCCCGTGGGCTGGTCGTGGCGGAGCCGCAGCCCGGCGGACGTGCCCAGGTAGCTGGAGTCGACCTCGTGGTGGGCGAAGCCGTACAGCTCGCGCCCCTCGGCCCGGGCGCGGGCGAAGGCCTCGCCGAGCGCCGGGGCGAAGTCGTCGAAGACCGCCGAGGACGTCTCGGCGGGCGCCTCGGTGAAGGCGGGGGACTGCGGCACGCCCGTGACCAGCGGCTGGGCGTCCTCGGCCGGCCCCGCGTCCCGGGCGGCGGCCTCGGCCGCCCGGACCAGCGGCTCCAGCTCGGCGGCCGTGACGGCCGAGCGGGAGACGACACCGGAGGCCGTGCCCTCGGTGCCGTCGACGGTCGCGATCACGGTGACGGTACGGCCCCGGGTGACGCCGTTGGTGGTGAGCGAATTGGCCGCCCAGCGCAGATTGGCGGTGGACCGCTCGGACGCGATGACGACGCAGTCGTCCGCGCGGGAAAGCTCCAGGGCGCGCTCGACGATCTCGTGGGGCTTGTGCTGACGCGAGTTCATTGACCGGCCTCCTGCGTGGTGTTAAGGCTGTGCTGACCCGGGGGGCAACCCCCGGACCCCCGGCCGGTTCCCTGGTGCTCGCGCTGGCTCATCGACCGGCCTCCTGCGTGGTGTTCAAAATGTTGACGCCCTGGAAGAGGGCGGACGGGCAGCCGTGCGAGACGGCGGCGATCTGCCCGGGCTGGGCCTTGCCGCAGTTGAACGCACCGCCCAGGACATAGGTCTGCGGGCCGCCCACGGCCGCCATCGAGCCCCAGAAGTCCGTGGTGGTCGCCTGGTAGGCGACATCGCGCAGCTGCCCGGCCAGCCGACCGTTCTCGATCTTGAAGAAGCGCTGCCCGGTGAACTGGAAGTTGTAGCGCTGCATGTCGATGGACCACGACCGGTCGCCGACAACGTAGATCCCGTTCTCGACGCCGGAGATCAGCTCCTGCGTCGACGGGCCGTCCGGCGCCGGCCGCAACGACACGTTCGCCATGCGCTGCACGGGCACGTGCGAGGGCGAGTCGGCGAACGCGCACCCGTTGGAACGCTCGAAACCGGTGAGCTTCGCGATGCGCCGGTCCAGCTGGTACCCGGTCAGGACGCCGTCCTTGACCAGGTCCCAGGACTGGGCGGCAACGCCCTCGTCGTCGTAGCCGATGGTCGCGAGGCCGTGCTCGACGGTCCGGTCACCGGTCACGTTCATGATCTTCGAGCCGTACTTGAGGCTGCCCAGCTGGTCGAAGGTCGCGAACGAGGTGCCCGCGTACGCGGCCTCGTAGCCCAGCGCCCGGTCCAGCTCGGTGGCGTGCCCGATCGACTCGTGGATCGTCAGCCACAGATTGGACGGGTCGACCACCAGGTCGTACGAGCCCGCCCGCACGCTCGGCGCGCGCATCTTCTCCGCCAGCAGCGACGGCATCTCGGCCAGCTCGGCGTCCCAGTTCCAGCCGGTGCCCGTCAGATACTCCCAGCCCCGGCCCACCGGCGGCGCGAGGGTGCGCATGGAGTCGAACTCGCCCGTGGCCGGGTCCACGGCCACCGCCGTCAGCTGCGGGTGCAGCCGTACCCGCTGCTGGGTGGTCGTCGTGCCGGCGGAGTCCGCGTAGAACTTGTTCTCCTGCACGGTCATCAGCGTCGCGTCCGCGTGCGCCACGCCGTCGGCTGCCAGCAGCCGCGCACTCCACTCGGCGAGCAGCCCGCTCTTGTCGGCGTCGGGCACGTCAAAGGGGTTGATCTCGTACGAGGAGACCCAGGTCCGCTCCTCGTGTACCGGCTCGTCCGCCAGCTCCACCCGCTCGTCGGAACCGGCCGCCGCGATCACCTTCGCCGACAGCTTCGCCATCGCGACGGCCTGACCCGCCACCCGGGCCGCCGCGTCCATCGTCAGATCCACCCCCGACGCGAACCCCCAGGTCCCGCCGTGCACCACCCGTACCGCGTACCCCAGGTCGGTGTCGTCGGAGGTACCGGCGGGCCGGGCGTCCCGCAACCGCCAGGACGCGCTGCGCACCCGCTCGAAGCGGAAGTCCGCGTGCTCGGCCCCCAGCGCGCGGGCGCGAGCGAGAGCCGCGTCGGCCAATGGGCGCAGGGGCAGCGCAAGGAATGATTCGTCGATGGAATGGGGCACAGGGTCCTCCCGATGGTCGTCGAGAGAATCATGCCGTTTGCCGGTGTCGGCGTACACGCGATAACGGCCGCCGCGCCCGTGCGCGCGGGCGCGGCGGCCGTTTCACGGGGTGGCGGGGCCAGGTCAGATATCGCCGGATACGAGGCCTTGGCGGAAGGCGGACCACGCGGGGGCGTTGAAGCGGAGGGGGGTTCTGTGGGTGTCCTTGGAGTCGCGTATGGCGACTCCGCCGGTTGCCAGGTCGGCGACTTCGACGCAGTCGTTCTCCGCAGCGCTAGCGGACGACTTACGCCATGCCGATTGCCGGTTGTCACTCATGCGGTCTCCTCAGGGGCGTATGTCAGAGTTCGCCGGATATGACGCTTTGGCGGAATGCCGCCCATCCGGGAGCGTCGAAGAGGAGGGGGTGCCGTTCGGTGGCCTTGGAATCCCGTATCGCAACGCCGCCGTCTGCCAGGTCGGCGACTTCGACGCAGTTGCCTTCCCCGCCGCTGGCGGAAGACTTGCGCCACGCCGGTTCCCGGTGGTTGCTCATGCAGGCTCTCTCAGGGATGTCAGAGTTCGCCAGATATGAGGCCTCGACGGAACGCTGCCCACTCGACGGCGTTGAAGCGGAGTGGGGCTCTGTGGGTGTCCTTGGAGTCGCGTATCGCGACGGCGCCGTTGGCCAGGTCGGTGACTTCGACGCAGTTGTGCTCCGGTCCGCTGGCAGAGGACTTGCGCCACACGGCGTGGGAGAGGTCGCGGGTGTGGAGATCCGACTCGGAGTCGTTCACTTTCGGTGCCCTTCTTCCATCTCGGCGATCCGCGCGAGCGAGTCCTCCGCCGACAGGGCCGTAGCGCGGATGCGCTCGAACGCCTTGGCGAAGGGAATCGCGTCGTCGCCTTCAACGTACGTCGCGCCACAGAGGTTCTCCAGTAGCACAACGTCCGGAGTCGGAGCCGGAAAGGCCGCGAGAGTGAATCCGCCCAACATGCCGGGATGAGCGTCCGACTCCAGCGGTACCAGCTGGAAGGTGACGTTGGGCATGTCTGTGGTGTCGAGCAGCCTGCGAAGTTGTTCGCGCATCGTGGCAGGACGTAGGGCGAAGCGCTGGTGGAGCGCGGCCTCGTGAACGACAGCACAGAGTTCAAGCGGCTTGCTGTGACGGGTGAGTACGGATTGCCGGGCCAGGCGAAGTTCGGCGAGGGCGGCAACCTCTTGCGGGGTGCGAGATGTAGTCGCCCCGGTCATGGTCTCCCGCGCGTACGCCGAGGTCTGGAGCAATCCGGGGATGAGCATGGGTGACCACTCGTAGATCTGCTCGGCATCGGATTCCAGGGAGATGTAGTCGGCGTAGGAGGCCGAGACGATCCCGCTGTACGTCTGCCACCAGCCCTTCTTGCCGGCGTCCCGGGCAAGGTTCTCAAGAGCGGTGGACATCTCCGGGTCGTCGACTCCGTACAGCTTGAGCAATGTGACGACGTCCATGGGGCGGATCGACTGGGCTGCATTCTCGATCTTCGACATCTTCGGGCCGATCCAGCCCATAGCGCTTGCGGCCTCGTCGAGTGTCAGCCCGGCTGCCTTGCGCAGCCGCTTGAGCGTTGCACCGAGACGTCGGCGACGGACGGTGGGAACCACGGGAGAGTTGGGCATACGTCGAGTTTGGCACCCTAACTCGACGCAACAGTAAGCCCGTTGGGCGCATTTCACTCGTTCGAGTCGGAAGCTTGCTACCTCGGGCAGGAAAGGTGCACCATCCAATCTGCCGCCACCCATGGTCAGGTCACGACCACATGGCGTCACCGCATCAGACCCCGTGCGGCTAGCCGCAGGCAGGAGGCGTTATGCGCGCCACAGTCGATGTCAACGCACTCTCCACACCCGGCTACTACCGGCGGGCGCGTCCGCGAGGGTTCGCCGTCCATCTCAACGTCACGGAAGAACACCTTCGCCGCGTACGCGAGTTGACGGTCAGGACCCTGACCAGATTCGGGATCGGCGAGGAGACCGTGGAAGCCGCCCGGCTCGTCGTCTCCGAACTCGTGGGGAACGCGGTCCGGGTCTGCGGGGACTTCGTCCCCGTCGTCGTGGAGGTGGACGTCATGCCGCCCGGCGTCGTGGTGAACGTCCACGACCCCGAACCGCTGCGCATGCCCAACCGCAAGGATGTCGCCCTGAACGACCGTGACGCCGAGTCCGGGCGCGGGCTGGTTCTGCTCGATCTGCTGGCCCCGGAGTGGCGGGTGTTCTGGTCGCCGATCGGCAAAATGATCTGCTGCCGGGTGCCTCGATGCGATGGCGGGCACGGCTGATGCGGGCCGCGAAAGGCCCGCTGCTCACGGCGACTGCCGCCGTCCTGGCAGCGCTTGCGTTCCGGCTGGTACGTACGTCGGACCGCCTCCTGAAGGCGGCTCGCGGAGGCGAGGTCTGCCACCGGCCGACGGGCCTGCCGCGCGCCACCCGGCCACCCGAGCCGGTGCTTCTGCCTCACTGCTCGCCGCGCGGCGAAGGCGCGGAGGAAGTTCCCTGGTGCGGACCAATGTGACCTATGGCACGTCGGGGGATGGGCGGTATTGACGGGCATGAGACCGTAAGTCCGGTTCCAAAGTTGTAGACCACATGGTCGGTTTTACTCTACGTTCACTCCCCAAGACCTTTACGTGGTCTTCACGTTCGGCTCTGGGGAGGGCTGGGGGGATGTTTCGTCGTGCGCGCAAGCGCGCATTCGGCGGCGCCGTCGCTTGCGGAATGGGCTTGGCCTTGACCGTAGGGATGGTTCCGGAAGCGGCAGCGGATCAAGCGTTACCCGGCTCGTCCGGGCCACATATGGACGGACCGGACGGCACGCCGGTTCAACCGCGGCCACGACCGTGATCGACGCCCGTGGCCAGACAAAGGAACTGCAGCAGCTGCACACTCGCAGCACCGACGCGGACGCTGACGTCACCCGCAACGGCTACACGCCCGCGGGCAATTCCTGGTCGTACGGGTACGACCAGCTGGGCCGACAGATCTCCAGCACGGACCCGGACAAGGGCACCACCACCAGCACTTCGACGACCGTAGTCAGCTGGTCTCCGCTACCTACGACGAGACCGGCAACGTCCGCGCCATCTCCGACGTGGCCCCCGACGGCTCGGACGCTCAGTGCTTCACCTGCGACTACCTGCGCCATGCCACCGGCGAGTGGACCCAGTCCACTCCGGCCCGCGCGGGTGCCCCGGTCGACAACCTCATCGACGGCTCGGCCCCGTACTGGAACTCCTACACGTACGTCAAGACCGGCAACCGCCTCACCGACACGCGGCACGACACCGGCGGCAACACGGCCAAGGACACCAAGCGGACCTACACCTACCCCGCCGCCGGCAAGCCCCAGCCGCACACACTCACCGCGGTCGACACGACAGACATCCTGAGGCAGGCGCATGCCGACACTGGGCATACCGGAGGATTCTTATGGCAGAGCTATTCGAAGATAGCAACTACTACACGGGGCCTCCGCTCGACGACGACATGATCCGTCGAGCGGAGGAGGACCTAGGTGTCCGCCTGCCCCGCAGCTACGTCGACGTACTGCTCTTGCGGAACGGTGGAACCTCGCGAAATCTCTGCTATCCCACCCCGTTTCCGACGTCCTGGGCTGACGATCATTTCGAGATCAGTGGGATTCGGGGAATCGGAGGGGCGTGGGGTATCGACTCATCATCCGGTAGGGGAAGCTCCTACTTGATCACCGAGTGGAAGTATCCAAATATCGGTGTAGTGATTTGCGATACGCCTTCCGCAGGGCATGACACCGTAATGCTCGACTATTCCGAGTGCGGCCCCAAGGGGGAACCTACCGTCGCATACATCGATGAGGACCGAATCCCTCGGCGGGTGGCTCAGTCGTTTGGCGAGTTCCTCGCGCGGCTTGTTCCTTGCAGTTCGCTTGATTAGGTTCGACATGATCTAGTCGCAAGGAGCTGGTAGGCGCATTCATTCGGCCGCCGGAGCACAGGCTGAGGACGCTGCCTAGAGCGTCGGTGGCTTGGCGTTGGAGGCGGAGTCGGACGTGGGCGTAGAGGCCGATGTGTGCGTGGTTGAAAGGCCCTTGGCTCAGGGGCGGCACCTTGTTCGGTGGGGTACGTGCGAAGCGCGACAAATTATGATGCGCAAGTGAAGGAAGCGATGGCGCGGGTGTTGCGCACTGCGGTACTGGCCTTGATGTTGATGGGCTTTATGGCTGCCATGAGCAATCTGTCGCCGGAGGCATCCACTCTATCCGCTCTGCGTCATGACGCAGGGAAAGGGGAGGTCGGAGACGTCTATGTGTATGCCAGTGACCTGGGAGAAGCTACCGTCAGGTGGTCTACAGGCCCGTTTCGAGAGAAAGAGGCCGTCTATGGGTCTGGGGGTCTAGAGAGGAACCCGGATGTTGCTGCGGCAGCTGAGGCTGCCGTAAGTGGATTGGCTGTGCCTGGCGGGAAGCGTCTGAATGTCAAGCGGGCCGATCCGGTGGGCGAAATCGGCGCACTATCGCTCTTCGTGCCGGTTCTGTATTTTAGGGCGATCCCGGAGTGGTGGCTTCGGTGGGCCGTGTATCTATGCTGCATGGCGATCGTTGCGCGCATCGCATTTCGAAAGCCGCAGCGCCTTAGTCATCGCGGCTACTGGCTCTGGGCCTGCTTGCTCGGGGGCTCGGGGTTCCTGGTCTACCTCTGGTCGGAACCGACACCGCTATGGGCCTTGCGCAGGCGAACCGGGGTTAGCGTGCGCGAGATCAGCGGCTGGCGTCTGACCGGGGGAGTACTGACTCTGCTCGTGGCTGCTCTGCTCGTCGCAGTGGAGTTCTCTGCCGTCCGGTCTTGAGCACTTTGCGTTGCCCGGCCTCCTCGACGAATACCGCGAGCTTCCACGCCCGTCCGGTTCGTGAGCCCTTCCAGTGTGGTGCCTGTTCAAGCTGATCCTTCGGGTTGGGGTTCCTCGGCTGTGTCGAACTGCCCGGCATTTTCCAACCGCGACGTACGGAAGGGATTGAGTGGTGGTCGTTCGCCAGTCGAAAGCGTGGCGAGAGGGTGTGCCCTGGCGGATCGCTCGCTGTGTGCTCTCATATCTGGCGGTCTACGCCTTGGCCTGGGTAGTCATCGGTTTGGTGGCACCGCGAGAGACGAGTCATGACTCGGCTGGCTATCTCGATAATCTCCCGTTGCGGGAGTCGCTGTTTTCTTACCTCGCGGAGGGCCTCACCCTTTTCCTGTTCATCGGGCTTCCGTCGATCTTCATCATTCTCCTGACAAGTCTGTCTCGCCATGATATGAATCCACCGGCTTTCAGGGCCATGGTGACCGCTCTGATCCTGTTGCCCACCTGGTTTCTCCTGTTCAGCAATATTCCGGAAGAGTTGCTGATTCAGGTGGCAGCCCAAGTGGTGTTCGCCACGGTGGTGATGCCGGTGCCCCTGGTTCCTCAATCGGGTGCAGCTCAGCAGGATGAGGAGTCTCGGCAGAGCGACTGATGGCGGAGGCTGCCCCCGGGCCTCCGCGGCAGCGAGCCGTCGCGTGAGCGGACCGGGTTCGTAATCCGCTTGTCGGCCCCCAGTCGCATCGGCAAGCTCGCTGCATGGATCAGTTGATGACGATCGCCAGCAAGCTCGCCGCCGTCGATGGCGTGGTCGGGGTGTGTCTCGGGGGCAGTCGGGCGAGTGGGACGCATCGGCCCGAGTCCGATTACGACCTGGGGCTCTATTACCGGGCGCCGTTGGACACCGCCGCGCTGCGGCGGCTCGCCGTCGAGGTGACCGGGGGTGCCGTCGAGGTGACCGAGCCCGGGGGGTGGGGGCCGTGGGTGGATGGGGGTGGCTGGCTGACCGTCGATGGGGTGCAGGTCGATTGGATCTACCGCGATCTGGATCGCGTGCACCGCGTCTGGCGCGAGTGCCAGGCCGGGCAGTTCGAGGTGGGCACCCAGGCCGGCCATCCACTGGGGGTGTACTCGCACGCCTACGTCGGGGAGTTGGCCGTCGGCCGCATCCTCGCCGACCCGACCGGGGAACTGGCCGACCTGCGGGCACGGACCGGCTCGTACCCGCGGCCGCTGCGTGAAGCGCTGATCGCTCAGGCCCGCTGGGAAGCGCCGTTCACCCTGGCCATCGCCCGCAAGGGCGCGGCGCGCGGGGACTCCTTCTACGTCGCGGGCTGTCTGTTCCGGGTCGTCGGGCTCCTCATGCACGCGCTGCACGCCCATGCCGGGCGCTGGGTCCTCAACGAGAAGGGAGCCGTCGCGGCAGCCGGACCGCTCCCGGCCTCCCCGGCGGACTTCTCCGTCCGTGCCCACGCCCTGTTCGACGCGGTCGGTACCACCCCGGACCGGCTCGCGGTCGCACTCGACGACGCGGATCGGCTCGCCGCCGAGGTGTTGGCGAATCTCACGGACTGAATGGGCTGAACGGGCTGAACGGGCTCCACGGAGCGTCCCGCGCGCCAGCCACCATCCGTCACGATGCCCGCGGCGGCGTCCCCGCACGGAGCACTTCGACGAGTCGTCGGGCGAACCCCGTCGGATATTTCGCGTAGCCGGCATGCGCGCCCGGGAACATCACCAGTTGCTTCCCCAGCCGTTCCGCAAGAAGGCTCGCCGGGCGATGGATGAGATGGGTGCGGGAGTCGCTGCCGCCGGCCACCGTGACCCGGTCCGCCACCCGCGCGAGCGCGGCGACGTCGGGGACGCACCGGGTGGACGGCCGCATGACATGGGCGAGGAAGAAGGCGTCGTTGTCCCGCACCTCGGGCAGCGTCGGCGCCGGAACGCCCCCGAAGGCGGCCTTGAGCCTGCGCAGAGCCGGTGCGGCACCCTCGCGGAGGAACACCTCGTGGACGTCTTCGAAGAAGGCCAGATGGTGCCCGGCGTCCGGTAGGAGCCCCATCGCGGGCGGTTCGTGCACGACCGTCGCACGGACGCGGTCCGCGTGGCGCGCCGCCAGTTCGAGCGCGACCAGGCCGCCCGAGCAACTGCCGAAGACCCGGACGGGCTCGTCGGCCCCGGCGATGTGGTCGAGGAGACGGCGCGCGTCGTCGGTGTTCACCTCGAGCCACCGGTCGCCCTCCACGGGCGGTCCGTCGAGCCCGCTGCGGGAAATGCCACGGGGATCGTAGGTCACGACGCGGTACTCCGCCGCGAGGGCGGTGGCCAGACCGGTGAAGACCGAGGCATCGAAGGAACCGCCCGGCGCCAGCAACAACAGCGGTCCCGTACCGCGCACTTCGAAGTACAGTTCCGCACGCGGCACCGCCAGCGTGCCGGCCTCCGGGGCGTCCGTCACAACCCCACAGGCTACGGGGCCAGGGCCTTCGGCGGCAGGCGTGCCGGCCCCCTCCACGCGCCACCGCGTGGAACCCCCGCGTTCTCGGCGCGCCCGTACGCGCCCCCACCGTTCGCCCCCGTGGCGACAGGGTGACGACGGTCACCATCACGTCAGACCGCTCCGGCGGCCCCCGCCCCCGCCCCGCGCGCCCTGCCCCCACACTTCTGTAGAGATCCAACAGTGACTGCCGGTCCCCCCTGTCGCAGGTCGAGTGTCTCTTTGGTGACCTCTACCGATACGTTTCGGTGTAGTCGAGCACGACCTATGCACATGGAAACGGAAGGGTGATCCTTTGAGCCGCTCGGTTCTCGTCACCGGAGGAAACCGGGGCATCGGCCTCGCCATCGCCCGTGCCTTCGCGGAGGCCGGCGACAAGGTCGCCTTCACCTACCGGTCGGGTGAGCCGCCGGCCGAGCTCACCGACCTGGGCTGCCTCGCCGTGAAGTGCGACATCACGGACCCGGAGCAGGTCGAGCAGGCGTACAAGGAGATCGAGGAGAAGCAGGGCGCGGTCGAGGTGCTGGTGGCCAACGCCGGCGTCACCCGCGATCAGCTGCTGCTCCGCATGTCCGAGGAAGACTTCACCTCCGTGGTGGACACCAACCTCACGGGCACCTTCCGCGTCGTCAAGCGCGCCTCGAAGGGCATGCTGCGCGCCCGCAAGGGCCGTGTCGTGCTGATCTCGTCCGTCGTGGGCCTGCTGGGCTCGGCGGGCCAGGCGAACTACGCCGCCTCCAAGGCCGGCCTGGTCGGCTTCGCCCGCTCGCTCGCCCGCGAGCTGGGCTCCCGCAACATCACGGTCAACGTCGTCGCCCCCGGCTTCGTCGACACCGACATGACCCGCGTGCTCAGCGACGAGCAGCGGGAGAGCATCACGAAGCAGGTTCCGCTCGCGCGCTACGCGCAGCCCGAGGAGATCGCCGCCTCGGTCCGCTTCCTCGCCTCCGACGAGGCCGCATACATCACTGGAGCCGTCATTCCTGTCGACGGCGGATTGGGCATGGGTCACTGAACGTCATGAGTGGAATCCTCGCAGGCAAGCGCATCCTCATCACGGGCGTCCTCACGGAGTCCTCGATCGCCTTCCAGGCCGCCAAGGTCGCCCAGAACGAGGGCGCCGAGGTCATCCTGACCGGCTTCGGGCGGCTCTCGCTCGTCGAGCGCATCGCCAAGCGGCTGCCGAAGCCCGCGCCGGTCATCGAGCTGGACGTCACCAACCAGGAGCAGCTCGACGGGCTGGCGGACAAGGTCCGTGAGCTGCAGGGCGACGACGCCCGTCTCGACGGCATCGTGCACTCCATCGCCTTCGGCCCGCAGGGCGCCTTCAACTTCCTGGAGGCGGGCTGGGAGGACGTCTCCACGGCGGTCCAGGTCTCCGCGTACTCCTACAAGTCGCTGACCATGGCCTGCCTGCCGCTGATGCAGCAGGGCGGCGCGGTCGTCGGTATGACCTTCGACGCGCAGATCGCCTGGCCGAAGTACGACTGGATGGGCGTGGCCAAGGCGGCCCTGGAGTCCACCAACCGTTACCTCGCCCGCGACCTGGGTCCGAAGGGCATCCGCTGCAACCTGATCTCGGCGGGCCCGATCAAGTCGATGGCCGCCAAGTCCATCCCGGGCTTCGAGGAGCTGGCGGACGTGTGGAACCACCGCGCCCCGATCGGCTGGGACCTGTCCGACCCGGAGCCCACGGGCCGCAGCATCGTCGGCATGCTCTCGGACTTCTTCCCGCGCACCACGGGTGAGATCGTCCACGTGGACGGCGGCGTGCACATGATGGGCGCCTAGGACTCCGTCCACCGGCGCGCGAAGGCCGCGTGACCGCGTCCCCCGGGACGAGGTCACGCGGCCTTCGCGCGTCCCGGTACGCATCCCCGCGCCCGTCCCCGAGTCGAGAACCGCGCCCGTCGCCCGCACACTGGGAGGACCGGGAGGTCCCCGGCGCCCCGCGGGGAGGAGGTACGGGCGTGCGTGCACCGATCCGCCGCGCGGCGGCGCTGCTGCTCACCGCGGTCGCCCTCGCCGGCTCCCTCGCCCCCGCCGCGGCTGCGGCCACCGTGGAGCCCCATGAGGCCGAGTGCCGCACCCGCATACGCGGCTCCCACGCCACCGCCGTCTGCTTCAACGGCAACGCGCGCCCCGACCACGTCCAGCTGCACGTCGAATGCGCCCGCTGGTGGGATCCGGACATGGACACCGCCCCGGTCACCGTCGACCCCGCCCGCCATGCCTCCCTCGCCCAGCGCTGCTGGCTGGAGATACGTCACGCCTGGGTGACGCACACCCCGGGCTGACCGCCGCCCGCTCTGAGGCCGTCCGCCGACGCGTCCCCCCGGGGATGTGCGAAAAGCTCAGCCCCGTGCCGCACCCTGGCGGCAGCCGAACGGATGGGCACCCGCCTCGGCCGACGCCGCCGCCTCGTCCTGCTCCCGGATCGCCGCCACCAGCCGCGCGTGGTCGGTGTGCGCCTCGGGGCGCAGCTCGGGGCCGACGTCCGCGCGCAGGAAGTCGCGGACCACCGAGCCCAGGTCCGCGTACAGCTCGGCCAGCACCTCGTTGTGCGCCGCCGCGACCACCGCCGAGTGCAAGGTGGCGTCGGCCTCGACGAACCGCTCCGCGTCCCCCGAGTCCCAGGCCCGCTCACGCCGCTCCAGCAGCGTATCCAGCTGCCGCAGGTCCGCTTCCGTGCGGCGCCGGGCCGCCAGCCCCGCCGCCTTCGTCTCCAGCGCGCTGCGCAGCTCCGCCACGTGCAGCGGATCCGCCTGGGCGAAGCGCCGGCGCATCACGCCGGCCAGCTCACTGGTGGCGGCCACATACGTGCCCGAGCCCTGCCGGATGTCCAGCAGCCCGTTGTGCGCGAGGGCCCGTACGGCCTCGCGCACGGTGTTGCGGGCCACGCCGAGCTGCTCGACCAGCTCCGGTTCGGTGGGGATGCGCGAGCCGACCGGCCATTCGCCGGAGGTGACCTGGTTCCGGAGCCCGGCGATCACCTGGTCGACGAGCGGGGAGCGCCGGGGCGAGTTCAGCGGCATGGAATTCCGTTCCGACGATTCATCCCATGATTCTATGATGGTCTTCATGGCACCCAGGACAGACGAAGACCTCACGGCGGCCGACACCGCCGTCCCCACCCGTACCACCGCGCGCAGACCGGCGGCCGGAGCCGCGCCGGAGCCGGGCGGCACGGGCCGGCGCGCCTTGCTCGTCGTGGGGCTCGTCATCGCCGCCCTCAACCTGCGGCCCGCCATCACCAGCCTCGGTCCGCTGATGAAGGAGGTCCGCGACGACCTCGGCATGAGCGGCACCCTCGCCGGACTGCTCACCTCCGTGCCCACCCTGTGCTTCGCGGTCTTCGGCCTCGCCGCGCCCCGGCTGGCCCGCCGCTGGGGCCCGGCCGCGGTGGTCTGCGCCGGCATGGTGGCGATCACCGTCGGCCTCGCCGCCCGGCCCTACGCGGGCGGCACCGCCGGTTTCCTCGCGCTCAGCGCCCTCGCGCTGGCCGGCATAGCGGTCAGCAACATCCTCATGCCCGTGATCGTCAAGCGCTGGTTCCCGGACCGGGTGGGCCCGACGACGGGCATCTACTCCATGGCCATGTCCGCCGGCACCTCCCTCGCCGCGGCCGCCACCGTGCCCATGACCGACGCCCTGGGCGGCAGTTGGCGGCTCGGCCTCGGCATCTGGGCCCTGCTCGCCGCCGCCGCCGCCCTGGTCTGGCTCGCCGTCGCGCGCGGCCGGACGGCCCGCACGGCGAACACCGCCGGTCCCTCGGCCGCACCGGGCGCCGACACCGCGCCCGCCGATACGGCCGTGCGCATCACCCGCAGCCCCACCGCCTGGGCCCTGGCCGTCTTCTTCGGCCTCCAGGCCACCGGCGCCTACATCACCATGGGCTGGATGCCGCAGATCTTCCGGGACGCCGGGGTCTCCGCGTCCACCGCCGGGGTGCTGCTCGCCACGACCATGCTGATGGGGGTGCCGCTCTCCTTCGTACTGCCCCGGCTGGCGGCCCGGCTGCCCCACCAGGGCGTCCTGGTGGTCGTCCTCGCCGCCTTCGGCCTGACCGGCTACACCGGGCTGTGGCTGGCCCCGGCCGCCGGCGCCTGGGCCTGGGCGCTGCTGCTCGGAGTCTCCAACTGCGCGTTCCCGCTGGCCCTGACCATGATCGGGATGCGGGCCCGGTCCGGCGCGGGCGTGGTGCGGCTGTCCGCCTTCGCCCAGAGCACCGGCTACCTCATCTCCATCCCCGGCCCGCTGCTCGTCGGGGCCCTCTACGAGCGCACCGGCGGCTGGGACCTGCCGATCGCCCTGATGGCGGCCCTGATGGTGCCTCAGGCCGTGGCGGGCGTGCTGGCCGGCCGGGACCGGACCGTCGAGGACGAGACCCGACCCGCCGCCCCCGCCGCGTGAGCGAGTGCGACACTGGTGCCATGAGCGTGCTCGACCCGAACCCCAAGAACGGCCAGAAGACCCTGGTCACCATTCTCGGCGTGATGCTCGGCATCACCGTCGTCATCGGCGTCATCGCGACGCTCGCCTCGCCCTGACCCCGTCCCGCCGCCCCCGCCCGGCGCCGCCGCGCTCCGGGCGGGGTGGGGCTGGCCCCACCATCCCCTAGGGGCGGGCGTCAGGGACAAGTGGGTGGCTCACCGGATGGGGGAGGGGCGCCCGGCTCCGTAGATTCGCAGTACACCGCGACGAGGCGGTGCACCGAATCACTCGGAGGCGATCCCATGTCCGCCGGTACGCCGCACCGGACCCCCGGCACCACCGCGCAGCCCCGGCTGCCGTGGTGGGCGCTGGCGCTGCCCGCCGCCGCCTTCGTGGCGCTGTTCCTCCTGCTGGCCTCGCCCGCCTCCGCCGACACCGCCTCCACGGCCGTCGGCACCGGCACTCTGCCCCGGGTCCTGGAGTTCCTCCGGCACACCCTGGGAAGCTGAGCCGGGCGGGGCTCGAGTACCCCCTCGGGGCGAGCCTCCCAACACCCCGCGCCTCGCCGTCCGTTTCATGCGAAGCTGGAAAACATGAGCGCCGAACCGACCCGCAGGATCGTCCTTCTCCGCCATGCCAAAGCCGAGTGGTCCGACGTGGACGACCACGAACGTCCGCTCGCGGAGCGCGGCCGCAGGGACTCCCCGACCGCCGGCCGCCGCCTCGCCGAGGCCGGCATCGTCCCCGACCTGGCCCTGTGCTCCACCTCCGTCCGGACCCGCGAGACCTGGAAGCTCGCCGTCCATGAGCTTCCGCAACGCCCCCGGACGGTCTACGAGGACCGGCTGTACGAGGCGTCCCTCGGTGAACTCATCGCGCTGGTCAACGAGACCTCGGACGAGGTCCAGAACCTGCTGCTCGTCGGGCACAACCCCGGTATGCACGCCCTGGCCGACGCTCTGGCGGGTGAGGCCGACGGTGATCTCCTCGCCCGGATGAACCGCTCCGGATTCCCCACCGCGGCGTTCGCGGTGCTCACCCTGGCCGGGTCGTGGAAGTCCGTCGAGCACGGCGTCGGCCGACTGGTCGAGTTCTGGGCCCCTCACGAGTAGCCTGGCCGGCTTTTCGTTGGATGTGCGCTTGCCCTCGCGGGCTGTGGCAGGCGCACGTCTCGCTGCGCGGCGGTGTCCTCAATCGCCGGACGGGCTTGCTGTGCGGTGTCCTCAAGCGCCGGACGGGCTGCTGTGCTGTGTCCTCAATCGCCGGACGGGCTTGGCTGGGCCTGTCCCCAGCAGCCCGTCCGGGCCGGTTGCGGCTGAGGCCAGCCAAATCAAGCCCGTCCGGCGCTTGAGGACGCGCCCGCAGGGCGCTAAGCCGCCGCAGGCGGCAGGACGGGCCCGCAGCCGAAGAGACCGCCGGCCAGGCGAGAGGCATCGTCCAGGCCCCCGTCCGGTCACTCGTGCGTGTTGGCGGCCTCGACCTCTTCGCGGGTGACACCCAGCAGGTACAGCACCGTGTCGAGGAACGGCACGTTCACGGCGGTGTGCGCCGCTTCGCGCACCACGGGCTTCGCGTTGAACGCCACGCCCAGGCCCGCCGCGTTGAGCATGTCCAGATCGTTCGCGCCGTCCCCGATCGCCACGGTCTGCGACAGCGGAACCCCCGCCTCGGCGGCGAACCGGCGCAGCAGCCGGGCCTTGCCCGCCCGGTCCACGATCTCGCCGGTGACCCGGCCCGTCAGCTTGCCGTCGACGATCTCCAACGTGTTCGCGGAAGCGAAGTCCAGCCCCAGCCGTTCCCGCAGATCGTCGGTGACCTGGGTGAAACCGCCGGAAACGACGCCCACCTGATATCCGAGCCGCTTGAGCGTCCGGATCAGCGTCCGGGCACCCGGTGTGAGCCGGACCTCCGCGCGCACCTTCTCCGCCACCGACTCGTCGAGCCCCGCCAGCAACGCCACCCGAGCGTGCAGCGACTGCTCGAAATCCAGCTCGCCCCGCATTGCCCGGGCGGTCACCTCCGCGACCTCGGCCTCACAGCCGGCGTGTGCCGCGAACAGCTCGATGACCTCGTCCTGGATCAGCGTCGAGTCGACGTCCATCACCACCAGGCGCTGCGCCCGCCGCTGGAGCCCGGCCGCCACGACCGCCACATCGACCCCGAGTGCGGCCGCCTCGGTGGCCAGCGCGGTGCGCAGCGCCTCCGTCTCCGCGCCCGAGACCGCGAACTCCACCGCCGTCACGGGGTACTTGGCGAGCCGGAAGATGCGGTCGATGTTGCCGCCGGTGCCGGTGATGCGGGCGGCGATGGCCGCCGTCGACTCCGCCGTGAGCGGGTGGCCGAGCACGGTCACATGGGAACGGCCCGTACCGCGCGGCCGGTTGTCGCCCCTGCCGGAGATGATCTCCGCCTGGAGCCGCAGGGACTCCGCCCAGCTGTGCACGGTCGCCCGCAGCCCGCCCTCGGCACCGGTTCCCCCCTCGGGGGCGGTGACCAGGACGCACAGGGTGATCCGGCCCCGGGTGACGACCTGCTCGATGTCTATGACGTCCACGGCGTAGGCGGCGAGAGTGTCGAAGAGCCCGGCGGTGATGCCCGGCCGGTCCTTCCCGAAGATCTTGACCAGGAGGGTCGGGTCGTCGTCGCCGAGTACGGCGTTGGCAGGCGGGGTCTGCGATGCGCTCATGGTGACCCCTACGTTATCCGGCGCCCCGCCAGCCCCGCACAAGTGTCCCGGGGACCGGGACGGGCACGGTCCCGCTGGCCGCGGGATCGGACCGGACCGGCCGGGCGCCCCTGCCCCCGGGCGGTGATGGGCTCCGGCCGGGCCGGGCTGCACCGGACGGGTGCCACACTGCCGTGTCCGGCGCATCTTCGGCTACCGGCCGTCGTTGCCGCCCGCGGCGGCGAGCCTCTCGCCTGGCCGGCGTCTTCTTCGGCTTCGGGCCGTCCGGCCGTCTGCGGCGGCTGAGCGCCCTGCGGGCGCGTCCTCAAGCGCCGGACAGGCTGAAAGTGAGCCTGTCCGGCGCTTGAGGACACCGCCGCGCAGCGGTGGTGCACACGCCACGGGCCGCAGCGTCTGCCCACGTGATCCGTCGGACACGGCCCAGCCGTCCCGTCCGGTCCGCGTCAGCGTCGGCGCCCCGGTACCCCGGGTGGGGGTGGCTCCTCCGGGGGAGTTCCGTAGCGCGGTCGGGGGCGGGGCGGCAGGGGTGGTGGACCCGCCCAGGTCTGGGTCTGGGCGCTCGGGTCGCCGGGGCCGGGGGAGTGGGGCGGGTCGGTTACGCCCGGCCGTAGATAGGGGTTGGTGTCCCCGCGCGAGGGACGGTACGACGACGAGGGGTTGTACGGCCCCGGCAGCCAGACCGGATCGGGGTGCGCGCCGGCCGCGCCCGCCCCCGGCGCGCGCCCGGTGGCCCGGCGGCCGGCCGCGCCCGTGATCCAGGCCAGCAGCGCCCCGCACACCCCGGCGCCGGCCCCCCACAAGCCCCCCAGCGCCAAGGCCGCGGGGGCGTTTCCGCTCAGCTCCAGCCCCGCGCCGAAGGCGTCGAAGCCCAGCACCGACAGGCTCGCGTCCGCCTTCACCCGGGTCAGCAGCACCAGCAGCGGCAGCACGAGCGCCGAGACGAGACCGAGCCGCAGCGCGCACCGGGCGGCGAAACCCACCGGCCCGGCCCCGTCGCGCGGCGTGCGGACCGCGGTGAGCAGCCCCGCCGTCAGCATGAGCAGCACGCACGCCACGGTCAGCAGCCACACCCGGCTGTCGAACTCCGCGAGCCGGCCCACCGTCACCGTCTCGTCCGCGCGCATGCCCAGCAGCTCGTCCAGCGGGGCGGGCAGCACCTGGGTGAGCGCCCCGCTGGCCGAGCCCCGCCAGGGGACCAGCAGCCCCAGCGGTACCGCCAGCCACACCCCGTTCGGCGTCCCGAGCAGCGCCGCTCCCAGCACCCGCCGCGGATGGTCGTCGCTCCCCGCCGCGTACGCCGCCGCGGCGAGACCCGCGCCGACCGCCAGCACCAGCACCGCGCACAGGGCCGAGACCGCCGGGCGTACGGCGCGGTCCACCGCGCCCCAGCCGCTCGGCAGGGGCGCCCGGCGCGAGACCAGCAGCGCGATCACCAGGACGGTGAGCACCCACAGCGCTCCCGCCAGCAGCGAGGGCCCCGTCCGCACACTGAATCCGACCGCGGCCTTGGCGCCCGCGAGATCGGCGAGCCGGTCCGGCAGACCGCCGCCGATGTCGCCGAGGCCGGGAATCTCCAGATGCGGGCCCCCGCCCGTACCGCTGCCGGGAAGGCCCAGCTCCTTGCCGTCGATGGTCACGGTGTCCTCGCCCGCCCAGGCGAGCCCGGCGAGCAGCAGCAGGAAGAGCCCGGCCACCGCGATCACCCGGGCGAGCAGTTCCACCGGGCGCGGGGTGCCCCCGGCGGCCCGCAGCGACCGGGCGAAGACCCAGCCCAGGAGCAGCGCCCCCGCCAGGCTCACCCCCAAAGGCGCGACGTCGATCGCGGTGGACGCGCCGGACGCCTGGAGACCAAACGCCTCTACATCGCCCGAAGGTGTGACGGATCCCCCCACGGCGAGTACGATCGCGGCCGCCGTCATGGGGCCGAGCGCGCCCGCCCCGTCCGCCCCGAGCAGATGCAGGCCCGCCGCCGCGACCGCCGCCATGGTGAGGAAAGACCAGCTCACCGCCGCTATGGCGGTGAGCAGTACATGTGCGCCGCGCACGCGGCGGCTACCGCTGCCGATGGTCATCACGGCCCCCCGATCCCGACCCCTTGCCCCGGAAGCGCACGTTCCGTACGCATCCATGGGCGGTTACTACTCTCCGGGCGAGTTTCGGCCGAGTCAACGGTGCCTGTGAGCCGACCCAACGGTGCCTGTTACACGACTGCGTCAGTCCCCGAGTTTCGGATCGGCCACCGGGCCTGAAATAGTTCCACCCGATGTTCGCCATCCCTAGACTCCCTGTGCAGACTTCCTGCGCGAGGGGTGCATCGGGGGACAAGTAGTGGGGCATGGAGTGCCGGAACTCGTACTGGAATTGAATGGACAGACGTGGACGCTCGATCCGTCCAGGTCGTACACCCTGGGGCGCGACCCCCAGGGTGACATGGTGCTGGAGGACGCCCGGGTCTCGTGGCGGCACGCCACCGTGCGGTGGGGCGGGCACAGTTGGGTCATCGAGGACCACGGCAGCACCAACGGCACCTATGTACAGGGCCAGCGGATCCAGCAGATGGAGATCGGCCCCGGCCAGGCGGTGAACCTGGGCAACGCGACGGACGGCCCGCGGCTGAATCTCACCGTCGCCGGCGCCTCCGCACCCGTCGCGGACATCTACAACGCGCACACCGCGATGGCCGCGCCCGTCCAGGGCCGGCAGGCACCGCCCCAGCACCAGCAGCAGCCGGGCATGGGCTGGCAGCAGCCCCAGCAGCCGCAGCAGTACCAGGCGCCCGCGCAGCAGGGCGGCGGCTGGCAGCAGCCCCAGAACCAGCAGCCGCAGCACCAGCAGGCGTACGTCCCGCAGCAGCAGTCGCCCGCGTACCAGGCGCCCGGCGGCGCCGCCGGAGCCCCGCCCGCCCACGGCGACCGCAGCCCCACCAGCTTCCACCAGATGGCGCTCGGCCGGGTGATGCGCATCGGCCGTTCCCTGGAGAACGAGCTGGTCGTCTCCGACCTCCAGGTCTCCCGGCACCACGCCGAGTTCCGGGCCACGCACGACGGCCGCTTCGAGATCGTCGACCTCGGCAGCCACAACGGCACGTACGTCAACGGTCAGCCGGTCCGCCAGCAGATCATCGGCCCGAACGACATCATCGGTGTCGGTCACTCCACGTTCCGCCTGGTCGGCGACCGCCTGGAAGAGTTCGTCGACACCGGCGACGTCTCCTTCTCCGCCCGTCATCTGACGGTCACCGTCGACGGTGGCAAGCAGATCCTCAAGGACGTCTCCTTCGGCGTCCCGGAGAAGTCGCTGATCGCGGTCATCGGCCCGTCCGGCTCCGGCAAGTCCACCCTGCTCAAGGCGCTCACCGGCTACCGCCCGGCCAACGAGGGCGACGTCCTCTACGACAACCGGAACCTGTACAAGCAGTTCGCCGAACTGCGCCAGCGCATCGGTCTCGTCCCGCAGGACGACATCCTGCACAAGGAACTCACCGTCCGGAAGGCGCTGAGGTACGCGGCCAAGCTCCGCTTCCCCGGCGACACCGCGGCCTCGGAGCGCGAGGCCCGCATAACGGAGGTCCTGGGCGAGCTGAAGCTCGACATCCACGCCGACAAGAAGGTCACCTCCCTCTCCGGCGGTCAGCGCAAGCGTGTCTCCGTCGCCCTGGAGCTGCTCACCAAGCCGTCGCTGATCTTCCTGGACGAGCCGACCTCCGGTCTCGACCCGGGCATGGACCGCGACGTCATGCAGCTGCTGCGCGGGCTCGCCGACGACGGCCGTACGGTCCTCGTCGTCACCCACTCCGTCGCCGAGCTGGCGCTCTGCGACAAGCTGCTGGTCATGGCGCCCGGTGGCTCGGTCGCCTACTTCGGCCCGCCGGAGGAGGCGCTCAACTTCTTCGGGTACGAGACCTGGGCCGACGTCTTCTCCGCCTTCGAGAACTACCGGGACTACGACTGGTCGGGCCGCTGGCGCGGTTCGCAGCACTACCAGCTGTACGCCGCGGACCTCGACGCCGTCGCCCCGCAGGCCGTACACGTACAGCCCCAGATGGTCCGCCCGCCCAAGCCGCAGAGCTGGGGCTCCCAGCTGTGGACGCTGATGCGCCGGTACGTCTCGGTCATCGCCTCGGACCGCGGCTTCATGGGCCTGATGCTCATCCTGCCCGCCGTGCTCGGCGGCGTCAGCTGCGTCATCCCCTCCGACTTCGGCCTGGCGGCGCCCGGAAAGGGGCACTTCAACCAGGACGCCGGAACGATCATGCTGATCCTCGCGGTCGGCGCGTGCTTCTCCGGCGCGGCCAACTCCGTCCGCGAGCTGATCAAGGAACGGGTGATCTACGAACGGGAGCGCGCCGTCGGCCTCTCCCGCTCGGCGTATCTGATGTCCAAGGTGATCATCCTCGGACTGATCACCGCGGTGCAGGGCGTCATCATCTCCGCCATCGGCTTCTCGGTCCGCGAGCTGCCGGCGGAGGGGCTGATCCTCAAGGCCCTGCCGGCCGCCGAACTCTGCCTGGTGATCATCGCCCTCGGCTTCACCTCGATGATGATCGGCCTGGTCATCTCCGCCCTGGTGAAGACCGCCGAGAAGACCATGCCGCTGCTGGTCATGTTCGCGATCGTCCAGGTCGTCTTCACCGGCATCATGTTCAAGATCTACGACTCGCCGGGCATCGAGCAGTTCGCCTGGCTGATGCCGTCCCGCTGGGCCATCGGCGCCGCCGGCGCCACGCTGGACCTCTCGCACATCATGGCCCCGATGGACAAGGGCGACCCGAAGAACTTCGATCCGCTCTGGGAGCACACCGCCGCCCAGTGGGGCATCGACATGACCGTGCTGATCATCCTCGGTGTGATCTGCGGCTTCGCGGTCGCGCGCCTGCTGCGCCGCCATGAGCCGGAGGTCATGCGCAACTAGGGCACCACCGCACCGCTGCGCGGCGCTGTCCTCAATCGCCGGACGGGCTGGTTGTGGCTGACCTCAGCCGAATCAGCCCGTCCGACGATTGAGGACGCGCCCGCAGGGCGCCAAGCCGCCGCAGGCGGCAAAGACGGCCCGCAGGCCGAAGGAGGCGCCGCCCAGGCAAGCGGCGCTCGCCGCCGCAGGCGGCAAAGACGGCCTGCAGGCAAGAGGAGCCTCGCCCGCCGCAGGCCGAAGGGCGGCACCCGATCCGGGTGCCGCCCTTCGGCGTAGACGCTGCCGTCGACTCTCAGTACGCGGAGTTGACGTTGTCCATCGAGCCGTACTTGTCGGCCGCGTAGTTGCAGGCCGCGGTGATGTTGGCGACCGGGTCGTAGATGTCCCAGGAGGTGCCCTCGACGTGGTACGCCTTGAAGGTCGGGTCGATCACCTGGAGCAGGCCCTTGGAGGGGATGCCGTTGATGGCGTTGATGTCCCAGTTGTTGATCGCCCGCGGGTTGCCGGTCGACTCACGCATGATGTTGCGCTTGATGCCCTCGTAGGAGCCGGGGATGCCCTTGGCGCGCATGATGTCCAGCGCCTCGTTGATCCAACCGTCGAGGTTGTTCGCGTAGACCTTCTTCGCCGGGGCGGGCGCGACCGGGGCGGGCTTGCGCGCGGCCGAACGGCTCGCGGCTTCCTTGTCGGCCCGCTCCTTGTCGGCCTTGGCCTTGGCGGCCGCGGCGTCGGCCTTCTTCTTGGCCTCGGCCTGCGCCTTCGCCAGCTTGGCGGCGTTGTCGGACTGCTTGGTCAGCTCGTTCTGCTGGTGCTCCGTACCGAACTCGGAGGCGCTCCAGGCGACCGGCTTGACGCCGACGGACTGCTTGTCCTCGTCGGCGGCGGCACCGGGGACGACGGCGAAGGCGAGCGAGGCGGCGCCGACGGCGGCGATACCGGCCACGGAAAGCTTGTGGGCCTTGGGCAGGCGGCTATAACCAGAGATGGGGGAGCGCATGAGTGAGCGGAACCTCTTCCAATCGCGTGAGTCGCAAGGGCCGGACTGGCGCGGTGAGCGCCGTGTTTCGTTCGACGGCGCCGTGCGACTGGGCAATTGTTAGCGGCTGCAAAATCGTGTGGCAAAGGTGTGACGTACTATCCCGCTTCGTTGCGGCGGGGGGTGCGAAGGGCACCGAAAACGCCCCGGCTACCCGCTTACAGCAGTCTTATCCGTCCACTAGCCGAGTTCGTAAGTGATGTGGGTCCTATGCGCGGGGTCACACCGGAGAGTCCCGACGGTCGCCCGGTGTGACCGTTCGCGTACGCGGATGTGGCCGCCCGGGCCCCGGGGGGCCCGTCAGATCTCGACGAGCACCTGGTCGAGGCTCTTGCGGACCAGATCCGGCACCTGGCAGTCCGCCGCCGGATACCCCACCGGGATCACCGCGAAGGCCTTCTCGTTCGCCGGGCGGCCCAGCACCTCCGCCAGGAACCGCATGGGGCTCGGCGTGTGGATCAGCGCCGCCAGCCCCGACAGGTGCAGGGCCGAGAGCAGCATCCCCACCCCGATGCCGACCGACTCGTCCACGTAGTAGTGCTTGCGCTTGTCGCCGTCCTCGCCCAGCCAGTAGCGCTGCTGGAAGACCACGATCAGCGCGGGCGCGTCCGTCAGGTGCGGCTTGACCTCGTCGGTGCCCAGCGGCCGCAGCGCCGCCAGCCACTCCTCGCCCAGCCGGCCGTCGTAGGAGATCCGCTCCTCTTCCTCCGCCGCCGCCCGGATCCGCCGCCGCACCTCGGGATCCTTCACCAGCACGAACGTCCATGGCTGCTGGTGCGCCCCGGAGGGCGCGGTGGCCGCGCACGCGATCGCGTCCCGCACGGCCTGCTCGGGCACCGGGTCGGCGGAGAACCGCCGGACGGTCCGGCGCCGGTCCATTCGCTCCCGCAGCTCGGCGGCGCGGGCGAGGGACTCCTCGGCGGGCATCCGCTCGGGGCGGTAGGGCACCGGCCGGTAGGGGTCACCGTGGGTGGGGGTCCATCGTGTCGTTGGTATAGACATATCTCGAGTCTGGTCCCCGGACGGCCGCGATGAGGGGCACATGCGGATTCTTGTGCCCGTGGTTTCGGGGCCCATGCCTGTGCCTTCCCGGCGGGTCCGTTGTGCCGCGTGCGGCGGCGAGCGCCTCTGGCCTGGCCGGCCTCTTCTTCGGCTGCGGGCCGTCTTTGCCGCCTGCGGCGGCATGGCGCCCTGCGGGCGCGTCCTCAATCGCCGGACAGGCTCGAATCGAGCCTGTCCGGCGATTGAGGACACCGCCACGCAGCGGCCTAGGCCCTGAGACCTACCCCCGGGCGACGCTGGGCGGATACGTCCCCCCTTGCCCGTCGATACGGTGAAGCCATGACCAATGGCCCACGCTCCGGCCTCACCGCCGTGAGTACCGCGCTCCTCGCCATGAGCAGGCACCTCGAGGTGCGTGACGTGCTCAAGACGATCGTCGTCTCCGCCCGCGAGCTGCTGGACGCCGAGTACGCGGCGCTCGGCGTTCCCGACGATCACGGCGGCTTTGCCCAGTTCGTCGTCGACGGCATCAGCGACGAGGAGTGGAAGGCCATCGGTCCGCTGCCGCGCCAGCACGGGATCCTCGCCGCGATGCTCCGGGAGGCCACCACCCAGCGCCTCGCCGACGTCCGCGAGGACCCCCGCTTCGAGGGCTGGCCCGACGCCCACCCCGAGATGAGCGATTTCCTCGGCATGCCCGTCGCCGACGGCGACGAGATCCTCGGCGCGCTGTTCCTGGCCAACAAGAGGACGGCGCGGCGGACCCCGTCCGAGCGCGGCGGCTGCGGCTTCACCGCCGAGGACGAGGAACTGCTCGGCGTGCTCGCCCAGCACGCCGCCATAGCCCTCACCAACGCCCGCCTCTACGAGCGCAGCCGTGAGCTGACCATCGCGGGCGAGCGGGCCCGGCTCGCCCACGAGCTGCACGACGCCGTCGCCCAGAAGCTCTTCTCCCTGCGGCTGACCGCCCAGGCCGCCACCGCCCTGGTGGACCGCGACCCCGCCCGCGCCAAGGGCGAGCTGCAGCAGGTCGCGCAGCTCGCGGCCGAGGCGGCCGACGAGCTGCGCGCCGCGGTGGTGGAGCTGCGCCCCGCCGGGCTCGACGAGGACGGGCTGGTCGCCACCCTGCGCACCCAGATCAAGGTCCTCGACCGGGCCCATGCCGCACACGTCACCTTCGCCGCGAACGGTGTACGGGCCCTGCCCGCCGCCCAGGAGGAGGCGATGCTGCGCGTCGCCCAGGAGGCCCTGCACAACGCGCTGCGGCACTCCGGCGCCGAGCGCGTCGAGGTCGTCGTCAGCCGCGTCGGCCCGGTGGTGGTGCTGCGCGTGGCCGACGACGGCCGGGGCTTCGACCCCTCGGCCGTCCGCCGGGCCGGCCGCCACCTCGGCCTCGTCTCGATGCGGGACCGGGCGAGCGGCGTCGGCGGCAGGCTGACCGTGACATCGGAGCCCGGCAAGGGCACCACGATCGAGATGGAGGTGCCGGGTGTCTGAGGCACACGAGGGCGGCGCGGAGCGCCCCGGCGGAAGGGCGATCCGGGTCCTGCTGGTCGACGACCACCAGGTGGTGCGCCGGGGGCTGCGGACGTTCCTGGAGGTCCAGGACGACATCGAGGTGGTGGGTGAGGCGGCGGACGGCGCCGAAGGCGTCGCCCGCGCCGAGGAGCTGCGGCCCGACGTCGTCCTGATGGACGTGAAGATGCCCGGCACCGACGGCATCGAGGCGCTGCGCAAGCTGCGCGAGCTGGCCAACCCCGCCCGGGTGCTGATCGTCACCAGCTTCACCGAGCAGCGCACGGTCGTCCCGGCGCTCCGGGCCGGGGCGGCCGGCTACGTCTACAAGGACGTGGACCCCGACGCCCTGGCCGGCGCGATCCGGTCCGTGCACGCCGGGCATGTGCTGTTGCAGCCCGAGGTCGCCGGGGCCCTGCTGGCCCAGGAGGAGACCGGTGGCGGCCACGGGCGGGGCAACGGGCTGACCGAACGGGAGCGGGAGGTGCTCGCGCTGATCGCGGACGGCCGGTCCAACCGGGAGATCGCCCGTGCCCTCGTGCTGTCCGAGAAGACTGTCAAGACCCACGTGTCGAACATCCTGATGAAACTCGACCTCGCCGACCGGACCCAGGCGGCGCTGTGGGCGGTACGCCACGGGATCGGGGACTGAGCCCGGCTTAACGGAACGTCGTCTTCTGATCAGAGATTCATACGGTCGTGTGGTCGTAGGCCCGGCCCCGCATCCAGACCGGCGGTGACCCGTTCTCCATGCGTACCGCGGCGGCTGGCCGTGGCAACGTTTCAGGAAGGCATCAAAGAAGTGAAGAACATGAAGAAGGCCGCAGCCGTCACCATCGCCGTCGGCGGTCTCGCCCTCGCCGGGGCGGGCACGGCCTCCGCGCACGGCGCCCACGCCGAGGCGAAGAACTCCCCCGGCATCGTCTCCGGCAACATCGTTCAGGTGCCCGTCGAGATCCCGGTGAACCTCTGCGGCAACACCGTCAGCGTGGTCGGCCTGTTCAACCCCGCCGCCGGGAACGCCTGCGTCAACAAGTAACGCGGACCCGTTCCGCCCGCCCGGCCCCGTTCCGACGGGGCCGGGCTCCGGCGACGAGCGATCGTCCGAATGAGGGCAACACCGCCGCTGGCCGTGCCATCGGCGGTTCGCTGGCGTTCATCAGTACGCGACCCCGCGGCTGGGGTCGCGTACTGGGACATCAGCAAAAGGAAGACACCTCATGAACAGTGCCAAAAAGGCCGTCCTCGTTCTGGCCGCGGCAGGCGTCGTCGTCGGGACCACCGCCGGCGCCGCGTCCGCGAACGAGGATCACAACGGGCGCGACGGCCGTCATGGCGCCGGCGCCCACGGCGTGACCAAGGGCTCGCCGGGCATCGTCTCGGGCAACGTCATCCAGGTGCCCATCGACGTGCCGCTGAACATCTGCGGCAACACCGTCGACATCCTCCTCGGCATCCTCAACCCCACGTTCGGCAACACCTGCGTCAACGCCTGACACAACCGTCTCGCCCCGAGCGTCGGAGAAGGCCCCGTGGACCGGTCGGTCCGCAGGGCCTTCTCGCACGTCCGCATGAGGTCAGCGCCGCTCCCGTTCTTCCACCATGGCGTTGTACGCCGCCACCTGGGCCCGGCGGGCCGTCCGCTCCACCGGCCGCAGCGCCTCGGCCCGCGCGGCGATCTCCGACGCGCTCACCGCCCCACCGTGCTCACGGCCCTCGCGGTCGCCCGGCTCGCAGGCGATCGCGATCAGCGCGCCCACCCGCTGCGCCAGCTCCAGGACCCGCACCGCGCGCGGCGGGTATCCGGGCGCGAGCACCTCGCGCCCCCGCTCGGCCCGCGCCCGGTAGGCGTCCAGGGCGGCCTGGGCCACCGGGCCCGAACCCGCCACGTCCAGCCGGGAGAGCACCTCCGTCGCATCACGCAGGGCCTCGGCCAGCTCCCGCTCGGCCTCCCCGAGCGAGGGGACGTCCGCGGGCGGGGTGTCCCGCACGGGCAGGCAGTGCCACAGCACCTCCACGTGCACATCGCCCTCGGGTCCCGCCTCGTACACCTCCGGAACGAGCCCGAGCGCCACCCCCGTGGCGACGACCGCCTCCTCGGCCTCCAGCGCGCGGGCGTTGAACTCCGGCGGGCCGCTCAGCCCCAGCGGATGGCCCGGCGCGGGAAGCGCGAGCCGCAGCCCCCTCGCCCCGAGCGCGCGCAGCCTGCCCAGCGCGAGGGTCAGTCCGACCGGCCCCGATTCCCCGGGCAGACCGGTGACGCGATGCACAACGTCGTCCCCGGTGATGTGGTGTGCGGCGTCATCGGGCGCGGCAAATCCGGCAATCAGGGCATTTCCCCACGCTGTGAGCCGTCCTGAGCGATGTTCATCGAGCATGGTCACCAGCCTAAGGACTGGCACCGACAGCCGGTGGCGTAGGTTTTCCCCGGGGGCTGCGCCGACAGGCGAAGCGACGACGAGACTGCAATGGGAGACAACGCGCTCATGAGCGATGTGCTGGAACTGGTGGACGTATCCGTGGTCCGCGAGGGCCGGGCTCTGGTGGACCAGGTCTCCTGGTCGGTCAAGGAGGGCGAGCGCTGGGTCATCCTCGGCCCGAACGGCGCCGGCAAGACCACTCTCCTCAATGTCGCCTCCAGCTACCTCTTCCCGACCAAGGGCACGGCCACGGTCCTCGGCGAGAAGCTCGGCAAGGTGGACGTCTTCGAGCTGCGCCCCCGCATCGGCATGGCGGGCATCGCCCTCGCCGACAAGCTGCCGCGCACCCAGACCGTCCTGGAGACGGTACTGACCGCCGCCTACGGCATGACGGCCACCTGGCAGGAGGACTACGAGGACGTCGACGAGCGGCGCGCCCGCGCCTTCCTCGACGTGCTCGGCATGACGGACTTCCTGGACCGGAAGTTCGGCACCCTCTCCGAGGGCGAGCGCAAGCGCACCCTCATCGCCCGCGCGATGATGACCGACCCCGAGCTGCTGCTGCTCGACGAGCCCGCCGCGGGCCTCGACCTCGGCGGTCGCGAGGACCTCGTCCGCCGTCTCGGCCGGCTCGCCAAGGACCCGCTCGCCCCCTCGATGGTCATGGTCACCCACCACGTCGAGGAAATCCCGCCCGGCTTCACCCACGTCCTGATGATCCGACAGGGCAAGGTGCTCGCCGCCGGCCCCGTCGAGCTGGAGCTCACCTCCCGCAACCTCTCCCACTGCTTCGGCCTCCCCCTGATCGTCGAGCGCCACGGAGACCGCTGGACCGCCCAGGGCCTGCCGCTCTCGTAACGACGCCGCGCCCACGGGCGCTCACCCCCCGGCCCGCGCCCGAGGACCGGGGGAGGCGCCCCGAAGCATTCCCCGGCGCCCTGTCCCGCCGACGCCCCCGCGCCTACCATGAACGGGTGGACGCATGGGTGTGGTGGCTCGTCGCCGCCGTCGGGCTGGGTATTCCGCTGGTCGTCACCGCGATGCCCGAGTTCGGCATGTTCGCGGTCGGAGCCGTCGCCGCCGCCGTCACCTCCGCCCTCGGCGGCGGCACCGTGGCACAGTTCGTGATCTTCGCCGCCGTCTCCGTCGCCCTCATCGCCGTGGTGCGCCCCATCGCCGCCCGGCACAGGGCGCAGCGCCCCGAGCTGATGTCGGGAGTCGACGCCCTCAAGGGCCGTCAGGCCGTCGTGGTCGAGCGGGTCGACGCCGGCGGTGGCCGCATCAAGCTCGCCGGGGAGATCTGGTCGGCCCGCTCGTACGACACCGAGCGGATCTTCGAGGCGGGGCAGCAGGTGGACGTCATCGAGATCGACGGCGCGACGGCCGTCGTGATGTGAGCGATCCACGCGATGTGGGCCCAACGCCTGCACGGCGGCGGAGGGTTCTGAAAGACTTCAGGGAATCGATCAACGACTGCCCCGACCGGCGGTCCGATCGACCGGACCCGACATCACGACCAAGGCACGGGGAGCCACGATGGAACCGATCATCATCGTCCTGATCATCCTGGTGGTGCTCGTCTTCATCGCCCTCATGAAGACGGTGCAGGTGATCCCACAGGCCAGCGCCGCCATCGTCGAGCGCTTCGGCCGCTACACCCGCACCCTCAACGCGGGCCTGAACATCGTCGTCCCGTTCATCGACTCCATCCGCAACCGCATCGACCTCCGCGAGCAGGTCGTGCCGTTCCCGCCGCAGCCGGTGATCACCCAGGACAACCTGGTCGTCAACATCGACACCGTCATCTACTACCAGGTGACCGACGCCCGGGCCGCCACCTACGAGGTCTCCAGCTTCATCCAGGCCATCGAGCAGCTCACCGTCACCACCCTGCGCAACATCATCGGCGGCATGGACCTGGAGCGGACCCTCACCTCCCGCGAGGAGATCAACGCCGCCCTGCGCGGCGTCCTCGACGAGGCCACCGGGAAATGGGGCATCCGCGTCAACCGCGTCGAGCTCAAGGCCATCGAGCCGCCGACCTCCATCCAGGACTCGATGGAGAAGCAGATGCGCGCCGACCGTGACAAGCGCGCCGCGATCCTCACCGCCGAAGGCATCCGCCAGTCGCAGATCCTGACCGCCGAGGGCGAGAAGCAGTCCGCCATCCTGCGTGCCGAGGGCGAGGCCAAGGCCGCCGCGCTGCGCGCCGAGGGCGAGGCCCAGGCCATCCGCACGGTCTTCGAGTCCATCCACGCGGGCGACGCCGACGAGAAGCTGCTGTCCTACCAGTACCTCCAGATGCTCCCGAAGATCGCCGAAGGCGACGCCAACAAGCTCTGGATCGTGCCCAGCGAAATCGGCGACGCCCTCAAGGGCCTCAGCGGCGCCGTCGGCAACTTCGGCCCCATGAGCCGGGGTTCGAAGGAGACCAAGGAGCCCCCGCGCCGCGAGCAGCCGACGATCGACTGAAGCCCGTCCACTGTTGACGAAGATCAGTCCTGGTGCATGATCAGTGTGGCCCCTCGACCCCTTAACCGGCGGGGAGGCGACACACTGACCAAAGGAGATGGCATTGTCCATCTGGGAAGCACTCGCGGTCTTCGCGGCCGGCATCGGCGCCGGCACCATCAACACCATCGTCGGCTCCGGCACCCTGTTCACCTTTCCGGTGCTCCTCGCCACCGGACTGCCCCCCATCACCGCCAACGTCTCCAACACGCTCGGCCTCGTCACCGGCAACATCAGCGGCGCCCTGGGCTACCGCCGTGAACTGCGCGGCCAGCGCCGCCGCGTCCTCCGCTTCGGCGTCACCGCCCTGATCGGCGGCCTCGTCGGAGCGATCCTGCTGCTCGCACTCCCGTCGAAGGCCTTCGACGCGATCGTGCCCGCCCTCATCGCCATCGCCCTGGTGCTCGTCGTCCTCCAGCCCCGGCTCGCCAGGGCCCTCGCCCGCCGCCGCGAACGCAACGGCACCGAAGGAAGCGGCGACGGCGGCGTCGCCCTGATCGTCGGCCTGCTGCTGTCCAGCATGTACGGCGGCTACTTCGGCGCGGCCCAAGGGGTCCTGTACCTCTCCCTCATGGGGCTGCTCCTGCGCGACGACCTCCAGCGCATCAACGGCCTGAAGAACATCCTCGCCGTCGTCGTCAACGGCGTCGCCGCCCTCTTCTTCCTGTTCGTCGCCGACTTCGACTGGACCGCGGTCGTACTCATCGCGGTGGGGTCCGCCATCGGCGGCCAGATCGGTGCGAAGGTCGGCCGCCGTCTCCCCCCGACCGCCCTGCGCGCGGTCATCGTCGTCGTCGGCATCGTCGCGATCGCCCAACTGCTGCTGGCGTGACACCCGGCCCGCACCGTCGCGGGCGCGACCGCCGGACGGGCCGAGACCGGCCCCTCCGGCGGTCGCGGACGAAGCAGCGGGTGAGCCGCTACGCCGACGCGGCCAGCCACGAGGGAAGGCCGGCCCGGCCGTCCGCCCCCAGCGCGAACAACAGCGACTGGGACGGCGTCGGTTCGAAGGGCCGGCTCAGCAACCGCATCCCCGCCTGCTCGGGCGTACGGTCCGCCTTGCGGTGGTTGTCCTCCGCGCACGCGGCGACCGTGTTCAGCCAGCTGTCCGCACCCCCGCGCGAACGCGGCACCACGTGATCGACCGTCGTCGCCCGCCGACCGCAGTACGCGCACCGGTGCCGGTCACGCACCAGCACACCCCGCCGCGTCCACGGCGCCTGTCTTCGAAACGGCACCCGTACGTACCGGGAAAGCCTGATCACCCGGGGCACCGGCACTTCGACGGCCGACGCGCGGATCCGCAACGCGGGATGAGCCTGCTCCACGACGGCCTTGTCCTGCATCACGAGCACCACCGCCCGGCGCGACGACACCGTCGCCAGCGGCTCGAAGCTCGCATTGAGAACCAACGTCTCCCGCATTGCGTCCACCTCCCGGACCGTCCCCGCCCCAGCGGCAAAGATGGCTCAACTGTGCCGGGGAGGACGGCCGGGAACAACGCAATTTCCGCAGCGCGAAAGGAAGTTGGGGAAACATCGCGAAAAGCGGGAAGGGGGAAACGCTCCGGGCCCTTCCCCCGTACGAACACGGGCCCGGAGCGCACGGCAGCGGACGCGGGCACCCGGCCCAGGCCGGGTTCCGGCAGACCACGGACGCTCTCACGCGCCCCGCCGCCCCCGCCACTGCGGTATCCGCTGCCCGACGGCCGGAAGAGCGCCGTCAGCCATGCACCACTGTGCGGGTCCGCGACGGCGGGGCGCAACGGAATTTCCGGACGCCGCCCACGGGAAACGCCCGGAGGGCACCGGACTCAGGCCCGGGCGGGAATCTCGTACTCGCCGATCAGCTCGGCCCGCGCCAGCGCGTGGAACCGCAAGTGGAAGCCCACCACGGCAGGGGTGGCATCCTCGTCCGGGCCCAGCTTCTCCCGGTCCACCGCGTACACCGTGAAGACATAACGGTGCGGCCCGTCCCCGGGCGGCGGCGCCGCCCCGCCGAAGTCCCGCGTCCCGTAGTCGTTGCGCACGTGCACCGCACCCTCGGGCAGGCCCTTGAACCCGGCACTCCCCGCACCGGCCGGCAGTTCCGTCACCGACACCGGGATGTCGAACAGCGACCAGTGCCAGAACCCGCTGCCGGTCGGCGCGTCCGGGTCGAAGCACGTCACGGCGAAGCTCTTCGTACCCTCGGGGAAGCCCTCCCAGCGCAACTGCGGCGAGGTGTTGCCCCCGCTCTGCACCTGGGCGTCACCCAACTTCCCGCCCTGCACCACGTCCTCGCTCACCACCGTGAACGAGGGCACCGGCGGGTGGAACTCGTGGGGGAGCGGCCGCCTCTTCTGCTCGGACACCTCAACACCTCCTGTACGCGCGGATCAGTGAAAGTGCCCAGCCTAACGAGGCCGTGACCGGCACCGGCTGCGACCATACGGAGTGTGCTTCGACAAAACGGACGACGACACGGACGGCCGGCGGGCAGGCCCCTGCGCACCCTGACCGTGCTGCTCGCCTCGCTCCCCCTGCTCCTGCTCCCGGCATGCACCTCCGGTGCCTCCAAGGCCGACAAGACCCCGCCCGCGTCCACCGCCGCCCCCGCCTGGGCGAAGGGCATGAAGACCGTCACCCGGGACAGGCTTCCGGCCGAAGCCCGCCGTACCCTCGAACTCATCGACAGGGGCGGCCCCTTCCCGTACGACAAGGACGGCACCGTCTTCGGCAACTACGAGAACCGGCTGCCCAAGCAGGCCCGCGGGTACTACCACGAGTACACCGTCCCCACCCCGGGCGCCCGCACCCGCGGCGCCCGCCGCATCATCACCGGTGACCACGCCGAGCGCTATTACACCGGCGACCACTACCAGACCTTCGAAGCGGTGGTACAACCATGACCGGCCCGCTGCCCGCACCCGGGCTCTCCGCGCTCCTCAACGGCTCCACCCCGCCGGGCGTCTACGACCTGCCGCCCGCCGACACCCCCGCCCGCGCCCTGGCGCTCGCCGCCGACGCCGACTGGCGGGCCGCGCCCCTGCGCCTGTCCGGCGTGACCGACAAGGCGGCCTTCCTCGACCGCTGCGCGGCCGATCTCGACTTCCCCGACTGGTTCGGCCACAACTGGGACGCCCTCGCCGACTGCCTCATGGACCTCTCCTGGTGGCGCGAGGCGGGCAAGGTCCGCGGCTGTCTGCTGATCGCGGTGGACTGGGCCACGTTCCGCGGCGCGGCCCCCGAGGACGCCCGCACCGCCCAGGCCATCTTCGCCGAGACCGTCGAGCACTGGGCCGACAGCGAGTTCCCGCTGACGGTGCTGCTCGCCTGACGACGCCTGCCGGCGGGCATCACCGGTGCGGGCATCACCGGTGCGGGCATCACCGGTAGAGGGGCGCGCCGCACGCGCGCCCCTGCGCCGGTCACAGCCAGTTGCGCTGGCCGCCGACCTCCGCGAGCCACTGATTGAGATAGGCCGCCCAGTCGGTCTGCGCGAACGACCGCAGATCGACGGTGAACGAGCGGTACGAGTCGCTGCCCTCCGTGAAGAGCCCCGGCTTCTTGTCCATCTCCAGCACGACGTCCATCTCGCGGTCGTCCGCGACGAACGACAGCTCGACCTCGTTCAGACCCCGGTACTGCGACGGGGCGAAGAACTCGATCTCCTGGTAGAAGGGCAGCTGCTGCCGCGTCCCCCGGATGTGGCCCCGCTCGAGGTCGGCGCTCTTGAACGCGAAGCCCAGTTGCCCGAACGCGTCGAGGATGGCCTGCTGGGCCGGCATCGGGTGGACGTTCACCGGATCGAGGTCACCGGAGTCCACCGCACGGGCGATCGCCAGCTCCGTCGTCACGCCCACGTCCATCCCGGTCAGATGCCGGCCCATGAACGTGGTGATCGGCGTCTCCCACGGGACCTCCAGCGCGAACGGCACCGAGTGCACGGCCCCGGCCTGCACCTCGAAGGCACCACCCAGCTGGAGCCGGGTGAACTGAACGTCCTGCTTGTACTCGCCGTCGCCGCCCTCCACCTCGACCCGCGCCTGGAGGCCCACGGTCAGTCCTTCGATCCGCTGCGCGACCGAGCCGCCCTGGATCCGCACTTCACCCTGGACGACCCCACCAGGGACGACGTTCTCCTCGAACAACACCGTCTCGACGGAAGCGCCTCCGGCCCCCAGGCTCGCCAGCAGCTTCTTGAAACCCATGCTCTTCCTCCCCGGGCCCGTTTCCCGGACCCTTCCGTTACGCTCGATTGGCATGATCGCCGCGCCTGACCGTATGCCACTCGACCGGAAGTTCTTCGACCGTCCCGTCCTGGAGGTCGCACCGGACCTCCTGGGCCGGACCCTCGTGCGTATGACCCCCGACGGGCCGATCGAGGTCCGTCTGACGGAGGTCGAGGCCTACGCGGGCGAGGCGGACCCCGGCTCCCACGCCTACCGGGGCCGCACCGAGCGGAACTCCTCCATGTTCGGACCACCCGGGCACGCCTACGTCTACTTCATCTACGGCATGTGGTTCAGCCTCAACCTGGTCTGCGGCCCGGAAGGCACCGCGAGCGGTGTGCTCCTGCGCGGGGGAGAGGTGACGAAGGGCGCCGACCTCGCCCGCGCGCGCCGCCCCAAGGCACGCAAGGACCGCGAGCTGGCCCAGGGCCCGGCCCGGCTCGCCACCGCCCTCGACATCGACCGCACCCTGAACGGCATCGACATCTGCGCCGGCCCGAAGGCCCCGCTCTCCGTCCTCACCGGCACCCCTGTGCCCGCCGCCCATGTCCGCAGCGGCCCCCGCACGGGCGTCGGCGGCGAGGGCGCGACGCACCCCTGGCGCTTCTGGACCGACGGGGACCCGACCGTCAGTCCCTACCGGGCCCATGTGCCGCGTCACCGGGGCAAGAAGGAGTAGCGTGGAGGGTGCTTGACTCTGGAGCGCGAAGCGCCTAACGTGGCCCGAGCCGCTTGAGACGGGCAGCGCCGTGTGCGTGGACCGCTGGGTGGCACAACCACTACTACAAGGACACACCCCGGATCGGGGTCCTGTTTCGGCTGTGCCGAAACAGGATTGCGATCGGCTCGATTAGGAGCCACCAGGGAAATCCGCTAACGTAGTGCTCACGCCGAAAGGCGCGAAACAAACCCCCTTTCGACGGGGATCGGAAACGAATTCGAGCCGGGAACGGCACGGAAAAGGATCTGATAGAGTCGGAACACGAAATACCGAAGGGAAGCGCCCGGAGGAAAGCCCGAGAGGGTGAGTACAAAGGAAGCGTCCGTTCCTTGAGAACTCAACAGCGTGCCAAAAGTCAACGCCAGACTATAAAATACCCCGTCTCCGGTCCGTGAGGATCGGGACGCGGTTCCTTTGAAAAGTCCTGCCGGTCCCTTCGGGGTCTGTCAGGCAACAACACAGCGAGGACGCTGTGCACGACCGGACTTATTCCGTCTGGTTGTGCCGCTCAACGCGAGTGTCACCGGATAGCCGGTAAACATTCACGGAGAGTTTGATCCTGGCTCAGGACGAACGCTGGCGGCGTGCTTAACACATGCAAGTCGAACGATGAAGCCTTTCGGGGTGG